>DASRGE010000031.1:0-773858 GCA_035651215.1 Bryobacteraceae bacterium
CAATTTGCTCCAGCCCGTACTCAAAAGTTCTGACGTTTTACTTCTTCTTTGATGACCCCCTTCGCCTCGCTGCGAGGCGCGGGCTCATCGTCGTCCAACCAGATTGTCAATCATCTGCGCAATCCGCCTCAACGATAGAAAACCTAAAATCGAAGCAATTGCCCGGCCTCGAAAAGCCGTAAAAAATTATATACCGGATTCGCGTTTTGGGGTTTTCCCCAACCGTTGGGCAGGACGCCCAACCACGCACTAAATCAGATGTCCGCTTTCGGTTGCCCGGTTCGCGGCGCCTTTCCTTTTATAACACAAACACCATCACGCCTGCGCCGCACTCCGGATTCTCGGCCTCTCCGGTTGCGTCAGAGACTCCGCCTCAATAAATATCCGCTGAATCCGCGGATATTCCGCGCGAATGCTCTTTTCCAGCCGGTCGACCGCTGCCGTCACTTCCGCCGCCGAAAGACCTTTCTCGAACTGAACATCCAGCGCCAGCAAAATCGAATACGGCCCAAAATACATCGTCAATGGCCCCCCGACCCGCACAACAGCCGGGTCCTGCTGTGCCAGCCGCCGGATATCATCGAGCGTCCGTTTATCCATCCCCTCCCCGATCAGCAGTCCCTTGCTCTCGATCGCCATGACAACCGAAACCGCCGCCAGCGTGAGCCCAATCAGGACCGACGCCAATCCATCCATCCAGCGCAGGTGCAGCGCATTAGCCAGATAGATACCCAGAAACGCGATCACAAGCCCAACCACCGCCGCCAGGTTCTCGAGCAGTACGGTAAACACCGTCGGGTCTTTGCTCAAATGAATGCCGCGCCAAAATCCAAAACGGCCCTCGGCGCGCTGAAAATCCCGGCCCGCGATGACGACTGTCACGATTTCAAATACGGCCGAGAATCCGAGCACGACGTAGTTCCAAATGCCGTGATGCGGAGGACTGCCGGAGCGAATGTCGCTGAGACCTTCATAAATCGACATCCCGCCGCCGATCGCAAAAATAAGCACGGCGACAATCAGAGTCCAAAAGTAGAGCTCTTTCCCGTAGCCGAAGGGGTGATCCGCATCCGCTGCCTTCCGGCTGGCGTGCCGTCCCCAGAGCAACAGAATACCGTTGGAACAATCCACCACCGAGTGAATCCCCTCCGATAGCATGGCGGAGCTTCCGCTGAGGAAAGCCGCTACAAACTTCGTGGCCGCTATCGCCAGATCGCAAGCGATGGAGACATAAACAGTACAGTTCGACTCGGGCACCTGATTCTTAGATGCGCCAGTTGCTGCCTTTTTATGCACCTGCAATCCGGTTGTAATGTTGGTGGGCGCACGCTAGGGGCAGAGGCCGCCTCGATGCGACATTACGTTCACCACCTCCCCGGCCGGCTCCGAATCAGAGTGGCTGCCATAAAGGGAAACACCACCCGGGCCCGCGGCCTCGAATCCATCTTGCAAGCAAAAGAAGGAGTTGCGACAGTCGAAGCGAACCCCCTCACCGGAAGCGTTCTGATTCACTACGATCCAGCCGCGACGACAGGCGAGGCTCTGGCTGCGATCGTGACCGGAGACCAGGTTGCTGCACCCCTCGCGCAAATTCCCGAAGGACTGTTCACCGAGAGACTTCTGCAGCGCGTCATCCGCTCCGCTGCCGCACACCTCGCAGAAATGGTCATCGAAAGGGCGGCGATTGCGCTACTGGCCACTATATTGTAAGTGCCCGCGTTAGGTGAAGCCGGCCTCCGGCCTGCCATGCCGCTATTCCTGGCGGCATTCCGCCCTCCTCGCGTTGCAAGCTTAGAACAGAGAACACTGCTTGCGACTGATCAATTTCTTTTTAGGCCGCCCGCTCGCTACCTCCGAAGAAGACTCCGAAAAGATAGGCGTAGCGAAAGGTGTGCCGGTTTTCGGCCTGGATGCGCTCGGGTCCGCGGCTTACGGGCCCGAGGCCGCGCTGACTCTGCTCATCCCGCTAGGCATCGCGGGTCTGAGCTATATGCTTCCGCTCAGTCTGGCGATCATCGTCCTGCTGGGCATTGTTTTCTTTTCCTATCGCCAGACCATCGCGGCCTACCCGCAGGGCGGCGGCTCCTATCGGGTGGCGCGCCGGAATCTGGGGACGTTTCCAGGTTTGCTGGCGGGCTCTGCTTTGCTGATTGACTACACACTGGATGCATCCGTTGGGATCTCCGCGGGAATCGGTGCGCTCACCTCGGCATTTCCGCAGTGGCATTCCCGCACGCTCAGCCTGTGCCTAATCGCGTTGGCGCTCCTGACGCTCCTGAATTTGCGTGGGGTGCGGGAAAACGGAGGCGTTTTCATGCTGCCCACCTATCTCTTCCTCGGCTGCATGTTTATCGCAATCGGAGTCGGGCTCATGAAGGTGCTGACAAACGGCGGCCATCCGCATCCGGTAGTCGCTCCGCCGGCTCCCCCCAAAGCGCTCGAAGCAGCCGGCATTTGGCTCCTTCTGAAAGCCTTTGCCGGAGGATGTACCGCGCTCACCGGTATCGAGGCTGTCAGTGATGGTGTGCAGTCCTTCCGGGACGACCGCGTGAAAAATGCGCGGTGGACGCTTGCGGTCATTGTGGGCGCATTGATGATCATGCTGGCGGGAATTGCTTATCTGGTCAAGGCGTATGGAATCGTCGCAACCGACCCGAACGGCCCGCATTACCAGAGCATTCTGTCGATGCTGCTCGGCGCAGTAACGGGCCGGGGCTGGTTTTATTACGTGAGCATTGCGTCGATCCTGCTGATCCTGATCTTTTCGGCCAACACCGCCTTCGCCGATTTCCCGCGCGTGTGCCGGTTCATCGCCGAAGACGGCTATTTACCCACCTCGCTCGCCAATCGCGGCCGGCGGCTCGTCTACACCGAAGGAATCGTCGTGCTGGCGGTGCTAACCGGAGCGCTGTTGATCGGCTTCGGCGGAATTACCGATCGCCTGATTCCCCTCTTTGCCGTTGGAGCTTTTCTCGCCTTTACCATGTCGCAGGCCGGGATGGTCGCGCACTGGCGGCGCGTTGGGGGCAGGGGAGCGCGCCATAACATCTTCATTAACGGCCTCGGCGCGGTCGCCACAGGGTTGACGGTGCTGGTCATCATCGTCGCGAAATTCAAAGAAGGCGCGTGGATTACGATCATCGCGATTCCGGCGCTGTTATTGCTCATGTACCGCATTCGCAGTCACTACCGAAAATTGCAGGGCGAAATCGGCACGTCAACGCCGCTGGATACCAGGCCCGAACCAAAGCCCCTGATCGTCATCACGATGACCGGATGGACCCGCGTGAACAAAGAGGCCCTGCGCTTTGCCATGACGCTTTCCGATAACGTCAAGGTGGTCCACGTGGCCGAAGAAGAGAAGCCCGACGAGTTCGGCAATCACTGGCGGAAATATGTCGTGGATCCGGCGGAGAAGGCCGGTCTGCTGGTACCGGAATTGGTGGTGCTGAAATCACCGTACCGATTCGTGGTGACGCCCATCGTGAAATACATTTTGAACCTGGCGAAAACAAACCCGAAACGGCGCGTGGTGACGATTATTCCGGAGCTGATGGAAAAGCGCTGGTATTACTATTTCCTACACACACAGCGGGCCACCCTGCTCAAAACGCGGCTGCTGATGGAAGGGAACGACCGGATTTCGGTGTTAAATATTCCCTGGTATCTCAAGACGAGCTGATCTGCTAGACTAAATTTTGTCGGCTCAGCGCCGCTGAGTCTTGGTGTGTACCCATGGCAAAAGTATGTGAAGTCTGCGGTCGCGGGCCGCAATTCGGGCATAAAATCAGTCACGCCCACAATGTCAGCAAGCGACGCTGGAACCTTAATCTTCAAACGGTGCATGCACTGGTGAAAGGCGCAAGCAAACGCGTTCGCGTTTGTACGTCTTGCATTCGCAGCGGCAAAATCCAGAAAGCTCCGCTGGCCTAAATCCGCTGGCCTAAAAAGGAAGAGCGGGCCTTTCAGCCCGCCCTAAATCGCGCTACAGCTTCACAGTAACCGTCTTGATCTCGCAATATTGCTGAAGCCCGTATTCTCCGAGTTCCCGGCCAATCCCGGATTCTTTGAACCCGCCGAATGGCGCCGCGGCATCGAAGACATCGAAGCAGTTGACCCACACTGTTCCGGCCCGGACGTTGTTTGCGATGTGGTGAGCCTTCGTGATATCGCGCGTCCAGACCGCCGCGGCTAAGCCGTAAATTGTCTTATTGGCGCGTTCCACCAGGTCATCCATGTCTTTAAATTTCATGATGCTCATGACGGGCCCGAAGATCTCTTCCTGAGCAATCTTCATCTCGTCGCGAACATCGGCAAACACAGTCGGAGCAACAAAGTAGCCGCGTTCACCCACGCGCTCGCCGCCGCACATCAGCTTGGCGCCTTCCTGTTTTCCGGCGTCGATGTAGCTCAAAACTTTCTTGAACTGGTCGTTATCGACCTGCGGTCCTTGCTCCGTTTTGCGATCTAACGGGTCGCCCACGGTCCTGCGTTTCGCCCGTTCCGCGCTGCGCTGCACGAATTCGTCGTAGATCTTCTCCTCTACGAACGTGCGCGAACCAGCGCAGCAGCACTGGCCTTGATTGAAGAACAGCGCAAAGTGCGAGCCTTCAACGGCCTGATCGAGATCGGAATCGGCGAACACAATATTCGGGCTCTTGCCGCCAAGCTCCAGTGTTACGCGCTTCAGGTTCGTCTCCGCCGCAGCCTTCATGATGAGATGCCCGACTTCCGTAGAGCCGGTAAAGGCAACCTTGTCGATATCCATGTGCCGCGCGATTGCGCCACCGGCGGTGGGGCCGTAGCCGGGCAGGATGTTGACCACGCCTTCGGGGAAGCCCGCCTCCAGAATCAGTTCGCCGACCCGAAGCGCGGAGAGCGGCGTCTGCTCGGCCACTTTCAGGATGACGGTGTTGCCGCAAGCGAGCGCCGGACCGAGTTTCCAGGCTTGCATTAGCAGCGGAAAATTCCAGGGAATGATCTGACCCACGACGCCAACCGGCTCATGCCGTGTGTAGCAGAAATAATCGCCATTGATGGGGATGGTTTTGCCTTGGACTTTGTCGGCCCATCCCGCGTAATAGCGATAGCAGCCAATCACCAGCGGCAGGTCCGCAGCGCGCGCCACGTGACGCGGTTTGCCATTATCCAGCGATTCGAGCGTGGCGAGTTCGTCGATATTTTTTTCGATCAGATC
This sequence comes from Bryobacteraceae bacterium, assembly GCA_035651215.1. Classification (GTDB taxonomy): domain Bacteria; phylum Acidobacteriota; class Terriglobia; order Bryobacterales; family Bryobacteraceae; genus Bog-105. The sequence continues at coordinate 5,198 of DASRGE010000031.1, forward strand.
CGCCAACCGGTACAGCAGTTTCCCGCGCTCGGCCGCGGACATCCGCCGCCACGGGCTCTTCGCATGAAATGCTTTACGCGCTGCTTTAACGGCGAGATCGACATCGGCCGCATCGGCCTCAGCCACTTTCGCCAGAACCTCACCCGTTGCCGGGTTTATAGTTTCAAAGGTCTTGCCGGAGACGCTATCGACCCATTTGTTGTCGATGAGCATTTTGGTCTGCTTGATTGGAACGGATGTACTTTGCGGTTCCGTAAGGACGCTAGCCATATTTCTCCTTTCGTGCCCATCATATTGCACTTCAACAGAGCCGCGACCGCCGGGGAGCGGTTCAGCTACTCACCTTCACCCGTTTCCACTTCTTTCCCAACCGGATTACTAACACTCCCTTCGCGCCTGTCAGCAGCAAATCCTTTTGCGGATTGCCGTTGATCTCGACGGCCCCGGCTTTCAGCTTTCGCGCAGCATCTGTAACGCTTTCAGCCAATCCAATCGTGGCGACGAGTTTATCCACGCGAATGCCTTTCTCCGTGACAACCTGCGGCGGAAGCTCTACCGTCTCGGTATCAGCCGGTTCAAGCCCTTGCCGCACTTCCCGGTCGAATGCATCGCGCGCGGCATCCGCGTCCGATTCCGAATGAAAATCGCAGACGATGCGATGGCCCAGCGCCATTTTCACTTCCATCGGATCTTTGCGCCCCACCCGGATATCTTCCTTGAGCTGTGCAATTTCATGAAGCTGGAGATCCGTAAGCAACTCGTAATAGCGGTACATGAGATCGTCGCTGATCTGCATGATCTTGCGGAACATCACCTTCGGCGGTTCCGTAATGCCGATATAGTTGCCCTTCGATTTCGACATCTTCTCGATGCCGTCGAGACCTTCGAGAATCGGCACCGTCGCGACGATCTGCGGCGGCTGCCCATAGTCTTTCTGAATCTCGCGGCCGACTAGCAGGTTAAACGTCTGATCTGTGCCGCCCATCTCGACATCGCATTCCAGTGCCACAGAATCGAAGGCCTGGCTCAGCGGGTAGAGAAGCTCGTGAACGAAGATCGGGACGCCTTGCTCGTAACGTGTGCTGAAATCCTCGCGTTCTAACAGCCGCGCAACCGTGTACTTGGAGCAGAGCCGCACGACATTTTCAAACGTAAGCGCATCGAACCACGTGCTGTTAAAGCGGATCTCCGTCTTTTCAGGATGGAGAATTTTGAACACCTGCTCCTGATAGGTGCGCGCATTCTGCTGAATCTCCTCTCGTGTCATCGGCGGTCGCGCGGCATTGCGGCCGGTGGGATCGCCAATTAGGCCCGTCATATCGCCAATCAGAAAAATGACCGTGTGCCCCAGGTCCTGAAAATGCTTCATTTTGCGCAGCAGGACGGTATGGCCTAGATGAAGATCGGGCGCAGTAGGATCAAACCCGGCCTTTACACGTAACGGTCGGTTTTCTTTAGCGGAAATAATCAGACGCTCTCGAAGCTCCTCTTCGCGGATCAGTTCCGCAAGACCCTTTTTGATGTATGTGAGCTGTTGCTCAACAGGAGGAAATGACACGCTTGCTCTTCATTGTAAAGGCCGCGTTTATAATGGCCGCATGAAAATGCTTGCGCTCCTGCTCTCGGGCGCGCTTGTTATGAGTGCACAATCGCAGTTCGATTCAACTGTAGACCGGTACTTCGATGATTATTTCCGGCTGAATCCCACAGCCGCCACCACTGCGGGCTTTCATCATCCCTACGATTCGCAGCTTGAAGATTACTCCACAGCCGGTACTCAGGCCGAGATCGCAATGGATCGGAAATACCTACGCGAATTCAGCGCGCTGCCCGTTTCGGACGATCGCGATTGGGTTATCTCCCATATCAACGCAGATCTGCTCAATCTGCAAAATATCCGGCAGCAGGAAACCAATCCCGATGTTTATTCAAGCGGGCCTACGGCGTCCATCTTCACGCTCATCAGCCGGAAGTTTGCGCCACCCGAAGAGCGCCTTCGAGCCGTAATGGCGCGCGAAAAGAAGATCCCGCAGGTCCTGGAGAATGCCCGCTCCCAAATCAAGAACCCGCCCAGGATTTATACCCAGGTGGCCCTGGAGCAGCTCCCCGGCAATGAGAGCTTTTTTGGGAAGGATGTACCCGCCGCGTTTACTGAAGTGAAAGATCCGAACCTGCTTCGCGAGTTCCGCCAAACCAATGACGCGGTAATCGATTCTCTGAAGCGGTACGAAGGCTGGCTCAGAACGGACCTGCTGCCAAGGTCCCATGGCGACTTCCGGGTCGGCGCAGACAATTTTCACAAAAAAGTGATGTACGAAGAGATGGTCGATCTTCCCCTCGACCGGCTGCTTGCCATTGGCTACGAGAATCTGCGGCACAATCAGCAGCAGCTTCTGGAACTCTGCCGCAAAATCGATCCTTCCAAAACGCCGCAACAGATAGCGGCGCAATTTGAAAAGGACCATCCGGCCCCGGGCCAATTACTGCAAAGCTTCCGGAACACCTTTTCCGGCCTGATCGATTTCATCAACTCGCATCACATCATCACGATTCCCTCTACGGTACGGCCAATTCTGGAAGAAACGCCTCCGTTCATGCGCGCGCTCACAACAGCTTCGATGGATACTCCCGGACCGTATGAAAAAGTCGCGACCGAAGCCTACTTCAATGTGACGCTTCCGGAGAAGACTTGGCCGCGAGAACGCGTCGAAGAATTTATGACCGCCTTCAACCGCGGCACGATCACCAGCACCGCCATTCACGAAGCGTATCCCGGACATTACGTGCAGCTATTGTGGTTCCACCGCGTTCCTTCCAAGGTTCGAAAGCTGATCGGATGCAATACGAACATCGAGGGCTGGGCGCATTACACCGAGCAGATGATGCTCGATGAAGGATACGGTAATGGTGATCCGGAATTGCGCTTCGGCCAGCTTTTGGACGCGCTCCTGCGCAATTGCCGCTATATCGTCGGAATCGAGATGCACACCGGAAAGATGAGCTACGAAGGCGGTATCCGGTTCTTCATGAAGGAAGGATACATGTCGCACGATTACGCCGAACGGGAAACCAAGCGCGGCACATCGGACCCAACGTATCTCGTCTATACGTTAGGCAAGCTCGAAATCCTCAAACTTCGGGAAGACTACCGCAACAAGATGGGTGCGAAGTTTTCGCTGGAACAGTTTCACAACGAGTTTATGCAGCAGGGCGGGGTGCCAATTAAGCTGATCCGGCACGCGATGCTGGGAGACGAATCAACTGGCCTCTAAATCAACGAGCCGGAATCTTCAGCAATTCGGTGCGCGGCCGGTTCACCACAATAGGAGCCTGGCGCGCATCGAGCCGGAGTTTATGATGGTCTGCCAGCACGGCGAGATCGGTCGAATCCAGCACTTCCGTTCCTTCCAGATCGATGTAGTACATGATCGAGTTGGCATTCGGGTTGTGCTGTAGCCCGAGCATGTGACCGATCTCATGTACAGCGGTCACATACATCTCGGTCCGGGTGAGCGGTGCCCGTGGGTCGAAGGCGATCCAGCCCTGAAAGTTTGCCCAATCGGCAAACTGCGAGCGGGCGACCGTAGCGTTCACGAGAATGTCCGGCGTTCCATTCACAAGCTGCACAGCGCAAGAGGCGCTGTCGTCGTTATGCCAGGTCATATCGAGGATATTCGCCCAGAAGTCCATGGCCCTCCGAAATTCCCGGGCCAGGGTGTGATTCGAAGAGGAGATGCGCACCCCCAGGTTCATCGAATCGTGCTTTAGAAATTCCGAGCGATTATTGCAGGGCGAGAAAGCGCCCGACCAATTGACGGGCTGCGTTCCCGCGAGGCACTCCGGAACTGCGCTTGCAAGCAGTAGAGCAGCGAAGCACAACTTCTCTGCGCCGTGAGGCATAGGCGGGCCGATCTACCTGCGAAGTGGGCAGAGCCGTGTTTTTTTCTCGCGAATTTATCCGTGGCGCTGGCTGCCGCGTCCCGACTCATCGCAACGCTTGGCTTTCAATACTCCGATCGCGCAATCAATTGCCGCACCGCTCTTTCCCGCCCTCGCCACCGGCACTCGTCAATATGCCTGATCCGCTCCTCCAAAAACTGGAGCACCCCGGCGCCCACTTGCTTCCAATCCATCGGCTCCTGTTGCAGCCCGAGCGCCGTCCCCAGTGGTATCTCTTGCAGTTTGCCGCCGCCAAGCGCTCCTTCCACTGCATCCACCAATTCCGTAGAGTCTCGGAAACCCACCAGGCGTCCCGGGCCGCGATACCGCTCGGCGACCTCTCGCAGTAAGTCCGAATCGCGGGCGATCACTGTGCGTCCGTAACTCAAGCCACGTATCACAGGGAAGCCAAATCCTTCGTAAAGCGACGGGAACACAACTAACTTCGCAGTGGCAAACAGGCGATCGATTTCCGGCTGAGGAATCTGGCCGCTGCTCATCACTTCAACATTACTTGCCGCGTGTTCCCGCAGGCCAAGGACTTTCATTGGTTGAGACGGGAACGACGATACCAACAAGTCAACGGTCGGCCGTACTTGCTTGTGCTCGTAGGCATTTCCAACTACAAAAATGAAATCGGATGTGGCTGCCAAAACAGGATCGGCCACTGGGCTTCTGTAATCGTCCGGGTCGAACGAATGATAGAACACATACCCGGGTGTTTCGCGCGATGCTGGAAATCGCGTGGCAAAATGCCTCCGCGTATGTTCCGATACGTATAGAACTCCGTCACCGTGCGACGAAATGAAATCCCAGGTCGCCGCGATTTCGCACGCGTTCGGAAAAATATCCCACGCAATCGTATCCAATATGCAGTAGAAATTAAACAGGGCCATTCGATGCAGCTCAATGGGAGTCGTTAGCCACCAAGGCTGGGACGGCCGCAGAGCCGCCGTAAAGTAACGTCCTGCCGTTTCAGCGATAATTTGCCAGTTGGAATAACGATCTCTGAGCTTATGAAATTCGGCCGCATCCGGCTCCGCCAGAACAGTGATGTTCCATTCGTGATCGATCAGCCGAAAGCTGTCGCAAAGGTTGAGCACCGCCTCCGCCGTTCCATCCATTCGGGTGGAAAGACCTCTTGCATCGATCAGTAAACTCCGCTGGAACTCTTGCTCGGTTGAAACAGCCCTTGCAAGCAGGGTTTCATGCACATGGCTCTCATGTGCAGTGAATTCTACTCTGGCCCGACCAAGATCCGCGCGCTCTCGTCCCAGGAGACGTAAATCTACCCAGTCGAGCGGAACAACAGAACTGGATTGTTCGGGCGGTGCAGGAATCAAAATCCGATTCTGTACCACACAACGGAATCCACACCGCCGGGCGCGGGATAAATAATCGAGAATAGCGCCCGGCAACGTTTTGTAATTTTCATCGAGCGGTGCGAGCGTCGACACGACGCTATCCCGCACCAAAAAGCACGAGCTTACAATTTCGGGAAATATGTAATATGCTGGCAACCCCTTCACGATCTCTCGCGGCAAACTGGAAAGGGCTGGGTCACCCAGCCGTTCGTCTAACTTCAGGATCTTTCCGGTATCCGGGTTGAACTGTCGGGGCGCCACCATCCCAAAATGCGGATCTATTTCGAGAGCCTCCACCAGGGCTCGAACCGCCCTTTCATCAGGAATTTGCAATCCGAGCAGAACCAGCAAGTGGCAACCCGCGGTTGACGCGCTTTCCAGGACACGATTGGCTGCCTCGACAGAACTGACCGTCTCGATGCGCCGATTGGACATCAAGACAACAGTGGCAGACGGGCCAGTTTGCCGAGATTGCACGCAATTGCGAAGAAAATGAGCCAGCGGGTTGATTCCCAGCTCAGCCACCTCCGGATGCTCCGAAACATAGCGGGAAGTGCTAAAAAGCGGACCAGGGTCGCGGCCTTCCTTCGCGCCGGGGCCCAAAAGATAATGCGTGAGCGGGTTGACTCCTGCCCGCCTGACGTCAGGATTGTGATTGAGGTAAAAGCGCGAATCAAAAAATGGATTCGGCATTCTCCCCTCGAGCGCCCCATAATTGACGAAATGGGCTAACGGATTCACACCCGAAGCGGCAACATCCGGGTTTTGTTGCAGATAGAACGAAGTTTCAAAGAGTGGGTTGGGATTGTACCCTGCAGCCGCGCCCTTAGTCAGATAGTGGGCGAGTGGATTCACGCTGGCCTGCGCGATTTCCGGATACTGCTCTAAATAAAAAGAAGAATCAAATAGCTCGCACGGGTCAGCACCCTGTCTGGCTCCTTCACAAATGTAGTGTCGAAGAGGATTAGGGCAACCCGGATTCTGGCCTGAATAATACTTCGCATCAAATAGTGGGTGCGGACTAGCGAGCGATTTCACTCCAATCGTCACGTAATGCAAAAGCAGGCTCATAGGCCAGTGTGGAGCATCGGGATGCGTATTTGAGTAGAAACTCGCATCGAATAGCGGATGTGGTGATCTCAACTCAGCATTCGAACGAAATAAGTAATCGATCAGAGGATTTTTACCCGATGCGTCGGGATGGCGCTCGACATAGTAGGACGAATCGAAGAGTGGGCCGGGATCCCGCCCCTCTGCTGCTCCTCGCGTGACGTAATGCAGCAGCGGGTTGATTTTCTGTGCTGCAACATCGGGATTGTGCTGAAGATAGTAAGTGGTCTCGAAAAGCGGATGCGGGTCACGTCCCTCTTTCCACCCGTGGATCAAGTAATGTACGAGCGGATTCAGCTTGGCTGCAAATAAGTCAGGACTCTGTTGAAGGTAGTAATGACCGTCAAAGAGTGGATGTGGATTACGCCCCTCCAGCCCGCCGAACTCGAGGTAATGGAGTAACGGATTGAGGCCGCGCGCGGCCAGATCCGGATTGCGTTGAAGATAAAACGCAGTATCGAACAGCGGATGTGGATTACATCCCGCTCTCCATCCCCGCGTCAAATAGTCTTCCACAGGATCGGCCGCATCGGGCGCCTGCGCCAGATAGAACGAGCTGTCAAAAATTCCCGATTGAGCGATGCGCTGTTTGTGCCGGCGCAATTGAAGAAGGCGAGATACCAAGAACCCTATTTTCTCAACGTCTTTGCTTTTAATCCGTGTGTGTCCGTGTCTATCCGTGGCTAGCTTTTCGACGGCTATTGCAACCCCAACACCGGCCGGATCGCATTCAAACTCGCCAGAATCGCCGAACCATTGCTAATCGCCGCAACCGTTCCCGCCGCCACCATACCGCCAGGCAGAGCCAGCGCCAGTGCGGCCGTATTCAACGCCGCGATAATGCCATAATTCTGCCGGACCAAACCCATCGCCTGGTGCGAAAATTTCACCGCTTCGGGCAGATTCCAAAGATTGTCCTCCATCAGAACCACGTCCGCCGAGGCGTGCGCGATATCCGCGCCGTTCTTCATCGCAATACCAACATCGGCATAAGCCAGCGCGGGCGAGTCGTTAATGCCGTCGCCAATCATGACCACCACACGGCCGTCCTTCTGCAGTTCCTGGATGATCGAAGCTTTCTCATCGGGGAGCGTTTCGGCAAATACATGATCGATGCCCAGATGCTTCGAAACCGCTCGCGCCGTAGCCGCATTATCGCCGGTCACCATCATCACTTTCCGAATGCCATTCTTGTGCAGGGCGCGGATCACATCGCGGCCCTCATCGCGGATCTGGTCTGCGCAGGCCACCGCTCCTACCAGTTCGCCATCGATCGCCAGCATAACCGTAGAACATCCCGATTCATCGAGGCGCTTCAGATCGCCGAGGGCGCGATTGGTTTTCACTCCGTTGCAGCTCAGAAAGCGGCTGCTGCCGAGATGCGCGTAATAGCCGTTGACCTGCGCTTCTACGCCCATTCCGATCCGGTATTTCGACGCGGCCCGGTCGGGAATGGTCAAATTGGATTGACGCGCTTTTTGCACAATCGCTTCCGCAATAGGATGATTGACCCGCGCTTCGAGCGCTGCGGCAATCTGCAACACCTTCAGGACCGGGAATGAGCGCTTCCGGTAAGTGACAACGTCCACCACCTGCGGCGCTCCGCGCGTGAGCGTGCCCGTTTTGTCGAAAATCATGGTATCGGCGTTCGCGAGCTTCTCCATCTGCGCTCCGCCTTTGATGAGAATTCCCTTGCGCGCAGCCGCCGTCATGCACGCGAGGATGGATGTTGGCGCAGCAACCCGGATGCCGGTCCCGTAATCGATGATCGTCATCGAGAGCAGGCGATCGACGTTTCCAGTCGCGGCGAAAATGGCAAGCGATCCGGTCAGCCACGGCGTCACCAGGCGGTCTGCAAACCTTTCGGCATAATTCTGAACGCGCGTCTCCGTCACTGGCGCGCTCTCAATTAGCGAAACAATCTGAGCAGCGGCCGTATCGGCTCCTACGCGTGCGGCAATCAGCCGAAGCTTCCCTTCGCGCACCAGGGTTCCGGCGTAGACGCCATCGCCCTTCTTACGCAGCACCGGCATCGCTTCGCCCGTCACCATTTTCTGATCGACAGTGGCGATGCCGGATTCCACTTGCCCGTCCACTGGAATCGTGTCTCCGGCATAAATGAACACTTTCTCGCCGCGCTGGATTTCGGTGGCCGGAACGCGCAGAACTTCGCCATCCCGAACCACCCAGGCGCTGCGTTTCTGGTATTCGAGCAGATTGGTAATGGCACGCTTGGATTGCGCAGCCGTGCGGTTGCGGATCCAGTCTCCGAGCGAAATGAGCCACACGACGAACGAGGCCGTAAAAATCTGTCCTTGGGCGAGCGCGATCACCGTGGAGAGCCCGTCGAGAAAATCGACGTTTAGCCGCCGTTCCTGAGTCATCACTCGCGCAGCGCGCTTCCAGATGGGAATCGCGTTCCAGACGATCAGCCCCACATTGGCGAGCGCAGCCGCTCCAACCGAAAATCCGGAAAGCAGTAAGGAGACGGATGCGAAGAGCAGCGATCGACCTGCGTGAAGGCCGGAGTCTGCGTTATGGGCTGGCGGCCGGGTTTGCTCTTCCGGCGAAGCAGTGGTTACTAGAGTCCGAAGTTTCTGCCAGGTGAAGCTGACAAACTGTCCCAAATGAGCCGTTAGATCTCCGTGGTATTCCAGGATGAGACTGCCGCATGCAGTATTAACGCGCGCGGTGAGAATACCAGGCTGCCTTCGCAGAAACCGGACCAGATCCGTTCCCGTGGCCGGATCCGTTTTCAGGTCGGGAAGATAAATTCGGATCCGCCCCGGAATAGAGTGTCGGATTTGGAATTGCATTAAGGTGTCGCGGAGGACGCGTGCTGCGCCTCGGCCAGCGCTTCACGAAGGGCGCGTTTACTCCGGGCTCCTCCCGGCTTCGGGCTGTGAAGCTGCACGAAAGAATTAAACGAAAAGATGCCTAACGTGATCCACAGCGGAGTGGCTGCCTCGAGTCCGATCTCGACGAAGCTATATACGGCCAGTCCCAGCGGCAGGAGCACTTTCAGATCGACAGTGTTATCCGTCGCCCGCCGGATGGCACGGTCCAGGGAGCGAAACCCATTCACCATGACACGAGCCGTTTCCGAGTGTTCGGCTAGGAAGTCGGCTTCCTCTTCCACGCTCTTGATGAGATCTGCTCCTTCGCCGATGTCTGGAACGTCGAGATGAAAAGTTCCCGTCGAATCGCCGTGTTCCTTAAGTTGGTGATGGAATCTGCCGTAGAGCTTTGGGTCGTAATGGATTACCAGGCTGCCGCTGGCAAGATTGGCCTCCACGCGATCGACGCCCGGCATCGATGCGATGGTGCGTTTCAGATCCTCCAGCTCGTGAGCCTTTCGCGAAGAGCCGTCTAATTTGAGGCGAATCCGGCCTGGCATTCGGTGGGCCGTGCGGACACGATGACGCGGCATGGTGCGCTACTCCGTTCGTGAACGCGTCATGATTACGTAGTTCGAGGTGTACTCGCTGGAGCTTCCTCGTTGTGGCCAACCGGGACGTTCGTCGCCTGGCTGGTTTCACTCTTGACTTCCGCCACAATGTCCTGCATTTGCTCATTCAATTCCGCCACGCCTTCCCGCGCGCGGCCCGCCAGAGCGTAACCGGCGCGTACGGTCTGTTTCACGAGCGGCCGGAGAGCCTTGCCGAATCTGGGGAAGACGTTCGGCATCAGCATCGCGGCGGCTCCGATGAGAATGCCCGGAATGAGTTCGGCTTCGATGAGCGCTGCGCCTAAACCGACAACCGCAACCGTCGCGATCTTGTTCCCAATGTCGTTGGCCTCCTCCGCGGGAGACGACGAACTGGTCTGAGCCGAGGCTAGCGGCGCCTTGACGGGATTTTCATGAGCCTTTTGATGTGCCATACGATTTCTCAATTGTTACAGAACTATGACGTGTACAGAAGGCGAATGTGACTGCGAACTTCTTCTTAGGAATCTCTCCCCCTCAAGGCTCCCCCGCGGTTTTAGTACGCAGCAGACGCGTCGTCACTCCCGGCCGTTTGGAACCCGCGCGGAGTTGCGCAAGAGATTTTCCCAGGACCTGCCGCTTACCAGCCCGCGCATCGCTTTCCAGTGAAGCCGCGGGCTTGGTTTTTGTCCTGGATACAGCGGCACGCTTCTTCTGAGTGTGGCGCTTCGGTCGAACCACGCTGAGCGCAGGTTCTGCAAACACCTCCCCGGCTTCGGCAATTTCTTGTCTCGCTTCGGCCAACACCGCGCCGATACGCAGTTGATGTTCGTGCAGCGCGAGCACTCGTGCGTTCAGGACATCGAGCATCTCAACTAGGGTCAAAGCAGACGATTCCCTTTGTCCATACTGGCACGATATTTACAGAAACAGAGCCGCGACCTCAAGGGAGCGGCCTTTCAGCCAATAACACCTTCATGGAACCCATCTCATCCACCCCCTCCGTCACCGGGATGACCGTTATTCCGGTGGCAGGCCGGGACAGCATGCTGCTGAACCTCAGCGGCGCGCACGCTCCTTTTTTTACTCGGAACATTGTGGTGCTGAAAGACAGCTCGGGGCACACCGGAGTGGGCGAAACCCCTGGTGGCGAGCGCATCCGGCAAACTCTTGAAGATGCCAAGAACCTGGTCGTTGGATCGCTTTTAGGTGATTACAACCAGACTCTGCGCGCCATCCAGGAGCGCTTTTCCGATCGCGATGCCGCCGGGCGCGGCGCCCAGACATTCGACCTCCGCACCACCATCCATGCCGTCACCGCCATGGAGTCGGCCCTGCTCGACCTGTTGGGACAGTCCCTGGGGGTACCAGTCGCCGCGTTGCTGGGCGAGGGTCAACAACGAAAGGAAGTACCGGTACTTGGCTATCTGTTCTATATCGCAGATCGCAAAAAGACCGATCTTCCGTACGCGAGCGCCGCCGGTGCTCACGATAACTGGCTCCGGCTGCGCCATGAATCGGCTCTCACACCCGCCGCAATCGTCCGCCTGGCCGAAGCCGCCCAGGCTCGCTATGGCTTCCATGACTTCAAAGTGAAAGGCGGCGTTTTTTCCGGAGCGGAAGAAATGGAAGCAATCCTGGCTCTCGCGAAGCGCTTTCCCCAAGCACGCATCACACTCGATCCGAACGGAGCTTGGAGTCTGGCCGATGCGATCGAGTTGTGCCGTGAAAAGGGCCCGATCCTGGCCTACGCCGAAGATCCCTGCGGTGCCGAGGACGGCTATTCCGCCCGCGAAACGTTGGCCGAATTTCGTCGTGCAACCGGAATCTCGGTCGCAACCAACATGGCTGCCACGGACTGGCGCCAGATGAGCCATGCGGTTCGATTGCAAGCCGTCGATATCCCGCTGGCCGATCCCCACTTCTGGACCATGCGGGGCTCAATACGGGTTGCGCAGATGTGCCGGGAATGGGGTCTGACCTGGGGCTCGCATTCGAACAATCACTTCGACATTTCGCTCGCAATGTTCACCCACGTCGCGGCCGCCGCTCCCGGAAAAATCACGGCCATCGATACGCATTGGATTTGGCAGGACGGGCAGCGCCTGACAAAGGAACCGTTTCCGATTGTAGGGGGCCTCATCCGCGTGCCGGACAAGCCGGGATTGGGCGTAGAACTCGATTGGACGGAGATCGACAAAGCGCGCCAGCTTTACGAGAAGCACGGATTGGACGACAGAAACGACGCGCTGGCCATGCAATATCTCGTACCCGGCTGGAAATTTAACCCAAAACGCCCGTGCTTGGCCTAGCTTCGGCGTGCAGTCGTGGCTTCAGCCTACGGTCACTCTTCCGTTTCGGTATCTTCCCAATCCGCGCATCGCCAGCCAGAATCAGCTCGCAAGCTCGCAGCGCGGCCTCCTCGAAATCCGGTGCATCAGCCGGAAGAAGTTGCCAGCCGGTCACGTCCTTCCCGAGTACCCGAATGGAGCGCATATTTGGAAACTTGCTCCGCAGGCTTTCGTGATGCTCTTGCGTGGTCGCCAGCCATACACCGTTATCCGCGGTCGTATCCTCGCGCTTATCGCGCAGCACGCAGACAATCTTTTCCCCGACATACACCGCCAGACACCCGAACATCGGCCGGGTCTCGGGCGAAAGGGCAGCAAGCGCCTCCAGCACAAATTCATGCGGAACCGGCTTGCGCTGCCTGCCCGGAAGGAATGCATCGCGCCGTGCTTTTGGCATGTTTCAGAACCCTGAGCGTGAGCGAGAGGTCCCGTCTTCAACCGAACGTAGCCCTAAATGCTTTACAAACGGAGCAAAATCGCGATCCGAGTGCAGCAGATCATAATTGCCGAGAATGCAGCGCGTGGCGATCACCGAATCGATGGTCTTGCTAATGGTGATACCCGCCCGGCGCAGCACTCGAAAGTTTCGTGCCGCCTGAACCGCGACATCCCGCCCTGCCAAATCCACAACGGTGAGGGATGTCAGAAGTCTGCGCACCTGCTCGAATTCCCGCTCCTCGGTAAACCCCTGCAACACTTCGGTCAAAATCAAGTCGCCGATGGCCAGGGGTTCGGACCCGAGGAGTTGGTCAAGCTTTTCGGTCTGAGGTGTGACTGTTCCGTTAAAATAGTCGATCCATACGCTGGAATCGACCAGAATCACTTATCGGTCCTCATTGCGTTGAGGTCGCCTTGCCAGTGCAACTTGCCCCGGAACTTTCGAATCTCCGCCTGTTTGGAAATCCGCAACAAGGTTTGCAAGCCCAATTCGACCGCTTCGCGCTTAGTCTTCAAACCGGTAGCACGCAACGTCTCGTCCATCAACTTATCCTCAATTACAATGTTCGTCCTCACAATGTGTATCCTACCAAAGTTCCATACACATCCACAACCCCCTGCCAAATAACCTACCGTAAGCGCTTACAACTCAGCTAAAATCGTAGTAAACTTGGCAGAAAGGAAATCCACGTGAAGATTTCGAGAAGAACGCTCCTCGCCGGCGGCGCTGCCCTGCTCTCCTATAAGCCCGGCCGAGCTAACGCCGCCTCGCGCGATTACCCTGTCCAGCCCGTCCCTTTTACCGCCGTCCACGTGGACGACGTCTTCTGGACCTCTCGCATCGAGACAAATCGAAAAACCACCATCCCTTTCGCGTTCCATAAATGCGAGGAGACCGGGCGCGTCGATAATTTCGTCCGTGCCGCCGCCGCGCTCCGCGGCGAACCGGTGGACCGCAAGCTGCCCCCATATCCGTTCGACGATACCGACGTCTACAAAGTCATCGAGGGCGCTTCCTACACCTTGAGCGTTCAATACGACGCTAAGCTCGACGCCTACATCGACAGCTTGATCGTAAAGATTGCCGCGGCACAGGAACCCGACGGCTATCTCTACACGGCCCGAACCATCGACCCCCAACATCCGCACAAATGGGCGGGACCGGAACGCTGGGTGCAGGAAGAGGTTCTCAGCCACGAGCTTTACAACCTCGGGCACCTGTACGAAGCCTCTGTCGCCCACTATCAGGCCACCGGCAAACGCTCGATGCTCGATATTTCCATCAAAAGCGCAAATTTGCTGTGCAACACCTTCGGCCCCGGAAAGCGCGTCATCTATCCCGGCCATCAGATCGTCGAAATGGGGCTGGTCAAGCTCTATCGCGTCACCGGCGATGAGCGCTACCTGAATCTGGCAAAATTCATGCTCGATTCGCGCGGACCTGGGGCGCGCGAATACAACCAGGCCCATCTCCGCGTCGTGGACCAGCGCGAAGCCGTCGGTCACGCCGTGCGCGCCACCTACATGTATTCCGGAATGGCCGACGTCGCCGCCATGACCGGCGATATGGCCTACGTAACCGCCATCGACGCCATCTGGGAAAATGTCGTAGGCAAAAAGCTCTATCTCACGGGCGGCATCGGCGCCCGAAAGCAAGGCGAGGCGTTCGGAGCCAACTTTGAGCTACCCAATCTCACCGCCTATAACGAGACCTGTGCCGCCGTCGGAAACGACTTCTGGAATCATCGCCTCTTCCTGTTGCATGCCGATGCCAAGTACATCGATGTCATGGAGCGCACCCTGTACAACGGCCTCATCTCCGGCGTCTCGCTCGATGGAAAATCGTTCTTCTATCCCAATCCTTTGGAATCGGTTGGCGGCTACGACCGCAGCCCCTGGTTCGGAGTCGCGTGCTGTCCCGGCAACATCACGCGCTTCATGGCGTCTGTTCCCGGCTACATGTATGCGCATCAGGGCGACACGCTCTACGTGAATCTCTACGCGGCCAGTAAGGCGCAAGTGAAGATGCAGACGCGAACCGTCTCCATTACGCAAGAGACGCGCTATCCCTGGGACGGCGCGATTCGAATGACCGTCCAGCCGGAGCGCGCGGAACGCTTCAGCATTAACGTGCGGATCCCCGGCTGGGCCCGCAACGAACCGCTTCCCACCACTCTTTATCGCTATGCGGATACGAGCAACGAAAGCCCGACTCTGAAAGTGAACGGAAAACCTGTCGCCATCGCTGTGGAGAAAGGCTACGTCCGGCTCACGCGCAATTGGAAGTCCGGAGATCGAATCGACTTGCATCTTCCAATGCCCGTGCGTCGCGTCCTCGCCACAGACGAAGTAGAAGCGGACCGCGGCCGCAGCGCCCTGGAGCGTGGCCCGGTCGTGTATTGCGCAGAATCTCCCGACAACCCGCAAGACGACATCATCGACATGGCGCTCGCCCGCGATCCGAAGCTTACCGTCGAGCAGCGGCCCGGCATGCTAAACGGCACCGCAATTGTCAAGGGTAAGGCATTTTACAAGACAAAGAGCGGCGCCGTGACCGAGGAAAAAGAGTTTACCGCCATCCCGTATCACGCCTGGGCCAATCGCGGCGACAGCAAAATGATCGTCTGGATGCAGAACAGTTAATACCGCCTTTTTAGCTCTCTCTTTTTTTTATAGGCGGTAAAAACCTATTTAAACAATCCCAGCGGCACCGCATCCGCCATCGCCTTGTATCCGGCATCCCCCGGATGCAAGTGATCTCCGCCGTCGTAGGCGGGAAGCATGCGGTCGGGATCATTCGGATCGCGCACCGCTTTGTCAAAATCGATCACGCCGTCAAACGCGCCGCTCGTGCGTATCCATTCGTTGATCGCTTTGCGCTTCGCCTCTTTTTCCGGCGTGAAATAGCCCGGAAACGTTGTCCCTTCAAAGGGCGTTAATGTCGCGCCGAAAATCTTGAGCCCCTTTTCATGCGCACGCGCAATCATTTGCTGCAGTCCAGCGATAATCTGCTCCGCGCTCACTGTTTCCGAAGCCGGCGCGGAAGTTCCCGCGTGACCGAGATCGTTAATCCCTTCCAGCACGATCACGTACTTCACTCCGGATTGCGCAATCACGTCGCGATTGAACCGCGCCAGCGCATTCACTCCGAACCGCACGTTCGTCGCTGCATCGTGCAGAATGCGATTCCCTCCGATCCCCGCATCCAGCACCGCGACTTCCTTCTTCCCATGCTGAGCAATCAACCGGTCGGCCAATATATTCGGCCAGCGATGGTTGGCGTCCATCGTGGAGCGCGCGCCGTCCGTAATCGAGTCTCCAAACGCGACCACCGCCGATGCCGGTTCCGGCGCGAGCACGTCCACGCCTGTCAGGAATACCCACGACGTGATCGTCGCCGGCTCGGAAAGAGAAGCGGCGCTGGTCACATCGCCTTGCGCCACGTACGAGGTCTGCTGCGCTGCGTAATGAACGCCCGACCCCTCCGTCGCCTTCGGAAGAAAAATACTGATCGCAAGATCGCCGGAAGCCGGAACATTCAACTGCACAGGATCGCTCAGCACCGGTGCGTTCGGCGGAATTGCAATTCCCGGATGACCACTGAACGTAAGCACGTGATCCGAACCGGCCACAATGTTCGCTCCCTGCGCATGCAGCGCGAGGTGAGCAGCGCCGATTTCGATCGTGTCCTTCCCGTACGCATTGGACAACCGCACACGCACCGTATTGCCGCCAATGCTCGCGTGCACGATCTCTCGAATGGTCTGGTTCTCGAACACGAGCTTGTCATGCCGCATCTGCGCTTCATTGGCAAGCTGTGGAGCGGGGCTCGCCTCCCAAGTCCCAACCCAATGTGTATGCTGAGCCGCCAGGCACGGCAAACCTATAACAATCGTCAACAGGAAAGTGGTTGTCCGCTTCATCTCATATCCAAACCGGAGTGCCTTCATCTGGTACATACTCCGCCAGAATCTCATGCGGCCTGAACCGGTTTTTGTAATTCATGGAACCGCACCGCTCGATCCAGTAGCCGAGATAGGCATATCGCAGGCCCTGTTCCTTCGCATAGAGAAGCTGCTTGAGAATCGAGAACCGGCCCGGCGATCGCGAACGCCAGCGAGGATCGTGAAAAAAGTAGACCAGCGAAATCGCTTCGGGAGCCTGATCCATCAGCGCCACTCCAATCAATCTGTCCGCCTCGAAAAAGAGCCATTGCCGGCCCAGTTCCGCCTCGCCTGAAAGAAAGCTGTCGCGATAGGACGAGATCGTTGCGGTTCGTAATTCCCACCCGCGATGCTCGTGCATGAAAGCCTGATAGCGGTTGTACAGCTCTACGTGTTCGCGCGTCACAAACAGCGGATGAAGCTCAACGCGGACGTGTTCGTTCTTGCGAAGCACGCGCCGGTCACTAGCGTTCAATGCAAACTGTGGCACAGCAACGCGCAAGCTCCGGCACTGTGTACAGCTTGAACACGCCGGACGAAACACCTGCCATCCAAAGCGGCGATACCCGCGGGCCAGCAGGTCGCCATATTCCTCCGGTCTCATCGCAGCAATCGCGCGAAATTCGAGCGAGGCCGTTTCGTTTGGAAGATACGAGCACGTTCTGGGACTCTCAATCACCCGAAACAGCTCTTTCATGCCTACTCATATCTCAGCGCGACGCTCGGCTCGATGCGCGAAGCTCTCCACGCAGGAATCAGCGCCGCGGCGCAGCCCGCCACCAGCAGACTCAATACTCCAGCCACTATCGAAATGGGGTCGCCGGCCGCGAGTCCATACAATAATCCGTGCGCCAGCCGCATGATCGCTACGGCGCACGGAACGCCGATTGCTAATCCGATTCCCAGCACCATCAGGGCATCGCGCAAGATCATCCACCGTACATCGCCTCCCTCGGCGCCCAAAGCAAGGCGGATACCGATTTCAGAAGTTCGCCGTGTGGTCGCGTACGAGAGCACGCCGTAAATGCCCAGACATGCCAGCCCCAGCGCAAGCATCGCAAATGCCGACGCGAGCCGTGCAATCAGGCTTTCGCGGAGTAAATTGCTTTCTACTTGATCCGTGAGCCGGCTGATGCGCATCACGGGCAATTCCGGAGCAGCCTGCCGGATCGCTCTCCGTACCGCGTTCTCCATTTTCTGCGGATCGCCTTGCATTCTGATCTCGATGGTGTTCGCGTACGTTGGCATTTGTTCCAGCGAGTAGTACGCCATGGGCCGGGGCTCCTCGTGGATGTTATTCACGCGCGCATCGCCGATGATGCC
Source organism: Bryobacteraceae bacterium (assembly GCA_035651215.1). Lineage (GTDB taxonomy): Bacteria > Acidobacteriota > Terriglobia > Bryobacterales > Bryobacteraceae > Bog-105. Next base: position 23,094 of record DASRGE010000031.1, read on the forward strand.
GATCACCTCGAAACCCCGAATGTCGCCGCCGTACCCGAAACGCCGGCCAAGCGGGTTCTCCTCTCGGAAGGAGAGCTTGGCGGCAGCCTCATTGATCACCGCCCAAACCGGCTTCTTGCCTGTATCGCTCTCCGTGAAGAAACGTCCTGAAAGCAAATGAAGCCGCACGGCGGCGAAGTACTCGGGGGTCACCCAGTTTTCCTGCATGCTTTGTTCATGGACAGGTTGGCCTGCAATGCGAATTCCGCTGACGCTTTGACAGTTCTGAACGAGGCCGCAGGAAGCGAACGCCGCCGATTGCACACCCGGTAATTCCTTGATCCGGTCGAGCACACCATGATACAGCGGTAACAACCGATCTGGGGACAGGCGCGCTCCCATCGGGTCCACGCGGACGCTCAGAACGTGCTCGGGCGAGAAGCCCAGCGCGATATCGGCATAATTCAAGAACGTGCGCACGAACAAAACGGCGCCGGTAAGGAGAACGATCGAGAATGCCACTTCCGCGGCAATTAGCGTCCGGCCCCAGGGCAAGCGCATTCCTTTGACCGATGCCGCCTGCGTTTTCATGGCTTCGTTCAGATCGATGTTTAACGCTTGCGAAGCTGGAGCCAGCCCAAAAACACAGCCCGCCAGAAAAGCAGCAATGCCGGTAAACAGAAGCACTGGAACGCTGATGCTTACATCCAACGGCATCGGATTACCGTTCGAGGCCCAGCGCAGCAGGAGTTTGCTCGCGCCGAGCGCAACCGGTACGGCGAGCAAGGCGCCGGAAAAAGAGAGCAGCAGTGTTTCCGACAGGAAGTGACCGGCAATCACGCCGCGGCTCGCGCCCAACGAGCACCGCACGGCAATCTCTTTGCGCCGCGCCGTGATTCTGGCGAGTGACAGGCTCGCCAGATTGAGACACGCGATCACCAAAACGAGCCCTGCGGCGCACATTAAAACCAGCAGCGGAGCGGTGAATTGCCGCCGCAAGTCGCCCAAGCCTTTGTCTCCTGCATTCAGCCGGATGCGCGAATGCAGCAGCGCTTTGATTTCGGCCGGGTCGTCCCGCCCGCGCACTTCCCGCTGCATGTCGCGTGCGTACACCTGATTGATCGCTGCTGTGACCGATGGCTCCGCGCGAGCATCTTTGATCCGCACTACCGCCGATAACCAGCGAATCTGCGGTTGTTCGATGAATGGCTTCTCTGCATTGCCGTTGCTGTTCCAGAAATTCTGACTGTAGCGAAGCTCGTATTGCGCGGAAACCGGCAGCCAGTAATCCGGCCGCGCGCCCGGCCGCAAGCCAAAGAAGCTGTCAAGCGCAATGCCGGTAATCATTACCGGCGTATCGTTCAAGTCAACAGTCCGGCCGATCACGCCCGGATCTCTGCCGAATCGCCGCGTCCAATAAGCTCCGCTGATGACCGCCGGATACGCCCCGCTACCCATATCGTCCTGTGCGCGAAGCAATCGTCCAGCCTGTGCGCTCACGCCGAGCGTTTGGAAGAAATTGCCGGAAACGAGTTGCACGTGCGCCTGCTCTGGTTCGCTGTGCCCCATGCTGGCCCGCATCACCGCGATGGAGGAAAAACCCGCCACACTCGCCTTATCGCCGAGCGTCTTCTGCATCTCCACCAGAACCGGATACGAGAGGATCGACTCGTCTTCTTTGCCGCCGCGAATCACGGAAAGCAAACGGAGCTGCTCTGCTTTCGGTACGGGTAAAGACCGCAACACCACCGTGTGCAGCAGATTGAAAATCGCGGTGTTGACGCCAATACCCATCCCCAGCGTGAGCAACACTGTAGCGGCGAACCCCGGGTTCCGCCGCAGAGAACGCAACGCATATCGCCACTGTGCGGGCATATCGGAATTTTACGCCTGGAACACGCGGGCACACTCCGGTGTCTGTTCCAGTGCATGAGGAAATTCAGATGTTCGATCAAACTTTCGTCGACCACGCACAGACAACCAAAGAGCCGTTTGCGCTTGCCGCTTCCGTCTTATTGGAGAGCTTCGCCGTAGGGCTGCTCATCCTGATTCCGCTCATTTACACGCAAGCGCTGCCGAGCGCGCAGTTGAAGAGCCTACTGACCGCGCCGCCTCCGCCGCCTGCACCCACGCCGAAGCCGGTCGGAATGAAACAGCAGCACGTCGTCGCGGCTCACACCTTTTCCATGCTCACAGCGCCCACAGTCATTCCCAAACAGATCAATCCCGAGATTCGAACCGAACCGGATATCGCAATTCCCGGCGGGACGAGTCAAGCGAGCGGAACAGTTTACAGCGTGGTCCCCGGCGTGTTATTCCCCATTCCCACCGCGCCACCGCCTGCACCGCCCGCAAAGCCTAAAGCCTCAAGCAAGCCGATTAGAGTAGGCGTCGGCGTTGCCGAAGCAAATCTCATTCACAAAGTCCTGCCCGTGTATCCGGCCTTGGCGAAATCCGCACGCGTGCAAGGCACGGTCGAATTCACCGCCATCATCAGCAAAGAAGGAACAATCGAGAACTTACGGCTGGTGCACGGCCATCCGCTCTTGGTGCAGGCTGCACGCGAAGCAGTCCTTCAATGGAAATATCGCCCCACTCTGTTAAATGGTGAGCCAGTTGAAGTCGTCACCGACATCATCGTGAACTTCACGCTGTCACAGTAACGGGCACCGCCGAAATTCCGATCACCGTAATATCATCTGCTTGCCCGAAGTGCTGCGCATCGGCCGCGATCCGATCGGCCGGTTGCACGCTGGCGGTCCGCGTACGGTCGAACCCGTAGAGTTCTCCGGACTTGCCGTCACGCGCTTCAACCACGCCATCCGAGAGAAACACCAACCGCGCTGCCGGTGGGACGTCGATCTCGATCTCCTGGTAGACAACATCGGCGGAGAGCCCTAAGGGCAATCCGCCGGGGACATCGATTTCTTGCCCTTCGCAGTATGGCGCCAGATGACCCGCATTCGCGATTCTGACTGCGCCGTCGCGCGAAAAGAGTGCGCAGCAGCAAGTGGCGAAACGCCCGTCCATCTGACCCGCGAGCAGTTGATTTAGTGTGTGCAATACACAAGCGGGCTCGCGGGTCTCCTGGACAATGCTTCGAAGCAGGCCCAGAATCATGCTGACCAGCATCGCGGCCTTCATGCCTTTCCCGCTGACATCTCCGATTACCACCAGCAGTGAATCGTCCTTCGCCGGATAGAGTTGAAAGAAATCTCCGCCCACTTCCTGCGCCGGGAGATACGCCGTTTCGATGCGGAAGCCTGGAACCGAGTGCGTTTGCGTCGGGACCATCACTTCCTGTATGCTGCGCGCCGCTTCCAGTTCGGCTTTCGCGCGGGCCTGCTCCTGGCTGGTCTTGTGGAATCGATAAAGCAGGAGTATTCCGATGCTCAGTAAAAAGAGCAGGTTGGCGATGTCGCCGACATTTACCGTCAGCAGGCCAAGGTGAATTGGCGGAATAAACGCAGCAGTTGAATGCCGTAGGCCGAGATGATATAGGGACCACTGCGTGAGGTCCAGAATCTCGTCCAAATTGTTCAGAAGTAATGGAATCACCAGCAGGCCGGCTTCCTTGTTTCCCTGCCAAAAATGCCATACCACTAAAGCCGGCAATACAAGCTCGTACGGCAGAGTCCACAGAAGCAGCGCTGCTTCGACGGCCCCCGCCGTGATCCAACCCGCATACAACACGGCAACGATCAGAAATTGAAAAATGAGTGAGATTTGGTAAACACGCATCCATCTCGGCATCGGACGGCGCAAAAAACGAAAGACGAACTCAATAAGCAGAATCTGTCCGAGGTTTGCGATGACCACACTCCAATAGATCCCGGCCTCGCTAGCGGTTAGCGTGAACCAAAAAAAATACTGCTTGATAGCAGCTCCAGTGATCGCGAAGCCCAGCAAAGCCAGCCACAGATATTCTGTGTTCTCTGGCTGAAACCGATACAGAACCAGCAAGGCAAGTCCGATGATGAGAGACAAGACCCCGACCGTGTACCTGGGGAGCCACAAGTAAAAAACGCCGCTTCGCCAGTTGTCATGCTCGCTCTCGATTGCACGCGGGGTGCCCAGCACTAGCCCTCGCGGCCCCACAATTCCACCGTAGATGTCTCCCGCGCCGGATACCAATAGCGGCCACAACCAGAAACGGACCGCCAGCACCATGGATTCGCCGCGGGTGGCAGAATCAGGTATAGAAAATGTACGATCGATGCCGCGATAGGTCTTTGGGTGTGGCGGGAAAGATCCGAGTCTCCCTATTAGCTGTCCGTTCGCATAAATCTCATAGCTAACCGGCGATCCGGCGGACAGCAGGCTCAACGGCCCGTGGTGCGCCGGCAGTTTCACCCGAGCCCGATACCAGAAGAACCCCGGACGCCGCTCGATCCCCTGCTCACTCCAGGGTTTCTTCGTCGTAATAATTCGCCAGCCCGAATCGTCGAAATCCGGCTGTGCCCAGTGCGCATCATCGCCCCACTGAAAACGCCAGTTGCCGGAGAGGTCCACCGAATCCCCAAGCTGTGTCGCATCGATCGTCTGGCCGCGGGCCGTGACCCCTAGTACGCAAACCAGCAGAATCGATAGCAACGCCGAGCGCATATGGCGGATAATAGCTTACACTTGCTGAGTCGCGCCATGGAAATCACGGATCAGATGCTTGAAGTGCAGCAGCAGGTGGCGCGTTTGCAAGCGCTCCTCGAAGCAAGCCGCCGGATTCACGCCACCATCCAACTTGATGAAGTGCTGCGCGCGGCGCTCGAAATTGTCGTCCGCGAGCTCGAAATGGAGGGCGCTTTCTTCACCGCGTTTCCGTTCTCCGAAGGCCGCATTCCGCCGCGCTTTCTCCTGAATCTGAACGGGTCGGAAACAGGCCGTGGCTGCTTCCGGTTTCCGTTGCTCGATAAGGCCGGTGCACCTATCACCGACCTGGTTGTCATTCCGCGCGAAGGCATGCAGTTGACGCTCGAAGAATCGGATTTCATCGAGAGCCTTGCTGTGCAAACCTCGGTCGCCATCGAAAACGCACGGCACCACGAACGCGCCATCCACTTACAGCGCGTCGAGCAGGATCTCGCCAGCGCTCGTGCCATTCAACGCAGCTTGCTGCCGCAAACTCTAAAAGAAATCCCTGGCTACAAGACCGCGCTGCGCTCTATTTCCTGCTATGAAGTCGGCGGCGATTATCTCGATGTGGTCTGGCCTTCCAGCGGCGGGCAAGTCATGATCGTTGCCGATGTAGCGGGTAAAGGACTCGCTTCCGCCATGATCGGCAGCTCTTTCCGCGCTGCGTTTCGTGCGATGGTCGCGGCCGGTTTGCCGTTGGCGCAGATCGCAACGCAGTTGAATGCTTTGCACTATTCGGAGGGCGGGGAATCGCGGCGGCGCTACGTGACAGCGCTCCTCATGCGCCTCGACCCCGCAGCGCATGCGCTCGAAGTGGTAAACGCCGGACACAACGCGGGCCTGCTCTGGCCCTCCGCCGACAGGAAACCCGTGCTGCTCGAAGCGAGCGGCACGCCGATTGGCATGCTTCCGGCCGTGACATATCAAGCCGAGCGCCACGAATTGCAGGACCGCGCCCGATTGCTGGCCTATACCGATGGCATGATTGAGGTGTTCCAAGGCGAGGACGAGTTCGGCACGGAACGTCTCGCCGAAACGTTTCGCAGTTGTCCGGCCCGCGACGGCGAAGCGATTCTCGATCATCTCTGGGACACGCTCGAAAAATTCAGTACGGAACCCGAGCAGCGGGACGATATGAGCGCGTTGGTTGTCTTGCGCCAGTGAGGAGAAGCGGATGGAAGCGAACAATTCGAGCACGGTTGAGCTCCGGCTGCCTTCGCGGCTCGGCTACGAAAAGGTCGCGATGAACACGGCCGCGAGCGTCGCGCGCCTGATGGGCTTCTCGGAAGATCGCATCGAAGACCTGAAGACCGCCGTGGCCGAGGCCTGCATCAATTCGATGGAACATGGGCACAAACTGGATGAATCCTTAAAGGTCGAAGTCATTCTCTCCATCACCGATAATTCTCTGGAGGTGAAGGTCTGCGACGAAGGGCCGGGCGTTCAAGGCAAAGTCCCCGTGCCGAACCTCGAATTGAAAATGAGCGGCGAAGAGAGCCCGCGCGGAATGGGTATGTTCCTGATCAAATCATTAGTAGACGAAGCCGAGTGGATCAGTTCCGGACCGAATGGAAGTTGTGCGCGCCTGGTGATTCACCTGCACAAGCCCGAAGAGGAGTAGATGCAAGATAAAGCCACACGTGTAAAGGTCTCAGAACTGCCCGGCCCAAACGGAACGCCAATCACCGTTCTGCGCTTTTCTGGTGACATCACCAGCGCTTCGAAAGACGCCGTGCTCGGCACCTATCAATCCTTACCGCCTGGTGCAAAGCGCATCCTGCTCGACTTCTCGAACGTGGAGTATCTGAATTCGAGCGGGATCGCGCTCGTCATCCAGATGCTGATGCAAGCGGGCAAAGCCGGGCAGTCCATTCAAAGCTTCGGCCTGTCGCCGCACTTTCAAAAGGTCTTCACGATGGTTGGGATTACGAACTACACCAAACTTCATCCCGACGAAGCAGCGGCCTGCGCCGCTTTCGACTGACATCATGAAACTGAATGTTTGCGCACTTCCTGTAGGAGCTCCAGTCCGTCTCTCCTCAGGCATCACGATATCCGTGAGCGAGAGCTCGGGCGTGTTGGCGGTGAGCTGAGTCAATGCCTCTTTGCCGTTGCTTCCGGGAACCGGGAACTATCTTCATTCCGCCTGTCCGCCGCCCATGCCCGGCGGAATGAGCAAGGGAGAGATGGAAGCGTCAGCTTCTGCTGGCATGTATCGCGGTAGCGGGTGAGCGCCGCAATTGCGGCGTCGACCAGCGCAAGCTGCTCCCGCAGGTAGTTCAAAGACCCTTTCAGCTCGCTTTCATTGGTCAATTTGCTCATCTCTTTCACTGGATAACATCAGCGTAGGGCGATACACTCCCGAGCGGCACCCCGGAGTTCCGCGGGTTCAAGGGAGAAATATGTCTTGCGTCCGGTCCGAAAAATCCCGGATACAGCAGCCGGCGGCGAGCCTGTTTAATTAAGGAGGCGTCCTGCCGGGTATTTGCCAGATATGGAGGCAGAGAATAGCAAACTGCGCGTACTCCTCGCGGAGGACAATTCAAGTGTTCTTCAGGAGACCCGGAATCTTCTGCGCCGCGAGTTTGACCTGGTGGCTACCGCGGAGAACGGGCTTCATCTAATTGACGCCGCGAAGGAGTTTAAGCCGGATATTGTGGTGACCGACATTAATATGCCGGAGTTGAATGGTATTGAGGCCGGCCGCCGGATCCTCGCTCTCGGTTGTTGCAAAAACATCGTGGCGCTCTCGGCCACCAATAGCCCCGAAATTGTGAGGCTTGCGTTCGAAGCCGGGATTCGAGGCTATGTCCTGAAGGAAGACGCCGGCGAGGAGCTGATCAGCGCGATCTACGCGGCCGCTCGTGGCAAAGTCTTTCTCTCCTCGCGAGTAGCTACAGAACCCCACGCGTAAGCAAGGGGCTTCGCCGCTCTCCACCGCGGTACCGGATTCTCGAATACAATGGTCCGAAGTCTCGTGTGTGCACTAAGAGCTTCGGATGCCGCTGATTAGAGTTCTCCTGGCGGATGATCACACATTGTTCGTCGAGGGATTACAGGCTCTGCTGAAAGGTTCTGTCGATGTGGTCGGAGTGGTTCGAGACGGCAGGGCATTGCTCGCAGCGGTCGAGGATCTTCGCCCGCAAGTTGTGGTAGCGGACGTCTCTATGCCGATGTTAAACGGCGTGGATGCCGTGCGCCAGATCAGGAATATCCGTCCCGACACCAAGGTCGTTATGCTCACGATGCACGCCGAGCCACAACTTGCTGTGGAAGCCTTTCGTGCGGGCGCCATGGGTTTCGTTCTGAAGACCGCTCCTCGTGAAGAGCTCATTACGGCCATTCAGGAGGCCTCGCAGGGCCGCGCGTATCTGACACCCTCGATCACCAAAGATCTGATCACCGTTCTCATTCAGGCGCAGGCTCCCGAACACGCCAAGGCGCGGGATACCCAGCTCACGCCGCGGCAGCGGGAGGTCTTACAGTTAATTGCCGAGGGGAAAACGATGAAAGAAATAGCGTCCATTCTGAACATCTCACCGCGCACGGCAGAATCTCACAAATACGAAATGATGGAGGTGCTGGGCGTTTCTACAACCGCGGAGCTGATCCAGCACGCCATCCGGCTGAAGCTGGTTTCCATCAATAAGAGTTAGCTATTTTTCCACTTAAAATTCCAAGGCTGCGTGGGGCGGCGCTTTCGGAGGAATGCGAACTCGTACGCTCCAGATGGCCGAGATAATTGCGAATCTCTGGGCAGTCGAAGACGCGCTGGATTTCGACGATGAACAGCGCACCTCGGCGGCCAACTGCTTGTCGCGCTCTGATGCCATCAGGGAACATGAACTGTCGTTTTCTCCACTCGATACTCTTTGGGTAGATTTCGAAGTAAATGATAGTCGCAATGTATAAACGGGCTGAAGCTTCCGGTCGATGATCGGGTGGAGTATACTGGGCTAAATGCCAAGACGCGAGTCGCCCCTCGAAAGCGAAATGCTCCAGGGAACGCTGGACATGCTGGTGCTTCGGACGCTGGTTCTCGGCCCGGCCCACGGACATACCGTCGCGCATGCCATCGAGCGCGGATCGGAGGATGTCCTGCAAATCGAACATGGTTCTCTCTATCCCGCTTTGCATCGATTGGAGGATCGCGGCTGGATTGCATCGTTCTGGGGCACCTCGGAAAATAACCGCAAAGCTAAGTACTACCGCCTGACGGCTGCCGGTCGGAAACAATTAGCCGTTCAGACGACGCGGTGGGAACAAGTGGTGCGAGCCATCGGCCGCATTCTGAAGCCGGCGGCGGAGTGACAGATGAGTTTAAGACGCTTCCTGCGGCGTGCGCAATGGGATCGGGAACGTTCCGAAGAAATCGACTCCTACGTTCAGATCGAGACTGACGAAAACGTCGCCCGAGGCCTGCCGTATGACGAAGCGCGCGCGGCGGCGCTGCGGAAGTTGGGCAACAGCACCCTGATTCGGGAGGAGATTTATCGCATGAACACCATCACCTTCCTCGATGCGCTGATCCGCGATTTGCGTTACAGCCTGCGCATGCTGGCCCGCAGTCCCCTGTTCACCGCTACCGCGCTCCTGACGCTGGCCATCGGGATCGGCGCCAATGCCGCTGTCTTCAGCGTGGTGAACGCTGTACTGCTGCGGCCACTGCGCTATCCCAAGCCCGAGCAATTGGTCGTCCTGCATCAGGATGCGCCGGGAGCAGCGGGACTGGCGAATGCCGCCGACGGCTTGGCCCTCTCGCCATCCATGTATTTCACCTACGCCGAGCAGAACCGCACCTTTCAGGCCCTCGGCGTGTGGATTTCGGGGACCGCGAACGTTACGGGCTTGGCGGAGCCGGAGCAGGTTCGCACGGTCTCGGTGAGTGAAGGGGTGCTGCAGGCGCTCGAAGTTCCACCAAGCGCCGGCCGATGGCTCCTGGCCGCCGACCAGATTCCCGAAGCTCCTCCAGCGTCTCTGAGTTTCTCGGGGCGTTCTTCAACCGTCATGCTCAGCTATGGATACTGGCAGCGTCACTTTGGTGGAAGCCCATCGGTAATCGGACGGAAGCTCATCGTGGATTCCCGGCCGCGCCGCATCGTCGGCGTCATGCCCCGGGGTTTCCGGATCGTCAAAACAGAGCCCGATTTGATTCTGCCTCTGGCTTTTGATCGAGGCCGGGCGATCCTCGCGGGATTCGCATTCAATGGCATTGGAAGGCTCAAACCCGGGGTCAGCATTGCGCAAGCGAATGCGGACCTAGCGCGGCTGTTACCCGTTTGGATGGACACCTGGTCGAATGGACCCAACACCAACGGCCGATGGTACGAGAACTGGAAAATCCGGCCCACGATTCGTCCGCTGAAGCGGCAGGTACTCGGGAATGTCGGCGACGTGCTGTGGGTGGTGATGGGGACCATCGCTCTGGTACTTTTCATCGCCTGTGCCAACGTGACCAATCTGCTGCTGGTGCGCGCGGAGGCACGGCAGCACGAGCTGGCACTTCGATCCGCATTGGGCGCGCGGACTATGTGGATTATCCGCGGCCTGCTCGTGGAAAGCGTGATGCTCGGGCTGATGGGTGGCGCGCTAGGTGTAGCAGTGGCGTACGGCGGGTTGCGGCTGCTGGTGGCGATTGGTCCGGCCAATTTGCCGCGCTTGAACGAAATCTCGATGGATGCACGCACCTTCGGGTTCACGTTGATGGTTTCTTTGTTGTCGGGGCTGTTTCTTGGATTGGTCCCGGCCTTCAGATACGCCAGCCCGCGGATTTCCGCGGCGCTGCAGAGCGCGGGCCGAACAGCGAGTGTCAGCCGCGAACGGCATCGTGCCCGCAACCTTCTGGTAGTTGCCCAAATGGCTATTGTGCTGGTGCTGCTAGTGAGCGCAGGGCTGATGATCCGCACGGCGCAGGCGTTGCGAACTGTAGAGCCGGGGTTCACCGGCCCGGAGCATCTCGAAACCGTGCGCATCTCGATTCCGTCTTCGCTCATTCCGGATCCCCGGCGCGTCATCCGGACCCAAAATAACCTGGCCGACAAGCTGAGGGCGCTTCCTGGGGTGACATCGGTTGGATTTACCAGTGAGGCGCCGATGGAAGCGCAGGCTGCCAACTGGGACAATGTGTTTGCGGAAAGCAAGACGTACCCAGGCGGCATTGCGCCCTTGCGGCGGTTCGAAAATGTCTCTCCCGGGTTCGTGCGCACGCTTGGCGCCCGGCTGATTGCCGGCCGCGAATTCACGTGGACCGATGTATACAATCTCAGACCGATGGTGATGATTTCCGAGAACCTGGCGCGCGAGTTCTGGGGCACTCCCTCGGCAGCGGTCGGCAAACGGCTGCGGCAGTATCCGAGCATGCCGTGGCAAGAAGTGATCGGCGTCGTTCAGGATATTCGGCAAAACGGCATTCAAGAGAAGGCGCCCGCTATCGTGTATTGGCCTGTGCTCATGCGTAACTTTTTCGTCCCCAATGGCGAGCTTAATGTTACGCGCGCAGCCACGTTCGTCATCCGAAGCGGGCGCGCGGGCACGGAAGGCTTTCTGAACCAGGTGAGGCAGGCAGTGTGGTCGGTGAATGCCAGTCTGCCGCTGGCCTCTGTCCGCACCATGCGAGAGATTTACGATGAATCGCTGGCGGCCACTTCTTTCACACTGGTGATGCTGGGAATCGCGGGCGCTATGGCGATGATGCTTGGTTTGATCGGCATCTACGGCGTGATCTCGTACACTGTATCGCAACGGAGACGCGAAATCGGGATCCGGGTAGCGCTGGGGGCGCAGACGGGAGCGTTGCAGTGGCTATTTGTGCGCCATGGGCTGGCGCTCGCCGGCGTCGGCGCCGTGACCGGATTGGCCGCCGCAGCCGGGTTGACGCGCCTGATGAAGTCTGTGCTCTTTGGCATCAGCCCAATCGATCCTCTCACCTACACGGCAGTGCCCCTCGTTCTGGTTGCGGCCGCGGTATTGGCCAGTTATCTGCCTGCTCGTCGAGCGGCGGCGGTGGATCCGGTCGAGACGTTACGGGCGGAGTAGATTTAGATACAATTCCAACGGCCCACCGCTAGACCGGCCTGCGTGCCTGGCCAAAAAGCCGCGACCTGGCGTGCCAGGGCACGCCTGCTTTAGCGCGCGGGCGAGCGGTTTTCACGGTTCTATGTCTCTATCGGCATAGTCAGTATCAACGTGGTTCCCCGGCCGATTCCACTTTGAATCTCCACGGTTCCGTTTACCAGGCGCGCTCGCTCTCGAATGCTTGTCAGCCCAAGCCCTCCACATCCGGCCCTGGTCGTGTTCAGATCCATACCGATCCCGTTATCGGAGATAATCAACTTCACGGTTCTCCCGGAGCGTGTGACTGTCACGTTCGCTTTGTCCGTCCGCGCGTGTTTCACCACGTTTTGCAATGCTTCTTGCATAACACGGTAGGCGCACAACGCGAGTGCAGGCGACACATCCGCAAACGAACCCTCAGAGTGAAAGGCCACCTGAATCCCTGCCAGCGCGGCAAATTCGCAGCAATAAGCGCGTAGAGCGGAGTCCAAACCCGAATACTGCAATATGGCTGGGTGCAGCTCATGCGACATCCGCCGCACCCCTTCTCCCAGGTCAGCCAGCTTTTCTCGAATCCGTTCACTTTGCGAGCGCACTTCGGCGAATTCCGAAGGAACTCCGGCCCTCAGATTACTCACGGCCATGCTGAGAGCGGCGATTTGCTGGCTAAGGTCGTCGTGCAGCTCGCGCGCAAGACGGCTCCGCTCTTCCTCTTGCGCGCTCATCAGCCGGGCGCTCAGCGCCTGTATGTGCTCCTCGGTCCTGGCCCGCTCCTCCAGCTCCCGCGCGAGGGCCGCGTTCAGTTCCCGCAATCGCTGCTCAGTCTGTTTGCGTTGCGTGATGTCCCGCGCCGCGCCCAGCATGCGAACAGGTTCGCCCGCGAGTCCGTATTGAGCGCGGCCGTATGCCGCGACCCACCGCAACGAACCATCGCGAAGACAGATGCGATATTCCGTATCGTAGTCGCCGTGTTTTGCGAGTGCCGCGCGGATGGCCGCTTCAACCCGGTCGCGGTCGTCAGGATGAACCGCTGAGAAAAACCTCTCCAAGGTAAGCTCTTCGCCCTCGTTCGGCCAATCGAATATGGCCAGGAGACCTTCGCTCCAGATCAGGCGATCGGCATCGATTTGCCACTCCCATATGCCCAGTTTTCCGTAGGCTGTCGCCAGCCGTAAGCGTTCTTCGCTCTTGCGCAGCGCCTCGGTTTCACGGCTCTTCAGGATGGCGCGTTCCTGGTAGATGCGCATCTGCCGGGAACGCCAAATGAATCCAGCCCCCGTTGCATTAGCCAAAGCGATCAGCGCCATGATCCATGCCATTTCCCAGCCAAGGTGCGATACGGGCGCATCCACTTCGGAGGCATCGATTTTGGCTATTAAATACCAGGGCGAATTGGGAACCGGAACAACCGTTCCCTCCACCGTTACTCCGCGATAGTCGAGTTGTTTGAACGCCCAGCCGGACTTCGTCTGGGCCTCCGTGCGCCTCGGCACGCGGACCGGGCGCCAGAAATGAAAACCAGATCCTGGCTTATCGCGGAGATCGCTCAGGTAAACCGTTCTGTTTCCTTCGCGTCGAACCAGCACCGTTTCCGCGGTAGCGCTGGGGACTGGCCACAGCTTGATAAACGGATACAGAAAACGCTCCGGGTCGATGCTAAAGAGGAACGCTCCCATGCCCTCTACCGGCACCGACAACGCCATCAGCGGGCGCCCCAATTTTGCGTCCCAATATAAATCCTGAAGACTCACATCGCTTGCTTGCGCCGCGGCCTTCCCTAGTTCACCGATACGCGCCGGGTCCGCCGCGATGTTCAATTCCAGACGAATCGTTCCTTCGCGGTCCACCAGCGCGGCGCCCGTATAGAGAAACTCCCGCTCGAGCTTTTGCATAACGTCGAGCAGGTCAGCACGGTCAGCCGCTTCCGGGACACGGCTCGCGAGCACGCGCTTGGCAACATGCAGTATCGCGGACGATGTCAGTACCCGCCCATCCCCCAAACGCTCCCCGCGCCAATTCGCGATTTGCTTCGCTTTGATTTCCGCAATCGCCCGGAGCCCCTGAGTCACCATGGCTTCCCTGGCCGCCCGCTGCCGCAGGTAATACCATCCGGTCGCCGCAATCAGAGCGATGGCGCCCGCCGTAAACAAGGCAATCAGTATTTGGCCGTGCCGGGAGGACGGGATTTCATCTTCCATGGTGGGGGAGCCGGTCAACGTTATCTATACCAGTTTCTACGAACGCGGTTCGCTATAGTGCTCTACATGCGGGCAAAACTCATCGCGGTATCGGCACTTGTCCTTCTTGCGCCGGCTTACTCGGCATTCGCGGATGCAGTCGGATCCGTCAATCAATTGGTCGTCTTCGGCGATAGTCTCTCCGACAACGGAAACGCTTCTCTCGCTTCCGTCGGCACGCTTCCTGGAGCGAATTACGCCACCAGGCCCATTCCCGGAACGCCTCTAAGCCCATCCATATTCACTGACGGGGCTAGCACTACTCCGCCGACCGCGGGTCCATTCGGTCTGTGGATCGATCAATTTGCGAACAAAATGGGCTTGCCGCAAGCGCAGCCGGCTCTTGCCGGAGGTTCGGATTTTGCGGTGGGCGGCGCGGACACCGGATCGAACGGCCTGTATTTTGTCTCCGATCAGGTCGGCGCTTATCTCTTAACCCGCGGCGCATCGGGCGCGAGCGCTACGGCGCTCTACACCTTCTGGGCCGGTGCGAATGACATCGCCGATGCGAAAAACGGAGCGGCCGCTGCCGACAATGTATTCGGCAACATTCAAACGCTCGCCGCCAGCGGAGCGAAGAATTTTCTCTGGCTGAATTTGCCGGATCTCGGTAATGTTCCTAAGGTCAGCGGCAATCCGGCCGCAGCGGCGTTTGCAGCCGCGCAATCCGCCGCGTTCGACGCCGAATGGTCAGTCGATCTCGCCAAACTCCAAGCCGCGGGCATTAACGTCATCGGCGTCGATATCGCAACGCTGTTTAATCAGCTCATCGCCAATCCCGGAGCCTATGGCCTGACGAACGTAACATCTCCCGCCCAAGGCGTATCGGGCATCAATCCCAACAATTATCTGTTCTGGGATCAGCAGCATCCCACCACCGCTGCGGACGCTCTGGTGGCCCAAGCCGCTTTTACTGAGTTCACCGCCGCGCCCGAACCAGCAAGTCTCGCTCTCGCCGCCTTCGGGCTCGCCGCCCTGCTGGTTGCTGCCAACCGAGCCGCGACCGCTAGGGAGTATCCCATGGCCCTTCGGACCGCAGAATTGCATGAAAGTGCAGCCTTACTCGACGACACGCCGGAAGCCTAAGCGACCCGGATCGGAACCCTGAGCGTAAGCGAGGGGCCGCGACTTCAACGGAGCGGTCTCTTACCGCGATGCCGCGGACGAAAACCGGTAAATAGCCGCCACCGGCGTCCCGTTCGGCATCTTGCCGTTCGGCGCCACCAACACCTGGCCGGCATGCAAGATCGTTTGCACGACGGCATCGTTGACCAGGTCCTCATCTTCTGGAGTGCCGGTTTCGCGGCCTTTCACGGTATACGTTGCTTCGTTGAAAGCCCCGGTGGTTTCGAGCGAATCCGAAACCACCAGCTTCAGCACGCGCCCGTCGTGCGCCGCCTTAACAACTTCCTTGATCCGGTTTGAAGCGCCGCCGCCCACTTTGTGGTTGTACTCCGATAACGCCTCGTCCACTTCATGTTCGTAGCACCGGTTGATCGCTTCTAAGGCGCGCGCGTGCATCTCGCCCGATTTCAAACTGTTGGGCGCGCCCTGCACGCTCTCTTCTGCGAGATGCGGATAGCTGTTAATCGATCGGTAGATGGGCAGCTCGGATTCGACTCCGCACAACACCAACGGCTCCGTCTTCCCGCGCAAGATCTCGTTAATGCCGCGATCGATCTGCCGGAAGAACTGAGCCACATACTCGTCGCGCGCCTCCGTATCGCTCACGCTGCCAAAACCAAAAACAATGCCCGAAGAGCTGCCCGCCGAAGGGCCCGGCGTGGCGCGATTATCGCGCACATGATCGGGCTTGGCCGTATTCATGTACTCGTCGTAGTTCGTCGCCACGCCCGCCGGAAATCCAATCTCGTCCGCCGTTCTGGAAGTGCAGCGCAGCATCCGCACATTCTTCTTGCTCAGAGCCAGCAAATAGAACGCCGGATCCCTGGTCACATCCGGCAGCAACGGCCGGATATAGAAGCGAGGCCCGAGCACTGCGCGGCGGCGCGTTACTTGTTCCACCCAGGTCACGAGAAAGACGTCTGGAGACCGGAGCACGCCGATCGATCGTCCATGCGGCTCCTGATTGGGCCAGATCGCGTTAAAATCTGAAATTCCTTCCAATAATTTCCGGCCCTCCGCGCCATATTGCTCGATTTTGGGCTCGAGGCTGCGCAATACTTCTTTCCATTCCAGCGCGTTCGCCTTCAATGCCTGGTTCAGGGGCGCGGAACTGAGCGGAATGTAAGCACTCAGGCACGGACCCTGCGTCGCCAGAATCGGCTTCAAGTCTTTCAGTGTTTGGAACTCGGCCAGTTCGGCTTTCAAAGTATCCATACGCTTAGGAGACAAACGGGCTTAAATAGCGTTACTTACCTCTTTCGACTGGCAAAAGTGGTGAGTAACCGGGGCCGGGTCTGTAGGATCTCCCACGTAGGAGGAGGTCGTATGGACAGAAAGACAAATTTACCCGACTCCGACGAAACGGCCAGAAATAAACACCCGTTTACCGGGGATGAAAACGTGGCCGATGCCGATACCGCGACTCCAGGACTTCAGACTTCCAACAAATCCGGAAAACATTCTTCGGCGGAGAAGCTGGCTGCCTCCCGCCCCGAGTTTGGCGCCGGACGGGGCGCGCAACCCGTCCCGGGCGCTTTTGGCGATGATCCAAATCATGTAGTCACCGGCCGCGAAGCCGGTCCGAACACCAACCGGTTCCGCTGCGAAACCTGCGGCCGCTTCTTCAATACTCAGGAAGAACTATCGGAACACGAAAACGAATGCCGCCTCGCTAAACACGCCACTGGCTAACAGAACCGCGACCGTGAGGGAGCGGCCAATACCTCAATCACC
Source organism: Bryobacteraceae bacterium (assembly GCA_035651215.1). Taxonomy (GTDB): domain Bacteria; phylum Acidobacteriota; class Terriglobia; order Bryobacterales; family Bryobacteraceae; genus Bog-105. The sequence continues at coordinate 39,851 of DASRGE010000031.1, forward strand.
CGCTCCTCTTGTCCGGCTTGGCTCATCCGGATCTCGATCCGGTTCTCTGGTAACAGCTCCGGAAAACGCTCTCCCCATTCGATGAGCACCAGCGCATCGCTGTCGAACAACTCTTCGAGGCCCAATCTTCGCGCCTCTTCCGCTGTATCCAGGCGATACAAATCGACGTGATAGACGCGGACCGGGTCGCCGTATTCGTGAATCAGGCTGAACGTGGGACTTCCGACATCTTCAGCTCGGGCTGCCCCGCGACCCTCGACGATGCCTTTGGTGAGCGTTGTCTTGCCTGCGCCTAAGTCGCCTATCAGAACCACCACGCCGCGCGCCGGAAGCGTTTCTGCGAGCTGGCGGCCAACCGATCGCGTCTCTTCGTCCGAGTGGCTCTCAAAGCGCAGGACGGAGCTCATCCATTGCCTCGGGCAGCACCTCCAGCAGGTCGGTCGCAAGCATGGCCTGCTCGCCCCATTGGGCAGCCCCCAGCTCTCCGCACAGGCCATGCAGCCAGACAGCCGCCACCACGGCACGTTTCCAGTCGTTCGGGTGCTGGCCCATGATCCCGGCGATCATACCGGTCAAAATGTCTCCTGTGCCGCCGGTAGCCATGGAAGGCGAACCGGTCGGGTTTACCCAGGTTTCGCCATCGGGAAACGCGATGACGGTCCGGTCTCCCTTTAATACGATGGTTGCGCCGCTTTGCGATGCGAGTTGCTGTGCCACGCCGAGCCGGTCCGCCTGAACTTCTTTGGTCGATTTTCCGGTCAGCCGGCCCATCTCGCCTGGATGCGGAGTCAACACCCGGATCTTATCTGTGTTGGGCAGCGAGCCCGCCAGGGCGTTCAACCCGTCGGCATCGACGACCATCGGGATCTCCGCTTCCCCGTACAGCTTTTTGACCAAACGAACCGTCTCGTCTTCGGTCCCGAGCCCAGGACCGAGCGCCAGGACGGACATTTTCTTAGCCAAATCAAGCACATGGGGCAAATTTGCGAAACGAACCCGCCCGGATTCGGTTTCTTCGAGCGGTTCGGTCATGAGTTCCGGCCGGACCGCCGCCACCATCGGCAGCGCACTCTTCGGAACCGCCACCGTGACCAGTCCGGCTCCGCTGCGATACGAACCCAATCCCGCCATGGCCGGAGCCCCGCTTTTCCCAAACGAACCCGCCAAGATCAACACGTGTCCGTACATACCCTTGTTGGAGTTACAGGGCCTTCTGGCAAACAAATGGCGAATATCTGCCTCGGTAGTCAGGTTGAGCTTATAATTTGGGTTCGTCTCGTAAAGTTCGGCCGGACTGCCGATCGGCACAACCGTGAGCTTGCCTACATGCTCATAACTAGGGGAGAGGCATTGGGTTCGTTTCGCAGCCGTGAAGGTCACGGTACAGTCGGCCCGGACGAACTCGCCAGTTGGGTTCGTTCCGTCGGAAGGCAGGCCCGACGGAATGTCAACCGCTACCACCTTTGCATTCGGAAACCGTGAATTGATCAGCCGGATCGCTTCGAGCGATTCGCCTCTCGCCGGACCGGTGAGCCCGGTCCCGAGAACGGCGTCGACCATGATGGTCGCGCAATTGGGTTCGTCTCGTATTCCGCGGGTGACCGGGCAGCCGCAGACATCCAGCATGCGCCGGTTCGCCGCCGCATCGCCGCTGAGTGTGGCCGGGTCGAACAGTTCGACTACCGTCAATTCGCGGCAGAGCTTGCGCGTGAAAAGCTGCCGCGCCACCACGAAGCCGTCGCCGCCGTTGTTTCCTTTCCCGCAAACCACGGCGACCCGGTGCTCGGAAAGCGGAGCGAACGTCTCGCGCAGGAAATCGACGACTCGATTCCCCGCATTCTCCATCAGGATCAGACCCGAAATTCCGCGCTCCATCGTGAGCCGGTCCACCTCGCGCATTTCTGCAGCGGTCAGAATTTTCACGCGGCCTGCACCTCGCGCGCGAGCAACAGAGTCATGTCGTCGTGCAACTCAGGAGTACCGGTCCAGCTTCGAACCGCATCCAGCACGATATCGATGATGTGATGATCCTCTTCGTGGTGGTGCTTGTGGATCAGGTCGATTAAGCGCTCCTCGCCGAACATCTCGCCATAGGCGTTCTCCGGTTCGGTGATGCCGTCGGTGTAACAGACCAGCAGGTCCCCGGGCCGCATCACGAGGCAGCTCTCGTCGTACTGCGACCACGGGAACGCCCCCACCACGGTTCCGTTCGAATCGAGTGGAAGCACATCGCCGTTGCGGAACAGCAGCGGCGAGAGATGCCCGGCGTTGGTATACGTCAAGGCGCGGTTGCGCTCGTCGAAAAGGCCGAAGAAGAAGGTGGCATACTTCTCGGGCGAGGTGTGCGCATAGATCTGTTTGTTGAGCTGCGCCACCAGACGCGCTGCATCCAACTCAGGAACATCGGTGCATTCGTTCTCGCGAACCGGCTGGTACTGGGCAATCTGGGCGCGTAGCGCTGCTTGCAGCGTGGCCATCAGGAGAGCGGCGGAGATGCCTTTGCCGGCCACATCGCCGATCGCGAAGGCGAGTTTATTGCGCGTGACTTCCTGGTAATCGTAGTAATCGCCTGAAACCATGCGGGCCGGATCGCAGCGCACGGTGAGCTTGAGCCCGTGAAAGGGCGGCGCTTCCTTGGGATAAAGCTGGCTCTGCACTTCGCGGGCGATTTCGATCTCGGTTTGCAGTCGCTCCTTTTCCTTCTCCACCGTCACCAGCCGTTCGAGCGTGCCGGTCATCTGATTGAACGAGTCGGTCAGCTCGCCAAGCTGATCGTGGCTTTGCACCTGAATGCGGTGCTGGAAATCGCCGCGAATCACACGGCGGGTGCCTTCGTAAAGCTGATTGACAGCGCGGGTAATGCGCCGCGAGAGTGCGATGCCGATTCCCACCGCGACCAGCTCGACAATCAAAAACAGGATGGCGACGCCGATTACCAGATCGTAGAGAACGCCGCGCAGAATCTCCGCCTGAGAAAAGAAGGTGCGCAGTACCGCCGAGGGCCTCGAATAAACCCAGAGCGCGCCCGAATAGGTCCGTCCCGGCGTGTCGAGATGGTAATGCGGAAAAGTGGACGGCCAGAATACCGGAATATCGAAACGGCTCATAGGCGGCGGGAGCCGGCTCTCGCGCCTTCCGCCTGAGGCGGGCTGCGAGTCGTTATTGAAAGCGAACTGGAAGTCGGGATTCTTTCCCATGCGCGTCGTTCGGACGTTCAGCGATCCTGCCGAGGCCGGAGGCCAGTTCGGCTGCCTTCCTTCCCGCTCCTCGAAGAGCGCGATCACACCCAGATGCGGAACCAGATTCTCAATCATTTCGTTGCTAAACGGGGCAAGCGCTGTGATTTCGGTTTTGCCGTTTACATAATGGGCCCAGCCGTAGAAGTGCCGGTCGAGCACCAATAGTCCGCCTACGTCGCCCCATCCGGAAGGAACGTTCAGCGGGGGGGCATCCGCCGGGTACCGGTGATCGCCGGTTTCGTCTTTGATGTAGAACCGGAAGCCGGGGAAGGTTTGATTGAAAGCCCGTGTGACTTCCGGCATGGCGTTGCGCCGGTATTCGGCCGGTATGTTTCGCACGGTCTCGACCGCTTTTTTCACCGAATCAATGTTGCGGTCGAGCGCCGAGCTGGCCAGATAGATGGCGAGTTCGTTCATCAGCGCCCACGCGCCTAGTCCGAACAGTACGAACAGCAGCAGAATGGGCAGTGCGCCCATTAGGCCGTAGACACAGAGCAGGCGATTGCGCACGCTCCAGAGGGAATGATTCTTGATGAAGCGCAGAGCGCGGAATACCAGAATGGCCCCCAGAGGGATCAGTACGAGTACTGCAAGTAAGGTGAGCGGCCCATTACCCGCGAAGTAGAAAGCAAAGTAGAAAGCGAGTGCGATCAGGAACGCGGTTCCCGAAATTCCGAGGAGCTGGTAGGCTTCACGAACTCGCGACATTAATAGAGATTATCGCGTGACGGGGAGCGTTCAGCTTCAGCCGTCAGCTTTCAGCTCTGAATTGAATCCTCTTCCCAAAGCTGAGCGCTGACCGCTGACAGCTTTCTTATTGACTTTCCGCACACGATTGCACACAATAGAGCCAAACGTTCACAGGGGGTATTGTGCAACAGAGGCTTCTTGCCTTAATAGGCATTCTGAGTTTTTTTGCATTCTCATCGCAGGCCCAGCAGGTAACGGCCTCGATCACGGGTCAGGTCACTGACCCTTCCGGCGCGCCCGTTCCACACGCGACCGTCACCGCGACCGATACAGCGCGCGGCACACAATGGCCGGCAACGACCAATAGCGATGGCATCTATAACCTGCCTCGCTTGCAGATCGGTACTTACAACATCAAGGTGGAGGCGCAGGGCTTTGCGACTACGACGCAATCCGATATCGCCCTGCAACTCAACCAAGTTGCGCGTCTCGATTTCAAACTGCAACTCGGAACCGTATCGCAGACCGTGGAGGTTACAGGCGGAGCGCCTCTGCTGCAAACGCAATCGATGCAGCTCGGGCAGGTGATTAATGCGGCAACCAATGTAAACCTGCCGCTCGCCACGCGAAATTACGTCCAGTTGACGCTGCTTGCTCCGGGAAGCATTAATCCTAATCCCTCGACGTTCAAGAGCGGCGTGGTGACAGGGCAAGGCGGCGGACGGCCTAATGTGAACGGCAATCGCGAACAGGCGAACAACTTCATGCTCGATGGGCTGGACAACAATCAGGTCTCGGATAACCTGGTCGGCTACGCGCCCTCTGTGGATGCGATTCAGGAGTTCAACGAAATTACGTTGACAGCGCCCGCCGATTTTGGAAATTACATGGGCGGAGTGGTCAGTGTTACCACCAAATCCGGAAGCAATCAATTTCACGGAGATCTGTACGAGTTCTTCCGCAACGATAAGTTGAACGCAAACTCCTGGGATAGTAATTTCAAAGGCGTGACGCGTGCCGCAACGCGCTGGAACAATTTTGGCGGTTCGCTGGGCGGCCCGATTAAGCGCGACAAGCTATTCTTTTTCGTCGACTATCAAGGGTCGCGATTGGATACGCCCCCGAGCGCGGCATCGACCAGCGTATACACAGCGCTCGAGCGCACAGGCAATTTCTCGGAGCTCCTTCCGAAAGTCCAGCTTTACGATCCGTTCTCGGCGGTCACGACCGGAAAGCGCGCGCCGTATGCCGGCAACATCATTCCCGCTTCGGAGTTCAATCCGGTGGCGGCCAAGATTTTGTCGTCTCAATACTATCCTGCGCCGACCAAAAGTGGGTTGTTGAATAACCTGGTCTATTCGACGCACACCTACATCAACGGAGACCAGGGAGACGGCCGAGTGGATTGGAATGCCTCCGATAAAGACCGGATCTTCGGACGGTATTCGCAGAGCAGTTATACGAATCCAACCTTCCGCAGTGATCCGCTATTGTACAACAGCTTCGCAATCTATCCAACACACACCGGAGTATTGGACTGGGTTCGCACCATCAGTCCGACGCTGGTAAACGAGGCTCGGGCGGGCGTCAACTATGTGCTCGTGAATAATGGGTCGGCGGCCGGGAGCCTGACGAACTTTGCGCAGACAGTTGGGATTCCCGATGTCCCCTCGTCGTTTCTGCCTTTGATGAGTATGTCCGGCGGAAACGTATCCAACTTCGGTACCAGCGATGTGTACCAGTTGTTTGCCGATACCGTACTTCAGTTTGAGGATACGCTCATCCTGACCAAGGGCACGCATACGATGCACTTTGGATTCGAGGGTTATCGTTACCGAATAAATACTTTCTATTCCGGCAACAATGGCCGTGCGGGCACAATTCTTTTCAACGGCCAGTACACGGCCGGTCCTACGCCTGGAACGAAAGCCGGGTCGGGAAGCGGGATCGCGGAAGCGGACTTCCTGCTGGGGCTGCCGGATGAGATTCAGGGCGGCCTCAACGGCGGCACGTGGGGACAACGCGCCAGTTCTCTGGCGGCATTCTATCAGGACAACTGGCGTGTTACGCCGAATCTGACCCTGAATCTGGGGCTGCGCTGGGAACTGCATACGCCGTGGGTGGAAGTCAAGAACCGACAGTCGAATTTCGATCTGGTTACCGGTCAGATATACATTGCCGGGCAAAATGGCGCCAGCCGCGCGCTTTACGATCAATATAACGGAATCACGAACTGGCAGCCGCGCATCGGCTTTGCGTTTACACCCGGCGGCGGCAAGACCGTAATCCGCGGGGGGTACACGCTCTCTAATTACCTGGAGGGAACAGGGACCAATCTGCGCTTGCCCATCAATCCGCCTTTTACGCCGGAGCACGACAATATCTATACGGGTTCGGCTTACAATGTGCTTCCCGGCTCGACGCTCGATCAGGGCTTTTCGCCCTTCGTAAGCATTTCCGATCCGTTCTTTCGCGACACGTTGCGCGTCTGGGATCCGAAAATTCGCCCGGCAGTATCGAACCAGTGGAACTTTACGATTCAGCAGCAGTTGACCGGATCGTCTACCCTCACCATGGCGTACGTCGGTTCGCGCACCACGCATCTGATGGTTCCGATGCCTTACTACCAGAAGTTTCTCAATCCAAACGGCACGGTTTCGCCCACGCGATACCTGGAGGGCAATCCTGCGCTGTTGGCCGATATCAGCCAGATCTCGGGCACGGCCACTCCGGGCAATCAAAGCTATCAAGCACTGCAGGTGACCGCCGACAAGCACCTCAGCGAGGGGTTGCAATTCCAGGCTTCCTATAGCTGGTCGAAATGCATGACGAATTCGATTGGTTATTACGGCCAGAGCGGGCAAGCCGCGACGGCCTCGGCCTACTGGCAGAACATTTACAACATGGCCGCCGAATGGGGACCGTGCGATTACGATGCAACGCACAACTTCGTGATGAATGCCATTTATGCTCTCCCGTTCGGCCGTAACCAGCAGTTCGGCAAGAACATGAACAAGGTGCTGGATGCGTTCGTCGGCGGATGGCAGGTGAGTGGCATTTGGAGCTGGCACAGCGGGTTCCCGTTGACCATTACAGCTACCGATGCCTCGAACACGACTTCGCGCGGCGCGCGCGCGAATTGCCTGGTGCCCGGAACTGTGTATGGCCAGCAGGATTCTCCCTCCGGCGGCTATCAATGGTTCAATCCCGGGGCTTATGGACAACCGACGGCCAACACGTTCGGCAATTGCGGCGTCGGTACCATTCGCGGACCGGGATTGATCTCCCTGGACGCGAACATCGCGAAGACGTTCAACATCACCGAGCGCCAGCATCTTGAAATACGCGGCGAATTTCTCAATGTGACGAACACGCCGATTCTGAACGCTCCGACTCGTGGACTTGGAACAACGCTCGGCCTGCTGCAGGCTTCGCAGGGCGCGCGCAACGTGCAGTTGGCGCTGAAGTACCTGTTCTGAAAACTGCTTCTCTCGCCTTAGTTGCCTTTCTCCTGTGCCGGGCATCTCCGGCACAGGAGCCAATCGCGGTGAATCCGGTGGACGTTCGCGACCATTGGAGCGGTTCGCGAGAGGTGATCCATTCGGATACGAAGCTGTTGTACCTCGATCGCGACCAGATAGAGCTGCAAGTAACTGTAGATGCCTAATGGAACCCTAGAGTCGGCCCATGCAATAAGCGGCCCACAACAATTCTTCGGCAAGGCAGAAGAAATCGAATTCAGCCGAAAGTTTAAGTATTTAGTGTCAGCATTTAGGGAGCGTATGCCGGTTCTTTGTCGAGACTGTGAGCAGCGAATTCAATAACCTTCTTCACCTGTTCACGATCAAGGCCATCGAACCATTCGAGAATATCGTCAATGCTGGCGCCCGCCGCTAGATTCTCGAAGATGGCAGAGACCGGCATGCGCGTGCCCTTCAAGACCCAAGCACCGCTTACCTTTCCGAGGACACTTTCGACCGCTGGACACTGCGACCAGTCAAGTAAAGCCATAACCTGCCTGCCCTCATCGTAACCCTGTGCCCGCTGCGCGTGCAAGTCGCTAAGTGGAGGCTTTGACGTTTGCGCGCAACCAGGTAGCAAAGGCGCTCTCGTCCATGGTCCCGGCGGCCAGGCTTAATACTGCCTGAGTGGCGTCTTCCTCGCCGGCAGTAAAAACATGCCCATTCATTTCGAGAAAGAGCACGCCGACCACGAAGCCGGTGCGCTTGTTGCCATCAACAAAAGGATGGTTGCGGACAATGCCAGCCGTATATGCTGCAGCCATATCGATCAGATCCGGGCTCTCGCCATAGGCATAGAGTTGTTGGGGCCGGGCGAGAGCCGATTCCAATAATCCTTGATCGCGTATGCCGGATGCCCCGCCGTGGAGGACCAGTAAGCGATCATGCAGAGTTAGGGCGTCACGCTCGTCGATCCAGACAGGCTCCCTCACTTGGATAAAGCGTGAAGGGTATTCTGGTACCGGCTCATGATGTCCTCCGCCTTGGCCATCTTTTTTTCAAAATCCGGGGCATGCGCTGTGAGCCGATACTCACCATCGGCAGCTTCAACCAGGAAAAGGCGCTCGCCGTCCTTCGTCTGTAGCCGGCTAATAACTTCCTGAGGAAGAACTACGCCCAACGAATCGCCGAACTTGCGGACTTTCAATTCAACCATGGCGTTATTAACGGAACTATTACCATTGTAGTCGCTTCCGAGCTCCACTCTCCTTCCACGCACAATAAAGAAGTGCGCCACATCCTGACTGTCGAGCACCTCAGCAAGCGCTATGGCGAACGTGTCGCGGTGGATGACATCTCGTTTGATGTGCAGCAGAACGAAATCGTCGGCTTACTTGGGCCGAACGGGGCGGGGAAGACCACAACCATCAGCATGATTCTGGGCGTGCTGGAGCCGACCTCCGGCAAGATCGCGATTGAAGGCATCGATCTTGCCCGTAACCGCAAAGCCGCGCTGGAGAGAGCGAACTTTTCAGCCGTGTATGCGCCCTTGCCCGGCAACTTGACGGTCTATCAGAACCTCCGGGTGTTCGGCCTGATGTATGGAGTGAAGAAGTTGGGAAGCCGTATTGAGGAAGTGCTCTCCGGCTTTGACCTGATCCGTTTCAGAGATACCAAATGCGGGCTTCTGTCCTCCGGCGAGCAGACCCGAGTGTGCCTGGCGAAAGCGATGCTGAATGCTCCCGAGCTTCTCTTGCTCGATGAACCCACCGCTTCGCTCGATCCGGCAACCGCGCGCGACATCCGAAACCAGATCCGGCATTTGGCCAGTGCCGGAACGGGCGGCGTGTTGTGGACCTCCCACAACATGTACGAAGTAGAGGAGGTCTGCGACCGAGTTTTGTTCCTGTCGCATGGGAAGATACTGCTCGAAGGCAATCCGCGCGCATTGCCAGGCGAGCATGGCAAGCGGACTTTGGAAGAACTGTTCATCACAGTGGCCCGCGAGCCGCTGAGTTTAGGAGTCGCCTGAGTGTCACGCACCGCAGCCATCGTGCTCCGGCAATTTTATCTACTGCGAGGCAGCGCCGCGCGCGTGCTGCCGCTATTCGCCTGGGTCGCGATTGACATTGTGCTGTGGGGATTCATGACGAAGTATCTGAACAGTTTTGTCTCGCCGGGCTTTAACTTCGTCCCCGCCTTGCTCGGAGCGGTGCTGTTGTGGGATTTTTCCGCGCGAGTCATGTACGGCGTGACGACCGCGTTTCTGGAAGACGTCTGGTCGCGCAACTTCCTCAACTTCTTCGCGACGCCGATGAGCATTCCCGAATACGTCGGCGGACTCGTGATCTCGAGTATGGCAACCAGTTCCATCGGCCTGGTTGTGATGCTGGCGCTGGCGGGCGGCGTTTTTGGACTGTCGTTCCTGGCTTATGGAATGGCTGTGCTGCCGTTTCTGCTGGTGCTCTTCCTATTCGGGATCGCGTTGGGGATTGTCGCTACTGCTCTCGTACTGCGCTTCGGACCGGCAGCGGAATGGTTTATCTGGCCGCTCCCTGCTCTGATTTCGCCGTTCGTCGGCGTGTTTTACCCGCTTTCGACCTTGCCAAGCTGGATGCGAGTTGTGTCGCACGTGCTGCCGCCGGCGTATGTCTTTGAAAGCGTCCGGCGCATTGTGCACGGTCCGGGAGCAGCATGGCTGGATCTGTTACTCAGCGGCATTCTGGCGCTGGTGTATATTGCGCTCGCGGGTCTGTTCTTTTATCGAGTGTTCCGTTATGCGGTGAGAACCGGTTTGCTGGCGCGCTACAGCGCGGAATCGGTGAGTTAAGCACCGAGTATACTCATGAGATCGTGGTCGGGAGAAGTGTCTCTCATTATCGGATCACGGGCGAGCTGGGTGCGGGCGGAATGGGCCTCGTTTACCGCGCCAAAGATCTGCGGCTGGAGCGCGAAGTTGCACTGAAGTTTCCTTCGCCGCGTCTGCTGAACAGCCGCCAGACCATTGACAGGTTCGAACGCGAAGCGCGGGCGGCCGCGGCCATCAATCATCCGAACATCTGCACGGTGTACGAGGTGGGCGAGCACGAGAATACGCCCTATCTCAGCATGGAGCTGCTTCATGGCGAGACGCTCCGCGCCAAGCTCCACGGCACACCACAACCGATCGACCGGCTGCTTGACTGGGCAATTCAGATTGCCGATGCGCTCGATGCCGCGCACCGGCGGGGCATTGTTCATGGCGATCTCAAACCCTCCAATATTTTTGTGACGGAAAGCGGCTCCATCAAAATTCTGGATTTCGGGCTGGCGAAGGTTCTGAGGGCTGCGGCTGGCGCGGACAGCGAGACAGTTACTCAGACATTGGACGGTAGCGCGGAATCGATCGCTTCGAATCACGTGGCTGGTACGCCGGCCTATATGTCGCCGGAGCAGGCGCGCGGGGAAGATCTCGACGCGCGTACGGACCTGTTCAGCTTTGGAATCATTCTGTATGAACTGGCAACCGGGAAAAGCCCTTTCGAAGGGAAAAGCACGGCGAGCACCTTGGCTGCTGTTCTATCGCATACTCCCGATGTTCCGACAAAGCTGCAAAAAAATTTACCGCGCCAACTCGATCAGATTGTCGGCAAGGCTCTCGACAAAGATCGCGACACGCGCTACCAAAGTGCCGCCGATATTCGGGCGGACTTAAAGCGGCTGCTGCGGGACTCCAGTCCCAGCCAAAAGCCGAAACGCCGGTTTCCCTACTGGCTGCTCGCGACCGGCCTCTTGCTTCTCGCCAGCATGGCGGTTGCAATTTGGTTCCGAACGCACAGCAACGGTGCCGGGTACATTGAGCATGCTGAAATTACTCAACTTACAACGACCGGCGAAGTCGTGTATGCGGCCATCTCACCCGACGCAAAATATGTGGCTTATTCAACCGGCCGGACCAGAGGGAGCCTCCGCGTGCGCCAGATTGCCGCAGGAACGGATAACCAGCTTCTGCCTCCGGGCGATGTCTTCTATCCGGGGATTACTTTCTCTCCTGATAGCTCTTACATCTACTACTTACTCGGCCGCAATGGAACCACAGATATCGAACTGTTTTCCATCCCAGTGCTCGGCGGGCAGCCTCGGTCTATCACGAAAGACGTTTGGTCGGCACCCTCATTCTCCCCGGATGGATCGAAGTTAGCGTTCCAAGGCATCCTTGCAGGCAAGCGACGTTTGTTACTTGCCAACCTGGATGGGACTGAGAAACATCCAATCGAGTTAATCGAAACAGGCGAGCGGTTGGCGGCTTGGTCGGTTCCCTCGTGGTCGCCGGACGGTAAGTTGATTGCGGCTGCGCTTACACGCGGTTCCCACGTTTACGTTGCAGTGTTTCCCGTGGCCGGAGGGAAACGGCGGATTGTGGGAAGAAGCGATTGGTGGAAGCTGGAAAGCCCCGCCTGGATCCTGCATGGGCACGGTCTGGTTTTCGTCGCTTCGCTCGGACCTACTCCGACCCAGGTCTGGGAGATGAGCTACCCGGAAGGTATCGCGCGGCAAGTAACTAACGACCTGGCTCAGTATCGCAAGGTTTTACCGTCCGGCGATTCGAGCACTCTGAGCGCCGTACGGATCAGCGCCGGATCGAACATTTGGCTCGCCAATCGTTTAAGTAATGGACAGATTGAACCAACTCCTCATCGTGTGGGCGGTGGGAGCGCGCGCCTGGGTTGGAAGGGTGTCGTCTGGCTCGACAATGGACGGCTCGCCTACACGATGGAAGACGGCAGGAACCAGAACCTCGCGATCTCAGACCCGGCCGGCAATCACATGACACAGCTTACGCGCAACGAAGTTGTGGACGATGGAATCGACGCGTACGGCAGGAATTTCATCATTTATTCTGCGTTTGATCATTCCCGGCCGCGCCTGCGAAAGATCGATTCGGAAGGACAGAATAGCCTCACCCTCGCCTCGGACGCCATTCTTCCATCGTGCTCTCCCGATGGGAAATGGATTTTCTACACCTCTACCGCGAATCTTGAAACTGGAAATGGGATATGGAAGGTATCTGCTGGCGGGGGAACCCCGGTTCTTGTTACCGCTGAAGGCAAGCGCCCGCATGTTTCGCCCAATGGCCAGATGCTCGCTTACGCCCGGCAGCGCAGCCAAAACGAGTTGGTAATAGTTCCCGCTTCCGGAGGATCTCCTTTGCACATTTTGCGGCTTGGCGGGGTTAGTACATACACTTTCAACTGGGCCCCTCGCGGCGAGGCCATCGATTTCGTGAGAAGGGACCAGGACGATGATACGATCTGGCGGGTTCCGATTGCCGGCGGCTCCCCGCGGCGGCTGCTGGCATTTGGCTCGGGGATCGTTTGGAATCTCGCCTGGTCGCCGGATGGAAAACAGCTCGCGATTGCGCACGGGGAAAGAACCGAGGACGCCGTGCTGATTCGAAACAATCCAGTCCAATAATGCGCTACGGCGTCGACGCTAGCGGGCTTGCCAGTGAGCTAAAATAAAGAGACTGAGCAAACCCGCCCATTCTTCAGGCCTTCTGAACTAAGTCAGATCTTCTGAATTCTGTTTTCTTAGATTACAAGCGAGTCCGAAACGCCGAAGGTCAGCATGCACTTTGCCTACGAAGGCTTCACGCACGACGGTAATAGAAGATGTTTTTTGTTTCAAGGTGTTGACGAGCATGCGCCCGCCAGCGCCTTCTCGATCGAAATCGACTTGCCGTTGTTCATCCAGCACCACATCGCCATTCAGGACGGTCCTTCTTTCTGCCTGCAGCTTCTCACGCGGGCATCGTCGGCCGGAGCAGATTGCCTCGAGAAATTTCACACCTATCAAGTGGTAGGCGAGGATTTTCGTCCACTACTCATAGAACGAGAGAAGCGGCGAGCCGACAAGGCGCTGAAGAGCCAGGGCCGCCGGTTTTACCGGAAACCGTCGCTACGCTCAAATCTTCGCATGGGGGCGGGTAAGAATGCCATTTGAAAACTGCGCGTCCCAGGCTTTTACAGCGGCTTCCATCCAGCAAAACGCGCCGCAGTGTCCGGGTCTTTACGGCCTGTCGAATGCACGCGAATGGATCTTCATTGGCGCAGCCAGCGATATTCGAGCGGCGCTGATGGACCGGCTTAGGGAAAGAAATGGCTCCGTGGCGCTCCGGAAGCCGACAGGTTTCACATTTGAGGTGTTATCGCCGGCTGACTGCTCCTTACGCCAGAATCAGCTTGTACGCGAATTGGAACCGTTCTGCAACCGGCGGGGCAATGGATGAAAGGCACAGGCAGGAGAGGAAATGGCAGATCTCAACGCGTTTTGGACCTGGAGCGGCCGCTACGTGGGGTTTAGAAGCTCCGATTGCCTATTTGGTCCGGATGGGCGGCAGGTCGGGTATTTCGCGGAGGGGGACGAAATTTATGCCAGCACTGGCGAATACGTCGGAGAGATTCGCGGCGGGAACCGCCTTATTACTAACCTCAGTAAGAAAGCATGGACGCGCCGCGGTTTTGTTCCCCGCTTTCTTAAGCCTTCACCGGGACGCGCGAGCGTAAATCCGAAGGAAATGCTGACGGGATTTGAGGATTTTCGCATGCAGCCGCGGGTATCCAATTCAGACGAACGAAAGGAAGATTATGGCATATAAGTTCTACGTGGTTCAGAAAGACGGAGTTCCGGCGGTTTGGCAATCGGCGCCCGAACGGCTCGAAAAGCTGCTGAAGCACAAAGCAGGATACACAGTGATTTCCGAGACGCCAAGCGATACGCGCGCCGAAGCTCTCACCAAGCTCCGGCAGCTCTTTCCAGGGTTGCGCCCGGCGCGGTACTAGAGAAGTTCAGGCGATTGTAATTCAAGATGGTGTTGAAGAGCATGCGGAACTCGCCGAGATTCTGCCAGCGATAGCAAGGATTTGTCGCAAATAAGATGACCTGTCCTTGGCCGACCGGCACATCGACGATGGCGGGCTTGTTGCGGATTTCGTCCGCGCCTTTCATCAGACCGCTCAACACCGAGCTTTCGCCGCCTGGGAAACGCATCAGAATCTCGCTGCGATCCTGCTCGCGAACGGTCAGAAATGGTCCGCCGGCCCAACGGACGGGCAGCGTCTTCTCGGTGTAGCCGTAAAAGATTGGGTGCGTCGCGCGAAGAATCTCGGCCTGTACGATGGGTCCGGGTGCATAGAACTGTGGGCCGGGACGGCCGGTCTCGATCCGCCGGGTCAGCCCGAATTCGGGCGGAAGTTCGCTCGCCACGCCCAAGGTGACGAGGACGCCGCCTTGTTCCACAAATTTGCGCAGTTCATCCGCGCCCTGCAGGCCCATGCCGCCTGTGATGTCCTCCGATGAGCCGTAATCGCCCAGGTACTTGAATTGCGCAGTCTTCGTGTATGCCAGCGGCTTTTTCTTCGGCTCGATATCGAAGACCAGATTCCTGGCATTGCGGCCCTGGTTCGGGATGACGATCACATCGAACGCGGAGCGCAGGTTTCCGGCTTTTACCCGTTCCTTATAGATCAGTTCATACGGGACTTCGTACTGATCGAAAGCGTAACGCACCCAGCCCACATCCTGCGTGCTGCCCCACGTGCTATAGACCGCAAGGCGCGGCGATCCGGCATCGTGCATCGGTGCATTTGGCATGGCCGGAAGGGCAACAGCACTAAGACCCAAAGGCTCTACGTTGCTCTTGAGCTTCGAATTGTATTTGCCGTCCACGATAAACGAGCCGGCTGGCACGGTCTGGTTTCCGGCTTTGAACGATCGTTCTGCGATGCGGACCGGAAGATCGCGCAGCCGGTAACGCAGCGTCATCATGTTTGCGGAGCCGTGGTCGAGGACCGCATAGGCAACGGCCGAACCGCCTCCCGTTATTGTTCCTTGAGGAGTGAACTCCTGAATGCGCTCGACCGGCACATCCAGAATCGCGCGATCCGCGCTCTCGACGATCTTCGAGTGCGTCATCAGACCCATGGTCCACGCGGAATCGTCATAAGTACGAAGATTGGGGTCCGGGAAGTTCTGCTTTTCGAGCAGAATCTTAGCGAGGCGCCCATAGGGCTGGTTGCGCTTAATGATGAGCGATCCGGCCGGGAACGTGCCTTCTTTCAGCTTTACTTCGTTGGTCGCGCGGCCGATCTCGATGCCTTGCAGCAGGAGTACATGCGTAACGAATGCCACGCGCGTTAGATCCGGTTGGTCGATGGGAATGACATAGCCAAACGGCGCTTCATCGGTGCCGGACTTGATGGAATTGATGCTCTTTTTGTAGAAGTTCTCCAGCACGATTTGCGGGAATGCAGCGGTCATCTGGAGCGCGGTCAATACGCCCGTTTCCATATAGTTCGTGTTGTCGCGCATCGACCATTCGACTTCTTTGTAGGGAGGCAGAGGCCGATACCATTCGCGCGCCGTGGGCTTCGGCCCTTGGCCGCCGCCCTGGTAAAGACCACCCTCGCCAACTTTGCGGTGCATCGTATTCGCGCCGCCGTTGCCGAACGTTTCATACATGCGCAGCATGCCGTTATGGTTCGAGGACATAAAACCCAGATAGCCGGGCGACCACATATCGACGAACGCGTGCGTCCAAACGCCGGGCATGCCGTAGCGAATCATCTGGGCCATTTCGAAGTTGGCGAACCAGGGTAGCTCGCCGTACAGGATCGGATCAAGCGTCGGATTTTGCGGGGCCTGGCCGCTGAACGTGTACAGGAACGGTTCCGATTCATGAAGTTCATGCATGATGGGCGGATGCCATTGGAGATACCAGGCGAGCAGCGCGCGCATGGGCATTTGCGAGTAGTTGATATCGCGATTGTCGTCGTGATAAATGTATTTGCCCCAATACGGCGGACCGCCCATGCTGTCGTCTTCGCTGGTTTCGTCGATTTTGTAGCGGTAATACCAGTCGGTATAGCGGTCGCGGCCGTCGGGGTCGGCGGCGGGAGTAATCGAGACGATCACGTGGTCGCGAATGCTCTGGACGAGCGGGCTATCCTCGGTGGCGAGCCGGTAAGCCAACTCCATCAGCATTTCGGGAGGACCGGTTTCGGCGCTGTGCAGCCCTCCCATGACGTGATAAATCGGCTTCGCGCGCGCGATGATGTCATGCGCTTCGGAATCCGTGACGTGGCGTGGGTCCGCCAACTGACTTAGATACTGGCGGTATGTCTCCAGGTTTCGGATCGAATCTTGGGATGCGACGAAGACAACGACGCATTCGCGGCCTTCCTCGGTCTTGCCGATATCGACTACTTTGACGCGCGGCGTTTTCTCCGCGAGAGCGCGATAGTAGCGCACCAGGTCTTCATAGTAAGTAAGTTTCTTCGGCTGGCCGATGTAGTAGCCGAGTACGTCCTTCGGCGAGGGAACCGTCGCAGACTTCGGCAAGTGGTCCACGAGCGGGCTGATGAACTGCGGGCGTGTCGTCCACTGCTTTACGGATCGGGCGAAATCGGGATCGTTCTGTTGAGCAAAAGCGGCGGAAGCACAGAGGACGAGACAAACGCCGATCCGTAAGCGTAAGCAACCGCAATTCATTACATTCCGTTAGGTGCGGCTTGTGAATAGAAATTAGCGAGATCGGCCTTGAGCTGCTTCAGAGCCTCTACGTTCAGGTAAATCATATGGCCCGACGGATAATAGCCGAATTCGATATTTTGGCGCAGCCTTGGCTCCAGGTTCATGTGCGCAAGATCGAATTCGGTCTTAAAGAACGGCGTCGCCAAATCAAACAGTCCGTTTGCCGAGAACACCTTCAGATGCGGATCTTTGCGCATCGCATCGGCGAGATCGCCCGCGACATAGGGCTCACGCAACGGACGCTGGCCGCCGCCGAACCCGCCGCCGGGCGGATGGTGATCCCAATCCCAGGATTGAATAATGTTGCGGCCGCTCGGATAATAAGGCTCGTCGGTCGAATACTTCAATTCGCGCGCGAGATAGTCGTGAAAAGCCGACACGAACGCTCCCGTGATGCCGGTGCTGGAGGGATCGTAGCCGGGATTTTCGCCGGCGGCGTCGACGTCCGTCCCTTCAAAACGGGCATCGTAGCGGCCGAGAATCACACGATCGTCGCGCAGCAGTTCCTTCCGAAAACGAGTGGCGCTGATCCGCAGATTCGCCTCTTTCACGTACTGGACGCTCAGACCGGTATAGGCGCTGACCTTTGCCGCGATCGCGTCTACGTCAGAAGCCGGCAAGTTCTGGCCTTGCGCTAACGCCTCGGCGTAGGGTCCGCGCGCGAAGGCGCGTACTTCGTTCAAAAATGCTTTCAGATCGCGCGGCTTGTTCGCCAGCTTGTCGTGCTGCCACGCGATCGCGGCGAAACTGGGCAGGTCGTCAATGAAGCCGTTGTCCAGACCGGGCGCCATTTCGAAATAGTTGAGCACCGACGACATCAGGATGACTCCATTGCAGGAGATGCCGTCGTTTTCAAGCGAATCGACCAAAGCGGCTGAGCGCGTGGTGCCGTAGGATTCGCCAAACAGGAACTTGGGCGAGTTCCAGCGCTGGTTCACGGTGAGATAGCGTGTGATGAACTTATTAAACGCGACGACGTCCTGGTCCACGCCTGCGAAGTTCTTCTCGGTGGCGTTGCCGACGGCCCGCGAATAACCAGTTCCCACCGCATCGACAAACACGAGATCCGATTTATCGAGCAAACTGTATTGATTCGGCACGACCTGATACGGCGGATTTCCGGTAGCCTCCGGACTTGCCGTGACGATGCGTACCGGGCCCACCGAGCCCATGTGCAGCCAAATGCTGGCCGAACCGGGACCGCCGTTATACAGGAAAGTGATTGGGCGAGTGCGCGGGTCGGTGACTCCGTCTTGCGTATAGGCAACGTAAAACACGCTGCCATAGGGCTCGTTTTTATCGCCCCGAATGAGCAGGTTTCCCGCGGCCGCGGTGTAACGGATTGTGTGGTTATTCAGGTTCAGCTCATGATGCGTGACGGAGCTGCGTTCGGGAGGAGTCGGGGTCTGCTTCTCCTCTTTGGGCGGCGTGACGGGTGTCGTGTCGTTGTGCGGAACCTGGCCGAAGGACAACGCGGCGGCGAAGGCAGGGAGAAGAACCGGGAAAAATTGTTTGCGCAAGGGCATGACCTTGGGCAGCATTTTCGCATGAACGGAACGAGGCTACGCCACTTTTCCCTTCAGCATGGTAAAGGAATGCGGGGGAAATTCACACCGCAGCCGGTTGGATTGCGGTGTGGCTTCCGGCTTTTTGACTGTCTTCACCGGCGTCGAATCGAAATTATTCATCGCCTTGATATCCGGCCCGTTCACCTCGGAAACCTGGAAACCGCCTGCGAACTTTTTATCTTCGAGTTCAAACGTGACCGGCAATGAATCGGTCAAATGGCGGTTCACCACGTTAATCACCAGCGTGCCCTGATCGTGAGCTGCTGAAACGTCCAGATATGGAGTCGTGCTGGAGAGCTTGCTCTCATATGTGGGGCTCTCAATAAACAACTCCAGAGCATTCCCGAACGAATTGTTCGCGAACAATTGAAGTGGATAGTAGATGGTCTGCAAAAACAAACCGTTCTCGTTTGTGAAGATCGGTGCAATCACGTTCACGAGCTGTGCCATGTTGGCGATCTTCACAATGTGGGCATTGTTCAGAAACGTATTGAGGAAAGTAGCAATGACGAGCGCGTCTTCCAGGTTGTAGTGCTCTTCGAGAATGCGCCGGCCGCGCTCTTTATCGCCCCGCGCGCGATACCACACATTCCACTCATCCCAGGCAATGTGAATCTGTCGTTTCGGCGTGTCCGCCAGCGCCGACCGGATAATCCCCTCCGCGATTTTGGTCCGCTGATCAAGTTCCAGCGAGCTCGCCAGGAACTCGTTGAAGTTGTTCTCGGGGTTCCCAACGTAAGTGTGTAGCGAGAGATAATCCACGTGATCCTTCAAATAGCCGAGCACCGTGCGGTTCCAACCCACCCAGTCCACGCCCGCCCGGAAATTCGAGGAACCGGCCGCGACCAAGTGAATGTTGGGATCGGTCCACTTCATCAGCTTGGCTGCTTCGAGCGCAAATTTGCCGTAATCTTCTGCCGTCCTGTGGCCCATCTGCCAGGGACCGTCCATTTCGTTTCCGAGTCCCCAGTATTGAACTTTCCACGGGTCCTTGCGCCCGTTCTTCTCACGCAATTTGGTCGTGGCAGTCGGTGCGGATGAATTGCAGTACTCCACCCACTGCTGGGCTTCGTCCCAACTGCCGGTGCCGAGATTCGCGCACAAATACGGCTCCGTGTGGATGGCCTCGCAGTAGTTCAGAAATTCGTGCGTGCCGAAGCGGTTATCTTCCACCGTGCCCCAGGCCATTTCGAGCCGCGCCGGACGCTGATCGCGCGGTCCGATTCCGTCGCGCCAATTGTAGTTCGACGAAAAATTCCCGCCCGGCCAGCGGAGCAGCGTGACGTCCAGATTCTCCACCGCCTTCATGACATCCTTGCGATAGCCTTCCGCATTCGAGAGCGGCGAGTTCTCCTCGAAAATGCCGCCTTCGATGCAACGGCCGAGATGTTCGGTGAAATTGCCGTAGATCTTCTTATCGATGGGCCCGACGATTCGTTCGGTATCGATCTTGACCCGCGCTTCCACCGAAGAAGGCTTGCCTTTCAGCAGAAGCGGAGCGGAGAATAGAGCGGCCGAGAAGGCGCGGCGGGAAATGGGTTGTATAGGCATAGGAGCGCGAATACCGAGTATAGCCGAGCCCTGCAAGCGCTTACAAGAGTGAGGCTACAGAACCCCGCGCGTAAGCAAGGGGAGATGAAGCGGGCGATAATAGGTCAGCAATGCACATCCCGGACGGGTATCTGAGTCCCTCGACGTGTGCGACGTTCTACGTCGCATCCACGCCGTTCTGGTATGCCGCGCTGCAACGTGCCAAACGGTCCCTCAGTTCGCGAACTCTGCCGCTGCTTTCGGTGTTTTCAGCGTTCTCGTTCGTGATCATGATGTTCAATCTGCCTCTACCCGGCGGCACCACCGGGCATGCCGTTGGAATGGCGATGGCCAGCATCATTCTGGGACCCTGGATTGGCATACTGGCCATTTCCACCGCTCTATCGGTGCAGGCCTTGCTGTTCGGAGATGGAGGCATGACGGCCTACGGCGCCAACTGCTTCAATATGGCCATCGTCGGTTCGCTCGTGAGCTATGCCGTGTATCGCGCGGTTGCGTATCGCGCGCCACTCCAGGCGAGCCGCCGCGTGTTTGCAGCAGGACTCGCGGGCTATCTTGCGATCAACGCAGCGGCGCTCTGCGCGGCCATCGAGTTCGGCCTGCAGCCGCTTCTGTTTCACGATGCGTCGGGCGTGCCGCTCTATGCTCCCTACCCGCTCCAAATCGCGGTTCCCGCTATGCTGATTGGACACCTGACCTTCGCGGGCCTGGCGGAACTGGTGTTATCGGCGGGCATGGTCGCCTACATCCAACGCACGCAGCCGGAGTTATTACGGCAGACTGCTCCGCACGCGCAGACGGAAACCGCTCTCGTGCCCGCATCCCGCCGCTTGTGGCTGGCGCTCGCCTGCTTTCTGGTCCTTACGCCTTTGGGAATTCTGGCGGGCGGCAGCGCTTGGGGCGAGTGGCGCGCGCACGACTTCAAAGATCCCGGTGCGCGTAATCAAATACAGATCGCCTCGCTGAATCATGCGCCGCCCGCGAGTGCACCGCGCGGCTTGCAGCAACTCTCCGAGATTTGGAGCGCTCCGTTGGCCAATTATGCGCCGACATTCATTCGCAGTGCTTCAATCGGGTATCTGGCGTCCGCCGCCCTGGGAACCGGGTGTATCATCCTGCTCGGATTGCTTGCCGGACGAATGATTGTGCGTTCCGGCGCAGCGCGCCTCCGGCATATTCCGTTTATCGAGAAAACGATTCGCGGACTCGCGCATGCCACAGAGGAAGCGCTTTTCGCCGAAGAAATCGCCAAACGAAGTGGATTGCTCCAGCGTCTGGATGCGCGCGTTAAAATGGCGGGCCTGGGATCTCTGGTCGTGGCGGCCGTGGCCGTCCGGCGCCTAGAAGCGCTCGCCGTTTTGCTCGTGTTCACCGCGTTGCTTGCGATCCTGTCGCGCGTCCCGCTGCGCCTGTTGCTCTTCCGAGTCTGGCTCGTAGTGCTCGGCTTTACCGGACTCATCGCCGTTCCCGCAATGTTTCTCACGCCTGGACATACACTTCTGCCCGGTATTACAGCGCAAGGTTTGGAAACCGCAGCGCTACTGACGCTGCGTGCCGAATGCGCCGCGACATTCGTTTTTCTGCTCCTCGTCACCACTTCGTGGATTCACATTCTGCGCTCGCTGCGCTGGTTCCGCGTGCCGGCCTATCTTGTCGCGACACTCGAAATCTCTTACCGCTACATATTCGTTCTGCTCCAGGTGGCCCAAAGTATGTTTGAGTCACGGCAAACGCGCCTGGTGGGGCAATTAGAACCAGCCGAGCAAAGGCGCTTTGCAACCTCGGCCGCCGCGGTGCTCCTCGATAAAGCGTTCCAACTCAGCGGTGAAGTGCACACGGCCATGCTGGCGCGCGGATTTCGCGGCGAGATTGTGCTCCTGGACGACCTGCGCATGACCGGACTCCATTGGTTGCAGGCGGCGATCTTATTGGCCGCGAGCTGTCTCATCATCTGGGGTGGCATTTGATGGGACCGCTCGCCTTCGATGTGCAGGACGTTGCCTACGCCTATAAGCAGGTTCCGGCGCTCGACGGACTCTCGCTGCAGATCCGTCCCGGAGAGCGCGTGGCATTGCTGGGCGCGAACGGATCGGGTAAATCGACGCTGCTTCGTTTGCTCGCTGGATTGAGCTTCCCGGATCGGGGCGAGATTCATTTCTTCGGCGAACAACTCACTCCCGAGCGTCTTGCCGAAGAAGATTTCTTTTTCCGGTTTCGAAGACGTCTCGGCATCATCTTTCAGAACCCGGATGTGCAACTTTTCAACGCCAGCGTGCTGGACGAGGTTGCCTTCGGGCCGCTTCAGCTCGGCTGGCCAAAGGAGCACGTGCGCGAACGCGTGGAAGCTGCCATGTCCTCGATGGGCATTGCGCATTTGCGCGATCGCCCGCCGCACCGCCTTTCGGGAGGAGAGAAGAAGCGCGTGGCGTTAGCCTCTGTGCTGGTAATCAATCCGGAAGTTCTTTTACTGGACGAGCCCGTGTCGGCGCTCGATCCTGCCAGCCAGACGCAAATGATCGATCTGCTTTCTTCCTGGACGGACGGCTCGCGCACCGTCATCACCGCGACCCACGAGCTTGCCGCGCTCGAAAATATTGCGGACCGCTGTTATGTGCTGGACCACGGCAGGATTGTGTGCGAAGGCCAGCCTCTCGCTTTGCTCCATGATGCGCGATTGTTGCAAAAAACCAGCCTGCTGCGTCCTCACCGCCACGCGCACGGTGCGGAAACCATTCCCTCGCATCCACACGTGCACACTCAGGACTTGTGATTCAATCGCGCTCGATATAACGCCGGAAGGCCGATGCCGCGGTCGCAGTCGCTTGCAAAAATCAGCGATTGCGAATCCGGTTCCCAGGCGGGCGCAAAGCTGTTGCAATTTCCTCCTGCAAGCAAAATGGCTTGTCCTCCTTTTGTGCTTCGCAGCCAGAGGTGCTCCGATCCGGCCCTTGTTCTTGTGTACGCGATCCAGCGGCCGTCGGGCGAAACGGCCTGATCCCGAACCGGAGTCTGGCCCGCCGCGGGCGTCAACTTTTTCGTAAACAGGTCGAGCAACATGCTTTTCGATGTGCCATGCGCAATCAGCTCGAACCGGATCGATCCATCCGGCGATTCCGCTTGTGGATGAAAAGCCTCTCCCGGAAAAACGAATTCCTCATTCTTGCCATCATGCGCCCAGCGCAGAACATAATGCTGCTTTCCGATGGATTCGTAGACGATTCCACACCGAAGCACAACAGGCGATGACGAATAGATCGCGCCACGCTGCGCAGCAACCCGGTCCCAGTGCCGGCCTGGTTCGAGGCGATACGCATTCTGATCCCGCCAGGCGATTGTCAAAGCGACGAGTGCCGCTCCCGTTACCGCCATGATCAGCTCGTTTCTACGCAAGAGGTCTGCGTAATGCCGCCCAACCAGAATCAGCAATGCTAAAAGCAGCCACACGGGATGCATCGGCCAGCACAACAGGATGTAACACGAGAGTAGAGCCACGCGTTCTATCCGTCCGGCTTCATCCAAAAGCAAAGCGACCGGCAATAACAAAAGAACGAAGGTATACGACGCGGTGTTGGGAGAGGCCAATAGCAGCGCAATACAGAACCACGCGAAATCGCGCTTCGGGCTGTTCGATCTCCGCAGCAGCAATGACGGAATCAGCAGTATCAACACAGTCACGAACGGCTGGAGGAAGAAGAACAGCCACGGCGCATTCCATAACGGATGCGGATTGAGCTCGGGCTCGATTACAAACGCGCGCCGAAGCTGAGTCGTGATGGTCCCGTTGCCGCCGTTGTACGGGTCGAGCGTTGCGCCTTGAGCAGCGCGTGGAAGGATGTGCAGCGAGAAATAAATTAGATCGCTCCACCCGAACAGCAGAATCACAGCCAACATCCCAACAACGGCCGCGGCCAGCATTCCGGACACCGCTCGCCACCGGTGCTTGAGCGCAAAGTAGAGCAGGAACGGCGCGCCATAGAGCTTCAGCACAAACGTTAAGCCCAAAAGCATCCCAGCGGAAAACGGGCGTTGTCGGCTCAACAGATAATACGCAGCGGTAAGCAGGAACAGGAGAAAAACGTAATACTGCCCAAACAAAAAGTTGCTGTGGAGCGTGCCGAAACCCGCAAACACGAGAAGCGAAATTTCAGGTATGCCAAATCGCGTCACTCGCGACAGCAGGCAAATGATGGCGATCAGGAGCCCCAGATTCACCATTAGCCAGACACGCTTCGCCGTTTGCGGTTGGAGCCCGGCGAGCGGCACGATCGGCAGCATGGTGAGCGGCGTCTGCGGTATGTACCCGCCCAATTGGTCTTCGATTCCCGCATAGTTCATCTGCGTCTGAAACCAGGGCCAATCGTAATAGTTGCGGAGCGGCGCGTGTTTGGTGACAAGCACAGCCGCCGTGTAATAGTTCGGGAAATCGGTTGTAGAGCGAACCCAGCCCGCGCGAAACGAGATGGCAAGGAATACCAGCAGCGCGACGAACGCCAAAGCCCAGCGAATGACTTGCAAGCCTTTGGATCGTCGCACGGCCATTCAGCGCTGTGTGCGATAACTGGTAAACTTTGTGTAAATTACCGCGTGACGGTCAAATTATCGAATTGCGCTCGCCCCCAATCGGTCCCTACCGCGAACATACCCACCTTATGCGCCCCGTCGTGAACATCCGCGAGCTGTTTCCCGTCGAGCAGCGCACGAATCCGGTCTCTGCTAAAATTCAGTTCTATGCGTCGCCATCCGCTTGATGCATGAACTGTTCCCGACGCCAGCATACGCGTAGGCTGCTTGAACGCCGTCGAGAGCAAACTCCACGCTCCATCCTTTCCAAGCTGTAGAACGTATCCACTGGGCCACAACGCTTTCCCGTCGCGAAACACATCCGCCGAGTCGATCCGTCCCAAAATAGCCACCAGATTCGCGCTTTTGAAGAATACGTCCGCCGCAACGCGATAATCCGTAAAACTCGAATCTCCGGTCAGGGTAAACGGATTCGGCAGCGGTCCCCATGGAATCGGCTTTTCCGTAATTACCTGCTCCAGACATTTCCCGGAACGTTGCTCGCATGCATGCACTTCGAACGCGCCGTCCTGGTCGCACAGATACTTCGGTGTGTGATTCAAGGCCGCGGATTCGAACGTCTCGGAGTACGGCAGCGGAAACGGCCGGTCTGGCGGCGGCTGCGCGGTTCCTTTCCCCTGTCCCGTTGTCGTCGTTAATGAGTAAAGCGAATCGGGCTCGAACCGATACGTGAAGCTCCCATGTGCAGGGGTTACATCCGTCACGTGCTCGAACGTCTTATGTGCGTTCGTCTCCCAAATATGCACGGCCTTGTCAGACAAGCCGCCCGTAATTTGAAAACGCACCTCTTGCGGCTGGCGTGCGTCGATCGTCTCCAGCACGACACTCCACTCCTTGCCCCGCGGCGATTTCAGCGCAACATACGTTCCGGAATTATCACGCAGAAATCCCGATGCCGAATCCATGTACTGCCACCCGGGTTGCGCAAATTGCGTCGTGTGCGCAGTCGCCCAAATTGCCCCCTGCACGTCATAGTGGCCCGACCACGGCGTATTCGCATACATGAGGCCGGAGTGCGGCGCAGCGAGGTTTTCAAAATACGACGTGATCGGACTCCAGATCTCCGTCTTCGTGAACGCGCCTTGCAAATAGTTCCGGTTGTAAATCTGCGCCAGCCGCCGGCCGCCGACTGCCCAATCGCGCGAAAGGATCGGACCGCCGCCATCATTGGGCTGATCTTCGCTGGACCACAGAATCTTGCCGCTCGCCTTGGCCTGTGGCGTCGTGGAATAGTCCGTAATGCTGTTCCCGCGAGGATAATGCACGCCCACTGCGTAGACCGAAGCGGCCAATTCCGGATCGTTCGCCATCGCGCCAATCACCTCGAACTGCTTATTGCGGTGATAATCGTCGCAACACACAATCCGCGCAAAAATGCGCTGCTTCAGCAGCGTTTCGTGCAGCAGCTTCACGTAAGCCGGATCGTACGGGCGTTCGTTCCAGATTCCCGTGTAGCGGATATCGAGATTGTGAAACCTCTTCGCGCCCTTAATGAATGCCGCGACATAGTTGGCCATATCCTGCGAATAAAAATGACCTCCGCCGATCCAACCGGGCGCGCCCCACGCCAGCGAATCGAGAATAATCGCCGGATTTCGCCGGCGCGCCTCTTCCATCAGCCACCACTCATAACCGCGGTTGTAATCGCTGTCGGTTCGCGAGCGCATGTGGCTCGGCTCGGAGCCGTCCGTCGAATTGACGTCCGCCCCGATCTCGACCTTCAAATGCTGAAGCGCGGCCCCGTAGCCCGGCTTGAATAAATAATTGAGGATCTGGGATCGGTACGGTTCGGCATAGTCGATGAGCAGGCGGCTGGAGGCGCCCGCGCTCAGCGCGCCCAATCCATCGTAGGTGCGGCCGGTCGCCGAGCCATTCAGAACAACCGTCTGATCGGCGCCGAATGCAACCGAAGCACATAGCAAAATAACAGCGGTGCAGCGAATCATCATGATTTGGCGCGCGCCAGTTCGCGCTCAATCTCCTCCAATGTTTTTCCTTTTGTCTCGGGAACGGCGAGCTTAATGAAAACAAAACCGATGAAACAGATGGCCGCGTAGAACCAGAACGTCGCGGCCGACCCAATGGCCTGCAAAATCAGGGGGAATGTGAAGGTCAGAATGAAGGACGCAATCCAAAGCGCCGAAACGGCCACCGACACGGCGGCGCCGCGAATGCGGTTCGGGAAAATTTCGGAGATGAGAACCCAGGTAATCGGCGCGAGCGACACCGCATAACAGCCGATAGCGGCGAGCGTAAACAGCAGCACCCAGAACCCGCCGAAATGCACGCGATAGGCGATACCGATCAGCAAATGGGACAACCCCACTCCCGCGCAGCCGAAGAGCATCAGTGCGCGCCTGCCGAAGCGGTCGACAAAGCTGAGCGCGATCAGCGTCGCGATCAGATTGATCGTGCCGGTGATCACGATGTTGAACATCACATCGCTCACTCCGTAGCCGGCATTGCGATACACTTCTTCGGCGTAATTGAAAATGACGTTGATTCCGCTCCACTGCTGCAGCACTGCCAGGAAGATCCCAATTCCGAGCAGACGCCGGACGCGAGGCGACAGAAGCTCCGAACCCTTCACGGTGGCAGCCGCTTCGGAGGCGATCGACGCCGCAATCTCCTGCAGGGCATCAGCCGCATAGCGTTCATTGCCAATCCGCGTCAGAATGCGGCGGGCCGGTTCGACAACCCCATTCTTCAGAAGCCAGCGTGGGCTCTCCGGCAGAAATAGCGCGCTGAAAAAGAAAATCAGCGAAGGCGCCGTCACCGCGGTGAACATCCAGCGCCAGGCGAATTGCCCGTTCCACGAGGCAGCGATCTGGCCGGCCGTAGCCCCGGCCGGCACCTGCTCGGCAATCAACCAGTCCACAATTTGCGCGGCCAAAATTCCAATCACAATCGTGAACTGGTTCAGCGCGACCAGTCGCCCGCGCCACGGAGCGGGGCTGACTTCCGCAATATAGGTGGGCGATGTATTCGATGCAATCCCGATCGCAACGCCGCCGATAATACGCCAAGCGATAAAGGCCGTAAACGTGTAAGCCCATCCGGTGAGGACGGAAGAGATCGCAAACAGCAGCGCGGAGAGAATCAGCAGCTTTTTTCTTCCGAACCGGTCGCTGATTCCTCCCGAGAGCAGCGAGCCCAGCAAGCAACCCACTAGCGCGCAACTGTTCGCCCACCCAATCAGCGCTTGCGAGTTGAGATGGAAGTACGCTTCGTAAAACGGTTTCGCTCCGCCGATCACCACCCAGTCGTAACCGAACAGCAGCCCTCCCAGCGCCGCCGCGCCCGAAATCAGCCACACGTAGCCGGAATGAAATCCCGTCGTTGCCAGGTTTTCGGATGTGCTACGAATGCCGGCCTGCATATAATTCAGACGCTAATTTCGCCGCCGTGCGAAGCTCGGCCAGAACATCGAACGCGATAGGATGGCTCGGGTCCCCTTTCAGCACCTTGTTGAGCAGCCGCTGGCCCCGCTTCGGATAACCAAGGCCCAATGTAGCCTGAGCTTCCAGAACCAGAGCCGTAATGCTCTGCCGCTTCTGCAAATCGTCGTTGAACACGAGCATCGCCGGAAGCGACGTCGCGAAATAATCAATCTGCGCCGGAGTGCGGGCCAGAGTCCGCGCGTATTGCAAGATAGCTCGCAGCAGCTTCGTCGCCTCCCGCTTGCGGCCCAGCCGCTGCAACGCCAGCGCGCTGTAATAACTCATCTCCGAATAAGCGCGGACCGCCATCTCCTGAAAATCACCCAGGCTCTCGGCCGCTTTGGTCCACCAGTCCCGAGCCGCTGCTGCATCTCCATCCGCGTCACAAGCAACACCGAGCCAATAATAAACACGGCTGCGATTGGCCAGCAGATGCCATGCTTCCCCCAGATGTTCGGGCGGGTGGAGCGCGGAATGGAGCAGCGTCCGAGCCCGCCCGGCCTCCCCTGCTTCCAGCGGCTGCAACGCCAGAAGCACTTGCGTTCTCACGTATTGCCCGAGGACCGCTCCTTCTCCGCCCTCCCACGGTTGAAAGCGCCGGCTCGCCAAAAGCACGGCCGCGCGTTCGGGCTGGCCGGTTTGATTGCAAAGCGCGGCCAACTCGATCGTGAGATCGTCGCGCTTCTGCACAATCGCAAGATTCGCTTCGAGCTCCGCAAGACGGGTCGCCACCGCCACGCCCGTGCGCTTCCAGAGCTGATCTTGCTCGTAGTAAAGACGCGCATCGGACGGCTGCACGCGAATCGCCCTCCGGTATGCCGCGCGCGCCGCATCCCCATCGCCTCTGACGTTGAAATAAGCGATCCCCAAATTTCGCCACACGACGGAATTATGGCCGTCCAAATCGACCGCGCGTTCCCAGTGCGCAATGGCTTCTTCATGCCGGCGCCGGTCATACAGCCAGTTGCCCAAATCAAAATGAGCGCGTGCGTCGTTCGGATCAGCCGCAACTGCGGCTTCCAAAGCTTGCAACTCTTCGAGACGGCTCGGAAAGCAGAAATCGGGTTCCGCTTTCGCCACCTCCATCAGTTCCCGGCCTTCCTCCGCCAATCCGGCACGCATCAGATCGAACGCCACGTCGAGCCGCGCGCCGTTATCGGCGATCGGACGCTTCGCAAGATAGCGCGCCCAGACGTCGAGCGGATCGGCCGCGAGCGTTTGTGTAAGCAGCTCTTCTGCCTCGCTCGCCCGGCCCAGCTTGCGCAGCACCATCACTTTCAAATTTCGTGCGTTGGAGTGATCGGCATTGGTGGACAAGCAGAGATTCAGGTGCTCAAGCGCTGTATCGAATTCGCCGCGCGCAACATCGATCTCCGCCAACGCATAATACCCAGGCGACCGCCAGGCGAAATTCCAAACCGCTTTGTAGAATGCGTCATACGCTTCGTCCTCGCGCCGCGCAAAGCGCAGCGCCACACCCAGGCTGTAATACGGCTCGCCATCGTACGGGTTGGGGTTACGAAACGTCAGCCTCGCGATGCTCCGGCGAAACCATTCAATAGCAACCTCGAACTCACCGCGGCGTAAGTGCCACAACCCGAGCGCATGGCAGCAGCGCGCGTCCCCAGGGTCGCGCCGGACAGCTTCCAACCAGTAATCTTCCGGAGCGCGGGTCGGATGACGGTATTGCTCCAAATGCAAACCCGTGAGATACAGTTCGTCGTTGCTGGCCACATCTGGCGGAAGCTGCGGGGCTACGGCCGGAGCAGGCGGGACCACCGCCCCCTCCGGCTGCTTCGGAGCATAACGAATCAGCTCTCGCTCATCTCCCGCAAACACCCGCACCTCAAACTCACTCTTGTTCGCATCCGGCGGAACTGCCGCTTCCTCCAAAAACGGTCTGCCCGGCGCAAGATCCTGCTTCCACTCCGAAACCACCTCCCCGCGCCGGCTCAATTCAACGCGAACACCCTCGAACCGCCGCGTCGCGCAAACTCCGATTTCCGCCCTTTCACCGCGTAACCGGAAACTCAACGCAGCCTCGGTATTGGCCTCCTGAACCGGACCGATCTTCTGAATCGGATACCAGAACTGGCTGAATGTCTTTGTTTCCCCCGGAGCCAG
This sequence comes from Bryobacteraceae bacterium, assembly GCA_035651215.1. Classification (GTDB taxonomy): domain Bacteria; phylum Acidobacteriota; class Terriglobia; order Bryobacterales; family Bryobacteraceae; genus Bog-105. The sequence goes on from DASRGE010000031.1 coordinate 70,075, forward strand.
AAATGAAAAGTCCGGCTGGTTATCCGTATAAACGCCGGCCATCAACTCGATATAGGGGCCATCCTCATCGGTCAAATTCCGGTCCCACGCATATCCGAACTCATGATTGCCCCACGTCCACTGTTTTTTGCCAGGCGCGATGTGATGATTCGCCCAGTGCACCACACCAGCCTGCTTGCGATGGTCGTAGCCGCCGAAAAAATCTCCGTTTGAGCCGATGGCCATGTAGCTCGTAGGAACGGGAATGTTCGCGTACCAGCTCAAATCGTTCGGCGCATATGGGCCGGAGGATTTCCATCCATTACGCGCACGCTCTCGATAATCAACTCCGTAGTAAACACCGTCGCACAGCGGAAACGTGCTCACGGCGCGCTTCGCATGATCGGCTACAAAGTGCACATCCGGCGGAAAAAACGATTGATAACTCTCATGCACGTGCACTCCGGCGTTTACCCACCACAGGAACGTTTGCGTCAGAGGCGTCCTGTTGTAGAGCCGCGCTTTGATTTCCACCAGCGCCCGTCCGGGACGCAGACAAATTCCGTGCATGCCCTTCATGCGGCTCATGGGATCGTGGTCGCTGCACCAGATAATGCGCCCGCCGTCCGCGAGCTCTTCAATCGCCCATTCCAACGGCATGAACGTGGCCGGCCGGTGATGTTGCGGCCAGTTGAATTCCACGCCGCCCGAAATCCACGGTCCCGCGAGCCCTACCAGCGCCGGCTTGATGACGTTCTGACGGTAGAAGAAATCGTAGCCGTTGGTTTTGTCGACTCCCACATGAATGCGTCCGCCCAGTTCGGGCAGAATCATCAGCCGGATGAACTCGTTTTCCAGATGTAGCGCTTGCCAGGACCGCATCTCCGGTTTCGTCGCGATTCGATCCGTAAAAGCCAGCGGATACACTCGCCCGCTGCTGCCCTGATACACTCGCTTCTCCAGAAACATCGGGTTCTTGTCGGCGGCAGCGGGTGCGTAGGTCAGAATCTCGACGGGCTGTGCCCAGGCTTTGACCGGGCCGGTTTGCTCCGGAGGAGCGGGAGGCAACGAGAATGAATGGGCGCCTAAGATGGCCGAAAGCTCCGTGAACGTTAACGGAACCAGTACATCACGCCCGCTTCCCGCTTGTCAATGTTTTCTTTGCCGCTGCACTCTGCCAAAACCCTTTTGCACCCGACGTCGCTTCTTCCCGGTCGCCCGGCAGCATGTCCAGGAAGACATCCAGATTGCTACGTAGCACCAGATGCGGCGGTATGCGGTGTTGCAGCGCGGGACATGTCCCCTGCACCAGAAATTGATACAGCGATTGAAACGCAATCCGGCCCTGCGTTTTGGGCCGCTGATAAATCGTCCCCAGGACTTTTCCGTCGCGGATCAGCGGCGCTAGCGCCGGAAACAGATCCGTGGCAATGACCGTCGTCTGCTCCAGGCGGCCTGCTTCTTTGAGAGCTTCGATCACCGGAATAGAATTAGCCGTCGCGACATAGACGGCCCCGAGTTCCCGATTTGCCCGCACGAAGTCGCGCGTCAGGCTGCGCGCCAAATCCGGGTCGTCGTGCGCTTCGGCTACCCCGGTCACTTCCATACGGCTGCCGGTCTTCGCCAGAAACGCGCGGAATCCCTCCACTTTTCGCGCGTGGTCGACCACCGAAAGATCGCCTGCCACAATCAGAACCGAACGAGGCGCCCGGCCCACACAGGCAAGCAGTTCGGCCACCATCGCGCCGCTCGTGAACGAATCGGCCGAGACCGCTGCCAGGCGTTCCGTGCCCGGAGCATCGGTCGCCACGCAAACCACCGGCACGTGCGCTCGCGCCGCTTTTCGGATCCAGGGCTTCAAGTCTGACGGATGGCCCGGCGCAAGAATGATCCCGTTTGCATTTTCATCCAGGGCTTGGGCGAGCAGCTCGCCATCGCCCTCGCCCAAACGCGGATAGGTTCGAAACTGAAGCTCGATGCTCGATTCGAACGGCTTCGAGGCTTCTTCGATGCCCTCGCGCACCGCATCGAAAAACGAAGCAATCTGCCGCGGCAGATGGACCGAGAGGCGCAGCCGCCGTTGGAGCTTAAGCTGGCGGGCGGCAAAATTGGGGCGATACCCGAGGCTCTGCGCCATTTTCAGCACCTTCGCCCGCGTCATCGGGTTAATGCCGGGACGTCCATGTAAGGCCCGGTCGACGGTGCCGATCGATACGCCCAGCTCGCGCGCAATGTCCTTGATGCCGGGCGGATTGCCGCTCATGCTCACAATCTTATTCTTGCCAGATTACCGATACATCACCCTGCCTTGTGTAACTCCTCGCGTAAAATGCGCCGCAACGTGTCCTCGAATTTAGGTGATTTGCCGTCGATGTATTCGCGGAGCGCTGAGTTAATCAACGTTTGATATCCAACCGATCCACCAGATCGATCGGCAACCGCGAGGAAGTAATCGAGAACGTCCTCATCCAATCGGATCGTAATCTTCACCTTGCCCGGTTCGAGCGGTGCTTCTGGCACTACCCGTCCACGCTTGCCCTTGCTGAAATCGTATCGGTCCTTCATAGTTGTGCGTCGTACTCTTCTCGTTCGTGAGGCTCGGCAGCACGTGCTGAGATCACCCGGATGTTGTTGCCTCGATATGTGTAGGCAACGACAAGCAGACGCCCTTTGCTGCCAAAACCGACAGTGATGAACCGCGGTTCATTCGGATCGGATTCATCATCGGTAATCGTCAATGCGTAGTCGTCAGAGAACACCGGAAGCGCCTCCGCGAACCTTACGCGGTGAGTTCGAAAGTTCAACTCCGCTTTGGTAGGGTCCCATTCAAAACCCATCTCCTTATTGTACGTACAGTTTGTATGGCAATTGCGCCACTAAGGCGAAGATCCACCGTGTACGTTGACAATCGTCGCGATTTGATGATACGATTCTGCCCTGGAAAGGAGCACCATGTCTGCTCTGCGCTTCTCCCTCCGCCTTTTCCTTCTGAGTGGCCTCATCGGCACGCTCAGCCACGCCCAGTTCGATACCGGCACCATACGCGGTACGGTTCGCGATTCAAGTGGCGCAGTCATCGCCGGAGCCCGCGTTACCATCACGAACGAAGGCACCTCGGCCAGCGAACAGATGCTCAGTTCGGAATCGGGGAATTACACCTTCAGCCCTCTGAAGATCGGCAAGTACACCGTCGAGGCCGAACATCCCGGCTTCGAGAAGCAACGCAAAATCGGCGTCCAGCTCGATATTCAACAGCAAGCCGTCGTGGATTTCACATTGACGCCGGGAGAAGTCACCAGCACTGTCGATGTCACGGCCGCAGCCCCGGTCTTGCAGACCGAAAACGGCTCCGTGGGTCAGGTCGTGCAGTCGCGCGAGATTAACGACCTTCCGCTCAACGGCCGGAATTACACCTTCCTTGCGCGGCTGGTTCCCGGAGCGACCATTGGACAGTCGGAAAGCCGCAATTTAAATGCGAACGGCTGGTTCACTGCAAATGGAACGCGGCCCGCCCAAAACAACTACCTGCTGGACGGGATCGACAACAATAGCAGCAGCGTCGATTTTCTGAGCGGGGCCGCTTATGTACTGAAGCCTCCAATTGATGCCATTTCGGAGTTTAATTTACAAACCAGCGATTTCAGCGCGGAGTTCGGCCGCGCCGGCGGAGCCGTGCTGAACGCGTCCATCAAATCAGGCACGAATCAGTTTCACGGCGATGTTTGGGAGTTCTTGCGTAACGACGCGATTGACGCCGCTGACTTCTTTCAAAATGCGAACGGACAGAAGAAAGGCGAGTTCCGCCAGAACCAGTTCGGCGCCGCAGCCGGTGGCCGGATCATCAAAAATAAGATTTTCTGGTTTGGAGATTACGAAGGCACCCGCATTGTCCAAGCCGTGCCCAATTCCGCCAGCGTGCCCACCGCGCTCGAACGAAATAGCGGCTTTACCAATTTCTCGGATTTAATTTCACTCCAGACCGGCACCCACACGGACGCGCTCGGCCGTACTTACCCGCTCGGGACAATTTTCGATCCGGCTACGACACGCAGTACCGGCGGTAAGTATGTGCGCGATCCATTCCCGGGAAACAGCCTGCCGGCCAGCCGCTTAGATCCCAACTCCATCAAACTGCTCAGCCTCTATCCCGCCCCCACCCAGGCCGGCTTGTATAGCAACTATAGTTCGAATCCGAAATCATTTAACAACGCCAACTCGTTCGATATCCGAGTCGATGACGACTTTTCGGATCACGATCAGATGTTTCTCCGCTATAGCTGGTCACAGAATCCGTCTTTCCTCCCGAGTCCGCTGCCAGGAGTTGCCGATGGCGGCAGTTTCAATGACGGCAATCAAAGCATCGATGTTCAAGGCGCGGCTCTGAGTTATACGCATTCCTTTAGCGCCACTCTGGTGAATGAAGCGCGGATCGGTTTTAATCGCGAACATACCGTCCGCGAACAGCTTTATGGAAATGACACCAGCAATATTCCCGCCCAATACGGCATCCCGGGCGTCCTGCAAACACCTGGAAACGGTGGTCTGCCCTATTTCAGCATTGGCGGGTTAAACTCGCTAGGGCCGGCCGAATGGCTGGTGAGCGACCGTTATAGCAATACGATTCAATTTACGGAGAATCTGACCAAGGTCTATAAGTCACATACATTCAAAACTGGGGTGGAGCTACAGGACATACAATTTCCGTGGATTGCCCCGCCTTACTCGCGGGGCGAGTTTGACTTCTCCGGCATCTACACGTCGATACCGAATATCACGGATTCTTCCACCGGTATCGCCCAGATGCTACTGACACCCATGGCGTCCACAGTGGGCGGCCCCGGATTTGTGGGGGGAGCTAGCGGCGTGAACGTATCGAATTTCGGGGGCGTTGCCGCCGACCGCGCCTACGCGGGCGCGTTCGTGCAGGATGATTGGAAGCTTTCTTCCAAACTGACCCTCAATCTTGGGCTGCGCTGGGACTATTTCACGCCAACTGGCGAAAAATACGACGCGCAGGCCAATTTCGTCCCGGGCACGCCGTTCAGCGGTGCAGAGTACCTCATTCCCGCATCGCGAAAGAACAACCCTGCGCTTTCGCCAAGTTTCACCAGCCTGTTAGCGGCGGATGGCATCCAACTCGTCTACACAGACAAGTACGGTTCGGGCCTCAGCAGCGTCCAGCACGATAACTTCGCCCCGCGAATCGGGTTTGCTTATCGTGCTACGCCGAAGTTTGTCGTTCGCGGAGGATATGGCATTTACTACGGCGCCTTCGAAAATCGAGGTGGGTCTCCGAGCCTTGGCTACAACTATCCGTTCCAATATACGTTCAACTATTCCGCGCTCACCCCGGAAACGCCGATTACGTTTCCGAATGGCGCATTGGGCGTTTTGGAAACCGGGTTGACAGCAATTCCCTTAAATCCGGTTTCAGTTGATGCCAATCATTTGAACCTCCGGGGCATTCAACTGAAGTACAAAACGCCGTATGTACAAAGCTATAATCTTACTCTCGAATATCAATTGACGCCTACGAGCGTGCTCCAAGCCGGCTACGTGGCCTCGCTAAGCCGCCATCTGGAGACGTTTGCCGGGAGCAATCTGCCATCGCAGTTACTGCCGCTCGGACTGAATGTCTACAACTACATTCCGTTTCGGGATTTCGCCGAAGCGTCCTCTTACGATGACACGATTGGAAACGCGAACTACCATTCCCTGCAAACGAAATACGAAAAGCGATATTCAAACGGGCTGACGGCGCTCATTGCCTATACATTTTCGAAGACGCGCACCGATGCTGGGGACCTGTTGAGCGGTGGCGGCGTTCGAGGATTTCGGGCAGCCAATCTGCCCGGTTGGGGCATTCAGAAGGATATGGGGCTGGCGCCCTTCGACATACGTCACGCCTTTTCGGCCAGCGGATCGTACGAACTCCCCGCCGGGAAAGGAAAACACTGGCTCTCTAATGGAAATGGCGCCGCTCAACTCCTGCTCGGCAATTGGATCACGAATTTTATTCTGACGCTCGATACCGGGCAGCCGCAGACCATTCCGTGCGCGACGTCCACAGGAACGGGAACCGGATGCTATGCCCTCTACACGGGCACCAATCCGTATGGAGGGCTGCATAACGTGAGGCAGTTCTATAATCCGCTCGCGTTTGCCACTCCCGCGCCGGTGCAGACCGTAGGACAGAGTAATTATGCGCCGTTGGGCGGAGGCGCAACACAGGTCTCGGGACCGCCGTACCGTAGATTGGATTTTTCCCTCTTCAAAGAGTTCCCGGTCTCCGAGACGATGCACTTCGAGTTTCGCGCGGAGTCTTTCAATTTGACGAACACGCCGAATTTCAGCCTGCCCAGCGTGCTGAACTATCTGGATACTGTCAACTTCGGGAAGATCACGTCGACGCGTGATGCTCCCAACGATGCACGCGAATTGCAGTTCGCTTTGAAGTTCTACTGGTAACAGCATGTTTCGCGCGCCGGCTTGCATCTTGCTCTTCGTGGTAACGGGAGCATTGCTACGCGCAGCGGACGATTTTGCAGCAAATAGCCGGCTGGGCGAATTCTATATCGAGCGACACAATCTCGCGGCTGCGATTCCCTATCTCGAACGTGCCTATGCGCTGGATTCGAACGCCTATTCGAATGCCTACAACCTGGCGCTGGCGTATCTGGAAGCCGGAAAGCTCGAAAGCGCAGCCCAAACCGCGACTGCCTTACTAAAACAGCAGAACCGGGCGGAGCTGCACAACCTACTCGGAGATATAAGGGAAGCGAAAGGAGAGGTGGACGCCGCCGCGCGGGAGTACCAGACGGCCGCCATGCTGGACCCCTCCGAAAAGAATGTGTTCGATTTTGCGGACGACCTGCTTAGTCATCGCGACTATCAGCAGGCATTGCAGATCTTCGAGTATGGTGCAACGAAGTATCCACGATCGCCGCGGCTGCGCGTGGGGTTGGGCGTCGCTGAATATTCGTTAGGCGACTACGCGAAAGCGGTGCAGTCTCTTTGCCAGGCGGTCGATCTCAACCCCGGCGACACGAAGGCGCTCGATTTCCTCGGCAAAATGTACGACGTCTCTCCCGAAATGGCCGAAGAAGTTACGAAGCGCCTGGCCCGCTTCGTCCGGCTGTATCCCGACAGCGCGCCCGCGAACTATTACTACGCGCTAAGTCTGCGAAAACGGGTGCTGGCCGGCCCGCAGCAAAACCGTGACGCGGAAGCGCTACTCGAAAAAGCCGTGCAGCTCGATCCAAAGTTCGCCGATGCGCATTATCAACTGGGTCTACTCTTTGAAGATCAAGGCGAGAATCAAAAAGCGATCCGGGAATATGAAATCGCCGCCAAGTTAGATGCTGGTTCCAAGATGGTTCACTACCGTTTGGCCCGGCTCTACGCCAAGGCCGGTCACAGTGACTTAGCCCGGAAGGAATTCCAGCTTGTGCAGAAACTCGGGGATCCACAGAGCCCTGAGCGTTAGAGAGGGCGCTTATTCCGGCCCCCGAACGCGGTCTCTCTCACACCACCAACATCACTTTCCCCACATGCCCGCCCTTCTCTAGCCGCTCGTGCGCAAGCCGCGCCTCTGTTAGCGGAAACGTCGAATCAATCACCGGACGAATCGGGTCTTTCGCCGGCAGCCGCGGCCACACATGCCGCAACAATGTCCGGGCGATCTCGCCCTTCATCTCCGGCGTGCGCGCCCGCATGGTCGAACCGAGCACCCGTCCGCGCTTGATCATGAGCTTCGGAATATCCAGTTGTCCCGTGCGCCCGCCTTGCGTCGCGATAATCGCCAATCGTCCTTCGGTTGCGAGCGCGTCCAGGTTTCGGTCCAGATAAGAGCCGCCTACCAGGTCGGCAATCACGTCTGCGCCATGTCCGCACGTGAGCCGCTTGATTTCTGCCACAAAATCGGATTCTTTGTAGTTGATCGCCTCTTGCGCCCCCAGTTGCCGGCACGCATCGCACTTGGCTTGAGTTCCTGCTGTGGCAAACGGAATCGCTCCCCAGGCGCGGCTGAGCATAATCGCCATACTTCCGATCCCGCTCGCCCCGCCGTGAATCAGCACCGATTCGCCCGGTTGCAGACCCGCGCGTGTGATCAGGTTGTCATAAACCGTGAAGAGATTCTCGGGCAGCGTTGCGGCCTCGACGGCAGTCCAGCCCTGCGGCACCGGCAAAACTTGCACAACCGGCGCAGCGCAAAACTCGGCGTACGCGCCGCCCGCCACAATCGCGCAAACCGCATCGCCCGGCTTATAATCCGTAACGCCCGGCCCCACCGAATCGATAAATCCGGCCAAGTCGAGCCCCGGAATGTCCGATGCTCCCGGAGGCGGTGGATACTTGCCTTGCCGCTGCATCAAATCGGCTCGTGAGACCCCGGCCGCCTGCACGCGGATCACAACCTCGCCTTCCTTGGCAACTGGCTTGGGGCGCTCCACGGGCCGCAGCACATCCGGTCCGCCAAACGACGAAATCTCAATCGCAATCATCGTTGGGCTACTTCAAAAAACCGCTCGCGCCCGAGCCGGTTGCGCTGAGTTCATCATTGAACGGATCGTCGAGCGCGAGCAACCGTCGCAGTTCGTGAGAAAGCCTGGCCTGTGTCTCCGGACGCAGCAGCCGCTTTTGATACTGCTGCTGCGGCTTGTCGAAGCGGCAATAAAAGCCATGCAGCGCTCTCCTGGGATGCGCCGTGCGATTCGCGGTGCCTCCGTGCCAGGCGTGCGTGTTCATCACGACGACGCTTCCCGCCGGCGCGCATAGCAGCACCTCCTGCGGGTGCGGCTGCAATGGATCGGCGAGCGCCTCCTGCGGCAATTGCTTCCAATGCTGCGAACCCGGAACCACGCGCGTGGCGCCGTTGTCTGGCGTGAAATCGTCGAGCAGCCAAATTGTATTGCAAACCCAGTACCCGCTTTCGTCGGCCACTGCCGCGGCATCGCAGTGAAGCGGCTGCGGCTCATCGGAAAACGGATTCGTAGAGCGCGCATTGAAGCTGCTCAGCTTGAACTTCGGACCAAGCACATGGCCCACTAGCTCCAGAATGCGCGGGGCGGCAATCAGGCGCTCAAAGATGGGCCCTTTATCCACCAGGTTCGCCAGCCGCCGCGAGCCCGGCTCTTTTTTAAACTCTGAACCCGCATTTTCACCCTCGGCTTCATAGAGCTCTTCCACCCGTTCGCGCACCTGCTCCAGCGTCTCCGGATCCAAAAATCGCTCCACCACCACGTAGCCTTGCGTATCCAGACTGTTCCGCTCTGAAGATGTCATCACAATCGCTTACAGAACCCTGAGCGTCAGCGAGGGGTCTCTCCTATTCAAACAAACTTTTATAAACCGCTACAATCCGATTTACGTCTCGAATTTTCAATGACAGCACACTTTCGCTTTGGTATGTTCGCAATTCCGGCTCTGCTGGCGGCCTCTTTGTACCCCGCCTGGGCGCAACAACCGGCCCAGACACAGCCCGGTCAGGCCCAGCCGGTCCAACCGGTCCAACCGCCAGCCGGTCCGGGGACTGGAACGCCTGCTTCTTCCGCCGTAGCGCAGGGACAACACGCGCCGCCCGTCGAACCAGCCATCCTCGAAGACGGCGGTCTTTCCATCGAGCCCATCTACTGGCTCAACCGCGCTCAACCGAGTCTGTTCGGCGGCAAGACCGCAACCGCCTTTGGCAGTCTCGATTATCCCGGCCACGCCCATAACAGCATCGGCGGCGAATTGAGCTTCCCGGCCGGCCATTCCAATACATTGCGGCTTTCCTATTTCCGCGTGCAAGGCAACGCGAATACGACCTTGGGCCAGGACGCCACCATCTTCAGCGAAGCTTACAGTGCCGGTGATTATCTGGAGGCCGGCTACCGGCTCCAAAACGCCAAAATCTCCTGGGATTATCTCTCGTATTCCTGGCGCCAATCGCCCGGCGCGCTTCGCTTGAAAACTCTTTGGGAGCTGCAATACACGACCATTTCCACCACTGTCTATGCTCCCTTCAAACCGGTAACCACCGATACCAGCGGCAACACGGATCAAAACGTCGCGACCGGCTCAAAGAACATTTTCCTGCCCACGTTCGGCCTCGAACTCGAGCAGGCCATTGGCCGCCATTTCCGTTGGGAGGCGAAAGCCTCGGGTTTCGGCATCCCTCACCACTCGAACATGTGGGATGGAGAAGGGCTGATTGCGATCCGTTTTGGCGGCGTGGAACTGATCGGCGGCGAAAAAGCCTACCACTTCAGGAGCTCAGCGCAAGGCAATCAGTATTTCGTCGATACGCTTTCCGGACCCTTTGTCGCGCTGCGCTACTACTTCGGCCACCCACGCTAGCGCCGCTCAAATTCTTCGCAAGCTGCGACGAATTTCAAGTAGCCGGGAAAGGGACTTCAGTCCCGCAATGCCGAGCTTCCCCAGCCACCTCCGCCCGGCGTCTCCACCCGAATAACATCGCCTTGCTTCGCGCTCACGCTGCACTTGCCCGGCAACTCCCGGGCATGCCCCTCCGACGCCAACATCGTGCGGCCCGCCGCTCCTGCGTCTCCGCCCGCCAATCCGTACGGCCGGAACTTCCGCCGTTCGGCCAGCACCGTCACCTGGCAATCCGCTAACAATTCAATCTCCCGAATCAACCCGTCGCCGCCCCGATATCTTCCGGTTCCTCCCGAACCGGGCCGAAAACTGTACCGAACCACTCGCAACGGATACGCATATTCGAGCGCTTCCACCGGCGTATTCAGCGAATTCGTCATGTGCGTATGCACTCCCGAAAGCCCGTCGCTCACAGGCCGGGCGCCCATCCCGCCCGCAATCGTCTCGTAATAGGCAAACGGTTTCCCGGTTCGCGGATCGATGCCGCCGATCGTCAAATTATTCATCGTCCCTGAACTCGCCGCCGGAATCCGCTCCGGAATCGCCTTTGCGAGCGCCTTCATCAGCACATCCACAATGCGCTGTGACGTTTCGACATTGCCGCCCGCCACCGCCGCGGGAGTTCGCGCGTTCACGATACTCCCTTCCGGGGCGATCACCGTAACGGGCCGCAGGATGCCCGCCGTTGCCGGAGCATTCCCCGGCAGCAAGCATCGAAAAACATAGTGAACCGCCGAAAACGTAATCGCGTAAACCGCATTGATGCTGCTCGCTACCTGCGCGCTCGATCCGGAGAAATCCACTCGCGCCGTTTGCGCCCCAGGATCGATCGTGATCGCCACCCGAATTGGGACAGGCTCATCTGTGAAGCCATCGTCATCCAGAAAATCCTCTGCCTCGAACGTCCCCGCCGGCATTTTGGCCAGTTCGGCCTCGACCAGGCGCTCCGAATAATCGAGCAGTTCCCGCCCCAACTCGCCGAGCGCCCGTCGTCCATACTTTGCAATCACTTCTTGCAAACGCGCTTCGCCCACGCGGCATGCTCCCATCTGCGCTGTCAAATCCCCTTCGCGCTCCGATGGTGTGCGCACGTTATGCAATAGCACATTGAGCACATCGCGCGCCACCACCCCGCCTCGCAGAATCTTCACCGGAGGAATGCGAATCCCTTCCTGATAGATGTCGCGGCTTGGTCCCATGGAGCCCGGGTACGCCCCGCCCACGTCCGCATGATGTGCGCGGCTCGCAACGTAGAACAGCGGGTTCTTCGCTGCCGAGTCGAAAACCGCCATCACCATTGTGATGTCCGGCAGATGTGTTCCTCCCGCGTAAGGATCGTTCAGAATCGCCACATCGCCGGGCTCGAGCGGCACGCGTTCGATCGCTGCGCGCACCGACATCGGCATGGAGCCAAGATGCACCGGCATGTGGTCGCCCATCGCGATCGCGTTCCCATCCGCATCGAACACGGCGCAGGAGTAGTCCCGGCGCTCTTTGATGTTCGGAGAAAAGGCCGTTCTCCGCAGCGCCGCGCCCATTTCCTCTGCAATGGAGTGGATGGCGCTGCTGAATATCGCAAGATCCACCGGATCGGCCGCCATCACGCCGCCTCAATGATCATGTTCTTGTAAGCGTCTACCGCCAGCGTCCAACCGGGCGGAACAAATGTGGTCGAGCTGTATTCCGCAATCACGGCAGGGCCGCTGATCCGGTCTCCTGCGGCCAGCCGTTCGCGATCGTAAACCTCCATCCCATGAACGGTCTCGATCCGCGCCGCCACGCCATCTCCTCGCCGTAGTTCATATTTTTGAAACGCAAAAGGCTCGCCTGCCACCGTCATGCGAACCCGCACATTCACCACTTCCACGCTTCTGAATGGATCTGCATAACCGTACCGCTGCTTGTGCGCGCGATGAAAACTGGCCGCTAGATTCGGCGATGCCGGAATGTTCAACTCGTATCCTTGCCCCGCATAGCGCGCATCCATCGACCGCGCGGAGGCCCCGGTAAGTCCCTCGGCCCGCAAATCCTCCACCCCCATCCTCTCCAGCTCCTCGAAATGCGGCTCCAGATCCGCATCGCTCTTCAGCATCACGGTCTTGGAATAATCGCGTACTGTGTCCGCCAAAAGAATGCCCAAGGCCGACAACGCCCCCGGCATGGCCGGAATCAACACGTGCCCGATACGCAGCGCTTTCGCCAGAGCGCAGGCGTGCAGCGGGCCGGCCCCGCCAAACGCCACCAGCGTAAAGTCCCGCGGGTCGTAGCCGCGCTCGATCGAAATCACGCGAATCGCCCGCTCCATCGCACTTTCGGCGATCCGCACGATGCCCGATGCAAACTCTTCTACCGAGCCAATCGCGCCGCGCGCAGCGTCCATATATTTTCGCGTGCGCTCGCCGTCCAGCCGCACCGCGCCGCCCAGAAAATGTTCGGCATCCAGTCGCCCCAGCATCAGATTTGCATCCGTAACGGTCGGTTGCGTTCCGCGCCCGTAGCAGATCGGACCGGGATCTGCGCCGGCCGATTCCGGCCCAACCTGCAGAGCTCCACCCGCATCGAACCACGCGAGCGATCCGCCGCCGGCGCCCACCGTGTGAATATCCAGCATCGGCACGCTCACCGGCAACTGCGAAACCATCGCTTCCTTTGTGCTCTTCGGACCTCCCTCGCCGATTAGACAAACATCGGTCGAAGTTCCGCCCATATCGAACGCGATAATCTTGTCGAACCCCGCCAGCTTCGCAACCGAATACGCGCCCATCACGCCGCCTGCCGGCCCCGAGAGAACCGTTCGCACCGGCTGTTCCGCGGCTACCCGCGCCGAAACAATCCCGCCGGAGGACTGCATTACTTCCAGCCGCGTGCCCACCTCGTTTGCAAGCCTGCCGAGATAGCCTCCGAGCTTCGGCGCGAGATATGCATTCACCGTTACCGTTGCTGCGCGCTCGTATTCTCGAAATTCCGGCAGAACGAGATAGGATGCCGAAACTGGCAATTTCAGCCCGATCAGCGCTTGCATCACGGCCCTCTCGTTCTCCGGATTGGCAAACGAAAACAGCAGCGAAATGGCAATCGCATCCGCGCCGCTCTCGCGTACTCGCTCCGTGAGAACATCGAGTTCCGCTTCGGTGGGCCGCCGCAGAATTTTGCCATCCGCCGCCGTACGCTCCGGCACGCCAAAGCGCAATTCCGGCGGTACGATGCACGGAGGCGGCGTCGCGAACCAGTCATAAAGATCCGTGCGCGCCTGCCGCCCGATTGCAATTGTGTCCTCGAACCCGGCTGTGGTCACAAACGCCACACGAGCGCCTTTCCGTTCAAGCAAGGCGTTCGTGCCCACCGTTGTCCCGTGCCGCACCACGTCTTGTGCGATGCCTTCCAGTGCCTTCAGAACAGCGCGTCCCGGATCGTCCGGCGTCGAAAAAATCTTCCGCATGTGCAGCTTGCCGCTTTCGATGTAAACGCAATCGGTAAAGGTTCCACCTGTATCAACCGCAACCTGCATTCAGCCCTAATTGTGGCGCACGCATTTTCCTGCCGCGTCAACGCTTGGCGGCGCTAAACTACATACTTGCCCCGAGGGAGCCCATGATTCGCCTGAAAATAAACGGAACCGATCGCGAATATACCGGTGATCCGCAGATGCCGCTCCTCTGGTACCTGCGGGACGCTCTCCAACTAACTGGCTCGAAATTCGGCTGCGGCATGGGTCTGTGCGGGGCATGCACCGTACACGTGGATGGCGAAGCCGCGCGGAGCTGCCTGGCTCCCATGCAGACCCTGAACGGCAAACAAGTTCTGACTATTGAAGGCTTGAGCGCCAACGGCGATAATCCTGTCCAAAGGGCCTGGGAACAGGAAAACGTTCCGCAGTGCGGCTATTGTCAGGCCGGCCAGATCATGCAGGCGGTCGCGCTCCTCAAAACCAAGCCAAAACCGACCGATCGCGATATCGACGAAGCCATGCAGGGCAATATCTGCCGCTGCGGAACGTATCAACGCATTCGTACAGCCATCAAGAAGGCAGCAGGGGTGCAAGCATGACGAACCGTATCGAACTGGCAACCCGGCGCGATTTCCTCGGAACTCTGTTTTCCGCCGGGGCCTTGGTGTTCGCCGCTGGCGCAGCTCCCGCGGAAGCCGAACCGGTCCAAACAACTTGGAACCCAAGTGTCTATCTCGGTCTCGATACCGACGGGTCCGTCATCATCGTGGCTCATCGCTCGGAAATGGGAACAGGAATCCGCACCTCGCTTCCCATGGTGGTGGCTGACGAACTCGATGCCGATTGGAGCCGCGTGCGTGTGGAACAAGCGATCGGCGACGGGAAATACGGAACGCAGAACACTGACGGATCTTGCTCGATTCGAGACTTCTACGACATCATGCGGGAAACCGGCGCCACCGCGCGCCTGATGCTGCAACGCGCCGCGGCAGCGCAGTGGAACGTTTCCGTCGCCGAGTGCCGCGCCGGGAACCACCACATCGTCCACACCCCCACCGGCCGCAAATTCAACTTCGGTGAACTCGTCTCGGCGGCGGCGAAACAGCCAATGCCGCGCAAAGAAGAGATTCAACTCAAACCCGCTTCGGAATTTCGCTATATCGGCAAAGGCGTTCCCAGCGTCGATCTTAAAGGCATCTGCACCGGCCAGGCCGTTTATGGCTTCGATGCGCACGTCCCCGGAATGGTGTTCGCGTCTATCGAGCGGCCTCCGGTGCTCGGCGGCAAGCTGAAGAGCTACAACGATGCAGAAGCTCGCCGCATTCCCGGCGTCGAACAGGTCGTTGTCATCGAAGAAGCTCAGCCTCCCTACGGTTTCCAGGCGCTCGGTGGAGTCGCGGTTATCGCAAACAACACTTGGACCGCCGCCCAAGCTCGTAAAAAGCTCAAAATCGAGTGGGAATACGGTCCGAACGCCATCTACGATTCCGAGCAATACAAAAAATCGCTCCTAGAAACCGCGAATAAGCCGCAGCGTGTGGTGCGCAGCGTCGGCGATGTCGATGCCGCGTTCGGAGCCGCCGCGAAAATCATCGAAGCGAATTACTACACGCCCCTGCTCTCGCACGCGCCCATGGAGCCGCCCGCTGCGCTCGCCGAGTACCGCGGCGGCAAAGTAGAAGTTTGGACCGCCACCCAGAACCCGCAGGAGGTGCAGACTACCGTCGCGAAAGCCCTGGGCATCCAGCCAACCGGCGTGACCTGTCACGTTACCTTGCTTGGCGGCGCATTCGGGCGTAAATCGAAGCCCGATTACGTCGCCGAAGCCGCCATTCTTTCGAAGAAGGTGGGAAAGCCCGTCAAAATCTCCTGGACGCGCGAAGAGGATATCCGCTTCGATTACTATCACTCCACGTCCGCCATGTATTTCAAAGCCGGGCTCGACGCATCGGGCAAGCCCGTCGCTTGGTTGCAGCGCACGGTGTTTCCTCCCATTACGTCTACGTTCGACGACAAAGAACAGTACGGCAGCGCCGGAGAACTCTCGCAGGGCTTTATTGACGTGCCGTTCGATATCCCCAATCTGCGCGCCGAAAATGGCCCCGCGCAGGCGCATCTTCGCATCGGCTGGCTGCGATCCGTGGCGAATATCTATCACGCATTCGGCGTCCAGTCGTTCCTCGATGAGTTGGCCCATGCCGCCGGGCGGGACTGTATCGAATACTACTTAGCTGCGCTCGGCGCGCCGCGTCAGATCGACTTTGCAGGCCAGAACGCCAAATATTCGAATTACGGCAAGCCGCTTTCGCAATACCCGGTCGACACCGGCCGTCTGCGGCGGGTCGTCGAGACCGTGGCCGAGCGCTCCGGCTGGGCTAACAAGAAATCAGGCAACGGCCGCGGCTGGGGATTTGCCGCCCATCGCAGTTTTCTGACGTACGTCGCCGCCGTCGTCGAGGTCGAAGTCGATTCGAACGGCAAACTCCGCATTCCGCGCGTTGATCTGGCCGTCGACACTGGCGCTGTCATCAACCCCGATCGGGTGAAAGCGCAATTCGAAGGAGCCGCCGTCTTTGGCGCGAGCCTCGCTCTCATGGGCGAAATCACCGCTGCGGACGGCCGCGTCCAGCAAGGCAACTTTAACAACTACCCGGTCGCCCGTATGAACGAAGCGCCCTACGAAACGCACGTGCACCTGGTGCCGAACGGCGCCTTGCCAACCGGCGCTGGCGAGCCGGGCGTCCCGCCCATGGCGCCCGCCATCTATAATGCCGTCTTCGCCGCCACCGGAAAACGCCTCCGCGAACTGCCTTTCCGCAAACAAAAGCTTGCCTGAGCCGCCTTTTTTTTATAGACGGTAAAAACCCCCGGTGGTCTACGCCTGAAACCGTATCCCTCCAGGCGCCTCAAACAGAAAACAAGCATGTTAATCGATGACCAGAAGCCCGAGGACGAAAGAGTAATCGCCCCGGAATTGACCGAAAAACAGCAGGAAGACGCAGTTGAGCGCACCTCGGTCAGCGCTGTCGTCGTGCACGAAGCGATTCGCTACGACGGCGAGGAAGAACTGCACCGGCCAATTTCCGCCCTCGCCTGGTCCGGGCTCGCAGCCGGCATGTCTATGGGCTTTTCCCTCGTCGGACAGGCTCTTTTTCGTGCTTATTTGCCCGAAAACCCCTGGCGACCGCTCATTGTAAGCCTCGGCTATCCGCTCGGTTTTCTGATCGTCATTATCGGCCGCCAGCAGTTGTTTACCGAAAACACGCTGACTGCCATCATTCCGCTGCTCGCGAGGCGAAATCTAAGAACACTCGGAAAGGTTGCAAGGCTGTGGACCGTGGTGCTGGTCGCAAACCTCGCAGGGGCTCATCTGTTCGCCTGGGTCGTGGCCAACACCCCCATGTTCAAGCCGCAAGTACAAGCCGCCATGTTGTCGTTGGCGCAGGAAGCCGCTGCCGTGTCGTTCGGAACCGCCGTGCTGCGTGGTATTTTCGCGGGCTGGCTGATCGCGATGGTGGTCTGGATGCTCGCTGCCATCGATACCGGCCGCATCGGGGTGATCGTCATTCTCACGTACGTCGTCGGCCTCGCCGGCCTCACGCACATCATCGCTGGTTCTGTCGAAGTGTTGTTCCTGGTCATGGTAGGAGCCAAGAGTTGGGGCGCAATTGCCTTTGGCTACATGCTTCCGACGTTAATCGGCAACAGCATCGGAGGCGTCTCCCTCACCGCCGCCATCAATCACGCCCAAGTCGTCTCCGGCATGGCGAACCGCAAAGCAACAGAACCCCGACCGTGAGGAAGGGGTCCCTATGACCGCCGCTCCGTTACCAGCTCCACAATTGCCTGTAACGCGTGCTGCGCCCGCGATTCCGGAAATGACGCGATCATCGCCTGTGCCTTGTCTGTAAACGCGCGTGCGCGGTCGTACGCGCGTATGATCGCGTCATGCCGGTCGAGCGCCTTCAGAATATGCATGAACGGTACGCGCTCGTAGCTCCCGTCCGCCAGCACAGTTTCCACCGCTTGCCGCTCTTCCTCCGACGCGGCCTCCAGCGCATAAACCACCGGCAGCGTTACCTTGCCTTCACGAAGATCATTGCCCGCCGGTTTGCCCAGTATCTTTTCCGTCGAGGTGAAATCCAGAATGTCATCCACAAGCTGGAATGCCATCCCTAGGTTCCAGGCAAAATCGCCCAATTTCGATTCAGTGGTCTCGTCCGCTCCGCCCGCCACGGCTCCCAGCGAAGCGCACGCGGAAAACAGACTCGCGGTTTTGCGATCCACCAGTTCCATGTAATCCGCTTCGGTAATGTCGATACGATGCAGCCGGTCGAGCTGCAGCAGTTCCCCTTCCACCATCATCTGAGTCAGCGAAATGAGCAGATCGAGAATATGGAAATTCCGTTCGCGCAGCGCGATCTGGAACGCCTGCATGTACAGCCAGTCGCCCGCGAGCACGGAAATGTGATTGCCCCAGACAACATTCGTGGACGGTCGGCCGCGGCGGGTCTTGGCCACATCGATTACGTCGTCGTGTACCAGCGTCGCGGTATGAATCATCTCGACCACGGCCGCCAAGCGCCGCGCGCAATCGGTCGTCGGCCCAAAGAGCCGGTTGCATAACAGCAGCAGCGCAGGCCGCAGCCGTTTCCCTCCGCCCGCCTGGAGATACTGATTGATCGTCGTGATTGCTTCAACCGACGCAACGGATTCCGCGCTGATCTCCTGCTCTACCCACTGCAAATCGGCCTGCACGAGATCGAACGCCTCGTGCGCCGTCATCGACTGCCGGATTCTGCCGAACATCCCTTTTTCCACGGGCATCCTATTCTAACGAGAGCAAGCGCTCGAAGTTCGCAGTTGTGATCGAGGCGAGTTCCTCCACATCCAATCCACGAACCTCGGCGATTGTTTTCGCCGTGTGCGCGACAAAGGCCGGTTCATTCCGCTTTCCGCGATGTGGGACCGGCGCTAAATAAGGCGAGTCTGTCTCCAGCAGCAGCCGGTCATCCGGCACGATGCGCGCGGCTTCGCGAATCTCCGCGGCTTTCGGAAAGGTGCTCACCCCGCCAAACGCCAGATAAAATCCTAGGTCCAAACATTCGTGCGCTTGTTCCGTATTTCCGGTGAAGCAATGCATCACACAGGGCAAGCCCGTGGGCGCCCAATGCGCGCGCAAGACTTGCAGCGTATCGTCCCAGGCATCGCGCGTATGAATTACTACCGGCATTCGCGCTGCCTCCGCAATTTCAAGTTGCTGCAAAAATACTGGAAGTTGTGCTTCCTTCGGAACACCCCAGTGATAATCCAGCCCGATTTCCCCCATAGCCTTAACTCTAGGATGACGAAGCAGGCGCTCCAGATCTTTCAAAGTGTTCGCATCCGATTTCGGTGCTTCGTTCGGATGCACTCCCACGGTCGCGAAAATGGCGCAATATTGTTCCGCTAAACGAATGCCAGCACTGAGATCGGGCGGGCCCTCTCCCGTGCCGATCGCCAGCATATATTTCAAACCGGCTTCTCGCGCACGCTCAATGACGCTCTCTCGGTCACTGTCGAATTGCCGGTCGTCAAGATGGCAGTGGGAATCGACTAGCGTCACTTCAACCGCGCGCCGATTGGCACATCTTCGAGAAATCCCGCCAGCACCGGTGCGCTGTCTTGCACGCTGGCCGCGAGAATCATGCCCTGTGAAGTAAGCCCGCGCAGTTTTCTCGGCTGGAGATTCGCGACGATCACAACCTTTCGCCCGATCATCTGTTCCGGGCTATACGCCAGCGCGATTCCTGCCACGATGGTGCGCGGCTCTGCTTCCCCGATATCGATCTTGAGATGAAGCAGCTTATCGGCCCCCTTCACCTTCTCCGCCGATTTCACTTCCCCCACGCGCAACTCGACTTTTGAAAAATCGTCAATCGAAATGAAGTTCGTCTGCTCCGGAGCGGCGGCTTCAGCAGGCTTGCCGAGCAGCGCCGTTTGCCGGTCTTTCTCCACTACTTCCAGCTCCTGCATCCGCTGAATCGTTGGTTTTGCATCCAAACGCGGAAATACGGCCGCAATCTCGCCGATCTTCTGTCCAGCCTTCAGACCGCCCCACTGCAGCGCATCGCTCTGGATTGCACTGATTGGCCGATCGAATCCAAGCTGCCGCCAGATCGATTCCGTCGAGTGCGGCAGTACTGGACTGGCCAAAGCGCAAACCAATCGCAGTGCTTCCGCGGCCGTATAGAGCGTCTCATCCAAGCGCTCCTTTGCTTCTTCGGATGCATCTTTGGCCAGCTTCCATGGCGCGCGCTCCACAATGAATTTGTCGACCGCCGAAATGATGCCCCAGATTTGTTCGAGCGCGCGTGAAAATTCGAAAGCATCATACGCGCTCATGGCCGATTCAGCCGCTTTGCGCGCCGTTGACGCAATCTGCTCATCTCCAGCGCTCGCCGGGATCGTGCCCTCGCGGTACTGCTGAATCATATTGAGCGTACGGCTCGCCAGATTGCCGAGCCCGTTCGCCAGATCGGAGTTGTAACGCCCAACCAGCGCGTCGAAACTGAAGCTGCCGTCCTGCCCGAACACGATTTCGCGCAGCAGAAAATAGCGCAGCGCATCCACGCCCATCACTTCCGAAATGGGCGTCGGACGCACGATATTCCCGCGCGATTTGCTCATCTTGTCGTTCTCAAACAGTAACCAGCCGTGAGCAAAAATGCGTTTGGGCAGTTCCCAACCGGCTGCCATCAGAAATGCCGGCCAATAAACCGCATGAAAGCGCAGAATCTCTTTTCCGATCAAATGCAGATCGGCGGGCCACAGATTCTCGCCTTCCACCGCGCTCACATATGTCGTGAGCGCGTCGAACCACACATAGAACACGTGCGATGGGTCGGACTCCACCGGAATGCCCCATTTGATGCTGGTGCGCGTGATCGACAGGTTCGACAAGCCTTGCTTCACAAACGCCAGGACTTCATTGCGCCGGATTTCTGGCCCGATGAAATCAGGATTCGCGTCGTATAGTTCGAGTAGCCGGTCCGTAAACGCCGACAGTTTGAAAAAGTAATTCTCTTCGGTGACCTCTTCGTACGGCTTGCCGGTACCTGGATCGATATCGCCCGGTTTCGCATCCGTGACAAACGCCTCGTCCACTACGGAGTAAAGTCCCGTGTAGTTCCCTTTGTAGATATAGCCGTTCTTTTTGCAAGCCTCGAAGAGCGCGTTCACAAGCTTGGCGTGATTCTTCGCGGTCGTGCGCTGGAAGCGGTCCGTTTGTAGATCCAGCTTCTGCCACTGCGTCCGAAACTCGTTCGAGATCAGATCGACAAATTCTTTCGGCGCTTTCCCCTGCGCCCGTGCCGCCCGCTCCACTTTCGTGCCATGCTCGTCCGTTCCGGTCGTAAGCACCACGTCGTAGCCTTCGATGCGCTTTGTCCGCGCGATCGCTTCCGCCGCAATCGTCGTGTACGCGTGTCCAATGTGCGGCGCAGCGTTGACGTAGTAGATGGGAGTGGTCAGGTAATACTTTCCCTTGTTCATGGATGCTTTCGGAACGCTAGATTCGCTTCGGCAATTACTGCGCGCAACGGTTTCCCGGCCGCGATGGCGAGCTTGCGGCAATCGTCATATTCCGGCGCGAAGCTGCCATTCTCTGCGTATTTCATCCGCACCTTGCCGAAGCTTGTCTCCACTTCCGCGATCTGGCGCGCGACTACGCGCCGTTCCGCTTTCAAAATCCGCAGCCCCAACGTTGTCGTCTCCGCAAGCAGAATGGCGCTCAAGCGCTCAGTCAAGTCGGGACTCGCGATAACAGAGACAAGTGTGCCCGGCCGGTTCTTCTTCATGAAAACGGGCGTCAGCGTCACATCCAGTGCGCCGGCTTCGAGCAACCGCTCCATAGCATAACCGAGAATCTGCGGTGTCGAATCGTCGATGTTTGCTTCGATCACATCCACTGCGACCGATTCCGAAGCGCCTGTCCGCTCGCCGATCAACACGCGCAGCACGTTCGCCTGCATGGGGAAATCCTTATCGCCTGCCCCGAAGCCCTGCGCCTCCACGCGAATCGCCGGTAGCGGTCCGAAACCGCTCGCAAGCGTGCTCACCAGAGCCGCGCCCGTCGGCGTTGTCAATTCGGTTTCTGGCCCGGACGCATAGACAGGCTTGTCCTTCAACAACTCCGCCGTTGCAGGAGTCGGAACCGGTAGCACGCCATGTTCCGTATTCACCGTGCCGCTCCCGACGTTAATTCGGGAACTATGTACTTCGGAAACACCCAGCAGATCGAGCGCGACGCACGCGCCGGCGATATCGCAGATCGAATCCACCGCGCCGACTTCATGGAAGTGGACCTTCTCGATCGGCACATTATGCGATTTGGCTTCCGCCTCGCCCAAATTTCGAAAGACGGCCAGCGCATTCTTGCGCGCCGTTTCCGTCAGATCTCCCGCCGCAATAATTTTTTCGATGTGCGGAAGATGCCGGTGCTTCCTCTGCTCTGTGTGATCTACGGAAAACTTCGAGGCCGCAATCCCCTTCCGCTTCGTGCGTTCCAATCGGAAAGACGCTTCCAGATTCAGACTCCGTAACGCCGCTTCGAGCGCCTTCCACTCAGCGCCTGCGTCGACAAGCGCGCCGACAGTCATGTCGCCGCTGATGCCGGAAAATGCGTCAAAATAGCAGATTTTCATTGATTACGGGTCTTCACCAGTTTACAGACCCGGTGCCGTCAACAGATCCCGCGCCTTCTCGACCGTGCTCAGCGCCTCATTGGTCGTCGGCATCAGCGCGGTCAAGTGCCCCATCTTGCGTCCGGGGCGCGCGCTGCTCTTTCCGTAGAGATGAAGTTTCACGTTGGGAACTCCCGCCGCTCGCGCCCAGTGGGGCTCGCCGCCGTTCCAGAGATCGCCCAGCACGTTGGCCATCGCCGCGGGGCTGAGCTGTTTCACGGAGCCAAGCGGCAATCCGCATACCGCGCGAAGCTGCTGCTCAAACTGGCTGGTCACGTTCGCATCAAACGTGAAGTGCCCGGAATTATGCGGCCGTGGAGCAAGTTCGTTGATGAGCAGGCGTCCGTCTTTCGCGACAAAAAACTCCACGCAAAGCACGCCAACCACCTCCAGTTTTTCCAATACCGCGCGGGCAATCTCGACCGCATCATGAACCATAGTTGCCGGAACACGGGCCGGTGCAATGGAAATATCTAAGATCCCGTTCCTATGCTGGTTCTCCGTCGCGCCGTAATGAACGAACTCGCCGGCCGCACTCCGCGCGCCCACCACCGAGACCTCGCAATCGAAATCGACGAACGCTTCCAGCACGGCTTCCTGCTCTCCAACCGCCGCCCACGCCTCCGCAAATTCCGCAGCATCCTTGATTCGAAACTGGCCCTTGCCGTCGTACCCGTACCCGGCAGTCTTCAAAATGGCAGGCAATCCCAGCTCTTGCGCTGCGCGCGACAGATCCTCCGGGCTGTTCACCCGGCGAAACTGAGTCACCGGAAAACCGGATTGAGAGAGGAACGTTTTCTCGCGCAGGCGATGCTGCGCGATGTGCAGCACGTGGCCGCCCGGCCGCACTGGAGCGCAGTTCGCCGCAGCCGCCGCGGTCTTCGCCGGAACATTCTCAAACTCGAACGTGACCACCGAAACTTGCCCCGCGAACTTGCAGACCGCGTCCAGGTCTTCATACGGAGCGTTGATCTCCACATCCGCAATCTGCCCGGTCGGCGTATCCTCGTCCGGAGAAAGCGTGTGAACCCGATAGCCCATCCGTCTCGCGGCAATCGCGAACATCCGCCCCAGTTGCCCGCTGCCAAGCACCCCGATTGCGCTGCCCGGCAACACGGGTTTAATCGGACGGCTCATAACTCTCTATCCTGCATGACCGAATCAGTCTGCCGCGCGCGCCATTGTTTTAATCGCGTCCGGATCTCCGGATATTTGTTCCCGAGAATGCTGGCCGCCAATAATGCCGCATTGGTGGCTCCGGCGTTGCCGATCGCGAGCGTACCGACCGGAATCCCGGCCGGCATCTGCACAATCGAGAGCAGGGAATCGATGCCATTCAACGTGCTGCTCTTGATGGGTACGCCCAACACCGGAAGTGTCGTATGGGCCGCCACCATTCCCGGCAAATGCGCCGCGCCGCCCGCTGCCGCAACAATCACTTCCAAACCGCGTTCCGCCGCCGTTTTCGCGTATTCGGCCATCCAATCGGGCGTGCGATGCGCGGAAACGACTTTGCGCTCATGCGGGATACCCAACGCGGAAAGCGTCTCGCTCGTGCGCTGCAGCGTCTCCCAATCCGACTTGCTGCCCATGATCAGTCCGACCAGCGCCTTATCGGAGATCATCGGGATCTCTATCCGATTCCATCGTTACAGTGCTATTACATCAAAGCGGTTCTTGTAAAACGAGAAGCAGTACACTGACAGTGTTGTATCTGTTGAATAAACTCAGTCTGATCTTCCTCTGCTCCACTGTCTTTTTCACCCCCTCCTGCACCGATCCTGCCAGCAAACTGCCCAACTACGGTGCTGTTCCAGCCTTCACCATGACCGATTCCACCGGGCACTCCTTCAGCAGCAGCGAACTCTCGGGCAAAGTCTGGGTCGCGGATTTCATCTATACCAACTGCCCGGCCGAGTGCCCGATGATGACCTCCAAAATGCACAAAGTGGAGCAGCAGATTCGAGGCGAACAGGACGTCCGGCTGGTTTCCTTCTCCGTCGATCCCGCGCGCGATACGCCGCCCGTCCTCGACGCCTTCGCGCATCACTTCGGCGGCCCCACGCCACAGTGGTTTTTTCTGACCGGCACACCGCATATGATTCACGTCCTGGCCTACAGCACGTTCCACGTCGGCGACGTCCTCGGAAAAATTGAGCACAGCACGAAATTCATCCTCGTCGATAAGCGCGGCAATATTCGCGGCTACTACTCCACCTTTGACGAGGACGGCATTCCCACCATGCTGAAGGCCCTGGCCGCGTTGCGGAAAGAGCGGACTTCCTGATCGATGCCCCAAGCAATTCGTACGGAAAGCAACCCGCAGCTCGCCCGTAAACCGCTGCCTATCATTCTGGCTCTGAGCGCGGGCATCGCCGCCTTCCTGTTCTGGCTGATCTATTTCAAAGGCCGTGTCGCCACGCCGCAATGGGTCGCGCTTCTGCCCTCCGCGAACGCGCTGTTCAATTCTTTCAGCGCCCTTTGTCTTGTGCTCGGGTACATCAACATCCGGCGGGGCAATCGCGTCATCCACATGCGGTTCATGCTCAGCGCGACCGTCTTTTCTTCGCTATTTCTGCTGAGCTACATCACTTACCATTATTTCCACGGCGACACGAAATTCCCCGGCCAGGGCTGGATTCGTGCGTTTTATTTCTCCGTTTTGATCAGCCACATCCTGCTCTCGATGGTGGCCTTGCCGCTGATTCTGGGCACGCTCTGGTACGCGCTACGCAACCAGTTCCGTATTCATCGCCGGATCGCCCGCTGGACCTTCCCGATCTGGCTGTATATTTCGGTCACCGGCGTGATCGTCTACTTCATGCTGAGGAGTTACACATCCTGAAAACACGCTGGGATCCTGAACTCTACGAAGCCCGCCATGCATTCGTTTGGCAATACGGCGCGGGCGTTGTCGAGCTTTTGGACCCCAAGCCGGGCGAGCGAATCCTCGATCTCGGTTGCGGTACCGGCCGCCTCACAGAAAAGATCGCCGAAAGCGGCGCCGAAGTCCTCGGGCTGGATGCTTCGCCGGAGATGATCGGCCAAGCCCGCCAAAATTACCCAAACCTGAAATTCGTTCTCCAAAATGCAGCGGCCATGAGCTTCAGTGCGGAGTTCGACGCCGTCTTCTCGAACGCCGCCCTGCACTGGATGCTGAATGCTTCCGAGGTCGCCGGTGCCGTCGCGCGCGCTCTTCGTCCGGGCGGGCGCTTTGTGGCAGAACTCGGCGGCCGCGGCAATATAGCTCACATCATGCGGGCCATCGAAGAGGTTCTGCCGAAGTACTACTCAAACCGCATTCCAGCCCGGCGAACTTATTTCCCGTCCATCGCCGAGTACGCCAGCATCCTGGAGGCGCAAGGTCTCGAACTCCGCATCGCGCAACTGTTCGACCGTCCCACTCCGCTTGAAGGAGAGCAGGGAATGGAGAACTGGCTTCGCCAGTTTAAGTGGTTCTATTTTGAGGGATTGGATGCTTCACAACAGCGGAGGGCGTTGCGGGAAGTCGTGGAAAAGACAGCGCCAGCTCTACACACCGAAAAAGGCTGGTTTGCGGATTACCGCCGTCTCCGCATTATGGCTGTGAAAACGGGAGCTCCCGAATCCTGAGAGCCCCCGAATAGCTGATTTCTATACCGCTCTCGCGGCCGCCTGCTGGTTAATCCCGGCCTCAGCAAGCTGGTTCAATTTCTGATCCGCTGCTTTTTCCTCGTCCAGGGTTTGCTGCAGCAGATTGGCTGCTTGGGTCAACCCCAGCCGCCTCGCGAACGCGCGTGCGGTTCCGTATCCGGACATCTCGTAATGTTCCACGCGCTGTGCTGCCGCAATGAGCGCGGCATCCTTGATGTCTGGATCGCCCTTGGCGCTGATCATCTCTTCGCCTTCCGCAATCAGCCCCTTCATTGCCTGGCATGTTTCGCGTTTAGGCTCTACGTTGATCTCCCGGAAGATGCTCTCCAGCCGCGACACGTGGCCTTGCGTCTCGGTCAGATGCTGCCGGATTGCCTGCTTCAACTGGCTTGAATTCGCCGCGTCCGCCATCTTCGGAAGAGCGCTTGTCAAGCGGTTTTCCGCATCGTATAGATCCTCTATCTGGTTTACAAAGAGATCCTTGAAGGAGTTAAATTCGGTGCTGCTGAATAGTGACATAGGCATTCCTCCTTACGTAATCTCCTCGGCCTTCTGAAGACTCCGGAGCTCCGTAGGTTCACTTGTGGGACTCGCCTACCCGGCGTTCGTTTCAAGACAGTACAATCTTCACGGTGTGCGGAACTTTTTCCGGTAAACCAGCGTCCATGCACGGAATATCCAGGTAGAACCGAAGCCGCACTTGCCGCACTTAGTCGCCACTTACACGACTTACTCTGATATCTTTGGTACGGCAGTTGCTAAACGACTGGAAGGGAGAATCATGCCGAATTTATCGAGAACGACCAGAGACCACGATGAAATCCGCAGGTGGGCCGAAGAGCGCGGAGGAACCCCATCCCACGTAAAGAGGACCGGTTCCGGAGAGGATATTGGAATCCTCCGAATCGATTTCCCCGGCTACAGCGGAGAGGAAAGTCTCGAGCCAATCTCCTGGGATCAGTTTTTTGAGAAGTTCGATGAGCGCAACCTGGCTCTCATCTACCAGGAAGAAACGGCAGGAGGCCAAAAGAGTAACTTCAACAAACTCGTCAGCGCCGATACGGCGGAAGCTGCGGAAAAAGGCCGCCGCGGCGGCAGATCGGGTACGGGATCTCGCGCGAAGAAATCGGCAGGTGCGAGGAGCGCATCGGCATCGCGCAGTACTAGCTCGCGTTCTTCGAAGAGAGCTGCCGGGGGAGGAAGGAAGACTGCCGGCGCCAGCGTCAAGCGTTCCGCCGGAACGGCCAAAAAAGCGAGCAAAGCCTCCTCGAAGACCAGCGCAAAGAAAGCTGCTTCCCGAGGCGGCGCCAGCCGGAGCACATCGCGCAAATCCACCCCGGCTCGCGGTAGCGCAAAGAAAGCTGCTCAGAGAAAAGGAGCGGCAAAGAAGACCTCCGGCAGCAGGAAGACAGCTTCGAAGAAGACCGCCTCGCGCCGGCGGAGATAGTCTCTTCACACCCCAGCCATCGCCTTGGCCGGTTGTTCTAGACTTGCTTTAGGCGATGGCTACACCGGCCCCCGTTCAGCGCAAACTCCCCATCACGCCCTTGATTGTGGCGGCCATTATCGTGGCTGTCATTGTCATCGGTTTTGTGTACCTCGATGAACCCTCTCCCAGCCGCCACACCGAAACGGCACCTTCTCCGGAGGTCAAAGCTTACGTAAAGAATCTAGCTCTGAGCGATGTGCATATGACCGCTGCGGAGAATTTTATGAAGCAGCAGGTGGTGGAGGTAAGGGGCAATATCACCAATAACGGTTCTCAAGCGCTCTATGATGTCGAAGTGTACTGCCTGTTCTACGGGGTCGACGGGCGCGAAATCTATCGCGAGAAGGTGCCCATTTACCGGTCAACCACCACGCCACTGAACCCCCACGAAACGCATGCTTTCCGGCTTCCTTTCGATTCGTTGCCGGACGGCTGGAATCAAGCGATTCCGAAACTGGTGATTGCCCAGATCAAGTTTTCCAAATAGGAGCTGTTACGCATGCGAGTCCTGATTATCGACGATGACCCAGACCAGCTTGCGCTCCGTTGTCTCCTGCTCCGGCGCAGCGGAATTGAGGCAATTGGCGCCGGCGAAGCTCAGGCGGCAGTGCAAATCGCAACCGCGGATAAGCCCGATTGCGCGATCGTCGACCTCCATCTTCCGGCCGCCGCTGACGGTTTGCGGCTCATCCGCGATCTAAAGCAACTCCACTCGGCGATGCGAATCGTTGTGCTCACCGGTGCGAGCTCAAACCATCTTGCTCAGGCCCCGGAGCGAGAGCTAATTGACCAGGTTCTGGTAAAAGGGACAGCTTCCGCGCATCTCATCCAGACACTGAAGTCTTTCTGATCAGCGTACCGGTGGCGCAGGCGGTTTTGCCGTCTGCGGAAGCTCTTTTTGAGCCCGTTCGACATCAAAACTTAGTTGGCGCGCTATTTTGAAGGCCACATCCGCGCTGGCGCTGCGAAACTTCGCCCCGTCGCTCTGCTGCGTCGTGGACCACAAAACGTCGCCGTCCTTGGTGCACAGGCGCACGGTCGCATACGCTTCATGCTTATGCTCTTTGATGTGATGCGATTCGTTCGCCCCAACTCCCAGGCCGCCATAGATGCCGCCCGCTTTTGAGTACAGAGAACCGGATTTCCCGCCATTCTGGCGCGAATTAAAGTTTTCGTCGGAATCGTAGGTATCCGTTACGCTCTGGTCGTCTGCCGCGCCTTTGAGCACGGCATCGGCACGATCTGGATTGTCCGTCAGGATAAACAACTTAGTAGAGTCCAGGCTGGCAATAACCAGCTCGCGAATCGCGTCGGCTTGCGCGCCGCCCGTCAGGTTGGCCACATAGACCCGCTTGATCATCAGCAGACCGTTTGGCGCCGGATTCTTCTCTGGAGCTTGTGCGTGCAGGAGGAAGCTCGCGGCCAGCAAACAGGCAAAGGGTTTCATCCCTTACCTGCCATTCGCGCTTCTTCGTCCTGGTATTCCACCTTTTGGCCTGTACGAGCTTCCAGCGCGACCAGGGCCAGCCGGATGTCGTGCTTGTCGATCCGGAAGACCATCGCCTGTTGTTCGCCATTATCGTCCTGAAAGCCGACGGTCAAAAAATGTTGGCGTTTTTTGGCGAGCATGAACAGTGGCGAAAGCACCGCCGCGGCAAGATAACGCCGGTCCACCTTCTGCCCGTATTCGAGAAGATTGATCCGCTCGTACGGAATCTTCACCTCGATATGTTTCGAAAGAAAGACGAAGTAGGTCGAATCCGTGACTTGTATATCGCCGGAGCTATTGCCGGGGATATCGGGCCTCGTCCCACCTATGTACTCGGCCCGGCTGCCATCACCCCCGGCTGAGATCACAAGAGCAGACAAACACAAACTGAAAATCAGTGCAAGGGCACGCATAAAATCCCTGGAAGGAATCCAGGAAAGACGTGCCGGGGAGACTTGGTTCCTCTCAGCTCGCGACCTTTTCGAGTGCGAGGCCCTTCTTGCAAAGGTCGCAGGAAGACGAATCCCGGTAATACAAAGCACTGAGCTGGGCCAAATAGAAAAGCGGCAGATTGCCAAAATCGGCAATCGTCGGGTTTGGCTGGTACACCGCAACCGCCAGCCCCACGACCACTGCGCCCTTTGATTCGAGCAACCGCCGGAGTTCGGTCAAACGCCTACCTGAGCGCAGTACATCGTCCACCATCAGCACTCTTTCGCCTTTGGCCGGCTCTACAAATGGCCGGAACCGAAGCGGCGCGATATCGTTCTCGCGTTCTGCCCAGTAGACCTGATGGGCGCGCAGGGCTTCGCATACGCCATACGCGATCGGCATGCCGCCCGTTGTGGGACAAACAATCGACAGCTCTTTGATCATCGCCCGAATCTCCGGATCCCCGCGAAGCCGGCGGCTCAGCCCCACGCTCAAGATCTTGGCCCACTGGTAATAGCGAAAGGCCAGCGCCACTTCCAGATATTCATTGGCGTGCATGCCATTGGGGTGCTCGAAATGCCCGTCGCGCAGCGCTCCCGTCTCGCGCAGCATCGCGATCACTTCCGCATTGGTCGGAATCAGTTCCACTAATGCGCTCCCCTTCCAGCCAGCACATGTGGAATGGTCTTCAAAATAATCGACCAGTCCAGCTTCAGGGACCAATTCTCGATATACGAAATATCCATGCGCATCCAGGCATTGAAATCGATGTGGTCGCGGCCGGCTACCGCCCACAAACACGTCAGCCCCGGCCGCATGCGCAGCCTCCGCCGCTGCCAGCGTTCATATTGATCCACTTCCTGCGGCAGGGGCGGACGCGGGCCCACAATCGACATATCGCCCCGGAGCACGTTGTAAAGTTGCGGCAGTTCATCGATCGAGAATTTCCGCAGCCAGCGCCCTACGGGCGTCACGCGGGGATCGCGCGATAGTTTGAACGCCACCTGACGCTCGCTGAGATGCGCAAGCTGCGCCTTAATTTCATCGGCATTTACGACCATCGATCGAAATTTATAGAAAGTGAAGCGCCGTCCATTCAAGCCGCAACGCGCCTGCCGGTAAATCACCGGCCCGGGCGACGTCAGCTTGATCAGCAGCGCGGCCAGCCCGATTACGGGCGACAAAACCACCAGCCCCACTGCTGCAACCACCAGATCGAAAACACGCTTCAAGACCAGCCGGATGTCGTCCAGGGGCGCCGCCGAAAACGTTAGCAGAGGCGCGCTGCCAACCCGGTCCAGAGTCATTTCGCTGTTTACGTGCGGAAAGAAATCGACCGACACACGCGTCCGCACGCCCTCCTCATCGCACTGTAGAAACACTTCTTCGAGCGCTGCCAGCCGGCTGCTATCTACCTCGAAAATCACCTCGTCCACCACTTGCTCGGCAAGCAGCCGCGGCAATTTCTCCCGGCATTCCGCCTCGCTAAGCTGGGCTGTTATCGCAATGCGGAAAGGCGAGGTCCGGCACAGTTGCTCCCGCAGCGTTGACGCCTTCTCCCGGTCGCCCACAATCACAATGTGGTACGGGCTGCCAAATCCCCGCTGAAACGCGCCAACCAGGTGGGGCGAACTCCAGCGGAAGAGTGCAAGCAGTACAAAGTCATAGAGAAAAAAGAGCGACAGGAAACTGCGGCTCAAAGGTGGATCGAGCCGCAGCAGGTACTGGAACACAATCACCAGCAGAGTGCCGAAAATTGCCTGCTTCAGCGTGTTCCTGAGCAGCCGAGCGGGACCGGCGGAATCGAGGTACTCATAAAGCCGCTGGAATGAACCCAGCGCGACCCAAACCACCGCGCAGAAAATAATCAGCAGGACATGCGTCTGAAAATGCAGAAAGAAGACACGTTCTAAGGCCAAGTGAACGCGCGTGTGGTAGGCCGCCTCGAAGGCGAGTACCGTGAGCAGAGCGTCGGCCAGCGCGAAAAGGAGCCGGATCTTCTTGCGATGGTGTGCAAACACAGACCGAACCCAGGGTAGCAGGAGCCGACAGACGTTTTATTGGGACGTGGCGGAAACGCACCGGCCCCGCAGCGCCTGATCCAGATCGGCCATGATATCTTCCACGGCCTCGATCCCGGCCGCCACGCGAACCAGATTATCGCGAATGCCCATGCGCTCCCGCATTTTCGGCGAAAGCTCCCGGTGCGATGACATCGCAGGGTAGAGCAGCAGCGTATGCACGTCGCCCAACGATGTGCCCGGAACGATCATTTTCAAACCATCCATGAACTCCATGACCGCTGTCTTATCTGCATCCTTAATTTCGAAGCTCAAAATTGCTCCAAACAGCTCAGGTGCAAATAAATGCTGAATCGCTTCCGCATCCGGATGCTTCGGATCGGCGCAATAGTACACTTGCTCTACACACGGATGCGACGCCAGCCATTCGGCCAGCTTCCGTGCGTTGTGGCATTGCCGCTCGAACCGCAACGCGAGCGTCTTCACGCCACGCATGGTCAGATAACTCTCGAAAGGCCCCAGCACAGAACCAATCAGACGCCCCAACATCCGCACCGGCTCCAGGTGCTCTTCATCGCTGACGATAATCCCGCCCAATACATCGCCATGGCCGGCCAGATACTTGGTCGCGCTGTGGACCACGATGTTCGCGCCTAGCTCTAATGGACGCAGCAGCATTGGCGTGGCGAACGTGTTATCGACCACCAGCGCGGCTCCGGCAGCGTGGGCCATTTTCGCAATCTGGCCGACCTTACCAACCCGGAGCAGCGGATTGGAAATGCTCTCCATGAACACGCAGCCGGGCTGTACATCTGCGATAGCTTTTTCGAGCGCCGGCAGATCGCAAAAATCTACGTATTTCACGGCGACATCGAACGGTTCGAACACTTGATCCAGCAGCTTCAGAGAGGTCCCGTAGAGCGAACTTGCCGCGACGACGCCGTGTCTGCGGTCGAGCAGTGCTGCCTGAATCGCGATCTGGAGTGCAGACATTCCGGAGGCGGTCGCGAGCGCGCCCTTGCTCCGTTCGAGCGCCGTCATCAATTCTTCGAGCGCCTGATTGGTGGGATTCCCGTAGCGCGAATAGCTGAACCCTGCCTCTTCCTGACCGAAAATACGATCCAGCTTTGCCGCCGATTCGTAAAAGTACGTGGTGGAGAGATGGATGGGTGTGGTGGAAGGCACCGCCGAACAGTTCTGATGTTTCCGGTCGCCCGCATGGACGACTTCCGATTCAAATTTCATTTCCGTTTCCAACGCACGCCGTCTTTCGTATCCTCGAGCACAATGCCCTTTTCCTGTAGAAGCTTCCGAATTTCGTCCGCGCGTGCGAAGTTCTTGGCCTTTTTAGCCTGATTTCTTTCGGCAATGTAAGCCTCAACCTGGGCATCGTCCAGCTCATCCTCGCTCTGCGTTCCCGGTTCCGTAGGCTTCAACACATCGAACACGCTGTCGAATATTTCCAGAACCCGCGCCGCTTCCCAACGGTTCTCTTCTTGAAATTTATCCTCGTCGAGTGCTGTATTCATCGCCCGCACGTACTCGAAGACCGCAGCCAGCGCCTCCGCCGTGTTCAGGTCGTCATCCAGACCTTGCTCGAACTGGCGAATCGCTTCTTTCGATCGCTCGCTGATTTCTTCATTGCAGCCGGGAGGGAGTTTCGCGGAAGCCAGCCGTAGTTCGAAATCGCGCAAACGTTCGATGCTCTTTGCGGCAGCCTTCAAACCTTCGAATGTGAAATTCAGCTTTTTTCGGTACGGAACCGATGCCAGCAAATAGCGAATCGCCTCCGGCTGATAGCCCATTTCGAGCAAATCCCGCAGAGTGTAAAAATTGCCGAGCGATTTCGACATCTTCTGCGATTCGATGTGCAGATGCTCGGAGTGCAGCCAGAAGCGCGCAAACGGCTTGCCCGTGATCGATTCCGATTGGGCGATCTCGTTTTCGTGATGCGGGAATACCAGATCCACACCGCCTGCGTGAATGTCGAGCGTTTCGCCCAGATAGCTCATCGC
Organism: Bryobacteraceae bacterium; assembly: GCA_035651215.1. Classification (GTDB taxonomy): domain Bacteria; phylum Acidobacteriota; class Terriglobia; order Bryobacterales; family Bryobacteraceae; genus Bog-105. Next base: position 103,684 of record DASRGE010000031.1, read on the forward strand.
CATCGCGGAGCACTCGATGTGCCAGCCTGGACGCCCATCGCCGAACGGCGTCTTCCAATACGGTTCGTTATTCTTGCGACCTTTCCATAACACGAAATCGCGGGCGTCGGCCTTATCGTACTCATCCACATCCACGCGGGCGCCGCTGCGAATGCCGCTGAAATCGTTGTGCGAAAGCTTGCCGTATTCGGGAAACGTGGAGATGCGAAAGTAAGTGGAACCGTCGTTCGTGTACGTGTGGCCTGTGGCCGCCAGCCGCTCGACCGCCTTCACCATGGTGTCGATGTGCTTGGTCGCGGGAGCGACATGTTCGGGCTGCTCCAGCCGGAGCGTCGCGGCATCTTCGAAAAACGCTTTGGTGTACTTCGCCGTGTAGTCTTCGATGCGTTTCTGTTCTTTCGCTGCGTTAATGATGATCTTGTCGTCCACGTCTGTAACGTTCATGACGTGGGCCAACCGATACCCGCGGTAGCGCAGCCAGCGCCGCAAAATGTCCTGAAACGTGAACGTGCGGAAGTTCCCGATATGGACGAAGTTGTACACGGTCGGACCGCACGTATACATCCGCACCGTGTTGTCTTCGAGCGGGTGAAACTCTTCCAACTCTTGCGTAAGAGTGTTATAAAAGCGCAGGGCCATCTACGGGAGAGGTAAGCCTTCATCGTAACAAGCAGGTGAATCAGAAGAGTCCTGGCGCCTGCTTGTAGTGTCGGTGCCTTCTTTTGTTATGAATTGTGGTATAACACCCGGTAGTAACGTGAAGACAGCTATATCCATAAATAGCGGCCTATTAGAGCAAGCGGACGAAACCGCCCGGCAGATGGGCCTGAGCCGGAGCCGGCTTTTTGCTTTGGCCATCGGCGATTTCTTGGAACGGCAGCGCCGCGAGAACATACTGCTCCGGTTGAACGACGTCTATGGAAAAGGCGTGGAGCGAACGGAGAAGCGCCTACTGAAAGGAATCAAAACCAAGGTTCGTCGGACGATAAAGGAACGCTGGTGAGTGATATCCGGCAGGGACAAGTGTATTGGCTTGACTTCGGGCCTCCAGCCGGTTCGGCACTCTCTGAGCGGCATCCTTGCGTAGTTGTCCAAAATGACATCTTCAATCGAAGCGCGATCGCTACAAGTGTTGTGTGCCTGATTACCTCGAATCTGGATAGGGGGAAGGCGCCAGGCAACGTGCTTCTGAAGAAGGGCGAGGCCAATCTCCCTAAAGCGAGCGTTGTGAACATATCGCAGATCCTTACGGTCGATAAGTCTGAACTCGTGGAATGCATCGGGAAGCTGAGCGGCGCTGCGGCCACAGCCGTACGCGACGGATTGCATTTGCTATTCGATCGTCTATAAAGCGCAACGTCTTCTGAGCAATAAACCTTGACCTCCGCGCTCCGCTTCGAAATCCAGGCCACCTGTCCCGTTACCGGCGCCCGCGCCGGCCTTCTGCACACCGCTCATGGCATGATCGAAACGCCCGTATTTATGCCAGTCGGCACGCAGGGCACCGTCAAGGGCCTTTCGCCGCGCGACCTCCAGCAGGACCTCGACGCCAAAATCATCCTCGCGAACACCTACCATCTTTTCCTCCGTCCCGGTCATGAACTCATTGAACGCCTTGGCGGACTGCACGAGTTCATGGCGTGGCCGCGAGCCATCCTTACCGATTCCGGCGGCTTCCAGGTGTTCAGCCTGGATACGCTGCGCAAAGTGACGGAAGACGGTGTCCTGTTCCGCTCGCACCTGAACGGCGATGCCCACTTTTTCTCGCCGGAGAGCACGGTCGACATCCAACTCGCTCTCGGGAGCGACATCATCATGGCGCTCGACGAATGCCTGGCATACCCGGCTACCCACGAAGCCGCCTATGAATCCATGCGCCGGACCATCCGCTGGGCTCGCACCGGATATGCGCACTATCTTCGCCGGGAAAAAGGACAGTATTGCGCTCTGTTTCCGATCGTGCAAGGTGGGATGTTCCCGGATCTGCGCGCCGCCTGCGCCGAAGCGCTCCTCGAACTCGATGCTCCGGGCTATGCCATCGGAGGCCTCGCGGTCGGCGAGCCGCGCGATCTCAGCCACGAAATTGCCGGAATGACCGCGCCACTCTTACCCGTGGACCGCCCCCGCTACGTCATGGGCGTCGGGATGCCGGAGGAATTGCCGCGCTATGTAGCGCATGGGATCGACATGATGGATTGCGTGCTGCCCACCCGCAACGCCCGCAATGGCTACCTGTTCACCTCATGCGGCAAAGTGGTGATCAAACAAGCCCGTTATGCCGGCGATGAAGGCCAGCTCGATCCCGCCTGCGATTGCTACACCTGCCGAACCTTCAGTAAAGCGTATTTACGCCATCTCTTCCAGGCCGGGGAGATTCTGTTTTCCACGCTTGCGACCCTGCATAATATCCGCCACTTCCTTGACATTATGCGGAGAATGCGAGAGGCTATTGTCGTCGGGAAATTTCCAGAGTTTTTGAAGTCGTTCCAATCTGCCTCGCTCGTCGAGGATTAACCCCTTTAGACTAGTTGTGGCGTGCGCACTTGCGTGCCGCGTCGGGACTCCTCTCGACGCCTGGGAGCGACGCTCAAGCGTTCGCCTTATTGCCCAATACGCTTAAACTGAATCGATATGGTTCCTTCGTTGATTCTCTTGCAAGCGGCTGCGCCCGCGGCCGGGCCCGCTGGATCCTTCCTCAGCGGACTGCTGCCGATCATCCTGATGATCGCCATCTTCTACTTCCTTGTATTCATGCCCATGCGCCGGCAGCAGAAGAATCAAAAAGAGATGATTAAGACGCTTCAAAACGGCCAGACCGTGCTCACCAGCGGCGGAATTATCGGCACCATTGTGGCTGTCAACGATGATACGCTTATACTGCGCATTAAGCCTGACAATTTGAAAATACAGGTTTCCCGCAACTCCGTCACGAACGTTATGGGGGCCGACGAGCAAACCAAGAAGTAGGGTTTCGGAACCGGGCTAACCTTTCGGTAACATCCATCGCAGCCATGAAACGCCATTTACGATTTAAATTCTTCCTGATTGTGGCCGTCATTTTGATCTGTGTCTACGGGATCATCGGCGTCCCCACCAGCAAGGCCCAGTTGGCGTCCAACTGGCGCAACAGCATTCATTTGGGGCTCGATCTCCGCGGCGGCACGTATCTGGTGGTTCAAGTGCAGCAGCAGGATGCTTTTAATGCCACGGCGGGAACCGCTGCTGACGCCTTGAAAGAAGCTCTTCGCAAAGCGAATGTTCAGTACAACGATGTGGAGGTCGACGACGCCAAAACGCTCGATCAGGCCACTAAGGTCGCCGTCGTGGTGAAAGGCGTCCCCACCACGCAGGCCGGAACGTTCCGCGGCATTGTCAGCGAGCAGTTCCCCACCTGGCTCTTGCAGCCCACGAACGCAACCGATTACCGGATGACCATGCGGCCTTCCGATGCCTTGAAGATGTGGACCGACGTGCTGGCCCAGACCAAAAACACGCTAGACAAGAAGATCAATGCTCTGGGACTGAGCGAAGCCTCTGTCCAGCAGCGCCGGGAAGATCGCGATTCCGAGTTGCTGGTCCAGTTGCCGGATGTCGATGACCCCGGCCGCGTGAAGGAGATTTTGCAAACCGCTGCCGTTCTTGAGCTCTACGATGTCCGTGGGGGGCCGTACGCCAGCCGCGAAGACGCCCTGGCGCAGAATAACGGCATTCTGCCGCCCGGAACAAAGCTCATCGGCGGCCCATCCACCGGCGATAACAGCCGGGGCGGGGGAGTGTACCTGGTTTCCCGCACTCCCGTGATCCACGGAACCGACATTCGGGACGCCCGTCCCGCCCAGGGGGATCTTCCCAATACTTGGGACACCGAGTTCGTGCTGAGCCAGGATGCCGCCCGGCGCTTTTCGTCCTACACCGGTTCACACATCGGCCAGCGGCTGGCGATCGTGCTCGACGGCAAGGTGCTGAGCGCGCCAACGATTCAGAACCAGATCAGCGACCAGGGCCGTATCACCGGCGCCCCCACCCAGCAGGATGCGGCGGACCTTGCCCTTAATTTGAAGGCCGGCTCGCTGCCCGCCAGTGTGAAGTACGAGCAGGAAAGTACCGTGGGCGCATCGCTCGGAGCCGATTCTATTCGCAATGGCTTCATCGCGGGCATCGCCGGAGTGCTAGCCGTCATTGTCGCGATGCTGATCTATTACAAAAAGAGCGGCATCAATGCCACGTTAGCTTTGATTCTGAACGCCGTTATCCTGATTGCCTGCCTCAGTTACTTCGGCGCCGTTCTGACTCTGCCGGGAATTGCCGGTATCATCCTGACCATCGGTATGGCCGTCGACAGCAACGTACTGATTTTCGAGCGCATTCGCGAGGAATTGCGCGCCGGCAAGGCGATTATTCCAGCCGTGGACACGGGCTTTAATAAGGCCTTACTCACCATTATTGACACGCACGTCACCACGGTGGTTTCCTGCGCCATTCTGTTCCTGTTCGGTTCAGGCCCAGTAAAAGGCTTTGCGGTCACGCTGGTCATCGGCCTCGTCGCAAACCTCTTTACTGCTGTGTTTGTGTCTAAGTTTATATTTGATTGGGAGTTGTCCAGACCGAAACCGGTGACGGCCCTCAGTATTTAACGGATCCGCATTTTCGCGATGCGGTGGTGGGAACATTTGTTACTAGCCGGTGTCTATGCTCTATAGATGCCGGCCCCTAAAGCCAGATGGAAATCTTCAAGCAAACGAATTTCGATTTTCTCGGTAAGAAGTGGCCGTTCATCATCTTGTCTTTGCTGCTTACGGCCGCGGGCTTGCTTAGCTTGTTCTTCAAAGGCGGACCTCGGTACGGCATAGATTTTACGGGCGGAGCGCTTATGGATGTCAATTTTGTAAAGCGGCCTCCGGTGGAAGCCATCCGTTCCGCCCTGCATACGAAGATTCCCGGCGAGATTGAAGTGCAGGAAGCCAGCAATTCTCAGAGCAGCGGTCCTTCGCAGGAAGTTCTGATTACAACGGGCGTCCTGGACGAGAACGTCCAGACCGTCCGCGGCAATATTGTGTCTGCCCTGAACAGCCGCTTCAACCGCAACGCGGAGGGCAAGCTGGATATCAATCTGGCGAGCCAGACGGAGCTGGCGGATCGTCTCCGCAACGCTCTTCCAAAAGCCGGAGTGCCGCTCTCGGACGATCAGATTAACGCCTTGGTCGGCCGGATCATGGACTACCGCAGGTCGCACTCGGGCCTGATCGCAAATCTGGGTGATCTCTCCTCGGTAAGTGGAGTTACGCCCCAAGTCTTGAATGTCATCAAGCAAGAATGCTTTGCTGGTGATTTTGCCATTCGCAGCACCGAAGTGGTTGGCCCTAAGATCGGGGCGGACCTCCGGCAGCAGGCCATCAACGTGGTCCTGATCGCGTTGGGAGCGATGCTGGTTTACATTGCGTTCCGGTTTGAGTGGATCTACGGCGTGGCCGCGGTGATCGCGGTCTTTCACGACACCATCATTACGATCGGCTTGTTTTCTATCTTCGATAAAAAGATCGATTTAACTGTGATCGCGGCGCTGCTGACCCTGGTCGGCTATTCCATGAATGATACGATCGTGACTTTCGATCGTATCCGTGAAAATCTCCGGCTCCAGATGAGGGGTTCTTTTACGCACATCGTGAACGTCAGTATCAACCAGACGCTGAGCCGGACTGTGCTAACTTCGGGACTTACTTTTCTGACCGCACTGTCGTTGTTCCTGTTCGGCGGGCAGGTGCTGAATGGATTCTCGTTCGCCCTGGTCGTCGGTATTATCATTGGTACCTATTCGTCCATTTTCATCGCGAGTCCGATTCTGATTTTCTGGCAGAATCTGGCCGAAGGACGAAAGCGGACGTCGGGCCGGCCGGTCGTGGCCGCGAGCCGGCCTTCGGTGAGTCCGGCAGCGAAAGCCGGTAAGCCCGTGAGGACCGCCAAATGAACTTTGTAGAGTAGGCGTTTTCGCCTGCGCTTTTCGAGATAGAGGGTTATTGATATGTTTGATCAAACATTCGTCGACGGAACGGCGAAAACCAAGAAGCCATACACCATCGTTCTGTCGCTCTTACTGCAGATCACCGCGATCGGCATTCTGATCCTGATTCCTCTCATTTACACCCAGACCCTGCCGAGCGCTCAGTTGAAGAGCATGCTGGTGGCGCCGCCTCCGCCCCCGCCTCCACCGCCCCCTCCACCGCCACAGCAAAAGGTGGTACCCAAGCCGGTGGTTCGCCAGTTTGTGGCCAACCAGCTCCTGGCCCCGAAGGTGATTCCGAAAACGATCAACAAGATTGAAGAGGCCGCCCCGCCTCCCGATGCCGGAATCGGCGTCGTTGGCGGTACCGGTGAAGCTGGTGGCGCATTAGGCGGCGTCATCGGTGGCGCGATCGGCGGCGTTCCCGGCGCTCCTCCGCCTCCGCCTCCGCCCAAGCCCAAAGCTCCTTCGGGGCCGGTGCAAATCGGCGGTCGCGTGGCCGAAGCCAACCTCATCCGGAAGGTTCAGCCTGTGTATCCGCCGCTTGCCAAATCCGCTCGCGTGCAGGGTACGGTGGAATTTACCGCTATTATTGACAAGCAAGGCAATATCGAAAATCTCAAGCTTGTGCGCGGCCATCCGCTGCTGGTGGAAGCCGCCAAGCAGGCCGTGTTGCAGTGGAAATATCGGCCCACCCTGCTCAATGGGCAGCCGGTCGAAGTCATCACTGATATCATCGTTAACTTCACGTTGAGCCAGTGATTCGCAAGTTACCGAACCCTGAGCGTGAGCGAGGGGCTATTAGTTAGTTCAAATTCAGCAAATTCGATTCAACTTAGGAGAAAAGCATGGTATTACTACAACTTCAAGTCTGGGCTTTCTGGCTACTCCAGGAAGCCGAAGGTGGCATCAACTGGGACCTGCGATCGGTCTGGGGCACGATGGGCTGGCTGGCCAAATGCGTGGTCATCGTTCTGTTCATCATGTCCGCGTGGTCGATCGGCGTCATGATTGACCGTCTGATCGCCTACAATGCAGCCCGCAAACAGTCTCGCGCGTTCGCCCCGGCCGTAGCCGGCGCGCTGCGTGAAGGCAAACTGGACGAAGCCATCAAGATTGCCGACCGGTTCAATAAGAGCCACCTCGCGAAAGTGGTGGTGGCTGGCCTGCAGGAATTCAAAGCTCACCAGATGAGCGCCGAAATTCCCGGCGAGGAAATTGAAGCTTCGCGCCGCGCTCTCGAACGCGCCGAGGCGATTGTGCACGCGGAATTAAAACGCGGCGTCAGCAGTCTCGCTACTATCGGTTCCACCGCTCCGTTCGTCGGATTGTTTGGAACGGTCGTTGGCATCATGAACGCGTTCCGGTCGATTTCGACTTCGAAGACCACCGGTCTCGGCGCCGTAGCCGGCGGTATTTCGGAAGCCCTGATCACCACCGCCGTCGGTTTGTTCGTCGCCATCCCGGCTGTTTGGATGTTCAACTATTTCACGAACCGCATCGAAGCGTTCGACGTGGAAATGGGGAACTCCAGCTCCGAGCTGATCGACTACTTCCTGAAGCGGAGCCAAAAGGTAGTTACGAAGTAACTGGAATTTTCCAGTACTGAATAAGAGGTAGAAAGACTAGACTCGAGTTGAATCGATAGCGCGGAAGCGGTTTCCTAAGCCGCTTCCGCCTTCCAGGCTGATGGATCTCCTAAGCCTCTGTCTCGAGTGAAGGGCTTTTCAGAGGAGCTCAAAAAAATGGCAAAGTTACCCAAAGCGCCGCCGGTGGTTTCCGATATCAACGTCACGCCCATGGTTGACGTGATGCTTGTCTTGCTCATCATCTTCATGGTCATCACGCCTATGTTGACGAAAGGCCAGCAGGTGAACATGGTCAAAACCCACAACGACATTAAAATGCAGGAAGCCGACAAAGAGGACGCTATCCTGATCGCGGTCACGCGCGATGGTCACGTCTTCCTGAGTCCTGGGAATTCCCGCGTGGAACCCAATGAACTCGGCGGCAAAGTGAAAGATCTGCAACAGAATCGCTCGGATAAAACGGTTTATATCCGGGCCGACGCCCGCGCGCGGTTTTCGTCCGTTACCGACGTAATCGACAACCTGCGTACCGCCGGCGTCGATACCCTGGGGCTCATCACTGAGCCGATTCAGGACAAGAACCGGAGAAATACGGGTCTCTAAGACCGCACCGGAAGGGGATTTAATTCTATGGCAATGGCAGTTGGCGGCTCCGGCGGAGCCAAAGCGGATATCAACGTTACGCCGCTCATCGACGTGTTACTGGTGCTTCTGATCATCTTCATGGTCATTACGCCCTTAACGCCTCACGGGTTGGATACTCTGGTGCCTCAACCCCCGCCTCCCAATCAGCCCCCACCCCCTCCCAACCAGGACCCCACGGTGGTGGTCGAGGTCGCCAAGGACGCCTCCATCCAGATCAACGGTCAGCCTGTCAAGGAATCGGATCTGCAGACCAAACTGGAAGACATCTTCAAGACCCGCGCGACCAAAGTAGTGTTCGTCAAGGGTGATCCCGATGTCGACTACCGGTATGTGGCAAGAGCGATTGATGACGCCAAAGGCGCGGGGCTGGACAAGGTCGGAATTATGACGCCCAAGGTGGAAGCAGGACAGTAAGGGAGGATCGCGAACATGCAAAGGTCTAAATGGTTTACGGCGGGTTTCTGCGCGGCTTTACTGTTGAGCGCCACCGGCTGCGCCAAACTCGAATCGCGAGACCAGATGAATCAGGGTGTTACGGCGTACAAGAACAACCACTATACCGACGCGGTCAGGCATTTCAAAGAAGCCGTGCGGCTCGATCCCACGAATCAGAACGCCCAAAGTTATCTTGCGACTTCTTACATGGTTCAGTGGGTTCCCGGCGCTGATTCGCCCGATAACATGAAAAACTATGACATGGCCCAACAGGAATTCCAAAAAATCTTGAAGAGCGACCCGAAGAATTCCCTGGCCTTGGCATCGCTGGCCTATATGGCGTTCAACAAAGCGAGCGCCGGCACGCCTGAACAAAAAGCGGCCGCTTTGCAAGAGGCTCAGAAGTGGAACGAACGGCGCATAGAAGTCGATCCTAAAGATGCCGAAGCGTACTACTATCTGGGCGTTATCGATTGGACAAAAGCGTTTGGTCCTCTCGGAACGGCGCGCGTTGAGGAGAAGATGAGCCCGAACGATCCGGGACCGCTTAAGGACAAGAAGGTAAGAGCAGAGCTCAAAGAGAAGTATTGGAACGACATTCAATCCGGTTTGGACAACCTGCACAAGGCCATCGCCATCAACAAGGAAAACGAGGATGCGATGTCATATCTGAACCTGCTTCTCCGTGAGAAAGCCTATCTCGAAGACACTCCGGAGGAGGCCAAGGCAGATGTGGCTCAAGCCGACGACTGGGCCAACAAGTCGCTCGAATTGAAGCGCATCAAAGCCACCCGCCCGCAAAAGCAAACGCAGTCGAGTTAGCTAGCCCACTTCCTGGCGGTCGTGGCTCAGAAACAGCCTACCGAGCCGCGACCGCCAGGGAGCGGTTTTTCAGGGGAGCGGTTTCTTACGAATGTGGGAACACGCGAACATCGATCCCTTCCGCGGAACGGATCAGGCGATCTAAATCGCTTCCAAAGGCGCGTTCCCACAAGCTCTCGCGTCCCTTGTGCCCGACGTAGATCTGCGTAATTCCGCGCTGGCGCGCGAATCGAAGCACCGTGTCGACCGCGTCTTCCCCGTCGAGTTCCACAATTTCCGCGCCCTTCTCGCGGGCCAGTTCAAGGCCACGCTGGACGGCTTCGCGCTGCTCGCTCGACCATTCCGAACGGTTCATATGGGCCGCAATCAGCTCGCCGTGAAAGCGGTCCCGGTTTCGCGCGCCGCTTTCCAGCATACGTTTGGCATCCGCTCGCGGCGAAAGCCACACTAGAATGCGCTCCTGCGTTCCCCAGAGTTGCTGGATACCATGGCGGGCCAGGTATCGCTCGAGTTGCTTATCCACCACGTCCGCGGCGAGCAGCAGCGCCACTTCGCGCAGCTCGGACAACTGAATCTGGTTCAACTTGCCCGCCGATTTTCCATCCTCGGACACATTCATGCAACTCTCCGGCGGGGCATCGACGACCACGATTTCGTCCGCCATCTGTAGAAAGCTAAGCGGGACCGTTTCGGTGACATGCTTTCCCGTAATGGCTTCCACCTGCTCGCGCTTCTCCTCGATGTGCTGCAGGTTTACCGAAGTGATCACAGAGATGCCCGCGTCCAGTAGTTGCGCCACATCCTGCCAGCGCTTTTCGTGCGGCGACCCAGGCGGGTTGTCGTACGCCAAGCCATCCACCAGACAGACCTTGGGCGCACGGTGCAGAATGGTGGGAACATCCATTACCAGCACGCCGTTGACGTGTAGCAGCGGAATGATTTCGAGCGAGGACACGGCATGCAGAACATCGGGAGCCAGCTTGGGTTGTATGGCGCCAACCACCACGTCCTGGCCGCGCTCATGCCGGCGCCGGCCTTCGTCCAGCATGCGAAAACTCTTTCCAACACCGGAAGCATAGCCGAGAAAGATCTTCAGGCGGCCGCGCGCTTGGTGCTCTTCTTCGCTCTCCAACTGCTGCAGGATCTGCTCGGGAGTCGGTTTGCGTTCGCTCAGGGTGGGCACACCCTTATTATCGTGCTAAACGCGGTGCGTTTATTGCCCTTCTTCCGGAAAGAAAAGCAATCCAAGCTGGTATTCCGTGAACTCGCCCGCCGCGGTGATGGTGAACGCGGACGTAACAAAGCCGCGCGCGCTTGAAAATTGGCCTTCTCCGCCGTTGACCTTCCAGCTTGACGTTCCCGTCACCGTACCTGGTTCGATCGCCGGATCAAGATGGCCATGCTCCACAACCGAGAATCGCAACACGTGCTCGCCATCATCCCCGACCGTGATAGAGCCGTCGCCTTGAAACAACTCCGGACTTGTCAGGCGAAGCTCCGATTCCAAGAACGCAAGCTCGCCCTCGGAAGCCTGAAGCTCAGACTGCACTCCCGATTCGCGAATCTTTGTCGTGAGTACCGAGCTTGTCGCGCTGGCGGTTGTGCGGAGCACTTTCGTGTCCGATTTTGTAGGCGAGGTCTGACCCCGGAAGTGCATTGTGTAGAAAATCTTGCGCATGGACGTCATTCACTGCTCAAGAGCATGTTAGCTCTTCAGGCGGCGTGAAGCGCTCCTAGTATCCGATCGATAATCCAGATTCCGGCAATAGGCGCCAGAATTCCGCCTGCCCCGTAAACAAGCAAATTTCTGCGCAACAGAGCAGCGGCCGGAAGCGGCCGGTAACGGACACCGCGCAGCGCGAGCGGTATCAGCGCAAGAATGACGACGGCATTGAAGATCGCCGCAGCCAGAATGGCGCTTTCCGGAGAATGAAGCTCCAGAATGTTCAGCGAGCGCAGCCCGGGATAAGCGGCGAAAAACATAGCCGGAAGAATGGCGAGGTACTTGGCCACATCGCTCGCAATGGAGAACACCGTCAAAGCCCCGCGTGTAATCAGGAGCTGCTTTCCAATGGCAACCACCTCGATGAGCTTGGTTGGATTGCTATCCAGATCCACCATGTTTCCGGCCTCCTTGGCGGCCATGGCGCCGGTATTCATCGCCAGCCCCACGTCGGCCTGCGCAAGGGCTGGAGCATCGTTGGCGCCGTCCCCCGTCATCGCGACTAGCCATCCTTCGGCCTGTTCGCGTTTGATGTAGGCGAGCTTATCGGCGGGGGTAGCCTGCGCCAGAAAGTCGTCCACGCCGGCTTCGGCTGCAATCGCCGCGGCGGTCAGCGGATTATCCCCGGTGATCAGCACCGAACGAACACCCATCGCGCGAAGCTGAGCGATCCGCTCTTTCATATCGCCCTTCACCATGTCTTTAAGGTGCACAATCCCAAGGACGCGAGCGCCGTCCGTCACCGCTAACGGCGTTCCGCCCGCGCGTGAAATGCGATCCGAAATTTCGTCATAGGCAGCGGGCAAAATCCCACCGAGTTCCTTCGCAAAGTTCGCGATCGACCGGCTGGCGCCTTTCCGCAGCATGCGCCCATCGATATCGACGCCGCTCATGCGCGCATACGCCGAGAACGGAACGAAGTGCGCCTCGTGCTCCGAAATGCCCAACTCGCCTGAGCCGTACTTCTCGTTCGCGAGCATCACAATCGAACGTCCTTCCGGCGTTTCATCGGCCAAGCTCGACAACTTCGCGGCGGCCGCCAGTTCCTGTTCCGTCACTCCATCGAGAGCTATGAACTCCACCGCCTGCCGGTCGCCGAACGTGATTGTTCCGGTTTTATCGAGGAGCAGGATGTTAATGTCGCCGGAGGCCTCCACAGCTTCGACGCTCATTGCGAGCACGTTGTGCTGCATCACACGATCCATGCCGGCGATGCTGATTGCAGACAGCAGACCTCCAATGGTGGTGGGGATCAGACAGACCAGAAGCGCCACCAGCGCCGGCACACTCGGCGGGTGCCCATGCCCAACCGAGAACGGGTACAGCGTAGCGACCGTCAAAAGAAACACCAGAGTAACGCCAAGAATGAGAACATTCAGCGCAGTCTCGTTCGCCGTTTTTCGCCGTTCGCTGCCTTCGACGAGAGCGATCATTCGATCCAGAAACGTCTCGCCCGGATTGGAGGTGATGCGAATCTTGATCCGGTCGGACAGGACCCGCGCACCACCGGTCACCGCGCTGCGATCTCCTCCGGATTCGCGGATCACCGGCGCGCTCTCCCCGGTGATAACGGATTCATCGACGCTGGCGATTCCGTCGATGACCTCGCCGTCGCCCGGGATCAGATCGCCTGCCTCGGCGATCACGATATCGCCTGCCCGGAGCTTGGATGCCGCCACAGTTTCGATGCGGCTGTTGCCCCGGAGCCGTTTCGCCATGGAATCGCCTCTGCTTTTACGAAGCATGTCTGCATGCGCCTTGCCGCGCGCCTCAGCCATGGCTTCCGCGAAGTTGGCGAACAGAACCGTCAACCAGAGCCAAATCGAAAGCTGGATTTCAAAGCTATGCGGATTTCTGACAAGCAATGCCGTCGCCAGCGCAGCCCCTACCTCCGCGACGAAAATGACGGGATTTCTGACAAGATGTAGCGGATTCAGCTTGAGAAACGAATCCTTCGCCGCGCGGCGGAGAATCTCCGGATCGAGCAGTGGACGCGAGCGCGCCAGCTTCGACGGGAGCGGTGAGCCTGAATTTAAAGCCGGTCGCATGCCTTCGCAAATGCCCAGCAGAGCAGCAGAAAGCCAACGGCTATCAGGATGTAAAACACATCCAACATGCGTCTTCCAATTCAACTTTAGCGTGGGTGCGTCCTGTGCTATCCTGCGGTTGTCCGACGTTTTCCGCACAAAAGGGGACGTAGTTCAGTTGGTTAGAACGCCGGCCTGTCACGTCGGAGGTCGCGGGTTCGAGCCCCGTCGTCCCCGCCATTTTTTGCTTTAGAGCGGTATCCAAATCAGCCGGTCAATCCAATCCTCTGAATCGCTTGCATCCCAAATCAGCAACAACTCTTAAATAGCCACTGCGATGGAGATACCCTCCCGCAGGAGAATCACTCCCGGACTTTTAACCTTCAGTACGAACCGCCGAAAATGAGCTGGCATTGTTCTTCGGTCCTGGCTGATCAAAACGCGGCTGTCTTCGGCTGCGATGCGCAGCACGTCGGGATCGGGTAGTCCTTCCAGCCCAGCCGCACTCGCTGCTCGAATGTCGATTTCCGGTGCTGCCCTTCGGAGCCCGCGAACTACTCGGCCGTCCAGGTCTGTGTCAGCCTGGAATTTGATTTTCATGACGAGCACGCCGGAGCCGTGCAATCAACTCCGCGTTACTCCGTCGCGATAGCCTTCTTTGAGGCCTTGCTAGATTTCCGCTTCGCCATAGCGACAACATCGATTACCCATACTCTAATCTCCCATTCCCCGAGACGGCACTGGGATATCTCACGATGCCGGAATGCCATCATGGCTCCTGGGCGATGAGAATGGATCCGGCTGATACATTGCGTGTTTCAGTAACGTGGGCCAAGTGATGGCCGGGCGCATGGATTCGCTCCGCGCCGACGCCGTTTTCGGCTGGCGTCAGCTCAGGAAGCACAAGGTAATCTCCGCGGTGGCGATCGTGTCGCTCGGCTTGGCCATGGGCGCCTGCGCGGCCGCATTCCGTCTGGTCGACGCATTATTTCTGCGTCCCCTGCCGATCTCCAATCCGCAGCGTCTTTACGTGATTTCCAGGCCGGGAGGTGGATTCGGAGATGGCTGGGAACACATGCGCTTCCGCAGAATGCGGGCGGCCTTAAAGTACCAAGCCGATTTAATTGCGGCATCGTTTCCCGAGCAGACGGACGTGGCATACGGTGGCCATTTGCAGCCCGGCGAAGCGGCGGACAAGGTATACGTGCAATACGTCTCCGGATGGATATTCCGCTCCTTCGGAATCCGGCCCGCATTGGGCCGTTTGCTTTCCAAAGACGACGATCTCGAACCGGGGGCTCATCCGGTTGCGGTCCTTTCCTACGATTACTGGAGCCGGCATTTTGCGCGTGATCCGAAGGTTGTTGGAAGCGCGCTCACCATCGCGCCCAAATACGGCATGGGCAGTAATCTTTTCGAGATCTTAGGCGTCACGAGTGAGGGTTTCACGGGGACAGAACCGGGAACGGAGACAGATATCTTTGTTCCGGCCATGATGCATCCGCTCGTCAACTCCCCGATGGCGTCTGTGTTCCGCGTTTTCGTCCGCTTGCCGCCGGGCGGCCGGCCGGAGCCTATTCGCGATCGTTTGCAAGCCGTGCTCCACGCCCTCGATGAGCGGCACCCAAAGAGTTTCCCATACCGGCACAATCAGGCGCTTTCTATAGAACGCGCCGCCTCGGGCGTCTCGGAAATGCAGAAAGATTACGGGCAGGCGCTCGCGGCTTTGGGCGCGCTGGTCATATTGGTGCTCCTGATCGCGTGCGCGAACGCGGCGAATTTGCTGTCGGGGCAGGCTGCCGCTCGGATGCGCGAAATGGCGTTGCGTATATCGCTGGGCGCGGGACGCACGCGACTGATGCAACTCGTACTGGTCGAGAGCGCGATGCTTGCATTCCTGGCTGCTGTTGTGGGTGTAATTGTCGCCTGGCTGGCGGCCCCGTTTGTGGTTGCCCGGATCAATCCGCCGGACCATCCTGCGCGGTTATCTCTATCGGCGGATTGGCGCGTGCTGGCATTGACTTCAGTTGTGACACTTGCGGTAGCAGTGTTATTGGGTCTGGCGCCTGCATTGCGCGCTTCGGCTGGTGGAAGCGGCAATCGCTCTTCGAGACGGAGATCAGCCGCGCTCGCGTAGCCGCCTGATGCATGCTCTTATCGCAGCGCAAGCCGCATTTTGTTTTGTAGTGCTGTTCGTCTCCGGACTCTTCGTTACTACATTCGACCGGCTCGCTTACCAGCACACCGGATTTCCCACCAGCGGACTTCTCGCTCTGGATGTTGTCACAGCCCGGGATGAACCGCCATCGGCTTGGAATCAAGTGGTGGAACATCTTCGATCCGTGTCGGGTATCGAAAGCGCCGCTCTCTGCGAGTGGCCTCTGCTCGATGGGAGCAGCTACCGGCTAAATCACGTTTCGGTGGATGGCGGCCGTCCATCAGAAATGGCAGTTAGATTCTTGATCGTGTCACCGGGATGGATCGAGACGATGAAGATTCCGCTGATCGAAGGCAGAGATCTTCGCGCGAACGAAACGGAAGCGGCGATTGTGAATCGGGAATTTGCTCGCGAATTCTTCGCCGGAAAGGACGCTGCTGGTAAGTTGTTCACCGCCAAACCGGGCGGCGAGTGGGGGCGCCGCTTTCAAATTGTGGGCATTGTTGGCGACACACGCTATCGAACAATTCGCGACCCGATTCTCCCGGTAGCCTACGTTCCGTACCGCGTTGCATGGCACAAGGAAACCATTATGGTCGGCATGGGAGCGTCTAATAAAACAGCCGCGCCATCGGCGCTGACATCGATTCTGCGGAACGAAGTCTCGCGTGCCTCGCCAGACTTCCGCGTCATCAATATCCGTTCGCAACAAGAAATGCTTCAGGCGCAAATGGTGCGCGAGCGGCTGCTCGCCCTGCTGGCCGTGTTTTTTGCGACAATCGCGCTGTTACTCGCAGGAATCGGCCTGTACGGAGTGCTCGACTATTCGGTCCTCCAGCGGCGCCGCGAGATCGGCCTCCGCATAGCGCTCGGAGCGCAACCCGGCGACATTATCCGGCAGGTCGCACTCGGCATGCTGGGTTGGTTCTTCGGCGGATCGCTCGCCGGTTTCGCGCTGGGGATTGGCTGCTCACGCTCCATCGAAACCCTGCTGTACGAGGTGAAAGCAACAGACTTGGGCGCCCTCGCAGGTCCAGCCCTCGCTCTCATGGCCGCTGCGTTTGCCGCAGCTTTGCCGCCCCTGGTGCGGGCAGTGCGCATCGATCCGGCACGAACATTGAGATCGGGGTAGGAAAGCGGCACCTAAAAGCTGACGGCTAAACCTGACAGCTTAATCACTCATGCAGCAGATCGCTGATGACCTCGAACGAATACCCCTGGTCCTTCAGCACGGGAACAATCATTTTCACTGCCTTCAGCATCGCCGAGACATCCGGTTTGGGCTGGACACCCCGTCCGTCATGCAGGCAGATGATGCCGCCGGGTTCGGCGTGCCGGGTCACGTGCTTGGCAATCCGCTCGGCCGGCCAGCGCCAGTCAAAACCAATCACTGTCCACATCACGCCCAACAGCGCGAGTTTGTATTGCACCTCACGCAAACCGAACCAACGAAATCCGTACGGTGGCCGGATCACCATGGGTGAAATGCCCGTTTCGTACAGAATTACTTTTTGCGCCTCCGTAACTTCGCGATCGATAAATTCCCGCGATTTGAACGGAAGCTTCGGATGCGAATACGTATGATTGCCGATCTGGTGGCCAGCGGCCACCACCTTCCCCGCGATCTGCGGATGACGCCGCACATTCATTCCGCACTGGAAGAAGGTGGACCAGACACCTTCCGCCGCCAAGTAATCTAATAGCGGCAGCGTGCCTTCACTGGGGCCATCGTCAAAGGTCAACGCGATTGACCGCCTGCGGCCTGGGCCGCGATACACCGAGGGACCAAAGATCTGCGACGTCCTGGAAACACTGCCATACGCCGCAGTGGCGGAAACGCCGCCGATCATGGCCCCAGCCGTAAACCCTGCTAGAGTCAATGCTCTCATCGGTAGAAACCTAACACCGTAAACTTCAGTTGTTAAATTGCTCAATTAAATTTGCTTAATCTACCCTGGCCCGGCCAGTCGCTTGCACGTTCCTGCAAACGCATCCATTGCGGATGGGGCAGTTTTGCCGACCACCTGCTTTGGTCCGTATCTGGGTTAAGCCTTAATATGATACCGATGGCGACCCGCGCCATCGATTTCATTTGCGAAATTTAATGAATGCGGGCCACCTGCGCCCGACTCGGATGGATTCGAAGGGCCGTCCGACTCCAATCCTTAATAGAGAGTATCCTGTTATCCAGGAATCGTCGCAAAAAAATTTACTAGTGAGTACCCGTACTCACCTCGATCGGCGTGAAACCGTTCTCATGCACAGGTTCAGATTGAAGCATTTGCTCGCCATCCGCTGGTTCCACTGGATCAACTTCCCCCTTCTTTTCATTATGATATGGAGCGGCGTCCTGATTTATTGGGCGTATCCGGTCTACCATATTGGCCCATTTCCGGTAATTCCGAAGTGGGTCTACTCCGCGCTTGGAATGGATTACCGGCTGGCGGAGGGGATGGCTCTTCATTTCTTCTTCATGTGGTTTTTTGTGTTGAACGGCCTCCTTTACGTGGCGTACACCTGGATCTCGGGTGAGTGGCGGTTTCTGGTACCGCGTTCCCGTTCCGCGTTCCGGGACGCTTGGGACGTGGTTTTGCACGACCTCCATATAAAAAGGGAGCCCCCCGCGCAATATAAATACAACGCCGCCCAGCAGATTTCTTATTCAGCGATCATCCTGATGGGGGCGGGGTCGGTTTTGACCGGGCTCGCGATCTACAAGCCCGCGCAGCTCGCCTGGCTGACGTTCTGTTGCGGGGGATACCAGAGCGCCCGTTGCATCCATTTTATTCTGACATTGGGCTACTTATTGTTCTTTGTAGTTCATGTCGTACAAGTCGCGGCAGCGGGCTGGAACAACTTCCGCAGCATGATCACCGGTTACGAGGCGGTCCATGAAAACAACGGATAAGGAGAAGAACCGCCATCCCGAGATTCTGCTGCAGGAAGCAACAGTGCGCCGGAAGACCCGGCGCGATTTCCTGATTGCGGGCGTGGCTGCTGCGGCCGCCATTGGCGGATATGAATGGGCTACCTCCGCGAGCCAGGAAGACGAGGTCCCTTGGCCGCAGCGGCGCGTTCTCGAGTTCAACGAAAAAATAGCGAAAGGCTACCTTAGCAATAGCCATCTGATGCCCACCTACCGGCCGGATCAGGTGACCTTTCTCAAGCCCAATGGCGATATCGGACTCAAGACACCAGTGAATGCGGCGGATTGGAGTCTGCGAGTCATCCCCGGCGGAACGCCTCCGTTCACCCTGCAGCTTTCCGATATCCAGGCTCTCCCAAAATGTGATTTGACCACGCGCTTCTGTTGCATTGAGGGCTGGAGCTCGATTGTCTGGTGGGGCGGCGCGCGGTTTTCCGATTTCGCCCGCAAGTTCTTTCCTCCCGGACGCGCGCTTCCGCACTATGTGTATCTTGCGACCCCCGGGGAAGATTATTATGTCGGGTTGGATATGAAGTCGGCGTTGCACCCGCAAACGCTCCTAGCGTATGAGCGCAACGGCAAACCGCTCGATCAAACGCATGGGGCTCCCCTACGGCTGGCGATTTCGATAAAATACGGCATCAAGAGCATTAAGCGGATCGGAATGATTCGCTTCACTAATACAAAACCAGTTGATTACTGGGCCGAAGAAGGCTACGACTGGTTTGCGGGACTCTGACTTATGCCAGACGCGAATTTATACTGCGGGACTTCCGGGTTTGCCTACGAAAGCTGGAAGCCAGGATTTTATCCACCCGATTTACCGAGCTCCAAATTTCTTTCTTACTACGCCGGACGGCTGAATGCGGTCGAAATCAACTACACGTACCGGCGCCTTGCCTCCGCGAGCACTTTTCATAAATGGATTGCCGCCACGCGCGACGGCTTTCTGTTTCTGCCGAAAGCGCACATGAAGATTACCCATACCTTCAAGCTGGAAGGGGCCGAAGAGTTTACGCGCGTTTTTCTGGAATCGCTCGAGCCCTTGAGAGAGGCGGAGCGGCTGGGGCCCGTTCTCTTCCAGTTGCCGCCGAGTTTGAAGGCCGACCCGGCCCGGCTTGCCGGCTTCGTCCGGCTGCTGCCCAAAAATATACGCGCCGCGTTCGAGTTTCGGAACGCAACCTGGTTCGCCGACAGCATCTATCAGGTGCTTCGAGACGCAAATGTGGCCCTCTGTCTGGCAGAAAATGAAACCTTGGAGACGCCGTTCGTCCTGACAGCGGATTTCGTCTATCTGCGTCTTCGCAAGCCTGGTTACACAGAATCGGAGATGAACAGTATCGAGTATCGCGTCCAGCAGTACCGCTCGAATGGATACCCGACCTTTGCCATTTTCAAGCACGAAGAGAGCCCAGCCGGGGCTCTCAATGCGGAAAACCTGCTGAACCGACAGTTCCTGGATGCGCCACCGGTACAAGCCGGCAGCGCGTCTCTAGGATAGGTTCGTCAGAAGTTATACTTCAACGCGAACTGGACATTCCGCTCGCCTTGCGAAGCGGTAATCTGTCCCAGCGTTCCGGATTTCACCCCGTCGCTCGGCCCATTCAGAATGGGCGTGTTGCTCACGTTGATCGCTTCCACGCGGAACTCCAGGTTCTGGCGCTCGGTGACCGGGAACAGCTTGCTGACGCTCATGTCTACCGAGCTGATTCCCGGACCGCGAATGCCTCCGACGCCGCAACTTCCAAACGTACCCGGCGCTTCGACTGCATACACGCTCGGGTCAAACCATTGATACCCGCCGCTCGCGGCATCGCGCCTTCCATACACGGTTCCCGGAGCAAGGCAGTTCGCAAGCTGGTTTGGATTGTGGGTTCCGCTGTTATCGATACCCGAATCGTTGACGGTCAAGGGGAATCCGCCGCGGAAGCTGACAATTGCATTAACAGCCCAATCACCCAACACGGCGTTTACAAACTTATTCGTATCTTTGCCGAACATACGGCCATGCCCAAACGGGATGTCGTAGGTAACAAATCCATTGAACGCATGCGGGACATCGTAGTAACAGGGCCCATAGTTCTGGCGGGCGTTATAAACGTTCTGCCAGTAATAATAGTCGCCCTGCGCCTGTCCATATCCGCCGTAATAACCGATTGAATCGGTCAAACACTTAGACCACGTGTAATTCGCTTGGAATTCGAGGCCATTGCTCAGGCGCTTTTGCAGCGAAACCTGCAATGCATTGTAATTCTGATATCCGACGGAGTCTGTCAACTTGGCATTGCCGATTTGATTGAGTAACGACGGATTACCGCCCAGATAGCCCGGAACCGGAGTGGCGCCCGGCGCGGGGAGATACAACTGCGACATCCAGATCGGCACCACCAGGTGATTGTTCGATTGGCCGACATAGGCAAGCTGCAAGGTTGTCGAGTTTCCGAACTGGCGCTGCACGGAGAAGTTCCACTGATTCGAAACGGCCGGACGGAAATTCGGACCCCACACGCGGAGCGACGTGCCGGCGTAGTTGATGTTAGAGGCGGTGGAAGCGCCGAAGATCGAATAGCCTTGCGCAAGCGTAGAGGGCATCTGGGTCGGATCGTAGTTGACGTTGTGTTCCGTCGCAAACGGAGGGTTCAAGGTAAGCCGCAGATTCGTGCCTGTGCCCTCCAGGAAATTAGAGGTGGTAAACGCAGCGCGGATGACGGTGTTGGCTGTCGGGCTGTACGCCAATCCAATGCGCGGTTGGAAATTCGTGATCCCGTTGTATCGGTTGTAGAGCGCGCGGCTGAAGCCATTCTGGCCGGCTATCTCAAGCTGTCCGGTGATTTCATCGAAATTCGCCTGCCGGTTGTGGACTTCGATCCAGGGCGTGTGCAGTTCCCAGCGCAAGCCGAGATTGAGCGTCAGATTGTGGCTGACGCGCCAGTCGTCCTGGAAGAAGCCGGCAAAGATGGTGGCGCGTTGCCCCCAGGTTCCGCCCGCAATGCCGCCCTGCACGTTATACGGCAGGCCGAGCATGAAGTCGGCTTCCGCGAACCCGCTATATTGGCCGCTGAACCCGAACTGTCCGGCGATGCCCGCGTTTCCGGAATAGAAGGTATCGATGCGCTCCCGGAAAGCCTGGAATCCGATATGCATCGTGTGGGTCGCCTTGGTGATGATGGCAGTGTCCTCGGCTTGAATCACCGCGTCTGCAAACTCTTCGTACACTTCCGGATTACCGAACCCGGTGCCTTCGCTCGCCAGATTGCCGCCGGAGAAGACAAACCCGGGTAGGATATTGGTCGGGACATTCGGAATTCCTACGCTCTGGGCGGAAATGCCCGATCCGGTAAGTTGACCTGTTACGACGGGAACGTAGTTGACGCCCACGCGTGCTTCATTCACAAACGCCGGGCTAATCGTCCGCGTATAATCGAGCACTCCGTTGTAACTCGGATACAGGTTCTCCGAGTTATAGAGCAGCGCAATGCTGTTGGTTGTGGGTGCAATGATGTGCGCCTGTGAGTAACGGCCAAAGATGTGGTCCTTTTCAGTGGGAGCCCAATCCACCCGGATGTCGCCCTGGTCTTGGTTGGTGTAGCTGTGGGTGGTGTTGACTGCATTATTGATGAGATTGCCGTTCACCGGTGTCGGATAGAGCGAAGAACTCATGATCGCCACAGCTTGCGGGCTGAGCTGGCTGGCAGGAATGATGTTGTTCGGGTAGGGAGTTGTGGTAAATGGCTGGGTAATCTTGACGCCCTGTTGTGCCAACACCTGTGAAAAGTCGCCATGCCGTTCCGCCGCGGTCAGCACCGTAAAGGCGCTGCTGGTCGCAGGCTGATCGAAACGCGATCCCTGGTAATCGGCGAAGAAGAACAGCTTGTCCTTCTTAATCGGGCCGCCGAGAGAGCCGCCAAACTCGTTCCAACGCAGCAAGGGACGCGGCAAACCGTTCCAGTTATTGCCCCAGTTATTTGCGTTCAACTTATCGTTGCGGAAGAATTCGAAGGCTGTCCCGTGAAACTGATTGGTTCCGCCCTTCAGACTGACGCTGATGATTCCGCCCATAAAGTTACCGAACTCGGCTGAAGCGTTCTGGGTGATCATGTTGAATTCCTGAATGGCATCGACGCTGGGCGTGTAACCCACGCCGTTCTCCGAGACCTGGTTGTTATCCATGCCATCCAGCAGAAAGTTGTTCGCCTGCTCCCGATTGCCGTTGATGTAAGGACGGCCGCCGTAAAGAGTCGCCTCGGGCCCGGTAAACTCCGATGGATCAGTTGTTACCGCGCCGGGCGCGAGCAAAGTCAACTGAACATAGTTTCGGGTCGCGAGTGGCAGTTGCGCATTCGTCTTGGCATCGATTACGGAGCCCAACTGCGTCGCCTGCGTCTGCAGGAGCGGCGGCGCTGCATTCACTTCCACCGTCTGGCTGACGTTTCCCACCTGCAATTGGAAATTGATCCGTGCATTCTGGTTTAACTGCAATTCCACCGGGGACTGCACGGCCGCCTGAAAGCCCGCATTTTCCACCCGCACTTCATAGCGCCCGACAGGCAGCCTGGGAAGCGAATAAAAGCCGCTCGCATCGGTGGTAGTGGGGAAAACCGTCCCCCGGTCGAGATCTTTGGCCGAAACTTTGGCGCCGGAAACCGCCGCTCCTGAAGGATCGGTGACCACGCCGTTAATAGCCGCGGTGACTTCCTGCGCCTGGGAAGAACCGGGGAGCAGTAAGAGAAAGACCGCCAACGCAATCAGAGGAAAGCGCTGAAGCAAGAGACAAAGACCGCTGGCTTTCATAGAAAAACTCCTTTGGCAGAATTCTAGGGCTATCCGAAAGCTCTGTCAAGGGAAAAGAAAGAAAAGGAAAGAAAAGAAAGAAGCGTTCCGGTTATACGACTAGTACTTCGATGCCCCGCGCGCGAAGTTTCTCTACGTCGACGCTTCGCGCGCCTGAATCCGTAATGACGCGGTGGATGGGCCGGAAGTCCGAAATGAGGGAGAGGCTGCGTTGCCCGAACTTGCTCGAATCGGCCAACACCGTGACTTGGGCGGCGGATTCAATCATTCTGCGGTTGAGCTGCGCCTCCATAATGTCGAGCGTGGTCAGCCCGACTTCCACGTCCAGGCCCACCGTGCTCATGAAGCAGTGATCCGCGTGCAGCGACTGCATCATCTGTTCGGCGTGCGGACCCACAAACGCCGTCGAGGGATGCCGCAGAAAACCGCCCAGCATCAGAAGCGACAGCTTCGGCAAATCCGCCAGTTGCGCCGCGATGTTCAGCGCGTAAGTAATCACCGTAATGCCCTCGGGGCAGTTGCGCCGTAGTTCGCCGGCCAGCGCTGCGGAGGTGGAGCCGGTGCACAAAATGACGGTTTGGAAAGGACGGATAAGCTTAGCGGCGGCTTCGCCGATGCGCATCTTCTCTTCGTGGTGCATGCCTTCGCGCACCCGGAGCGGATGTTCGGGCGCCGCCGTCAACGGCTTGATTCCACCCCCGTGCGAGCGCACCAGATCGCCGGTTTGCGACAAAGCATCCAGATCGCTGCGGGCGGTCACTGCCGATACTCCGAAGCGCCTCACCACTTCGTCGACGGTAATTCTCCCGTTTTGCCCCAACACGTCGAGAATCTCGCGGCGGCGCTCTTCGGCCAGCAGCCGGTTAGGCATTCTCTTTGACATTCACCCCAGTTTCGTTATCTTACATTACGTTTCGACGAAAGCAAATGAATTTTCTAGCAGTATGTTTTGCTTTCTACGCGTAGGTACCGCCAAAGTTACGGCATACTGGAGGAGCAACCCCGTTATGCAGTTGAGAGCGATTCCCTGGTACGTCTGGTGTGCCGCCGCGGCTGTAACTTCCTCATTGATCGGAGCCCATTGGGATATCTCCTGGCATAGCTCGATCGGCCGCGATACGTTCTGGACGCCCGCGCACATGGCGATCTATCTATGCGGGCTGCTGTCCGGAGTCGCATTCGGATATCTCATCCTGTACACGACCTTTGCGGCCACGGCGCCGCTCGGTCCGGCTTCGGTTCATATCTGGGGCTTCCGCGCTCCGCTGGGCGCATTCATTGCGTCGTGGGGCGGCATTGCCATGCTCACATCGGCGCCGTTCGACAACTGGTGGCACGATGCTTACGGGCTGGATGTGCAGATTATCAGCCCGCCGCACATCGTTCTCTTCATCGGAACGTATGCGGTGATTGTCGGGACGCTCGTGCTGATCGCCGGCCACATGAACCGTTCGGAAGACGGCAGCCGGCGCAAAGCGGGCTGGCTGTTTCTGTATGTCAGCGGCGTGTTGCTCTCGACCGTGATGATTATGCTCGAAGAGTATACGAACCGCCCGCACCTGCACAGCGCGATTTCTTACCGTATGGTGGGAACGCTGGTTCCCATCGTCTTGGTGATGGCTTCCCGCGCTACGGGTTTCCGGTTCGCTGCGACCTTCGTGGCCGCGTTTTATACGTTGCTGGTGATTGGGCTCATCCAGATCCTGCCGCTGTTTCCCGCTCAGCCGAAACTCGGTCCGGTCTACCAGCACGTTACGCATTTTGTGCCGCCCGAGTTTCCGGTCCTGATTATCGTGCCGGCGTTGGCGCTGGATCTTCTGTTCGCGCGCGCCAAAGATTGGAATTTGTGGCTGCTCGCGATTGTAAGCGCGACTGTTTTCCTGGCCGTGCTGGTTGCGGTTGAATGGCCTTTTGCCGATTTCCTGATGTCGCCCGCGTCGCGCAACGGCTTTTTCGGAACGATTTATCATTTCTACGGCCAGCGGCCCACCTCCTATGAAGCGCGGAACCTGTTCTACGATTCGGGAAGGACGGCCGGATTCTGGGCAGAGATGGCGCTTGCGCTGGCGATCACCACAGTCATGATCCGGTTCGGTTTATCTCGCGGTATTTGGTTGCATCGGATTAAGCGGTAATGATTCGTCGCACGCTCCTCCTACTCGCCGCGCTGGCGCCGCTGGCCACAGCGCACGTCGGCAGTCCCAATATTTATCTGGACGGCAAAGCGGGACCGTACCAGTTATTCGTCACCATTCGTCCGCCAACGGCCATTCCTGGGGTGGCCGCAATCGAAGTTCGCTCGGAGAGCGCCGGCGTAAGCGAGATTCGCGCGGTTCCTCTGCCTATGTCCGGGCCCGGCGCTAAGTTTGCGCCCGTTCCCGATAAACTCACCCAGTCCCGCGAAGACCCGCAGTTTTTTACCGGGTCGCTGTGGATGATGGCGACGGGGTCGTGGGAAGTCCGGCTGACGGTAAATGGCGCTCGAGGCCGCGGCGCCATTGCAGTTCCGGTGCCTGCCGCGGCGCAAAGCCTGAAGAAAATGAATCGCGGACTGGGCGCGCTCTTGGGCGTGCTCATGTTGTTTCTGGTGTTCGGCGCCGTCGCGATGGTGGGCGCGTCGGTGCGCGAGGCCAGGCTGGAACCGGGAGCTGTGCCCGATGCGCGAAATACGCGCCGCGCGCGGATCGCCATGGCGGTTACATTCGCCGTTGTTCTCGCCGTACTGTGGCTGGGGAATCGCTGGTGGTCGAGCGAGCAGAGATCGTACGCAAACAACGTGTACAAACCGCTTGCAATGAGCGCGAGCGTGGACCCGTCCGGTGTTCTGACGTTGAACTTGTCCGATCCAGGATGGCTGCGGCGTACGTTCGACGATCTCGTGCCGGATCACAATCATCTGATGCATCTTTATGCGATCCGCCAGCCGGGAATGGATGCCGTGTATCATCTGCATCCGGATCAGGTGGAGAGCGGCCTTTTCCGTTTGGACTTGCCCAGGATGCAGCCCGGCACTTACAAGCTGTACGCCGATATTGTCCACGCGAACGGATTCCCGGAAACGATGGTTACGAGCGTCGGGATTTCCGCCCTGCCTGGACGGCCGCTCACCGGCGATGACGCGGCCGGCTGCGCGCCGCCATGGAACGCCGTCTCTTCCACATCCACGGTGTTCGCTTTGCCCGATGGCTACCGCATGGAATGGCTGCGCGGCACAGAGGCGCTAAGGGCCAACGAGCCGCGGATGTTCCGCTTCCGTCTGGAAGATCCGCACGGCCAGCCTCCGCGCGATATGGCGTTTTACATGGGAATGCTGGGGCATGCGGCGTTCGTGAAAACCAATGGAACCGTGTTTGCCCATATTCATCCCACCGGCAGCGTTTCGATGGCCGCATTCATGATGGCGCAAGGAATGATGCCGGATATGAACATGGAGACCAGTGAAAGCTCTCTGCCCAATACGGTCGGTTTCCCGTATGGCTTCCCTTCTCCCGGACGCTATCGCATCATTGTGCAGATGAAGCACGGCGAGACGGTTGAGACCGGCATCTTCGATGCAAATATCCAATGACGGGTTTGTGTTGTCGCGGCGCGCCTGGCTCGCGTATGCAAGCGCGTCAGCAGGCCGGCTGCTTGCGTCGCAAAAGCTGGATGCTTCTCCCGAATTTTGGACCTTGGCCCAAGCCGCGGCTGCGTTGCGGCGACGCAAGATTTCTTCCGTCGAGCTGACACAGCTTTGCCTGGCTCGCATGAAGAAGTACGATCCGGCGCTGAACAGCTTCATCACGGTGACGGAAGAAGCAGCGCTCGCGCAAGCCCGCGAATGCGACCGGCGCCCTGGACCCAGTCCGTTGTATGGCATCCCGATCGCGCTCAAAGACAACATCGATACGGCGGGTGTTCGCACCACAGGCGCCAGCCGGGTGTTTGCGAACCGGGTTCCGGCGCAAGATGCGGAAGTCGCCGCGCGCTTGAAAGCGGCGGGAGCGGTTTGTCTGGGTAAAACGAATCTCGACGAGTTTGCGTTTGAAGGCACGGGCACCACCAGCTTTCTGGGACCGATTCACAACCCGTGGAATCTCGCGCACATTACGGGCGGCTCTTCGGCCGGGAACGCGGCGGCGCTCGCCGCGGGATTGTGCTACGGCACGGTGGGCAGCGACGACGGCGGTTCGGTTCGCATCCCTGCTTCTTTTTGCGGAATCACGGGATTCAAAACGTCTTATGGCCGCGTGAGCACGCGGGGCGTGATTCCCTCCGCGTATTCGCTGGACACGATCGGTCCAATGACGCGTTCAGTGGAAGATGCGGCCTTGATGCTCGAAGCGCTCGCGGGCCTCGATCCGGCAGATTCGATTACGGCCGACGTTCCGGTGCCCGACTATGCAGCCGCGCTTTTGCCGCATCGGATTGCAAATTTGCGGGTCGGCGTTCCGCGCGATTATTTCTTTGAGAAGCTCAATCCGGAAGTCGCGGCCGCGGTGGAGAAGGCCATCGACACGCTGCGGCCGCATGTTCGCGAGGTGCGGGATGTGACGCTTCCGCGTTTTCAGTTTGTCGAAAACGGAAGCTACGATGTGGAGCTGCTGCATTATCAGGCTCCGTATTTTCGCAAGACGCCGGAGCTGTATCATCCCTGGTCGCGGCGGCAATTGACGGAACTCGAAAAAGTGACCGCCGTGAACTACGTCGAGATGTTGAAGCGGCTGCGTGAATGCCGGCGCGACATCCGGTCGGTTTTCGAGCAAGCCGATATTCTGATTCTGCCTACCAAACGCGATACGGCTCCCACGATCCAGGCGACCGTGGACGAGACGTACCAGCGGCCGCCCAGCAACACGTCAGCGTTCAATCGATTCTGGACTCCGGCGATTGCAATCCCGTGCGGATTTTCAAAAGATGGCTTGCCGATCGGGTTACAGATTGCCGGCCCGCGCTTCGGAGAGTCGCAGGTGCTGGCGGTAGCGTATGCGTACCAGCAGATGACGGACTGGCATACGCGCCGGCCGAAGATGGCTACTGGATCGTAACGACGCGATCCGGCATGGGAGGCTTGCGGCCTGTGAGGTTCAAGATCGTCGATGCGAAGTTCAGGCTGTCGCACGGTTCCTGCATCACCTTCACCGGAATGCCTGGGCCAGCGAGCATCCAAACGGAATGCGTCGAGATGCGAAAGAAGGCTCCGTGGTTGCCGCCGGGATTTGGAAAGCGTACGTTGAAATTCCAGTGGTCCGATGCGAATACGTGGAAGTCGGCCTGCACCAGTTCGCGCCGCCTCCGCTCGTAGCGCAACATGACGGGGCTGATGCCCGGCGGGCCCGGAACGTTGTCCGCGATCGGCGACAACTCTTCCGTGATGCCGATTACGCCGTTCGAATATTCGCATTTGTGGATCGCGTTGAGCCATTCGCCCTCCGTGTGCCATCCAGAAAGCCAGCCGGCGCGGTCGCCTACTTGAAGCTGGGGATCCTCGAATAAGTGCAGCGGAAATCCGGGTGCCCAGGGTTGCGCAGACCAGCTTACCTTACCTTGCTGGTCCTGATGCAGATGAGCAACGGGACGGACCGCGATATTTCCATTCGCATCGGTCAGGATCATAAGCTGATGCGCTTCGTCGCCATACAACCAATAAGCGTGGTGTGAATCTATATCCGGCAAGGCTGCGGCCATGAAATCGATCGGCTTGGAAGATAACGCCGGCTGCGGATTGTTGCGGATTGTCTGGGCGGCGAGCACTTCAAAATTGTCGACGTAGCGGAATGAACGTTCGGGATCGAGGCGTCCTGCTGAATCGAGGGCCAGCCCGGCGGGCGAGGGCCCCACGACGTAATGCTGCAGATCGGCGATGGTGTTGTTGTCGCCGAGCGCAAGTTCGGGCACCAGAGCGGAAATGTTTTCGTGCAGGGGCCGCTGTGGATCGGGATTGAGCGCGAGCAAGGCGCGCAGATGCGCGACGTAAGACGTATAGCTTGCGTACTCATGCACCCAAGCCTGTAGCTCATCGGCAAGGCGCCGGGCGGCTTTATCTTCGCCCGCGGCCCGCTGCTCGGGATTCCATTTTTTCGGCTGTTGCGCGACGACTGCTTTGCGGGCTTCTATTAATTTCTGCAAGACAGCCATTTCCTGATCGAGCTCGTCCGCGGTCTTGCTCCAGGCCGCGCGATGGCAATCGATTACTTCGCGCAGATACGCGGCAACGGCGCGCCGGAGATCGGGAGCGAGGTTCGGTTTCTGGAGTTCGAGTAGCAAGATGTGAATCTTGTTCAGATCGTTGTTGCGCAGATGCACGGCGGCGCGCTCGTTGCCGTCGATGTCGAGCCAGGCGGTGGGGTACCGTGATGCTTCACCCGCAAGATAAAACGAAGACGTGCTGGGCGTAATGACGCGATGCACCATGGGATTCAGCCCCCGCAATTTGTATTCGCTGAGCTGGTGGCGATCCGTGACCACGTGATGGGCGCCGCCCGCGGGACTGTTGAACAGATCGGGAAGGCTGAAGGTCTGGCTGAAAATACCCGGCACATTGTTCATGCCGTGGTCCGAGACCACGGCAAAAATGGTCTGGTTCGCGAGCGGTGCGTTTTGGATCGCTGTCCAGAGGCGTCCGGCGAGCGTATCCAGTTCCCGCAATACGTGAAGCAAAGCGGCCGGTGAGTTCGTGGCGTGGCCTTCGTGATCGACAGCGCCGGTGAAGAAATCCAGATAAAAAATTTCTGGTTGCTGCAGATCGTGAACGAGTTCGGATTCCTGTTGGTGCGCGAGTTCTTCTTCGAACGAAGGCGCACCGGCATCTTCGAGCATGGCAAGCAGAGCCCTTTTCGAAAAACGCCGGCCTAGCGCGTGCTCCAGGGTTCGCCAGCGAACTCCACGCTGAAAGAGCTGAAAGCTCTGATAGGAATGCGTGTATCCAAATTCGTCAATCAACAAAGGAATGCCCGCGCGGTCGAGCACCTCGACGCCCGGCATATCGACGGCGCGGCTCCGCGCATAGCTCAGATAGAACGGAAAGAAGTTGAGGTAATCGTAGACTTCGCCGGTGTAGCGATCGTACTCGGCGTTGCCGCGGATGACTGTGTGGTGGCCGGTGTCGAGCATGGACCACGATGGCGCGGAGAGGCTGATACCGCGCGTGTAGAAGCTTTCGAAGACAGTGCCGTTCTCGCCAAAGATATGCGCGAACCACGGCAGGCGTGGCTTGCCGGTTGACGGATCGATCTGGCGCATGTTGTGGTACAGCAGATCGGCGCTCAAGCCGTCAATTTTGAGAATGACGACGCGGCGGGCCGGTTGTTCCGCGCCACGGAGTATGGCAGCGGCGAGCAAAAGCGCTGCGAGAGCGCGGATCACTTCACGCGGTCCGGATTCGGAGAAGATATCGTTTCGGCAACTCCGCGGGGCAGCACTGCTAGACCTGTCGATCGTGCCGCATCGGTTTGCTTCATCGCGGCGAGTGCGCTGGAACAATCAGCCTGCAAGGCCGGATCTTTCGAGAATTGCTGTAGGCGAGAGAGTGTGACTTCGGCATGCTCTCGCACGCGGCGCGAGGAGATGACCGGCATCAAGCTGTTCAGGCCGTTTACAGACGCTCGAATCCGCTGGCTATCGAAAGCGATCTCGGGCGGCGTTCCGGCCTGGATGAGCGAATCGAGGAAGCTCAGTTGATGGGCTACGCGGCGATCGTAATCCAGCATCGAAATGTTGTCCTGTTTGGCCTGCTGTTTGTAAAGACCGAGGGTTGCGACGTGCAACATGCTCTTCGCCACTCTGGCCTTTTCGCTTTCGCCAAACGCGGACAATTCAAAACGGCGTTCCTGGTCGACTCTCGTCATTAAACGGCCATTTTGTCCCGCTTCGGCCTGGAGCAAATCGTAGCGCGCAATGGCATCGCGAATTTCACGCTCGGGCGCGGCCTCGAGCGGGTTGACGGCCAGCGAGCGGATGCGGCCTTCCATATCTTTCTTGAGAGCCGGATCGATGCTTTGATCAAGCGCCAGCGCCATACGGAACTGCGAGTAGCAATCGAGGCGCGAGGCCTGATCCACAGCCTTGCCGTGCCGCCCCGCAACGAAGTTGTAGAGATCCGAGGCGACATAGAAATACCAGTTGGTGAAATGCGAAATGCCGATGACTCCGGCGGTAAGTTCGTTGATGGTCCGCTGCGTCATCTCGTGGCGGCGGCCGCTGAGCTTATCGCGGAAGTCCATCAGCAGCAGTGGCAACTTGGGATAGTTAAGGCTATAGACAGCCAGGGGGATGACCTTTATCCGGACCCGTGAACCGTTGTTATCGAAGGTGCGTTCAAAGACCGGACCTTTCCAGTTTTCCAGACGCTCGTCATTCCACGGATTGCGAATGCTTAGCAGCTTCCAGACGGAGCGCAGTGAATTGCCGACTGGCTCGGGCGATTCCCGGCGCGGGAACCAGAGAATGGCGTATTGTCCGTCGTTACCGGCGAGGTTTAACGGTTCGAAGATCAGGCCGGTTTTTTCAGCCCATTGCCGCAGCAATTCCCAATTGCGGCTGCGGATGACTTCCTGGTCAAAGCCGGACTGCATGCCGACCCGCCGTGCCTGGCCGTCGCTCACCAGACCGCCGAGCAGCGTCTTGCGCAATTTTAGTCGAGCGATGACGGTATCGAGCTGCGACTGTGTCAACGCACTGCCGTCGTTCGAGACGGGCGCCTGGCGCAGGTAGCTGATGGCTTCTTCGAGATGCAGCCGCTCGTCGTCGCTACTGTTACTGCGATAGGCGCGGGTGGCGGCGCGCACCGGAGTCATCATCGGGTCGAACGTACTCCACTGCAAGAGGTCGCGGCCGACTTGCGCCATCATCGGATGCTGCGGCGCGCTGAGGTCCATCAAAGGTTTTGTATCGTGCGGGCTTACTGAGCTGGAGCCTTGCCCTACGCGCCAGTAGAAAAACGGGATGGCGGAGAGGATGCGCTGGCCGAGTCCAGGATGAGCATAGCTGAGTAGCCAGATGTAAGTGACGCGATCGTTTTCGTCGCCCTCATCGCCGAGTGTGTCGCGCAAGACGGCCACCAAAGGGACATTGCGTTCTTCACCCTGGAAAACATTGCATGCCCGGCAAAAAAGTGTCAGCAACTGCGCATTGCCGCCGACGGGTGTCGAGTTCCAGTAATAGAGTCGCGGCTGGCTGATTTCGCGCAGGGTGGTGGCTTGAAACCGCTGTTGCGGCGGGATATCGGCACCCGCGCAGAGAAGCGGCCCGGCGGTCAACAGCGCCAGCGCTAGAGAAAGCAGTATTCGCATCGCGAAATTCGACAGGCTACTTACCAATATTGCAATTGACGCGCCAGGGGAGTTCGCGGTTCGGATAAAGGGGGTTTTTACCGTCTATAAAAAAAGAAAGTGGAGGGCAGGCCTCCGGAGCACCGGGTAGACCATGTTTTCCGTTTGTAATCAACTACTTGCGATGGTTTGCGCGCCCGAAAGAGAGGGACGCGGATAGGCTCTGGCTGAAGGGTTTTGCGGGGAATTACGCGGCAATTGAGGGGAAAAATGGGCGTTTAGCGAGGCGATGGCGGTCGGGTTCCTCCTGGGAAGAGTGAGTTGGTTGATTGCGCGGCGGCTCGCCAGTTTGGCTAAGCCCCAGTGCCACCGTCGCGTCGTTCGCCGGGGCTCCTTACGTCCGGCGCGCGGGACTCGGCCGCGGCTTTTTCGATTTCGGAGTTTGCCTCGCCGCCGATGAGGATGGCGGCTCCCGTGAAGTATAACCAGAGCAGAATCGTTACAACCGGTTTCAGTGCTGCCCCGTAAATCTTCTGCGATGCGCCGAAGTGGTCGTAATATGCGCGAAGAAGCACGGTGGAACAGACCCACAGCGCGGTGGCCAGCAAGGCCCCGGGTGTGCTCCATTGCCATCTTCTGTCCTTCAGGTTGGGAGCAAACCGGTAAAGCGAAGCCAGCGAAAGCAGAATTACGACTACGATGGCAGGCCATTGTATGAGCCGCCATAGCACTGGATACCGGGTATACAGACCAAGCTGCCGAGCAATTGCCATCTCGGCGCGGCCGCCATAAAGCATGATCCCAAGCGCCATCAGGCCCATGACTCCCAGCGAAATACTCAGCCCGAAAGCAATCGATAGGATCGACCACCAGCGACGCTGCTCTTTCAAGCCATAGGCTTTATTCAGGCCGACCATCATAGCCCAGGTGCCGTTCAGCAGCGCCCAGGCTCCTGCCACCGCCGCCCAAGGGCTGGCGCCGGTAAGAATAGCTCTTGCATTCAGCTCCTCGGTGGTTTTGGCGAGTAATAGAGAAGCCTGCCGGGGCACGATCTGCTGAACGGAATCGAGAAGTATCCGCCGCAACTCAGATCCGGTACCCGGAAACGTATTCAGAACGAGAAGGAGGAAGAGCAAGGCCGGGAATAGTCCCAGAAAATAATAAAAGGCGAGCCGAGCCGCCTGTCCGAAGACTTCGTCCTCCCAACTCCTCCGAACGGTCCGTTTCAACAACTGCTGCCAGGACAGCCCTCGGAGGCTCCACAACTCGGCCATTGCTCAGCCTCTGTATTTAGTGCGGCATGAATTTCGCGGCAGTACCCGAGTATGCCGACCGATTTGGGGCGCTTACGGCTCAGTCAGCGGGACGGAGCTAACGTCCCGTTGCTTGCGCTTTGCTACTGACCTTATTCCAGCCGTAGCGAACGGCATCCTTCATCTTTTCCCAAGCGCTTTGCGGATATCGCCGTGCGTATTCCGAGCGAAGATCGCTTTCGACCTGGTCAAAGGATCGCCCTTTGTAGCGAGGATCAGAAGCCATGTCGTAGCCGTACCGATAAGCGGGTGAATAAGTCTCGTAGGAAGCGCCGGAGGCCCCGTAGCGCGTTTTGAAATCGGAGCGAAAGTCCGAGTCGTCGAAGGCGGCGCTACCAGCACCAGGAGCTTGCTCGACGTTGACTTCGGTATGTCGTACGGTATCGCGGACAGTCTGGGTGCGTTCCGAAACATCTTTTCCCACCCGGACTTCCTCGACCACACGAGCCTGCTTGGCGACGACCGGCTCCTCGGCAAACTCCTGCGCTTCAATCACGTTTTCCTGCCCAGCGGACAGATCAGCCGCGGTCGCAGCGCGGTCGACTGGGCGGCGCTCCACACGGACACGTTCCTCGCGCAATTTCACGGTTTCTTCAACCGGCTCTTCAACGACTCGCGAATAAACGCGAACGCCGCCCCGGAGGACCTGCCGTTTCCCTACCTGCACTTCTTCTTTCACGACCGGGATGGCGCTGCCTTTTTCCCCTGCACCGGCTGGTACGCCTTCGGCGTGCACATCAACAGGAGAGTGGCGATTGAGAAGGTTCTCCACGACGGGAATGTTGTTCTCATCCGTTTCGACCGCCAGGAGACAGTTGCCTTGTTTCAGGGCCGTTTCATATTCGGTGCGATCGGGATTATCCTCTGAAAAGATTGACTTCAACCATCCAGTGAATCCGCGTTGGCTTTGTGAGGTTTTCGATGAAGACACCTCGCCGGTTCCGCTTTCGAGATAAATGTCATCGCGCGAAAAGCCAGCGGTTTCTAAATCTGCTACAGCGCTTTCCGCATCTGTTCTGCTGCGAAACACAGCAACAATTGTCTGTTCTCCAGGCACGTTGATATCCTCCGTTGGCTAGACGCGTTGTTATTAGAAATAAGTTTCTGTCCATGCAGCAGCAATATGAAGCACTAAATTGCGAGGCGTTTTCGTCTCGCAATTCGGGCCCCTCGCTCACGCGCAGGTTCTGTTATGGGCTATGACTTACTTCGGCGTGTTAGCAGGCGCGGATGATTTCTTCGAAGAGTTGCCTTCGTTGGCAGGCCGATAGCCGGCCTTTCTGGCGTCTTCTTCCGTCATGAATTTGCCGCGCTTTGTCGTGCCGTAGTTCGGTCCTTCTTTGTGATAGACGTGCGTACTTAGATTCACCCACACTAAACCTTTTGATTTGGCATCGGCGATTTCTTGAGCGGACGGCGCGGTTCGAGCGGAGGACTTCTTCGCGGTATGCGCAGTGCCTGCATGAGCGTTCGGCGGTTGTGAGCCATTCTGGAAAGCAAATCCGGGGGTGGGCTGCAGCAGAAAGAATCCGAGCGAAAACAGGCAAGCAATGCGAAGAGCGGCGTTCACGAGTTCAGTCTACCGGATTTCCGAGGCCGATTCGGGCCAGACCGGGGAAACTAGCTCCGTCGTCCAAATGGGGCCCTTTTCGTAGAGAGCGCCTTTCATCTTCAGGAATGTAGGCACTTCCCCTTCGGTGACCCATATCTGGATGTCGGATGGCTGCTTTCCGATGATCGGAGCGATAACGCCCGCCAAACCACCGATTTCAATGTGGATATTGAATCGCTTCGCACGGCGGCTTAGTCCGGCCACATGAAACGTATCTTCTCCCTGAGGCTTAACTGAGAGTTTTACGATACGGGGTTTGGAGGTTCCGGCCAGGTAGGACACCTTCATTTCGGCCGCGTGTTGAGGAAAGTTCTCCGGAATCAGCGATGTCATTCCATTGGTCAGATCCGAAGGCAAATCCATGTGCTCGGTTTTGACTTCCTCCTTGCCATCCTTTTTCTCGTGCCATGTCACCTTTCCAGCCGGAACATTTACGGTAAGATCTAGCGGCTGCGGAAAAGATGGCCCTTTCTGTATATGGTGATCACTTACTAACTGGAAGACCGTGCCAGCCTTGTAGACAGTCGCTTCATCATCAATGGAGCCGTCACGAAAATGAAATGTCAACCGTGACCGGACCAGGTTACCTTCGACAACGGCTATCTGATCGCCCTCTGCAATTACTTTCCCGTCAGTGGACCTCAAGGCCAGGAAGCCGCGTATCGCACCCTGCTTTTCCTGGACGGGAATCGACTC
The DNA here is from genome assembly GCA_035651215.1 of Bryobacteraceae bacterium. Lineage (GTDB taxonomy): Bacteria > Acidobacteriota > Terriglobia > Bryobacterales > Bryobacteraceae > Bog-105. The sequence continues at coordinate 139,667 of DASRGE010000031.1, forward strand.
GGCGGAACTGAGAGAACTGAAGGTTGTGAGGAGCAGCACAACACCTGCCAGATGCAAATAACTCCTGGTCATGGGACTCGCACGTGAGATGCGATTTCAACCGCAGAGGGACACGTCCACACTGCATCCGCAAAGCTGCTGGTACTAGCCGTACCCAAGTGAGCAAAAGCCTGTCGTGTGCTTTCCACGCCGGAAACAGTCAGGATCTCCCGGCGTCCAAAGAGCGGAAGCTCGCACGGGAGGTGCAGATATGCCGAAGAGGAGCAAAACCGACGATCCCTCCGATACCGGCCAGTCGCGTAGGGCTGCGCAAGACAACGATATGGAAGAGCAGAATGGGGGCGGAGTTATGGACTCAGCAAAACAGGCGGCCAGTCACTTAGTCGATCAAGTTAAGGAACAGGCCACGTCCCGCGCGGACCAACAACGTCATACGGTTGCCTCAGGACTTATAGCGGTGGCAGCCGCGTTCCGAAATATGGGCGACGATCTGCGAAACCGGGATGAAGGACGGGTGGCTGAATATGCTGCCCAAATGGGGCACGCGGCGAGCGGACAAGTGGAGCGGCTCGCGCGTTACTTGCACGGCCGTAATGTGCGTCAGGTTGCGAGCGATGTCGAGGATCTGGCGCGGCGTTCTCCTGGAATGTTCCTGGGCGGGGCGTTTGTGCTCGGTTTGGCCGCCAGCCGCTTTCTGAAAAGCTCCCGGCCCGCGCCGGATTTCATCCGGAACATGCCGGACCCAAATCGCGCGCTACCGCCAGCTTCAACCCGGGAAACCTGAAGCTGACACCGAGGTGACAGATGGCTGACAACCAGGAGCGTTCCATCGGCGAACTGCTGAGTGAACTCGCCACTCAAACCACGACTCTCTTCCGCCAGGAGCTCGCACTCGCAAAGGTCGAATTCGCCCAGGCAGCCAGCCGGGCCGGCCGCAATGTTGGCTATCTGGTGGTGGGGGGCGCAGTGGCATACGCGGCTGTGCTGGTGTTCGCCGCGATGTTCATCGTTCTGCTTGCAAATGTCATTCCGTGGTGGGCTGCGGCGCTAGTGGTGGGAGTCGCACTGGGGGTCATAGCCGCTGTACTCGTTGTGAAGGCACTGGCGGCCTTTAAGGAAATGGACTTGGCCCCACGGCAAACGATCGAGACATTGAAGGAGGATGCACAATGGGCGAAGCAGCAGATGAGGTAAAGGACGCTTACGAATTCGAGGGTCCCACGGGCACCGAACCCGGATCCGGTTTACCAGCGCGTCCGGAGATGGCAGCCACCCGGGAGGAGGGCAACGAAGCTGCGCAAATCCGGTCTGAGATCGGGCGCACTCGGACCGAGCTGAGCGAAACAGTGAATGCGCTCCAGGAGAAACTCGACCCGGCCCGGCTGAAAGAGCGCGTCAAAGAGGAAGTCCGGGAGAAGGCGGCAGAAGCTTATGATGCCGCCAAGAACACGGTGAGAGAGGCGACGGTGGGGAGAGCAGAAAAGATCATGGCAAACGTAAGCGAGAGGGTTTCCGGCGTGACAGAGCGCGCGGGGACGGCAGTAAAAGATACCAGTTCGTCATTTGTGCAGTACATTCGCGAAAACCCGGTTCCCTTCACTCTGGTTGGAGTTGGGCTGGGCATGCTGGCGCTGAATGCGCGCCGGGGCGAGAGCCGCAGGTACGTCAGTTCATACAGAAGCAGCTTAAGCGCGCCGGACCCGTCGTTCGGCGACCGCGCTCGAGAGACAGCGAGCGGCCTGGGGGATACGGTGCGGGAAGCCGCAGGCAACCTGGCAGATACGGCGCGCGCGGCTGCGGAGCGCACATCGAGCGCAGCGAGTTCGGCAACGGCCGGCTTACGCGAAGCGGTGAGTAGCGCGGCGGATACAACCCGGCAGCAGCTCACCACCGCAACCGATCAGGCGCGGCAAGGAGCACGGGTTGCGAGCGATTGGTTCACGAACACACTGCAAGAGAATCCGCTGGCTCTTGGGGTGGCGGCTTTGGCGGCCGGCGCTTTATTCGGGCTAACCTTGCCCACCACGCGTATCGAAGGCGAGTATATGGGCGAAGCGCGCGAGCATCTGGTGGAGAGCGCAAAGTCAGTGGCTCAGGAAACCGCGGACAAAGTGCAGCGCGTCGCGCAGGAGGCCGGGCGCACGCTCAAGGACGCAGCGGAGAAAGAAGGCCTGACTGCAGGCGAGACGTAAAGCGGCTCAGCGGCGTAGCCAAACGCTGGCGCGGGCGCATCTCGACCGGTGTGTAGAAGCCGACGTCTTGCGAGTGCAGGTGAGAGTCGCCAGTCTCCAGGGCCGTCCCACCAAAACTGTCCATCTTTGATGGAGGAACTTGGCCGCAGGTTCCGGAATCAGGCTGTTGGAACGCGAACCAACCGGAGCCGAACAAGCGTCTGACGGGCTTCGGGTGGTTCGCGTTCAACGACCGTAGCGAAAGCGCCGCGATCGTCTATTTCCGGACACCCGTATTCGTGTTGCTCCGGCACGAGGCGGGTCCACGGAGCCGCGCAACAGGGGTCTGCCCCACCAGGAACAAACTCTCCGTGTACGATGAAGGGGAGTGCATTTTGACACGATTTTGAACGTGGTGTGGCTCTCGCTGGGCCTACTGGCGTTTGCCAGCGCCAGTCGTGTCGCATTCCGCCGGGGCGGCGGAAAAGATTCCGCGCGCGCCTGGCTGCACGTGGTCGGGGTAGCGCTGATTGTCGCGGCGTTGTTTCCTTACATCTCGGCCACAGACGACGTGCTGCGCATTGAGCATTTTGATGCACAGCACACGCAGCAACACTCGCATAAACGTGGACACAATGACGATCTGATGCGTCTTTACGAGACGCTGGACAGCCCGTTGCTGTGCCGTGCGTGCGAGATCGTCTTTACGTTCACCTTCATCCTGTTTGTCATTCTTCCGGTCGCCAGACTAGTGGAGCGAAGCGCTCCGCTGGCAGCCGGCCGGTCTCCTCCGGTACCCGCCTAACCTTTTCCTAAAAAAGCAAACAAGTTTTTGGAGGATGACAGATGCAGCGCCATACGTGGCGTTTGTCCGTCGGTCTCCTGCTGGCAGCCGGATGCGCGGCGCAGACCGCTCATCCGTCGCGAGCCCTTACCTGGCAGGAGGCCGAAGAGGAGTTTCAGAAAAATAACCCGACGCTGCTGGCCGGGCAGCAAACGATTGACGAAGCGCGCGCGGATGAGATCACGGCGTACTTGCGACCGAATCCGGATTTCACGTTTTCCGCCGATGGGACGCAGATCGCGCCGCATCGCGGAATCTGGCAGCCGTTTGCGGGAACGTTCTTCACCCCAAGTGTGAGTTACTTGCACGAGCGGGACCACAAACGCGAGCTGCGTCTGGCCGTCGCGCGCCAAGGCACGGCGATCGCGGTTTCCGCTCAAAGCGATCTGCAACGCAACCTTCTGTATAACCTGCGCGATGCGTTCGTGCGGGTGCTGCAGGCGAAAGCGATCCGGGATCTGGCGCGTGAAAACCTGGAGTACTACGACAAAGACATCGAAATCAACAAGCAGCGATTGAACGCCGGAGCGTTGTCGCGCGTGGATTTTGAGCGGATCGAAATCCAGCGGGTGCAGTACGAATCGGACCTGGAGACGGCCGAGGTGGATTTGCGCACGGCGAAGATCGATCTGCGCACGCTGCTGCGGGACACGAGGCCGATCGAGCAATTCGACGTCAACGGCGAGTTCGATTTTGAAGAGCCAACCGCGACGCTCGAGGAATTGAAGAATGTAGCGCTCAGCAGCCGGCCGGACCTGAAAGAGGCACAGGAGAATGTGGAGCAGGCGCGAGCGAATCATGCGCTGGCGGTGGCCAATGGCTCGACTGACCCGACGTTCGGGGGATGGTACACGCACAATGCGTCCACGAACAATCCGTATGCGTACGACACGGTCGGCGTGAGCGTCAGTATTCCGCTGCGCATTTTCGACCGTAACCAGGGCGAGAAGCGGCACACGGAGATCGATATCGGGCGCAACGAAAAGCTGCGCGACGCGGCGCAGTTGACGGTGCTGCACGATGTGGAATCGGCATACGCGACGCTCGAAAGCACACTGGCGCTGCTCAGGCCGTATAGAGCCAAGTATTTGAAAGAGGCCGCGGATATTCGCGACACCGTTTCGTTTTCGTATATGCACGGGGCTGCTTCGCTGCTCGATTTTCTGCAGGCGCAGGCGCAGTACCGGAGCACACAGTTGAACTATTTGAATTTGGTCGGGGCGTACTTATCGGCCGCGAATCAGGTGAATTTGGCAGTAGGACGTGAGGTGGTGAGATGAGGAGGGGAAAAGGCATTCAAGACACCGCTCGCTGGCGGTCGCGGCTCGGTTACAGCGTTGTCGCCGGTGTGGTCATAGTGATGGCGGGGTGCGCGGCGAAGGGGAAGGTGGATGAGCGGGCGATGGCGCCGCCGCAGACGCAGGTGATTGAGGAGCCGGATCTCAATCTGGTGAAGGTGGATCATCCCGAGCGGTTTGCGCTGGTGACGGCCGGGCGGAAGGAAGATGTTTCGCAAGTGCGCGCGACCGGCGTGGTGAATGCGGATATCGATAAGTCCGTTCCCGTTATCTCGCTTGCGTCCGGGCGCGTGGTGGGCATTTACGCCAAGCTGGGCGATGACGTTCGAAAAGGCCAATTGTTGCTCAAGGTGCAGAGCAACGATATCTCGACCGGTTATCAAAGTTACGAGCAGGCGAAGGCCGATGAGGAATTGACGGCCAAACAACTGGAGCGAGCGAAGCTCTTATACGAGCACGGCGCGATTTCGTTGAACGATTACGAAGTGGCGGTGGATGCGGAGCGGAAAGCCAAGGTCGCCGTGGAGACCTCGGCGCAGCAGCTTCGCACGATGGGCGCGGATGTGGAGCATCCCAATCCGATCGTCGATATCTACGCGCCTGCCTCTGGGACGATTGTGGAGCAGAATGTCGTCAACGCGGCGAGCGTGCGCACGCCCGATAACCAGCCGAATCTATTTACGATTGCGGACCTGTCGACGGTGTGGGTGATTTGCGACGTTTACGAAAACGATCTGCCGGTTGTGCGGCTGGGCGATAAAGCAGACGTCGAGCTGAGCGGTTATCCGGGGCGCGTGTTTCGCGGGCGTATCGACAACATCGGCAAGGTGATGGATCCGCAGATTCGCACGGCGAAGGTGCGGATCGTGCTGGCGAATCCGGGGATGATGCGCGCCGGGATGTATGTGACGGCTACATTTTACGGGCTGCGCGGGCGATTTCATGCAATGGTTCCGAGCGGCGCGGTGCTGCATCTGCATGACCGCGACTGGGTATTTGTCCCGGTGAACAATCAAGAGTTTCGCAGGACGGAAGTGAGCGCGGGAAGAATTCTTGACGGGCAGCAGGAGATTCTTTCGGGCATTGCGCCAGGGGCAAAAGTGGCGAGCGATGCCTTGGCGTTGTCGGCGGAGAGCGAGCAGTGAAGGGAAAGAGGCCGCTCCCTGACGGTCGCGGTTCTGTATGATTCGGGTTTTGGTCGATTTTGCGCTGCGCAACCGGCTGCTGATGCTGGCGATTGCGATTCTGCTGCTGGTGTGGGGCGGCATCGCGTTTCATAACTTGCCGATTGAGGCCTATCCGGACATTGCGAATAATTATGTCACGGTGATCACGCAGTGGCCGGGGCGGGCCGCGGAAGAGATTGAGCAACAGATCACGATTCCGATTGAGATCCAGATGAACGGGATCCCGCATCTGGAGCATCTGCGCTCGAAATCGCTGTTCGGCCTTTCGAGCGTGACGATGATTTTCGATGACGAGTCGGTGAACGACTGGAACCGGGAGAAGGTGCTCGAGCGGCTCTCGATGGTGACGCTGCCGGCGGGCGTGCAGCCGCAGATGGGCACGGATTGGAGTCCGGTGGGCCAGATTTACTGGTACACGGTAAAGAGCACGAACCCGCAATACGACCTGATGGAGCAGAAGGCCATTGAGGATTGGGTACTCGAGAAGCAGTTGAAATCGGTACCCAATGTGGTGGACGTTTCGAGCTTTGGCGGACCCACGCGCGAATATCAGGTGCGCATCGATCCGGAAAAGCTAATCGAATATGGACTGAGCATCAGCCAGGTGGAGCAGCAGCTTTCGAATAACAATGTGAACTCGGGTGGGAGTTTCATTCAAGAAGGCCGGCAGCAGATCAATATCCGCGAAGTGGGGCTGGTGGACCGGACGCAGGACATCGGAAATATTGTGCTGACGACGCAGAAGGGAACACCGGTCCGCGTGAAGGATGTGGCGGTGGTGGAGCAGGGGCCGAAGATCCGGCTGGGACAGATCGGAAAGGCGATCCACCGGGCGGACGGCAAAATTATCGACAGCCCGGACGTGGTGGAAGGCATTGTTCTGTTGCGGAAGGGCGCCGATTCGGATTCAACGCTCGTGGGAGTTCACGAGAAGGTGAAGGAACTGAACGATCATCTGCTACCGGCGGGCGTGAAGGTGGTTCCGTTTCTGGACCGCAGTGATCTGGTGCATTATACGACGCACACCGTTTTGCACAACTTAGGCGAGGGCATTATTCTGGTCGCGATTATTTTGTTCGCGTTTTTGGGGAACGTGCGCGGGGCTTTTATTGTGGTGCTGACGATCCCGTTCTCGCTGCTGTTCGCCTCCATTTGTCTGGGGCTGGACAAAGTTCCCGCCAACTTGTTGTCGCTGGGCGCGCTCGATTTTGGAATGGTGGTGGACGGCGCGGTGGTGATGGTGGAGAGCATTTTGCGGCACATGGGCCGGCACGAAAGCAGCGAGCGCACACCGATGGAAACGATTCGCGAGGCCGCGCACGAAGTGCAACGTCCGGTGTTCTATGCGATTGCGATCATCATCATCGCGTACCTGCCGATCTTCACGCTGCAATCGGTGGAAGGGCGGCTGTTCCGGCCGATGGCGCTGACGGTGGCGTTCGCGCTGTTGGGCGCGTTGCTGTTTTCCATTCTGATCGCACCAGTGCTTTCGAGCGTGCTGTTTCGCAGGAACGCGCGCGAATGGCACAACCCGGTGATGATTTTCCTGACCCGGAACTATCGCCGGGCGCTGCGGGTGACACTGCGGCGGAGAGCGCTGGCGCTGGTCCCGGTGGCGGCGCTCTTTGCGGTTTCGATGTGGCTTTTCGTATCGGGCAGGATTGGTTCCGAGTTTCTGCCGCATTTGGACGAGGGAGCGATCTGGGCGCGTGGAACTTTGGCTCCCAGCACGGGTCCGACGGAAGGGGCGGAACTCATGGGCAGGGCGCGGCTGGTGTTTGCGTCGTTTCCCGAAGTGACGAAAGTGGTATCGCAAGTGGGGCGGCCAGACGATGGAACGGATACGACGGGCTTCTTTAACACGGAATATTTCGTCGATCTGAAACCGAAGGAGCAATGGCGGCCGGTGTTCCACGAAAACAAAGACGAGCTGATCGCGGCGATGGACCGGGAGGTCTCCAAGTTTCCGGGCGTGCTGTGGAACTTTTCGCAGCCGATTGCGGACAACGTGGAAGAGGCGGTGAGCGGGGTGAAGGGCGAGCTGGCCCTAAAGATTTTCGGTACCGATCTGCGCGTGCTCGAAGAGAAGGGCGGGGAGGTGGTCCGGATTATGAGCCAGATTCCGGGCATTCGGGATTTAGGCATGTTTCGCGTGCTGGGGCAGCCGAACCTGAATTTCATTGTGGACCGCGAGGAGGCTGCGCGCTATCAATTGAATGCTTCCGATGTGCAGGATGCGATCGAGACGGCAGTAGGCGGGAAAACGGTGAGCGAAGTGTTTCAGGGAGAGCGGGTGTACGACCTGGTTCCGCGATATCTCCCGCAGTATCGGGATACGAAGGACGAGATTGAGAATATCCGGGTGCTTGCGCCCACGGGAGAACGGGTTTCGCTCGCGCAGTTGTGCCGGGTGAAAGAACTGGACGGGGCTTCAGAAATCGATCGCGAAGCCAATTCGCGGTATGTGGCAATTAAATACAGCGTGCGCGGGAGGGACTTGGGAAGCGCCGTCGAGGAAGCGATCTCGAAAGTGACGAGTGAAGTGAAGCTGCCGAACGGCTATCGCTTCGACTGGGCCGGCGAGTATGCGAGCGAGCAACGCGCGAACAAACGCCTGGCGGTGATTGTGCCGGTCACGATGCTGGTGATCTTCATTCTGCTGTATTCGATGTTTGGCTCGTTTAAATGGGCGGGGCTGGTGATGGTAACGGTGCTGCTCGCGCCGATTGGCGGGTTGTTTGCGCTGTACTTCACGAACACGCATTTCAGCGTATCGTCCGGGGTCGGGATGCTGGCGCTGTTCGGCGTTTCGGTGCAGACGGGCGTGATTATGATCGAATACATCAACCAGCGCCGGGCGCGCGGGCACACGGTGGCGGATTCCGCAGCCGAGGGGGCGGTACTGCTGTTGCGGCCAATCATGATGGTGATGCTGGTGGCCACGCTGGGATTGCTGCCGGCGGCGCTCTCGACCGGGATCGGTTCGGATTCGCAGCGGCCGTTCGCGATTGTGATTGTAGGGGGATTGTGCGCGACGCTGGTGATGAGTATTTTTGTGTTGCCGATTCTGTATGTGTGGATGGCGCGGGAGGGGGACGTGCTGCCGCCGCCGGAGCCGGCGTTTGAGGATTGATGAGAAGCTATGAGCGTCAGCGGGGGGCTATCAGCGGTCAGCCTTCAGCTAAGAGCTGATAATTGAGCTGACAGCTGATAGTTAAGAGCTGATAGCTAATGGCTGAAAGCTATTCTCTAATAAACCTTAGCGGGTTATATTGCCGCGCGGGGACCCAGCCTTGCCCCGCAAAGTGGGATTTGTTTCCAAAAACTTGAACAGAGTTCGGTGTTTGCCGGCCAGAGAGGAGGATCTCTCGCTGTGGCCTCTGTGTTGCTGTGAAAGTGGGCGTCAAGAGTAGATGGCAAACAATACAGAGATCGGGCGCGAGCCGGAAACCGGTGAGGAGTCTTCGCAACTTCAGCCGTTGTCGATAGTGAGAATGATCTGGAAGCGCAGGCGGCTTGCCTTGCTGCTGTGGGTGTTGGGAACAGCCGCTGCGATTCTTATCGTGCACGCGCTTCCCTCCGTGTATCAGGCCGAAGCCGTTGTGCTGGTCAATTCGCAGAAAATTCCTGTCGACTTTGTAAGCCCCACGGTGCGCGGGGATGTGCCGGACCGCCTGGCGTTGATAACGCAGAGCATTATGACCACTGCTCGCCTTCTCAACATCATCGACACGTTTCACCTGTATGAGAAAGAGCGGCGGCACCTGACGCAAGAAGAACTCCTGAGAAAGGTGCGCGCGGATATTTCCGTGAATTTCGAGAAAAGCTGGACGGGCGACCGAATGCATGCGTTTCAACTCTCGTACCAGGGCAAGGATGCGAAAACCGTTGCAGAAGTAACGAATCGCCTGGCGAGTCTATATGTAGCCGAGAACGCGCGCGCCCGGGAACACCAGGCGGAAAACACGGTGGACTTCCTGAGGCGGCAATTACAGGAAGCGAAAGCCAGTCTCGATGAGCAAGAAGCGAGGGTGGCCCGGTTCAAGGAAGAGCACAACGGGAGCCTTCCCGAGCAGCAGTCGTCGCTTTTAGGAACGCTGAGCAGCCTCAGCGTGCAACTGCAGGGGATTCAACAAAGTCTGGAGCAGGCTCAGGAGAATAAGTCGCTGTTGGAATCTTCGTTGTCGGCCGCGGAGTCGGCAGAAGCGACTGTGAGGGCAAACCTGCGGCTCTCCAATGGACCGGACGGGGTTCCCAAGTTGAAGTCGGACATTTTGAAGGCGCAGCTTCGGGAGCTTCGCTCCAGGTACACGGCGGATTACCCGGACGTGATCGTAGTGGAGCGGCAGCTTGCGCAAGCGGAGCGCGAGGAGTCGGCGGGACGCGCGGCGCTGGGGGCCGGGCCTGATGCGGCAGATCACAAGAAAGACGGGGCTACCGGCGAACCATTCAAGGTAATTCCGCCGGAGCTGGTGCAGGCAAGGGAACGAGTTGCAACTCTCCGAGCGCAGGTTGGAGCGGCCAAACACCAGATCGAGTCGCTCGAAAAAGAGCGCGAGCAGACGCTCAGGGCGATTGCCGACTGCAAGGACAGGATCAACAAACTGCCGCTGGTGGAGCAGGAAATGGCCAGCCTCAAGCGCAACTATGAAGAATCGGAAACCAATTACAACTCCTTGTTGCAAAAACAATTAGCCGCAGGAGTGGCGAACGACATGGAGCGCTCGCAACAATCCGAGCAGTTTACGATTGTGGAGCCGGCGCGCGTTCCCGAAAAGCCGGTAAAGCCGAACCGGCCGCTACTCGCGGCAGCCGGAAGCGTTGCCAGCCTGCTGCTTGCGCTTGGGCTTGGCTTCGCGCTGGAGTTCCGCAAGCGGACTTTACTCGGCGAGTGGGAACTTCCACCGGGAATACTGGTGCTGGGGCGCGTTCCCGTAATTGACATGGCTCGCTATAACCTCGAATCGGAACAGGCCTGAAATGTCTTATCTACAGTACTTCGCTCTCAAGAAGAGCCCATTTTCGCTGACGCCCGATCCGGGGTTTTTATTCCTGACCGAGAAGCACCGGGAGGCGCTTGCCGGCTTACTGTTCGCGGTGACGCATCGCAAGGGATTCATGGTGTTGACCGGCGAGGCCGGTACCGGAAAGACGACGCTGGTCCAAAAATTACTGCTTTCCACTCCCATGACGCGGGCGCAATTTAGCGTGATCGTGAATCCAGCGCTGAGCCGGGCCGAGTTGCTGGAGACCATATTGATGGATTTCGGCGAACGGGAGATTCCCGCGAGCAAGCCGCTGCGCCTGGTGCTGCTCAAGAATTTGCTGTTGCGCGCGCAGCGAGAGGGTAAGACATCCGTTCTGGTAGTGGACGAGGCCCATTTGCTACAGGGCGAACTGCTCGAAGAAGTGCGTCTGTTGTCCAATTTGGAAACAACGGAACATAAACTCTTGCAGATCGTTTTGGCCGGCCAAGACGAGCTGAATAGCGTGTTGAATTCGACCGCAATGCGGCCGGTCCGGCAGCGCATCGCCGTGAAGATGCATATCGACCCGCTTACCGATGCAGAGGTAAGGCGGTATCTGCAGACACGCTGGGCTCGCGCCGATTCGCCGCGGCCTCTTCCGTTTTCCGAGGAAGCGATGCGGGCGATCGGACAAATTTCGGGAGGAATTCCGCGCCTCGTCAATGTCATTTGCGACGCCGCCCTAGTGAATGCCTACGGGACGGGCGTAACTTCCGTCGATGGGACGCAAATTGAGGAAGTGGCGCGGGACCTGGGTCTCGGCGCAATTACGAACGGCCACTCGCCGATGAACGGGCATGCGCCTGTGAACGGGCATGCGGCTGTGAACGGGCATGTGGCTGTGAACGGGCATGCGGCTGTGAACGGGCATGCGCCTGCCACCGTGCCTGCGCCTGTGAACGGGCATCCGGCAGTGCCGCGGCTGGCTGTAGAACCGGCAGTACCTGAGTTTCTCCCTATCGAGCGAAAACAAGAGGTGATAGCAATCCCAGCCGCACTGGAGCGGTACATTCCAAGCAAGCCAGAAAGTCCCAGATTTTGGAAAATCGGGACTTGGTTTAAACCGGCACAACAGCGAAATCAATGAGCAAACTATTCGATGTACTCAAAAAAGACACTCTGATCGACATCAGCGACCTCTATGAGGCGCAGCCGCATGTCGTGGAAGATCTTCCTGCCGAGCCGGAATCACCGAAACGCACCGCCAGCCCGAACGGGCCGAGCGAGTTCAAAACGTCTGTCGTAGAGGATCTCCCGGTATGGCCGGAACAACCGAAGCGTGCTGCTAGTGAGAGCCAGCCGAACGGCCACAGAGCGGCTGCCGTGGAGGACGTGCCGGCGCTGCCGGAAGAACCGAAACGCACGGTTAGCGAGCGCCAGCCGAACGACCTCAGCCGGGTTGCTCACCTGCGCATTTCCGCTTTGGCTCCTATTTTTCCCTTCGATACCGGGCACCACGCCGCGGCCGACCAATACCGGATTATACGAACCAAACTTCTCCACCATCCCAAAAGGCCGCGCGTCATGGTTGTTTCGAGCGCATCGAGCGGAGACGGAAAAACCATTACGTCGATCAATGTGGCGGCATCGCTCGCTCTTAAGCCGGATGCGCGTGTGCTGCTGGTCGACGGTGATCTGCGGCGGCCGTGCATTGCCGAGAATCTCGGCATTCCCAGCGCGCCAGGGCTGGCGCAAGTGCTGGACGGCTCGATCGGTTTTGAATCGGCGGTTCTGCGGGTGGAGCAAATTCCGAATCTGTTTGTGCTGCCTGCGGGAGGGGCGCGCCCAAACACCGCCGAGCTGCTCGAGTGCCGGAACTGGCACTCGTTCGTCCAGCAGATTCGAGAGCAGTTCAGCTACGTTGTTTTCGATGCGCCTCCGATCGCTACGATCGCAGACTACGAGCTTTTACAGCTTGCCTCGGACGCCGTCGTTATGGTGGCGCGTCCGGATCATACAGCGCGGGCGGCCTGTCTGAAGGCGCTCGAAACGGTGCCGCGGCAAAAACTGCTGGGCGTTATTTTGAACGCGGTTGAGGACTGGTGGCTCTGGAAATCCCCTGCTTATGGATACAGTCCAAAACATTCGCCGAAGTCCCCGGACTAGAGCCGGGGAAGTGGGGATAGGGGCAATAATTTCCAATAATTTTGCGTTCGAAACCAGGAAGATCCCTGGTCACTCGATTGCAGATAACAGGTAGCAGAAAACAGTTTGTTTGGCGGGGATTGCGGATGGGCGCAAGCGGCCCAGATGTGAATCCTGTTGTCGCCAGACATTCCCAAGTAAAACAGGGCAAAGCGGTCATGGGACTGAGAGGGCGGCAGCCTGCCTTCGCGAACTATTTCTCAGAGATGTGGATGAATACAGAGCTTCAATCTAACGAGCGGCGGGAGGCGAGCGCCGAGTTCGGCTGGTACGCGATCCGTGTTCGCGCCCGTGCCGAGAAATCGGTGGCAAGCGCGCTCCGGGAGAAGGGATATGACGAGCTTCTACCTCTTTACCGCAAGCGGAGCCGCTGGTCCGATCGAGTAAAGGAAACTGAGTTTCCGCTCTTTCCGGGATATGTGTTTTGCCACGGAGACCTAGTTGGAAAGCCTTCGCTCATACAGACGCCGGGTGTGGTGGGAATTCTTAGTTTCGGAGGCAAGCCGGCGGCCGTATCGAGCCAGGAGATCGAGTTCATCAAGCGCATCGTTGAGTTCGGCGCGAATGCCGAACCGTGGCCCTTTTTGCGGGAAGGTCAACGCATCCGCATTCAACAGGGCGCGCTGGCCGGGGTAGAAGGAATCATGGTGCGCGCCAAGAGCGACTGGCGCCTGGTGGTGTCGGTGGAGGCACTGTGCCGGTCCGTCGCGGTGGAGATATACCGCGAGTGGGTGACGCCGATTGAGGCCGATCCTGTGCTCGTGAGAGCGAGCTGAGAGAAGGGGGAAGATTCGGAATGTTTTCTTTTTGCGTATCGCTTTTGAGCATGGGTACCTATGCGGTCGTCGATTTCATTCGGAGCAGCTCGCCAACCGGGACGCTTGCCGCCTTGGGTTCGCTCTTCTTCGTGCTCGGTACTTTCTTGCGCCGCCATTTGACGGCAGCGCAAGAACCGGCAACTTCGTACAGAACCAACATTTGGGAACGAAGCGCGCGCGGGAAGAGCTACCGGGACACGCTCGAAAAGGTTGCGATTAGCTATTCGAGCGCCGGCCAGGCGCAGCCTGTCTCGCGGGAGCGTGTCAGCCCGGACGAAATCGGTTTTGCTCAACTGGACCGTTCTTATATTGCGCCCAGTTTGACTAAATAGGATGCCGAAGTGAAGTTGGGCACGGCACGCTGAAACGATGCGCCACATAAGCACACATGATTCGCATTTTTAACAGGCCGGTGGCCGTGCGCTCGGCAGCGCTGCGGGTTTGCGAGGCGCTGCTCATCTTTGCAGCCTTGCTGCTGGCGTATAAGGCTGCCGGCCGGGAGCCGGCGGCTTGGACGTCCGCCACCTACGCGCAGGTTGCGCTGGTAGAAAGCGTGATCCTGCTATGCATGTACTGTTTGGACTTTTACGAGCCGCAAATTACCACCCGGCGGACGCACAGTTTCTCGCGGCTGTTTCAGGTGTTAGGGCTAACAATGCTGATTGTCGCGGTGCTCCGGCAGGGCTTTCTGCCGGAGTACATCGATTCCGCGGCGGTGTTGATCGGCATCCTGCTCGTGGTTCCGATTCTTGCGGCGTCGCGGTATCTGTTCGCGGAGCTGGCCTGCCGGCCCATTCTCGCCGAGCCGGCGATTGTCTGGGGAACCGGACCGCTTGCGGCGAATCTGATCCGGGAGTTGCGAAATCGGCCCGATGTAGGGATTCGCGTGTTGGGAGTTGTCGACCATGGCTACCATGGCGATACATTCACGGGCGTGCCAAACCTTGGCGCTCCGCATCTCATTTGGACGATGGCGGAAGGGGGGCAAGTCCGCCGGATTATTATCGCGATCGGAGAACGCCGCGGCTCCTTGCCGGTGGAAAAGCTGATGGCGCTGAAAGCCGCGGGCTTCACGGTGGAAGACGGCGCCGAGTTATACGAAGGCTTGACGGGCAAAGTCTGGCTGGATACTTTTACGGTCAGCTCCTTGTTGTTTTCCCGCAACTTCAAAAAGTCTTCGATCCGACGTTTTCTCAATCGCAGTTTGTCGCTGTTCTTTGCCGCCATCGCTCTTATTGCCGCGTCGCCTTGGATGCTGCTGATTGCCGTTCTGATACGGCTCGATTCCAAAGGGCCGGCGATCTTCCGGCAGGCGCGCGTCGGTGAAAACGGCCGCTATTTCACTCTGTTCAAATTCCGCTCGATGCGGGTGGGATCGGAGTCGAGCAAGGTGTTCGCCCCCGCCACGGTGGACGATCCCCGATGCACGCGGATCGGCAAGTGGCTCCGGCGCTTTCGCCTGGACGAACTGCCGCAACTGTTCAACATCTTAAAAGGCGACATGTACTTCGTGGGCCCGCGGCCTTTCGTCCCCGACCAGGAAGCAGAGCTGGTCGAGCAAATACCGTACTACCGGCAACGCTGGATCGTGCGGCCCGGCACCACGGGCTGGGCGCAAGTGCACCGCGGTTACAACGCTTCGCTCGAAGATAACGTGGAGAAGCTTTCTTACGACTTGTTCTACATCAAGAACATGTCGTTGGGGTTGGATCTGTTAACGATCATGAAGACCTTCAAAATCGTCCTGCTGGGACGAGGTGGACGATGACGGCCGCAGTGTGGCTGTTCTGGCTGAGTGTGGCCTGGGTGGGCTACGTCTGGATCGGCTATCCGTTGATACTTGCAGTCCTAACCCGGATACGTTCGTTCCGGCCGCAACCCGCGGATGGCTATTATCCCGCGGTCAGCGTGCTGATCGCAGCGCGTAATGAGGCGAAGGACATTGGCTGGAAACTGGCGCAAACGCTGGCCTGGGACTATCCTGCCGACCGGTTCGAAGTGCTGGTGGGATCCGACGCTTCCACCGATGGCACGGACGAAATTATTCGTGCCGTGGGCGATGCCCGCGTCCGGTTCGTACGCAACCAGGAACGCGCCGGCAAGACTGCGACTTTGAACCTGCTGGCCCGGCTGGCGCAGGGCGAAGTTCTTTTCTTTACCGACGCCAACACGCATATCGAGCCCGAATGTTTAAAGGCCATGGTGCGCCACTTCGCGGACCCGCGCATCGGGTGCGTGACCGGGATGGAGCGCAATGTGGCCGGCCCCGAGGTCTCGACGATGACTGCCGGCAGCAACGCGTATCTCGATTACGAGTGCACGATCAACACGCTCGAGAGCAAGCTGGGATCGGTGCTGGTGTGCGACGGGTCGGTTTACTGCCTGAGGCGCAGCCTGTTTACGGAACTCGATCGCGATCTCGCAAACGATCTGGAGCATCCGTTGCGCGCAGGCAGCGCCGGTTCGGCGATCGTGTACGAACCGCGGGCGCGCTCCTACGAACTCTGCACGAGTTTGGAAACCGAGGAGTTCCGGCGGCGGCGCCGGATCGCAGCGCAAGGCGCTCTCGCCATGTGGAGGTTGCGGCACGAGTTGCGCGGCCTGCGGCTGTGGCAGTTTCTCTCCCGCAAGTTCCTGCGCTGGCTGACGGTGCTTCCACTGGGCATTGCGCTGGCAGCCAACGCCCTCTTGCGCCACGAGCAGTTTTTTGCAGTGATCCTCAGCTTGCAGATCGCGTTCTATGGCCTGGCGCTGCTGGGGGCCCGCCGGCAATTCGGCCTCACAGGTTTACTGCGGCTGCCCTTTGTTTTCCTGCTGGCGAACGTCGCGGTATTCATGGGAGTTCTGGATGCGTGCCGCCGGAAGACGTTCGCCACGTGGAATATCGCCGAACTGTCACGGGGTTCGAGCCCGCAGCGCGGTTGAGAGAGCGCACGGCCGTAGCAAGATAACCGGAATTCCAACAAGTAAATTATGTCAACTCCGCTAGTAAGCATTGTCATTCTGAATTACAAACGTATGACTGCGCTGGAGCAGGCCCTCCAGTCAGTGGTTGCGCAGCAGTATCCGTCGAAAGAAGTCATTGTGGTGGACAACCACTCGGAAGAAAACGTGGCAGCGGTCGTCGAGAAGTATGGACCTGGCGTGCGGCTGATCGAACTGGAGGCGAATCTCGGGGCGTGCGGCGGCAGAAATGCGGGGATTCGCGCGGCGCGCGGTGAAATTGTGATTACTCTCGATAACGATGTGAGTTTTGTGGCGCCCGACGCGATTGACAAGGTGGTTCGCGTTTTCGAGCAGCAGCCCGGCTATCATGTGCTGGCGTTTCAACTGCGCGATTCGCACACCGGGAAGCTCCGCATTCGGGAGTGGTGCCATCCAAAAGATTGGCGCCATTTCGCGGAGGAACGCTTTCCGACGCACTTTTTTGTGGAAGGCGCGGCGGCCTACCGCCGCGAGGTTTTCGACCATGCCGGTTTGTACTTCGAGCCGTTGTTTGTCTACCACGAAGGATGGGACCTCGGGCTGCGAATTTTGGACAAGGGCTATCGAATTCTGTACACCCCGGAAATTCAGGTTTATCACTTAATGTCGCTCGAAGGCCGGGCGAGTAGCCGTCCCGACTTCCTATTTACCCGCAATTACATCTGGGTGGCTTACCGGGATTACCCGCTCTGGTCGGGCTTACGCTTTGTGTCCTTCCGCCTCGCGATGATGGCTTACTTTGCCCTGCGCCGAGGACACGTTTCCACTTTTCTCGAAGGGCTGTGGGCCGGCATTCGCGGGTGCCGGAACATCGAACGCGCTCCGGTGCGCCGCAAGACGATCCAGTATGTGAAGTCGCTCGAAAGCGAGCGCCCCAACATCTTTGTTCGTTACGCCAGACACCGGACTGCTCCGCAGCTTTAAAAGCGCTGAGGTCGCTCACGCTTCCGGTTTTGAGCGGGGCTGCGCCCCGCGATGGCTCCGTGTCAGTATGATCCTTTTCTACATCCTGGTGGCGATCTCGCCCATGCCGAATCACCCGCTGTTTGAGGCTCCGTTTGCGGGACTCACCGTGGTCAAGTGGCTGGGCATTATCTGCTGCGGCTATGCAATCTACCGGCTGTTCTCACGGCCAAGAGTGCCGGCGTTCTTCAGGAGCTGGGAAATCCGGTCGTTTCTGGTATTACTCGTTCTCGCAACGGCGTCGTATCTCACTCTCAGCAAGACCGGGAACCTTACGTTTAATCCGATGTTTATGTATTTCAACTATCTGCCGCTTTTCTTCACCACCATGTGCGTGGTGGATACCTATGAGCGGCTGCGAAATACATTGTTCGCGGCGATTGCCGGAGAGCTGTTGACGTCGCTGTATGTGATCCGCGAGTTTCAGGCCTCGGGTGGAACCATTTTACGTCCGGGATATATCGCGGGGGACGCCAATTACTTTGCGACCTGTCTGCTGCTCGTGCTGCCGGTGACAGCGTATTTTGTGAAGATCAAGGGCTCGCCCTGGACGCGCCGGTTCTGCGCGGGTTCCGTGCTGGTGATGCTGGTGGCTTTTACTCTGGCATCCTCGCGCGGGGGCCTGGTAGGGCTGTGCGCCGTGATCTTCTATATGGTTCTGTGCTCGGGCCAAGCGCGGCGCGGGGCGATTGCGATCGCAATTTTGTTGCTGCCCATGCTGTTATTTGCTCCGGCCTCTCCTTTGCAGCGGATGTTGCATCCCGATTATGGCGACTACGTGGGGGCCGAGGTACGGCGGGAATTTTGGAGAGAAGGGCTGCACATGATCGCGAATCATCCGCTGACCGGGATCGGTTTGGGTAATTTCACAGCAGAGGCGATCTCGGAAGTAGCAGGGGAGTTCAAGGGGATCGCTTGCAATACGTTCCTGGAAGTGGCGGCGGAGTTGGGAATTCCTGGATTTCTCGCATACTGCGCGGTGGTGACGGGCGCGTTAGTCTCGGCGGGCAAGTTGCGCCGCAGAGGAATGAGGACCGGCGATATTCGCTTGCAGTATATCGGGCAGGCGATGCAAGCCGGCTTGCTCGGCTTTGCGGCAGCGGCGGTGTTCGTTTCCGCCGAATATCAGAAGCCGTTTTGGATCATGACGGCGCTCACGGCTACGATTCCAACACTGCTGCGCGACATTCGCAGCGAAGCCAGCAAGCGGCAGCAAGCGAGCGACGTTTCGGTTCCACAGCCGAGTTCGACGCAATTGTATTTCGACGATGCCGACTGGGCCCCGCTCGCCAGCTCCACGGCGCGGGTGAGCGATTAGATGCCGGTTCTCGATCATTTGCGGCAAAAGATTGCTCGCAGCGCGGAGACGTGGTTCGAAAGTCCGGGGGCGGGGACGCGCTTGCTGCCCATGGAAGGGCTGCGGGGATTGGCTGTTCTGGCGGTGTTCTTCGTTCACGCGCACGCCTTTTTCGGGCTGTATCTTAACGCCGATCCGGGCCTGTTCCGGATCTCGGAATATCTGGGCCGGGCCGGCAATGTGGGGGTGGACCTCTTCTTCGTGTTGAGCGGCTTCCTTATTTACGGCGCGTTGGTTCATAAGCGCGTTCGCTATGTTACTTTTTTGCAGCGCCGGGCGAAGCGTATCTATCCCGCCTTCCTGGCGGTTTTAGGCTGCTACTTCGTGCTATCCGTACTATTTCCCGCGGAGAGCAGGATACCGGCGCGCGCCCCGGCAGCCGTAAAGTACATTTTCGAAAATATTGCCTTTTTGCCCGGACTTTTTCCCATTACACCGATTGTTACGGTGGCCTGGAGTCTTAGCTTCGAGTTTGCTTTTTATCTGGTTGTACCGCTGCTGGTGGTGATTCTGCGCCGTGGCGGCGGGAATAAGATCGTCCGGCTGGCCTTCTTGACCGCAACCGGGGTTGTGTTTTGTGTGGTGGAAGCGTTGTTCCTCGGAGGTGCCCAGATCAGGATGTTATCGTTCATTTCCGGCATGCTGCTTCAGGAGGTTGCCGGAAGCGGGTGGATTCATTCACTGGTTTCGCGGGCGGGACAGTGGATTTCGATCGCGGCCCTGATTTTTCTGGCGAGCTATCACTTTGCGCTTTCACCGGGCGGGCCGGGAGCCCAGCCGATCGGGGTCGTATCGACCGCGCTGATGAGCGTAGCCGTTTTCTTTGTTGTGCTTCACGCGTTGGAGTACCCGGGAGTTTTGCAGAAAGTGTGCACCTGGGCGCCGATGCGGTACTGGGGCAATTTCAGTTACTCCTATTATCTTGTGCACGGCCTTGCCTTGCGGAGTGTGGCCCTCCTGCTCCCGCATAGTAAACCTGCGCAGCATTCGCTGCCGCTTTACTTCTGCGCCCTGATTGGCGGGCTGATTGCTACGTGGATGAGTGCCATTGTCCTTTACCTGCTGGTCGAGAGGCCCTTATCGCTCACGCTCAAGAGACCGCGCGCCAGCGCGCCGGCGGCTGAAGGGGCAGAGCTCTCCTGGTGGATGCGACGCGGGCGGCCTGCGGCGGAAGTTTCGGGCAGGGCCGATTAGCAATCGGCACGATGCTTGAGGATCTGCCCACATAGACATGCAATTTTTCGATAGACAGCGCTCAAACGACACTCGCGTTTCCGTTCTGCACTTTACCAACTCCACACTGTGGGGGGGAGTGGAAGGACACATTTGCGGTTTGCTGCGCAACTTTTCGCCGAGATTATTTCGGGCGCAGCTTGTGTGCGATCCGGCGCTCTATGAACGTTTCCGAGACGCTCTCCCGGCGGATATTGCGATTACGCGGCTGGCGCTTTCGAGTCCTAAACATGTTGCCTCGGCGCTGCGCTTCGCGAGGCTCCTGCGGCGGGAGCGGCCGCGCGTCGTGCACTCGCACATGTTCTGGAGCAGTTTGTTTGCGAGCCCGATCGCATGGGCGTGCCGGGTTCCGGCGATTGTCGAGACCCTGCATGGCACCGAAGCGTGGCGGACGGGCTGGAAGGCGAGTTATGTACTCGATCGCGCGGCGGCTCGCTTCGTTTCGCGTTATATCGCGGTTTGCGATTCGGACGCCCGTTTTCTGAAAACCAGGAAGCGTATACCGGAGAGAAAGATCTCGGTCATTCATAACGGAGTGGATGCGCGGCGCTTTGATGTGCGGGAAGGGGCGCGTCAGGCGATCCGGCGTTCTCTGGGGTTTTTCGATACGGACTTAGTTCTCATGGCGGTCGCGCGCTTTCATGCCGGCAAAGGCCATTCTGTTCTTTTCGAGGCGATGCGCCAGCTCTTACGCTCTCACCCGAATCTAAAGCTGATCTGTCTCGGAGAAGGAGAACGGGAACCGGAGCTGCGCGGTTTATGCGAGCAGCTTGGCCTCTCCGCTTGCATTCGTTTCGAGGGTTATCGACAGAATGTGCCGGAATGGCTGGCGGCAGCCGACATCAATGTTCTGCCCACGTTTTATGAGGGCTTCCCGTTGACCGTACTGGAGGCCATGGGTTCCGGGCTGCCCACGGTGGCATCGAATGTCGGCGGCATTCCGGAAGCGATAAACCATGGCAGGGAAGGACTATTGGTACCACCGGGAGACTCCCACAAGCTGGCCGATGCAATCGCTCTGCTGGCGGGGAACGCGGCGAGACGCAGGGAGATGGGACGGGCTGCCCGAAAACGCTTGCACGAAAACTTTGTACTAGAGCAGCAGGTCCGTTCTACCGAAGAGATGTATATGGACCTGTGCGGAAACCGGACCATGCCGGAACCCGGCTTATCGAGCGCGGAGGCCGGGCCGGCTTATCACCCGGCATCTTTCTAGCTAATGACTCGCAGTATTCTATCGAACTGGTTTGGATTGGTGGTTCTGGCGGCGAGTACTGCGCTGCTGACGCCCATCATGGTGCATCATCTGGGCGCGGTCGATTACGGCGTGTGGGTGCTGGCCAGCTCCATCCTCGATTATTACGGGTTGCTCGATCTGGGCATGCGCTCCGCCATGTTCCGGTACGTCTCTTTGTTTCGGGGCGGGTCCCAGCGCGAGGAAGTGGATCGAACATTCAGTTCGGCGCTGCTGCTAGTGATCGGGACTGCGGTTCTCATATGCCTGCTTTCCGTTGGAATAGCGTATCTGCTGCCGCGGTTCACGCAGGTCGAAGGGATAACGCCTCGAATGTTCAGTTGGCTGCTGTTTCTGCTGGGCGTAAGCATCGCCGTCATGTTTCCGACGCGCATGCTCGCTACCTATATTTCCGCGCATAACCGGTGGGACTTGTACAATGCCGCCGGGATTGCAAACACCGTCACGCGCGCCATCATTCTGATCGTTGTTCTCAAGCTGGGCTATGGGATTCTGGCCGTCGCGATTGCAACCGTGGTGGTGGCATTCCTGTCTTTGGGGCAGCATGTCATCTTCTTGTTTATTGCCGATCCGCAGGCGCAGGCAAATTTCCGGCTCGTGAGGTGGCGGCGCATTCGCGAGTTGTTCGGATTCAGCTTGCGGTCGCTGCTCGTATCGCTCGGCGATTATCTCCGGTTCTACTCCGATTCCGCGGTGATTGCGTACGTGTTGGGCGTGGGTTTCGTGACCCCGTTCAACGTCGCCACGCGACTGATTGAGTGCTTCAAGTCGGTGGTGGTGGCGGCCGGCGGGCCGGTGTTAGGCGCCATGACGGAACTGGACGGCGGGCGGCGGCAAAAAGAGCTGCAAGCTCTGCTGCTCCGCTGGACGCGATTTCTGGCGCTTCTTTCCATATTGGGAGGAGTTTTGCTGCTGGCGGACGGCCGGATACTACTACGCCTCTGGGTGGGCCAGGAACTCGTCTCCGCATACACGATCGTCGCGGTTCTGGCGTTTGGATATATGATCAACCTGACCCAGCACGCGGCGCTGCTGATCGTGATTTCCAAGGGCCAGCATGGCCCGCTGGGCTGGTGGACGATTGCCGAGGGAATCGCCAATATTGTCCTTAGCGTGATCTGGGGACGCTCTTACGGCTTGATTGGCATCGCCGTGGGAACGGTCGTTCCCATGCTGGTCATCAAGATGTTCATTCAGCTCCGGTATGCGCTGCGGGCCGCCGAGCTGAGCGCCTGGGAGTATTTGCGCGGCGGGCTGGGGCGGGCCTTTTTGGTCGGCGCGCTCTTCTTCGCAGTTTCCGAAAAAATCGCCCTTGGCGCTGACTGGAGCTTCGCCTCGTTTATCGTCACGGTGCTCGTGCAATTGACGGTGTTCCTCGCCGCCACCTGGTTTTTTGGATTGACGAGGATGGAACGTCAATGGCTGGCCGGTTACGTCCGGCAGCCCCTAGGCTGGTCCGCGCCACGCCGTTCTCCCGAGTTCGATCCGCGGAGCAGCAAAGCGGACCTCTTTTGAAAGCGACACAACCTATGCCATCGAAGGAAGCACACAGCCAGCAAGCCGCGAGCGCCCAGACGGTCTCGGTGATTATTCCGACGAAGAACCGCGCCGAGGACCTGCGGCGCACGCTCGCGAGCGTCATGATACAGACGCGCCGGCCGGACGAAATCATCGTGGTCGATCAGGGGGCGACTCCCGCGTTGGAATCGCCGGATTATCCGATTCCGTTCATTTATATTTACGCGCCGTATCTTTCGGGTCTGACAGCGGCACGGAACGCGGCCACGGATCGGGCGAAGGGCGACATCTGGGTATTTCTGGACGACGATGTCATTCTTGAGCCGGATTATCTGGAAGAGCTCCTAGCCGCCTATTCGCCGGAAATCACCGGAGTCTCCGGAATTTTCACGAATTACGCAGTACCGCCGCTGTTGCGGCGCATATTCGAAAAGGTGTTTGTGACCGGCGCTTTCCATGACGATCGCCAACCTATTTATTGGTATGCGAATCGCCTGCGGGAGAGCGGCCCGCAGCGCGTGAAGCAGTTTACCGGGGCGGCGATGAGCTTTCGCGCATCGGCCGTGCGCGCCATGCGCTTCGATACGAACCTGACGGGCGCTTCGATTGCGGAGGACATCGATTTCTGCGCGCGTCTGCCACGCGGGGCGGTGCTGGTGATCGCGCCCAAGGCGCGGCTCGTGCACAAACGCAGCGTGATCGGACGGGCCACCGGGCACTGGTTGGACGAACATGCGCAATCGAGCGCGTATATGCGGCGGCGCAACTGGAACCGGGGCTTTGGAGACGACCTGTGTTTTGCCTGGCTGCAGGCCGGGTACGCGGTGATGGCAGCCATTGCCTCGGTCAAACGCCGGTCGTTTGAACCGTTCCAGGCCTGGAAACGAGGCAAGGCGCGGGGGTATAAACTCGCATCGCCAAACCGAAAGCCATCCGATTCGGGAGTAGAGAGTTTTGCTTAAAGAGAAACCCCTTGCTCACGCGCACGGTTCTGTAGTTGCCGTAGATGCGCCGAGCGGGGACTGCGAAGCCGCGAAGGCGACGATTGTCAGCGAAGGAACGCGTTTGTGCGCTGCCGCGGCAGGTCCCAGTGCCCGGGCCATTGTGCTGACCGGCAGCATGTCTCGCGGCGAAGCGACCTTGAAACGCGAGGGCGCCGGCTGGCGCGCGTTGGGCGATGCGACATTTCTGGTTGTGTTCGATGGTCCTGCCCGGTTACAAGTTTCGGAACTGGAGCGAGCGATCGAGGCGAGCCTGCTGGAGCAGGGAATCCGGTGCAAGATAGCTGTCGTGGCTTCGGACAGCGCGCAGTTACGCGGCATGAAGCCGCATATTTACGCGTACGAACTTCGCGAGCGCGGCATTGTGCTGTGGGGCCGCAAAGATACGTTGCATCTGATACCGCCATTTACCGCCGCCGATATTCCGCAAGAGGACGGCTGGTGGTTTCTGTGCAACCGGATGATCGAGCAGCTCGAATCGGCCGCAGATGCAAATGGATTTGAGGAAAACCAGACCGTGGTGCGCTACCGCATTGCTAAGTTGTACCTTGCGATGGCGGCTTGCTACTTGTTGGCAACCGGGCAATATGCTCCGAGTTACCGCGATCGGGCGGCGCGCCTCAAAGAGCTTGCGGCTTCCCATGATCCGCAGCCAGCGCCGATTCCTCTGCAGCGTTTCGCGAGCCTGGTTTCGCAATGTACCGATCTGAAGCTTGAGGGCGAGATAGCCGGCAACCCCGCTCACTTTCCGCAATGGCAGGATGCGGTTTCGGATGCCGAAGCGCTCTGGCGTTGGACGCTCGCCCGCATTACCGGCCGGAGCGCTACGCTCGCGCGCCGGGAGTTGCTTCAAGCGGTGGCCGCTCAACAGCCGATCTTTGCGCGGGCAAAGGGCTGGGCGCGCGCTGCATACGTATCGCGGCCGACGCTTCGGCGCAACTGGCTCGGCTGGGCGCGGCTTGCGTGTTCCATGTCTCCGCGCTATCTGGTTTACGGCGCCGCGAGCGAATTGTTCTTCGCGAGCGCGGAACCGGGGACGGAGTCGCCGAATGAATTAGCCAGGGTTGTGGCGCGGCTTCCGCTTCCTCTTGCCGACAGGCGCGAACCTCTATCGTGGCGCGCGGCGGCGAAACTGGTGGCGCGCAATTTTCATGTCTTTGTCGAATCAACTCGTTGCTAAGGTTTTACTCCATGCTGATTGACTCACTTACCTATCACGCGCGCGAATCCGGCTGGCGGCTGAAGAAAGCTCTGCGTTGGGGGCTGGCGAAAGCCAGCCAACTGCGCAAAGCGTCCAATAAGAACGATCCCAATCAAGCTGCCACGATCGGGTACAGTCATTTACATTTAGCGCCTGCGCGCGACACTTTGCAGCTTCGCGATTTCGCTCCTCAGAGTATGTTGCGGGCGCGCACGACCGAGGTTCGCCGGGCACGGTACCCCGTCATTGATGTTCATTGTCATCTGAACGACGGCGTGGTGATGCAAGGGTACCTCCATCCCAAGCAGTTTATCCGCGTGATGGACGAAGCCAACGTGAAGGCTTGCATCAACCTGACGGGCGGTTGGGGCGAGCGGTTGCGCAAATCGATCGACGACTTAGCCGGGAAATTTCCAGGACGGTTCTTCGTTTTTACGCAAATCGATTATTCGCGCATCGATGAGCCGAACTATCTTATAGAAACGCTGGAAGAGGCGCACGCAGCCGGCGCCAAGGGCGTTAAGGTGCTGAAGGATCTCGGCCTTACGGTGCGCGACCGGCGCGGCAAACTGGTGCGCATCGATGACCCGCGTCTCGATTGTGTTTGGGAGCGGGCCGGGCGATTGGGCATGCCCGTCGGTATCCATACAGCCGATCCCGACGCCTTCTTCGCGCGCGTCGACCGGCACAACGAACGCTATCAGCAACTCATCGTACATCCCGACTGGAGCTTCTTTGGCAAGGGTTTTCCGAATAAGCCGGAGCTGCTCGCGCAGCGCAACCATGTGTTTGAGAAACACCCAGGCACGCGCTTCTGGGGGCTACACATGGCCAATCACCCGGAGGATCTGGACGAAGTCACGGAATGGATGGAACGGTATCCGAATCTGGTGGTTGAACTGGGAGGACGCCTCGCGGAACTCGGGCGCCAGCCGCGGCGCGCCCGGCAATTCCTCGAGCAGTTCCAGGATCGTGTGATGTTCGGCATGGATACGAAGTTATCGGTCGATTGCTATCGGACATATTTCCGATTTTTTGAAACTGATGACGAAGCTTTCGACTATCCGGGATACCCCTGGATGGGCGCTTGGAAGATTTATGGAGTCAATCTTCCCGACGACGTGCTGCTGAAGTTCTATCACGACAATGCGGCTCGCGAGCTTGGGCTACCGCCGCTTGCGCGCAGCGAGCGTTTGAGCTATGCAGGCGCTTTCGCGTGAGAGGGCCAGTCAAGTCTACAGAAACGCAGGCCGAGGGCCTACTCTACAGAGCGGCGGAGCCGCAGCCCGAGGGGCTGCCCCGCAAAAATTGTTTGCAGCTTACGAAGGTTTTGGACGAGAAGACCGAACCGCGGCCTGAAGGCCACGGCGGCACGCTGAAGCGTGCGCCACAGTGGGGGAAAAGGTAACTGGCTTGCACTTACAAATATTGCAGCATGACTAGTTCTATGAATACTCGCAAGCGCCGCATCTCTCTATGCGTCCTCATCGATGCGCTCGGTTGGAAAGTTCTCGAAGGCCAGCGCTTTCTCAACGACCTGCTTGTCTACAGACAGCCGGTGCAGACAGTGCTGGGGTTCAGCTCCGGGGCGATTCCGAGCCTGCTGACCGGCGAACCACCGAGTAACCACGGCCACTGGAACCTTTTCTATTACGATCCGGCGAAGTCGCCGTTCGCCTGGATGCGCTGGCTGCGCCATTTTCCCGAGAAACTGGCAAATCACCGCGTCACGCAGAAGCTGATTAAAGAGACGGGGCGGCGCTTATTTCACATGGGGCCGCAGTTCGAGTGCTATGTGAAGCCGACGCTCATGCCATTTTTCAACTGGGTGGAACGGCGTTGCATCTACGAACCAGGCGGTATTTCGGGCGCGCCATCGATTTTCGACAAACTTTTGGATGCTCACATTCCCTACCGCGTGTACTCGTACCACCATTGGAACGATGAGCAGATACTCGAGCGCGCACAGGCGGATCTGGAGAACTCAGATGCCGAGTTTTTCTTTGTTTATCTGTGCGAGCTCGATCGCGAGCTACATACGTTCTGGGCTTACCCGGAGCGGCTGGAGCGAATGCTTGGCGAGTATGAAAGGAAGCTGCGGACGCTCTGTGAAACGGCATTGCGCCTGGACCCGGACGCTTCGCTTGCAATCTTCTCCGATCACGGCATGGCTCCAGTGACGGACCGGTACGATCTGATGAAAGACGTCGATGCGCTGGGCTGGAGAATGCCCGACGACTATCTGGTCGTGTATGACTCCACGATGGCGCGGTTCTGGTTTTTCAACGAGAAGGCGCGCGCGTCTGTGAATGCGTGTCTCGCGGGCCAGAATTGCGGCCAGATTCTCAGTGACCGAGAATTGCAAGAGCTTGGCATTTATTTCCCCGACCTCCGCTTTGGAGAAACGATTTTTCTGCTCAATAGCGGATTTATGTTCTACCGCAGCGACTTTCATTCTGGAAACTGGCTGCCGGAGGGCATGCACGGATATCATCCGAACGATCCGTATTCTGACGCAGTTTTTCTAAGTAACCGCCCGCCGGCATCGCGCTTAAGTTCCATTCGCGGAATTTACGATTACATGGAGCGGGCCGCCGGCCTGCGCGCCACCGAACTCGTGTCGTGATTGGCGGCGGACTGCCAGTCCGCCAGCAGCGGCCGGCCTGCCCCACGGGGCAGTAGAGCGGCAACTGCCCCACAGCGGCAGGCCCACGCAAAATATTTTTGAAATTCACAATGAGCGATATCCAAATTCGTACGTGTACCGAAACCGATCGTGCGCGGTGGGATGAGTTTGTACTCAACCATGCGGAGTGCACGAACTATCACCGCTGGTCCTGGAGATACGTGTTTCAGGAGGTTTTCGGCTGGCCGGGGATTTATCTGGCCGCGGAAGAGAACGGCAGGATTCGCGGGATTCTGCCGCTTATCTCGCAGAAATGTCTGCTGCGCAGTTATTTATCCTCCATGCCGCACCTGAAAGGGGGAGGTATTGTTGCGGAGGAAGCCGCGATCGGGAACTTACTGCTCGAAGCCGCCATTCAGTGCGCGCAACAGAGTAATGCGACTTATCTCGAACTGCGGCAGACGGCAGAGCATGCGCTACCGCTCGTGCGGCGGCAGGACAAGATCGCTGCTGTACTGCCGATTGAGAAGGACGCCGACACGCGCCTGAGCCGGTTGGACAAGAAGACGCGGAACCTGGTGCGCAAATCGCTGAGCTTTGGCATGACTTCGGAAATCGGCGGACCGGAACTGCTCACCGAATTTTACGAAGTATACCGGCATAACATGCGGGATCTTGGATCACCGTCCTATTCGAGCGACTTCTTTGCAGAAATTTTTCACCGGTTTCCTGAAGATACTCGCATCTGCGTGGCGCGCCTGGAAGAGAAGACGGTGGCGGCAGGCTTTCTGCTCGGCTTTCGCAGAACCCTGGAGGTGGCCTGGGCTTCGTCGTATCGCAAGTTCCTGAATCTCAAGCCCAATATGTTTCTTTATTGGAACATCCTCGCATTCGGCGCCGAACAGGGATATGAGTGTCTGGATTTTGGGCGTTCGAGCCGTAATTCCGGGACATACGACTTCAAACGGCAATGGGGCGCAGTGGCAAGCGACTTGCACTGGGGTTACTGGCTCAACCGCCGGGGGGCAATGCCGAGTGCTCATCAGAATGGAATGCAGATAGCGACGCGTATGTGGCAGAAGCTCCCGCTGGCGCTGACGAATGTTCTCGGCCCGAAGCTTGTCCGACATATACCCGGGGTATAGGTAACTTACGAATGCAGAAAATGGGGCAATGCATTTTCTCGATTGACGTAGAGGATTGGTTTCATATCCTCGATGTCAGTTCGGCGCCCGATATTAGTTCGTGGACGTCGCTTCCGTCGCGAGTGGAAGCGAATTTTCTGCGGCTGTTGGATCTGTTCAGCGACCCGCGCGGCGGACAGGCAAACTATGTGACCTGCTTTTTTCTGGGTTGGGTAGCCGAACGTTATCCCCAGCTTGTTCGCGAGGCGGTTCGACGAGGGCACGAGATCGCGTCGCACGGCTACGCCCACCGGCTTGCCTACACGATGACACCGAGCGCGTTTCGAGCGGACGCGCGGCGTTCACGGCTGTTATTGGAGGACATTAGCGGAACTCCGGTGCTGGGTTATCGAGCGGCGGGATTCTCTTCGACCGAGCGAATTCCGTGGTTTTTTAGCGAACTCCGCGAGAGCGGTTATCTGTACGATTCGTCTGTGTTTCCGGCGCGGCGCGGGCACGGAGGCAATCCAAGCAGCCCGCTAGGCCCGCACTTTGTGGCAGAGGAGAGCCTGATCGAGTTGCCCGCGACGGTGGCAGAAGTGGGGCCGGCCAGGATGTGCTTTTTTGGGGGCGGTTATCTGCGCCTGTTTCCTTACCGTGTCATCCGGCGCATGAGCAGACGCGTGCTGGCCGGTGGCGGGCCGGTAATGTTTTACATTCACCCGCGCGAGATCGATCCCGATCACCCGCGCCTTCCGATGCCGTACGGGCGGCGCTTCAAATCTTACGTGAACCTGCACACGACCGAAAAGAAGATCTGCAATATCATCCGGGATTTTTCGGTAACGACGTGCCGGGAGTTTCTTTTTGGAGAGAGGTCGGAACTACGGTGTAGAAATCCCGCGCTCGAAGTGTTCTTCCACAAACAAAATCGTGCAGAAGTGGCGCATGCATAGCACGAAGAGGCAAGTGTCCCGAGAGCTCGGGAGACGGCAGCCTATGAGGACGCGCCACTGAGCCAAGGATTCCGGCCCTGAGTTCTTGAATCAGGCAAGTGGGCAAGTAAGGTGTTTGCGTAATTTTAAGGAGATTGAATTGAGATGAAAATTGTATTAGCAGTAGCAGTTTGTTTCGCGAGCATCGGTTCTGCCGGTCTTTGCCTGGCACAGAGCCAACTAGTTTCCGATAACTTCGATACCGGACCTGACGGGGCGTATCTGGGTAGCAACTGGACGGGCTGCGGGTTCTTCCTGGGCACCTATAATAAGCTGGTTTACCAGAACACTCACGCCGGAGGCGGCGGATATTGGTCACAAAACTGCGCCGTGTACACCGGCTACGGGCCCTTTCCCAGTGACCAGTACGCCACGGCGACGGTGGTAGCACCAACTCCATCCGGTGTCACACAGGCGGGAATCCAACTCCGGCAGCATGCTATACCGTCTACTCCGGAGTCTTATATTGCTTGCGGTTGGAACGCGCAGGATTTTCCAGCCGACTATCACTATCGCATTTGGAGCATGGGCCCGAATCCCCCAAGCGGCGGACCTACCAGTCTTTATCTGAGCAATGTGACTCCGGCTACCGGTGACGTGGTGACGTGTCAGGTACTGGGCACAAACGTCACCATGAAGGTGAATGGGACTTTGATTGCACAGGCGACAGACGATTCCGGCCTAACCAGCGGCTACCCGGGCTTATATTATGTTGATCCGAACTTTCAACCTTCTGCAAGCGACATAATCTGGGATAACTTTTCCGCCGGCGCCGGTCCGGCCATTGTTTCGTTGACCATCACCCCCAGCACGGCCACTGTTACGCAGGGATCTTTCGTGCGCTTCACCGGAAGCGTTAAGTATGCGGATGGAAGCAGCGCAAAGATCACCAACTGGTCGTCGTCCAATCCTTCGGTGGCGACCATTGATTCAACGGGGTTCGCGTACGCGGCCATCCCGTCCAGTGTGACGATCACAGGCTCGATTGGTGCGAGTAGCGGCACGGCGATTCTGAACATAAGAGCTTCCTCGGGTTACACACCGTTGGTATCTGATAGTTTCTCGGGACCGACAGGATATTATCTTGGATCCAACTGGGTCGGATGCGGATTCGAGTACGGCTCATACAGTCCCCTGGTTTACCAGAACAATCAAGCGGGCGGCGGGGGATACTATTCGCAAGAGTGTGCTGTCTACACCGGTTACGGAGCGTTCCCGAGCAATCAATACGCGACGGCTACGGTAGTAGCAGCGGATCCCCACAGTACACCGCAAGCTGGAGTCCAGTTACGGCAGAATGCAGCGCCGTCTACTCCGGAGTCTTACATCGGTTGCGGTTGGGACGCGCTGGACTTCCCGGCCGACTATCACTATCGCATCTGGAGCATGGAGCCTAATCCTCCAACAGGCGGCCCGACCAGCCTGTATTTGAGCAGGGTGACTCCGAAAACGAACGATGTCGTTTGGTGCCAGGTTAAAGGTTCCACAGTGACCATGAAGGTTAATGGGACGACGATCGCAACCGTGACCGATCACTCGGGCGTCACTAGCGGTTATCCGGGCCTCTACTACATCGATCCGAATGGAGATGTGCCACCGCCTACGGATATTATTTGGGACAACTTCGTAGCGGGGAGCATCAACTAAGCTACACGGCCGGGGCGTGCGCTTCCGCACGCCCCGGTCGTGTTTACGGCAAGAAATGCAGGTCGAAGGCCTGCTCCCATTGGTATGTATTTCAACCGGTACATCATTGCAATCGCGGGTCCGTCGTGCGCGGGGAAAACGGAATTATCCAAAGCGCTGGCCGAGAAACTCGGTGCTTCGGTACTCGTGCTGGACAGCTATTACCGCGACCTGACTGCGCTGGCGCCTGCGGAACGGGAGCGAGTGAACTTCGACTCGCCGGATGCGTTAGATCACGAGCTTCTCATTGAGCAAGTGGAGTCGCTGAGCCGCGGGGGAGCGGTGCAGCGGCCGGTCTACAATTTCGCAACGCATACGCGCGACCCGCACGGCGACCGTTTTGCCGCGGGTCCATTGTTGATTGTCGAAGGCATATTTGCGCTCTACTGGCCCGAATTGCGGCAAGTTGCCGGCACGAAGATTTTCGTCGACGCGCCGGATGAGGTGTGCTTTCGGCGCCGCAAACTCCGGGACGTCGCGGAGCGAGGGCGCACGGTGGAGTCGGTGATTGCGCAATTTCAGGAAACGGTTCAGCCCATGGCCGCGCGACACGTACGGCCCACGGCTGCGTACGCGGATTTAGTTCTCTCCGGCGAACAACCGCTCTCCCGATCCGTCGAGAGAGCGATGGCGCACGTATGTGACAATTTGCCAGCGGAGATGATCATTCCCGCGTGGGCAGCTCGAAGCGGGACTGGGCAAGCGGTTCCAGCAGCCAATTTCATTGACGGGTAGCGGTGATCAGGATTTTATTAAAAGATCTCTTCGCGGCGATGTTCGCAGCGTTGTGTTTGCCGCTGAGCGCAGGAGCGCAAACGTATGCCACGAAGTCGCTACTGAGCGCGGGCCGCCCTGTTACGAAAACGTCCAACGCTCCCGGCACACACGGAGCCGTGGGGATTGTTGCTTCGGCATCCAATAGCCCGACAAATCTGTTGCTGCTTTACACCAATCCCTGGGCTGTGAAGACCGGCAGCGGAACGATTTCGATGAAGTACACGGGTTCCGGGTCGATCGTGACCAATGTGAATTTGAGCGGGCTTCCGGGCGGAGGCGTCGACGGCTCGCCGTTCACACTATTAGGATGCGACCAGTGGGCGGGCTGCGAGGCTGCCGGGCAACCGCTGCACTTTCCCGTACAACTGTCCGGCATGTCGTCGTTGATCGTGGATTATAGTTACGCTCTCTCCGGCGACATCGGCGGAAATCGCGATATAGACATGATTTGGGACGAGTGGGTCTGCAATTCGAATCACCCCAACGGCATCCCCGACTGTCTCGAAGTCGAGGTATTGCCTTACTACAGTTTTCGCTACGGCCACAGTGGAGCAAAGTTCGTCCGGACCCTGAATTTGCCGGTGATCCTAAACGGCGCTTCCAGAACGTTACGTTTCGACGAGTACATCTGGGGCCAAGATGTCCTTTATTTTCCGCATGACCTGCCGGGTTTGCCGTCGGCCTCGATCCGGTTCGACATGCTGGCGTTGCTGAACCAAGCCGCCAGCGATTTCGGCAAATCCTGCTTTTCGTGGCTCATGGGAATGGAGGCGGGAACGGAGTTTGGAGGAAATGCGGCGCAATCGTATACACTCACACTCACAAAGCTGGATTTCGAGCAGACCTTGGCTGGCGGGCACGGACGATAGTAGCCATTCGTTGGTGCAGCCGGACAGGCTGTTCTTTTTTTGGCGCGCCATTCTGGAAGTATGCAATACTTCCAGCGAAAGGAGAGAGATTGTGTCCGAGCTTCTTATTCGTCTGGCAACCCGGCGCAGCGAAATACTAGCCACCCTTGCCGGTCTTAGCGATATGCGGCCGGGATCTATTGTGGGAGCGATCCGGCGCTGCGGGAAGCCAGGTTGCCACTGCGCGCGTTTTGACGATCCGGGTCATGGGCCGAGTTTGCGGATCACATACAAACGGCGCGGCAAAACCGTAACCGAAGCCCTGCCAACCAGAGCAGCGGTTCGGAAGGCGGAGCGGGAGATTGCCGAATTTCGCCGTTTTCAACAACTCAGCGCAGAGCTAGTGGAAGTCAGCGAACAGATCTGCCGGCTGCGGTTGGTTGACGAGCATTAGCCTGGGATCGAGGCATTCATAAAAAGCGATCGTAGCTATTGTATTTATTAATCTGCCCATAATATACTCCGTGGAGGTGCGTCCAATAGCAGGACCCAATACAACTATAGAAAGAAGGAACATGTCTCATATGCACACTTCCGCGCGGAGCTTTCGGTCAAGAGACTTCTGCGCAGCCGTGTTCGCGGCGTTATCGCTATCCCTCACTGCAGGAGCTCAAACCTACACCACGAATTCGCTGCTGAGTACGGGCAGCCCTCTTACGCTAAGCTCCCGTGCTCCCGGCACAAGCGGAGCAGTTGGGCTTGTCCATCCGACAGCAAGCAGTTCGACAAACCTGCTGCTCCTCTATACCAATCCCTGGGGTATATCGAGCGGCAGCGGAAGCATCTCGATGAACTATACGGGTACTGGGTCGATCGTGACCAATGTCAATTTGACCGGACTTCCGGGCGGTGGCGTCGATGGCTCGCCTTTCACGCTACTGGGGTGCGATCAGTGGGCGGGTTGTGCCGCCGCCGGCCAGCCGCTGCAGTTTCCCGTACAACTGTCCGCCATGTCGTCGTTGATCGTTGACTACAGTTACGCTCTCTCGGGCAACATCGGCGGAAATCGCGATATCGACATGATCTGGGACGAGTGGGTCTGCAATTCGAGTCACCCCAACGGGATCCCCGATTGTCTCGAAGTCGAGGTATTGCCCTACTACAATTTTGCCGACGGCCACGGCGGAGCAACGTTCGTCCGAACGGTGAATTTGCCGGTGACGCTGAATGGCGCCTCTGGAACCTTAAGTTTCGATGAATACACCTGGGGCCAAGCGGTCCTTTACTTCCCGCACAGCGGAGTGGGTCTGGCCTCGGCGTCGATCCGGTTCGACATGCTGACGCTGCTGAAACAAGCCGCTAGCGATTATGGCAACTCCTCTTTCTCCTGGCTCATGGGGATGGAGGCCGGCACGGAGTTCGGTGACAATTCGGCTCAATCGTACACATTCACACTCACAAAGCTGGATTTCGAACAGACCTTGGGCGGTGGGTCGGCTCCTTCGCAGCCCTCTCAACCATCTCAACCTTCCCAGCCATCGCAGCCGTCTCAACCATCGCAGCCTTCGCAACCCACCCACCACCACCATAGGCATCACGATTAGCTGGTTCTTAGAGAGTCGCTAGCGCCGCCGATCTCGCTTTGTTGTACATGCGAGCGGCGGCGCTCTTTTGCGTACGCGGTGCCGTGCCCTGCGATGGCTCGCGAACGGCCGCACGTGCCTCGATGCGTCAAGACGGCAGGCAGGAGTGCCGCGCCATGGAGCCGCAACCAAAGAATGCCGGGCGAAGCGCCCGGCGCAGCCCAAGGGGCCGCCCCACAAGAATCTTCGCAGCTTGCGAAGATTTTGAGTTGTAGTAATGCATTTTATTGGGCTGGGATCAGGGACCATTCCTGCATCGGACCGCCCCAGCAGGCATATTGCTGAACAGGGGTTGCCAGGTTCTGGCCGTAGTTGGTCTGCGTGGTGGAAATTACGTCCAGGCACTCAAAGCCGGCGCTATTGATGGGCTGAATTTCGTAATAACCATCCGGATTTTGCACCACCTGCCAGATCTCGTTGGCTCCCCCCCAGTACGGCCATTGCACCACCGCGTTGCCATTTACATATGCGGTTGCCGCCGGGCCGCCCGCCACATCGAGTTGCATGCCGCTGTTCTGGTTGGTGATCTCATATCCGCCTGAAACCGGCGTGAATTGCCACTTCTGCATCGGACCGCCCCAGCAGGTATATTGCTGTAGCTGAGTTCCCGGGATCATGCCCCAGTTCGATCCAGACCAGGTGGGCACATCCAGGCACTCGCCGCTGTTGCGGGAAACCACCGTGTACCAGGTATTGGGAGCCGGGACCGACACGGGTGGCGGGGGCGGAGGAGGAGGCGGTGTTACCGGAGGCGGCGGGGGTGGGGTTACCGGAGGTGGAGGAGGGGGCGGCGTTACCGGAGGTGGAGGGGGCGGCGCGACACTACCGGCCAAGGTTTGTTCGAAGGCCAGATTGGTGAGCGTGAAGGCATACGATTGCGCCGAATTGTCTCCGAACTCCGTGCCGGCCTCCATTCCCATGAGCCAGGAGAAAGAAGAGTCGCCGAAATCGTTTACCGCTTGATTCAGCAACGTCAGCATGTCGAACCGGATCGAGGCCGACGGCAAACCCGGCAGGTCATGCGGGAAATAAAGGACTGCCTGGCCCCAGAGGTACTCGTCGAAACTCAAGGTTCCAGAGCTGCCGTTCAGAGTTACCGGCAAATTCAGCGTCTGGACGAAGGTTGCTCCACCGTGGCCGTCGGCAAAATTGTAGTAGGGCAATACCTCGACTTCGAGACAATCGGGGATGCCGTTGGGGTGACTCGAATTGCAGACCCACTCGTCCCAGATCATGTCGATATCGCGATTTCCGCCGATGTTGCCGGAGAGAGCGTAGCTGTAGTCAACGATCAACGATGACATGCCGGAGAGCTGTTTCGGGAACTGCAGCGGCTGACCGGCGGCGGCACAACCCGCCCACTGATCGCACCCCAAGAGGACGAAGGGAGAGCCATCGACGCCTCCACCCGGAAGGCCATTCAGATTGATCGTAGTCACGATCGTCCCGGAACCGGTATAGGTCATTGAGATGGTTCCGCTGCCGCTGCTAACGCCCCAGGGATTGGTGTAGAGGAGCAGCAGGTTTGTCGAACTGCTTGCTGCCGGATGAACAAGCCCTACGGCTCCGCCCGTTCCGGGAGCACTGGAAATTTCCGTGAGAGGGCTGCCGGCAGTGAGCAGCGAATTGGTGGTGTAGGTTTGAGCGCGTGCACGGGGCGACGACAGGCACAACGCCAGGAAGATTAGTGCAAACAACTTTGGTGAAAAAAACCGCCGATCGACGGCAGGCAAATGAAACATGCTCTTTCTCCTTGTGGAACTACTACTCAGGGCTGTACTACCTGGAAGAGTATATTATGGGGAGATTAATTTGAGCAATAGGAGAGCAGTGGTTTTATGGGAAGTTAAGAGAAGTTGGTAACATTTGCGCCGCGGAACTGTCGGGAACTACTAGTACTAAGGTGGATTATTGGGCTCAATGCACAAGCGCGCCGAGACGATCTCGGCGCGGCAGCCTGAAGGATTTGGGAATCCGGTACTCAGTAGAAGAGTGGGGCGGGGACAAAAAGGTGCTTGAGGTCGGTCACGAGCCGGCAGGGGCGTGAAAACCGCACGGCCACGTACCGGGGTTGGATCGTGGCGCCAAAACCTGCATAGAACAGAATGGAGCTGCGTTGTCCTACTCCGGCAAAGTCGAAGGTCCGCCCGCGACCGAGCGCGCGCTTGATCGCATCCCAGAGCAGGAGACTGCTGGCTCCATTGCCCGATTGGCCGACGCGCGTGGTGAGCATGTAGTAACTCGTATTCGCATCCCAAGCGCAGAAATTGGCCGCCTGAATGTTGCGATGCGGATCTCGCGCTACCAGAATCCGTCCCCGCTTCCTTTCAAGAGCCGCCGAGAGTACTCGCGTGGCCGGCCGTTCGCCAAGCCTGTTCTCTACACCTCTCGACGCGAGATTCCTGGAGTATAGCGAAACGAACTCCTTTGGATCGGACAACTCGTCGACTGTCAGCTCTTTTTCGGCGCGCCGGATGACATTCCTTGTTTTGTCCCGCAAGTTATTCCAGACGGACTCAATGGGGGCCGGCGCAATGAGATGCGTAAACTGAACGTGAACCCGAAACTCGGCTTCCTGAAAGGCGAGGGCGTCGGTAATACCGCCGTGGCATTTGATGCGCGCTAACCAGGTACTGGGTAACTTGCCAAGAAGCTCGCGAATTATATCGTGCCGCTTCAAAAACCGATTGTTCTCGCTGCCCGAACCTTCATCGAAACCGGGTCCGAGAAAGTACGTCAGGGCTGGTTCGCGCAATTCGGAATAATAGCGGAACTTGCGACGAATGAAATAAGGCAATCGTCCGACGGTACGGCCGCCCGCCGTGACCTCGACAGCTTCGTAGTGGTTGTCCGTCGCGGCAGCAAGCCACCAGTCCTCATGAAAGACGGTGGGAGCAAGCGGATCGGGAGCGGGCATGGAAGGTAGATCGAGGTCGATCCGGATGCGGCGGGTCTCACTATCGTCGCGGTGTGTGTATTGCATAAGAGACTGTGCTGAAGCTTCCGAATACGCTTGGCCATGGCGTGTGCAACGATTCGGAAAGGCTTTTTCGACGTTATTCTGAATCTATGTACCAGCATCGCCATGGCTTCCGATTAAAGCAATACCCAGCGCAAACGTCGAGATATATACAGTACTTGGTGAGGAAGGCCCTTGTTTACGCATGGGGTTCTGTAGCTGTTGAGTTCCACCATCCTCTATGCCACCCGCATTTTCGCGACGGCATATAATCAATGACATTAGCGGTTTGGTAGTAACGAAATCTCGCTCTCTTCAACGACCTTACGCAGGCAGGTAATCACGCCTGCATTCAGACTCAGGGGTAAAAAAATGAATTCCAACAGAGATCCTCGGATCCTGCGCAACGGCGCCTGCTGCATACTGTTTTTGCTGGCACTCGCTGTCATTCCAGCGCGAGCGCAAACCAGTTTCGGACGAATTTCCGGCACTGTAACGGACCCTGGCGGCGCCGTGGTTGCCAATGCGACCGTTACGATCAAGAATCTTGGCACGCAGGCAACCCGTACGGTGACAACAAACGATAGCGGGTTCTACACAGCCACCGATCTGCCTATCGGCAGTTACTCGGTCTCGATAAACCAGCCGGGCTTTCGCGCGCAAGAGCGCACCGGATTGCAGGTTTCAGCCGACGCGCGACTTACCGTCGATTTCAAGCTGGAACTCGGCGGTGTGACGCAGTCTGTCGATGTGACAGCGACCGCTCAGACGCTGAATACAACATCCGGCGAGCTCTCTCAGGTTATTGAAACCAAGCAGGTGAATAATCTCGCGCTGAACGGAAGAAACTACACACAGCTCATGAGCCTGGTGCCGGGCGCGGTGGTAACGAATCCCGATCAGTTCAGCGTAACGACGAGCCTATCGGCGACGAACCAGACGATTAACGGCAACCGTTCGGATACGAATAACCTCACCGTGGACGGGGCATTCAACCTGGTTGCCGGAAGCAATGGCAGCCTGATGAACAATGTCAGCGCCGAATTTATTCAGGAAGTAAAGATTCAGACGTCGAACTTCTCCGCGGAATGGGGCCGCATGTCGGGTCCGGCATTCAACGTGGTCACGCGGAACGGTACGAACGAATTCCACGGAAGCGCGTTTGAGTATTTCCGCAACGATCTGCTGGACGCCCGGAATTTCTTTGCCGCGCAGAAGACGAAGCTGCGTTTCAACGACTTCGGCTATGACGTGGGCGGCCCAATTGTCAAGAACAAGCTGTTCTTCTTTGCGGGCGAAGAGTGGAAGCGGCTGCGGCAGCAGGCATCGCCGACGCGACAGACCGTGCCCACGACAGCACTGCTGAACGGCAATTTCGCCGGGCAGCCGCAGCTCTTTTATCCGGGTACGAAAACGCCAATTCCGGGCAATAACATTTCGTCATTGATCACGCCGGACGGAAAAGCTATCGCCAACGTGTACAAGCTAATGGAGCAGCAGGCGGCATCGTTCACGGACGCGCCTGTGGCGAACAACCTGACGCTCGCTCCGGACAATCCGCTGAATTTCCGCGAGGATATCGTTCGCCTGGACTACTCGATCAACGAGAAGAATACGATCTACGGCCGCTGGATTCAGGATTACAACCGGTTGATCGATCCGTTCGGAACATTTTCGGGATCGAATCTGCCCACCACGCCCACTGTGCGCAACCGGCCTGGCGAGAGTTTTCTGATCGCGGAAACGTGGCTGCCTACGCCGCACCTTGTGAATGAAGCGCGGGCGAATGCAAGTTGGGCCTCCCAGCATATCCCTCCGTATGGGAACACGTGGGAACGCAGCACGTACGGATTCCAATTTCCGCAGCTTTATTCGGGCGGGCAATACGACAACGGCATTCCGCAGGTAGGCATCACCGGATACGCGAACTTCGTGGGGCCGTATTTCGCTCTAATGTCGCCCACGACGGACATTCAGTTTTCCGACACTTTGTCCGTGACGCGCGGGAATCACCTCATCAAAGCCGGAATTGTCATAATTCGGGACCGTGTGGATCAAAATGGCAGGCCGCCCTACCCGGGAAATATTTCTTTCAACACGAGCGGCAACCCGAATACGACCGGGAACGCTCTGGCCGACGCTCTGCTGGGCAACTTCCGAACCTATACGGAAGCAAGCGCCGATCCGGTTGGGTTCTTCCGCTTCACTCAACCGGAGGCATTCATTCAGGACAGTTGGAAGGTCACGTCGAAGCTGAGCCTGGAGCTTGGCGTTCGATACCAGTACATGGAGCCGATGTACACGATGGCAAATAACATGGGGAACTTCGACGCCTCGCTCTACAATCCCGCTCAGGCGGTTCGAGTGGTAAGCGGCAACGTTGTGCCGGGGTCGGGTAATCCGTATAACGGACTGATTCGGGCGGGCAACGGTGTTCCGGCGAGCCAGCAAGGCCGAGTGCCCGGTTCTACCGGACCGCTTTTCCAGCAGATTCCCGCGGGAGCGCCGCGCGGCTTCTACAATTCGTCGAACCTGTTTGCGCCGCGTTTCGGATTCGCGTATGCCGCAGACAGCAAAACCGTTGTTCGCGGTGGATTTGGCATTTTCTACGACCGGCCGGAAGGGAACGTGACCTTCTCCCAGGTGAACGTTCCACCGTTCCTGCAGGTATCGGAGTACGACAACGGCAATCTGACGAATCCCGCAGGTGGGGCGCCGGGGACAGCACCACTCGGGTCCATCAGCGCAATTAATCCTAACCTGAAGTACACGGCCGCGTATCAATACAGCTTTTCGATTCAGCGCGAGCTGCCGGAGAGCATTCTATTGGAGACTTCGTACGTAGGGAATCTGGGACGTCATCTGCTTCGGCAACCAAACATCAACTTCCCGAATCTGGCGCTGGTTGCGGCCAATCCCACGATCTCGACGAATACGTTCGTGCCTTATCTCGGCTACAGCAGCATCAACCAATACCAGAGCGACTCAACCTCGAACTACAACGCTCTGCAGGTGTATGCCTCGAAGCGCATGGGCGCGGTGACGGCGACTGCGGGTTATACCTGGTCTAAATCGCTGGGCGATTCAAGCGGCGAAGGCGACAATCTGGAAGACTGGCAGAATCGTCACTTCAACTACGGGCCGACCACATTCGACCGGCGGCACATATTCACGGGCACGTTCGTGTGGCAGCTTCCCATGCTTCGGAACATGAACGGGTTCGTGCGAAACTCGATCGGAGGGTGGCAACTGAGCGGAGTAATCCGGTTGCAAACGGGTCAGTACTACACAATCACTGGTTCGACCTCTACCGGGACGCGCCGCGCCGATTACCTCGGCGGTTCGACGTCGGTTGCGAACCCGGGTCCGGCTCTGTGGTTTAATAAGGCAGTTTTCGCGGCCGCACCGATTGGGAGGTATGGAAATTCAGGAACGGGCATCATCGAAGGCCCGGGCCTTCAGAGCTACGACATTTCGGTGGCGAAGCACTTCGCGCTGACCGAACGTCTTGACCTGAAGTTTGGCGCGGATTTCTTTAACATGTTCAACATCGTGAACTTCTCGACCCTGAACACGGTTGCGACGAATTCCAACTTCGGCACGCTTTCGGCGGCATATCCGCCGCGCAATATTCAGCTCAGCCTCAAGCTTGCGTTCTAATGAATCGGATCGCATACATTCTGGGCGCCACGCTGTGCGCCGCCGTTACCGCCCACGCCGCCGACACGATCGAGGTGTTCGGTCATCAATGGACGGTGTTCAATAAAGCGGACTGGAAGGTCACTCAGGAGGATGGCTCAGCCGTGCTCCATCTGGTCACTCCGCGGGAGCCGCTGCCCGGCCCTCGCCGGCCGATTCAATTCGCCGTTGTCAATACGCCCGATTTCGACAAGGTGAGGGTGACGGCGGATGTAAAGCCGCTCAAACGATCGCTGATTATTGTGTTTGCGTATCGCGACGCTGCCCATTTCGACTACGCACATCTTTCGACGGACACGGCGACTAAACAACCCGTTCACAACGGTGTTTTTCACGTGTACGGCGGGGAGCGCGTACGGATCAGTTCCCCGGAAGGACCTGCTGCTTTTCCGCAGTCTGGGCGGTGGTACCACGCCGAACTGCATTGGGATGGCAAAACAGGTGCGGTGGAAGTGAGTGTGGACGGTAAAAATATTCCGGCGCTTCACGCTGTCGATCTGAGCCTGCGCAGCGGGAGGGTGGGGCTTGGATCGTTCAACGAAACTGCGGATTTCAAAAACGTCAGCATCGAAGGTACGCAGAGATCTCAGTGAACAGACCAGTGATACGCTCCGATTTTCACCGGATTTATTACATCTCGACTTTTTGCGCGGTGGCGTTCCAGGCGACCCGCCGCCCATGCTTTATCGAAAGATTCGCCATCTGCACAACCAGCGCAGATTGAAATCCTAGAGCCATGGGTGCGGTTGGCCGCTGCCGCGTTCGGACGCATTGAACGAAATTGGCGACATGCAGATCTGTCGCGTACGCAAATCCGCGGGCGGTTCGATACGATTTCGCAGGTTCGGCGCTGGCTCCCGCCGCAAACATCTGCAGATCTTCACGCCCCACGTCCAATCGCCCCTTATCGCCGTCCAACTGATTTAACTGGTCCCGTGCCGGCGGGTATTTCATCGCGGCGTAATTGATGGAGAAAGTCGCGAGGAAATCCTCCGGATACCAGGCCGTAGCCGTGACCGATTCCGGCATGTCAAAGAGCGGCCGATGCGGCTTGCCTGCGGCCGCAGTTACTGCAAAGGGCGCGCCCGCCCCCATGAGCATGTGAATACCGTCGAATACGTGAGCGCCTTGGTCGGCCAGGATTCCGCCGGAGTAGTCGCTGTAATAACGCCAATTCCTAAAGCGATCCGCAGAGAATTCGCGATGCGGAGCCGGCCCTTGCCACTGTTCCCAGTCCAATTTCCCGTCCAGTTTCGTGACAACGGGTTGGTCCAGATACGTGTTAAGCCACCAGGACCGCACCATACGAACCGTTCCCAGCGCGCCGCTCGCGACAATCTCTCGCGCCTGCAGATATAAATCGTAGCTGCGGCGCTGCATTCCCACCTGGATGATCTGCTTTGCCGCGCGTTCGGCCTTCACGAGCGCGATGCCTTCCTCCGGAGTGTGGCACAGCGGTTTTTCGACGTAGATGTCTTTCTCCGCCTGGATTGCATCCAGCACCATCTGGGCGTGCCAGTGTTCGGGGGTGGCGATCAACACGGCATCAATATCTTTGTCCGAGAGTAGTTCTTTGTAATGGCGATAAACACGGGGCGGCTTGCCTTCACGTTGAGCTTTCGACGCCGCAGACCGGGCGTTCTCGAGATTCGGTTCATAGACATCGCAAACCGCGTTCACTTCTAGGGCCGGCATTCTTTGAAACGCGCTCATGACGAACCTGCCTCTCCCGCCGCAACCGATCACTCCCAAGCGAATCGTGTTGCTGGGGGCGGCGGTTAGTACTGTCAGGCCGGCGCCGGCGGCCAAAAAAGTTCTCCGATTCACGCTAGCCGATCCTCCTTGGTTTGCAACAGCAGCATCAGGCATTCCGATCCGGCCAATCTAAGTGTTTATGCAAAAAACGGAACGTGTCCTGTCCATGGATGGTGTGGCCTCCATTGAAGTATTCGATTTCGGTATCGCCGGCCAATCCAA
Organism: Bryobacteraceae bacterium; assembly: GCA_035651215.1. Lineage (GTDB taxonomy): Bacteria > Acidobacteriota > Terriglobia > Bryobacterales > Bryobacteraceae > Bog-105. The sequence continues at coordinate 183,004 of DASRGE010000031.1, forward strand.
ACTGCGCATACAGCCACGCCACCTTTGCATACTCATAGGCGACCCACTGATCTCTTCCCACTTGATCCCAATGGCCGCGCTCCACCATGAAGGGCCGAGGGATCATGAGGTACGTCATTTCCGCATAATCGAAGGTGCTGCCCTCATTGAAGTAGGGCATTTCCCATTCGATGCTGTACATGAAACTAAACCGTTCATCGGTGGCCGCGACTTTACGCGTCCAACTGTTGAAATCGCCGGAGCAGATGGACAGGCAGTAGCTTTGCAAGATGGGCGGCACTCGGACGGCAGTTTCCCCTCCGTAGCTGAGTCCGTAGAACGCAATTCGTTTCGGGTCTACCATCGGAAGTGTCTGGAGCCAGCGTACAATCTGATCGTGCTGCCCAATAATGAAGGAAAATAGCGACGCCTTGACCCCGTTGGCTTTGCGGCACAGCCATCGATATCGGTCTTCGCCCCGATAGAGATTGTGCGGGGCGAAGGTAATGAAGCCCTGATCCGCAAGCCGCGCGGCAAAGTTATGATAGGCGCTATTGTCACCTTCTATCACATCTTTCGGCACGCCTCTTCGTCCATGCTGGCAGACAACCACCGGCCGCCGCTCGCCTGGTTTGAGGTCTTTCGGCAACAAAAGAATCCCCCAGGCGAATACCTCAGGCCAGACGTCAAGCGTTACTTCATAGCCGACCCACTTGGGGTTGTCATAAATCCGGCGTGTCCGTGGATTAGCCGGTAGCAATGGTTCGTCGAATTTTCCCAGGACTTCTTCCCAGAAATACTGCCGATACCATTTGGACGCCTCAATGAATCTATCCGGCGAATAAGTTTTATGGCTGAGCTCGGTAGTCCAGGTTTCGTCCGCCAGTTCCGGCATCACTTTGTATAAGTAGAACTGCTGACGGACGTGTGCTGATCCGCGAACCAGCGCTTGCGTAAATATCTCCAGTTCCCTCAACTGGTTCTTTTGACGTTCGGCAGGGTCGAAGGAACGCCGCCGATCTTGCGGTGGCAGAGCGGATGACGGTGTTTGCAAACTTGCGCCTAACTGCCGAGCAAAATACTGCAAGGCTTCCTGCGAACCTGGCCCGATTGGGGCATCTCCTTCACTCCGGACTAGATGGCGCGGCTGAAATTCCGCGCTGGTCAGGGAGACGATGCGATCAAATTCTGCGTGGACCGTTTCGAACCCCGGGGTTCTGAGATCGCCTCTGGGGCTAGTAATATCCGGAACCCGGCTGTATTCCACGACCAGACCGCGGGGCGCGATCAGGGTAGCGATTTCGGCATCGCCAAATTCATGCAGCAGTGCCCAAACGTTGCGGTAGATGGGCTCGGACCAGACGTGCTGGCGTGTATCGAAATAGCCGCTTACGAGAACAGCATCGATTCGTGTATCCGCGGCGGCGGCATAGAACGCAATTAGACCGGCTTCGGCGTAGCCAAGCACGCCGATCTTTCGGGCTCCTTCCCGGCGGTGGAACCAATCAACGGCTGCGAGTACCTTCTGAACTTCGTAGCCGATGATATGCCGGCCCATATGAAAGGCTTGGCGGTAGATCCACTCGCGGCCGGATTGATCGGTCATATGGATGTCCGGATGACCCGACCAGCGGGATGTGCGATCGATTAGCACCGGAACCAATACTTCAAAGCCGTTTTCAGCCAGCCGGCGGGCATATTGGTTTTCGGCGGCAATGCCTGAAGCTAATCCCGCGATCTGTTCCGGCGTTTGATCGGCATCGGGAAGCGCGACGACGTGGCCAACGGGAGATTTTTTGGGTTCGAGGAGCAATCCCTCTCCCGTTACACCGTCGAGAGCCGGCCAGCGGACTTGGTGGACGGAATATAAATCCGTTTCCGCCACTAACGCCGGATTGTGGTCGTCGCCAAACCGCTCCAAGGCGACCGGAGGACGGGTATCCACCACTCCGATTTGCTTCAAGAAGCGGCTGCGGTTGGGCTCGACTGATTTTTCGTAGGCCGCACGCGACGAGAGATCACGGTTCCAATACCTCTGTCGCGTCTTGATCGACTCTGCGATCTTTTGTTCGACATATCGGTGCGCGCCATCCATCATCCGTTCCGAGAGATCGCCTTCCCAAGTGAGAGGCTCTGTCCCCGGAAGCGTGTGAGTCTGTGGAACAGTTGCCGGCCGTAAGAAACCCGGGGCGGCGAGAGTGAGGCCCATGTCTTGTAACAACTCGCGTCTCGTCATCAGTTTCCTTATAGCGCCGAGTGTATCCGGTTCACTTCTGCAGAACAATCACTTCGTATTCGTCCAGGCGCGGTAGGGAAAACTGAAGAGAGCCGCGGGAATCCGTTGCGAGCGCAAGTTCTTGCGGATGATAGAGCGTGAAAGCTCTCCTGAAGGTCCCAGGAACGTTAACAGAGATTCGCACGTTCTCGACCGGCACTACGCTTTGGATTGGGCGCGTCATCCCGCCGGTATAGTTCACCAGGTGTATTAAGAAGCGCCCTTGTTGTTCCTGAGATCGCAACACGACCTCGACCGATCCTGGCGCGCCTTCGATCCAGATGGGCGCAGGCGCCATCTCTCGCGCAGCATTGGCGACGAGAGACAGCCACTCCGGCATATGGAAATTCTGAATGGCGGCGCCTAAGTCCCCGCTGAAAAAAATAGTTCTTCCTTTGCCGTACTCCTGTTCCATGAGTGCAGGTTCATCGGAAACGGCAGGCACGCCGTCATAGCGGCCCGCGAGAGGTTTGGTCAAATACAAAAGGGCTCGCGCATTTTTTAGAGAAACGCGAACGTGATACACGGTGGAAGGAATCATCTCGCGCTTCAATCCATTGAGCAAAGGATCGGAGGCGGCGGCTTTCATGAAATCCCAGCGCGTGGGGCCGGCGACTTTCCCGTCCGTGCTCGCGCCGAACAAATCCGCAAGCGCGAAATCGGGGCGCGCCATTCCTGTGTCGTCGTAACGCGAGGTTTCGAAGGTAGCGAATAGATTTCCGCCCTTCCGCACATAATCGCGCAACCGGTTTGCGACCTTGTCACTCATACAAGCGACGTTGGGTAAGAACACGGCCGCGTACCGGTCGATGGGGCCGCGCTCCAATGTCGTATCGTCCACTACATCAAAGGGCACGTGCGCTCTCAACAGCGCTTCAGTAATGCCGGAAAACTCGGAATCCAGATCGCCAACGTTGCTGCTGTCCCGCACGCGGTCGATGTCGATTAGCTGCGCACTGGAGCCCGCGTAAAAATTGGCGGTGATATCCGACCAGACCACCGCCACACGCGCGGTGGATTGCGTGTTTTGGTAGTAGCTCGCATTGCGAGCCAGAAAGTGGTTCATCGCGGCAAGCCCCTGCATTTCGGGCTGGCCGAAGTCGAAGGGAGTAATTCCGAACCAGACATTTGCAGCATTCGCGATGGTAGCCGCATACAACAGCCGGAGTTCGGCGCCGGGAAGAAGTGAAAAGGTCCATGGTTTATGGCTGGCCGCGGAAAATATCACGCGCGGCTTCCCGCTGGATTGCGTTTCCAGTAACCGCGCCGTCAGGCTTGCCTTCCAGAGTGGCACGCGCGTCAGGTCGCCACTCAGAAAACCTCCTTCCGAGCCAAGAAGGTCCTGCTGTGGGATCAGCACACGGTTGAGACGACCGGTCGCCCAGTTTGCGCCGCGCACGCCGCCGTTCATATACAACGCCAGGTTCCGATTGATGGATTTGAGCACAGTCTGCGAATCGCGAAGATAAGCGGCAATGCTGTTTGCTTGAAACTGCAGCAGTTCCTGGAAATCCTTGCCGCGCCTGACTCGCTTCGAAGGCAGATCTTTGCCGTAGATTTTGCGAAATTTTTCGCGACAATACCGGCAGTAACACGTGTCAGGCCGAAAGACGGGGCCGTCGTAGAAAATGCCATCGATGAGATAAGCCGCCAAGTCGCGTAGAATTTGAAAACACCACTCACGCCACGGCGCGTTGATGCAGAAATCGGTCCCAGTGTCATAAACGCCATCGAGCGGCGTTCCATTTTCCCGGATCTGCAGCCAATCGGGGTGCTTGGCTCCAAAGGCGCGGCTGTACCAATGCACGTTGAAGTAAATCAGCGATCGGATACCGCGTTTTTTTGCTTCCGGAAGATAGCGTTTGAGATAGTCAGGATTTTGCTTTCCGGCAATTTTAGTGGCGAAGTAAAAATGCTCATCGTCCAATCCGCCGGCAGTTCGCATGATTTCGAGATGCTCCGCGTTGAAACCAAGAGCCGCCTTCTTCGCAGCTATTGCGGCAGGATCGTTTAGATTAATGTCGCTGAGACTCGAAGCGACATCTACGATGCGGAGCGATTCACGATCCCACCAACGTTCATTAGCTGGAGTCCCGGTAGAGGGAGACCCAGAAATAGAAAGCAGGACTTCGAGCGCGGTTCGTCTGGTCATCCGCCGGTCCTACTAAGTTTAGAAAACGATGCGCGCGCCCACCTGAACGATCCGGTTCCCAGTGCCGCCATAAATCCTGCCGGTGGCGGTAATCGGCAGGCCGCCATCCCGAGTATCAGCGACCACCGTTCCATTCCCGGTCGGATTTCCTAAATTGAAGTGGTTAAACGCGTCCAGGAAATCGCCGCGAAAATCGAGGCGCAGACGTTCCCACAATGAGAAGCTTTTCATCAGACTGATGTCCCAGTTCGCATAGCCTGGGCCCCAAACGACATTACGCGATGCATTGCCCCAGGTCCACGGCTGCGGAGGCGCAAATGCGGCAGGGTTAAACCACTGCACTCCGCTTATCACGTCATGAGAGCTGCTCTGTTGACCCTGATAAAGGCTGCTGCCGACCTGGTTCGCGCGACCACCCCACCAGCCAACGTAGCTGGAAGGAACCTGAAAGGTCACGGAGAATGGCGTCCCCGTTTCATACGTGGTGATTCCTGAGACTTGCCAGCCGCCCACAATGGCATTTTCAAATCTGTTCGCACCGCCAAGCCACTGCTTTCCTCGGCCAAAAGGCAACTGCCAGACATAGTTGAATACTAGAACGTTCGTCCGAATGCCTGGACTGTTCCCATAGTCGAGAGCCGGGAAATTCGGATTCTGCGGTCCGCCCGAATAATCTACATCATCCAGGCTGCGGGTCCACTGGTATTCGGCTTGGAGGCTAAACCCGTTGGCAAAGCGCTTCGTCAGTTCCAACTGCATTTGATTGAATTTTTGGAATCCGCCGCTCCGGGTGGAGTAAATCGTAGCCCAAGGCTGATAGGGCCGCTGCTGCTGAATGGTTTTGTTGGGAGTTTGAGTCGCCGGGACGTTGAAATCGCCGAAGAACCATTGCAGGTGGTCTGTTTTGCTGCCCGCGTATGTGGCGCGCGCGGCCCAGTTCGTTGTAAATTGATGCTCTACCGTCAGATTCCACTGTTGCACCATCGCATTTTGAAAATCCCGCTGCATGGAATACAAATTAGGACTGGCCGCCACGCCGGCAAGCTTTTGCAGGCTCGTCGGAAATGGGTTCGCAAACGTAATATCCGGGAGATAGGTGGATTTTGGATTTCCCGTTAACTGCGTGCTATAGGTCTGGCTGGAATAACCTCCCAGACCGCCGAGCCACGGTGGATTCAGCACGTCATCGCGGGAACCTGCGAAGGCGGGGTTGAAGTTATAGTAAATCCCATAGCCGCCGCGAAGCACCGTCCGGTTACCGGCGAAGGGACGATAGGCAAACCCGAACCGCGGCGCCCAATTGTTTTTGTCGCCCACCATATAGTCCGCAGGAAGCCCGAGAGCTTGCGTCGTGGTGAAGGGATAGGCTGCAAATTGGGCCGCAGAGGCGCCGATTGGAGGTAGCGTCGGAGTGGCCGAGTTTTGCGGCAAAGCCAATTGATTGGTCTTTGGATCCCAGTATGTGGAATAACCATCCTGCCAATGCCAGGGCGTCTGATACGAGTAGCGCAGTCCGTAAGAAAGCGTCAGACGGGGCGAGGCCTGCCAAGTGTCTTGCACATAGTATTCGGTGTCCCAGTCCCAATACACACTCTCAAATACGCCGGCGCTGCCGGTAGTGGAAGTGTTTGCTGTGCCAAGCAGAAAATCCGCGAAAGCATTACCTTGGGACTGCGGTTGACCAGGCCAGCCTTTATTGCCGGTCCATTGGCCGCTAAAGGAGAACGTGCCCAACGGAGCATTCGGATTCGGCCCGTACGTTTTGTATGTCGAGATATTTATGCCGGCCTTGATCGTGTGCCGCCCGACAATGTGCGTGATATTGTCTGTCAACTCCTCGTCAACGCCCTGCCCGTAATATCCTTTGCCGACATCGTTGAACATGGTCGGATAGCCGGTCATGGTCATGCTGGGCAAACCGCGATTGGGGCTGGTGGTCAATTGCGGGAAAAACGATTGGGGATTGACGTCCAAGTTCTGCCCGCTGCGAATGCCGGCATGATCAAACCAGGCCAACCGAAAATCATTCAACGTGTGCGGATTAAACGTGTGGGTCTCCACCAGGCTATAGCCGAACGTTTTGTAGCCGTAATCGGAGGCGTTTCCATAAGTCGGCGGACCGCCTAGCGCCCATTGCCAGGGCGAGCCTATGTCTCGCGTGTAGACCCCATACAAGAGGTCTTTGCTGGAAATCTGATAATCCATTCTCAGATCGAGGGCGTTGACGTCCTGCGCCGTTGAAACCAGCCCATAGTAGTCGAAAGCAGCTCCCGGGAGTCCCGCTCCTGCAAAATTGCCGGTGGGGGCCGGAAGGTACTTCATCAGCGCGGTCGCCTGCGGAGCGATCATACTGGACGGTATCTGGTTTTTCGCAAACGGCTGGCCTGTGTATGGGTTATAGAGTTGGGTGCCCTTGGTGCATGTGCCGCTAGCCGCAAACGTCGAGCAAAGCGCGGAGAAATCGCCGCTACGCATGGCCATCGTAGGCAAGTCCAATTGAACTTGGGAGTAGTTGCGATTCCGCATGCCGCTGTAATCGAAGAAAAAGAAAAGCTTATTGCGAAGAATGGGCCCTCCCAGGTTCGCTCCAAATTGATTCCGAAGAGCCGGGGAGCGCGGCAGGCCTTGGGCGTTGTTTAGTAAGGTGTTCGCATTCAGGTCCGTGTTCTGGTTGTACTCATAGGCCTCGCCGTGAAACCGGTTCGTCCCTGCCTTGGTGACCATGGTTACGGTACCGACATCACGATATTCGGCACTGGTGTTGTAAGCATCCACCCTGAACTCCTGCATGGAGTCAAGAGCCGGAAGACTCACCAGGCCGAGGCCAAACGAATAAGCGCCGGCACCGTTGCCCATATCGTTCGCCTGGATTCCATTAATTGTGAAATTGGTCGCGCCCCAGTGAGTCGCGCCGCCGGTCTGAGGATTCGAACCGGCCACCTGCGCGCCCGGCACAAGATTTAGTAAACCATCAATACTCTGCTGCGCCAATGGGAGATCCATCATCTGGCGCGAGCTAATCGTTCCGCCAATCTGCGGGCTCTCGGTATTAACTAAAGGAGCTTCGCCCGTTACGGTGACTTGTTGCTGCACGCTGCCGATTTGGAGTTGCATATCCACTCGCACGACCTGCTGAGCCAGCAACTGCACATGCTCGACATGGAAGGTCCGAAACCCGGCTTTCGTAGCTGTAAGATCGTAAATGCCGGCGTGCAGATCGGGAACGGAGTAAGTTCCGGAATTGTTTGCGATCGCCTGCACTGAGTCTCCGGTGCCCGTGTTAGTTACCGTGATCTGCACATCGGAAACGATTGCGCCAGACTGGTCAGTAACTTGCCCGACGAATGAGCCCGTTATGATTTGCGCATTGCCAGAAGCAGTACTGAAGACCCATGCGAAAAGAGCTGCCAGTGCGAAGGTTTTGCACGATTTGAGCATCGCAACCACCCTAATCAGCGCCTATGTAGCGTCGAAAACAGTTGAGCGAGTGTAGATCATTACCCTAGATTTGTCAATATCAATTCAGGTACAAGGAACGCCCCTTGCTTGCGCGCGGGGTTCTGTGGCTACTTGAGTTCCACATTTATGTCACGCACGCCCAGGTAAAAGGAGGGGTAAAACGCCGGACGAGATTTGTTTTCTGCGGGCGATCGACATGGTGGACGCAATCCGAAAGAAGAAGCTGTCCTCCCGCGAGGTAATGCAAGCGCACCTGAAACAAATCAGACGCTTCAATTCCCGGGTAAACGCTATCGTGACGCTGGTACCGGAAGATGAGTTGATGGCACAGGCGTCTGCGGCGGACGAGGCGCTTGCACATGGCAGGTGGCTCGGTTCCCTGCATGGACTGCCGGTGGCCGTCAAGGACCTCCACGAGACGGCTGGTATTCGGACTACGTACGGTTCGCCATTGCAGAAGAGCTACGTACCGGACTTCGATTGCCGAGTGGTCCAGCGTGAGAAACAGGCCGGAGCCATTGTTATTGGCAAGACCAATGTTCCAGAGTTTGGCCTCGGCTCGCAGACATTCAATCCGGTATTTGGCCCCACCCGCAATCCATATGACTTAACCAAGACCTGCGGAGGCAGCACAGGAGGCGGCGCCGTAGCACTCGCTTGTGGAATGGTCCCCTTAGCTGACGGCAGCGACATGGGAGGTTCCCTCCGAAATCCTCCCAATTTCTGTAATGTGGTCGGACTCCGGCCTTCGCCAGGACGCGTCTCCAACGTTCCTACACAGCTTGGTTGGTTTACTCTGCCGGTTCCTGGACCGGTCGCTCGGAATGTCGCGGATTGCGCGTTCTTTCTCAGTGTCTTGGCCGGATTCGACCAACATTATCCGATTTCGATCGATCAGTCCGGAAGCCAATTCGCCCAGAAATTAGAACATCGAGACTTTAAAGGTGTCCGCGTCGCTATGTTCGCGGACCTCGGATTACCGTGGGAACCGGAAGTCAAGCAGGCGGTGCAGGCGCAACGCGGGGTATTTGAATCTCTGGGATGTGTGGTCGTAGATGCCGAACCTGATTTCCGCGATGCCAACGAGTGTTTCCTAGCCTGGCGGCATTGGTCGACTGAACTGGTTTTCGGGGATCTGCTGGAAAAGCATGGTGACCAGTTGAACGCATACATTCACTGGCACGTGGAGGAAGGCCGGAAACTTACGGGGCCTTATCTGTCTCGCGTGGAAGCCAAGCGGACGGCGTTATTCGAACGGATGTGCGGATTCAAAGGAGAATTCGATTTCTTCGTCCTGCCGGTCAACCAGGTACTTCCTTTCGATGTCACGACTCCTTATCCGACTGCGATTAACGATGTCGCTATGGAGAACTATCTCGCCTGGATGAAGTCCGCCTATTACATCTCGGCGACCGGAAATCCTGCGATTTCGGTGCCGTGCGCGTTTTCACCGAATGGCCTCCCGATTGGAATGCAGATTGTTGGAAGGCACCACGATGATTGGGGCGTGTTGCAACTCGCGCATGCCTTTGAACAGGCGACCAAGATTGGCAGGCGCCGTCCACCGATTATCTAAGTCACTTGAGATTCTCTGCCGATCGGTTCACAATGGTTTCAGTATTTGCTCTACATGAGCACAAAGGGAGAATCATGCCAACGAAAAAAATCGCCAAGAAGAAATCTGCGATCAAGAAGACCACGACGAAAAAGGGTGTGAAGCGGACCAACGCTTCCCACCGAGCAGCGAGGAAGACTAGCCGCAAGCCAACCGCCGGCAAGAAAACGGCGAGAAAGGCCGTGGCGAAAAGAACTGCCAAATCGACTCGTTAGAAACTGAAATAGCCGGGAACTGCCGCCGCGCAGTTCCCGACGTAAACCAGGTGGTCAGGAATCATGGTCACCAATAGAATCGCCTATATCCTTGCCGCCAGTCTTTTGTGGGCCGAATCGAGTCTGGGTGCGTGGCAGGCGGGCGTTGCGCGTATAGATATTACGCCGTCGCAACCTATATGGATGGGTGGTTACGCCGCCCGGACACATCCATCGGAAGGCGTGCGGCAGCACATTTTCGTAAAAGCTCTCGCGTTGAAGGACGATAGAGGATCTGTCACCGTCCTGGTCACTTCGGATCTGCTCGGTTTCCCGGGAGAGGTATCCGCTCCCATCTTCGAGCGCGTGAAGCAGCAATTCGGCTTGCCTCGCGAGCGCGTGGCGCTGAATTCCTCGCACGACCACAGCGCACCCGTTGTCGGTCACATGCTCTCGCCTGCTTATCCCTATAGCGAAGCCGATATGAGGGTCGTTCGCGCGTTCACCAGCAAACTTCAGGATCAAGTGTTAGAAGCGATCGGCGACGCGATTCATAACCTGGCACCCGCGCAATTGTTTTTCGAGCAGGGTCTCGCAGGAGTCGCGGTCAATCGCCGGCGAGTAGGCCACCGCGACTATCCGGGTCCAGTAGACCAGGACGTGCCGGTGCTTGCGGTACGCGATCGCGACGGCGCTCTTCGGGCTGTCGTCTTTGGATATGCATGTCATAACACGGTTTTGGACGACTATCAGATCAGCGGGGACTGGGCGGGTTACGCGCAGGCGGCGCTCGAGAAGAGATATCCCAGCGCGGTAGCCATGTTCGTTGAGGATTGCGGCGCGGACGCGAATCCACTACCGAGACGTTCCGTGGAGCTTGCCGAACACTATGGCGAAACGATCGCCGCGGCTATGGATGATGTCTTGCGTGCAAAGATGCGCCCAGTGGCGGGGCCGATTGCCGCGGCATTTATCAGCGTAGATCTTCCCTTTCAGACGCCGCCCTCGCGCGCCGAGTTGGAGAGCCGCACACAATCGAAAAATGCACTTTTGCAGCGGCATGCCCGATTGATGTTACAGATTCTCGATCGCGACGGAAAGCTTCCAGATCATCATTCGTATCCAATTCAAATGTGGCAGTTCGGCAACGACATGACGTTTCTTGCGCTGGGCGGTGAAGTGGTGGTCGATTATTCGCTCCGTTTCAAGCGCCAGTATGGATTCGACACACTTTGGGTGGCCGGATATTCCAATGATGTATTTGCGTATATACCATCGCGGCGAGTGCTTGAAGAGGGCGGTTACGAAGGAGGAGGCGCCATGATCGCGTACGGACAGCCGGCGGCGTTCACCCCGGAAGTGGAGGAGATCGTAGCGCGAGGAGTGGACTCGTTGATGGTGCGTGTGCGGCAGCACTGAATCCATGTTTTATACATCGAACGCGGATTTTATATAGGATGAGGGCATGGCTTGGACCAGACGCTCGTTTCTGAAAACGACACCCGCATTAGGCGCCGCGACTTCGTCGTTAGGACTTGCCGCTTCGGCGGCGAGAACCCCGACCTGGACTTCCAGGCCGGCATTACTAGGCGGCCCAAAGGTTCGCACGGAGCCGTTTCCGAGCTGGCCGGTTTCGGGAGAACTGGAGGCGCAAAGCCTTCTCGAGACGTTGCGCAGCGGCAAATGGTATCGCGGCAACGGACAGCAGACCAAAAGATTCGAGCAGGCATTCCAGAATTTGACCGGCGCGCAACATTGCCTGGCGACGGCGAACGGAACGAGCGCGCTTTATGTTGCCGTAAATGCTATGGGAATCGAACCGGGCGACGAGGTCATTGTGCCGCCTTACACATTCATAGCAACGATCAATGTCGTCCTGCGCCAACACGCACTGCCGGTATTCGTCGATTCGGATATCAAAACCTTCCAGATTGATACCAAGAAGATTGAGGCGGCGATCAGCACTCTCACGAAGGCGATCATTCCCGTTCATCTGGGTGGTTCGGCTTGCGATCTGGACGAAATCCTCAGGGTGAGCCGAAAACACAACATAGACGTAATCGAAGACGCCTGCCAGGCGCATCTTACCGAGTGGCGGGGCCGAAAGGTCGGTACTTATGGAAAAGCGGGCTGTTTTAGTTTTCAGGCTTCGAAGAATCTGGCGTCGGGCGAAGGCGGAGCGATTCTGACGGATGACGAACAGTTTTACGACCGTTGTTATACGTTCCATAACAACGGAAGCGGATTGAAGCGTCCGGACGGAAATTTCGCTTATGCGGGGACGGGGGACAATCGCCGGATGGTGGAAATGGAGGCGGCACTGCTTCTCGCACAGATGACGCGATTGGAACAACAGACGAGGCTCCGCACAAATAACGCGTTGTACCTGACGTCTCTTTTGAGGGAGATCCCTGGGATTGCGCCTGCGCACATGTACGAAGGCTGTACACGCAATGCCTACCACCTCTATATGTTTCGGTATCAAAAAGATGGATTTGGCAGTCTGCCTCGCGCCACTTTCCTGAAGGCGCTTGCTGCCGAAGGGATTCCGTGTTCGCAGGGATATCTCCCTCTCAATCGTGAGCCATTCTTAAAAACGGCGCTCCAGTCGCGAGCGTATGGAAAGCTGTTTCCCGGAGATATTCTGAAGAATTGGGAAGAGCGCAATGAGTGCCCGGTGAATCAACAGTTATGCGAGGAAGCGGTTTGGTTCACGCAGAATATGTTTCTGGGCAATAAAAGCGACATGGACCAGATTGCCGATGCGATACGAAAGATTCAGAAACACGCGGCAGAGCTGATGGCATAGACGGCATGGTGCCTGTGACCTGCACTTCCTCATTTTCCCGGCGAACATTGCTTAGCTTGATCCCGGTGGTTGTCGCGCGAGGCGCCGAAGTTGTGCTTGATATTCACCAGCACACGAATTACGCCGGGCGCACGAATGAACAGCTACGAGCGCATCAACGGACCATGGGCGCGACGAAAACAATCCTTCTTCCGGCGGGTTCCAAATACGGTTTGGCGGCGGGCTGCGGCGGGAATGAGACCGTGATAGCGCTCGCCAGGGCCTATCCGAAAGAGTTCCTTTTCTTTGCAAACGAACTACCGGATATACCGGAAACCAAGGCCGTTTTGGAAAAGGTATTGAAGGCCGGCGCCATCGGCATCGGCGAGCAGAAGTTTCATGTCGAGTGCGATTCGAAACCCATGCAACTTGTGGCTGATATCGCCAAGGATCACCGCGTGCCCGTGCTGATGCATTTCCAGCACAAGGTGTACAACATGGGATTCGAGCGATTCCATAGAATGCTTGAAATGTATCCGACCGTGAACTTCATCGGGCACGCGCAGACGTGGTGGGCCAATATTGACAAGAAATGCGACCAGAGTGTCCTGTACCCGAAAGGCCCGGTTACTCCAGGAGGAATTACCGACCGGCTCTTGTCGGACTATCCGAATATCTACGGCGATCTTTCGGCCGGATCGGGTCTGAATGCGCTTTTACGGGATGAGGACCATGCCCGTAATTTTCTGAAGCGGCATCAGGACAAATTACTGTACGGCAGCGATTGCGACGATAGAGCCGGCGCCGGGAAGGCGTGCAGCGGTTCGCAGCAACTGGCTACCATCCGGCGGCTTGCTCCCGATGCGCAGGCAGTGCGAAAAATGCTCTATGGGAATGCTGCCAAATTGTTGAAGATCGCGTAGTGTCCTGAGGAAAAGCGGCCTGCGCGGCCGCCGCAGCTTTGCAGCTGCCCCACTAGCGGATTTATTCAACGAAGCTGCACACTAGGTACTTAGAGTCCGCCGCGAAGATAGGCAATGACATTGGCCATATCCTGCTCGTTCAGTGTTTTCTCAAAACCTTCCGGCATCAGGGAGACAGCGGAAGCACGAATTTCCTGAATGTCGCTTCGAAGCAGGGTCTGATCACCGCCTTCCGCGCCGGATCGAAGAGTAATAACGCCGGGAGTTTCGTTCGCGATGATTCCGTCATAGATGTAGCCGTCCTTTGTTATGGCTACATGGTTGATATATGTGGGTTCGATCGCGTAGCTTGGATCCAGGATATCGGTCAGCAATTCTTCCTTGGTCTTGTTATTGATTCCCGACAAATCCGGACCTACTCTGCCGCCTTGAACGCGCGGCATATGGCAGCGCGCGCAGTTGGCTTGAAAGAGCACCTTTCCTTGAAATGCGTTGCCCGGCATGGTCAATACAGGTTTGTAGCGCGCTACTACCTGAGCGCGACCGGTGTTGGCGCCACCGAGCAGCGCGCGCGCCTTGGCGACCACGGCCGGATCGGGATTTTCGTAGAGATGCGACCTCACACTGCCGTCAAGCGCCGCTGGATCGAGTTTGCCGGCCTCGAGAGCGTTCAAAAGGACAGGAACACGGTTCTTATGACCGACAAGAGCCTCCAGAGCGCGCTCATGCGCCTGGGGTGAAAGATAGACCCAATGGGTGAGAATTATCCTGGCGACAGCAGGATCGTCGAACGCAGCGAGAGAATCGATCGCCGCTACTTCGATGTTCGGGGCAGCGTTCGGCGCGAGAATTTTGTCGAAGACCGGCGCTACGGTTTGGAATTGGCCGCCGCGCAGGGCGCGAATCGCGAGGATCCGGTTTCCTTCCGGTAAATGGAGGCTCGTAGCATCGCTCATCGCACGCTGCAGAAGCCTATCGAGCCTGAAATGCCAAGACGCTTCCCAAGCCGCCCTCCGTGCCGGCTCGCTACCAGCATCTATTAGCCTGGTGAGCGCGGCTTCCGCTCCGGGCACCTGAAGGTAGCGCGCCCTCACGAGTTCCAAGCCGCGAGTGAGGCCCGCCAACTCATTATCCGGATGTTGCAGCTTCCCGAGACCGGCGAACCATCGGGAAAGCTCCTTCTCGTTGCGACGCGATCCGATCAGCGCTGACAATCCGATGAATAATTGCGGATCGGTCCAGGTTTCGCCTTTGGCCAGGAGAGCTTCATAAAACGGCGATGCCGAGCCGGCCACGGAGCTCAAGATCGCGTCGCGAAACCACTGATCCGAAGAATGCTGGTGGGCCAGTTGCGCGAGAGCCGGCAGTGTTTGCGGATCTTTTAAATCGCCCAATGTCAGGGCCGCCTGGAACTGCACGTGCGGGTCGGCGTCCGCTGCCGCCGCCAGAACGGCGTTCCCCAGAGACTTGGATTTGTTCAAATCGCGCTCAGTGAGGCGCACGGCGTTTTGGCGGACGCGTCCGTCCAGATCTTTCAACGCACGTTCAATTTCCGGCGGCTGTAAAGCTGAGAAGGCGTCCAGCAGAGAGAGCGCGTGCATACGAGCTTCGGGGGAAGAGCCATTCGCCGCCATCTCCTGAAGCTGGGGAATAACGCGCTTATCCTGCCGCTCTAAGAGAAGGCGATGCGCGGTCCAACGATGCCAACCGTTGGGATTCGCTAGCTGCGCCACTAACTCGGCAGAACTGGCAGCGCCCAGATTGGGTTGTAAATTTCTGTGAACCGGCGAGTTATTGGGAACGATGCGATAAATGCGCCCGAGCGTGTCCCCATTGTAGAAGTTAATCTTTTTACGAATTTCCTCCGGAATCGATTCCGGCGTTTCGATGACCTGCCGGTAAATATCGGTGAAGTAGAAGTTACCGTCCGGCGCATTGGCGAAGTTGCAGGGGCGAAACCAAACATCGGTGGAAGCAAGAAACTCGACATTGTCTTTGGCGCGATGAGCGCGGAAGGTGGTGCCATCCGGAAAAATAAGATCACGATGGATCAGGTTGCCGCTGACATCACCGGTGAAAACGTTCCCAACATACTCTTTCGGCCACGCGTCGCCGTTATAGATAGTGCCGCCCGAGGCCGCCGTAAACCAGCCACCAATTTCCTCAGTACGGTGCAGATCGTTTTCGTTATAGCGCTCCTGGCGCAGACTGGTGCGCTCCTTGCGCCATTCCTGTGGATGAGTGAGCGGGAACATTCGCGCCGACGGGCGCCCATGATCTGAAATATCTTGCGCTTCAGCGGCCACTTCGAGGAGCGGCGCACGCGCCAGATATTGCATGGGGAGCACGACATGGCGGATATGGGTCGTGTTTTGCGTGATGAAGCGATTTCCGAAATCGTCGAAAGTGGAGCCGAATTGCGCCGAGCCGGAGGCGGCTTCCGCCTTTCCGCCGATCGGATCGAATCGAAAATCCGTGCCGCGAACGAGGACGGGCGGCATTTCCGGATGCTCGAGCGAACGGATCAATCCGCCATTGCCAGTATTCGAACAATAGATCCAATTATCGATACTGAGGCGCGGGTTCGTAATCCGGGCCTCCTGGTTCGCTTTGGCGAAACCCGTGTACAGAACCTTGCGTACGTCCGCCTTGCCGTCGCCGTTTGTGTCTTCCATGAACAGGATGTCCGGCGCGCTGGTTACGATTAACCCGTGCTTCCAGGGCATAATGCCGCTGACGGCAAGAACATGATCGGCAAAGATCGTAGCCCGCTCGTATTTGCCGTCGTGGTTCACATCTTCGAGAAGCCTGATGCGCGAGCGAGCAGGCTTGCCGGGGGGCGGATCATTGGGATAGTCGAGCATTTCGGCGACATAGAGCTTCCCGTTCTCATCGAAGGCCATGTCGACGGGACTCATGACTTCCGGTTCCGAGGCGAACAGTTCGGCGTGAAAATCACCCTGAACACGCATCGCTTTCAACGAATCTTCGGGAGACATCGCCCTGTCTTCGGGATTCCGCTTGCAGGCGGAGAGGAGGAGACTCAAAGCTGCGATTGTGATCAGTTTTAAACAGTCATGCCCATTCATCTAAAGGATTCCTTTGAACTGGGAGGTGCCGGGCGGGATCCGCATTGGTCCACTGGCCCCAACGCGCAATTCAGTTTCTCTGCCGGCCCGGATTTCGCCGTTTACATTGTTGCCCTGATAGGTAACATGCCGAATCTCCACGGGCGAGTTTGCAGAAAACAGCAATTTCCCATCGCGTTGCACTTCGAGCGAGTTGCTGGAGATCGCGACGTCATACAGAGACCCGGCCACAGGATACCGGACGATCTCCGCATCCTCGACCGGCATCAGATTCCCGAATCGAAGCCCGTGCCAGGGATTGGCGTCGATCAATTCCTCGACCGCGATCAGGACCATGAGAGCGCCCCAGGTGTAATGAGGATCGCTCGACCCCTCTCCGGTGGTGGAAAGAAAGTTTTCGTGGCACTCGCCTTTTTCGCGCCAAGGCTTCAGGAACATTTTGGCGCTGGAGGCGGCGAGCAACTGAGCCTCGCGATCCCAGTCGTGAATTTTGAAACCCTGGTATACCAGCCAGTTAATCGGTCCCCAAACTTTCCCGCGCCAGTAATGCTGCCGCGGATACACCGGATCGTCCCGGCTGATAGTAGGGAGGATCCATTCGCCGGCGAACTTATCCGGATCGTAGTAAATCTTGCGGAGATACTCGGCGCGGTCGGGGGTAGCAACTTTTCCGAGAAGCGAAAAGAAAATGTCCGGGGCCATCTGGGGCATGAACCAGTTACCGTCAACGGGAGTCCAGCGGCGGTTGAAGTAGCAGTTCTTCTCCGGATCCCAGAGTAGACGGTTGATTCTTTCGGACATGATGCCGTGCTCGCGCTCCAGCGCCGCGGCCTCAGCATGCCTACCCAATTCCCGCGCAATCCAGGCGAGAACCCAGGCGTCCATCGTATAAAGGCAGTTTCGCTCAACAGTATCCAATTCGATGGTGTTGGTTTTTTCGTTGTACTTCGCTACGTGCCACCATTCCGGACTGTCGTCGTGGGATTCGAAATAGGCGACCTGCTGGCGATCCGCATAGGGGATCTCTTCCGGGTAGTTTGAGCCTAGCTCCAGGAGTCCATTTTTGTTGCCGTCTCGCCACGGTTGGCCGTCGCCGCGATCGGAAAACCACCAGCGATGATCTTTCAGCAGGCGTGGATAGATATCGGCAAGAAACTCTTGATTGGGATGACGCAGATAAATCTTCGAAACAGCCAGAGCACCGATCGGATACTGCGAATGCCCCCAAGCGACCGGAAAGATTTCATTCTCGGGATGAGTGACCCACTGGCCATATTGGCAGAACATGCCTTGCTCGGTCTGCCAATTCGTGATGTCGCGAACCAGCGCGTATGCTTTTTCTTTGTCTTCCTGGCACACCAGCAGAGCGCTTAGAAAGCTATCCCATAAGAAATCGGGAGCGGAGTTGTTTTGTCTGGCCCAAGCGCGGCTCACCGTGATATAGGGATGCCCGCGCTCAGGCGTGTAGACCTGACTCCACTCCAGTTGGTCATTTATGGCGGCAGGCACATCGGCAAGCCATCCTTTGCCGACGGGCCGCCTGGCTTCGCAGCGCTTCCAGTTGGCCGCCAGGAACTCGTCGATTCGCGACGCCTGTAACCATGCCGATGTTTGAGGCTCCAGTTGTTCGTAGGCTTGGCCCTGCTTGCCGCACAGGTACAAGGTCTTGATATTGCGCAGAAACGCGGTCCAGTTTCCGGTAGCTGTACTGGCGCTCTGTTCGTATGGGGCACTCAGCGCCAGGACCCACCGCATCCCATCTCGTGTGCCCGGAATCCACGATCTCCCGCGCACAAAGCGCTTGTCCGGCGAGTCGGAATACAGGACTGAATATTTGGGAGGACTGTGGTCCCACGGTATGTAGGCATGCACGGCCATGCTGGTTGGCGCCGAGTTCGCAATCCTGCAGACGACCTCATTCGGGCCGGTGCGAGCCCATTCGTAGGTCACTTCCGGTCCGCCGTCCGGCATCTGCCATACAAGGCGCGCGTAAGAATCATCGGGAGACTTTGGCCCTACAAAACGCCACCAGGACGCCCAGTTGTGAAACCACTCGTCCAGATGCTGACGGCAATAGGCGGCGAGATTACTGGTCGAGTTGGCCATCCATTTCTCGGGGATCGAGAGAAACCGGAACGCAAAGATATCAGCGTTGTCGGCGATGAAACACTGACCGCACCAGGCATCCGGTGAAAGCGGTCCGGCCAACCAGCGCCGGGTATTTCTTAAGCGCGCCCACATCGTTTGGGGCGCCTCACCAGTTATAGTGGCAAAACCGAGCAAGCGGTAAATGTCTGTTGCGCTTTCGCCTGGCTGTGAGGCGGTGCTCAATTCATTGGGGGTAGTCTCTTTCGCGCCCGCTTCCGGGGTAGACGCGGCGGTTATCGCCGCCGCTTTCAACCATTCGCGTCTATTCATTTAGAAGAGAATTCGAAGCGCCGTTTGGACTTGCCGGTTTCCGTAACCGCTTAGCGTACTCGATATGATCCCAAAAGTAGCGTGGTTGACGTTGCCGTCGGGATTGCTGAAGTGCGGAGTATTCGTGAGGTTATAAAACTCGCCGCGAAATTCCAGTTTGAACCTCTCGCTGACAGCAAAGGTCCGGAACAGTGAAAAGTCGTAATTCTTAAGGCCGGGCCCGCGGATTGTATTTCTTCCCGCGTTTCCAAACTGGTTAGGAGAGGGGGGCGCAAACGAGGATTTCGTAAACCAGGGCTGCCCCGGTCCCACTCCGCCGATCGTGTGAACGGGAGAGATGGCGTCAGCGAAATTATTGTTCCCCGGGCAATTACACGACGTCGCGTCCGCAGTTGCCGTGAAAGGTGTTCCTGTTGCAAGCCGGAAAATCCCGTTGAACTGCCAATTCGAGAGTATGTGGGCCCCTATTCCGCCGCTGTTGAGAAACGCTCTTCCTTTTCCAAATGGCAAATCCAGAATATGGCTTATCGTTAATAAGTGAGTCTGATCGAAGTCCGACGGTCCGTATTGCCGCCGCAGATTGAGGTTGTCGGTGAATCCCGGCTGATTACTGCCGACGTCGAGCGACTTGCTGAACGCGTACGCAATATTGAAACTGATCCCGTGCGAGAAGCGCTTCGTCAGATCCGTCTGCAGGGCATTATAGTTACTGTTCACGCCATCAGCCCGCAGACTTGTGCTGGCTGTTCGTCCGAACAGCACGTTGAAAGGCAAACCGGCCGTGCCCGCGCCCGGGGCGGCAGCGTTCAACTGCTGATTGAACGGAAGCTCGCGTCCCAGCGCGCCCACGTACGCAACGCTCCAGGACATAGTTGGCGCAAATTGGCGCTCATAAGTGAAGTTGTAGTTCTGAACATAGGGCAGCCGGTTCCGGGAAGGAATCACAAAAAACGCCTGATTAGGCGCCGGGTTGATCAAGCCGTTCGAAGGAATCGGAAGGAGCGGCACAACGGGCAAACTGCCGAACGTGCCGTCTACTTTGTAGTCGCCCGTGTTTCCTACCTGGACGTTGTAGATAACCGGATATTGTGTGGACAGTGTCCCGCCGGTAAACCCGAAACGCCCCGTCCACCCGCTGATCGCGTACCCGCCGCGAACCACAGATTTGCTATCCAGGCGGTAGGCGAATCCGACACGCGGCTCGGGCATGGATTGAGAACCAACGCCGGTCGCGAGATCCACACTCCCGTAGCCGGCCACCAATAGAGTATTGGTATATGGATCAAAGTTGGAGGCACCGCCTTTGTATCGCGGAACAACCGGCGAATAGTATTCGTATCGGAAGCCCAGATCGAGCGTCAGCTTCTGAGTCGCCTGATACGTGTCTTGCAGAAACCCGGCAACCTGCCATTGGCGATTGGTGGGTGTGATGGGCATGTAGGTTCGGCTGGTTTGATCCGTTGCGCCGATCAGATACGAAGCGAACGAGTTTATGAACGATCCGTAGGGGCCGAGCCCCGGCCCGCCATTTAGTTGTGTGGTGCCGGGATTGAAATAGAACAGTCCGCGTGGTCCCAGGTTCAGGCCTTGTGGTTGGAAACGGTCCATTCGGTTCCGATGGACTTCGCCACCCCATTTAAGGGTATGCTTCGTCAGCGTTTTGCTCCAGGTGTCCACTACCTGCATCAGGTTATCCGTGTTAACTAAAGGATAGTAATACTGAGTGTTTCCGAGTTCGGTCATTCCGCCGCCGATATCGATGTTCGCAAAACCTTGCGAAGAGATCGGGTCCGGATTAGGGTTGGCAATTCCGAGCTTCTGATTGGTGATGGTGGTCATGTCTATGCCGTTTACATTCGTACGGTAACGGTTATAGCCCAAGCGCAGTTCAGTCAACAGCGTTGGGCTGAAACCATGCGTGACATTGACGATCCCGGTCACCGTGTAGTCTTTTCCGATCGTGCTATCGCTGACGATGTTACCCAAGGTTCCGTTTTGCTGCACCGTATAATGCGAGGTGTTCATCAACGCGAACATTTTGGTCTGTTCTGTAAAGTTGTAGTCGACTCGCGCGTCGTATTGGTTGCCGTCATATCTATACGGCACGTTCACAACATAATTGTTCTCGACACCCGTCAGATTTGGCACAGGCAGATATGAATTCAGCTTTTGTGCTATGGGGCTTATCTGCGAGGCAGGAATTATGTTATTCGGGAAAGGGGCTCTTCCGGTTCCGTTCGGATTTCCTGTCGCAGGATTGTAGAGAGCAAGTCCGGGAACGGAGCTGAAATCGCCGGAAAAATACGTTGCGCCAGGCACAGTCGTTGTGGTGGTACTGGACTGCCGGAGATAACGTCCCTGATAGCCGAAGAAAAAGAAAGCTTTGTCTTTCTTGATAGGGCCACCGAAGGTCACGCCGAATTCATTGCGCGTGAGTCCCGGCTTAGGACGCGGAGCCTGGTTGAAGAAATCACGCGCGGCGAGTGCCGCCACTCTATTGAACTCCCAGGCGCTGCCATGAAAATCGTTAGTTCCGGAACGTGTGATTACGTTGACCACGGCGCCGCCAACGCGTCCAAACTCCGCGCTGTAATTGCTTGTGGTGACATTCACTTCCTCCACCACTTCCGGATTGGGAAGGTAAATGCTCAACCCGAGGGTCGGGTTGATGTTGTCGACGCCGTCAACAATTGTGTTGTTGGAGGAGTTTCCTTGCCCGTTCGCATTAAAGAAAGTTGTGCCTTGGGGATCTTCAAGCGATGTAAAGTTCTGGACAGGCGGCGACACCCCAGGCACCAAACCCGCGAGCGCCTGAAAATTGCGATTCGCGACGGGCAACTCCCGCAGTGTTTGTGCTTCAAAGTTCCGCGAGACTTGCGCGCTTTCCGTTTGTAGAAGCGGTGATTCGCCCGTGACGGTGACAGTCTCCTGCACATTTCCAGGGCTCAATGTTGCATCCACTCTCTGAGTGCTCGAGACATTTATCACGACGCTATCGTCTGCAAATTTCTTAAACCCTTGTGCTTCGATTTCGATCCGGTATGTACCAGGTCCCAGATACGGCAGGTTGTAGATTCCGTCGGAAGTGGTAGTCGTGGATTGACTGATGCCGGTAGCTTGATTGGTAACGGTGACGCGCGCGTTCGGAATCGTGGCTCCGGTGGTATCCCGAACGGCTCCCGTGAGCGTGCCGGTTACGACCTGTCCCGATGTACCTGAGGCGAAGAAGATCGCGAGTGCGGCAAATGCCAATAGACGCGGGGAATAACGGTGGGAATGCATGGAAGTCGGACTCCTTTTCCGCTCATTCAGCAGTCCTTGTTTGATATATCATGATTTCGCCTGTTCAGGATGGGCGATAATCAGGCCGAATATGGATGCCGTGACGGTCGCATCATTCGGGGCAGCGAGAGAATTGCGAGAACCTCATGATCGATTCCAGCACTGGCAAACAAGGACCATCCCGGCGGGAGCTCGCCGCAACTGGTTTGGGGGCACTCATCGTACCGCGCCATGTGCTTGGCGGATCCCGCCATCAAGCTCCGAGTGATACTCTTCGCATCGCTGCGGTCGGGGTCGGCGGCATGGGAAGGCGCTATATCGCGGGCTGTGCCGAGGAGCGCATCGTTTTGCTTTGCGATGTAGACCAAAGCTTTGCGGCACCGGTCCTGCGGAAGTATGCTTCTGCGCGGGTTTACACGGACTGGCGTCAGATGTTCGACAAAGAGGAGAAGAACTTTGACGCTCTGATTGTTGCCACTCCCGATCACAATCACGCGGTAATCACGTCGCGGGCTCTGAAAATGGGCAAGCATGTCTATTGCGCTAAGCCACTTACCCACGATCTGAACGAGGCAAGGAGAATTCGGACGTTAGCTCAGGAGGCGAAAGTTGCCACCCAGATGAGCGTCCAGAGCTGTGCCAGCGACGAGGCTCTCGGGACGGCCGAAATCCTGATGTCCGGAATCATCGGCCCAGTGCGTGAAGTACACATCTGGACACATCATCCGATCTATCCGGCGGGTCAAGTCCGGCCCAAAGAAACGCCCGATGTTCCTTACGGCTTGGACTGGGATATATGGATCGGCCCCGCCCCGGAACGCTCTTATCATCCGAAATATCATCCCTGGATTTGGCGCTGCTGGTGGGATTTTGGCTCGGCTACTGTCGGGGACATGCTTTGCCACGGCATGCACGTGTATTACAAAGCGCTCGAGCTCGGTTCACCGAGTTCTATTTACGCGTACGGAACTACTATGTACGGCGGATATTTCCATATGTTACCGGACGGACAAGAGGATTTGCCGCGCGTAATTAGAACCCCAGAAAGCGAAAGTTACTCCAATGTCATCATGTGGGATTTCCCGGAACGAAACGGCCGCCCCGCGCTCCGAATGATTTGGTATGACGGCGGAATGCGGCCACCCCGCCCAGTCGAGCTGGACCCAAAAACTCCCATGCCGAAAGAGGGTTTGCTTTTTATTGGGGAGAAAGGCAAGCTATTGTCGGGGTATTACGGAGGCAAGAACCTTTTACTACCGGAAAGCGAATTTCGAGACTACGAGCCACCGCCGAAGATATTGCATCGGACCATCGGTCATTACAAGGAATGGTTGGAAGGCTGCAAGCACAGCACGCCGACCAATTGCAATTTCGATATCGGCAGCCGTATGACGGAAATCGCGCTTCTCGGCAAGATGGCTGCACGGGCGGCGCGTCCGCTTGAGTTCGATGCGAACGGCCCTGCCATTCCGAACGATCCGGAAGCTAATTCCTGGATCAATCCACAGTACCGCCACGGGTGGCAACTGTCATGACCCGCCGCACCCTCCTAGCCAGTTCCATTGTCGCTGCATCGATACCGAGACGGGTGATAGCTGAAGAAGTCAGGTTCTATGTGGATGATGGAAATTCCCACGGTGACCCGCCCTTTCTGCTCGAAAGGGGCTGGACACCGCTGCTGAATGGCCGCGACTTGAGTGGCTGGGCTTACGAGCGGCCGCACAAAGCAGGCTGGACTACAAGCCCGGGGATCTATTGGGACGGCCAAGGCGCACCGAAAGAACTCGCTAGCCTTCCAGGCCCGGGCAGCCGCATCGCGAATGGCCCGCATGGAGGCAATTCCAATATCTATACCAGGCAAACCTTTGGCGATGTCGAACTTTATCTTGAGTTTCTGATCCCAGCGCGATCGAACTCGGGAGTTTACCTGCACGGTCTCTATGAAGTGCAGATCTACGACAGCTTTGGAGTACAACACCCGACGTATATCGATTGTGGCGCGATTTACGAACGCTGGATTAACGATAAAGGGGTTGGCGGGTGGCCTCCTCTGGTGAACGCGGCTCTTCCGCCGGGGCAGTGGCAATCGTTTCAGATTTGGTTCAAAGCGCCGCGCTTCAACGCCGGTAGAAAAGTTGCGGATGCGACTTTTGTTCGTGTTCTACACAACGGCATCCTCGTTCAGAAGAATACCGAAGTCGACGGGCCGACGAGATCGGGACTGGATCGGGCCGAAGCTGCGGAAAACCCGCTGATGCTGCAAGGCGATCATGGGCCGGTTGCTTATCGCAACATGTACATCAGACCGTTGCGCCCGGTGCCGGAGCAGCAAAACAGTTAGCATCAAGCCGATCCTGGTAAGCTGTCCATTGCGCCAAAATCAGCGTTGGTACTCTTCTCGTTTTTTCCGTTTGTGCCTTGCGAGCCTTAGCGCTCTCCTGGGGCCGCTAATGTCATGGCCGGCGGACTGGCTCACCTTTGCGCACGACCCGCAGCGTACCGGGTGGGCAATGGAAGAATCGGGACTCAACGCAAAAACCGTTCCGGATCTGACGTTGCTGTGGAAGTCAAAGGCAGAAAACCAGTCCTACAGCTTGTCGGCACTAACAGCCCCTGTGGTTGCAGAGAAAGTGTCGACGGCGAAAGGGGTGAAGACCGTGGTTTATGTTGCGGGTATTTCCGGCAAGGTGTTCGCGTTCGATTCCGAAACCGGTGAGCTCCTGTGGACGTATCAAATCAAGAATTTTGTCGAATCGAAGAAGAACGTTTACGTTTTTCAGGGTACGTTTCTTTGCCCGAACGGAATCACAGCAACGCCCGTGATTGATAAACGCACCGACATCTTGTATGTACTAGGCCCGGACGGCATGCTCTACGGACTAGATCTAGGGAGTGGGAGGGTCCGCTACGGACCTATACAGTTTGTCGCGCCCTTCTCCAAAAGCTGGAGCTTGAGTCTGGTGGACGGGAGGGTCTACACGACGCTATCTCAAGGCTGCGGCAATGGGCTTTCGGGTTTCTATTCAATCGATGTGCGCGATCCTCATCGGCCGGTAATTGAACAAGGTTTGCTGTCGAATACAAACACAGCCGGCATTTGGGGCCGAGGAGGTCCGGTAATCGGGACGAATGACCGCGTTTACGGAGGGACCGGAGACGGCAGCTTCAATCCCATAGCCGGTGACTACTCAAACACAGTAGTCGCCGCATCTTTGGAGAGCTTAAAAGTGATCGATTATTATCTCCCGCCTAACTGGTCGTACCTCAATCGAAAGGATTTTGATCTCGGGTCAGCTAGCCCGGTGTTTTTCGGCTGGCATAATCGTTACCTTCTGGCTCATGGCGCCAAAGAAGGCGTCATTTATCTGATGGATGCCGACTCGCTGGGATCAAAGGACCATCAAACGACGCTTTACACATCACCGCGTTTGGGAAACGATGCGGCGGCGTGTTGCTCGGGACTGGGGATTTGGGGAGGACTATCGACGGCTCGAGATGCGGATGGGCAGACGTGGTTATATGTGCCCATGGGCGGTCCGCCGGCGGCCGGCGTACCCCGGTTCCCAATGACGAGCGGGGACACAGGCAAGGGAAGCATTATGGCGTTCCGGGTAGTTGCGGATCCGCGCACACAGAATCCTACGCTCGAGCCGGCCTGGATTTCGGGCGGGTTTGCGTCGCCGGAACCTGTGGTCATTGCAGACGATGTAGTGCTGGCACTTTCGAATGGAGAAAATCCGGTTCAAAAAGGAGGAGAAAAGAAGCGTCTGCTGAATACGCATCCGGCTGTGCTGAAGGCCCTCGACGCAAAAACCGGGAGGGAACTTTTTAACAGCGGGAGCAGCATCGAATCATGGGTACACTTCACCGGGTTAGCGGTTGCTAACGCGAACGTTTTTCTGGTTGACCACGATTCGAATGTATACTGCTTTGCGCCGGCGCTCAAGAAGACCGGCGTTACAACTCGCCAGGAAAGGCAATGATGCGCTTCGAAGTTGCAGATGCGCAATACTCCCGCCGTCATTTTCTGATGCTAAGCGCGTGCGCGACAGCCGTGCCTCTGAGAGCAGATTTGAAAGCCGAGCTGAAGATCGGCACGATGGACACTGTGCTGCGTTTGGCGGGCAAGCCCGAAGCACTCAAGACAGCAAAACGCTTAGGCCTCGCTGCTGTTCAAGTTACGCTCGGCCGCTCTCCGGATGGAAAGACGCTTCCCCTTGAAAATGCGCAGCTACAGCAAGAATACGTGAGCATTTCGCGGCAGCAGCGCATTCCCATTGACTCCGGCTATTTGGACATGCTCCACGTTAGCTGTTTGAAATCGGATCCCAACGCCGGAAAATGGGTTGCGAAGGGGATCGACATTAACAAAAAGCTCGGTGCACCCATTTTGATGACCGTATTCTTCAGTAAGTGTGCTGTCTTAAACCGTTCGGAACTGGACTATGTTATCGATGCGCTCCGAGAGCTGACAAAAGTGGCGGAGCAGGCCGGCGTAGTCCTCGGGTTCGAAAATACACTCTCGGGAGAGGACAACCGCTACGCCGTGGACCGGATTGCCTCTCCTGCCTTCAAGGTCTGGTATGACGTGGGTAACTCGACTTACAACGGTTACGATGTGCCGAAGGAAATCAGAATGCTCGGGCGTGAGCGAATCTGTCAGTTTCATTTTAAAGATAAGGGCTATCTGGGAGAGGGTGTGGTGAGGTATGAGCCGATTTTGAAGGCAATCGATGAAATCGGGTTCGAAGGTTACGCCAACTTGGAAACGACCTCGCCGTCGGGAAATGTCGAGAGAGACACCGCGCGCAATTTGACATATCTGCAGAATCTAATGTCCAAAGCTTGAAGAGTTGCCGCCGGAACAGCATTCGCAAATGGGAGTTTCCGCTACTGCAAAGGCTCGATTCGTATCGCCGTGGCGCGCCACACCTCGTCAAGCCTCACACGCAAGCCTGCGTGCATCAGATCGCGCCCGGTCCAAGTACCGATAGGTCCATTCTCCGTCTCAAGGCGAAACTTGGCTTCCGGCCGGAGGCCACGCAATTTAAAGGTCTGCTCGGCGCCGCTCTGAGCGAGACGATACGCCATCAAAACGCTGTTTTCTGAATCACGGGAAACATACTGAATGGCCGTCCATCCAACCGGGTCAACGTGAGCAGTAGGAGGCGTGAGATGATAGACATCTGCATTGCCGATGGTGCTTCGAAGTTTTTTGTAGAGTGCGACATTCTCGCTCGCGTGCTGAACTAAAACCGGACTCCAGGTAAACACTTTGCTGGATAACCCAAATTGCCCGTTCATCGGGACCCGGAACATAAAATCCCACCACTGCGGCTGATCCGATTGAAGAATGTCGCCATGATCTGTGTCACCCACCATCCAGTGATTGCAGACCTTGGGCGTGAATTCCAGCGTGCAGCCATAGGCAAGTTGAACGGAAGGCATTGGCCTTACTTCATCCGATAGCCACGTGGTATTCGCATGCGCCATGATGCCCAGATCGAAACGCAGCCCACCACTCGAGCAATTCTCGATGACGACACGCGGGTAAGCAGCCCGCACCTCATCCAGCCAGGCGTAATAGTTCATGAGATGCCGATACAGGACATCGCCCGGGCGGCGATCTGTTTCCGGTGGATCGAACTGCTCCCCGATATCGATGTTGTAATCGATCTTCAACCACTCGATGCCGTAATTCTGAACGAGGCGATCTACCACGGAACGAGCCCAACGGCGCACCTCCGGCTTGGCGAAATTGAGCTGCCGGCGCTTGTCTCGCTCGATAGGCGCTCCATCGTATTGCAGGCACCAATCCGGATGCTCGCGGAAGATGTTCGAGTTGATCCCGACGTTCTCGATCTCAACCCAGATACCAAACTTCATCCCGAGCTTCCGGACATGATTGGCAAGCTCCTGAATGCCATTCGGAAAGGCTTCGCGGTCTGCCTGGTAGTCTCCCAGTTCCGTACTCCAATCCGTCTTGTTGTACCAGCCGGCGTCCAGTACGTATACCTCCGCGCCGATCTGGGCCGCAAGATCGGCACATCGTTTCATTTCTGAGACGGTCATCTTTCCTGGGAAGGGATACCACGAATTGAACTGGACCAGCAAAGGATCATTCACCGGATTGCGCGGAATGACATATTGCTGTTGATAGCGATGTAGCTGATTAGCCGCTGTATCCAGATCGCCGGCTGAACTGGTAAACGCGACTTCGGGAAAGGAAAACGATTGGCTCGGCTCAAGCCGCAAAGCTCCACCATAGTCGAATCGCATCCCGAGCCTGACTGCAAGCTGGTTCGCCCAAAACGGCCGGTCCCCGCTCAGCGGGAGGCGTTCAAAATTCAGCTCCCAATTGCCGGAATACGCAAGTTGAGCCAGATAGCGGACACCTTCACTCTCGTTTTTCAGCGAGAACCAGGGCGAATAGCCATTGGTGGAGCGTCCCCGGGACGATACGAATCTACGTGCTCCGGCTTGAAGCCGTTCGGTTGCCACCTGCCGTTCCTGGCCCCATCCTCCCCAAAGATACGTGAGCTCATATTCTCCGGAAGGTAGATTCCAGGAAAGTGAGGGGAGTTGTCGTACCCACTGAACCCGTTTCCCGGTGTTCTCGAGCAGCAGCCGCCGCGTGATAACGCCAGTATCGCCCCATGTGTAATATCGAGTCGTGATGCGGAGGGGCAACCGGCGATGTTCGAACACGAGCTCAAGTTCATCCACACCAGGACGGATTGAAATAGTTTGATGAGAAATCAGGTTCAAGCTGGACGCACTAAGATCCTGCCCTTCCACTTGCCCTGAGATATCTGAACGCACGCTTGCAGAGCTTTGATTGTCTTCAGGCCTACCTGCGTCGTGCGGCGTCCAGTCTGAAAATCCACGCGGGCCGAAATATTCAAAGGACACACTGCCCGCCTTTTGCTGAAGCCTATATTCGACAGGTCCGCTCACCAGGATCCAAGAACGATGAGACGAGTCATATTGAATGGCAGCACGCGCCCCGGGTACGCCTAAAAATAGAACGAGTAAACACGCGGGTGCCGGACTTCGGAAGAACGTGGACACAGGTTTATTTTGCAGCATTTAAGGCTGCCATCCAAAATCCTTGAATTGCGCGTTAGCGACTGTGCCTGCAGGAAGGCTCCTGTATTGGCAAACCCTGGAGAACTAGTCGTAGAATAAGGAGCACTTGGGATAAGCCCCTTATGCGTGCCGGTACGCGATTCTTTCCTATACTCGCCTTTCTGCTGCTCGCGTCCGTCGCTTACTCTCCAGGCTCTGCCCAGGAAAGCAAGCCTGAAGTTGAAGCGCACATTCAAAAAGCGCGTGATGCCATTGCGCATCATGATCTCAAGCTAGCGAGTGATGAATACGAGGAAGCTTTGAAGCTCGATCCCGGAAACGCTGAAATTACAGCGGCACGAGGAGTCTCCCTGTACGCACTGGGTGACCCTGCAGAAGCGAGCAGGGTTCTGAGATCTGCTCTAGCATTGGATCCGCATCGCAGCGACGCAAGTCTGTTTCTGGGACTGAGCTTGGCGGATCTCGCAAAGTGCCAGGAGGCCATGCCTCTCCTGATGCAGCACTTCACTGAGCGGACCGAGCCCAAGTTGCGCCGTGTGGTGGGGCTATCGCTTCTCAGTTGCGAGTCTGCTTCTTCCAAACAGGAAAGTGCCCTGGAAACCGGCCTTCGATTGCAGCGCTGGTACCCGGACGATCCGGATGTGCTGTATCAACTCGCTGAGCTTTACTCTCAATTTTCGAGAGAGACCGTCAATGAACTGCTGAAGAAACATCCCGAATCATACCGGATCCACCAGCTCGCCGGGGAAGCATTGGAAGCCCAGAACAACAATTCGCAGGCGCTCATTGAGTATCGTAAAGCACTTGAACTGAACCCGAAAGCCCCCCATACCCACTATCGAATCGCCACGCTATTGTTGCAGGGCAAGCAAACCGATCAGACCAAGGCCGAAGCGCTGCAGCATTTCAAACAGGAGCTCGCGATTAATCCGGCCGATGCCGCGTCCCATTATCAAATCGGGGAAATTCTGCTCCAGGCCAATCATCTTGACGAAGCGGCCCCCTATCTTGCGCAGGCTCTCGAACTCAACCCTGTTTTCGTTGAAGCCTACATAGCGGTTGCGAGGATTGCCATGGCTCAGCATCGAATGAATGATGCCATAGCACAACTGCAAAAGGCGACTCAAGTGTCTCCCAATAATCGAACTGCGCATTACTCGTTGATGATGGCGTATAGAGACGCGGGCAAAACCGATGAAGCAAACAGAGAACTGGTAATAGTCCAGAATCTGAGCGCGAGCGAGGAGAATGATTTCCAGAGAAAATTGCAAGCGCTGCTGACTGGCCAGGCAAGCCAGCGGTGAAGTCATACCGTGCGCGTATTCGGCACAATCGGCTGTTTGGGCGCGGTGATAGCGCTGGGAATCCTCTCCGGGTTTACAGATGTGGCCCAACCGCATACATCCGGACCTCTCGGCTACACGTTCACCGATGTGGCGAGAAAAGCCGGTTTAGACGCCAGAAATTACTTTGGAGGAGAAACGGCCAAGAAGTATATTCTGGAAACCACCGGCTCGGGTGTCGCATTCTTTGACTACGATGGCGACGGCTGGCCGGATATTTTCCTGGTCAACGGTTCGCGCATGGAAGGTTTTCCGCCCGGACGGGAACCCACAAATCATCTCTTTCACAATAATCACAACGGAACGTTCTCAGATGTAACCGCCCAAGCCGGTTTGGTTCATCATGGCTGGGGGCAGGCGGTCTGCGTTGGTGACATCGATAACGATGGATTCGATGATTTGTTCGTGACCTATTGGGGACGGAATGTCCTATATCGAAATAACGGAGACGGTACTTTTACCGATATCTCCCGGCAGGCGGGAGTCTCTGGACAATCCACTCGCTGGGGAACCGGCTGCGCGTTCCTCGATTACGATCGCGACGGGCATCTCGATCTCTTTGTTACAAACTACATAGTTTTCGATCCCAAGACCGCGCCAGACCCCGGCAGCAATCCGTATTGCACCTATCTTGGACTATCAGTAAATTGCGGCCCTCGGGGCTCCCAAGGCGAGGCTCCAATCCTTTATCGCAATAACGGCGATGGAACCTTTACTGATGTCTCGGAGCGTTCCGGCGTTGCACGCAGTAATAATCGTTACGGGTTGGGTGTCTTAACTGCGGATTTCGATAACGACGGCTGGCCGGACATATACGTCGCAAATGACACAACCCCCAGTGTCCTCTTTCACAACAACCACGACGGAACGTTTACAGATGTCGCGCTCATTTCCGGATGTGCAATGGACGACAACGGAAAGGAGCAGGCTGGGATGGGCGTCTCGGCAGGAGACTACAATGCCGATGGCTGGCTCGATATCTTCAAAACCAATTTCTCTAACGAAACACCGAACTTATATCGAAACATCGGCGGCGGCCGGTTTACCGACGAGACCTATGCGGCCGGCACCGCGGCGCACACTTTATGGGTCGGCTGGGGCTGCGGGTTTTTCGATCCGGACAATGACGGCTGGCTGGATCTCTTCTATGGCAACGGGCATGTGTATCCGGAACTGGAACGTGCAAATTTGGAAATCAAGTTCCGCGAACCGCGAGTCCTCTTCCGAAATCTGGGGAATGGCCGCTTCGAAGATGTCTCTGCCTTAGCTGGGCCCGCTGTTACCGAGCCGTCTCTCAGCCGGGGGATGGCGTTTGGCGACTTCAACAACGACGGCAGCACCGATATCGTGATCAACAACATGAACGGCTACCCTTCGCTTCTCCGCTGTGATCGAAAGAATTCCAATCACTGGATAGCAGTCCGCCTGATCGGCGTGAAATCGAACCGAAGCGGAATCGGCTCGCGAGTTAAATGCACGACCGGGAAGCATTCCCAAATCGACGAAGTACGCAGCGGGGGAAGTTACCTTTCCCAAAATGACCTTCGGCTGCATTTCGGGCTCGGCTCTGCCACACAGGTCGATGCTCTTGAGATTGCATGGCCAAGCGGCCACGTTGACCTGCTCAAGAATGTACCTGCTGATCGCATCAGCACCGTATGGGAAGGGGGCCGGTTCCAGAGCCGATGATCTTTGTTAAAACTTTTCATTTGACAAACAAGAGAGTCAGGGATATATATTTCTCTGTGCAAGCGTTTTCAGCCTACGGGTAAAACACTCGGGGTTCACATCCACCAGTACAGCGCCGCTACAAGGGGGAGTTATGCCCACGGCGAGATTCAAGGCGGTGTCAAAGCTTTTGCCGCCGTTGCTGCTTGTATTTGCAATCGGCTTGGGATTCGGAGCTAGACCAGTTTGTGGCGCTGCTGCTGGAACAATCGTCGGCACCATCACCGATGCGAGTGGAGCGCCTGTCCCTGACGTTACCATTACGGTCACACAAGAAAACACACAGGCAACTCGAACCATAAAGAGCGATTCGAGCGGCGGTTTCTCCTTTCTTGCGCTCCCTGTCGGCCCATATACACTGAAGGCCGAGAAAACCGGATTTGAAGCGTTTGTTCGAAAGGGCCTCATTCTTCAAGTCGATCAGAACCTGACTGTGCCGGTTACGCTCTCCTTGGGGGCTGTCTCCCAGGAAGTCACAGTGGTTGGAAACGCGAGCGGAGTTGATTTGGTCAAAGCAACCATTAACGAAGTTGTCGATCAGCGAAGAATCGTTGATCTGCCGCTGAACGGCCGCGATCCTCTACAACTCCAGAATCTGATGCCCGGCGTGGGACTGGACACGAATAATGTTGCGCACGGACAAGGCCAGCACGAAGGTCTGGTCGTGAACGGCAACCGCCCGGCTTCGAATTACTATCTCATCGATGGCGTCGACGCTGTCGACAGCTATTTAGCGGTTGCGCCGACGTTCCCAGCCCCGGATGCGTTGCAAGAATTCAGTGTAAACACAAGTTCCTTCAGTGCCGAGTATGGACGCAACGCCGGCGCTCTTGTAAACGCCGTCACGAAATCAGGTACCAATGAATGGCATGGCGATGCTTTCGAATTCCTCCGAAACGACAAGCTCAACGCCAATAACTTCTTCGCAAATCAGGCAGGTCTCTCGAGGCCGGCGTACAAGCTGAATCAGTTCGGTGGTACAATCGGCGGCCCCATCAAAAAAGACAAGACATTTATCTTCGGATACTTCCAGCAAACGGAGCGAAGGCAGAGCGAGACCCAAACCATCCAGCAGGTTCTTACGGCGCAGGAACGTCCCGACCTGAACTCAGCCGGTGCAAATTTCAGCGACATCTGCCCAGGCAGTTCCTGCCCCAAAGACCCGCGAACGGGTCTGCCGTTTCCCGGCAACCTGATCCCGCAATCACGGGTTGATCCCACAGCCTTAAACTTCATCAAAAAGATATTGCCGCTTCCTAATAATGGCAGAAGCTACTCGTATACCGGCTTCTTTGTTGGAAACAACGATGACCTATCCGAACCCCAATTCGTCGTACGCCTCGATCACTCGTTCAGCGACAAGGACAAGATTTTCGTACGGCACTTTTTCAACCGTGACGAAATCAGCGGGACCGGTATTGGCAACATCCCGAATCTGCCGCATACGAAGCTCTTTCGGAACAATAACACCGGGATCAACTGGACACATGATTTTTCACCCGCTGTGCTGAACCAGTTCCTCATTGGCTTCAACAGGCTTTATCACTATCGCTCGCCAACCGAAAGTGTTGCGTGGAGAGATTTTGGAGGCCCTCCTTATGCCGGTCCCGCTAACAGGCTGGGTGATCTCTATGTCAATGTAGCCGGTTCCATCAGTGAAAACGGTGATGGTGTGTTTCAGCAGCCCCGTACCGCTTTCCAATATAACGACACTCTGAGTTGGGTTAAAGGCCCGCATTCTATGCGTTTGGGCGGGGAATACCGAACTGAAGCGACGAACCGTTTTGAAGATTATTTTACGGACCCGACCTTTGATTTCAATGGCCAGTTCACCGGGTATGGGCTGTCGGATCTACTGCTCGGTTTACCTGATAACTACACGCAAGATACGGAAGTAGTTAGCGAACTCCGGCATCGCGCTTTTGCAACGTTCATCACCGACACCTGGAAAGTTGCCTCAAATCTCAGCCTGGACATGGGGTTTCGCTGGGAACCGTATCTGCCGCCAGTCGACAACCTCAACGATCAGATCTGTTTTGACGAGACTTTTCAATCGAAGTCGACCTTCTATCCGAGCGCGCCTCCAGGCATCACGTTTCCAGGCCCTCCCGTCGGAACGAATTTTGGTAAAGGCGACGCCGGCTGCCCCCGCAACCTGGTCGGAAACCGTTGGAAGAACGTCGCGCCCAGGTTTGGCTTCGCGTGGGATCCCTTCAAGAAAGGAACTACCTCGGTACGTGGCTCTTATGGAATCTTCTGGGATCAGATCCGGATGATAGCTTACAACCGCTTCTCCACATCCACGCCATTCACTTACACCGCCGGCATCCCTTCGCCAGGGAATGTAACGAACAACTACGCTCCCAGCCTTACCGGAACCGCAGTCTTTACCAACGGCCGGCAAATCGATCCGTTCCCGTTCGACGTGCCTCGCACTGCCGCGCAGCGCGCTGCCTTCAGCCCTCTGTACGGTGGGAACTGGCCAAGCTATTCGCTCGAAGTGGGAATGGCCCCGCATTGGAATGAAGGTTACATCCAGGAATATAACTTCAGCATCCAGCATCAAATCATGCAGGATACGACCCTTACAGTTGCTTATGTCGGAAACACCTCACGCCATCTATTTATGTCGCGAGAGTACAATCCCGCGATTCCCTTGCCCTTCAGCGCGCAATCGTTCGCGCAGCAACTCGCCGACACCACCAGCCGCCGGCTCTTAAATCACATCCAATGTCCGAATGGAACAGGCACTACCAGTCCCTGCTACGGATCGTTTGCATTGAACGATGATAATGGGTTCTCCACTTTCAACTCGTTGCAGCTCACATTGAACAGAAGATTTTCTCGCGGCTTCACGATTCTGGCTTCCTACGTTTGGCAGAAATATATCGACCTGATCTCGTTCGGCGCCGAAGGCAACTCCGGGCCCAGGGATCCTTTCAATCTCTTTCTTGACAAGGGCCTTTCAGATAACGATGTTCCGCAGCGGTTCGTCGCTTCGTTTATCTGGCAACTTCCCACCATGAACAGGTTCAAGAATGCGGGGATGGGGCTTCTGACAAATGGCTGGGAGTTCGATGGCATCGTGACGGCCCAATCGGGGACTCCGTTCACTGTGACAAGCGGGCGGGATCGTTCCTTGACGAATATTGGAAAGGACACGGCCGATTACATCCCGGCCCAGACAGTAACGCTGGACAGCGGGCGGCCGACAAGTCAGATAATAAACGAATACTTCAATGTGAATGCATTCACGCTCGCCGCTCCCGGCACATTTGGTACTACCGGCCGCAACACACTAATCGGTCCCGGTATCTTCAACACGGATTTTGCAGTTTTCAAGAATTTTGCTCTTTCCGAGCGGTTGGGCAGAATTCAGTTCCGAAACGAATACTTCAACATCTTCAATACCGTGAATCTCTTTAATCCAAATGCTAGCGTGAGTTCAGGCTCGTCATCGTTTGGCCATATCTTCAATGCACGCGATCCTCGCTATATTCAGTTTGGACTGAAATGGATCTTCTGATTTGTCGTTCGCCAGAAAACGCACGGTAACAAGCGGCTCATTGGCTTTTTCAGCCGCATCTGTTTGGGCCACTGGTTTAATAGCCACTGCTCTTCTCGCAAGTTCCGCTTGGCCTCAGACAACCTCCGACGGCGCCGGGGAGTTATTGTCCGAAGGTCTGTCGCTGATGCACTCGGGAGACTTTGAGGCGGCGATTACAAAGCTCCAACAAGCTACCCGGCTGAGCCCGGGGTCTGCCGCGGCTCATTACAATTTAGCGCTCGCGCTAGTGGCGTCTCGTCGAGAAGACGAGGCCATCCCGGAATTGAAGTCCGTTGTTGCTTTGAACCCCCGGTTGGAAGCCGCCCATTACGATTTAGGCATTCTCCTGGAGCATAAGGGCCAGTTCGCTGGCGCACTCGAACAGTTCAAGGAATTCCACACATTACGGCCGGATGATACAGGCGCGCGGGTTCATATCATTTACAACGATTTCAAGCTTGGCAACGAGACGGAAGGCATGGAGTTGGTCCATCAGATGTTACAAGAGCAGCCCACAGCCGCTGTTCGGGCCCAAGTTGGTATCCTGCTGGCCGACTCCGGGCATTCCGCCGAAGCTCTGAAGCCGCTGCAGCAAGCGGCCAAGGAAATGCCCGATGTGGCGGTAATCCATTTCAATCTAGGGCAAGTGCTCTTGCATTCACCTGACGAGAACTCATGGCACGATGGCGAGAAAGAGATAGAAATCGCGCTCCAACTTTCCCCGCGCGAACCGAAGTATTACGAGACTCTCGGGACGTGGTATCTCGAACGGCGCGATCTGGAGCATGCATCTGCTTTATTCAAGCGGGGCATTCAAGAAATCCCGACGTCGGCCAGTCTCTATCTGATGCTGGGTATCGCGGAAGCCGATCTACATGGAACTGCAACCGCAAAGCCCTATATCGAGAAGGCAATCGAACTCGATCCGAATGCCGCATTGGGCTATAATCTCCTGGGCAATCTCTATCTCCGATTAGGCGACTATGAGCACGCTCTGCCGAACTATCAGAAAGCAGCGACGCTCTCCCCTAACAGCGACTTATATTCCTACGATGTGGCTCTTGTGCTGGAGAGAATGAATCACATTGAGGAAGCAATCCCGTACGCTCAGAATGCGATTCGTCTCAAGCCTGATCGGAGCCCTGCTCACTACATCCTCGGTAAGCTCTATTCGAAATTGGGGCGCAATAACGAGGCCATTCGTGAACTGGAAATGTGCGTTCGGCTCAATCCGCAGGCCGATGCTGCGTACTACCTTTTGGCGAGAACCAATCTCAAATTGGGGCACCGATCGGAAGCCGAAGGTTGGAGCCGCCGGTTCGATGAACTGAAAACAGAGCAGGACCGGCGCGTAGGTTTGTCGGGTCCTGCAAATCAGGCCGCCGGACTTCTCGATGTTCCTGTCCCCTGGAATAGAGTGCCTTAGATGCACTCCCGCCGGACCGTTCTCAAGACACTCCTCGCCTCTTTAGGGCTGCAGCGAGCCATTCCCTCCCCTGGGTCAACAGGCGGCGTGCCGTGCTATGTAGATATCGCCGCAAGCGCCGGGCTGAGATCTAAAACGGTTATCGGAGGTGAGCACATCAAGAATTTCATTCTTGAAACGACGGGAGGGGGAGTCGCTCTTCTCGACTATGACAAGGATGGATGGCTCGATATCTTTCTGGTAAACGGATCGCGTCTTGACGGTTTCCCGCCCGGACAGGAGCCAAGCAACCACCTCTACCGCAATAACCGCGATGGCACCTTTACTGATGTCACAAGAGAAGCGCGACTCCTTCGCCACGGTTGGGGCCAGGGGGTCTGCGCAGGCGATTACGATAACGACGGCAATATCGACCTGTTTGTTACTTATTACGGCCAGAATGTTTTGTATCATAACAACGGAGATGGCACCTTTACCGATGTAAGTCACGAGGCAGGTCTGGTATCTCCAGACGACCGGTACTGCACGGGCGCGGCATTCATGGACTACAATCGGGACGGCAAGCTGGATTTATTTGTAACGTCCTACGTTGCCTATGACGAGGCTCTCAGCCATAGTCCGGAACACGAAGAAGGATGCCGCTGGAAGGGTCTCAAAGTGATGTGCGGGCCTCGCGGGCTGAAAGGCGGCCGCTGCTTCCTTTATAGAAATAACGGCGATGGCACATTTACAGATGTGTCCGACAGCACAGGAATCAGCAAGTCCGGGTCGGTGTACGGTTTCACGCCGCTCGTACTTGACTACGACAATGACGGTTGGCCCGATATTTATGTGGCTAGTGATTCATCTCGTTCTTTGCTTTTCCAAAACCAGAGAAATGGCACGTTCAAAGAGGTAGGCGTAATGGCGGGCGTGGCCTACAACGAAGATGGACGCGAGCAGGCGGGCATGGGCGTGGGCGCCGCCGATTACGACGGCGACGGCTGGCTTGACATTATAAAGACGAACTTCGCGGACGATACAAGCACGCTCTATCACAACCAGCGAGACGGAACCTTTGTGGATGCGACGTTCGCCAGCCATCTAGGCGTAAACACGACATTTCTAGGCTGGGGGACAGGATTCCTTGACTTTGACAACGATGGATGGCCAGATCTATTCATTGCAAACGGCCACGTGTATCCCGAGGTAGATGGCCGGCTTACGGACTCAAGTTACGCACAGCGAAAAATACTTTATAGGAATTCTCGAAACGGCACATTTGAAGATATCTCGCAGCATGCAGGACCTGCCATCCTCGTACCGAAGGTGGCTCGCGGCGCAGCTTTTGGGGATCTCTTTAATTCCGGCCGCATCGATATCGTCATTAACAACATGAACGATATGCCGAGTCTGCTGCATAACTCCGCACCGCAAACCCATCACGCGCTCGTGATTCAATTGACCGGTGAACAATCGAATCGCAGCGCTATCGGATCCCGCGTCGAAGTTCAGGTAAACGGACAACGCATGATCGACGAGGTTCGGAGCGGCGGCAGCTTTTGCTCGCAAAGCGATCTTCGCTTGCATTTCGGCCTTGGTGAAAATCGTGCGGCGGACCGTGTGCGAATCGTGTGGCCTGGCGGGCAAACGAATGAGCTGAAGGATGTTCCTGGCGACCGCCGGATCCTCATAAAGGAAGGCGCCGGCATTTTACAAGTTGAGCCATTTGGGAGTCCGCCGAATTATAGATAACGTCAGGCCCGCGCCAGAGCAGGAGCTATGATGAGTGCTGATTCGATGTTGCACGACGTCAATGTCACCAGGAATGCCGCTGCTCTGCCCGACCCGATTGGGCGCCTGAATGAGCTGATCTGTGACCTTTGGTGGAACTGGCACCCTGAAGCGCGGGAGGTGTTTCGCCGTCTCGATTACACGCTTTGGCGGCTCACAGCGCACAATCCCGTCCTGATGCTGCGCATGATTACTCCCGAACAGCTCGACCAAGCGGCGAATGATCCTGCATTTGTGGCTGTGTACGACGCGGCAATTCAAGATTTTGAAAAAGCTTGCGAGGCAAAGGAGAGTTGGTGGTCGCGACGGTTTTCGGCTCCGGCCAGCACTTCCGTTTGCTATTTTTCAGCCGAATTCGCATTGCATCAATCTATGCCGATCTATGCAGGCGGTCTCGGGGTACTTGCCGGGGACGTTTGCAAGGAGGCGAGTGATCTGGGCATACCGCTCACCGCCGTTGGGTTCATGTACCCTCAGGGCTACTTTCATCAGCGGATAGCGTCGGATGGGTGGCAGAACGAGGTGTATGAGCGCCTCAACCGGATGAATGCACCCATTCAATATGCCCTGGCACCAAATGGCGAGCCTTGCACGATCGCTGTGCCAGTTGGGAATCAGAGCATCTGGGCTCGGGTTTGGCGTGTGTCGCTCGGACTTGTAAAGCTGTTTTTGCTTGATACAGATGTTGAGCAGAACACCCCGTGGGATCGCGAACTATCGGCGCGGCTTTACGGAGGAGATCTGGAGACCCGCCTTAAGCAGGAAATTATTCTGGGCATTGGAGGGGTGAAGGCTCTCGGCGCTCTCGGTATCCGCCCCACCGTGTGGCATCTGAACGAAGGGCATGCTGCATTTGTAAGTTTCGAGCGCATACGATTGCTCGTGCAAAGCGGCCAGACGTTCAGTGACGCTTTGCGCGAAGTGCGCGCAAGCACCGTGTTCACAACCCACACACCAGTTCCTGCCGGCCACGACGCGTTTTCCTTTGGGCTGGTGAATAATCATCTCAGTGGGTTTTGGGGCGAACTGGGCTCCTATCGTCCTGATTTTCTGGCGCTGGGGACTCACGACGGAGGAAGCGGACCGCTTTTCAACATGACCGCACTTGCCATGCGGACGGCAGGGGCCGTTAACGGGGTGAGCGAATTGCATCGCGACGTGACCAAGTCGATGTGGGCGTCGATCTGGTCCAGAGATGGCGATGACGCGCCGGTGAGAGCTGTCACCAATGGTGTCCATATCGCCACCTGGATTGCGCCAGCAATCGCAGAACTCTTTGACAGGCACCTAGGAGGCGACTGGCGCGAGAATCAGGATGAGCCGGGCCTCTGGGATGAAATCCTCTCCATTCCGGACGCCGAACTGTGGGACGCGAGGCAGGCGTTGAGAGCCTACCTGATCGCGTTTCTTCGCGAACGCGCACGCGCAGGATGGATGGATCCAAGCGTGAGCCCGGCGCAGGTGGTGGCAGCCGGAACGTTACTCGACCCGAACGCGCTCACGATCGGGTTCGCGCGGCGGTTTACCGGGTACAAGCGCCCGGAGTTGATCTTCACTGACCCGGAGCGGTTAGCTGAAATCCTAAATTCCTCCAGGTATCCCGTGCAGATTCTTTTTTCGGGAAAGGCACACCCGGCGGACGATATCGGCAAGCATCATCTTCAGCGTGTTTACAAAGAAGCTATGAATCCGGTGTTTGCCGGCCGCATTGCGTTTATCGAGGACTACGATCTGCATGTGGCGCATTTTTGCGTGCAAGGGTGCGACGTGTGGCTGAATACGCCGCGCAAGCCTTTGGAAGCGAGCGGAACGAGCGGCATGAAAGCTTCCATCAACGGAGTGGTCCACCTCAGTGTGGGCGATGGCTGGTGGCGAGAAGGTTTCACGGGCACAAATGGGTGGTTAATCGATGGCGGAGCTGCCGGAGAAGCCGCGGATGCGGACAAGGCCGATGCAGCAGAGCTTTATCGCATTATCGAAAATGAAGTCGTGCCGAGCTTCTACGAACGGGACAGAAGCGGAATTCCGCAGCGCTGGCTGCGGATGGTAAGGGAGGCGATTCGAACGGTTGCTCCGCGCTTTAGCTCGCGTCGAATGGTGAAGCAATATGTCGAAGAGCTATACGCGCCCATGATGATGAGTAGCACGCCTACTAATGGGTGTTAAGCGGTGCGCGGGGCGGCTCGCAGATCAGAAATTGCCCCGCAAAACATTGGAAGATCCTTTGCAGTGACGAATTGGTCGGGTCGAGTGGATTCACCCGCGGCGATGTCGAGCTGCTTGGGATGGAGATTCGCAATCACGCGATCCGGTATCGGGTGATTCCACCCGCCGCTGACTTCACTTGTTGTCCTCCGGTACAGATGGCGTCCGTCCTCCTCAAAGGATTCCTTTTTAGAATGAAAGCCTCAACCCAAGTTGCACTTCTCGCGGGGCATGCTGGGTCGAGGACACTTGACCAAAAGCAGAAGCAACTACACTGCCGTTTGGATTTGCAAATTGCGCATGGTTCCACGCGTTGAAAAATTCTGCACGAAAATCAATGCGGGTTGCTTCCCGAATCGGAAAGGACTTATGGATGCCGATATCCCAGTTATTCAGTCCAGGACCGGTTAGAATGTCGAAACCGGAGGTGCCGAAATAGTTGGCGGCCGGCTGCGTGAAGCAGCTATCCTGTATCCAAACCAGACCATTCGTCCTTAGGTCCTTATTGGCCAGTCCTGTCCGCCCGTTGCAAACGCGGTTTGCCCGCACATGATCGGCCGGCCATATCGTGAAATTGGGAGCGCTGATCGACAAGACTCCTCTGCCCAATAGTCCTAACGTGCGGACGGAATCATACCTGGAGATGTCGTAACGGCTGGCAACACTCAGGCGCTGAATCAAATTCGACCGTACCTGGGATACGGCCCAATTGATAGTCTGCAAAATGCTTTCTCTTCCAACTACAACGCGTTGCGAGTATCCATCCGGAAACGTTTCGCCGGCGGCTCTCTTCTGGCCGCTAACTATACCTACTCCAAGGCGTTGAG
This sequence comes from Bryobacteraceae bacterium, assembly GCA_035651215.1. GTDB lineage: Bacteria > Acidobacteriota > Terriglobia > Bryobacterales > Bryobacteraceae > Bog-105. The sequence continues at coordinate 225,116 of DASRGE010000031.1, forward strand.
CAACGGAGACGGCTCTCCACAGGATACCTACGATCTGCAGGCTAATTACGGACCGACCAGCTTTGACCGGACGCATGTGTTCACTGTCTATTTCGTCTATCACGTACCGGCACTCCGCGATCAAAAGGGCTGGATTGGCCATGCCCTGGGAGGTTGGGAAACAAGCGGCATCGTTTCGTACGGATCCGGCTTTTTCCTAACAGCGCACACGATCAACGTCGACCCTGCCGGCCTCGGCATCCTGGCTACAGGCACCTCGGCTTCCGGGGGAACACCCGACTATATTTCCAATCCAAACAGCGGCGCGCCTCATACGCTGCAACAGTGGTTCAATAAAAGCGCATTTGGGCGGGTCCCCGCAGGCCAATACCGCATTGGAAACGCCGGGATCGGGACCATCCTCGGCCCGCGTTATGAGAACTGGGATTTAAGCTTGTTCAAGAATTTCCGCCCGAAGGAATGGTTGAATTTTCAATTAAGGGGCGAATCGTTCGATACCTTTAATCACACGAACTTTTCGGGCGTGGGCACCACGCTGGGGCAAACAAATTATGGTCAGATTACATCCACAGGACCGGCAAGAGTTCTCCAACTCGCCGCTAAGCTCACGTTCTGAATTTCGCGAGGTCGGCCAGATGAGGATCACTTAATGCCCAACAATCCATCAGTATCCAGGCGAGCGTTTTTGCGAAGGGTTGCGGCAAACGCGAGCATTGCCGCGCTTCCAAAGACCGCCGCCGCGTCGATCCAAAAACTTTCAAAGCAGCCCAACATTCTGTGGATCATGTCGGACGAGCACAATCCGCATGTCACCGGTTGCTACGGAAATCAAGTGGTTCACACACCGAATATAGACTCGCTTGCCGAGCAGGGCGTAGCTTTCGATACGCATTACTGCAATTCTCCGTTATGCGTCCCTTCGCGTTTATCGCTTACGGCGGGGAAATATGCTTCACGCTTGGATGTTTGGGGCCTCACTTGCCGCCTTCCCAGCGCAGATATTTCCTCGCTGTCTCGCGTCATGAACGCGGTGGGATACGAGTCGTTTCTGTGCGGCAAACAGCACTTACGACTACAGCCGCCGTTACGGGTTTACTGATGTTGGCGGAAATTTCAATCAATGGTATAAGACCGGCAAAGGACATCGCCTCAGCCCGGAACACCTGACGGAGAGCCGGCTTTCGCCGCGCTTCAACGAGTTTCATGCCGGCGACCATGGCTATTCTTTGGTTCATGATCGGTTGGTCACGGCCGGCGCTGTAGATTTCCTCGCAAAGCGGCGACCTGGCGGCAAACCATTTTTTTTGTTTACCGGTTACTTAGCGCCTCACTTCCCGCTCATCGTGCCGGAGCAATACTGGGACCGATATCGCGGAAAAGTGGAGATGCCCGTGATTCCTCCCGGCTTTCTCGAAAACCTATCTTTGAACTACAAGGTTCAACGTTCCGGTTTTGAAGAGATCGGTGTGCCCAGCGATACGGTGCGGCGGGGCCGCGAACTGTATTACGGACTCACGGACTGGGTAGACAATGAGATCGGTAAGCTATTAGTAGCTCTACGCACGCATCCGGAAGTAGCCGAAAATACGGTAATCATTTACTCTTCCGATCATGGCGAGAACATGGGCGAACATGGCATGTGGAAGAACTGCATGTACGAGCCATCCTCCCGGGTCCCGCTCATTATCTCCTGGCCACAGCGATGGGCTGGCGGACAGCGGCGCATCGGTGCCTCTTCCCATGTTGATCTTGTCCAGACGGTCGCGGCCATCGGAGGCGGCCATACTCCCGGCGACTGGAATGGCGAATCCATGCTGCCGTGGCTGGATAACTCGGGGCATGCATGGAAGAACTATGCAGTCAGTGAATATTACGCGCACAATACCGCATCCGGATATGTGATGTCTCGCGAGGGTGACTGGAAATACACTTACCACACGATCATCGACAAAGACCATCCCGCCCAGCGTGAACTGTATCATCTCGGCTCCGACCCGCAAGAGTTCGCGAACCTTGCAAACCGGCCGGAGCATCGGGCGCGCATTCAGGCGATGCACAAACGGCTTATGAAGGAAGTAGGAGGCGATCCCGACGAGACGGAACAGCGCTCACGACATCAGTTGGCGCGCGGCTACGTCCGCGCAGACCCGATGCCAGCCGCAACTGGTGTTATGGCCGAAATCAGACGCTTGAGCCGTGACTGAGGAGGAACGGAGACGAACCGTTGAAAACAAGACGAGACTTTTTACGGGACAGCGCAGCCGCGAGCGCTGGTTTGCTGCTGCCGTCAATACGCCGATCTGTTCCCCAGGAAACAAGCGGCGACAACCATCCCAGTCCGCGGCCCAACATTATCTTCATTTTGGCCGACGATATGGGCTTTTCGGATATCGGCTGCTATGGATCGGAGATCGACACTCCCAATCTGGATGCCCTCGCAAAAGGAGGGCTCCAACTTACCAGGTTCTATAACAGCCCACGTTGTTGCCCTTCACGGGCCGCACTAATGACGGGCCTTTACTCACATCAGACAGGAATGGGGATGATGACCTCCGACTACGGAAGGTATCCCTATCCGGCTTATCGCGGAGACTTAAGTGAAAATTGCGTCACAATTGCCGAAGCGCTCAAAGCCGCCGGCTACAACACTTTGATGGTGGGCAAATGGCACTTGACACCTTTAACAGCCGGCAAACATAATTACCCGTTGCAGCGCGGATTCAATCGCTATTACGGCATTATCAATGGGGCCGCCAGCTACTTCGATCCCGCATCGTTGACACGCGATAACACGCCGATTGAGGTTTCGAAGGACCAGCACGACTATTACCTTACAGATGCTTTCGGGGACAACGCGGTCCAATATATTGAAGGTGCCGCTCACAAACAGCAACCCTTTTTCCTCTATGCAGCGTTCACCGCGGGCACGTCAACACTCGCAGCTTGGCCAGTGATGTCAGCGACGCACTTCGGCTACTCGTTGCCGAGCGCGCCGGTTATCGTTGCGAATACTGCCTGCTTCATGAAGAAGATTCGTACTCGCCGCATCAAATATCCCACGTCATCAGCCGCAAACATGGCGGAGAATCAGAGGCCGATAATCTGGCGTATGCCTGCCTTCCATGCAACGCATGGAAAGGGAGCGATATAGGTTCACTTGACTCAAAGACCCGAAGATTCGTAAATCTCTTCCGTGCCAGACGACAGCATTGGGGCGAGCACTTCGTCCTTCGAGCAGCCATGATTGAGCCCCTTAAACCGGAGGGACGAGCGACCGCTCGTCTTCAGAAGCTCAATCTCGACAAGCGCATCGTCGAACGAAAGCCGCTGATTGCTGCCGAGCGCTATCCGCGTTGAGCGGACTGGGTTTGCCTTCTGATGGTGCGTGCCCCAGCGAATTCCGGCTAATTCCTGTCGTGGCCGAATCCCGAGCCATACACCCGCTGCATCGAGTTCCCGTTGACATAGTCTGCGATGGCCTGGCCCACGCCGTCGCTGAGTGCTACCGTGCTCGGATAATGCATGCCGCCCCACACCCGGGCATTGTCGGCATCGGAGCGCGCCTGCAGAATGCTCGTATACGTGCGCGCCGGCTGTCCAGGCGTCGTCAAGGTGAAGGTCTGATGCGGGCCGAAGTAGCTGAGCAGGACCGTCGTGGCGGAGCCGTTCATGCTCGGGTGACCCGCCGGGTACTCAGGATGGGACGGAGTTGTGATGAGGGGTAGCCAGGATGGATCGGCGACGGTGTCGGAATTGCCGTCCGTGTCCGCGAGCGTAATTGCAGTGACCGGACGCCAAGTTACCGCCGTCGGCAATGACCCGTAGAAACGTTTGGCGCTCCAGACCGTGATCGCGGTATCTGCCATCGCGATGTTCAGAAGGGCGAACAGGCGATTGCTGTCCGAAACCGAGAGATGGTTCGCGCGGGCAATCTGGTTGGCCGCATCGTTCCAATGGACGCTCGTATTCCCGTCCCAGAACAGCGCAAGAGCAGTCTGTTCGGCGGTCGATCGATCCCGTGTCGCGCCCGAGCGCTTTCACTGCATTGAAGTCCAACGTGTAAGTCGCATCCAGCAGACCCCGTGGCGGCGGTGGCTGGAATTGCGTGTTGCTGATCAGCACGAACGGCGTGGTAGACGCTAATTGCCGGGCGCTCATCGGCGTAAACGCGGGCGGCGTCGGCCGCCATTGGCCCACGGCTGTTCCCCGGTGAAGGGCGGGTAAGTGCCATTGAACCCGTCACCCGCGCGCCAGTCAAGCACTTTCTCGGCTACCGAGATGCCCCAATCGATACCGCGCTCAACCGAGCGGCCATGATCGTCGGCATCATCATCGGACAGTGCTGCTAACGACGCGGCATACTTGGCGTCGAGTGCGTCCTTTTGAGACGGAAACAGGTCCACCAGCGCGGTGTATGCGGCGGCGATCACGGCCGCTTTCTTCGACGCTCGGGCCGGCGCCTCGCCATGCACGAACACCGGCGTGTACCGCTGTTCGATACCGTTGTACGCATCGAAGATCGCCGTGTGCACGATGGCCCCGAGCCGTTGACTGACTGAATTTGCCGTGTTCGTTGCGACCAGGCTGTCAATGAAAACCTGGTTCCACTCGAGAACCACGTTCCCGTTCCGCCCCCCGTCTTCGTCCGCGCTCGCTCTCCCTGCCGCCGCGAACGCCATAACCGCCACCAGCGTGACTGTAAGAAGTGGCGAACTGCGCCGCATGGATCTTTCGGAAGATTTCGGACCTTGGATGTTTTTCATTAGCTTTCCTCCCTCGCGTATTTGCATCAATTGAATCTGTGCGAGTTTAAGATCCCGGTCCACGGCACAATCACTGTGCTCACCCCGTGATCTTCGACGGTGAAGGGTTGCCCGACATACACCGTGTTGCTTGCGTCCGCGCCCACGAACAGCCCGGCCTCAGCCGCTGAAAAATCCTGGATGTCATTCATTAGGAACGTGGTGTTCAGCGGACTTCCTTTCTGCGCGGCAACAGACAGCGCAAAATTTGCCCGTCCTCGAATTCGGTTGTTGATGACTATGTTGCCCTCACCCGCTCCTCTGATCTCGATTGCCGCGCTCGTCGCTGCAAACGTCGTTTCAGCCGGAGTATCCATCGTGATGTCGTTGTCCTCGACGACCGCATAGGACACGGAGGCTGCCAGGCTTCGGGCCCGGCTTGCCGAGTACTACCTGAACGGCGGCGGGACAGATTCCCTGATCATCGAGATGCCCAAAGGCGGTTACGTGCCGGTCTTCCGGGAACTTTATCTGACACCGGTGGATAAGCCGGAGCACGTTGCAACCGTGCGCGTGCGGAGCAACGCCCGCTTCAAATCATTTGCCATCGCGCTCGCCTGCGTGGCCGCCGTGGCGAGTGCAGCACTAATCTGGCGTGTTCGCGACCGGACCGCGCCGATTCCCATCGCAGTCCTGCCGCTCGAAAACACCGGGCATGATGCCAATGGTGGTTATTTCGCGGACGGGCTCACAAGCGAAACCATCCGTAACCTGTCCATCATCGATGGCATGGTGGTACGGTCGCAGACCTCTTCCTTTGCATTCAGGGGCCAGCCGCGCAACATCCATGAGGCCGGCAGACAGCTCAGCGCAGATTACATCCTCGAAGGATCGGTCTTCCGCGAAGGTCAGAAATTGCGGATCGACGTGCAGTTCGTTCGTGTGCGGGATGACGTACTGATGTGGTCGGGCAGGTTCGATCGCGAGTTCAAAGAAGTCCTGGCAATTCAGGACGAGATCTCGCGGGGCATTGTCAACAGTTTGCGACTGAGCCTGGGCCGGGGACGACGAAGGTACGAAATCAGCACGGACGCCTACGACCTGTATCTTCGCGGGGTATCGGTACAACTTCGGCGTGGGATCGATGGTTACGATCAAAGCATCGAGCCGCTGGAGGCAGCGGTCGCCAAAGATCCCTCATTTGCGCCTGCTTACTCGGCTTTGGCCGTGGCTTACACGTTTCGTTCCAGTCAATTCCGGTTCGATATTGAGGAACAGGTAAAACGATTGCGAGCAGCGGCCGATGAGGCCATCCGGCTGGATCCGCTATTGCCCGAGGCCCATGCCGCGCTCGCCATGAGATATGCGCGGGAAGCAGAATGGCAGCGCGCGGAACAGAGCTTTCATCGGGCCATGCAGCTGAACCCGGGAGAGGCACAGCCACAACGCCATCTGGCTTTTTTTGTTTTGCTTCCTCTCGGCCGCGTCAGCGAAGCGATCGAGGAGTTTTGCAGGGCAGAAAAACTCGATCCGCTTGGCTCGCAAACCCAGTATGAGATGGCTGTTGCGCTGATGGACGCCGGTCGGAATGCGGAAGCGGAGGGCCACTGTCAAAAGCTGTCGCCGGAGTGGACCCTGAGAAATGAGTGCCTGTTGTGGGCAGGGCTGCGCCAGGGGCGCGTTGGATCAGGTCATCGCGGCCGCTGAACGGAGTTCCAGCCGTGCGAAGCAGAGCTCTCAGGCGAACTGGCCGCGGGACTATAAGGAGCGGATCGCCTTGGGTTGCGCGTACGCGCGCGCCGGCCGCTACCAGGATGCGGAAGCAATTGCCGCAGCTACCGATCCGGTCGGAAAGGCTGTCATCTCCGCGTGCCTTGGCGATAGCGAGCGCGCAATCCCGGCTCTTGAGCAGGCGATCCTTGTAGGACCTTTTCGAATCGGCCGGGAACTGGAAACTCCGGAGCTTGCCGCGCTTCGCCCGGATCCTCGGGTGAAGTCGATCCGCAACAAAGTCGGCCTGCCGGAATAGGACGGCTACCCTGTTTCCGCCGAGGTACGAGCGCGAATGCCGGCGGGCCCGAGGACGAACCCGCGATCGCCGGAAAGGCGCTCCGAAAACGTGAGCAGGTCGGCCGAACAGTATTCGCAAGCTACCTCAACGTCACGCCGAATCTTGTGTGCAAATGGGAGCGGGGAGAACAACCGCAATCTGACTTGGCGCTCAAGCTTTTGTCCCTGGCCGAAAAGCACGGCATAGCGGCTGTCGCGTGGGACGCGAAAGCGCATTGGCGCCCTCCGGTATCAATCTATGCGGGATGTAGTTTCCGATCGCCGTAAAATTCTTCTGAAAGAGCACCGGCGCCTGACTGAGCGTGACACCGCCGAAAATCGGCCGCCTGACTTTTGATCAGGAGTTCCAGCCCACCCACTTACCCACCCAAAGTTGCTCTTTTGGCACGTGCTCGGGTGAATCTTGCCGGTTGTAGGGGATTGAAAGGTTGGTCGGGGCGAGTGGATTCGAACCACCGACCTCCTGGTCCCGAACCAGGCGCTCTAGCCAGGCTGAGCCACGCCCCGAAATTTCTAGTCTATAAGGTCGCCTGAGTCACCCGCAACCCAATTCAAGCCTATTCCGGTTTCTTCAACTCCTCTGCCAGCCCGCTCATGCCCTTTCGACGGTAAATCTCTGCGAGCTTCTGCTGTTCGGGCGAGGTGGCCAGGGCACGCCGCAGGGTCGGGTCTTGGGTTGCTTCCTTTATATCCAGCCGGCTCGGAATCCACAGTTTTCCGTCCGCGAACTCTACGTCGTTGACAAACGCCAGCAGCCCGCCAATTACCATCGGCTGTCCAGCCGGACGCGAGAATCGCAGAGTGCCGGGTTCGGTCATTCGGGCCGTTTCCACCGGCGCAAGCTGCATGGCGGCCGGCACGGCCCCGGCGACGAAATCCCGGCCGCGCTCGTCCCGGACAATCCAGCCCATTTCGATGCTGCGGATGGATTTCTGCGAGCGGTTCTTCACTTCCACCTGCGGAGCGCGCACTTCGTTGCCCCACACATGCGCCGCGCCCCCCATGGTCAACACCGGAGAACTGGGAAAAGAAACTGCGCCGACGCTCACATCCTGTTCCCGTTGGAATTGAGGCCGCGGTTCATGCAACAGTTCCAATCCGAGTTGCTGGAGTGAGAGATCCTGCAAACCGAAGTTCAGCTCTTCGCGCAACTCGGAGAGTTTGCCGGCCGCGAGCAAATTCGCCAGGTAATGCCGGTCGCGTCGCGCCTCCAACTCGTATACCATCAGCGCGCGGCGTGAATCCAGTTTGTCAGGACCGTATGAAGAGAGATCGTTGAACAAAACGCAATCGAGCGAAACCTGCACCACCGCGCCGCTGTTCGTCGCAGCGTTAAACGGGCGCAAGAGTTCCATATCGATGCGTACCGGGAAGATCTGTCCGGGTTGTGCGTCCAGGCTGGGCACCGTCACCGAACCTTTTCCCGAAGGAGTGAGGTCTTGCGCTTCCACGCGCAATGTCAAACCCGAGATGGTTTTGGTTCCGGTATTTCGCAACATCACGGAGGCGTGTAGATCCAGCTCCATCGAGGTGCCGCGGACGCGCGCCGTGGTTGGCCCCAGTCCGGAAGAGACCATTAAAACCGGGGAATCGTGCGGGAACTCGACGACCAGCCACTTACTCTGTGATTTCGCGCTGGCCGCGAGCAGGAAACAGAGAGACGCAAGCAATGCGGCGCGACGCAGACTACTGCCCATATACCTTCGCGATCGTCACCTGTCCCGTTTCTTCGTCCACATAACGCGCGGCTACAGCGGAAGGTCCGGAGAGCAAGACAACCGCTGTTTGTGGGTGCATGATCATCAGCGTCGCCCCTTGCGCCCGCACTGCAATTCCGTCGGGCAAAGTTCGTACCACAGTGCCGGCCACTGGCCGGGGCTGCTGCGCTCCCGCCAGGCGTTGCAAGGATGCGAACAGGTGAAGCGTCTGTTCTTTGGGAACATGCGTCACCCAACCCGCGACAAACAGACCCACTACACCCGCGGCGATGGCCATTCGCAAGAGCACTACACGGCCGCGGCCAACTTTGTCCACACAGCGTGCCGCTGCCACGCCCACTGCGATGTTGCCCAGCATCTCCCGCTCCAGCCGGTTCCAGTCGCCAATTGCTTCGAAGGCCGTCAATGTTTCCAAACCGGCTTCACGCTGTAATTGCTCTCTCGCTGAATGGAGGCGTGAGACCTGCTGGCCGCACTCCGGACATTGTTGGATATGGCGCCGGAGCCGCCAGCGTTCTGCCCACGGCAGATCGCCGCCCGAATACAGCGCCAGCGTGCTCAAAGCCGGATGCGACTGCTTTGCCTCGCCGCTTCTCATGACTGCTTTCTCGCTTCCAGATATCTCCTGAATTTGATGCGAGCGTTTGCTATATGCGACCGCACTGTGGCCATTGAGCAATTCATGTGCTCGGCGACCTGATCGGCGGGCATGTCCTCTACGTCGCGCAATAAGAGCGCCATGCGCTCCCGCTCTGTCAGGACAGCCAGCCCCCCATCCAGCTCGGATTTCCGTTCGCCTCGCAACACAAGTTGCTCGGGCGTTTCCGCGGCCGAAAAGCGGGTTTCGGGAATTTCGCTGACTTCCGTAAATGCAAATCTTCGGTTTCGCCTCAAGAAGTCGATCGCGGTATTCGCCGCAATCCGCGAAAGCCAGTTCGTCGCTTTTTCCAGATCTTTGAGCTGCGAGTGTCGCTGCAGGGCCTTGATGAACGTCTCCTGAGTCAAATCCTGCGCGTCGTCGACATTTCCGACGATGCGGTAGATGAGCAGGAAGATTCGCCGCAAATGCTGCTGGACAAATTTCGTCTGGGCGTCGGATTCGGCGTGCAACTGGGAATCGGAAATGGGAGGCAGCGGCTCGCTCACGTGTGTCTCCCCCTCGAATTCAATTGCTGCGCATACGCTTGGCTCCAGCTCCATATCCCCAAGAAGGCTGCTCGCGTTCTGGAGCATTCTTCTACTAAGGATTGACGAGATACGTCCGGAAACGTGCAGGGCGGCCGCGCCATCAAAGCTATCCTTAAGTGTATATGAGACCAGTTGCGATCATCGGGATCGGAAAAACGGCGTTTGGCCCGTTTCCGGACCGCGATCTTCGATCGCTCGCGGTCGAAGCAATCTCCCACGCCCTCGCGGACGCACACATCGAGCCCGGGGCTATCGAGGCCCTGTACCTGGGTAATTTCGCAGGTCCGTCCTTTGTCGGGCAAAACCATCTCGCGCCGTATATTGGCGCGGCTGCGAGCCTGGAAGAGGTTCCCTGTACCCGCATCGAAGATGCTTGCGCCTCCAGCGGCTCGGCCTTCTTTCATGCCTGGCAGAGCGTAGCGTACAGCATCTACGACTCGGTGCTGGTGGCGGGCGTTGAGAAGATGACATCTCAGAGTACACCGCGGGTCACTGAGATTCTGGCGGGCGCGGGCGACATGTCGGGAGAGGGCCGCGCCGGGGCCACCTTTCCTGCCCTTTTCGGTATGATCGCGCGCCGCCACATGCATCAGTACGGAACCACGCGGGAGCACCTTGCCTCGGTCGCGGTAAAAAATCATGCCAACGGCGCCCGGAACCCGCTGGCGCACATGCGCAAGGTCATCACCATGGAACAAGCGCTTGCAGGCAGGCTCGTCGCCGAACCTCTTACCGTGTACGATTGCTCGCTGATCAGCGACGGCGCGGCCTCTGTCGTGCTTGTGCCGCTGTCGAATGCGCCCCAATATACGTCGCGCTTTGTTCGCGTGCTGAGCGTCGCGCAGACGTCGGACCACGTAGCGCTTGACTCGAAAGCCGATATTACTGTGTTTCCCGCCGTCCAATCCGCCGGGGAAAAAGCGTATCATCTCGCTTCCGTCGGCCCTACCGATATCGAGGTCGCGGAAGTTCACGATTGCTTCACGATCGCCGAAATAATCGCCAGCGAAGATCTGGGCTTTGTGGAAAAAGGCGATGGCGGGCCGTTCGCCGCTGCCGGCTGTACCGCGATCAGCGGCCGTATACCGATTAACACGAGCGGAGGTCTCAAATCGAAGGGACACCCTGTCGGCGCCACTGGTACGGGACAAATCTGTGACATTGTCATGCAGCTTCGCGGCGATGCAGGGGAACGCCAAGTCGCCCGCCATCGTATCGGACTGGCTCAAAACCTTGGCGGATCGGGCGCTACCTGCGTGGTGAGCATTCTGGCGGCGGCGTAAATGGAAAAATCGCAGTCCCGTGACGGAATTGTCTATACGGAAACCGTCGTTCATTCTCCGCCCGAGCAATACGCCGCGGATGCGCCTTATCAGTTAGCCATCATCGACCTTGATAGCGGCGGCCGCACCACGGTCCGTGTGCTTGGAAAAGAACCACATGAGCGTGCGCATATCGGCGATCGCGTGGTGTTTGTAGAAGAACGGAATGGTGTCGCGTATTACCGCAAAGACTGCCCTCAGGCGGTTTTGCGGCGTTGAGCCCGGTATTCGCACGAAAAGTTAAGGTCGAGGTTCAGGGCGTGCCGCTTGATTTGGTCCGTTGAAAATACGAACCCAAATTGGGCCGGGTCGAACTGTTCGTGCCGGTTTTCGCGAAAGGCTTTGATGTATTGACGGGCAGCCTGGTCGAGTTGCGCTTGGAGCTGCTGCTTGCGGGCTTCCTGCAATTCTTTGAGCGCGGCGAGGTCCTTTTCGCGCTGGCGGCGCAGCCGGTTCTCCTGAACGCTCAGGTTGTTGAGCTGGCGCTGATAGGTGAGGAAGATTTTCGCTTCGATCAACTGTTTGCGGACAGATTCTTCTTCGTTGGGGAAGAGATCGGCAAGTTCCAAACGGCCGATGGCGTAGATGCCGGCTTCGAGCGAGGGAATGCGCTGGAGGCGCCATTCGGTATCGGCGAGCGATTGGACCAGAGCCTTTTCGGCTTCATCGGCGGGCTGGTGGCGTTCGAGGAACTCCAGGCAATGGGATTCATAGAGAGCGGCGTCTTCGGCGGGCAGCAGGACGGTGCGGCCCGTGAGTCCGGTGGTAACGGCGTTTTTCGAGGATCTGGCTTTACCGGCTTCCGAAGTTGGTCCGGTGCTTAGTTGGGCGTTGGCGCGGTTCGCATTGATTTGGGCGTTGGTGGCCATGAGAAAAAGTGCTCCTGGAATGAAACGGCCCGGACCGAGGGGGTGCCCCGTCCGAGCCTGCCAAAGCGTAGCATAAAAAATCGCAAAAACGGATCGAGGCGAATTGGCAACTTGGGGTTAAATCCTGATGTGAGAGAGAGTTGGCGATATTTTCGAGTGGTGTGAACGGCGTGCGGAAGGCGGCGAATTGGGGGTCAGTTTTTGAGTGGTTACATGCCACCGCCGCGGGCCTCATGCCGGGCTGGCACTGGACGAACGTTTACGATACGGGCTAGGATGGCACCCGGAACATTGCAATCCGAAGCACGCATCGTAGCTGCCGCGCGGCATGCGTCGCAGCGAGCAATACCTTCAGAGATTTCTCGCATCCGCTTCACATTGGACTGTCAGAAGCTGCGCCGCGACGGCGACATTTAACCAAAAAATATTCTCAACGAGGCGACCCCGGGACCTGTGCGTTAAGAACCGGCGAAAGACATTTTGCGCGTTTTGAGAGGTTTCTTACGGTATAATTCAGGTCTGTGGCAAGTGGAGTCGGCTGAAAAGGCCGTTCCATTTTGATTCCCGCTCTGCATTGCAGAGCTCATATGATCACCGGCAAATTGCCGCCTGACAAACTCGCTTCCGGCACGCCGAAGAGAGTTTGGGAGTCCATCTGGCAGTTGGTCCTGCGGGCAGAGCAGTTGCCCCCGGGCGAGCGTCAGTCGTTTTTCGCTGATTCCGGCGCCGACCCCTTTACCGTTCGTCAGGCTCTGGCCATCCTCGACGGTAGTAACAGTCTCAACACTGGGGAGACATCGGACGTTTATCACAGCGATGTTAACCCGGCGGATTCTTTCGTTCCGCAAATCGGCGCAAGATTGGGGCGATATCGACTGGGAACTCTGTTGGGGACTGGCGGATCGAGCACAGTCTATGCGGGTTTCGATGAAAGCCTCAATCGTCCGGTAGCCATCAAATTAATTAAGTCTGGGCGCAAATCACGCCGCGGGATGGATCCTTTGCCTTTACGCGAAGCACGGGCGGCGTCGGCCCTGAATCATCCCAACATCATCACTGTCCTCGAAGTCATTGAAGAGCAGGAAGTATCGGCGATTGTGATGGAGTTTGTCGATGGCGTAACACTCCGCGTTGCCAACAAGGATTGTTTGCCTATTCAGCAGGCGATTAGCTACGGCCTGCAGCTGTCTGAAGCGCTCGCAGCGGCTCACGAGTGCGGTCTCATCCACGGAGATGTGAAACCAGAGAACGCAATGGTGCGAAAAGACGGTTATGTCAAGCTCCTGGATTTCGGGCTCACCCTAAACATGGCCCGAGGAGAAGTAAACAGTTCCCCTCTTTCCGGAACGCTTCGCTATCTTGCGCCGGAACGATGGTCCGGACATTCGGCGACCGCTGCCGCCGATGTTTTCGCTCTAGGTGTGACGCTTTACGAGCTACTGACAGGTCATTTCCCCTGGGAAGCAGATACCACATTCGATCTCTTCCGAGCTTTGATCGATAGCGGGGCTGCTCGCAACGCCGTGTCGCGGGTGAACGCGCCTCCCAAGCTCAAGAGCCTCCTGGAAGAGATGATGCAGTCAAACCCGGCAAATCGGCCGGGTGCGAGAGAAGTCGCTACACGTCTAGGCGAAGTTCGCATTTCACCCAAAGCCGGACTTTTGCGAAGACGTTTGCTGGTGGCATCTGCCGCCATTGCTTTGCCGCTTATCGCTGCCTCGGTAGTCTTCTGGTCACGCTCTGATTCGAGGTCGACAGCGTTTCTGCGGATGACCGTGCGGCCTTTGGCTTCACAGCCGGGAATTGAAGATGATCCCTCCGTATCTCCGAACGGGGAATGGATCTCTTGTCTGTTCCGTGCCGGCGCTGCTGACCCTCCTCAGTTTCAGGTGCATCCATTGGCAGGCGGTCCGCCTACTGTCATCGACACGAGCGGACTTATTCCAGATGGACGCGCAGCCTGGTCGCCGGACAATTCAGAGCTTGCGTTTGCAGCTCAAAACGCAAAAGGCGACCGAGCGATTTACCGCGTTTCGCGTAAAGGCGGTCCAGTGCAGAAGGTCACGGATTGCCGCAGGAGGGACGATTTCAGTTGCGAATTCGACTGGGCTCCGAATGGAAAAGCGTTCGTGATCACGGATAGAGTCAATGAGTTTTCGGAGCTTTACGAGTTCGATCTTCAAACTCATCGTCGTCGGGAGCTAGTCTCAGGCGAAAGAAAATACCTCGAAACTCCGCGTTATTCTCCCGATGGTTCGAGAGTGGCCTATACGCGAGAGGTGTCCTGGGACGACATCGAGTTGTACGTAATCGCGGCACATGGTGGGCATGCACGCAGAATCATTCAACGTGCCTGGATCCACCAAGGGTTTAGCTGGAGCACAGATGGAAAAAGTTTGATCGCCATCTCATCGCGCCCCGGTTCGAATACGGAGATCGCTCGACAACTCTGGCAAATTCCTGTGGATGGAAGGCCGCCAACGCCGCTGGGCGACGTCGATGTAAGCCGCGGAAATAAGCCCACTCTCGGGCGGAACAAGAATGTGTTCGCGTGGGTTCGCGATTTAAGCACCAGTAGTTTGTGGCAGGTTTCGACGCAAGTGCCTCCAACAACGCCGAAGATGCTGGTCCATTCGGCAGCAGTCGATATAGACGCTGATTGGTCATCGGACGGCCGGATTGTGTTCCGAAGCGATCGCTCCGGAGCCAGCCAGCTCTGGATTGCCTCGACGGATGGCAGTGGTGCCTGGCAGGCCACCCGCTCCCGAGGCACTTTCGTCGGGGACCCTCATTGGTCTCCGGACGGCAACTCGATCGCCTTCACGGGGAGGCGCGACGGAAATTCGGACATTTTTGTGATGACTTGTCGGAAAGAATCCACCTTCTGCGAGGAACCCCGCCAGTTAACGCATAATCCGGCCGTCGATGCCAATCCAACTTGGTCTCTTGACGGTCGTTGGATTTATTTCTCGTCCTCGCGAACTGGAGGATATGAGGTTTGGCGCATGTCTCCCGCTGGTGGCCAACCGGTACGGATGACCTGGGCCGGCGGTTACATGGCACGCGAATCGGCCGACGGAAAGTGGCTCTATTACTCAAAGCTTTGGCCCACCAGCTTTTGGAAAATCTCCCTGACTGACCGCGCGGCGCAGCCATCAGCCGTCGAGGTCATTCGCAAGGTGCCCAGCAACGCCGGCGCTACGTGGACTCTCGGTAGGAGCGAACTCTTCTTCTATCCGTCGACGCAGCTTCCCACCGTCCGCTTCCCCTCTATCCGCGCGTTCAACCTTGGTACCGGCAAACTAAGGGATATCGATGTCGGCCCTGTTCGTCTGAATCGCGGATTGTCGCTCTCCAGAGATCAGCGTTGGCTACTACATTCGCAGGCAGATCGAGTCAGTAAACTTATTATGGTCGCTCAGTGAGGTTCGGAGCGTTACGTTCCTTAGTGTTACACTTAGCAACTTTACAATGGGCCTGACGATCGAGTCACAACAGCGCATCAAGCGTGCGTGTTCGGACTTTTCGGATGGCACCTTGTCTGGCCCGGATCAGTTATTCGAGGCTTTCTACCCGGAGTTGAAGCGCCTGGCCGCTGCAAAGATGCGGCGGGAACCTGCGGGTCATACCCTGCAGCCGACCGCCTTGGTAAATGAACTTTATCTGGAACTCCTCAAAGTAAACGCATTACGGTCAGTGAAACCAAACGACTCACGCCAGAAATCAGCGTTCTTCGCGCTTGCCGGGCAGGTCATGAGGTGGTTGCTCATACGGCATACGAGACGACTTTCCTGGCATGCCGAACCGGTGGAATTTCCTTCGGCGCTCGCCGATTCTAAGCCGTCCATTGCTCATCTTCTGGAGGTGGAAGGCATCCTCAACGAGTTGGCGGCAATCGATCCTCAGTTGCGAACGGTTGTCGAACTGCGCGTTTTCGAAGGGCTCTCAATCGAAGAATGCAGCGAACGCCTCGAGTGTTCCGTAAGCACCGTCACTCGAAATTGGCGGTACGCCAAGTTGTGGCTGCGCGACCGTCTCAACGGCGGCGAACCATCCGCTTAGGACCAGCCCACCAAAGCACTTGAAACCCGCCAGATCTGGCTTTCCGCTGAGTTTCCAAAAAAAAGTCTCCGGCATTGACCATCTTTGAAGGGTAAATTGCTCTGTTATGCACAGGGGAGCAATCGCTGGCCAGCGAGAGCTCACGGGCCGCCCGAAGCGCACCAGCGCTGCCGGAACGCCCTTCGGCGTCCCAGCCGGGTCGATAGAGCTCACACATTCAGAACGAGGGAAATATGTTACGACTCAGTACTGCATTCTTATCCGCACTGTGCCTTGTGCTTCAGGTCACACCCAGCACAGCTATGGCGGCAGACGTTGATAGTGGACAGGACATCCAGGTGATTGATCTTGCCCCGAACGCGTCAGGTGACAGCCTGACCGCCGCCCGGCAGAAATTTCAGCAAGGCCAGATCGTTCGCGTTGTGGGTGGAACCCGCGAAGATGTAGACCGCCTGCTCCAGATTACTCTTTCGGAAAGCTCGGCAAAAGCAACGAATCTGGCTTCGCAGGCTTCAGCCGGCAATCCGGGCCAGGCGAAGCAGCCTCCAGAAGCCGCCACGATTGCTGTGCGGTCAACGGGCAGGGGCTCCCTTCATGAATATCTCAGCTTCAATGCAACCAGTAATCCGACGGATCCCTCTGCCAATACGCGCTTTTGGCAGTGGGTAGACGAGGAACGCGAAAAGGCCAAGCAGGACCAAGATCCGGGCTTACAAAGTTCGCAGCTCGGCGACGCGCCCCCGGTAATACCTCAGGCGTGGATGGAGATTAATCAGATTACTAACAGCACCACCACGGATGATGGGATCTCTCAAGTCAGGCTCTCCATCTATCGCTTGGTCGAATACGATTCGAGTGGTGACTGGTATCTGGTTCTCCTTGATCCTACTGCCGGACCCAATGGAGGATGTGTTTCAAATCAGGTTGCAGCGAAATGCCTTCACGTGACACTGAGCCGATCCTTCACTTTGTCTGCTACGGGGGTGCCTTTCATCTTGGTCGATCACGGGCCCACTGCCGTAATCACAACCAGCAGTGCGGAATTGGACCTCGGCTTTAACTTCTCCCCCGCCGGACCCAGCGGTAGCATTGGATTTAAACAGATTTGGCAGCAGCCGTCAGTCACAACGGTCGATCAAACCAACATTGCCACCGGCGTTTCCGCCTGGCATGAAACGTTTAATTTCGGTAACCCAATCCCTGCAACAATGTCTGGGTCGTTCGTAAGTCACCAAGGAGCGATCTTTCAGGTTCCGGAAAATACCGCGAGCTTCAACCTAAGCGTTCCTACCGAGACGGACTTCGGCAATTGCGCCCAGATCTTTCAGAACCCGTCCGTTTGTAATGTGACGAGTGCCGCCGATGTCAACTTCAACATAAAGGTCGCAGCTCCCGTTCTCTCGGTCACACCATCTCAAATTCAGATTGCGCCGGGAGGAACGGCGAAACTTCAGTTAACCGCTTCCATCCCGTCGTCGACGATCGGTGTTCCGTGGTCTCTTTCGGGGGTACCAAACTGGCTGACGGTGAGTCAGACGAGCGGTACAACTTCGACGACGTTGACGCTCTTTGCCGATCCCAATGTCGCCATAGGAAGTAAGGCATCGCTGAACCTGAATACCGCTACCCCTTATGCTGCCCCATCAGTTGAGCAAGGTCCGCTCCAGATACCTGTAACGGTCGCTTCGACTCAGGCAACGACGGCCACGACGATCAGCTCCAATGTCAATCCTTCGAATGCGGGACAAACCGTCATCTTCCAAGCCCACGTCAGTTCCACATCGGGAACCGCAACACCAACCGGAGTTGTTAATTTCCTGGACGGCGGTACGGCCTTGGGCTCGGGAACGCTGGTGTCCGGGACGGCTGTGTTCCCGACGTCCAGTCTGACGGCTGGCAGTCATGTAATCGTCGCTTCGTATGCGGGAAATTCGGACTTCAGTGCAAGCCAATCTGTGCCGTATACGCAAACCGTTTCCAGCGGTCCCAGCGGTAAAGTCACGCCGATTGTTGACCTCACTGTGAACGGAAGCAGCAGTAACGCGACGGTTGCAGCAGGAGCAAAGGTCACTTTCGATGCACGCGTTCACGCTGCCGCAGGCTATCCGTGGCCGAATGGGAGCATCACGCTTAGCGACAGTACAAATGCCTCCAACATTTACGGCTCCGCGAACGTCACCAAAGATCCCAATAGCAACGATGGTCTGGCGACCATTGTAACTACTGGCATCGCCCCAGGCAGTTACAGTCTGGTTCTAACTTATGGTGGAGACAATCAGGGACTGTATTACAACGGCGCACGGTCCAACACGGTATCCCTGACGGTACAGCAGAGTTTGGGTCAACCGCCTGCGCAACCAAGTCTTTCCTTCCTTGCAATACCTGGTCGCCGCATTGACTCGCGGCTGCCGATATTTCTCACGGTAACAAATAACGGAACCACTCGGGCCGAAGCCGTGACCTTCGATCAAATCGCCATAAACATTGTGGCCGGATCCGGGAACGTCAGGCTCATCTCCCCGAATCTGCCGGTTGTCATCGGCCAACTTAGCCCCGGCGCAACCACAGTCCTTAAATTGGAACTACATGTACCCAACACAGCGGAGAAATTGTCTTTAGTTGAGATGGGTACTTTGCAGGATAAGAGCGGTACGGTCTACCAATTTAACCCTGGACAAGTGATCTTTCCCTAATGTGTGCTCTGGCCGCGCATGCGGAAACGGGCGTGTACGGAGGCAATGCCTAAATATCGAGGGCCGTCGCAAAGACGGCCCTTGATATCTAAACCCGGCGCGGTCCGTTCAAGGCTCAGTTGAACTCGCTTTCAACCTATCCCGAAAGACTGAACTTGAAAATGAGAGTGGTTCTTCAATCTGTGGGCACGCGTCCCCTGTTTGTTGTTGAAGACGAGCACCGACCGGGCCTTGCAGTTGTTCGAAAAGGCCCGTGACGATATCGGTCATGACCGTTCTGCTCGGGTTCGTTTTGGTTTGGTTTGGTTTCACCAGGCAATTGCGTAAGCTCGAAGCCAGAAGGGACCAAGTGCCGAGTAGCGCGGCCTGATTAGCACCTATTAATACCGAGCAGCCCGCGATTGACAGCGCACACTCGACGATTCCATCAGGCTCGACTTCGATGGAGTCATACTCCTATGAGGTGGAATCGAATCAGCTTCTGATCCAAGCCCAACGGTTACAGGCTCTCGCTCAAGCGGGACTTGCATACGCAAAAAATCCATATGACCTGGAACGATACGAAGAGATACGCGCGATTAGCGTCAAGCTGCTGCAAGAGCTCACCGAGGAACCACTCGAGAAAATTATCCGCGTGTTCGCCTCCGAAAACGGATATCAAACGCCCAAGGTTGACGTACGGGCGGTGCTCTTTCGGGAAGGGCCGGAGATCTTGCTGGTAAGAGAGAAAATCGACAACGGAAGGTGGACTTTGCCGGGCGGGTGGGCCGAGATCGGCCATACGCCGTTCGAGGTTGCCGTGAAAGAAGCCTATGAAGAGACCGGGCTCATCGTTCAGCCTGTGCGCCTGCTGGCGCTCTTCGATAAACGGAAGCATCCGCACCCCCCTCAGCCTTGGTACGTATACAAGGCTTTTATTCAATGCGAAGTGCAGGGCGGCTCACCCATTCAGGACACACCAGAAACCACAGGCGCGCGCTGGTTTGGAGAGGACGAGCTGCCGTTTGTTGAACTGTCGACCGATCGGACGACGACATCTCAGTTGGAGACGATGTTCAGGCTCGCTTCCGATCCGCGCTCGTCAACGCTTTGCGACTGATCTCTTAGCGTAAGCTTGAGGCATTCGCCGTCGGGCTGGATTGTCAGATCGCGGAAATCACGGATGAGCGGCCGATGGCTTAGATGGTGCGCAGGGACAGTCGTCAGAAGTCCAATGACCTGCATTCCGGCGCTCACTCCGGCCTCAATGCCAGGACGTGTATCTTCGAAGACCACGCACTCCCGCGGCGGTACGCCCAACCGCTCTGCGGCGTGCAGATAGCCTTCCGGGTGTGGCTTACCGTGGCGGATCTCATCGACAGGCACAATCACCTTCGGAAGGGGCAAACCAGCGGCTACGACGCGCGCTTCTGCAAGCGTCCTCCACGCGGAAGTCACTATCGCCCAGGGGTGATTTTGGAGCGCATGCACAACTCGCGTCGCCCCCGGCACAGCCAGAATGCCTTCAATCTGCGTCTCTTCGTAACGTGCCATCTCTTCCAGTTCTTCCGTATGGTCGCGCGCGGGTAGAAAGTGCTCCATAGTGGAGATCGTCGGACGTCCATGTGAGAACGAGAGCACAGCTTCAAGCGGAATCCTATGCCGTGCGGCCCACCAACTCCAAGCAAGTTCCACCACCGGAGTAGAGTCGACTAGCGTGCCGTCCATATCGAACAGCACGGCTCTACAGGTTAGGCTGACATCGTCATGCATGTCTCACCATGATGCCAATTGCTCGTTCGTCGGAAATTAAGCGGCTTGCGGCTGGTGCGAGAAAGTTGAAGCTGGTCAGGGGACCGGCTCGCGGGCCGGGCCTGCCCTACCGCCCCGCTCTTCCGACCCGCACTTCATTGCCCGAACTCTTCACCGTCCAATCGCGGTTGTTTGTAGATTCCGCCTGCTCAAAGTGAATATTGTTCTTTCCGGTGAATATATTCGTTGTGCGGTTGTATGTGAGCTTTCCGCCGCCCTGATTCCAAACGCTCGTAAACACCCAACGATCTCCGGAAATCTCCAGATCCCCTCGGCCGCCTGCGATTCCATCCGGCCGTACGCTCTGCGTGTGATAGCGCCCCGGCGTGCCAGCCTCCGTTGCAATCCATAGCGCAACCGCAGTCCCGTTTACGCTCTGCTGGCAGACAAAATATTTCCCGATGGCAGAGCACTGGTTCGTGAGTTCTTCCGGCTTCGTTCCCGGTGTAGCGCCGGCTTTGGTGATTTTCCAGGTTCCGTTGTACACCCAAAGCGGTCCGAACGCGGGTTCGGACGGTGTGGCTGCAAAACCGGCGCCCGCACCCAAGAGAAGCATCAAGAGGACCGCGGTAATTCTCATTTCAATTCCCTGACGTGAGCGCCGGGAGGCTGATTCAGCACAAATTTTGCCGGGGTCACCTCAGCGGTATTGATCTTCATGTTCAA
Source organism: Bryobacteraceae bacterium (assembly GCA_035651215.1). Lineage (GTDB taxonomy): Bacteria > Acidobacteriota > Terriglobia > Bryobacterales > Bryobacteraceae > Bog-105. The sequence goes on from DASRGE010000031.1 coordinate 246,237, forward strand.
TACCGAGAGCACCACCTCATATCCATCCTGCGGCCGCTGTATATCGATGTTCGAAGGGAACTCCAAGCCGCCGTAGTTCTTCCAATCCGAGTAAATGGTTTGACTTGTGGTCGTTCCTGAACCATCGAACGTCTTTTGCCGCTCAATCTGCAGCGTATACCGGTTGAAATAAACTGCCCGCGCCAGCCGCAACTGGTCCTGTTGGCGCTGCACAATAAAGAGGATGTAGACCGCTTTGCTTTGGTCGGTATCATCCTCTATCAACGTGACGTCCTTCTGCGGGTCTGGTGGATTAATGATCAGCGAGGTCAAAAACGCTACCGGCCTTAAGTTCTCCAGTTTATTTTGAGAAGTCGCAGGCGCGCTATTTTCGCCTTCGAGGAACAAGTTCTTCGTCGGGATGGAAACGCGAAAGTCATTCCCCACCGACACCATGTCGAAAAGCGTGCTGTGAATGACCGGATCTTGTCCGATCACGCGAATGGAATCCGGCCGCTGGAACAGGATGAACGCGGTGATGGTCGCGTAATCGGTAACCTGCCCGCCGTACAAGTTGCCCACCGAGGGAGCCATGTCTACCTTGGCGGCAAACGATTGAATGGGATCGTAGATTGCGTGGATCTCCTGAATCAATTGCTCCTTGGTGGCTGTGAGCAGCGGGCGATTTTCCTGTTTGCCGGGCGGCTTCACCACCCGCCGGCGAACCAGGCAGGAGGGTAACGAAGCAACGGAGAGGAAAAGGAGCGTCGCTAAGCAGATCCTGCGCGAGCGGCATCTCATCGATCTCCGTCCCTGATCACCGGCAAAATCTCCCGTTCCCGCAACCCCGATTCCGTAGCCGAGCCAATTGTCAGCTCTACCATGCGATTCGGGCCGCGCTCATGTGTCATCTGTACTTTGAGGAAGTTGCTCGTCAATGCCATCCCGCGCTGTTCGAGTGTTACCGCCGGCAAAATCCGGCCGACCATTTGACGCCGAAATTCGAAATTCTTTCGCTCCGAAATTTCGCGCAGGATTCGCGTCCGCTCGTGCCGCACAGGGATTGGCACCGGAACACCGCGGTCGGCGGCCAGCGTACCCGGACGTTCCGAATAGGTGAATACGTGCAAGTACGTGAACGGCTGCTCCTCGATAAATCTCACGGTTTCGGCAAACTCGGCTTCGGTTTCTCCGGGAAATCCCGTCATCGCATCGGCCCCGATTGCGGCCTCCGGCATCAAACGCCGCGCCAGCTCCACCCGGCTCGCATAATGCCGCGTCCGGTACTTGCGGTACATGCGCTTCAGCACTGCATCGGAGCCGGATTGCAGCGGCAAATGTACATGCCGGGCGATTCTGGGCTCTCCGGCGATGAGTTCCAGCAACTCCTGGCTCCAGTCCATCGGCTCGACGGAGCTGATACGTAGCCGTTGAAGGTTCGTCTCGCGCAGCATCGCTCGTAATAAGTCGACAAAACGCAGATTGCCAGGCAGGTCCCGGCCCCAGCGCCCCAAATTGATTCCGCTCAGGACGATTTCGCAGTAACGGGAGGCAAGGTCGTTCACTTGTGCGAGAATGCTCTCCAGGCTCGCGCTGCGGCTGCGCCCGCGCACGGTTGGGATGATACAGAACGAGCAGCGATTGCTACAGCCGTCCTGCACTTTCAGATTCGGCCGCGTCCGGTCTTCACGGATGTCGCGCACTGGTGTGGCATTAAAAACACCATGCGTGGAGATGTCGCTCACCAGCACCTGGCCGTGATACTCCTCGGAGGCAGGATCGACAATCGCCGCAATCTGGTTCTTATGCGAATTGCCCACGACCCAGCGCACTCCGGGAAGGTTCACAAGTTCCTCCGGCGCGCGCTGCGCATAGCAGCCGGTCACCAAAATGTCCGCCTGGGGATGGTCGCGATGCAATCCGCGAATGACGCGCCTTGCATCGACATCCGCACTGTGCGTCACCGTGCAGGTATTCACCACCACTAAATCCGCCGAGCCCGCATCGGCAACCGGGATAAATCCGCGATCTTCGAGGGAAGCTTCTATTCCGGCCCCGTCGGCCTGCGACGCGCGGCACCCGAAACTCTGAACAAAAACCCGCTTCACCTATTTTCAGTGTAAGGGCCACCTCAGCAAGGTCATCGCCGAAGGAAGTCAGTTCGCTCACGCTCACGGCTCGGTTTTCAACTTGCGCGTACCCATAAATGTGATACTGAGAATGCCTGCGCGGCTGGGCAATCGCCGGGTGCGCTCGCCTGCGAGTGCGCCGGGAGGAAAGTCCGGTCTTCTCAGGGCAGCATGCCGGCTAACGGCCGGGAGCGTGTGCTGAAAGCGCACGCTACGGATAGTGCCACAGAAAATATACCGCCCGCCGGTTTTCCGGCGAGTAAGGGTGAAAAGGTGCGGTAAAAGCGCACCGCGGTTCGAGTAATCGGGCCGGCAGGGAAAACCCCATGCGAAGCAAGACCAAATAGGGGAGCAGGAGTGGCCCGCTCCGTCACGACTTCCGGGTAGGTCGCTGGAGCTCTTCAGTAATGGAGAGCCTAGACGAATGATTGCCGCCCCGCTGCAAAACCGGTGGGGTACAGAAACCGGCTTATAGGCCGCGCAGGCACAATGTCCAGCCGCTCGATTTGTCTCTAACGTTGATAAACTAAGAACTTCCATGGCAATCAGCAAAGAGCTGCTGGACATTCTCGTTTGTCCGTATTGCAAGGCCAAAGTCGTCCTCAAAGAGGATGGCAGTGGGCTAAAATGCGTCGAGTGCAAGCGCGTTTATCCGATCCGGGACGATATTCCGATCATGCTGATTGATCAAGCCACGATTGAGCCCTAGTTTTAGTTTTAGAACGATGAACGCATGACGATTCTGGAGCAGTTGCCGGGCGCTTCCCGGGTCGCGGTGATCCGGCTGCGATCTCTGGGGGATTGCGTTCTCACTACTCCCGCTCTCAGCCTGCTGAAACGCACCCGGCCGGACCTTAATATAGGGGTCGTCGTGGAGCCCCGATTTTCCGCCGTTTTCGAGAATAATCCCACCGTGGCCGGTCTCCTTTCGCCGTCCTGGCAAGCAGTCCGAAAATGGAAGCCCCGCTTATGCGTGAATCTCCACGGCGGTACACGCAGCCAGATTATGACCGCGCTCTCCGGAGCGCAGTGGCGCGCCGGATTTTCTCATCACAGCACCACGCTCGCGTACAACGTGAAGATCCCGCGGGCGCAGCGCATTCTTGGCGTAAACCGCACCGTCCACACGGCGGAACACTTGGCCTCCGCGTTCTTCGCGCTCGGCGTTCCTCTTCAGCCGATTCCTCGGGCCCAGTTGTTCGCCGGCGAATCCCCGCTGAAAGGCAAGTACGCGGTGCTGCATCCCTTTGCCTCGGCTCCGGAAAAGCAATGGCCCGCTGATCGCTTTTGTGAACTCGCCCGTTATCTGCAACTCTGGAACATCACCCCGGTCTTTGTGGCCGGAGAGTACGACGATGCCACTCCCTTCCGGGCCCACCAGGTCGTGCAAGGAACGCTGCACGAAGCCAGAGCTGTGCTTTCCAAGGCCACTGTGTTCATCGGCAACGATAGCGGCCCAGCTCACATCGCAGCGGCCTTCGGCATCCGCAGCGTGGTTTTATTCAGCACCTCCAATCCTGCCATTTGGGCGCCCTGGCGAACCGAATCCGAAGTCATCGTCGCTCCGGACGGGATCGCGAAAGTGAGCGTCTCGCGTGTGGTTGCCGCTCTGGAACGGTTGCGAATGTTCGAAGAGGCGCACGCTTGAAGGACCTGTACCGCCTGCTCCGGTACGCCCGGCCTTACATACCCGCGCTGCTCGCCTCGGTGATCTTTATGGCAGTGGTTGGGCTGTCTCAGGGGCTGCTGGTCAAGCTCATTCCGCTGGTCTTCGAGCGCGTCTTGAAGCCTGGCGTCCCGAATACGCCCGCCGTCCTATTCACCGTTCCGCACACGCATTTCACGGTCTATCTGCACGAGGTGGTCCCCGGTTTTGCGCACAAGACCATCTGGACGATGGTCGCGTTCGCCCTCTTCATCTGCTTTCTAGCGAAGGGCGTCTGCGATTACCTGGGCAATTATCTAATCAACTGGGTCGGGATCAGCGCCATCATGGACCTCCGCCAGGAGGTCTTCGACCGCGTCCTGCGGCAGAACGCCCAATTTTTTGAAGACCAGACCACCGGACGCATCATGTCGTCCATCATGAACGACATCGACCGCATCCAAATCGCGGTCTCCACTATGCTTGCCGACTGGCTGCGGCAGATGTTCACCGCGCTGTTTCTGCTGCTGGCCATGGTTTCGATTGATTGGAAGCTGTCGCTCATCAGCTTGACAGTCTTTCCCATTGTGGCCTTCCTGACCGCCAAACTCGGACGCCGCATTCGCCGCACCACACGTCACGCGCAAGATATGGCGGCCGGCCTGAACCAGATTCTGCAGGAAACACTTACCGGACATCAAGTAGTGAAGAGCTTCGGGGCGGAAGACTACGAATCGAAGCGCTTCCGCCTCGCGGCGCAGCGTCTGAAAACGGGAAATCTGCGCTACGTGGCGCAACAAGCGCTCGCCTCTCCCATCATCGAGCTGTTTGGCGCCCTCACCATCATTCTGCTTCTCACGCTGGCCCGGCTACAGGTGAAGAGCGCGGCCATGACCGCCGGAAAATTCACAGGATTCGTGACCGCGCTCGTCATGCTGTACGAACCGGTCAAGCGCCTGACGAACATTCACAACATCTTTCAACAGGCTATCGGTGCGGCGCTCAAGGTCTTCGAATATCTCGATCGAAAACAGGATCTGGAGGAAGATCCAAACGCCTTCCGGCTCTCGAAATTCGAGCGCAGCATCCGGTTTGAGAACGTACGCTTCTGCTACCCCGGCGTCCCCGACCGTTGCGTGCTGGATGGCATCGATTTGGAAGTCAAGGTGGGCGAGATTGTCGCCGTTGTCGGCCCGAGCGGCGCCGGAAAGACAACGTTGGTGAATCTGGTGCCTCGTTTCTATGACGTGGTGGCCGGATCGGTCTCGATTGACGGGAAAGATGTACGGGAAATACGCCTGAGCAGTCTGCGCGAAAACATCAGTATCGTCGCGCAAGACACCTTCCTGTTCAACGACACGGTATTCGACAACATCGCCTATGGACGCCCCGACGCCAGCATGGAAGAAGTGCTTCAAGCGGCCAAAACCGCTTTGGCGGACGAGTTCATTTGCCGTATGCCTAGCGGCTACAAAACGCTGATTGGCGAGCGCGGGCTGAAATTGAGCGGCGGGCAGCGGCAGCGTATCGCCATCGCCCGAGCCCTGCTCAAAGATGCGCCCATCCTGATCCTCGACGAGGCCACTTCGCATCTCGATACCGAATCGGAACGTCTCGTCCAGCAGGCCTTGACCGCGCTCATGAAAAAACGCACGGTGCTGGTCATCGCGCACCGGCTCTCCACGATACGCCAGGCAGATAAAATCGTCGTCCTCGATGCGGGAAAGATCGTGGAAACCGGGACTCACGACCAATTGCTCGCGGCGAGGGGAGTCTATCACCGCCTGCATGAGTTGCAGCACATCGATTCGAATGCGACTGTCGGATAGCTGCGCATGAGCGGACCGGTGCGCAGTATGACCGGCTATGCCGAGGTCCGCCGGCAGACGAGCGCCGGCCAGCTCACGATCAGCCTTCGCAGCGTAAATCATCGAGGCCTGGATCTACATTTTCATTTGGGCAGCGATTTTGCGCCGTTCGAAAACGCCATGCGCGCCAGCTTGAAGCAGCGCGTTGCGCGCGGGCACGTCGAAATCCGCATGTCGCTCATCCGGGATCCCGAAGCGCAGGAAGCCAATTACAATTACGATGCCCTGGCTCGTTATGTCGCGGTGTTCCGTCGTGCGGCCGTGGATTTTCAGCTTGCCGGCGATCCCGATCTGAACGTCTTGCTTGGACTCCCCGGTGTCCTTGAGCCGCCGCGCGATGCGGCCAACCTGACCGAGGGTTTCGAAACCGAAATTCTGGCCCGGCTGGAGGAATGCATTGCGATTCTCAACGCGCATCGCGAGCGCGAAGGGACCGCCCTGTTGGCCGGACTAGAGCCTGAGATTGCTGCCATCGAGAGCGGGACAAGGCAAATCTCGGGCCTTCGCGAGCAGGCCGTTCCCTATTTCCTGCAACGGCTGCGCGAGCGCCTCACGGAACTACTGACGGGATCGGCTATTCCAGAGAATCGCCTGGTGGAAGAGGCCGCCCTGCTGGCGGACCGCTCCGATGTCCAGGAAGAACTCACCCGGCTCACCGTTCATACTGAAGAGTTACGCCGCATTCTCGCTAAGGGTGGGGAAGTGGGGAAGCGGCTCGACTTTCTGCTGCAAGAGATGAATCGCGAAACGAACACTATTCTTTCGAAGAGTTCCGGCGCCGGCGATCCGGGCCTCGAAATCACCGATGCCGCGTTGGGCATCAAAGCGAATGTCGAAAGAATACGGGAGCAGGCTCTCAACCTTGAATAACTTAGATGTGGCGCACGCTTTAGCGTGCCGCGGTGGGCTTTAGCCCACCGCCTCTTATCGATGACCACTGTGTTTATCATCTCCGCGCCCTCCGGCTCGGGTAAATCGACGCTCGTCTCGCGCCTGCTCGCGCGCGATCCCCGGCTGCGCTTTTCCGTTTCGTATACGACACGCCCGCGCCGCGGCAACGAGCGTCCCGGAGAAAGCTATATCTATATTTCGCGCCAGGATTTTCTGGACCGCATCCAGAACAACGAATTTCTGGAGTATGCCGAGGTTTTTGGCAATTACTACGGCACCAACCGTGAGGTACTGGAGCAAGCCCAAAGCGAGGGCAAGGACCTGATACTCGACATTGACGTCCAAGGTGCGAGACAATTAAAAGAAAGTATTCCGGAAGCCGTCACCATCTTTGTCCTGCCTCCCTCGCGAGACATTCTGGAACAACGTTTACGGTCGCGGTCCGAGGATTCAGAAGAAGTCATCCAGCGCCGGCTGCGAGATGCCGCCCTGGAGATTCGCAACTATAAACAGTACGATTATGTGCTGGTGAATCATCAGGTGGAGGAATCTGTAGGAACGCTCACGGCCATCATTAAAGCCGAGCGGATCCGGCGGATTCGCATGGAAGACCAGATCCGGCCGATCCTCAAGAGTTTCGATCCCAGGCCGGGTTCCTTGTTTGAAGTAAAACGCCGGGATAGTTAGCCCGGAAGTGGAGAGAGAAATGGTAGATAGACCCAGATCCAACGCGATGTACGCGATTCCCGACGACGTGGACGCGAGCACCTATCGCTTTATCATTGTGGCGGCCAAGCGCGCGCGCCAGCTTCAGAACGGGCAGCGCAGCGTGCTTCCGGCCACCAACAAAAAGCCGACTGTGCTCGCCATGGAAGAGGTGCGCCGCGGCTTGGTCCCGTATGCCGATCCCACCCTCGAAAATCAGGAAGAAGAAGTAGCTGCCGAGTAGCGGAGCTTCCCATGCGCGTCGTACTCGGCGTCGGTGGCGGTATCGCGGCGTACAAGTCGGCTGAGCTCGTCCGCTTTTTGCAGCAAGGCGGCCATTGGGTTCAGGTCGTGATGACGCAGGCCGCGCAGGAATTTGTCCGACCGCTCACTTTTGCCGCCCTCACCGGCCAGAAAGTCGTTACCGGGCTGCTGTCGCAGGAAGACAGCGCCATCGAGCACGTCAGTGTGGCCCGGGATAGCGATGTTCTTGTGGTTGCGCCCGCCACTGCCGATCTGCTCGCGAAATTTGCGCATGGCCTCGCCGACGATTTCCTGTCGACCTTATACCTGGCCTTCACCGGACGCGTCGTTCTGGCGCCTGCCATGAACAACGCGATGTGGGCGCATCCCGCTACGCAATCCAATCTCGAAACCTTGCGGCAGCGCGGATGTCTGATTGTCGATCCCGGCGAAGGTTGGCTCGCGTGCGGCAGCATCGGTCCGGGCCGCCTCGCCGATCCCGCCCGCATCGCCGACCAGGTAAACGCTCTCACGCGCACCAGGCGAGATCTCGAAGGCGAGTGCATTCTGGTCACCGCCGGACCAACACAGGAAGCGCTCGATCCCATCCGATACATCAGCAATCGCTCCAGCGGAAAGATGGGATACGCGATCGCCGAAGCAGCCGCCCGCCGTGGCGCTCGTGTGATCCTCGTGTCCGGTCCGGTCAACCTGCCGGCTCCGCCCGGCGTCGAACTGGTCCCGGTCCGCACGGCGCAGGAGATGCGGAGCGCGGTGCTCGACCATCTCCTTGAATCGAGCATCATTATCAAAGCCGCTGCGGTGGCCGACTACTACGTCGCGAATATTCCGCAGCAGAAACTCAAAAAAACCGCCACGCGTTTGTCACTGGAACTCGACCCTACGCCGGATATCCTCGCCGAAATCGGCCAGAAAAAAGGAGACCGCCTGCTCATCGGCTTCGCCGCCGAAACCGAAAATCTGCTCGAAGAGGCCCGCCGCAAGATGAAGGCCAAGAAATGCGACATGCTGGTTGCTAATCTGGTGAACCGAGATGGCCTGGGATTCGAATCCGACCAAAACGAAGTAGACATCATCACGCGCTCCGGCGAACTGGTCCACGCCGGCCCGGCTGATAAAGCAGAAATCGCCGGACGCATTTTGGATCAAGTGGCTACGTTGCGCCTATCTTTGCGTGCGGTCGACACCCCTGCATGACTACCGAAACCCTTCGCAACTACCTCGAGTTCTACCGCGATCTCGGCTTCGACTCCGTGTATAAACGTGCCCAACAGAACCGCGACCGTGAGGGAGCGGCCTTACCCGTCATCCTTCCTACTCTCGAACCCGAAAACGACTCCCTTGCCAAAATCCGCGCCGATATTGGCGACTGCAAACGCTGCCGGCTTTGCGAGGGCCGCCATTCTATCGTCTTTGGCTCGGGTAACGAATCCGCGCGGCTGGTATTCGTGGGCGAAGGGCCGGGGGCGGATGAGGATGCACAAGGTGTTCCTTTCGTCGGGCGCGCCGGCCAGCTTCTCACCCAAATGATCGACAACACCGCCGCGAAAGAAGGCATCCCCATCCGCCGCAGCGATGTCTACATCTGCAACGTGGTCAAGTGCCGTCCGCCCGATAACCGCACGCCGCTCCCCGATGAAATGGACATGTGCGGCCAGTTTCTATATCGCCAGTTGATGACGATCAAACCGAAAGCGATTTGCGTTCTTGGGTCGACAGCCATGAAAGCGCTTCTAAACACAAAAGAAGGCATCACGCGGTCTCGCGGAAAATGGTACCAGTGGCGCGACATTCCGGTCATGGTCACCTATCATCCGTCGTATCTGCTCCGGCAATATAATCAACAGGCGAAACGGGAAGCCTGGGAAGACCTCAAAACCACGCTGCACTTCGTTTACGACTGATGCACCGCGGCCTCTTTATCAGCTTCGAAGGCACGGAAGGAAGCGGAAAAACCACCCAGATGAAGCTGCTGGTGGAGCGGCTTCGCCGTGACGGCTTGGCAGTCACAGAAAGCCAGGAACCCGGAGGCACGGTCATTGGCCGGCAGATCCGCGGCGTGCTACTCGACCCCAGCCATCACGAAATGGCTCCGATGACCGAACTTCTCCTCATGTTCGCCTCCCGCGCGCAAGCCGCTGCGGAAGTCATCGTCCCCGCTCTCCGCCAGGGACACATCGTCGTAAGCGATCGCTTCACCGACTCCACGCTGGCGTATCAAGGTCAGGCGCGCGGCCTTGGCTTCGACCTCGTTCGGGAAATGCACCGGCTCACCCTGGACGATCTCTGGCCGGATCTCACGCTCTGCATTGCTGTCGATGTCGAAACGGGACTCGCCCGCGCTCATCGGCGCAATCTCGCCGCAGCTAACGGCAATCGGGAAACCCGCATCGACCAGCAATCGCTCGCCTTTCACCAGAATGTAATGCAAGGGTATAAGAACATCGCAGCCAGCGAGCCGCAACGTTTTCGTATCATCGACGGCAGCGGAGAGCCTGGCGCAGTCGCTTTGAAAGTCTGGAACGAAGTAGCGCCGCTTCTGAAGCCGGTGACTGCGTGAATTCCCCATTTCCTGATTTCTACGGCAACTCCACCGTGGCCCACACCCTTGCTCAAATGGTTGGCGCGGAGCGGATTCCGCAAACGATCCTGCTGAGCGGGCCGGAAGGGGTCGGAAAGGCGACGCTCGCCCGCCGTTTCGCAGCCGCTTTGCTCGGTGATGCCGCCAAAATCGAGCAAGACGATCTAAGCCGCCCCGAAAACCTGGAAACGATCGAGCAGCGCGAAAAGTGGCTTGCCGAAAAGCGCAACGACGATCCGCTCTTCTTTTCCTCGCATCCCGATTTCGTCACCTTTGCGCCCGAAGGCCCACTTCGCCAGATCACCATTCAGCAAATGCGCTTGCTGCGCGAGCGCGCGCAGCTCAAACCGCTTCGCGGCAACTGGCGCGTGTTCCTCATCGACCGTCTCGACCGCGCCAATGAGCAAGCCGCTAATTCGCTATTGAAAGTGCTCGAGGAGCCGCCAACGCATCTCGTGATCCTGGCCACCACGGAAAATCTTTATGATGTCCTGCCCACTATTCGCTCACGGTCCATCGTTCTGCAGCTTGGGCGTTTGTCCGATGGCGAACTAATGTCTTTCGCTGGTGCCCGCAAGTTGGCAGACGCCGAGGCGCGTATTGCGCTGGCCGAAGGTTGTCCGGGTATCGCCGCCAGTCTCGATCTCGATCTGTTTCGCGAACGCCGCAAGCTGCTGCTCGCCGCCTTCGAATGCGCCGCCGGCCTTGCGCCGTTTTCCGACTGGATCCAGCAATCCGAATCCTTCAACTCACGAAAATCCGAGAAGCTGGATCTATATCTGAAACTCGCCTATGGAATCCTGGAAGATGTTCTAAGTACCTCTTGCGGCTGCGCGCCTGTCCGCAATCGAGACATTCGGGATCGCCTCGAACGTCTTGCCGCCCGCGTCAATTTTCGCTGGATCGAGCAGGCTGTCCGCTCTGTGGATGAACTTGTTCTGATGGTTCGCCGTAATATACAAAAAACGGCAGCGCTAGACGCTATGATTATTAATTTGCGTAACCGGCCGGGAATGGCAAGCACCTAAATAAGCAATCGCGGGGCTCGCCGTAACCGGTGAGGTCGAGATCATTCGGGATTCACACTGAGGACAAATGATAGAGGAGAGGCGCTTAGATTCGCTGATCAGAAAACCCATCCGCAATGCAACCGGGGAAAAGGACCCCAACCGGCGTCCGCCTTCGGCCAAAAAAAGCACGCCACCCGACCAGACCAATGCCGAACAGTTCTATTACTCGAAGCAAATGCAAGGCAAGACCCACATGGTGGTTGTCCTGACCGACGGCGAGCAACTGGAAGGCGTAATTGAATGGTACGACCGCGACTGCCTGAAACTGAACCGCACCGGCGCACCCAATCTGCTGCTGTTTAAGCACTGTATCAAGTACATGTACAAAGCCGAGGAGTAAGCGCGCGGCGGGCTATCTAGCTTACTTTTTCTGAGCCCTGGCCTTCATCGCCAGACGATACTCGCGCCGTTCCGCCGCCCCTTCGAACCGCCGCCTGTCCTCTTCTGTTTCGGGCACAATCGGCGGAAGCACCACACGATTGCCGGCTTTGTCCAATGCGACGAAGGTCAGGTAAGCGGATGAGGTGTGCTTCATCTCGGAGGTTTGCAGGTTCTCCACCCAGACTTTGACTCCGACCTCCATGGATGTGCGAAACACACGGTTCACCTGCGATTTCAAAATCACAAGTTCGCCTACCTGAACCGGATGCAGAAAGGTCATTTGATCCACCGAGGCCGTTACAACGGCGCACCGCGCATGCCGTATCGCGGCGATGGCGCCGCACAGATCCACCAGATGCATGACGTGTCCGCCCAGCATGGTTCCTAGCAGGTTGGCATCATTCGGCAGGCAGATTTCCGAGTACTCCGACCGGGAGTCGGCAACAGTCCGTATCGAGTTGTCCATCATGTATGAGAGAGGGGAAAACGCCGCAGATAGCTGCGGCAGAACGCCAGCAATTGCGCGCGCAGGCAGCAGTCAGCAATTTCAGGTTCAAGCTGCTCGCTCGCAATTGAATAGGAAACCACCTGCCAGCGCGCGGGCGCGAAAGACTGCTCTTCGATCCACAACACCTGCAGCACGTCGCCCGAGCGCGTGCGCACGTCATAGCGCAACCCGGAACGAAGTTCGCCTTCCGGGAAGTGGCCGCACACGCCTCGCGAATAGCCGTGATTGCAGCAGCGGAAGCGCCGGTCCTCGGGAGCGGGAAAGGGCTCAGACGCGGCATGGCACGCGCCTTCGTATTCCTCGATTAGCGGTAGCCGGGCGCTGGCGTACTGCGGGTGCGCGGCCACGCGCTGCGGTTCGAAATAAGGGCACGGCATGCCTGACTCTCAGTGTAAAGGAGAATCCGAGCCGGAAGCGTCAGCGCCCGTCAGCCGGGTTGTAAACTTCTCGCATGTCCTCTCAGCCGACCCGCCGCTCGCTCCTCGCCGGCTCAGCGGCTACCCTGATCAGCGCCTCGGCAGTCTCCGCCAAAACACAAGCGATTCGCTTCGGCGGGCCCATCTTTCTCCAATCCGATGATCCCGAACAACTCGCCCAAGAGCATCGCCGCCTGGGCTACAGCGCTGCCTATTGTCCGCCGCTTAGTCTCTCCGATTCCGATCGCATTCGCGCCACCGCCAAAGCGTTCGGCGACGCCAACGTCGTCATTGCGGAAGTCGGGGCCTGGAAAAACATGCTCGATCCGGATACCGCCAAACGCCGTGAGAATCTGGCCTATGTCACCGAGCGCTGCGCTCTTGCCGAAGCTGTCGGCGCGCGCTGCTGTGTCGATATCGCCGGCAGCTACAATCCGGATGTCTGGTATGGGCCGAACCCGAAGAATTTGTCAAAAGAATTCTTCGATGCAACCGTCGAAAACTGCCGTCATATCATCGATTCCGTAAAGCCGAAGCGAACCAAGTTCACGATCGAAATGATGGGTTGGAACCTGCCGGATGGCCCGGATTCTTATTTGCGGCTGATTCACGCGGTTGACCGCTCCGCGTTCGCTGTACACCTGGACGTCTGCAACGGCGTAAATTGCCCGAAACGTTTCTACGAAAACAGCGCCTTCATCGGTGAATGCTTCTCGAAACTCGGTCCCTGGATCACGTCCTGCCATGCGAAGGATCTTCAATGGATTGTCGAGCTCAACGTTCATTTTGCGGAAGTTGTGCCCGGCCGCGGACAGATCGATTATGCTCGGTATCTTAATGAATTGAGTAAACTGCCCGTCGACGTGCCGCTCATGATGGAGCATTTGAAAACACCCGAGGAGTATCTTGAGGGCGCTCATTACATCCGCAAAGTCGGAGCTGCTCACGGTATTGCCTTCGTTTAGTTTTGTATTCATCGGAATCAGGCGCCTTCTGATTCTGGTCCTGCTTGCCGGCGTTCTCCGGGCACAAGCTCCCGTGGTCCCGTCGTGGAGCGGTGTTCTCGTCGACAGCTCGGGCACTCCCATCGCCGGCGCGATTATTCAAATCAGCTCATCGAGTACGGAGCGAACCTGCGAAACGGATTCCGCCGGTAGGTTTCACTTCCAGGACTTGAAGCACGGTGTGTACACGCTGACGGTTCGTTGGAGAAAGCGTGTATCGCAGGCAGTGACTCTTGCTTCCATTTCACCGGCGACACTCGTCCTCTCTAAGCAAGGCGTGTTATCGATCCAATCAGAGCATCAAACCTCAAAAAGCGGCGGAGAGGATCTCTCCAGCCGGGCCGTTTCCGAGCTTCCATTGAACAAGCGCGATTTCAGCCAGCTTTTGCTGCTCGCGGCCGGAACCATGACCGATACCAACGGCGCGACGAACTTTACGCAGCAATTTGCCGTAAACGGACAGCGCGGCGTCGAAGCGGTCTTCGCGATGGATGGAGCCGATATCAGCGATCCCGAGATGGGCGGCGCCACTTTCTCCAATTTCAATGTGGATGCCGTCCAGGAGATTCAGGCCAGCTCCGGCTGGATGCCCGCCGAAATCGGCCGCGGAGCGGCTGGGTTCACGAATATCATCACTCGTTCCGGGGCTGCCGGATTTCACGGATCTGTTTTTGAATTCGTCCGCAATTCGGCGTTCGACGCGCGCAATTTCTTCGACCGCAGATCTATCGCAAACCCCGGGCGCATTCCTCCGTTCCGCCGCAACGAATTCGGCTTTACCAATGGCGGGCCGGTGGTGATTCCGGGCCTCTACAACGGCCGCAACAAGACGTTCTATTTCGGCGAATACCAGGGATTCCGCCAAGTCCTGGGCACCACGCAAGTTTTTCCTGTGCCCACCGCTGCCGAGCGACAAGGCATCGATACAACTGCATTTCCTGGCGATACGCTGCTTGTCCCGGTCGATCCGCGCGCAAGGAAACTCATCAACCGCTATCCTCTGCCAAACGATCCGGAAGGCCCTTACGGAGCGCGCACTTACGCCACGTCTTCCAAGGTCAGCACGGATGCGGATCAGTTCTCCGTGCGGGTCGATCACCGCCTCTCGCCAAAGGACCAGTTGTTTGGCCGCTTCACCTATGACAATTTGAGCGGCCCCACTACCAATCCCGATCAAACCGCCATCGACCCAAGCTTTGGCATCCGTTACATCGACCGGCAGCGTAATGCCGTTATTACCTACACGCGGACCTCTGCTCGCTTCACGACCGAATCGTCGATTAGCTTCACGCGCACCACTCCATCTTTTCCTACCGCCAACCGGACCGATCCCAGCTTGACCTTCAACGACGGCCTTTACGAGCCCTTCAATTCCGCGGCTGGATCGGTTGTCGCATCGTATGGCAACCTGTTTCAAGGCCGGCAGAATTTCACCTGGATTAGCGGAAGGCATGCGATCAAAGCGGGCGCCGAATTTCGCGCCAACCGCGATTCTACTTACTTCGGTACGGCCCCGAACGGCGCTTACACATTCGGCGGAGGAGCTGCCTATGCACCTGTTGCCATCCGTTCGATCAGCGGCGCGCACAACATTGCTGCCGGCCAGGCATTGCCTGACACGCTCTCTGCGTTGCTGACCGCCAGCCCGTTTGCTTATACGCTCGCGGTAGCGCCTGCTTTTTTCCCGCAAGGCGACCAGATTGGCGTAGCCGCCATCTCCCGCTACAATTTCAATTTCTTCCTGCAGGACACTTGGAAACTTTCGGATCACGTAGTTCTCGATTACGGCCTGCGATACGAATTGTACACGCCGATCACAGAGCGGGCCAAACGTACCTCCAGCCTGTTTACGCTGAGCGGCCCAAATGGACCGTATCAGGAATACGTCATCAATCCCCAGCCTGGATATCCGGTCGATCTGAATGGCTGGGGGCCCCGCGCGAAGCTCACCTGGCGCGCGGAGAAAGACGTTCAAGTCACTTTCGGCGGGGCGATCACCACCATTCCGCCCAACATCTGGCAGGACAACTTTTTAACCGGAGGAACTCCGTTCGTCGTGTATCCGCGACTCACCGCGGCACCCGGCTCTCCCATCGCGTTTGGAACACCGATTACGCCCGAGGAACTGCCGCCCGTCTTCACGCCTTCGGGGCAAAACATTTTTGCTTCCGGAGATACGAAAGCGGTTCCGGCCAATACCGTCATGGATGCGAACCGTTTCGAGCGAGGCATCGCGGCGCTCAGTCCAAATCACCAGGTGACGCCTCTGAATACGAGCACCATCTCGCCGGACTTTCACAATGCCTACCTGGGCGCCTGGACTTTCGGCCTGGAGCGGCATTTCGGCAGGCTGGACGCCAATATCGGCTACGTTGGGACCGCCGGAGTTGCGCTGCCGGCCATCAATTTTCCAAACGCTTATCCCGGAGCATCTCCCGCTTTTGCCCCGTTCACACAGTTCGATTCAGCCGGCAATGTCACCGGCGGGTTTGGCACCGAGATGGTGATGACCAACCGGTCTCATTCCACCTACCATGCGCTCCAGACTTCTCTACAGGGCAACATTGGCCACCGGGGACCAGGAATTCAGGCGAGTTGTACGTGGTCGAAATCGCTCGACGATTCCAGCATCGCGGTCAGCGGTACCGTTCCCGGCGCGTCAGGCGGTTTCCAGCCTTCGTGGCCTCAGAATCCATTCGATACCAGAGCGGAAAAAGGCCCGTCCAATTTCGATGTGACGCAGGCGTTCACGGCAAGCGTCATTCAGGACCTCCACGCGGGTTGGCAGCTTCTCGTGATCTCCACCATCACAACCGGCTTGCCCTTCACCGTTTATTCGGGTGTGCAGCAGACCGGCGCCGGATCGTACGGCGTCGACCGCCCCGATCAAACCGGCACACCCCAACTTTCCACCAGCCGCAAAATACGCGAAGACTATTTCGGGTCTGGCGCAAACAACGCCTCGTACTTCATGATTCCTAATGGCCGTTTCGGTACTCTAGGCCGCGATACCTTTCGTGGACCGGGCTTTCACAATTTCGATTTCGCGCTCATCAAAGATATACCCTTCGGGCGGCGCGGTAAGGGCGAACTGATGAATCTGCAATTCCGGGCAGAGTTTTTCAACCTGTTCAACATTGTGAATTTCGGGCTGCCGGCCAATATCATCAAAGGTTCCGGCTTCGGCGAAATCAGCCGGACAGCCGGCAATTCGCGCCAGATCCAGCTCTCTCTCAAACTGATCTTCTGATTCACAGGTCACGTCTCTCCAACCGCCACACTGCAAAGCACAACGCCAGAAGCGTATACAGGACTGCATAGCCAATCATCGCGGGACTCGGGACGGAGGCTGCGCTGAAGGGCGTCATTTGTAATCCCGATACCAGCGGCGGTTGCATGGCAAAGACGGCGCGGCGCCACAATGCTTCGCTGGGCATGATGAGGCTTGCAATCACGCCGACGTTTACCGCTTTGGGCGTATGGGTGAGCGCTCCGGCCTGCTCGATCCATCCGCCGATAAATGCCAGACCATGCAGGCCAAGAGCTAACACCCCGTTCGTGAGCGTCGAGAAAGATGTGCCGAACAGAAACGTCAGCGAGAGCAGAAGAACGCTCTCCAGCCAGATCAGCACGAAGCCTTGAAACAAATGATGCGCGGTAAATCCGCCCATCAGGTAAGTCACGAGATTGATCCCGCCGATCATGAACGCGGCAAAGAGCGTCAGCATAGCGACGAAGCCCAGCCATTTTCCGAACAGCAACTCCCAGCGCCGGACCGGCTTGGTGGCTACTGCCTGAATCGTGCCCGAAGAGATCTCGCCCGAAAGCGTATCGATTGAGGTCAGGACGGCCAGCACCACGATGAGCATGTCGATGGCATACATGCCGACCATCAACATGCCCTCCGCACCGGTTCTTTGGACGATCTTTGCCGCGTGAATTTCGTTAGCAGTCTGCAATTGGAAGTGCATGGCAGTGGCAAACAATATGAGAAATGCGCCGCCTGCGGCGAGCGCCATCCACAGTACTCGCTTCCGCGCCGCTTCCCGGAACGTCACGCCTGTCATGGTCAACACGCGATTCACAGGCCCTCGTCTTTCCCCACGATCTCCAGAAACCTTTGCTCCAGCGAAAGCTTCTGCGGCGTGAACTCGAAGATCTCGACGCCGCGTTCGACCAGGAAGCGCACAATCTCCGGATAGACGTTTGGACAGTTCACCTCCAGCACGATTCGTCCGTCGTTCACGCAAACCGACCCAGCCCAGCGTCTCAATTCAGCCAGGGTCTGCTCGCAGAAGTTCCGCGCCCGAATCATGACCGTGCAGCGATCGTTTTCAAAGCTACTCAGCGGCCGCGTCTCGATTACCTCGCCGGCTCGGATAAACGCTACGCGATCACAGGTTACTTCCACTTCGCTCAGCAGATGCGAATTCAGCAAAACCGTCGCTCCGCGCTCGCGCTGCTCTTTAATGACATCGCGCACGAGCCGCCTACCGAGCGGATCGAGGCCGGAAGTCGGCTCATCCAGAAACAGCAGCCCGGGGTCATTCAGCAACGCTTGGGCCAGGCCAATCCGCTGCAGCATCCCCTTGGAAAACTGCCGCAATTGTTTATCCCGGTGCGCCGAAAGCCCGACGCGGTCCAGCAACTCGGGAATGCGTTTCCGCAGCGCTTCGCTGCCGATCCCATAGAGCCGTCCATGCAAGCGCAGCAGTTCCGTCGCGGTGAGCCAGTCATAGAAGCGGAAGTGCTCCGGCAAAAATCCAATATTGGCCCTGGTCTTTCGATCTCCAGCCGGATGGCCAAGGAGCAGCGCAGAGCCGCTCGTCGGCTCCACCAATCCAAGCAGCATCTTGACCGACGTGCTCTTGCCTGCGCCGTTCGGTCCCAAAAAGCCGAAGACCTCACCCCGAGGAACTTCGAGAGTGAGGTTTCGCACCGCGATCTTGTGCCCGAATACTTTTCGGAGATTCCGGGTTGCAATCGCAAGCTTCTCTGTGGAAAGCAAACTGGTTCTTAGCTCAGCGAATTTGCCGCCGCCAATCCTTGTCCCGCATCGCCAAACCCGTCAAGCGAGTATACAATGCCGTTTTTGATCCAAAGCAGATGATATCCGGCCGGCCGTTTTCCGCGCGGCGCTGTCTCGATGAGAGTACCTGCCACGCCATCCACGGAAACCGCCCGGGAACTGCTCTCGCCTTGCGGGATCGGCAGAACCAGTGTCGAGGACCAATCCACGGTTTGACAAAAAGCGTGAGCTTCGGCCGCGCTCATACCTGCGATCTGCAGCCCTGCTTCAGCCAGGGCTGCCAGGTTAAGTCCAGGCGGCACGCTAATCATAGGCGTCGGCGCTTCCACGAGAATGACGCAGGTGCCGGCGATGGCGCCGCCTATACAGTTACCGAATTGAGCATTCACGACCTTCGGCACATGGACTGCGACCGTGGCGCCGTCCGCCGAGGCCGGGATCTGGATGTCCGAGCGTCCCACCTGATCCAGCACATCCTGCATGCGCTCGCGATTCAGCGTCATGTGAAACGCGCCTTCTCCATGCACCCGAATCTGTTGTGGATCTCCCAAGGTGGCTGGCAGTCGCACGTGAAAGCCTGCCATCTCGCTGGCCGCCTCCTGATTCGGAACGGTCTGCGGTTCGCCCGGTTTCATCGTGACCACCACCTGATCCGCGATAGTCTTGGTCAGAACTCTTGCGACCGCGCTGCTATTCGCATCGCCTTCGATCGCGCTGAAATCGACCGGCACAACCGCGATCTTCTGGACCCGGAGCATCGCCAGGAACTGCTGCGCCCAGAGGCGGGCCGGAGTAAAGCTAAAGAGGAGCGCGATGAGGCATGCCGCCGCGGCAATTGCCCAAACCGGACGCTTATAGGTGAGCAAAGGCGCTGCTTTTCGGTCCGCGATAGTCTGGCGGAACCGGCTGTATGTTACCGCCGCATTTGTCGCCGCGACCGGCTCCAAAGCATCGAAAAGCTCGCGCATTCTACGGGCGTCCTCTCCCAGCCGTCCAAAGCGATCGTGGCACGTGCCGCACGTTTGCACGTGCCTTTCCACCTCGGCGGACTCAAACCAGCCGAGTTCACCATCAAGGCAGCTTCTCAGCATTCCATCCGTTGGACATCTCATCGTGGCCTCCTTCTCTCCCGACTATCTGCAAATATCGTTTCTTAAACTCCGCCTCGGCCCGACTCAGCAGCGTGCCGACGCTGCCGAAACGCATCTTCATCGCTTCCGCGATCTCCTTATAGGAAGATCCGCCCGCGCGGAGAATCAGCATCTGCGCGTACGCCGGTTTCATGGCGCTCAGCGCCGCGCGGACCCGGTTACACTGCTCGCTGCGTAATAGATCCTGCAACGGCTCCTCATTGCCGGCGTCGTGGCGCGCCGCGGCCTGCTCATACTTCGCACGCCGGTTCGCCGCGCGGAGAGCATCGATTCCGGCACGCGTGGCCGTGCGATACAGCCACGCCGGAACATTCACCTCCGATACCAACCAGTGACGCCGCCGATACAGTTTCCAGAACACTTCATTGGCAATATCTTCGGCCCCGGTGCGGTCGCCAACCACCCGCGCCAGCATGCCGACAATCCGCCCGTAGTGCTCGAGGAAAAAGGACTCAAACTCGCGATCCGATTCCGTGGGCACAGCTCCCGGCTGGCTTAGGTCCTGCGTCGCCGTCACACTTTATATAACGCCTGCCGTCCCAGAATTATGACACCGATTCTGGACCGGTCTGAAGACCCCGCGGAAAATGGCAGGCGAAACGCCTACTCTACAGCGTTTGAGCTGTCAATGTTTGCGTCGCGCCGCTGGCGCGCTTCGAAGGCGCGGATCCAGCCGTGGGATCGAGGTCGTCATCTTTGGCGGAAGGTGGAGGAACGAAGCCAGAGCTAGCTGGTAACTCAGACTGTTCAGCGGTCAGCTTGACCCCTCCTTGACAGTCGGGGTTCTGATCGGATTGCGAAACGAAGCCAACCGCTCCTTGGCAGTCGCGGCTCGGTTGCGGTTCGGCCGGCTCGGAAGTGGAATTTGCAGGAACGAAGCCACGGTCTTTCTGGAGTCGACGTAAAGCCGTGAGGGCTTTGTGGAAACCGCGTTCGGCGGAGGACATCATGCGCTGAACGAGATTGAGATGCGGGATCAGGACTTCGCTGGAATCGAGCAGCCTCGCTTCGTAGGCACGGGCGCGGCGCAGGCGCCAGAACTGCTCGGCCAGTTCGTTGACCAGGATTCCTTCGGTTTCATTAACAGGTTGATGCTCGGCGCGGAGGTTGGATTTGAGCTCGTCGAGCGCGGCGGCTTCTTCGGCGCCGACCACCAGTTGTTTGGAATAGAGACCGTGTTTGAAGGAGTTGCGACTGGACCGCGTTTTGCCTTCAGGAGTGGCCGGTCCGGTGCTTTTTTGAGCATTGGCGCGATTGGCCGCCAACTTGGCTTCTGTGATCATAGCGATCCGAGGGTCGCATGAAGGGCGTGAGGCGGGAGGGCAGGAATTCAGTCTAAGTTATTCAAGCTATTCGGCCAGAATTATTTTGACCGGCTTGTGACTGCAGACGCGGCGAGATGTAGATCTATCACATCGGGATTCGGATATTCTGTTCTCATGCTGGCGCGTTGCTTTCTGCCTTTCCTAGCCATGCAGTGTGTCATGCATTTGCAAGCTGATACGCGCGAAGTTGTACGAATCAGGTCTGACGGGCATGCGACAGTATTCGCTCAGTACAGGCAAGGCGGAAAGCTCCGTATTGAGAATGTGGACGGGGATAGTTCAAGGCCGTCGGTAACCATCTCGAATCCGGAGAGGGGAGTGACGTACATACTCGATTTGTCGTCGCGAAAATATGTTGAGGTATCAGGGCATATCGATTGGATTCGACCTCTCGCCGAATGGATTGCCCGGCCTCCGCATGTTCGCGAATCCGGCAAGCGAGTGAACATTTACTATGAGGTCATCGATACAGGGGAGCGGGAACAGTTTTTCGGCCGCACGGCCCGGCATTTGCTCCTCCGCGAGAGGCATGTCGCGGAACCTGGCGCGTGCGAGCACACACACGAAATAGACAAGGATGGTTGGTATCTCCCTTGGCCGACGTCCGGCAAAACACAAATTTCTTATCGCCTCGTCTCCTATGCGGGTTTCGCCGGATACATTTGCCATGACACCGTCGTCAAGCACGGCGATTCACGGCCGCCGGGATTTGCCGTTCGCGAAACAACCGGCTTAACGACTCTCGAGGTACTTGAATTCTCTGACGAACCATTACATAAGAGGCTTTTTGAGGTCCCCAGCGGCTTTCGGAAAGTAGATCGATTAGCTGGCTATTCGCCAGTGAATTGGTCTGCGTATCTGGAGATGGAATGGAGCGAATTGGAGCGAGCTGTCGAGTCATGGTTCGAATGATCATAGTCGTATGCATGAGCAACTGGTAGGCACGGTCCCGTATGGAGGACTGAAGGCCGAAATCTACAGCTTGAATACGCCCGGAGAATTCAAGGTCGTTTACCTGGATTCAGGCGGCAAGGTTCTCGAAGAGGCTCCCTTGACCGGCATCAGCACGTACCATCAGCGGGAAAAAGACATTGTGAAGCGGCTGCGCGAGCTGTCTAAGGGTGCGCCGCCGAAGACAATTCCGGATCGCGGCGATTCGGGCGAATATTAGCCGATATGGTCCGGAGCCAACTGATGAAGGCTTTTTGGGCGCTCCCCAAAGCATGCTGCCGGACGCGCATATAGCCGACGCGGCGGTACGCTTGCCGCTCCAGGCGCAGAAAGCAACATCCGCAGTCGGGAGTAACAGCCATTTCTGGAACTAGCGAAATTCCCAAGCCGGCGGAAACCAGCGGGAGAATGCTGGAGAACTGATTGGTCTCGAAGATGGGAACAAAATTCATGCGGGCGCGGCTGCAGATGGTGAGCGCGTTATCGCGAAAACAGTGGCCCTCCTTCAGGAGCAGCATCTTTTCCTCCTGTAAATCCGGCAGACTTACGCTGGATTCGCCGGCCAGACGGTGACTCTTGCCAACCGCCACCCAGATGGGCTCGCGAAAAAGATCGCTGCAGACCACGTCAGGGTTATTCACAGGCGGGCTCAAAACGGCTAAGTCGAGATCGCCGGATTGAAGCAATTCGACCAGATTCGACGTAACATCCTCCACAAGATGCAGTTCCACTTCCGGATAATCTGCGGTGAAACCGCTCAACTTCGGGGCGAGGAAATACGGCATGATCGTCGGGATGCATCCCACCGCCAGCCGCCCGCCGATATTGCGGCTGAGCGATTCGATGGTGGTGCGCGCTGCGTGGACCTGACGCAGAATGTCGAGGGCTCGCGGAAGCAAAGCCCGGCCCGATTCCGTCAATTGAATGCCGCGTCCCAGCCGGTCGAACAGGCGCGTCCCCAGATCGTATTCCAGGCGAGATATTTGCTGCGACAAAGACGGCTGCGCAACGCGTTCCAGCGTGGCGGCCTTGGTGAAACTGCCGGTACGCGCGACCGCGCAGAAGTAACGAAGCTGATGAATTTCCATATCGTTATGGGCAAAGTTTAGTATGCGATAGAGTCAACGATATGCGGCGTCTCGCTTTGTTTCTCCTTTTCATCTTTCCCGCGGCGCTCTGGCCACAGCAGCCCACAGCTCAAATTACCGGCCTGGTTACTGATCCTACAAACGCGCCCGTGCCCGGGGCGACGATTGACGTGGTCAACACCGCAACTGGCGTGGTCGCGCATACGAGCTCGAACGACAGCGGTAACTATCTGTTTCCGGTTCTGAATCCGGGCACGTACAACATTACGGTTCATAAGGAAGGATTCGATCAGATCACGCGCAATGGAATCGAGCTGGTGGTGAGCCAGATCGCGCGTGTCGACTTCAAGCTTCAAGTCGGCAGCACTACGCAATCGATCGAAGTGAGCGCCGCCGCGCCGGCGCTTGAAAGCTCGTCGGCCTCTCTGGGCCAAGTGATCGATACTAAGCCGATTGAAGATCTTCCGCTGAACGGCCGGAATTTTTTGCAGCTTGCGCGGCTCTCGATCGGGGTACTCGGACCTAAGCCAGGCGACCGCACGGCGAGCGGCGGCTCGTTTGTCGCTAACGGTGTCCGCTCGCAGTTGAACAACTTTATGCTCGACGGCGTCGACAACAACGAAAAAATTGTGGATCAGCAGAGCAGCTCGCCGGTTGTGATCCAGCCGTCGGTGGATGCTTTGCAGGAGTTCAAGGTCGAGACGAACAACTTTTCGGCGCAGTACGGCTATTCGGCCGGCGCGGTGGTGAATGCCACGATTAAATCGGGAACCAATCAGTTTCACGGAGTTGCCTACGAGTTTCTTCGGAACGATTTCTTTGACGCACGCAGCTTCTTCCTGCCCGCCGCCGCGCAGAAGCCGCCGCTGCAACAGCATCAATTCGGCGGCACGCTTGGCGGGCCAATTCTCAAGAATAAATTCTTCTTTTTCGGTAGCTTTGAGCGGACTCGAACCAATGTCGGCAATACGCAAGTCCTGACCGTTCCGACGGCAGCCATGAAGGCCGGCAATTTCGCCGGCCAACCCGCGATTTACAATCCGGGCACAACCGTGCCCGTCAAGGGAGGCTCGGGTTACGCCCGAACCGCGTTTGCCGGGAACCTGATTCCTTCCGATCAGATCAGCCCCGTTGCCGCGAAATTGCTTGCCTTGGAGCCGTTGCCGAATCTGCCCGGCACGGCCAATAATTTCGCGGTCAGCCCGACTCAGACGACCCGGATCAGCCGCATCGATACGCGTCTCGATTACCATATTTCAGACCTCGATCAACTCTTTGGCCGCTATAGCTATGCACCGGGGAACAGCGTAAATCCGGGACCGTTTGCTCCACCGCTCGACGGCACGACATCATTCCAGCAAGCCAATCACTCGGATACGGCCAACGGCGTGGCGATTGGCGAGACGCACGTGTTCTCGCCGGCGGTTGTCAATGAATTGCGCCTCGGCTTCAATCGCGTCGGCGATAACCTGACGCCATTTGAGAACGACTATCTCGACTCGCAGTTCGGCATCAACGGGATACCACAGCGCGCCGGAGTATACGGTCTTCCGCTGTTTAGTATTTCGGGCTTCGCCAGTTTGGGGGAAGCCAATTTCCTGCCCAATGACAAGATCTCGGAGACCGCTTCGGCGGAGGATCACGTCTCCTGGGTCCATGGCAAACATTCGATTACAGCCGGCGGTGAATACCGCTGGGTACGAAGCTGGTTCTATATCTCGTCGGCTTCGCGCGGCAGTTTCACGTTTAACGGCACGTTTACTCAGAATCCGCAAAAGCCCACCGGCACGGGATCCGGTATGGCCGATTTTCTATTAGGCATTGCGAGCAACGCAGACTTGAGTAACGCCATTTCGGGCGATCTGCGTTACAAGTACTCCGGACTGTACATCCAGGATGACTGGAAAGTTACCAACCGACTGACCGTGAATATCGGTGCACGGTACGAGATCTGGTCGCAGCCGATCGAGCGGCACAACCAAGAAGCTAACTTTCTGCTGGGCAGTTCGAAATTCATTTATCCCTACAGCGTGCCTCCGGCCGGGATCGCCGCTGCTTATGTGCAACAGATTCCGCCTGGGATCAACCAGCGCTCGCTTTTGCAGTGGGACAAGAACAACATCGCGCCGCGTTTCGGCTTCGCGTATCAAGCGACCAATAGGACGGTGGTGCGCGGCGGCTTCGGCCAATTCTTTGCAGACGATCCGGAAATCGGCGCCAGCGGGCGCCTGGTCGCCAATCCGCCTTTTTATCAAGAGGTGACGTTTCCCACCAACCAGATCACACCGATCATTAACTTAAGTCAGGGCTTTCCGGCCGGAACCATTGGCGGCAGCTTCAATCTCGCCAATGCGAGCCTGATTGCCTTCACGCCGAATTTCAAGCAAGCGTATGTTTATCACTGGAGCGCGGGCCTGCAGCAACAGATCCGGCAGTTTGTGTTCGAAGCCGACTACGTGGGCACATCCGGCTTTGAATTGCCCATTGGCTATAACGTCAACAATCCCTTTCCCGGCGCTGCGTCCGTAGCGGCGCGCCGGCCTTATCAGGGATTCGGCAACATCAATCTTCAAACGCCGATGGGCACTTCGAACTACAACGCACTGGAGACCCGACTGGAGCGACGATTCGCGAACGGGTTCTCGCTGCTCGCTTCGTACACCTATAGCAAGTCGATTGACGATGGCGGCGAGCAGCTTATTGGCGATCTTCAACTGCGCGATGCGCGAAACGTAAAGATGGAGCGCGCGCTGGCGACCAACGATGTGCGGCACTATTTTGTGGGGAGCTTCCTTTACGATCTGCCGTTCGGGCGCGGACAGCACTTCGGGATTTCCAATGGGTTTGTAAACGCCGTGCTGGGGAACTGGCAGGTAAACGGAATCGCGACGTTCCGTACGGGTCTTCCATTCACGCCGGAGCTTGGGTTCTCGTCGGCGAATACGGGCGATAACCGTCCCGATCGCGTCGGAAACGGCAATCTGCCCTCCGATCAAAGATCGATCAACAACTGGTTCGACAAGGCGGCCTTCACCGCCGCTGCCTTTTATCAATTCGGGAATGCGGGACGCGACATTCTGGAAGGGCCGGGTGCGGTCAATTTCGACCTAAGCGTGTTTAAGAATTTTCCAATTCAGAAGCTGGGAGAGCGAGGGAATCTGCAGTTCCGCGCGGAATCGTTTAATACGTTTAATCATCCGCAGTTCGCCAATCCGAATAACCGCGTGGATCTGGCGCAGGGCGGGACGATTACTTCGCTTTCGAATAACATGCGAATTTTGCAGTTCGCGTTGAAGCTGTTGTTCTAAATCTCACCATGAACGAAAAACCTTCCTCTCTCTCTCGCCGCGATCTACTCGGTGCGGCTGGTCTCGCGGCCG
This sequence comes from Bryobacteraceae bacterium, assembly GCA_035651215.1. Classification (GTDB taxonomy): domain Bacteria; phylum Acidobacteriota; class Terriglobia; order Bryobacterales; family Bryobacteraceae; genus Bog-105. The sequence goes on from DASRGE010000031.1 coordinate 272,602, forward strand.
CAGGCGTGGCCGGTGCAAAGCAGCGGCCGTCCGAGCCGGCTAGCAAGCCGAATATCGTGATTATCATTGCGGACCAAGTCCGCGCGGATTTCATCGGAGCGTACGGGCATAATCCGATGAACGTGACGCCGAATCTCGATGCCATGGGCGGTCAAGGCACGCTATACCGGAACATGTTCACCAACCAGCCGGTGTGCAGCCCATCGCGGGCGTGCTTGTTTACCGGCGAATACGGGGCCAAGAACGGCGTCTGGCGGAATACGGGAAACGGCGTGGCGCTTGCGCCGAATGCCACTACGCTCGCGACCGTGCTGCGCGATGCCGGTTATTCGGCGAATTACATCGGCAAGTGGCATCTCGATGAAGCTCGCGGCGGCCCGGTTGCACCGTCAGCGCGCGGAGGCTTTTTCAATCTGTGGCAAGCCTCGAACGAACTCGAACTCACCTCGCATCCGTACGAAGGCGATCTGTACGACGGCGACGGACGGCCGATTCATTTTCAAAACGAATACCGCGTCGATTTTATGACCGGGCTCGCAACGCGATTTTTGCGCGAGACGAGTAAGACCTCCCCGTTCCTGCTGGTTGTTTCGTATCTCGAACCGCATCATCAAAACGATATGGGCCGGATGGTGGCTCCGAAAGGCTATGCGGAGCGATACCAAAACCCGTACGTGCCCGAGGATCTGAAGTTCTTTCCGGGCAACTGGCAGCAGCAGTTACCGGATTATTACGGCTGCATCAAGAAGATCGATGAAGCCGTGGGCGAGATTCGGACCACGCTGCACGACACCGGTTTGGACCGCAATACGATCGTGTTGTTCATCAGCGATCACGGCTGCCATTTCATGACGCGCAACACCGAGTACAAACGGAGCGGCCAGGATGCATCCATTCACATTCCCTTTATTGTCGAGGGGCCGGGCTTCAACGGCGGCCGCAACGTTTTGGAACTGGTTAGCATGGTGGACGTTACGCCCACCCTATTGAGTGCCGTTGGCGTATCTGTACCGGATACCATGCAGGGCCACAGCACGCTCGGGCTGCTGTCCGGAAAGGCTAGCGACTGGCGGAATGAAGTGTTTATCCAAATGTCCGAATTTTGGGTGGCGCGTGCGCTACGCACGCCCGAGTGGACATACGTCGCGGCCGCGCCGCGCGGTAAGGAAAAATTCAAGCCGGCTCCGAATGCGCCAGAATATGCGGCATTCCAGCTTTACGATAATCGGGCCGATCCGTACCAGCTTGTCAATTTGGCTGGAAGGAAAGAGACGGCTCAAAACGAGACACAGTTGCGCGAGCGATTACGGCAGCGTATGCAGGAAATTGGAGATAAGCCGGCGGAATTGGCCGCGTGCATGTTTCCGTACGCATGAGAAACCCGCAGGCCAAGCCGCCTACTCCACGGTAACGGGAACCTCTTTCTGGGCGGCGGTTTCTTTGCCGATGCGCATGCCGTAGAAAGAGCGCCAGACGAAGACCAGAGCGATCAACAGGAACACGGCGGCGAGGAACCAGCCGAGCCCGGAGCCGTGTTCGCCGGAGAGCGAAACGGCCAGTTCGACAGCCAGAAGACCGAAAAGAGTCGTGAATTTGATGATCGGGTTCAGAGCGACCGAGGAGGTATCTTTGAACGGATCGCCTACGGTATCGCCAACTACGGTGGCGTCGTGCAGAAGCGTGCCCTTCTGGCGCAGTTCGGTCTCGACGATCTTCTTGGCGTTGTCCCAGGCGCCGCCCGCGTTCGCCATAAAGATCGCCTGATAGAGGCCGAAGAGCGCAATCGAGATCAGGTATCCGATGAAGAAGAACGGCTCGAAGAACGCAAATGCCAGCGTTGCGAAGAACACCATCAGGAAGATGTTGTACATGCCGCGCTGGGCGTAACGGGTACAGATCTCGACCACCTTCTTGCTGTCGGCGGCGGATGCCCGCGTGGTGCCTTCCAGGCGAATGTTGGCTTTAATGAATTCCACCGCGCGATAGGCGCCGGTGGTTACGGCTTGGGTGGAGGCTCCGGTGAACCAGTAAATGACCGCGCCGCCGGTGATCAATCCCAACAAGAACGGGGGATGGAGAATCGAGAGGTTTGAAAGCAGATTAGGCTGCAAGCCGTTAGTGAGGGCGACCACGATGGAGAAGATCATGGTGGTGGCGCCGACGACGGCCGTGCCGATGAGGACCGGTTTGGCGGTGGCTTTGAAGGTATTGCCCGCGCCGTCGTTCTCTTCGAGGTTCTGTTTGCCCCGCTCGAAATCGACGTCGAATCCAAAGCTTCGCTTAATTTCGCTCTCAATGCCGGGGAGCTGCTCGATGGTCGAAAGCTCATAGACCGATTGAGCGTTGTCGGTGACCGGACCGTAGGAATCGACAGCAATCGTCACGGGGCCCATGCCGAGAAACCCGAAGGCGACCAAGCCGAACGCGAAAACGGAAGGGGCCAACATGAGTGCATCGAGACCAGTAGTGCTGACGCCATACGCCGCCCCCATCAGCGCCAGAATGGCGATTCCGAGCCAGAACGCGCTGAAATTGCCGGCCACAAACCCGGAGAGAATATTCAAAGAAGCGCCGCCTTCTTGCGAGGAAGACACGACTTCGCGAACGTGGCTTGATTCCGTGGACGTGAAGACTTTCACCAGTTCGGGAATGACGGCTCCGGCCAGAGTTCCGCAGGTAATGACAGTGGAGAGCTTCCACCAGAGCGACGAATCTCCACCCAGATTGGGAATCATGGCGTACGAAACGATGTAAGTGGCGGCGATAGAAACGAACGAAGTCAGCCACACGAGCATGGTGAGCGGCGCTTCGAAGTTCATCTTGTCGACGTTCTGATATTTGCTCCGTGCGATTGCGGCGTTAACCAAGTAAGACAGGCCGGAGGAGATGATCATGACCACGCGCATGGCAAAGATCCAGATCAGGAGAATGCTTTGCACCGAGGGGTCTTTGACGGCCAGAAGAATGAACGAGATGAGCGCCACGCCGGTAACGCCGTAGGTTTCGAAGCCATCGGCACTCGGTCCGACGGAATCGCCCGCGTTGTCGCCAGTACAATCGGCAATCACACCTGGGTTGCGGGCATCGTCTTCTTTGATTTTGAAAACGATCTTCATCAGGTCGGCGCCGATATCGGCGATTTTAGTGAAAATGCCGCCTGCTACGCGGAGGGCAGCGGCGCCGAGCGATTCGCCAATGGCAAATCCAATGAAGCAGGGTCCTGCGTAATCGCCGGGAATGAAGAGCAGGATGAACATCATTATGGCGAGCTCCACGCTGATGAGGAGCATGCCGATGCTCATGCCGGCTTTTAACGGGATTTCATGGCAGGGAAACGGTTTCCCGCGCAAGCTGGCGAACGCAGTACGGGAGTTGGCGAAGGTGTTTACCCGGATTCCGAACCAGGCGACTCCGGAGCTGCCGCAGATACCTAGAATGCTGAACAGCAGGATGATGAGGACTTTTATGGCAGAGAAATGTTCCAGAACTCCGAAGTAAAAAATGATGATTACGCCGATGAAAACTTCCAAGACGACCAGAAATTTCACTTGCGTTATCAAGTAGGTCTTGCAGGTTTCGTAAATAAGCTCCGAAATTTCCAGCATCGAGTTGTGAACCGGAAGACTTTTGAGCTGTTTGTAGATGACGAGGCCGAAGACGAGGCCCAGCGCGACGATGATGAGACCGTACAGCAGCATGTCGCGACCGTTAATGATGCCGCCGAAAAACGTCGGCTGGCTCAGGTCGGGAAGGATTAAGTTGGCTTCGCCGCTGGCTTCCGTGGTCCGGGTCTGGGCCAGCAAGCCGAACGGGCTGGCGAGGAGCAAGAGCAACGGAAAGAGTTTGAAAGGCACTAGGAATCCTCCCTGTTATATGAATCCGGTATACGGACTCTGTAGAAAGAAACGATACCACGTTAGACTTCGGGGAACGCGGTTTCTTTCGTGGGAGAGGGGGTCCGGGGGTCCGTTAAAACAGCTCCCTGGCGATCATGGCTCAGCCGGATTGTTGTGAATAGAGAAATCGGCGGGAGTTGAAAAAACGAACCCATTCGAAGGGGAGGGTTGTCCGCTTGCTGACGCGCGCGGTTCTGATGCGCGTTCGGTTTGAAGGGTCATGGGCAAAAACAACACCGGGTCGCCGGAAGCGGGTTAAATCATCAGGATTGTTGGACAAAAGGTTCTGGTACTATTGTGAACGAGGGTATGGTTGTGGAGGACGTATAAATATGGCAGAATCGGATGTATGAAGAAGACGTTGAATGTAGATGGGGCACTACTCACTCAGGCGAGAGTGGCTTCAGGCGCGGCTACCGATACGGAGGCGGTCCGGCTGGGTTTGCAGGCATTGGTACGGCGCGCTTCTTATGAGCGGCTTAGGGCTCTGCGGGGAAGCGAGCCAAATGCGCAAGATGTTCCTCGGCGCCGCGAAGAGCTGCAGGGTAAGAATCACACCACCTGATGGTTCTGGTCGATACGTCGGTATGGATCCGGTTTTTGGCGAACCGGGCACCCTACGCACAAGAGCTGGACAAACTGCTGGCTTTCGATGAAGCGGCAGGGCACGAACTCGTCTATGGAGAACTCCTGATTGGGGATCGCGGCGGGCGGCGGGATCTTCTGGAAGCATACGAGCGGATCTCCTGGGCTAGTTCTGTGCCTCACGGCGATGTGGTCGAGTTCGTCCGGAGCCGGAATCTGCATGGCCGCGGGATTGGCTGGGTGGATGTTCACTTGCTGGCTTCGGCGATTCTAGGGCGATTGCCTTTCTGGACGGCAGATGCTGCGCTCTCGGCAATGGCGGCGGAGCTGGGTGTAGGGTATACCATGGGCTGAATTAATGCGTCGCACCGTGTCTTTGGATCGGGACTGGATTTTTCAAAAGGAATCGCGAGTCACGCTGCCGCATTGCGTCGCTAAGCTTTCCTGGCAGAACTGGAATCCGGCAGATTGGGAGCAGGTGTGGACATACGAACGCCGTTTCGATCTGCCGCACGAGTTTCAGGGTTCCCGTATTTTTCTGCATTTCGATGAGGCGATGGTGACAGCGGCGCCGGTAATCAACGGGCATGCGCTGCCGTCCCATGCAGGCGGATTTCTACCGTTCGAATACGAGATTACGGATTGGGTGAAGCCGCAAGAGAATGTACTGACGGTAGCGGTGGATTCGCGCTGGCAGTCCGTTCCGCCGGAAGGTTCGCCGAAGGGGCCGGCGTCCATCGATTATCTGCTGCCCGGCGGGATGACCGGATCGATGAGTTTGCGCGCGGTTCCGCGGATTTGCATTCGCGATGTTTTTGCAAAGCCGGTGGATGTGCTCGATTCTTCAAAGAGACGGGTGGAGGTGCTTTGTACGATCGATGGCGGCCAAGCTGCGATGCAGCCGGTTCACGTAACTGCACAGCTCGTCGACGGGGCGCGAGTGGTTGCTGAGAGTTCCAAGGAGGCTACGACGGAGCAGGTGGCGCTTACACTGGGCGATCTCAGCAACGTGAATTTGTGGGATGTGGAGCGGCCGCATCTGTACCAAGTTGCCGTGAGCTTATCGAGCGGCGACGAGGTTCGCACACGCATTGGATTTCGTGAGGCGCGCTTCGATGTGGACGGATTCTTTCTGAACGGCAAACGGTTCAAGCTATTCGGATTGAACCGGCATGAACTGTACCCGTATGTCGGGCGCGCCATGCCGCGGCGGGTGTTGCGCAAAGACGCGGAGATTCTGCGCCGCGAGTTCAACTGCAACATGGTGCGGTGCTCGCATTATCCGCAATCGGAAGCATTTCTGGACGCGTGCGACGAGCTGGGGCTGATGGTCTGGGAAGAGACGCCCGGCTGGCAGTATCTGGGCGACGAGCAGTGGAAGGACCTGGTGGTTCGCGATGTGGAGCAAATGGTCCGGCGCGATCGCAACCATTCTTCGATCATCATTTGGGGCGTGCGGGTGAATGAATCGCATAACGATCCGGCGCTCTACACACGCACAAAGCAGGCAGCGAAAGCGCTGGACGATTCGCGGCCGACGTCCGGATCGATGGTCTATTACTCCACCAAAGACTGGCTGCAGGACGTTTTTGCGTTTGACGATTATCACGCGACGCCGGACGGCAATGTGGCGCTGCGGCCTCCGCTCGCGGGCGTACCATTCTTTTTTTCAGAAGCAGTGGGGCAATTCAACTATCCGGCGCGGCATGGCTTCGATGTGAAGTATCGCCGGGCCGGAGAGTTGGAGGTGCAGGAGCGGCAGGCTTTGTTTCATGCGCAAGTCCACGAGAAGAGCGCCGCGAACGAGCGCTATGCGGGCGTGACGGCGTGGTGCGCCTTCGACTACGGCAGTGTGATTAACGCGTATGCGGGGGTAAAATCTCCTGGTGTTGCGGATGTGTTCCGGATTCCAAAGCTGGGCGCCGGGATTTACCGGTCGCAAGTGGATCCGCGAGTCCGGGCGGTCATCGAGCCCAATTTTTATTGGGATTTCGGGCCGCGGTCGCCGACGGGGCCGGGACCGGAAGTGACGATCTTTTCAAATTGCGAGCGGCTCGAATGGAGTATCAACGGGCAGACGCGCGCGACCGTTTATCCGGACCGGTTCGGGTTTCCGCATCTGAAGTATCCGCCGTTTTTTGTAAATGTGCGCTTGCAGGGCGAGCAAGCGCCGGAGTTACGCATTGATGGATATGTCGGGACTGAACGAGTGATTTCGCGTTCCTTTTCGGCCGATCCACACAGTGACCGTTTATTGGTGGAAGCAGATGATCCGGAATTGATGGCAGACGGATCGGATGCAACGCGCGTGGTCTTTCGGGCGGTCGATAAGTTCGGCGCAGCGCGGCCGTTCGTGGACGGAGCCGTGGATTTGAAGATTGAAGGGCCGGGAACCATTGTGGGAGACAATCCGTTCGAGTTGGCTGATGCGGGCGGCGTGGGTGCCGTGTGGGTCAAAGCGAATGCGGGCGGCGCGGGAAAGATCCAAGTGACCGCTTCCCATGCCAAATTGGGCCAAGGCGCGGTGACGATTAGCTTGGTGAGCGCCGCCTCGAAAGGCTGATCCCGCTTATCTACTGTTCGTCGGCGGAGGGCCCGTAAATGGACGGGACGGGAACATTCTTCAGCCGGAGATACACACCCAATTGCGCGCGGTGATGAACGATGTGGTTCATCAGCAGCCCGCGCACAACCTGGTAGCGCGTGCCTTCGAGGATCACTTTCCCACCGAAGCTGAGTTTCCAGTGCTGCTGGAGATCGTCGTCCGAAGCTGCGGCGAGACGTGCGCGGGCTTTCTGGACGTAATCGTCGAAGGCATGCAGTAATTGGTCCCGTGACTGCATCACGAGCGGCTGCATGTTGCTGTTCGTAAAATCCAACTCCGGCGTGGTGAGGACGATTTCTCCGAAGACCGGCAATTGGGCGAGATGGCCGGCGAGGCGGCCCATGGGCATGGATTTCTCGTGCGGTTTGAAATCCGGATCACCTTCGGGCACGCGCTCCAGGGTGGTGCGGGTTCTTTGCATTTCCCGGTCGAATTCGGGCAGCAGCAATTCTCTTATTGGCAAGTAAGTGGCTCCTGAACTGGTATTACAGCAAAAAGTCTCGCGAGAGATTGACGCGCATATAGATGAGCTGAAAACCGGCACGTTCGTAGTTCCGGTGCGAAGCGCTTCCGGGCAGCACCGAGGTCATAGCAAGATCGCAACCACGGCGTTGTGCATCTGCCAATCGCGCGCGAATGAGGCGCGACTGCCATCCTTTTCGGCGGGCGGACATCCGCGTCGCGTCTCCGTAGAACAAGGCGACGCCGTTCTGAACGCCCATGGCGGCGCCAGCTTCCGGCGATTCTTCTCCTGCTAACCAGCAGATGCTGCTCCGGCAGCTTGCAGCAAGCAATTCGACCGCTTGCGCGCTGACCGGCATGTACTCGGAAAACGCTTCGCTGACGATTTGCGACCAAAGCGAAATGCGGGACTCGAGAACCGCTTCCGCGGCCAGGACGGGATCGAATGCCTCGTCCGCCAGAATGCGGCGCGCAAGGACATTGTTGAACTCGATTGGGCGGTAAGGCCGCGATTGGAAGAAGCCGATCACTCCGGCATGCGCGAGCGGGCATAAATCGACGAGGCATGGGCTGCCTCGTTCGCGAAAGAAGTTCTCCATGGCTTCCAGTTCCGGTTCCGAAACCGGCCCGCTAAGTCCGATGCCGACAGCGTGAGTCATGGGCGATCCGGCACCTGCAAAGACAGCGAAGCCACCCGCAAACGGTTGGAATGCGGTATCCGGCAGGACGGGCGCCGCGCTTTGCGCCATCTGCATGATATTTGCGGCATCGGCGGCTTCCATGCGGGCGGCCAGCGCCAGATCGGCGGTGGAGAAAAGTGGCCTCACACAGTACCGGCGCCCGGACCGCTCGCAGGCGGAGCTTTGGGCTCGCTGCGTTCCACCACGATGGTGAATTTGGCAACCAGCGCAGAAATGGCACCCACGGCAGCCAGAACCGGGGCTAACACGGCGCCTACGGCGGCAACGGTTACTGGAATCTCGACGAAGGTATGTCCTTGATCATCTTTGATGATGATGCGCTGGACGTTTCCCTCGTGAATCAGCGCTTTGACCTTTTCGACGAGATCACGCCCTAAAACCTGTATTTCTTCAACGAAATCGTGAAATCCCATTTTGGTTTCCCGCTCCCTCGCGGTTGCGGCTCGCTACTAATTACGTACGTTGCAACATAAATGTTCGGGCGAAGTCCCAGGCATCGGCCACAATGCGGTCGAGATCGGCGCGTGTGGGGCGCCAGCCGAGCGTACGCTGCAGTTTCTGGGAATCCGCCACGAGGCTGGCGGGATCGCCTTCGCGGCGAGGACCTATCTGGCGTGGAACTGCTTTGCCGGTGATGCGCTCGACCGCGGCGACGACTTCCTTTACCGAATGTCCCGAGCCCGTGCCGACATTGAAGACATCGGAATTGCCGCCCTTCAGCAGATGCTCCACTGCGAACACATGGGCTTCGGCGAGATCGCTCACGTGGATGTAATCGCGGATACAGGTACCGTCGGGAGTCGGGTAATCGTCTCCAAAAAGCGTTACCGGCTTGCCGGTCTGGATGGCGCGCAGGATGAGTGGGATCAGGTGCGTCTCGGGATCGTGCCGCTCGCCGAGATTCGCTTCGGGTTCGGCTCCGCACGCGTTAAAGTAGCGCAGGCGAATGCTGCGGAAGTTCCGGTAACGATCCAGCCATTCCAGAATTTTTTCCACCATTACCTTGGATTCGCCGTAAGGATTGATGGGCGCATAGGGCTGGTCTTCGGTGATGGGCACGCGCTGCGGAGTTCCATACGCGGCCGCGGTGGAAGAGAAGACGAGCTTGTTTACGCCGGTTTCCAGCATCGCCTGGAAGAGCGAGAGAGAGCCACCGACGTTGTTCGAAAAATACAGTTCCGGGACTTGCGTCGATTCGCCAACCGCGATGTAGGCGGCGAAGTGAATTACAGCATCAACCTGTTCACCGGCCAGCAGTTTTGTCAGACCATCCTGATCGCGCAGATCCAGCACGCGAAGGATCTTATCGGGAACTGTGTCTCTGTGGCCCCGCGAAAGATCGTCCACGACTACGACCGAATGGCCATGCTTTTCGAGAAAGTATCGAGTATGCGAGCCGATATAGCCGGCTCCGCCAGTGACGAGAATTTTAGCCACGCACCTCCGAGTTTAGCCTGAGAGTATGGCCCTGCTGGAGGTGAGACATGTGTCGAAGGTTTACCAAACACAGGGCGCGCCTGTTCTGGCGCTGGACGATGTCTCGCTTACGGTCGACCGGGGAGATTTTCTGGCATTGATGGGCAAGAGCGGGTGCGGGAAATCGACGCTGCTCAATTTGTGCGGCGGGATGGATTTTCCGACATCGGGACAGGTTGTTTTAGATGGGCAGGTTACGGCGGAACTGGACGATGCCGGGCTGACGCGTTTACGGCGCGAGAAGGTCGGTTTCATTTTTCAGTCGTTTCAACTCTTGCATACGCTGACGGCGGTCGAGAATGTGGAGATCCCCTTATTGTTGGCGCGGCGTCCGAACGCGCGTGCGACGGCGCTGGAACGGCTTCGCTGGGTTGAGATGGAGTTCCTAGCGGATCGCTTGCCGCATCAGCTTTCGGGCGGCCAGCAGCAGCGGGTGGCGATCGCACGGGCGCTGGTTCACGATCCACGCGTGCTGCTGGCGGATGAACCGACCGGGAATCTCGACACGGCGACGGGCGAGCTTGTGCTGAATCTGCTGCGAAGAATTGCTCATGAACTGGATGTTGCTGTCCTGATGGCGACCCATGGCGTGGAGAGCGCTTCGATGGCAGATCGCATCGTTCAGCTTCGGGACGGTCGCATGGTGGAGGCGGCTGTTTCGCGGTGAGATCGAACTGGGCTCTTTTTTTGCGGTTGATTATACGACCGCTAACGCGCGAGCCGGTTCGCACGGCGCTCATCGTGTTCGCGGTCGCCCTCGGCGTAGGAGTAGTTATCGCGATCAATCTGGCCGGGCAGGCTGCCGCGGGCAGTTTTCGTTCTTCGCTCGAATCGCTGGCGGGGAAGAGCGATCTGGAGATTACCGGAACCGGCGGAATCAATGAGCGTCTGCTGGGTTCGCTGGTGCAACTTCCCTATGCTTTCGATTTCTCTCCGCGCATTGAGGATTTTGCGTTTCTGAACGGCAAAGGGGAGGCATTGCCCTTTCTGGGGCTGGATCTGATCGGCCATGGAATCCCGCAGCAAGGAGACACGGCGGATCATTTCGAGCAGCTTTGGCCGAAAGACCCGATCTGGGTTGGCACGCGGCTTGGATTGAAGCGCGGAGAACGCGTGCGGCTCCTGATTAACGACGAAATGCATGTGTTCACGGTTGCGGGCGTGCTAAAGGCATCCGGAGAAGGGAACGCGATCGTAGCCGATATCGGGCTGGCGCAGCAGGTGACGCGGAAGAACGGCAAGCTCGATGCAATCGATGTTCGCATTCCGCCGGATGGCTCGATCGATCATTGGCGCGCCGTAGTGAAGCAGCATGTTCCGGCATCGTTGTTAGTTGAGCCGCAAGGCTCGCGCACGCAGGAAAATCGCAAGATGCTGGCAGCGTTTCGCTGGAATCTGCAGGTGTTGAGTTATATCGCGCTGGTGGTGGGCGCGTTTCTGATTTACAACACCATTTCGATTTCAGTCGTGCGGCGCAGGAACGAGATTGGAGTGGTTCGCGCGCTGGGGGGAACGCGCCGCCTCGTGACAACGGGGTTTCTGTTGGAGGCAATGTTCTTTGCGATTTGCGGGAGCGCGCTAGGCGTCGCCATCGGGCGGCTGCTAGCGATTGGCGCGGTGGCGTTGATTGGTAGTACGGTGCAATCGCTGTACGTGAGCAGCGAGCCTGCTCCGATTCAATTGACCATATCGTCTGCGCTGGCGGGGAGCGGTATGGGGATAGCGGTTGCCATCCTGGCGGCGCTCGCACCGGCGGTGGAGGCCGGACAGGTAGCGCCGGTGGAAGCGATGGCGCGGGGACGCGAGGAGTACGTGATTGCGACATACTCGCGTGCGATGAGTATAGCGGCTGCGGTCATGCTGCTGATGGCCATTGTGTTTTCGCGACTTCCGCCCATTAACGGAGCTCCGGTCTGCGCTTATGCGGCGGCATTGCTGTTTGTGGCGGCAGCGGCGGTCTGGATTCCGCAGCTTGTCTCGTCGTTTGCTCCGGTGGCAAGCCGCATCAGCGCGAGACTGGCCGGAGCAGAGGCATTGCTTGCAATGCGCGGCTTGCAAGCATCGATTGGGCGCACATCTGTCCTGATTGCCGCGCTGGCTACGGCGGTTGCGATGACGGCCGCGGTTGGGATCATGGTGGGCAGTTTCCGGGAAACGGTCCAGGTGTGGATGAATAACCAGCTTAAAGCCGATTTCTACCTGCGCCCGGCGGGAATGTCCGCGGCGGACCGGCATCCCACAATCTCCGCCGAGATCGCGGACCGCATCGAACGATTACCCGGCGTTTCGGCGGTGGACCGCTTTCGCGCGTACCCGATCACGTACGAGGGGATGCCGGCCACGTTGGCGGGCGATGAAAGTAGCCGGGTTCGCGATTCCTCCAGTACGCGATTTCTGCAGGGAGAGAATGCGGACCGGATTCTGGCGGAGCTACCCAAGGGGAATTATGCAGTCGTGACAGAGCCGTTCGCGAACAAGCACCACATACGCGCGGGCGGCACGATTCGTTTGCGTCTGCCGGGCGGGATTCAAGCATTTAAGGTTCTGGGCATCTACTACGATTACTCGACCGAACGCGGATTTATCGTGCTGGACCGGCGCACGCTGCTGAAGTATTTACCTGATCCGGGGGTTTCCAATCTTGCCGTATACCTGAAGCCCGGTGCAGATGCGAATCGAGTACGCCGGGAGATCGATTCGGTAATCGGCGGGCGTGCTGTGCTGGTGTTTTCGAACCGGACTCTCCGGCGCGGCGCGATCGCTATTTTCGACCGCACGTTTCGTATCACGTATGCGCTGGAGGCGGTAGCCATGATTGTAGCCGTTATGGGCATTGCCGGCGCGATGCTGGCGATGACCATTGATCGCCGGCGCGAATTCGCCTTGCTGCGATTTTTAGGCGCGGCACAGGATCAGGTGCGGCGCATTATTCTTTGCGAGGCAGGACTGCTGGGATTGTTTGCGAATGGGATCGGGCTGGCGCTGGGGACGGTGCTCTCTCTGCTATTGGTGTTTGTCATTAATAAGCAATCGTTTGGCTGGACGATTCAGTTTCATTGGCCGGTTGCGTTGCTGCTGGGGATTTTGACGGTGGTTTATATCGCGACTGTGCTCGCGGGTTTGTATCCGGCGCGAACTGCGATACGCATGAATCCGATCGAGGTGATTCATGACGAGTAGAGCCGGGGCGGCGCTCCTATTTGCGTTGCTGTGGACATCCCGGCATTACGAGTTTCCACAGGATTATTTCAATCATCCCGAGTATCGAACGGAATGGTGGTATTACACGGGCAATTTGCAAGCGGCCGATGGACACCGATTTGGTTTTGAGCTGACGTTTTTCCGGCAGGGCATTCCGTTAGCAAAGGCTGTCAACACGACATGGCGGCCGGACCAGATCTATCTGGCGCACCTCGCCTTGAGCGATCTGGATGGCGGGCACTTTTATTACACGGAACGACTGAACCGGGCAGGGCCGGGGCTCGCTGGGGCGAGTCTGCAGGAGCGGCGGATCTGGAATGGCAACTGGCAGGTTCAGTGGGCGTCCGGAACACAGGAGCTTACGGCGGTGTGCAATCGCTTTGCGCTTCAGCTTCATCTCGCACCGCGCAAGCCGATCGTTGATGAACGGCAGGCGGTGCATTATCTCTCGTTTACTCGGATTGCAACTTCAGGAGAAGTGAAGCTGAATGGCCGCGCGTATCGAGTGAACGGTCTCGCCTGGATGGATCATGAGTTCTTCGACCAGGAAGAGTATTGGCGAGCGGGTTGGGACTGGTTTTCTATTCAACTCGATAGCGGAGAAGAGCTTATGTTTTACAACTGGAGAACGAAGCCGGCTGACTCTTCGGGCACGTATGTGAATCGCGAGGGAAAGGTCCAGTATCTCGACAGCACGAGCTTCCATCTTGCTCCGGTGGACTGGTGGCAAAGCAGCAGATCGGGCGCGCGGCACCCGGTAGCGTGGGAGATCGCCGTTCCATCGCTAGGATTGCAGTTGTCGGAGCGCACGGCCTTGAAGGATCAGGAGCTAATCGGCGCCAATGGGATCTCCCCGACGTATTGGGAAGGCGCCGTTACCTATACGGGCCAGATTCATTCGCAACCGGTGCGCGGAGTCGGTTATCTCGAAATGACTGGCTACGCTCAGAAGCCATGAAGCGCGCGAGGAGGGCGGAAATCATGCAACACGCCACGACTACGCCGAGCGCATAACGCAACGTGAAGAGCTGGGAAGCAAAACCGATGGCTGGCGGTCCCACAATGAAGCCGATGTAACCGATGCCCGTTACGGTGGCGATACCGGCTCCTGGACTGACGGATTCGACGCGTCCGCCTGAGCCGAAAACCAAGGGAATGATCACCGAAAAGCCCGCTCCGGTTGCCGCAAAACCGGGAAGCGCCCAGGCGGGCGAGTGCATACAGAGCGCCCAGAGCAAGCCGGAAGCCGCTACGAGGCTGCCCGTGCGGACAGTGAGAAGGGGGCCGAGGCGCGTGGTGATGAGATCTCCCAAAAAACGAAATATCGCCATGGCGGCGGAAAATACCGCATAGCCCGCGGCCGCGATACCGGGTCCGGCTTTTAAGATCTGGCGCAGATAGACAGCGGTCCAATCGGCCATCGCTCCTTCGGAAAGCAGAATGCAGAAACCAATAGCGCTGAGCGCGAGAAGCACGCGTGGAATTTTATTCAAAGGCAAGCGATGTTCGTTGTGGGCAGTTTCGGTGTGACTGGTTAGCAAGAGCGGAAACGTCAGCGCGATGATCGCCAGATACACTACGCTGCTCAAACCAAAATGAACGGCAGGTGTGGCGCCGCGGGCCGCGACCCAGCCGCCGATTCCAGCGCCCACCATTCCGCCCAAGCTGAACATGGCATGGAACCGCGACATGGTGCGCGCGCCAAGATGTTTTTCGACTTCTACACCCTGGGCATTCATCCCAACATCCATGCTGGCGGCCGCGGCGCCGAAGACGAAGAGCGCAACGGCCAACGTCGCGGCGTCGAATGCAATACCCGGCAAGACGAGAGCGGCAGCGAAGAGCGCGCTACTAATGCTGGTGACGCGTTTGCTACCGTAGCGGCTCACCAGATAACCGGCGAATGGAATGGTGCAGACGGCTCCCGTTGCGGAACTCAACAGCGTGAGGCCGAGGACTCCATTGTTCAACTTAAGAGCGGATTGGACGGCGGGAATCCGGGAGACCCAGGTGGCCACAATCAGGCCGTGTACGAGAAAGATGACGACCGTTCCCCACCAGGCCCGGCTTACTCTCTGCGCTGAAATCTGTTCCGTCATGGCACCTCGCGGCGTATGTAAATGGTCGTCTGCAGGCCGTGCCGTTGCCAGGAGGCTGCTTCGGTCAGTCCGAGCGCCCAGCAGTCCTCGGGAGTGATTTCGGGCTGCCAGTCGTAATAGCGGATCAGAAACCAGCGGACGACCGGAATGGCCACAACGCCTTCATCGGGAGCCCACGTGCGGGTGTAGGTAATCAGCGCGTCGTAGCGGTCATGCGGCAGCGCGCGGATCGTCGATGGGTGAAAGTCGTGCGCTTCGATCACTTTCAACGGGTGCTGAACATAGCCATAGTCCGGATCTTTCAGAGCGCCGCTCAACGGCCATGCAGTGGCAATGATCCGGTTCTGCAGATTCCGCTGCGCGAAACCGGCAGCGGCTTGCTCCAGCCTTACGAAATCAACCATGGCCAGATTGTTTTCGTAAGGGAATGGATATGGAGGGTTCCAGAAAAAGCTCACCACGAGTCCGGCCGCGAGCGCCGTTGTGGCACCAATCGCGATCCAGCGCCGGAGAAACGTGAAAGACACGGCAACCGCTGTGTAGAAGATGGGGAGGACGGGCAGTAAATAGCGTTCCAACTCGGCGCCGCCAAGGACAGAGACAAGCACGACCGTCAGGGCCGCGACGGCAATGGTCACGCGCCAAGCGGCATCGCGAAAAGCGCCGAATCGCCGCGCAGCGTAGAGGATAGCGATGGTTCCAATCCAGCGGAACTCGGCAAAGAACAAATAATAGATGCGCCGCGCAAACGAGAGCGCCATCCGCACCGGATTCAGCGAGTATTCGACGTTGTAATGCGCGAAGCCGGGATTTCCGAGCCAGTAACCAGTTGCGCGATGGAGTACCACGAGCCAGGCCAGCAGTGCGATGGCTGGAAGCACGAAGAGCGCGGCACGGCGCCATCGCTTTTGAAACGCAAGGATGAGAAAAAATACGAAGGGCGCGACGATACCGGTTTCTTTGAGCAGCACGAGAACGATGCTCGCGAGCGCTGACAAGGCGTATTGCCGCTTCAAAAACAGCAGCAGGGCCAGCAGTGTGAACACCATGGCGGGCATATCGAGTTGCGCCATCATGCTCTGCGTGAAGAAAAGCGGAGAAGCGAGGAGCAGCAGGGGAGGCAAGAAGGCCGGAGCTCCACGCGTTCCGCGGCTGAGTTCAATTGCGAGTAAGAATGTTGCCAGCAGTCCGGCGCCGGCGACGACGAGCATCGCCACGCGTGTAATGGGAATGGCGAAGCCGAACGCTTTGTACCAGAGCGCGAGGTACGCTTCGACGCCCGGCGGATGCACGTTGGGAATGGTGGAATGGGCGATCCACCATCCATGCCGGAATATGTCGAGCGCGGTAGGGATGAACTGTCCCTGCTCATCCCAAAAGAAGGGCAAGTCGAGGATAGGGAGGTGAATCGCGAACAGAGGCGCGGCGAAGAACAGAAAAAACAGGAACAGGTAAAGCCCGTGATTCCTGCGCTTTCCCGGCGCTGCCAGTGCGAACGGAGGCAGCCGGGGCATGGGCGGGCGGCGCTCGACGGGCATTGCGCAGACTACTGGATTACGTCGCCCTGCTGCGCTTGAGCTTCCAGGCGAATCTCTCCGAACGCCGCTTCGTACTGCTTCAGATTCTGCTGCAAAACGTTCGAGAGCGCCTTGGCCTGGGGTGGGCTCAAGTAGATGCCTTGGAAGTTTTGAATAGTAACTGCGTCCGGCGCGGTTTGATTGATAGTTCCGAACATCAGGAAGAAATCCCACAGGTTCACGCGCATTTGCACGCTGTTTGCGTAATTTTCCCGGTAATCGGGGGAGTTGGTGAGGTGCAGTTTGGGCTGTGGTTGTCCTGGCGTCATGTTTCCAGTATGTATGAGGCCCACGTCACACCGGGATGCCGCGGAAGTACCGGCCGGCCGCGGGGCGAAACAGGAACCAGCCAATCAAGGCGCAAAACAAGCAGTGTATAGCGAATTCCGGCAACGCGTGAAAGGCGCTGATGACGACGTGAAAGGCGATCCAGGCGAGCGCAACCCAGCGCGCCCAGTTCTGGCCGCGCAGAATGAAGACGCCGCAGAGAATCGCGATGCACTCGGTGAGTTCGATCCAGATGATGTCGGAGTGAAATGCATTCCTGGCAAGGAAATCGGAGCCATGATAGATAGCGCCGATCACGCCTACGACGATGTAAATCCACGCGAGGATCGTGAGGGAGAGGGGACGTGTTTTCTGATTCATGCGCCCGGCCATTGGTCGATACATGTTACTGAGCGCGCAAGACATCTGCCGGATCCATGTTCATCGCTCGTGTCGCGGGAATATAGCTTGCCAGCAGCGCCGCCAGCAGCAGCACAACGAGCGCCGCGGAGAATGATAGCGGATCGGAAGCTCGCACTCCGTAGAGCATGCCGGACACAAAGCGTGTCAGCACCAAGGATACGAAGAGTCCTGCCAAGATGCCATAGCCGGCAAGCCGTAAGGCTTCCAGCACGATGGTTCTTCGGATTTCTCGGGGTTGCGCGCCGAGCGCCAGCCGAATTCCAATCTCATGGTCCCTTTGAGCAACTGTATACGCCATCACGCCGTAAATCCCAATTGCGCCGAGCGCGAGAGCGAGCGCGGCAAAAAGGCTCAACAGCACGGTTCGAAAGCGCTGCGCCCGCACAGAGGATGCAATCACCTCATCCATGGTGCGGACATTATACACAGGTTCATCTTTATCGATGTGGTGAATCGCCGCGATCGCAGCGGCCGAAACGTTTTTCGGATCCATGCCGGTCCGGATCACGACGGTGAACGCCGGCCAGGGATCCTGCGCGTACGGGATGTACATCGCCGGGTACGGCGCTTTGTCGAGTTCATGCTGGGCAACGTCTCCCACGACGCCCACGACCTGGCTCCAATCATTCCTGTCTGTTTTTACGTGTTGTCCGATCGCGTCTCCATTGGGCCAGAAGTGGCGGGCCATGGCCGCGTTGACGACCATCACTCCGGGCGCAGCCGCTGTGTCGCGATCCGTAAGCACACGTCCTTTGAGAATAGGAATGCGAAGCGTTTGAAAATAATCCGGGCTGACGGTGATGTAATCCGGGGAGAGTTCTCCGTTCGACAGCGGATGGCCTTTAATCTCGATGCCTCGCCGGCTTCCTCCGGGATTCAGTGGCAGCCGGGAGGTGATCGCGACAGAACGAACTCCCGCGAGCGAACGGATGCGCTCCAGCACCTCGGTTGCAAAGCGACTCCGGTCTCCGGGCACGCCGTACTGCGCTTGCGGAAGAGAGAGTTCGACACTCAGAACATGATCCGGGCGGAAGCCTTCGGGAGCTGAAAGAACGCAGTCGAGGCTGTGGATCAATAATCCCGCTCCGATGAGCAGAATGGCTGCCAGAGCCACCTGCGTGACCAGCAGAACCTTCCTGCTTCGGTTTGCGTTTGCAGATCCGGTCAAGGTCCGGCCACCTTCTTTCAGCGCGCCGTTGAGATCGGTGTTGGCGGCCAGAATCGCCGGGAAGAGCCCAAACAGAAGTGTCGAGAATATCGCCGTGGCCGCTGCGAAGACGACGAGCCGCAGGTCGATGCGCAATCCTCCGGGAGACACAATCCCGGCGGGCAGCAGACTTTGGAGCATGCGCAAGGCGCACGCAGCGACAGCCAGACCAAGAGCCGCGCCCGCGAAAGAGAGCAGCAGATTTTCAACTGTGAGCTGCCGGATTAAACGGAGTCGTCCCGCGCCGAGCGAGCCGCGAATCGCGATTTCCCTTTGACGCGTTGTCCCGCGCGCCAGCACCACGTTCGCTACGTTTGCGCACGCAATCAGAAACAACACCCCGACCGCGGCCAGCAAAATGAAAATTGCCGCGCGCGCATTGCCGACTAGGTCGTCTCGCAATCCCACCAGCAGCGGGCCCTGGCCGCCTTCTTCGTCTTTGTACTGCGCCCTCAATCTGCGCGCAATGACCTCCGCTTCCGCCTGCGCCGGCTGCATATTTACGTCCGGCTTCAAACGTCCAACGATGTCGAAGTAATGACTGGTGCGCGATGCCGATGGATCCGCCAGCGGCCGCAAGGGATGCTCAGGGACGCGAAATCGCGCTGAAATCCACAATTCGGCATTCCCTGGGTAAGTGAAATAAGGAGGCATGATGCCAACCACCGTGGCAGGTTCCCCGTTCACCAGCACGGTCTCGCCGAGTACGTTGGATGAGCCCCCATACCGGCTTTTCCAAAGCGAGTCAGAGAGGACCACGGTTCGGGCGCCGCCGGGTTTATCGCGCCACGAATCGAGTGTTCGACCAAGTTCCGGCGCAACCTTCATCACGGAAAAGAAGCTCGGCGTGACAATGGCGCCGTGCACACGCTCCGGCCTGTCCTGCCCGCCCAGATTGAAAGGGTTCTCACGAACAGCGGCCAGCTCTTCGAACGATTTCGCTTCGCGCTGGTAATCGAGATAATCGGCGGGAGCCGGACTGTCCAATTCTCCTCGCCAGCGGTAATACAGCTTCACCAGTTTTTGCGCCTGCGGGAACGGCAGCGGCTTGATGAGTGCCGCATCCGTGACGCCGAACAGCGCCGCCGTTGATCCGATCCCGAGAGCGAGCGTCAGGATCACCGTTAGGGCGAACCCAGGCGACTGGCGAACCACGCGCGTAGCGTAGCCAATATCTCGCAGGAGATCTTCCAGCCACAGCACGCGCCGGCGTTCGTAAAAGCGTTCCTCCATTTGCAGAATATTGCCGAAGTTCCGGCGCGCTGCCGCCTCGGCGTCCGCCCAATTGACGCCCTCCGCACGCAGCCGCTCCGCCTCAATCGCGATGTGCGATTCAATCTCGGCCGAGAAATCTGTCTGTTTTCGTCGCTTCCAGAACATAATCACCGATACCGCTGTCCGCCCCCTACAGGTAAACAACTGACAGGAGCATATACCCTTTTTGGGTAAGATGTCAACAGTAAGGCGCCGATTCACTTCGACTATCATCGGCGGAGAGCATCGAGCTGCCATGAAACCTGGAAATCTGCCGCGCGTTTTCTGCGAATTTCCAATTTGGATTGCAATTCCTCTGCTCAGCACGGTGCTCGCGCCGGCGCAGAGCAGGGTGCCCCTTCAACCGTTCGGACAGCAGGTTCGCCAAGTGGAAACCACGCTCGCGTATTTAGGCGAGCCCTTGCCGCCAAAGGACCAGAATGCGATCGATAGCCTCATAGGCAAAGGCGATGAACAGGAGGCCATTTCGGGTCTCGAGCAAATTCTCGACAAGTACACATTGGCCATCGTCGACATAAACCCGGAGAGCCGTGTGAAAGTGCGGCCAGGGGCGGCAAAACCGGAGCTGGTCGAGGCCGGAACACGCTTGTTCCTGGTGAAAGTGATCAACGGAGCAGGGATCACGGCGCGTCTGCAAGTGAAGAGTCCGAATGCGCTGCCGGTTTATGTTCCATCCGACGGAAGCGCCGAGCCGCCGCAAAAAATTTCCCCCGCCGATGTCCGGGACCGGTGGACGAATGTCGATCTTTATGATAAAGATCCTATGTCCGAGCGCCTTTCCGGTCTGCCGCTCGAATATCGCATCCTCGAAGTCTACAGCCGCGACCGGGGCCAGCGTTCCGCCGAAATTAGTTTCGATGTGGGGCAGGGTAGTCAAGACATCGGCTTTCGCAATCAGATGACGGTGTTGTTCCGTGCCCTGTCCGCGGTACCGCTGGAGTTGCGGGTGCGCGATGAGAACGGCGCGCCCTCGGTTGCTGCGTTCACCATCCGCGATAGCTCCGGCCGCCTCTATCCGAATCCATCGAAGCGCTTGGCGCCGGATTTCTTCTTCCAACCGCAAGTGTATCGCCGGAGCGGCGAAAAGATGCTCCTGCCGGAAGGAACTTACACAGTGACCTGCTCGATGGGACCGGAATATCGCGCTCAAGCCAAGCAGATTAAAATAACCGCGGCCGGGCCGAACGAAGTGTCTTTTGCCATGCAGCGCTGGATCGATCCGGCAAAGTACGGCTGGTATTCAGGCGATCATCACGTGCATGCAGCCGGCTGCTCGCATTACCAAAACCCCACAGAAGGCGTCAGGCCGGAGGACATGGTTCGCCAGATTCAGGGAGAAAAATTGAACGTCGGAGCGGTGCTCACCTGGGGACCTTGTTACTACTATCAGAAGCAATTCTTCACCGGCAAAGATAATCCGCTCTCCGCGCGCGGCGAGTTAATGCACTACGATTTGGAGGTTTCGGGGTTCCCCTCCAGCCATGCGGGGCATTTGGTCTTGCTTGGCCTCAAAGACCAGGATTACCCGCATTGCGTTCGCATCGAGCAATGGCCCACCTGGGATCTGCCCATCTTGCGTTGGGGAAAATCGCAAGGAGCCCTGGCGGGCTTCGCGCACTCGGGTTGGGGCCTGGAAGTGAAATCGCATGACCTTCCCAATTACGAGATGCCCGGCTTCGACGGTATTGGAGCCAATGAATACATCGTCGATGTGACTTATCCCGATACCGTTGACTTTATCTCCGCGGCGGATACTCCTTACGTTTGGGAACTCAACATTTGGTATCACACACTGAACCTAGGCTTTCGCACGCGCATCTCGGGCGAGACCGATTTCCCTTGCATCACGGATGCGCGCGTGGGCCAAGGACGTGTGTATGCCAAAACCGGCGGGCCGCTCACGTATAAAGCCTGGCTGGCGGCTCTGCGAGCGGGCCGGAGCTATGTCTCCGATGGCCGAAGCCACTTGGTCGATTTCAGCGTGAACAATGTAGAAGTCGGAACGAATGCGAGTGAGGTAAAGCTGGCCGGAAGCGCGATGGTGCATGCACGTGTGAAGGTTTCCGCTTACCTGCCGCCTGCCTCAGAGGGCGAGGAGGAGCCTTCCTGGATGATCCCTCTCGGCAATGCCGGAAAAAGGCATGTCGTCAATATCGCCTCCCCTACCGACATTCATGGTCGTCCCATAGACCAGGAACCATATTGGCACATCGAACGGGCGCGCATCGGAAACACACGGCAGGTGCCTGTGGAACTGGTGATGAACGGAAAGTCCGTTGCCCGCAAGAATATCGTGGCCGACGGGAAATTGCAGGATGTCGCGTTCGATGTGCCGGTCCATCGAAGCAGTTGGCTGGCAGTACGGATTCTCGGGTCTTCGCACAGTAATCCGATATTCGTTTTAGTAAATGGAAAAGCGATTCGTGCCTCGCGCGCGAGTGCGCAATGGTGTCTTGCCGCCGTAAACCAGTGTTGGTCGCAAAAGGCCCCGAAAATCTCGAAGCGCGAACTTCCGGATGCGCAAGCGGCTTACGATTATGCTCGCCAGGTCTACACCAGGCTCATCGCTGAATCCGAACCATAAAGGTGTGACACCGCGTTAAGGAATTAACCCCGCGGGCACTTAGCCAAAAACCGCGACCGCTCCGGGCCCGCCGGGAGTTCCTGCGCCAGCTCATCGTAGAGTTGCTGCCAGTTCGCGGCTCTTTTCGCCGCGCGTTGTACCAGAATGCGCGCCATGGGACCAACATGCGCCGCAAGCTCGCTTGTCACTCGCTGCAGTTCGGCCGCGCTGAACACCGGAGCCGGAAGAGCGATCGAAGGATGAGCCGGGGGCAGATTTTCCAAAACTACGTCGGAGAGGTGCGGCGATGGAACGTCGTGCCGAGTGCGCACTGCGCTCAGAACATCCGCGAATTCGCTCGCGCTCTGATACCGATGCAGCGGGTTTTTTTCCAGAGCTTTCAAAATCGCCAGGCAAAACGGCGGAGACAGTTCGCTGTTCAAGGTAGCTGGAGACTGGGGCACCTGGATCAAATGAGCGTTCATCACCGTCCAGGAGCTATCGCCTTTCAGCGGCTTGCAGCCGGTTACCATTTCATAGAGCACGACGCCCACCGAGTATAAGTCAGACCGGGCATCCACGGGCCGGCCCTGCACCTGCTCCGGAGACATGTAGTAAACCGATCCCACGGCTGCTCCGGTTTGCGTGAGTTGCAGCGTATCGGTTGCGGAGCGCGCGATGCCGAAATCCATCAGCTTCACCACACCCGACGTGGTCAGCATAATATTGGCGGGCTTCACATCGCGATGGATTACGCCCTTTGCGTGCGCATACCCGAGCGCGTTCAGCACCTGCAACACAATGTCGATGCTGGTAGCCGGCGGCAGCTTGCCCTCGCGCAATTTGGCATACAGTGTCATACCGTCCAGATACTCCATCACCATCAGGAGTTGATTGTCGAGACGTAGCGCATTGTGCAGTGACGCGATGTTGGGATGGCTGAGGCGAGCCTGTAGTTTGATCTCGCGAATGAAGCGGTCGGCCAGTTCCGGCGTACCGATCATGTCAGGCAAGATGACCTTCAGAGCCTCGATACGATCGGAAATGACGTGCTGGACTTTATAGACGGTGCCCATTCCACCCGCGCCAATCGCGCCGATAATGCGGTAATCGCCGACAACTTGTCCGACGCTCAGTTCCACTCGAACCTCAGAATATCAGTTGAAAATCACGGGCCGTGTTCTGGCGCGGACGTGCCAGAATGGGGTCTCATGAAAGCCCTCCTGGGAATTGCCTTTTCTGTTGTAGCTTGCTTCGCTGCAAGCAGCTCCTTCACGATCGACCAGGTCATGAGCGCGCCGTTCGCGTCCAATCTGGTTGCAGCGCCTGCCGGAAACCGCGTCGCCTGGCTTTTGAACGAGGGCGGCCGGCGCAATATCTGGATCGCCGAAGCGCCGAACTGGAAAGGACGCCGCGTCACCAATTTCAATGCGGACGACGGACAGGACATCGCCGATTTTGCCTGGGCTCCGGACGGCAGCTATCTTCTCTTCGCGCGTGGCGGTGACTTCGAAAATGGCGGCGAGAATCCGAACCCCGATTGGAGCCCCACCAAGCCGGAACAAGCCATCTGGTCGGTTGGAATGGACGGCACTCCCGCAAAGAAATTGACGGAAGGGCAAGCGCCTGTGATCTCGCCCAAAGGAGACGTGGCCGCGTTTATCCGGAATGGCCAGATCTTCACCGTGACCTCGGCGGGCGAGAACGTGAAGAGCGCTGTCGTGGAGCGCTCCACCGCGAAGGCCGGAGATTTACAATGGTCGCCCGACGGTTCCAGCATCGCGTTCGTGAGCGCGCGCGGCAATCACAGCTTTATTGGCCTGTACACGCCTTCCGATCACAAGTTGCGTTATCTCGATGCCAGCGTCGATCGCGATTCGGAGCCGGTCTGGTCACCAGATAGCTCGCACCTCGCCTATTTGCGCATTCCAGCGACGAGCCGAGATTTTATGTTTCATGTTCATCGGGAAGGCGAGCCCTGGTCCATCCGCGTGGCCGATGCGAAGACGGGCGCCGCTCACGAAGTGTTCCGTGCTGATCGCGGACCGGGAAGTCTTTTTCATGGCGTTGTCGCCGATCATCAGATCTTCTGGGCTTCCGGCAATCGCCTCGTGTTCCCGTGGGAACGCACCGGCTGGTGTCACCTGTACAGCATCTCCGCCGATGGAGGAAAGCCGATGGAATTGACTCCGGGCGAGGGCGAAGTCGAGCACGTTGCGCTCTCGCGCGATGGACGCAGTGTTTACTTCTCAGCAAATTTTAAAGACATAGACCGCCGGCATCTATGGAGCGTCAACCCAGCGGGCGGGCAAGCTCCGAAAGAGATCACCAGCGGCGAGGGCATCGAGTGGGAACCCGCGCCCGCGTCTGCACTAGTATTTCTGGCCTCGACGTATAACGAGGCAGCGCACGCCATGGTGCGGACGGCCGATGGCAAACTGCAGCCGCTCGCGCCCGAAGCAACACCTGCGGACTTCCCAGCGCAGTCGCTTGTGAAGCCGCAGCCGGTGATGATCACCGCCGCCGATGGCTTGCAAATTCACGGCCAGCTCTTCTTACCGCCGGGCAATTCGAATGGGGAGCGGCATCCGGCGCTGGTTTTCTTTCATGGCGGGTCACGCCGGCAGATGTTGCTGGGATTTCATTACATGTATTACTACTCGAACGCCTATTCTCTGAACCAGTATTTGGCCAATCAGGGCTACATCGTACTTTCCGTGAATTATCGCAGCGGCATCGGCTACGGCCTCAACTTTCGCGAGGCACTCCACTATGGACCCGCGGGCGCGAGCGAGTTCAACGACGTGATCGGTGCCGGCCTATATCTGAAGTCGCGGCCGGATGTGGACGCGAAGCGTATTGGCGTCTGGGGCGGATCCTACGGCGGATATCTGACTGCGATGGCTCTTTCGCGCGCTTCCGATCTGTTCGCCGCGGGCGTCGATTTTCACGGCGTGCACGACTGGAGCACGTTACGCAGCGTGTATAGCGCTCCGGCCGGAGGCAATCCCGCCGAACGCAACACAGAGCAGGAGGCCGCGCGAATCGCGTTCGAATCTTCGCCGATGGCTTCGGTCGGGGGCTGGCGGTCGCCCGTGCTGCTCATTCATGGCGACGATGACCGTAACGTTTCGTTTTCGCAAACGGTCATGCTGGTGGAAGCGCTACGCAAGCTGCCGGTGGATTTTGAAGAGCTGATTTTCCCGAACGAGATCCACGACTTCCTCATGCATCAGCACTGGGTGGACGCGTACAAGGCCACCGCGGATTTCTTTGCGCGAAGGCTGCGCAGCGGTACGGAGAGGGCCCAGCCGCATACAGAACCCTGAGCGTGTATGTGCGGCAGGGTTGGCCGAAGGCAACCTCCAGGCCGATCGCCGATCGGTCTGCGGGTACTCCCAATTCGCTGTGACAGCATCCTGGGCGCGAGTTCGGAAAGTGAATTTAAACATTTAGGATTCAAAACAAAAAATCCCGCGCAGCTTTCGCCGCGCGGGATTTTCTTGTACTCAGAAGCAGGTCAGAAGGAATAACGCAGCGAAAGCTGGAGAATACGCGGAAGATCGGCCTTTCCAGTCACTTCGCCGAACGTGGACGACGTCGGGTTCACGTTCGGTCCGCCCGTTTGGCCGTAAGTCGCCAAATTCGGGTGATTGATGAAATTGTAGGCTTCCGCGCGGAACTCGAACGCGTTCCGTTCGTTGATTGCGAATTTTTTGAACAAAGCGATGTTCCAGTCCTGCAGTCCAGGTCCGTAAACGGAATTACGCACGCCTTTCTGCAGGTTGAATGTGCCGGCTGCGGGCTGCGTGACATTGGCGGAGAACCATTTGGCAGTACCGCTGCCGCCGGCGAACCCACCCAGAATTTGCGGTGTTCCGTTCAACACCCAGAACTGGCCCTGTGACCCGCAACCGAAACTGCCCAGATCGGTCGAACTAACTCCGGCGTAATCGGTGTTCGTTCCGATGCCGCACGGCTGACCCGTCTGAAATTGGATGGCGCCGCTGAGTTGCCATCCGCCGAGTAGTTTCCCGCTCAGCTTGCTCTGATCTTTAAAGAACGGGAGGTCGTACAAATAGTTGATCACGGCCAGATGGCGTACGTCGTACTCCGAAGGTCCCCACAAATTGCTGGTGTTGTAGGTGTCGGGCACGATGTCGCGATAATTCGAGCTATTATCACTGCTCTTCGAGAACGTGTAGGAGAAGCCGAACATGGAGCCGGCCGTGAATCGCCGGTTCCAACTAACCTGCAGGCCGTTGTACATGGAGTTGACCACGCTCTCCTCTTCCTGGATCGCGGCAAAGCCTTTATAAGGACGCAGCCGATTGATATTCACTCCCGGATTTGCTTGCAGAGTTCCGGCAGGCGCCTGGTTGATGTCATACACATCCCATCCGTGATAACCGCGATGTCCAACATACGCGACAGACAGCGTCGAGTTCCAGAACAACTCACGTTGGAATGAGACGTTCCAGTTCCAGGCGACGGGCTGTTTCAGGTTCGGGTTCAGCGTGGTGATGGTCAGCGGCGCCGCAACACCCGTAGTCAACGATGCGCCCGGATTGTCCACGCGCACATTGCTGACGGTGACGAACGGCTGGAACGGAGAATTGCCGCCAGGGAAAATATTATCAAGCAGCGGCATCCGTGTCACGAATTCGCCCGCACCCGCGCGTAGCACCGTCTTGTCATTCAGTTGATACGCGATGCCGAGGCGGGGTTGAACCGGATTGAAACTCGGCACATGGGACACGGGCCGGCTGGGATCAAACAGGCCGCTGCAGGAGGCGCCGTCGCAGATGGGTTGGGTCGCGGCGAGAACTCGACCGTTGGCAGAGGTTGGAAATCCGCCGAAACCCGGAATAACTACGCCGTTATACGGATTACCAGTTCCCAGCACGACGTTTCCAGCGGAATTGATGGTGACGGCCTGTGCCGGGTTATACAGATTTCCGACGAAATAGTCGGCATTGGCCCACAACGGATGGTACCAGTTGATGGTGCTGATGCGGACTCCATAGTCGATGTGCAGCTTCGGAGTGACTTTCCAGGAATCCTGCGCAAACTCTTCGAACATCGACCCGCGCCAGATAGTGTATGCGCGCGGACCGATTTCCGTATAGCTGTCCGCATAGCCCATCGCCAGATTGGCAATGCTGGCTCCCGTGCCCAAGGCGTAATTGTCGGTAAATGCGAAATTGCCGTTCTGGTTGTTGGCGCCGCCGGGAACCGTACTCACGTTGATCTGGTCCTCGTCGTTTTCGCCGTCGTAGTCGTAGAGGAAACCCAATTTAAACGTGTGGTTACCCCACACCTTCGTCAAGCTGTCCGATATAGTGTAAATCGGTCCGGAGGAATGCGAAGGATAAGGACCACCAGCCAGGCTATAGAAGTTGTCGTTCAGGCTGACGGTTGGAATCTTGTGAGCAATATCCTTACCGGGGAACAAATACGGGTAGTTGATGCCGAGTGTCTGCGCATTGAACCCCGGAGCCGCGGTGTTTACTGGAATGTACACATCGTCCAGGCTGACCGTGGCGCGCGCCTCGTTCACTACCGTTGGACTGATCGTATAAATCCACGCCAGCGTATTGGTTTGATTCGGCCGGTTGAAGTATTTCGGAGTGAGGCCCGATCCTTGATCGAATGGCTGATATTCGAAATAAGCCAGATCGCTCTTCCGGAACTCGATGTGATTCTTGTCAGTCGGAAGAATGTCGAAGTTCAGGTTTTCCTTTCGCTGATTGTAGGGATGCGCGGCCTGGGCGATCCAGTTCTGAGTGCCGACCGGGCCGAAGTTTGGCTTGGGATAGGCATTCAGAAGAGCAATACCCGTGGGGCTCAGAAGGTTGGTGGGAATCACATTACCCGGAATGGGCTGTGTGGTGCCTGGGAAATGGAGTTGAGTGACACCCTTGTACCAGGGATTCGGGCCCAACAACTCGCTGAAGTTGCCTTGGCGCATGAGCGGCGTGGGGACGGCTTGTTGCTGGGTGTCCGTCGAGCGCTGCCGGATCCAGTCTTCCGCGACAAACCAGAAGAACTTCTGCCGGAATTTCTCCCATTTGCCCGGAATAGCCAGCGGTCCGCCGATATCAAACCCGAAATCGTTGTAGCGGTATGGCGACGCAAAATTGGTGGCCGTGCTCAGATTGCGAGCCCAGGTGTTGGAGTTCAGATCCGAATTCTGGAAGTATTCGTACGCCGCGCCGTGAAAATCAGTTGAACCGCTCTTCGTAACAATACGAATCTGTCCGCCGGAGGCCCGCCCGTATTCAGCCTGATAGTCGGCCGTCAAAACCTGAATCTCTTCGGTGGAATCCACATTGCCCACGCCGATCACAGCGCCATTCGATCGTGTGCGCAGGGCCGGCGCGCCGTCTACTGTAACCATCGTGTCCCATGAGCGGGCGCCGTTGATATTGAACGGCTGTCCGGCGGGTCCTAGCCCCTGTTTGTTTCCGAGCGTTGTCCCGGCGCCTGCGCGAATGCCGGGTAGATACTGCGCTGAATAAATCGGACTGCGCCCGTTCAGTTCCAGATTCTGAATTTGCGTGCCGGTTACTTCCGATTGCACCGCTCCCGACTCTGTCTGCAGCACTTCGGCCGTTGAGGTGACTTCCACAGTCTCGGTTGTCTGACCTACGGTGAGATTGCCGTCGAGCGCCAGTGTCGAGTTCGGCTGCAGAGTGTTGTTCTTACTGTCGAACTTTTTAAAGCCGGCGACTTCAGCGGTCATTTCATAGGAGCCCGGAAGAAGATTCGTGACCGTGTAGTGCCCCGAATTATCGGTGGTCACCGTACGGGACTCGTTGGTGGCTTCGTTCTTAATCGTGACTTTTGCATTCGGCACAACCGCACCGGTTGGATCCCGAACGAACCCCGTGATCGTGCCAACGTCCGACTGGGCGAAGACAGGAATAGATAAAGCGAGACAGACAACAAACGCGATACAAAGACGTAGCGCCTTTGTCACCAAGCAATGACTCATAGATCCCTCGACTTAGAGAAATTTGGAATGTATGCCATCGAACTGCGGTCCCCGTGACCGCAGCGTAGCGTTCAAACTAACCCACTGTTGGGAGAATATATCACTTTCTATTGAGAATTCAAGAGCTTTGCGCCGGAACCGGGTCCAAGTACGGGTTGCCCGCACGGGATAGCAACGTTCCTCGCCGTTTCGTGCTAGTCTAGCCAATTACCGATGAGCAGTGGTCTTTTTGTCAAAAAGCCGGTTGAGGTCCTGCTTGCCGAGTGCGAGGCGCACAATCCTCTGAAGCGAAGCCTGGGGGCCAAGTCGCTGGTTGCGTTGGGAATCGGAGCTATCATCGGGGCCGGAATCTTTACCCTCACCGGAGTGGCCGCCGCTACCCATTCCGGGCCGGCCATGGTGTATTCGTTCCTACTGGCGGCCTTCGGTTGCGCCTTCGCCGGCATTTGTTACAGCGAATTCTCCACCATGATTCCCATCGCGGGCAGCGCGTATACGTACTCGTACGCCACGCTCGGCGAACTGATCGCCTGGATTATCGGTTGGGCGCTGGTACTGGAATATGCGGTAGGCGCCGCTACGGTGGCGGTGAGCTGGGCCGCCACCTTCGACTCCATCCTGCTCTCGTTTGGGATCGAAATGCCGCGCGCCATCGTTGCGTCACCCTTCGCTCCTCAGCCGGGAAGTGTGAACCTGATTGCGGTGATTATCCTCTGCATCATCTCGTTCATTTTGATCCGCGGCATTAGCGAATCCGCCAGGGTGAACGACATCATTGTCGTGATCAAAGTAGCGGTCGTTATCCTGTTCATCGGCATCGGCTACTTCTTTATCAACCGACAGAACTATCATCCGTTCCTGCCTGCTAATACTGGGCAGTTTGGAGCCTTCGGATGGTCGGGCGTGCTGGCCGGAGCGGGGCAGGTCTTCTTTGCCTATATCGGCTTCGACGCGGTCTCCACGGCCGCCCAGGAAGCGAAGAATCCCAAACGCGACATGCCGATCGGCATTATTGGTTCGTTGCTCATCTGCACGGTTTTGTACATTCTGTATTCGCTGGTGCTGACCGGAATCGTGAATTACAAAGAATTGAACGTCGCGGCTCCGCTCGCGGTTGCTGTGGACCGCATGAAGGGTGTGGCGTGGGTGGGATTTCTGATGAAACTCGGCTCGCTTTGCGGGCTCACGTCGGTCATGCTGGTAATGCTTCTCGGCCAGTCGCGCGTGTTTTATTCGATGTCGAAGGATGGTCTGCTGCCGAAGCTGTTCTCGGATCTGCATCCGCGCTTCCGAACGCCATGGAAATCGAACCTGCTCCTGATGGTGTTCGTCTCGCTCGGTGCGGCGTTTACTCCAATTGCGCGTCTCGGCAATCTCACCAGTATCGGCACATTGTTCGCGTTTGTCGTGGCCTGCATCGGGATCATCATTATGCGCCGGATCCGTCCCGACCTGCCGCGTCCTTTCAAAACCCCGTTAGTGCCGCTGGTCCCGATTGTCGGCGTGATTGCGAATCTGGGTTTGATGGCGGGGCTCGGTGTGATCACCTGGGCGGCGTTTCTAATCTGGATGAGTATCGGGCTGATCGTTTATTTTTCGTATAGCCGGAAAACCAGTGTGTTGCAGCTCACCGGGCGATTTAGCCCTACGGCTTCGAGCTGAGGCGGCTACGGCCGCAAGCAACCGGCGAGCGAGATGAGTGGTGCGCCCGGAGTGATTCGAACACCCGACCTTCTGGTTCGTAGCCAGACGCTCTATCCAACTGAGCTACGGGCGCAATAGTGACAGTATAGCGCGCAGATGGAAGCTGTCAGCCCTCAGCTATCAGCCTTCAGCCAAAGTACGGCGAACCGGCCTTCAGGCTACTCCAAAAGCTGAATGCTGAGCGCTAATTGCTGAAAGCCCTCAACGTCCCTGCGTCGAATCCGGAAACATCAGCGCGTGAACACGGTTCCGGCCCTCGGCTTTGGCGCGATAAAGCGCCTCGTCTGCAACGCGAATGAACACATCGGGTGTGCGCTCGGAGCCGTCTGAGACCGTGACACCGAAACTGGCCGTGATGGTCAATTCGGCTCCGTCCACAAGCATCGAAGTGGCCTGTAGCTTGGAACGCATCCGCTCGGCTTGGGCTGCCGCCTGCTCCAGGTCGCAATTGGGTAAGACCACCAGAAACTCCTCGCCGCCATAACGGCCCACCTGGTCGTAGGGGCGCATGTTTCCACGCAGCCGCGTCGCTGTTTCGCGCAGAACCGCATCGCCGGCGAAATGGCCGTACGTATCGTTGATCCTCTTGAAATGATCGATGTCGAGCAGAATGACGCCCACCGTGCGATGGTCGCGGTGGCAGCGGGCAAACTCCTGTTCGAGCGTCACAGAAATCGCCGCGCGATTGGGCAGCATGGTCAGAAGATCCTTATTCGCGCGCTCCCGCAACTCCTCACGCGCCTGTAGCAGATCCATTTGCAGATCGATGATACGCTTACCGGCGCGCAGGCGAACTTGGAGTTCGTGCTGATCGAACGGCTTCACGATGTAATCGTCAGCCCCGGCTTCCAGGCCTTCGACCGTCTCGTCCTTCGTGTTCTTCGAGGTCAGGAGCAGGATGTAAGTGTAGGGTTCCCGCCGCGTTTCCCGGACCTTTTTACAGACTTCGGGGCCGGTCAGCTCAGGCATTACCCAATCGAGGATGGCCATCGGAGGTGCGTCCGCCGCCGCCAGAATATCCCACGCTTCGGCTCCGTTCTCCGCCATGACGACTTCATAGCCCCAACGCTTCAACGCGCTATTGAGCATGATGCGCGATGTGGCGCTGTCGTCTGCTATTAGGACCTTCATATCTGGCTCGGGCTCTCTATCCTCTCGCTACTATCTAATCGTCAGCCCGAGATCAAATAATTAGCCTCTGTTTCAAAAAGATGGCCGCTGTCGGATTTTGGTTCCGGCGATTGCCGCCGATCGACGTAAGCCATAGAAAACAGCGAGCTTCTTCTACTATGACCA
Source organism: Bryobacteraceae bacterium (assembly GCA_035651215.1). Lineage (GTDB taxonomy): Bacteria > Acidobacteriota > Terriglobia > Bryobacterales > Bryobacteraceae > Bog-105. The sequence continues at coordinate 304,936 of DASRGE010000031.1, forward strand.
CCTCGTGACCGCGGCGTCAATAGGCCCTCCCAAAGACCGGCGTACCGGCAATTTCCGAGTTTTCTATGATGGGGATACCGCCGCTCTTTTTGCCCAGGCGAGGGCGCACAGACAGGGAAAGGCTTTCGAGTAAAGGAGCTCTTGAATGCAAAATTCCGTATTGGTACCGATGGTGGTCGAGCAGACTTCGCGAGGCGAACGCGCCTACGACATCTACTCCCGCCTTCTCAAAGAGAACATCATCTTTCTTGGTACCCCGATTGACGACTCCGTCGCGAATCTCATCATTGCCCAGATGCTATTTCTGGCCGCTGAAGATCCGGAGCGCGACATCTCGCTCTACATCAACTCTCCGGGAGGTTCCATTACAGCGGGGCTCGCCATTCTGGATACCATGCGCCTGGTGGAACCGGACATCGTAACTTATTGCCTCGGACAGGCGGCCTCCATGGCCGCGGTGCTGCTTGCCTGTGGCACCAAAGGCAAGCGCTTTACCCTGCCCAATGCGCGGATCCTGATCCACCAGCCCTCGATGAGCGGTCTCGGAGGCCAAGCCGCCGACATCGACATCTACGCTCGCGAGATTCTGCGCATGCGCCAATCGCTCAACGAAATTCTGGCGGATGCCACCGGGCAGCCGATCGACAAAATCGCGCGCGATGTGGACCGCGATTATATTCTGGAGCCGGAGGCGGCGCTGGAATACGGGATGATTGACCGGATTATCTCCTCGCGGCAGCCAGTCCCGGTACCAACACGCTAGCTGCCGGGTCCGCGCGCGGGGCGGCGTGCGGCGGCCCGTTGCCGACGCGCGGGGTGTTCCGTCCGTAAGTAACTGAGTTGCTTTTAATTGCGACTAATTTGAGAACACGGCGCAGGTGCCATAACAAGTTTGATGAGCCTTGCGCAAGCCTATGAAATTCTGGAGTCTGCTACCGATTTCAGAAGGGAGCGGGGCAAAATCTGACTTGACCAGGTGCGCAGACTGGGTTATGGTAATGGTTCTGTTACGCATTTGCTAGAAGATAAATCTTGTTTATCAAAGAATGACGCGCCTATACCTCATCCTTAGCGGGGCTATTCTTCTGGCGACTTTTTCAGGCGCTGCGGGCGCGGCTACGCCTTCTCCCGAAGATTTGAGTTCCGCGCCGAGTACGAGTGCTATCGATGCCGCGAACGAGTTTGTTATTCCGGACAGCTCGTCCGCGGCCGATTTTTCGACGCCGCATTCGAAGGAAGCCGATGACCGGCTGGCGCGTTCCGATAGTCATTTGAACGCGGGCCGCCAGTTGTATTTCAAAGGCGACTTGACGGGAGCGCGGCGCGAGTTCGATGCTGCGGTGGATGCGCTTTTGGGTGCTTCCGAATCGCTACCCGATTATAGGCGCGTTGAGCGGCGGCTCGATCAAATCTGTGACCTGATCTACCGCTTCGACGTGGAAAAGTTGGGCGCGGGGAAAAACCAGGACGACACGGTCGCTTTCGACAAAGCGCCCATCGACGAGATCAGCCATACGACGTTTCCGGTGGACCCGAAGCTCGCGCCCAAACTCGAAAGCGAGCTGACCCAGACGAGTTCCGGAATTCCGCTGGATCTCACGGACCCGGTCTTGAGCTACGTCCACTTTTTCTCCACGGATCGCGGGCGGAGTATTCTGCTCGCCGGTCTGCGGCGTTCCGGCCGTTACCAGGCGCTTATTCAGCGCATCTTCGCCGAGGAAGGCGTTCCGCAGGACCTCATCTATCTAGCTCAGGCGGAATCCGGGTTTCTGCCACGCGCCATCTCCTACAAGAAAGCCGTGGGGATGTGGCAATTCATTGCCGGTACCGGCGCCACTTACGATCTGGTCCATACCAGCACGTTCGACGAGCGATTCGATCCGGAAAAGGCGACACGGGCAGCCGCCAAGTACCTGAAGGATTTGTATGCCCGGTATGGAGACTGGTATCTGGCGATGGCCGCCTACAATTGCGGCGCGGGAGCCGTAGACCGCGCGATTGAGCGTACCGGATACGCCGACTACTGGGAGCTTCTCAAGCGTCACGCGCTCCCGAGAGAGACCGCCAGCTATGTGCCCATCATCGTCGCGATGACGATCATGGAGAAGAATCCGAAGGACTACGGCCTGGAGAATATCGACCTGGACCCGCCGGTGGAGTACGACACGATTCAGCTCACGGCCAACACCAATCTCAACCTGATCGCAGACGCTACGATGCAGCCGGTTTCGGTCATTCGGGATTTGAACCCCGCGTTGCTGAAGACGATTGCCCCCTGCGGTTTCACGGTGCACGTTCCGAAGGGCTCGGGCCAAGCCGCTCAACTCGCGCTGGCCACCGTTCCGGCCGAGAACCGGCAGGCGTGGAGACTGCATCACGTGGAGGCAGGCGACACGCTCGCGGCGATTGCTAAGTCCTATCATCTAGCTCCCGAACGAATCATCGAGGTCAATCGGGGCGCGGATTCGCTCGAAACCGGAGACGTGCTGCTGATTCCCGCGGTTTATCACCAAGAGCGGCCCGCCTATGTTCGAGCACACAGTTCGCGGACAAAAGTACGCTCGACAAGCCGCACGCAGACGCACAGCAAGACCCCCGTCAGACAGGCATCACATATAAGCGCCTCTCGCCACGTATCCTCGCAGATATTGCATCGCAAGGCGGCTGTCCGTACCGCCAGTCTGACGCGGTAGTTCAGTACCGAATCTCCACTCCGTGAAGGCGGACCCCTTGTTTTACGCGCGGGGTTCTGCTCCGTCGCTTACGCTTTCGTCTCTGCATGACTTGCGAATTTGCGTTCCGTTGTGAAATTATTTTGCTTGTCGCATCATCTCGATGCATAGTAGGGAAGAAGTGCAAGGAGGAGAGCGTGAGCTTAACGTACTGGCTTGAACCCAACGAAGACGAACACGATGACTTCGACTATGAAGACGAACATGTCGAGTTGGAGTCGGACAAGGATGAGTACGACGACGAAGATGAAGATGAGGACGAAGATGAGGAAGAAGATGAAGAGGAGTTAGCGGGCGAAGCGGCCGGTGGCGGCCGTGTGAGCGAGGCACGCGGCGAGGAGAAAGCAGAGCCGCAACGGGAGAAAGCTGCCGCGCCATCCGAGACGGCATCTGAGGCCGCCCGTGAAGGCGCTTCGCGCTCCGAGACTGCTGAAGAGCAGCCCGCAAAGAAAGCGGCGCCGGCGGCGAAAAAGACGCCCGCGAAACGATCCACAGCCAAGAAATCTGCTGGAATGCAAGAGGCAGCCGCTATGCAAAAGAAGAGCGCTGCCCCGCAGCAAATGCCGGCCAAGAAGGCGGCGGCGCCCGCCAAGAAGAGCGCAGCCAAAAAGTCGCCGGCTAAAGCTGCCAAGAAGGGCGCGGGCAAAAAGGCTGCGGTGAAGAAGACGCCCGCGAAGAAAGCGGCCGTAAAGAAGAGCACAGCCAAAGCCGCCAAGAAAGCGGCTAAGGGCTCAGCAGCCAAGAAGACCGCTGCAAAGAAGGCGGCCGGCAAGAAGACGGCGGCGAAAAAGTCTGCTCCCGCGAAGAAGAGCGCACCGCGAAAGGGCGCAAAGAAGAGGAGATAGTTACAAACCGCCGGGCGGCCCAGTTCTGGCGCGCCGCCCGGTGTGGCCCGAAGTCTTCAGGTTTTGGGTGCTTTGCGGACTACCGTGCGGCAGCGCTCGAACAGTTCTAACAAGGAGTCGGCATATTCCTCGCTGGATCGCGACCCTTTGCCGCCGAATCCGGGGCTGGCCGACCCTTTCCCGTAACCTGTCGTTACGGCGATGAACTTCATCAGTTCGAGCGCCACTTCGTCCGGGCTGCTCCTTGGAGTTTCTTTCTCTGAAGTACTTTCAGCCATTCCTTCGTTGTGCTCCTTCCAGAAATAAGGTCTAGCCTGATTCTCTCATCCAGCCGTAACCATGCCCGTCCGCGCCCGCAAGCTGATTCGTAAGATGCGGGGTGGCGCGCAAGCCCACCTGATCGAGGGTCAAGATGGCGCCTTTTACGTTGTCAAGTTCACCAACAACCCACAGCATCGCCGCATTCTGATCAATGAATGGCTGGCCTGCGCCTTTCTGCGGTACCTGCAGATCCATGTGCCTGCCAGCGCGCTGATCGAACTGACGCCCGAATTTGTCGCGGATACGCCGGAGCTGTATCTCTCGATTGGCCCGAAGCGTGAGCCGATTCCGCCCGGCATTCATTTCGGCTCGCGGATGGCGGTGCATCCGGAGCGCGTAGCCGTATATGATTTCCTGCCGGATAAGCTGCTAGGGAAAGTGGAGAACCGGGTCGACTTTCTCGGGACCCTGGTATTCGATAAATGGATTGGAAATGCTGATTCCCGTCAAGCGGTCTTCTTCCGAGCCAAGGCCAAAACCTGGACTCCGTTGAAGGGAGAGGCTCCGGCCCGAACCGGCTTCTTCGCGCAAATGATCGATCATGGGTTCGCGTTCAACGGCCCGCATTGGGACTTTCGGGATTCACCGCTGCAAGGCGTCTACTTTCGGACCTCGGTGTATGAAGAAGTGCAGTCGCTCGATTCCTTCCAGCCCTGGCTGGAGATGGTGGAGAACTTCCCGGTGGAGGTGGTCGATGCGGCCTGGAAAGAGATTCCTCGCAACTGGCTGGACAGGGACGAGAGCGAGCTCGAGGCCGTTTTGGAGACGCTTCTGAAGCGGCGGCGACGCGTAGCGCCGCTCATCGAGGCATTGCGTCGAGAACGGTCTAACGCGTTCCCCAACTGGCGTTGATCTCGTCCGCCAACCGCTGCGCTGTGGCGGGAGCGAGGAGAATGCCGTTTCGATAATGGCCAAAGGCGAGATACAGCCGGTTCGACGACCAGGCGCCTATGTGCAGCGCATCGCTTCCCGGGCGGAAACCCACCCATACTTCCGAAGGAGTAGTGCTGGCCAAGTGTGGCAGCACTAACGCAGCCTGCCCCGCAATGGAGCGCGCTAATGCGGGTTCCACGCTGTGATCGAAGCCGACGTGCTCCACCGTAGCTCCGGCGATCAGGAGCCCATTGGCGCGCTGGAGGAGGTAGGCGTGGCCGTGCCGGAGGACGGTGTTGCAGGTCTGCTGCGGTTGTTGGTATCCGATCAGGTGGCCCTTGACGGGCTCAGTGGGCGGCAAGGGAGGCGCGCCGATCGCTTCGATGTGGCTGCTCCAGGCGCCTGCCGCGATCACCGCAGCCTGATATGCCTGGTCCCGCACATGGGCCGAATCGCTGGTGACTTCGATCCGGGAAACCGGGCAGTTCTGCTGGACAGAAACGCCCAGTTTCCGGCACACGGCCGCAAGCGCCAGCATCACCTCCCGGGGATTCACGACAGCGTCATCGGGGTAAAAACGGGCGGAGAAAAGGCCGTCCGTCCGGACTCTGGGCCAGAAAGCCGCGACATCGGCAATGCTGACGGGCTTGGAGCGAATCCCCAGCGCCTGCTGGGCGGCGGCCTTCGCGTCCAAAGAATGTTGCTCTTCGGGCGAATAAGCGAGCTCCAGCGCGCCGTTCTCCTGGTAATCGATGGCCAGCCCGGAGCAAGTCTCCAGCTCGCGAACAAACGCGCTGTAGAGAGCCCGCGACTCTAAAGCGATCGCGGCCAGGGGCGACGGGCCTTCCAGTTCTCCGCCCGGCGCGAGCATTCCGGCTCCGGCCCAGCTTGCCTCGCCGCCGATCTCGCCTTTCTCGAATACCGTAACGCGGAAGCCCCGCTGGCAGAGGCGCCACGCCAGGGACATTCCGATGATGCCGCCGCCAATGATGGCGATGGAAGCTTGTCGAAACGAACCCAACTGGCTCACACCGGTTCCGGGAGGGGTGCCGGTGCCGGCTCGGAGCTTTCCTTTTTCACCAACTCTACAAAGGCTCTGGCTGCATGGCTAAGAGCGCGCCGGGCCGGATACACCAGCCGGATCTTGCGCTCCAGTTGCAGCTCTTTGACGCGAATCTCATGCAGGAGACCCTGCTTGATCTCCTGTTCGACGCACATGCGGGGCAGAAAGGCCACGCCTTCGTTATCCTGCACGAAACGCCGGATGGTCTCGACGGTGGGCATCTCGACATCCATGTTCAGAGGCACTTTATGGCGTTGGAACTCGCGTAAGACCGCTTCGCGATAGGGCGAGATTACGTTGTGCGCGATGAAGGTCTCCATGTCCAGCTCGGCGATGGAGATCTCGCCCCGGTTAGCGAAACGGTGCTCGGGCGAAACGATGAGAGTCAACCGGTCTATGTAGATCACCTGCGAGAGCAAATGATCGTCATTGGGATCGTAGCTGATGACACCGAGTTCCAGTTCGCCGTCCAACAGTTGCGACGGGATCTTACTCGATTCCGACCGCCGGACCTGAACTTTCACCTTCGGAAACAACCGCCGGTATTGCTCTATGTGCTGAATCAGATAAAGCGAGCTGGATTCGTTAGCACCAATGGATAACCGTCCGGCATAATTGTCCTTCAACTCACGCAACGCATTTTCGAGATCGCTTTCAAGATTCTGAAAACGTCGCGCGTACTCGAGCACCACCCGTCCCGCGTCGGTCAACAGCAATTCACGGCCAGAACGGTCAATGAGTTTTTCCTTTAGGTCACTCTCCAGACGCTGAATCGCAATTGAGATAGCTGGCTGCGTGCGCAGGAGCTTCTCGCCAGCGCGCGAAAAGCTGCGTTCCGTAGCCACTGTGAGGAAGACTTTTAAGGGATAGAGTTCCATTACGCCCGCCGGGTAAGGCGCTTATGCCATTATTATCCGTTATACAATACTTCAAAACTATAAATTTGCATAATTCGCCTTGTCCCATTTACGATGGGTAAAGTCTTTCCATAGGAGTATCCACTTGAGCCGAGTCTACATCTTCGATACCACATTACGCGATGGGGAGCAGTCCCCCGGATGCAGTATGACCACGCCGGAGAAGCTCAAAATGGCCGCCGCCCTTGTGGATTTGGGCGTGGACATATTGGAGGCCGGTTTTCCCATTGCGTCGGAGGGAGATTTCGAGGCTGTCGATGCAGTCAGCCGTCAGTTTCCGTGGGTGCAAGTAGCGGCGCTGGCGCGCGCCTGTACACTCGATGTTGAGCGGGCGGCGAAATCGCTGGAGCGTGCCAAGCGTCCGCGCATTCACACTTTTATCGCCACTAGTGACATTCATCTGAAGCATAAATTACGAAAGACCCGGCAGCAGGTTTTAGACGACGCGGTTGCGGCCGTAACGCTCGCGCGCAACTACACGGATGACGTCGAGTTTTCAGCCGAAGATGCAACCCGCACCGAGTTAGCTTACTTGCAAGAAGTGTGCCAAGCCGTGGTGGAGGCGGGCGCGCGGACGGTGAATCTTCCGGATACGGTCGGGTACTCGGTTCCCGATGAATACGCGGAACTGATCGGGGGAATCGCGAAGCTCTTAGGCGATCGCGCCATCGTAAGTGTCCATTGCCACGACGATCTGGGGCTGGCGGTAGCGAACTCGATTGCGGCCGTGCGGGCCGGTGCGCGGCAGGTGGAATGTACGATCAACGGCATTGGCGAGCGGGCCGGAAATGCCGCCCTGGAAGAAGTGGTGATGGCGATCAAGACCCGCAACGACCGCCTGCCGTTCGAAACCAAGATTCACGCCGAAAAACTGTACGCAGCCAGTCAAACTCTGACGCGCTTCATCTCCTTCGGCCCGCAGCCAAACAAAGCCATTGTGGGCGAGAATGCGTTCGCGCACGAAGCCGGAATTCATCAGGACGGCTATCTGAAGGAGAGATCCACTTACGAGATTATGGATCCGGCGAGCGTCGGGGTTCCGGAGAGCCGGATTGTGCTGGGCAAGCATAGCGGACGCCATGCGCTGAAGAAGCGCGCCGAAGATTTGGGATACCAGCTTTCGCGAGAGGAACTGGACGAGGTGTATCAGCAGTTCACGCACGCCGCAGACAACAAGAAGGGTCTGCGGAACGAAGAGATTGTGGCGTTGATCGAGGAAGTGGTGAACCGGGGCGTGCCGGTTCCAGCTCACGCCGCGCGATAGCTCATGGATCTGAACGTTCTTGTTCTGCCCGGCGACGGAATTGGCGTCGAAGTCACAAGAGAAGCGGTCAAGGTTCTGACGCGGGTGGCAGTTGTTTTTGGACATCAGGTGTCCCTTTCGGAAGGCTTGCTGGGCGGAATCGCCATTCAGGAAACCGGGGACCCGTTTCCCGACGAGACTCGCAAACTGGCGCTCGAGGCAGACGCAACGCTTTTAGGAGCCGTTGGCTTACCGGAATTTGACAATGCTCCGCCGGAGAAGCGGCCGGAGCGGGGTCTGCTGGGCATTCGGAAGGCTTTGAGTGTATACGCCAATTTACGCCCGGTGCGCTCTTATCGCGCGCTGGTCAATTCGTCTCCGCTGAAGAACGAGCTGGTGGACGGGACGGACATGATTATTGTCCGCGAATTGACGGGCGGTTTGTATTACGGAACGCCGCGCGGGATTTCCGGAACCGGGGCCGAGGAATCCGCGGTGAATACCATGAGTTACAGCCGGACCGAGATTGAACGCGTGGCGCACATGGCGTTTCAGTTGGCGCGCAAGCGGCGCAAGGCAGTGACCAGCGTCGATAAATCGAACGTGCTGGAGAATTCGCAGCTCTGGCGGCGCGTGGTGACCGAGGTTGGAAACAGTTATCCGGATGTAGCGCTCGATCACATTCTGGTCGATAACTGCGCGATGCAGCTTGTGTTGAATCCCAAGCGCTTCGATGTGGTCCTGACCGAAAACATGTTCGGTGACATTTTGAGCGACGAAGGCGCGGTGCTGGCGGGGTCGATTGGGATGCTGCCTTCGGCGTCTATTGGGAACAAGAGGCCCTCGGGCGCCTGGGTCGGGTTGTATGAGCCGGTGCATGGGTCGGCGCCGGACATTGCCGGTCAAAACAAAGCCAATCCGCTGGGCGCGATCGGGTCGATCGGAGCGATGCTCGAATACAGTTTCGGGCTGGCGGACGAAGCCCAGGCCGTGTACGGCGCGATTGAAGCCGTTTTGGATAGCGGATACGTGACCGCGGATTTGAAACCGGCGGGTAAGCCCGCGACGACCAGCGAAGTGGGCGATGCGATTTGCGCCCGGCTGTCGGCGCGGGTGGTTTCGGCGTAAAAGAGCGCAGGCGAAAACGCCTACGCCAGAAGGCAAATTTAGGTAGAGACAGATGCCATCGAAAAATGGCGCGGTATCCAGGCCGCGCACAATTGTTGAAAAAGTGTGGGATAACCACGTCGTGGTGGAACGGCCCGGCGCGCCCACGCTGCTTTATATCGATCTTCATTTAGTTCACGAGGTGACGTCGCCGCAGGCTTTCTCCGGCTTGCGAGAGCGCGGGCTGAAAGTGCGCCGTCCGGATTTGACCATCGGCACGACGGACCACAGCATCCCGACGCACGACCGTTCACTCCCGATCCTCGATAAGGTAGCGGAAGCCCAGATTACGCAGTTTGAAAAGAACTGCCGGGATTTTGGGATTCCGTTCTTCGGCCCGCACAGCATGAAGCAGGGCATCGTGCATATCATTGGTCCCGAGCAGGGACTGACGCAACCTGGCATGACGGTGGTGTGCGGCGACAGTCACACGGCCACTCACGGCGCGTTTGGCGCGTTGGCCTTCGGTATCGGAACGAGCCAGGTGGAGCACGTGCTTGCGACGCAGTGCCTGTTGCAGAGTCGCTCGAAGACCTATGAAGTGCGGGTGGAAGGCATGTTGAAGCGCGGCGTCGGCGCGAAAGATGTCATTTTGAACCTGATTTCGCGGATCGGCATCGGTGGCGGCACGGGTTGCGTGTTCGAATATACCGGCTCCGCCATTCGCTCGCTTTCGATGGAAGAGCGGATGACGATCTGCAACATGTCTATTGAAGGCGGCGCGCGCGCGGGATTGGTGGCACCGGACGATACGACGTATCAGTACCTCAGCGGCCGGCCGTATGCTCCGAAGGGGGCGGATTGGGATCGGGCCGTCAGCCTGTGGCGCCAGCTTCCGACCGACGAGGGCGCAACTTACGATAAACACATCTCGATTGACGCCAGCGCGCTCGAACCGATGATTACTTTCGGAACGAACCCAGGCATGGGCATTCCGATTACGTCGCCGGTGCCCGATCCGGCTTCGGTGAGCGATCCGCTGGAGCGGGAGTCGCTGGGCAAGGCGCTGCGGTACATGGATCTTCCTTCTGGAAAGCCCCTGCTGGGGCATCCGGTGAACGTGGTGTTTATCGGAAGTTGCACGAACTCGCGGATCTCCGACCTGCGGGCAGCCGCAGAAGTTCTGAAGGGGCGGAAAGTGAACCCCAAGGTGCGGGTGATGGTGGTGCCCGGTTCGCAGCAGATCAAGCAGCAGGCGCAGGCAGAAGGGCTGGACCGCATTTTCAAAGAGGCCGGCGCAGACTGGCGCGAAGCCGGGTGTTCCATGTGTATCGCGATGAACGGCGATCAATTGCAGCCCGGCGAATACAGCGTTTCCACCAGCAATCGCAATTTCGAAGGACGCCAGGGCAAAGGCGGACGAACGTTTCTAGCGAGTCCGTTGACCGCCGCGGCCAGCGCAGTGACGGGCGTGGTGACGGATGTCCGGGCGTTGATTTAGGAGAGCATTCATGGAAAAAGTAACTACGTTCACCAGCCGCCTGGCTCCGCTGCCGATCGACAACATCGATACGGATCAGATCATCCCCGCGCGTTTCCTGAAAACCATTTCGAAGGCCGGGCTGGGAGATCAGCTCTTCTACGACTGGCGGTACGATGCCGAGGGCAAGCCGAATCCGGAGTTCATTTTGAACCGGCCTGAAGGCCGCGCGGCACAGGTGCTACTGGCCGGAGATAATTTCGGTTGCGGCAGTTCGCGGGAGCATGCGCCCTGGGCCCTGACGCAGTACGGATTTCGGGCGGTAATCAGTACGTCCTTTGCTGATATTTTTCGCGGCAACGCGCTGAAGAATTCTCTTCTGCCGATCATTGTGCCGCCCGAGGCGCACAAAGCGTTGTTCGAAGCCGTGGCGAAGACCCCGGCGGCCACGGTGACGGTGGATTTGGCGCAGCAGAAGCTGACATTGCCGGATGGTTCTTCGGTGACGTTTCCCATCGATGAGTTCGCGAAGACCTGCATGCTGGAAGGCGTGGACGAGTTGGGGTACATCCTGCAGCAGGAACCGGCGATTGCGGCGTATGAGACGAAGCGGGTGTTGAGTGTGAATACGCTGGCGGGAGTTTAGGCGCGGGCTTTACTTACCGTGTCGCAGGCGCCAGAACTGCTCAGCCAGCCCGTTGAACTGGATTTCCTCATGCGCGCCGACGCGCGACGGACCATGAAAGCCAGAGGAGGAGGACCTAGCCCTTCGGTGCAATTGTAAATGATTTTTGCTTGCGAGTGTCAGGTCTAAGGTAGTATTTGGCGTCCCAAATAGATCAGAATTGGAACCAATTGTTATCGGCGCTCCAATCCATCTACACGCTAAGAGGAATAGGTTGAAAGTTGGGCTTTGTTCAGCGGGCAAACCGTTCAGGGATCTGAATTCGATATTCAAAACCGGCCCGGTGAGTATCCCCACGTAGTATGGAACTCTAGTATGGCTCAGTTGCCAGACGTCAATGAAATCATCTGCACACTGTGCAGTCATCACAGCGGCTTCATACCCGACATGCTTTAGCTCTGAAGCTTTGCTGATTCGCTGCTTCCGCCCGGTCCGTTCTGCCCCAGGCATAAGCTCGGCAATTCCGCTCTTCTCGTTGCCGGGCCTTAATCATTCCGGCAATCGGGTGTGATACCCGGTGGATCATTTTCAAGTATGAATGTTTGATATTTATGACCCAACCCATTGGCTTCTGCAATCGACACAATTTCGCTGTACTTTGCCCGTGCTGAACGATATCGTCGTACCTCCTCCACATCACTGCAATTAGGACGTTCGCTCAGGTTGATGCCCAATGCCGAAAATTCAGACATTAACCGCTCGATATCCTGTTCAGCCCTCTTTTGCTGCGCTCTCCGTGACAGTGCTGCTTCTTCTTGCTGCAATCGAGCGAGATCTCTTATGTTTCCTCTTTCCTTTTGCTCTATAGCAGTGGCTTCTGCGGCCAGGTTCTCTTCCCTCTGGTCAGCTAAAGTCTCCCGCTGGCTCACAATTAGCTCCCTCTTCTCCAGTGAAAGCTCTTTTTCGTTGAGCTGCTTGTTCCGCTCCGTGAACTGGTCTGCTTGCTTCAGCCTTTCATCATTTAGTTGCTTGTATTGATCAAATAACCATCCCAATGCGGCACCGTAAACGAGCACCAAGACCAACACAGTCACACTACACCTGCTCTATCTGCTTTCAGCGCCCGCATGATCGAACTCAATGACCAGCCAGTCTCCTGAGCGATTCCGCGCAACCCCAGACCTTTCTGTTGCATCCCGCGCACCTTCAGCACATCAACCTCAACCCGTGGCCGTCCAAGCGCCTTCCCTTCCCGCCGCGCACGTCGCAGCCCAGCTTTTGTTCGGTCGCTGATCTTCTCCCGCTCGATCTTCGCCAAAGATGCCATGATGCTGATCACGGCATCTTTGAACGGACCGGCGGAGTCGAAGAACTGCTCAGTGTAGGACCGCCAGCCCACACTCCACGTCGATAGATCACGCAGGTGATTTAGCGTCTCAAGAACGCCCTCGCGGGAGAAACGATCTAGTGCCCAGAACAGCACCAAATGGAACTTGCGCTTGCTGGCGTCCTGGAACAGTCTCTTGAATTGCGGACGATCAGAACTCTTACCGCTGGCACGGTCGATGTACTCATGCACGACCGTCCAGCCGGACCGTTGGCAGAACTCCCGCAACTCGTGGAGCTGGTTCTCAGTATCTTGCTTCCCATCGTCCCTACTCACTCGCGCATAGATTGCCACTCGCATGACCAGAGTGTAGCCTAAAACGACCGTATTTGACAACACCAAAGTTGCGCTCGAAACCGTGCGATTGGCGTGGAGTTCAAAGCATCGAATTTTGAGACGTTTTTGACTACACCACCGATGGGTCATGGAGTGACCATCTACACTACCGGGTACCACAGCGATGCGGGGGCCAGGTTCGAGCTAGGCTGCGGTCCATTCAACGTGTGACGTCGCAACTGCACACCGTGCAGACCGCGTAGGTATCGGCGATTCGCAGACCGGAACACGGTAGGGGGCGAGGTCGATGCCGGACGCAGCGTAGGGTGCTCTCAATTTTTGGACCTCTCAACCGAACGGGCTTGCCTGTATCCTGTGAGGTTGGCGGGGCTTACGCGATTGAATCGCTCTTAGTACGATTGCACACCTCACACAAAAGCTGAATGTTTCGAGCGGTGCTACTTCCTCCGAGCGCTACTGGAATAATATGGTCGAATTCTAATCGTTCGCGAGAACCGCAACGCACACACTGCGCCTCATCGCGCCTCCACACTTCGGCCCGGACTGACTCCGTGATGAATTCACGTCTGGAGGTTTTTGGGATTTGTCCACTAACGTAAGCCGCCAATTTTGCCTCTTCCCGCGCCAGCGCTTTTGAAATCAACACACGCCACTCCTCTTCAGCGAGGCTCCGACTGCACGACCAGAGGCTCTTATTAAGAACGGCGTAATGTCGGCCCTTGTACCGATACATCACGAACTCGGGAATAGGGAAATGGCTAAGTAGTTCACGCTCAATTGAGCGCTCTAACTTTTCGTAATGCTCGTACACTTTAACGTAGTTCATCCAGTCAACATAGGCGGTACGGCAAGCCTCGACCATCTCAGGAAACGGAGGAAATGTCGGCATCGGCGTCTTCAGCAGTTCCAACGACACTCGCCCTGTATCGATGCTTAGGTAGTAGTCGGCAGGGGGGTGCTCCTTTTCCCTATAGTTCCTTACATTGTGATGAAAGCTGTAGCTGATCTGAACGGAATCACTGGCGCGGCGAATCATTGTTTGCCTGACAGGGTAACACCCCTGAACCATCTGCTGCTATAACACCCGATGCGGCGGGGGGCAAGACGGTGGGGGGGCGCTCACTGGCCGGACAACTCGTTGGGGCCGCACAAGTTTTTTGCGCTGAAAAACAACGTGGTCTGAGAGGAATCACCCGGACTTGACACTACTGTACAGTTAGAGTCCCAACTTCGGCTCACACAGCTCCAGCGCCCGGTGTTCATGACTCGCTCCGGCGCTCTATTCACCTAGTAGTACCTAATCCTGCTGAGCACTCTGCTCGTGCGTGAACACGAGTATTGGCATAGCTTTAGCGCGGCTTCACACCGACCAATCCAAACATTTGGGAGTTTCTATGTGGGACGAGGACCATGTCCATGCGCATGCTGTCCTGTTCCTGCCGCAACGCCAAACCATCACGCCGGACACGGTACATACGGCCTGGTCACAAGCGCTGAATTCGACCTCGACCCTGCTTGCAGCCCGTCAAACGGAAATAGAACCACCACGTGAGGGGGTCGAGGCCGTGCTGGGGTACCACACCAAGGCCGAGCAAACCATGAAGCTGCTGACCCATCCCGAAACGGGGAAGTTTGACCCCAGCTTCTTCTCTGTGTATAGCGAGCAGACGGCCGGCAAGCACCTGCACCGCCTCGCCAGGTTCTTCGACTTATCGTAGCCAGAGCGGGCGAGGTCCCGGCGGGGCCGCCAATCGCCCACCCCAAACTTTCAGGCGGGCCCGAGCGGGGTTAGGGGACCGTTTTAGCTGGTCCTGCCGCACAAATAACCGGAGTAAAACATGCCGCTTCGGGCGTGTGCACAGTGTGTAGATGTGAAAATTCGGGTCTAACTCATTGTGCAGACAGCAGAAGCGGGCGGAAGTCACCGGGGTGTAAGGAAATCAGTAATCCACTTGCTTCTTAGAGGATGTATTGATATATATGTGTATGTATTGACATCTAGAAATTGATTACCTTAGTGGTTCATACTGTCAATGTTGAGAAATTGGAGGCCCATCCTTTTGCGGAATGAACCTCCAATACCGGGTTTAATTACCCCTTGGAGAGGCCGATTAAAGCAATTACCACCAGCAGTAACACTACGACTTGTAGTTGCGCCATAGGTCTCCTTTCCGGGCCGGGGCGGTGTGGCAACACTGCCCTTGCCCTACAAACACCTTAACTGAATATCCCTGCACTGCACAAGCAGTATAGCGATAAGTGTTTTCCATCATATCTTTCAATTAATTGAAACCCGACCGCTTTTGGTCAGAATTGCGCTAGAGCCTTTTGTGCAAGAAGGCCCAGCACTTACTCGTGTGCTGAGAAGCCGGCTGTATCACGATGTACAACTTCTGTAGGATGGCCCGTATTTCGCACACAAACGCGCTGTATTCAATCAGCCGGAGTTTTACCGTCTAGGCCCGTAGTCGCCCGGCAAGCGGCTTCATTGACAATCGTTTTACGTTAGTGGCGACGCACCTTGCTCAAGCGGTACAACGCCGATGAGTTTGGGACAATTGGATCGTGCCGGAGCGCATCACTGTGGCAGAGTGTCGAGAGCTTATCGACATGCCTGTGACCTCGTTGGCTGACGAGGAAATCTTACGCCTTCGCGATCAGGCTTATGAACTCGCGGGCATCGTCGTAAACGCCGCTACGGAGCTTGACGAGAAAGCGCTGGAACTAGAGACCAATACGACTTCCGAACCTGACGCGGCTATACGGGCCGTTTTGGGCTGGGACGATTCCAGCGTGTACGACAATTACGATCCGCCGCTAACCGCTGAGGAGCGCGAATATCTGGAGCAGGAGCAGCACGACTACGTTCAGGAGCGCTGGGAGTCATGGCAGGACGATTAAAGGCTCAGCGACTGAAGACAGGTGCGGTTATTTACACCCGCGTCAGCACCAAGGAACAGCAGCAAAACTTGAGCTTGCCGGTTCAGGAGCGAACTTGCCGTGAGTTCTGTGCGAGAAGCGGCTGGAACGTGCTGGCGGTATTCAGCGAGGCGGAATCAGCAAAGAACGTGAACCGGACGCAGTTTCAGGCCATGCTGGAGTTCTGTTTCCGGTACGCAAAAGAGATTGCGGCCGTCGTGTGCTATGACGCCTCACGATTTTCGCGAGAGACTGCTGATTATCACCAAGTGCGGGCGATGCTGAGGGGCAAGAACATCGTCATTCGCGCTGCCACCCAACCCTTTGATGCGTCGCCTTCCGGGGAGTTGACGGAGACGATGTTGGCGGCATTCGCTACTTTTGATAACCGCATGCGGACCGAGAAAACTGTGGCTGGAATGAAAGCGGCGCAGGAGGCTGGCCGATGGGTCCACAGGCCGCCGTTGGGCTATATCAACGTCCCTGGGGCGCGAAGTGCTGAACCAAACTTGACTCCTGACCCGGAACGTTCGTCACTGATTCGGAAGGCATTCGAGCTGTATGCGTCCGGGCGGTACTCCAAAGCTGACGTGCTGACCGAAATCACAATACTCGGCCTAAGAGACGCTTCGGGTGGGGCGATCAGTGCCCAAAATTTCGACAGGTTACTGCGGAATCCCGTGTACATGGGCTGGATTAAGACTAGCTGGGGCATTGCAAGACGAGGACTGTTCGACCCACTCGTTTCAGAAGAACTCTTTACTGCTGTGCAGAATGTGCTATTTACAAGGGCGGCAAAGCGAACGGGCCGAACGCTTAGAAGTGCTGATTTTCCTCTCCGCGTATTTGCGCGCTGCGCAAACTGCAACACGCCGCTTACGGGTAGCTTCTCCACTGGAAGACTTGGCGCGAGATACCCTTACTATTCCTGCCGTGAAAGGAATTGTGGGGCGACAAGACGGAAGCGGGACGAAGCGCATATGGATTTTGTGGTGCTTTTGAACGGTATGCGCATAAAGCCGGAGCTGAGTCAGTTCGTAAAGCGAATTCTTACATCCGTTCACGACCAGAAGCGGCGACAGGAGCGCGACACCGTAGCGCTGGCGCAAAAGAGGATTGGCGAGGTTGAAATACGGAAGCAGAAACTCGTGGATGCCCTGCTCGACGGCAAATTGACGGACCAGATTTACCAGGAGCAGATGGACAGAGTTCAGGCCGAGCTACAGACACTACAGATCGCAATTGAAGACCGCGCTTCACTCGAACCACAGGCACTCGAACGGATGCTGGACTTCGCCGAGTGGTTCTTCGAGAACGTGGGAGCTGTGTGGCTCGGGGCCGATCTGGAAAACAAGCTCCGCATCCAGGAAGCTGTCTTTCCGAGCGGGATAGTGCTCAGCTCCGATGGATTTGGAACCCTACAACCGGCCAATCTTTTCATCAACTTATGGCAGGATAGCAAAGACGAGTATAGTTTGGCGTCCCCAAGGGGATTCGAACCCCTGTTATCGCCGTGAAAGGGCGGTGTCCTAGGCCGGGCTAGACGATGGGGACGCTAGGAGAAAGGCAAACTCTTTAACAATTTAGCAGACCGCGCACTGCGGGCTCTTCTGCGCGGCCTGCCGGGTGACTGCGCGGCTGGTGCTACAGGGTATGCAAATAAGCTAAGACGTCAGCCTTATCTTGCGCCGACAATTGGTCCGCGTAACCTGGCATCCCATTCCCGCCGTTGTTGATCTGGGCCAATACGTTGGCATCATTCACGGGTTTGCCGTTCTGTAACGTCTTTCGCTTGAATAACCCTTTGAGTGAAGGTCCCATCTTCTTTTCATCAGTGTCCACGTTGTGACAGACGGCGCAATTCGTGTCAAACGTCTCTTTACCCTTAGCCGCATCACCTTTTTCGGCCTTTGCCGCGGCCAAGCCGATTGCAAGCGAGGCACAAAGAAGAGTGGAACTGACAAGCGCAAATTTGTGGCGAATCATTTGTTGTGGAGAATCTCCCCTATAGATATTTGGCAACTTCGCATCTTCAGTCTACAACCCAAGCACACCGTGTACAGAAGCAAGCACGGGAAGTCCCTTGAGAATGAACGGAGATTAACGCTACGGAAACTTCATCCATCTGCCGGACCGTCTAAGAGTGTCACGTGGTACAAAGCCGGACACTCGCAAGGCAAACCCTGCTTTAATTGCGGGATAATGTTCAAATCCGGTGGTTTCATCCGCGTCGATGCAACACTGAGATCGAATTCGTGATCTCCAAGAAGGTATGTTCCATGCTCAAGCGAGCAGTCGTTAGCTCTCTGATTTTTTGTTTCTCCGCCTTTACGGCCGTTTCCGAGACGGGAATCCCCAATATGACCATTCCCCCTAAAACGGGTAAGGTGGAGCTATTTCCCGAGGGCCAACTAAAACCCGGGATGAAGGGAGTCGCCTGGACAGTATTTCAAGGCAGCAAACCAGAGCCGATCCCGGTGGAGATCATTGGGACTTGGGAGAACGTCTGGGGGCCGAAGCAGGACATCATTGTAGCGAAGCTGACAGGTAAAGCCTCACGGACCAATGTCGCGGGAGGGATGAGCGGCAGCCCGGTCTACATTGACGGAAAGCTGGTCGGGGCGATTTCGCTACGGCTGAGTGTTTTCTCACCGGATGCCATCTGCGGCATTACACCGATCCAGCTCATGCTGGATGTAAAAGATTTCGATAAGTCGCGCCCGAGCGACCGGCTCACTCCCGACAGGATCCGGCAGGCGAAGGCGTCACTCCCTCTGCCCGACAGTCTGTTGCAACGTGTTATGGCGGCTGCCGGCACAGCGAGCCTGCCCGAAACGCCCATGATGACGCCGATCGCCACTCCCATTACGATGTCCGGATTTAACGACGAGACGATCCAGGAGTTTTCGCCGATCTTCAAACAACTCGGGCTTGTGGTTTCTCAAGGCGGCGCCGGAGGGAATCTCGATTCACCGAAGCCGGCGAAAGATTGGGCAACCGCGCTGCAACCCGGGGAGGCCGTTGCGGCGGTGCTAGTTTCGGGCGACCTCACTATGACCGGCGGAGGCACCGTCACCTATAACGATGGGAAACACATCCTTGCCTTCGGCCATCCGATGTTCAACTTGGGAGCTGTCGATATGCCGCTCGCGAAAGACAGCATCATCACAACGCTCGCGTCTTCGTACCAGCCAACCAAGATGGCTAACGCCACCGAAGTGGTGGGCGCGCTGCACCAGGACAGGCACAGTGCTATTGAAGGCGAACTAGGTGCGACTGCGCAGATGATTCCAGTCGCCCTGCATGTTCGCTCGTACAACGTCGATAACAGCATGCGCGGAACTCGGGACTTCCACTTCAACGTGTTTATGGATCAGAAGTGGACGCCCTATCTGATGATGGCGACGCTGTTCAACTCGCTTTCGAATTTGAATGACTTTTCCGAAGAGGCCACCTACCGGCTGCATGGCGAGTTGCGGGTAGAGGGGCAGCACCGCATTGAATTAACAACGATGCAGGCTCCGGCCGGAACTCCGATTCCCACGCCAATGCTGCTGGCCGGCTGGTGGGGCGAGAAGTTTAATCGACTCTTCGGAAACGCGGACAAGCTGCCGAAATTGGATGACGTCAACGTCACGGTGGATCTGCTGCCGGAGCGCCGGATTGCGCAAATCGAATCTGCCTGGATTGCCGATAACAAAGTAACGCCCGGTACCGAGATCCCGGTGAAGGTGTTCCTGAAACCCTATCACGGGGAGCGTATCGAGCGGACCGTAAACGTCAAAATCCCGGCGGGCCTGGCGCGCGGCGAACACCAGATCCTGTTCAGCGACGCCGATACTTTGAGCCACTTTCAGAATATTGCGAGTTCTCTCAACCGGATTGAAGACATTCCCCAGACCGTGGCGATGTTGAACGAAGAGCGCAGCAACAACCGGATGTATGTTTCGCTGATCGAATCTCAGGCGACCGTCTACTCCGACGAAAAGGTGTTGCCGGATCTGCCGCCTTCCGTTCTCAATGTGATGCAGAGCGGGCGGGCCACCAACCATCAGTTTGTCAGTTCGCCGGAAAGCGCTCACGAACAAACCTCCGTGCCCTTCGATGAGGTTGTGACCGGCAGTTACTCGCTGAAGGTCTACGTGAACTGAAGGGCTAATACTACCAACTCATGCACAAATACTCGGTCTTGCACCGGGCCGGAGCAATACTCGTCCTTGCGGCCATACCGTCTCTCTGCCTTGCGGTGGATACCCATATCTGGGAGCAATCCGATCAAGCGGAATTTACCCGCGGCATTCTGAAAAACGTTTCGGTGCGCAGCGACGGGCACGTCAGTCTCGGCCCCGAATTCCACGAGCTGGATAGTACGACCGTGCCGTATCTCTGGGCGCTGGCTCAAGATTCGAAGGGCACCTTGTACTATGCCGGAGGCGCGCCAACCGGCGCGACGGCCAAGATCTTTGCCCTTCCGCCTCACGGAAAGCCCAAGGTGTTTGCCGAAATTCCTGGCCTGGAAGTTCACGCGCTAGCAGTGGATTCCCAGGACCGGCTGTACGCCGCGGTTCTTCCCGATGCCAAGGTGTACCGCATTGATCGCAGCGGTAAGCCGCAATTGTTCTTCGATCCGAAATGCAAATACATCTGGAGCATGGTCTTCGACCACTCCGGAAACCTGTTCGTGACTACCGGCGATACGGGTTTGATTTACAAGCTCTCAAGCGATGGAACCGGCACGAAGTTTTTCGATACGAAGGAAGCCCATGCCCGCTCGATGATCATCGACCGCGACGGAAATCTGATTGTCGGCACAGAGCCTGGCGGATTGGTGATGCGAATCACACCGCAGGCCAAAGGCTTTGTCCTCTACCAAACGAATAAACGTGAAGTTACCGCGGTCGCCGAACACGACGGGGTGATTTATGCTTCCGCAATCGGAAATAAGTCGGCAGGAGTTTCGGTCACGGGACCGTCGCCGGTTCTCCCATCCAATCCAGTACCCGTCACGCCCACCGGCACCCCCCGTGTCGGAACAACTCCTCCCATTCTTCCGCCCGCAACAGGCTCGATCAGCGCGGCAATCAGCGGAGGGTCCGAGTTTTATCGCATTCAGAAAGACGGATTTGCGGAGCGGATCTGGAACTCATCATCGGAATTGATTTATGCCATCACATTCGATTCATCCGGTAAGCCGCTACTGGGAACGGGCAACAAGGGCGTGATTTACCGGGTCGATTCGGATCAGCTTTCCACCGAGCTTCTCAACACACCTCCCACGCAGGTCACGGCCTTTCTGGCTGGCAAGGATGGCACGGTGTATGCAGCCACCGGCAACGTGGGGAATGTTTATTCGATTGGACCCTCGACCCAAAAACAAGGATCGCTCACCAGCGAAGTGCTCGATGCCGATGACTTTACGTATTGGGGCAAAGTTCACCTCACATCGACTGCACACGGTGGAACGATCACGTTTGAGACTCGCAGCGGAAACTTGAACAATCCGGAGAACGATTGGAGTCCATGGAGCAAAGTGGAGCTTAGCGATTTGGGCGGCCCAGTCTTATCGCCTCCTGCGCGGTTCCTACAGTATCGCTTAACGCTGGCGCGCTCGGCGGATGGAGAATCACCTGAATTGAGCACAGTCGACATTGCTTATCTTCCCAAGAATCTGGCGCCTAACGTTCAGCAGATCGAGTTGGCCCCGATGAATTACCGGCAGGCTCCGAGCGCGTCTTCTTTGGAGCGCTCCGTGATGCCTTCGGGCTCGCCCGCGACATTGACGCTGCCGGCCGTAGGCCAGCGCCGGCAAACGCCGGCGATCAATGTGCTTGCGCCGAGCGGCAGCGCGACCCTGCAATATAGCAAGGGATATCAGACCGTGCGCTGGAATGCCAGCGATCCAAACGGAGATCCGCTCGACTACAAAGTGGAAATTCGAGCCAAGAAGCAGAATGTCTGGCACGTCCTGAAAGACAAATTGCAGGACCGTTATTATGCATTCGATACAACGGCGTTTCCGGATGGAGACTATATCGTCCGTGTGACGGCGAGCGATGCGCCGGGTAATACACCGGCGAATACTCTCACCTGTTCCCTGGCAAGCGATCCGTTCACGATCGACAACACGCCGCCCGAGATCACGAACGTGGCGATTACTAAGAACGGTGGCCATGCGGTAGCCAAGTTTACGGCGCACGATGCGCTCAGTTGGCTCGAGAAGGCGGAGTATTCCGTGGATGGCGGTGAATGGACTTTGCTGGAGCCCGTGACGAAGGTCTCCGACTCACAAATCTTGAATTATCAGGTTGAAATAGGCGACGGGCAAGCAGAAATTGTGTCGGTACGCGTGTTCGACGAAAACGATAATGTGGCGGTGAAGCAGTTTTCGGTTCATTAGAACCGCCTGCGCGAGGATCACTTTTCGCTAGTCGGCAATGGTGTTATGAGACGCGCCGTTTTCCCGTGGTTCTTAAAAGCCGCAATCCTGTGTTGTCTATTCGTGTGGCTGACTCCCGCTCAGAAGCTCCCCAATCTGTATCACGATGAAGTGCGCGGCGATCCACCTTTTCTTTGGGAAGATGGATGGCGGCCGTTACTGAACGGCAGAGACCTGAGCGGCTGGCATGGTGTGGATGGCTCACCTCACGAGTGGTTTACCGCACGCGGCGTTATTTGGAGGCGGATCTGGAATCCGAAGTACCTGGTCGCCAGACCCGAGCCCGGCGATCGCATCATCAACGGAAAGTTGGGAAAAACAGCGAATCTGGTTTCCGACGAAAAATTCGGCAGCTTTGAACTGTATGTGGAATTCATGATAGCGGGCGGCTCTAACTCGGGAGTGTATCTGCACGGCTTGTATGAAGTTCAGATCTTCGATAGTTTTGGGTACTCGGGACCACTGATGGTGGGTGATTGCGGCGGCATTTACGAGCGAGAGAATGGGGGCGGCTCTCCTCCGGCTTTGAACGCCAGCCGCCGGCCGGGCGAGTGGCAATCGTTTCGTATTTGGTTTCAAGCGCCGCGTTTCGATGCATCCGGAAAGAAAATCGCGAATGCAAAAGTGCTGCGAGTCCTACTGAATAATGAAGTTATCCAGCAGAACGTTGATCTTCCAGGCCCTACTGTCAGCGCTATGAAGGTTCCCGAAGCGGCGACCAATCCCATCATGCTGCAAGGAGATCACGGCCCAGTCGCGTTTCGGAATATCTACATCAAGCATTTTGCTCCGGCGCCTTAGGCGTCACTTATTCAGAGAGGCTTCCACTTCTCGAAAATACTTCAGGTTTCGGGCAGCATCAGCCGCGCGATCCCCGCTCGGGGAAGCTGTTTCAAAGACGAACCATCCCGTATAGCCGATATCGCGAGCTGCTTTGAGGCAGCCTTTCACATCCACCGTGCCGCTGCCAAGATAGCCTTTGTCTTTTACGTGAATCTGGCAAATGCGTTCCTTCCCGAACAGGCGAATCTCGCGTGAAATATCGAAATGGCCCATGTTAGTGGCGTTTCCGATGTCATACCAAATTTTCACAGCGGGAGAGCCAACGCGATCCAAGAGGCGAATATTTTGTTCGGCTGGTAATGTGTTCTCGACACCGAGAGTAATCTTATTGCGCTGTGCTTCGGGCGCCAGCTCGCGAAGAGCGGCCACTAGGCCATCAACATCAGCGGCGTTGTTGAGCCCGCATTTGAAAAAGAAAGCTAGCTCCACAACTCCACCATTGAGTGCTTTCGTGATATGAATGGCCTCGCGAACCCACGTCTTCGCCGCCTCGTTGGAGTGAAGACAATCGCGATGAAGAATGTCGAGATATGTACTGGTAATCGCAACGTGGTGCTTTCCGGAAGCCTGTAGGATGCGCCGCTGCAGGTCCTTATCGGACATGAGAAGTCTGCCTGGCCCAACCGGTTTGCCGATCGTCACCTGGATGCCTTCGAATCCAATTTTTTCGGCAACTGCAAACGCCTCGGGACTGGAAGGATAGCCGAGAAGCACGTCCATCATACCCACGCGAACCTGCTCGGGTCCGGCTTCCAAGCGAGGCGCTGTTAATACTGGCAGCCACGCTGCACGGCGTAGGAAGGTTCGTCTCGTGGGGCAGGCGTGATCCATTGCTATTGGCCGCAACTCTCAATCCGCCGGCAGAATATCGGCCAACGGGATTTCCAAGTTGAGCTGCGCGCAGCGGAGCTTGCCGTCTTCTACGGGCCTGGCGGCGGCTTCTGGTGTGGCGATCCAGGCTTCATTCGAGTACGGATCGATAATCCAAACGGTGCGTACGCCAAATTTCAGATAATCGGTGAGCCGGTCCTGAACGCGGCTCCAGCGGTCTTCCGGCGAGAGAATTTCGATGCACAAGAGAGGCGGCGTTTGAGTTGTCTCTTCACGAGCTTCTGCCGGTATCAGGCAGATGTCGGGAATGCGAACACGCGACGGAGATACCTGAACGCGTTGTTCGACGACAACTTCGCATCTATGATTCTTCTCTTCGTAAATCAACCGTGCGCTCAGGAGCGCCTGCGTCCTGCTATGCCGTCGTTTCCCCACGTTTCGCTCTTGCAGTACCCCGTCAACGTAATCGCAATCTGGCTCGTAGTCGGTATTCAGGTACTCCGCAAGAGAAACGGGGGCCAGGGTCGCCATATCCATAGGCTATCGTCTCTTTGTCTTAATCACAATCGGAGTACCTTCGAACCCGAATTGGGCGCGCAAGCGGTTAATCAGAGCGCGTTCAATGGAGAAGTGCAGCTTATCGGCTTTGTCTGTGAAAACCACAAACGTGGGAGGACGGATCGACGCCTGAGTCATGTAATAGATGCGAATGTCGCTCTCAAACGTCAGTGTCTGGACGAAGCGATTGAGCTCACCTGTTGTGATGCGCTTCGAGGCGGCATCGAAGCAGCGGCGAATCGTCGAGTAGATGCGCCGTATGCCTTCCGAGTTCAATGCGGACGCGAAGATGATAGGCGCATAATCGAGAAATTTCAGTTGATCGCGAACGGCTTCCGTGAAGCCGCGCTTGCTCTTCCCTTCCGCGGCGTCCCACTTATTCACCACAAGAATAATCGCGCGGCCTTCCTCATGCGCATAGCCGGCAATGGTCGCGTCGGAACTGACCACACCCTCTGTGGCGTCGATCATCAATAGCACTACATTCGCCATCCGGATATGCCGCCGCGCCATCACCACGCTCAGCTTCTCCGTCATTTCGTGAGTTTTGCCCTTGCGCCGGATGCCGGCCGTATCCACGAACCGGTAAATCGTATTGCCTTCGCGAATGGTTTCATCGACAGCATCGCGGGTGGTGCCGGCCACCGGTGAAACAATCGCCCGTTCGGCGCCAACCAGCGCGTTCAACATGGTGGATTTTCCGACGTTCGGGCGGCCGATGATGGCGACTTTGATCCGGCGCTCCTGGGCCGCGGGTTCGATCTCTTCGGGTTGTGCTTCGGGCCTCGGGAATGGAGCGGTTATGAATTCGAGCAGATCGTCCAGGCCCAGTTTGTGTTCCGCGGAGATGGCGAACGGATCGCCCAAGCCGAGCGAATAGAACTCGTGAACCAGGTTTTCGCGAACTCGCGCATCGATCTTGTTGACCACGAGCGTCAATGGCTTATTGAGAGCGCGGAGTAACTTGGCGAGGTCCCGGTCGGCGGCAGTAATCTCCGTGCGTCCATCGATCACGAACAAAATGTGCGCTGCGAGGTCCAGAGCCACGCGCGCCTGCTTTAGGATCTGGCTCGGGATGAGCGCATTGTCGTGCGGAATGATGCCTCCGGTATCGATCAGCCCGAAGCGCTTGCCGCGATACTCCGCCTCGCCGTAGATGCGGTCGCGCGTGATGCCGGGTTCGTCGCCGACGATGGAGCGGCGGTCGCCCAAGATGGCGTTGAACAGAGTCGATTTTCCGACGTTCGGACGTCCTACGATTACGATTATCGGCTCTGGTGCATCTACCGCCATGTCGATTTCAGGTTCGCATAAGTCCGAAAGTGGGCTTGCATGCGACGATGAGACTTACGAATGTCAGTAGTGAATGAGACAGCCAATATGCGCAATATCGCGATTATTGCGCACGTTGACCATGGAAAGACAACGCTGGTGGACGCGATGTTGCGTCAGAGCGGCCTCTTTCGAGCGAATGAGGAAGTGGTCGAGCGCATGATGGATTCCAACGAATTGGAGCGCGAGCGCGGAATTACCATTCTGGCCAAAACCACAGGCGTGCACTACCACGGAACGAAAATCAATATCGTCGATACGCCCGGCCACAGCGATTTCGGCGGCGAAGTGGAACGCGCCTTGAAAATTGTGGATGGCGTGATGCTGCTGGTGGATGCCAGCGAAGGCCCGCTGCCTCAGACGCGCTACGTATTGATGAAAGCCCTGGAGGCGAAACTGCCTCCGGTGCTGGTGATCAACAAAATCGACCGGCCGGATGCCCGGATTCAGGAAGTTCTGAACGAAGTCTACGATCTGTTTATCGATCTGGATGCCACGGAAGATCAGCTCGATTTCCCGGTGGTTTATACGAATGCGAAGGTAGGTATTGCGAAGCTCGATCCGGATGGACCCGGCGATAACCTGCAGCCGCTGTTTGAGACGATTCTGAACCATATTCCCGCGCCGAAGGGGGATCCGGGAGAAACGCTGCAATTGCTGGTGGCCAACCTGGATTACAGCGATTACCTGGGCCGGCTCGCGATTGGACGTGTCTTCAACGGCACGCTGCGGCACGGCGATGATGTCGGAATTGTCAAACTGGACGGCTCGCTTCAGAAGACGCGGATTACGAAACTGTACTCGTTCGAAGGTCTGAAACGCGTCGATGAGACGGTGGGCCGCTCGGGCGACATTTTGGCGATTGCCGGGGTGGAGGGCATCACGATTGGTGAGACCGTGACAAGCGCCGAGACCCCGGAGCCGCTTCCGAAAATCCAGATTGATGAACCGACCATCGCGATGACGTTCACGATTAATAACTCGCCATTCGCGGGGCGCGAAGGCGAGTACGTCACGTCGCGCAACCTTCGAGAGCGGCTGGATAAAGAACTGCTGACCAATGTTTCCATTCGGGTGGAAGAAGCGGGCGGTCCGGATGCATTCAAAGTAATGGGCCGGGGCGAATTGCAGCTTGCTATTTTGATCGAAATGATGCGCCGCGAGGGTTACGAACTGCAAGTCGGCAAGCCGGAGATCCTGACACGCAAAATTGATGGCGTTCTGCACGAACCGCTGGAACTGCTCGTGATCGATTGTCCGGAGGAATTCATCGGCGTTGTGATCGAAAAGCTGGGCACGCGCAAAGGCAAGATGACCAAGATGATCAATCATGGGTCCGGCCGCGTGCGCCTGGAGTTCCAGGTGCCATCCCGCGGGCTGATCGGGCTGCGGAGCGAGATGCTGACCGATACCAAGGGCATGGCGATCATGAACTCTCTCTTTCATGGCTACATCGAATGGCAGGGAGAGATCGAGATGCGACCTACGGGCTCGCTGGTGGCGGACCGGCCGGGCGTTGCCACGAGCTACGCGATTTACAACTTGCAGGAGCGCGGGGTAATCTTCATCTCACCCGGCACCGAAGTGTATGAAGGCATGGTTATCGGGGAAAATGCCCGGAACAGCGATCTGGACGTGAATATCGTCAAAGAAAAGAAGCTGACGAACATGCGCGCCTCCACCTCGGACGAAGCCATCCGGCTGGTACCGCCCAAAGTTTTGAATCTGGAACAGGCCATCGAATTCATTCGCGAGGATGAGTACGTGGAAGTGACTCCGAAATCGATCCGTCTGCGCAAAAAGATTCTGAAGGCGAATCAGCGCTAGCCCTGCTTTAAGAATTTCTGTGAGGCGCCGAATGACGACAACACCGCTTCTGCCGCGAGATATCCGCTGCGGACCGCGCCTTCCATAGTGGCAGGCCAACCGGAGCGGGTCCAATCGCCTGCCAGAAACAGGTTTGTTATCGCAGTGGCGCTCACCGGACGTTTGTCTTCTAATCCAGGCGCGGCGGAGAACGTGGCTCGCACTTCTTTCACCACGTGAGCTCGCTGCAGTTTTGCCTCGGCGACCGCAGGAAAGAATTCTTTCAACTCTTTGAGCGCGAGTTCAATCACTTCGTTCCGCGGCATCTCCGTGAGCGAACGCGAAGCGCTCACCACGAGCTGGATGTAACGCCCTTCCTGTTTGTTGAACATCCACTGAATAGTGCGATCCAGCAACGTCGCGTGTGGAAGATCCGTGATTTTGCGGTCGAACCACAGATGGATTCCGGTGATTGGGGAATGAGTGAAGGCTGAGGTGTCGATCGGCAACCCGAGTGCCGCGATCCGCTCAAACGGTATCGCCAAAACATATGCGTCTGCCTTGACGCATTCGCCGTTCACAATGACTCCGCTTATCCGATTGTTTTCGATTTTGAGCTGTTGGACGGGAGCGCGGTGAACGATCTTTACATAGGGATGCCGCCCCCAGGCTTCTTCCGAATAGAGGTCCGCGAGCGGGACGGCAGGAACGCCCATCTCGTAGGAATCCGAACGAGCCAGGAATCCCAGATAGAACACCTGCAAACCGTGAATGGCGGCCATGCGCTCCAGGTCTTCGTTGATCGCGCTAACCAAAATCTGACGCCAAAAGCGGTCAATCGCTCTCGCAGGCTGATTCTTTTCGCGGAGCCAATCGAGCATGGTTATGCGTTCGAGGTCGGCCCGCTTTCCGTATTCATATCTGACGGAGAGCAGGCCGCTCGCCACGCTCATCTTCTCTGCGAGCGATAGGAATCGCAGCTTCACAAAGGATTCCGTGAAATGCAGCGGCGCGGGAAGCAGACCGCGGCGCATCACGGAGATACGGCCGCCGGGCTCGATCCAATAAAATTCGCGATAGAACTTGATCCGGTCCGCGACACCAAGTTTGTTGTAGAAGTCCAGCAGATTCGTACAGCAACGCAAGAGCACATGCTGGCAGTTGTCTATCGTGATGTCATTGACCGGGTAGGAAGTGGCGCGTCCACCCGGAAAGGGGCGGGATTCGTATACGGTCACTTCATGGCCAGTCGAGCTGATGGCGAGCGCCGCGGCAAGTCCGGCCAGTCCGCCGCCGATGACGAGTGCGTTAGGATTTGCTTTCAAGGCGATTAGCTTTGCTCAACCAGGACGGCGGGACGAGCATAGCTTTCGATCATGTTCTCCATCAAACGGAGACCGCAATCGCGCTCCAGCGTGAGAATCGATTCGGGATGGAACTGTACAGCTTCTATGGGGAGATCGCGATGGCGGATGCCCATGATAATGCCATCTTCCGATTCGGCCGTAACTTCTAAGCAAGTGGGGAACGTATCACGGTTGGCGTGGAGCGAATGGTAACGTCCGACGCGGAAGGGAGACGGGAGATCGCGAAACACGCCTTCGCCGTTGTGAGTTACCAGCGAACCTTTGCCGTGCATGGGATAGCCGAGTACATCGAGTGTCCCACCAAAAGCCTCGACAATTCCCTGCAAGCCGAGACACACTCCAAACACCGGAATGCCCAGCTTCGCCACTTCACGCACTAGTTGCGGCACGCCGAAATCGGACGGGCGCGCGGGCCCCGGAGAAATCAACACGATATCGGGTCGCGTGTCTCTCACCACTTCGAGCGCCACATTAGATCGGTACGTGGATACAGTCGCACCTGTTTGGCGCGCATAGTTGGCGAGCGTGTGAATAAAGCAGTCATCGTTATCGACGAGCAGAAGACGAACGCCTTCACCGACGCGGCGCGGCTCGTGGGTCTCTTTGCCCGATGCGATTGCCGGATAGAGAGCACGGAAGAAAGCCGTCGCTTTTAAGCGGCATTCCTGGTCTTCCGAAG
This sequence comes from Bryobacteraceae bacterium, assembly GCA_035651215.1. Lineage (GTDB taxonomy): Bacteria > Acidobacteriota > Terriglobia > Bryobacterales > Bryobacteraceae > Bog-105. The sequence continues at coordinate 334,597 of DASRGE010000031.1, forward strand.
CGGGATCGGAATCGTACAGCAGCGTTGCACCGGCCGCGTATTTCGCGACACCGCCCTTCAGATGGACCGTCCGAATGGTAATGCCTGTGTTGATATCACCATTGAGGCTCAGCATGCCGATTGCACCGCCATACCAGCCGCGAGCCGTTTTTTCCAAGTCTTCGATTGCTTGGGCGGCCGCTTTCTTCGGCGCGCCAATGATCGTGACAGCCCACATGTGGGTCAGGAACGCGTCGAGCGAATCGAAACCTTCGAGCAGCGTGCCTTTGACGTGGTCCACTGTGTGGAACAGTCCCGCGTACGATTCGATGAGCCGCCGCCCGATGACGCGCACAGAACCGGGAACGCAGACTCGCGATTTATCGTTCCGGTCGACGTCGCTGCACATGGTCAGCTCCGATTCTTCTTTGGTCGAGTTCAGCAGTTCGCGGATGCTCTCGGCGTCGCGCAGGGGATCCCCGGAGCGCCGCGCGGTACCGGCGATGGGGCAGGTCTCGACGCGATTACCCTCCACTCGTACGAACATTTCGGGTGAAGCTCCGATGAGTTGCTCATCGCCCATTTGCAGCAAGAACTCGTACGGGCTCGGGCTGGACCTCTGGATACGTTGAAATAATTCCGAAGGGCTGCCGCTGAACGGCGCACTGAAGGTCTGCCGCAGCACGACTTCGTAATAATTGCCCTGCCGCATTCCCTCACGGACGGCTTCCACCTTCTGCATGTACTCTTCCGGGACGTGATCCGAGACGATCTCGGCCCGCTGATCAGAAGAACGTGCTTTCTTGATCTTTTCCGCGGGGCGCGGCAGCCCCGAAGTGTGTCCGGCAGCGCCCGCGAAATCGAACTGGAAGCGCTCGATGATCTCCTTCTTGCGGTCCATGAAATAGATGTCGTCGCACAGAAAGAGATGGAGATCCTTTTGCCCTTCGCGCGGAAGCCGCAACTGAATGGGATCGAATTGCAGGAGCAGATCGTATCCGAACGCTCCGGCGAGCATCAACCGCGTGTCTTCAGGATGCCGGAACTCCGCAACTAGGGTTCGGAGAATAGAGAACGGCGAGGGTTGCTTGCTGCGTTCTTCTTCGGGAAAGCGCTCGGCGAGGGGCTTCAGTTGAATGGAAAGCGAAGCCGGCGTCCGGAAAAGGGCTTCGCTGTGGGGATGATCCTGTAGAAGCGGCTCCAGCAAATCGAGCAGAACCGTACCGCGCCTGTTCAGCGATATGAATTCGAGCGCTCGCCCCCGGCCCACAATTTCCAGCGGAGGAGCAACGCTTGCCACGTCCCAGCGGGAATAACGCTCCGGGTATTCATAACCGGAGGAAAAGTAAACACCGCGCTTCGTGTCCAGTTGCTTAAGCACATGGCCCAAACCTCGCTCATAGGGAACCTTGGAACTGAGTCGAGTGACAGTTATCCCGTGCGGGGTCGTGTAGCGCAACTGCGGCATGGCTTATCTGGTGATGGCATGGATTCGAATACCTGCCTCGCACCGAATGCTAATAGTTTAGCGAACTTGCGTCATCAACTCGACGCGCGATGGCCAGAGGGAACAGCGCGAAATTCAGTTGCCCAAAAGCTGTATTTTTAAAGAACGAGGCATTTCATGAAAGATGCTGTTGTGGCCGAGGGCCGGAAATCAGATATCGACATCATTGCGCCGTCAGTCCAGCAGGCGGTGGTGCGCAATGTCGCTGTTGATGCGTACCGCGGGCTCGTAATGGTGCTGATGATGGCCGAAGTGTTGCAGTTTGCCCGCGTCGCCCGCGCCTTCCCCGGAAACTGGTTCTGGGCCGTGCTCGGCTATAATCAAACGCACGTCCAATGGGCCGGCTGCTCGCTGCACGATTTGATTCAGCCGTCATTCTCGTTTCTGGTTGGAGTGGCGCTGCCGTACTCGATCGCGAGCCGGCTTCGCAAGGGCGCGACCTTCGAGCGGCTTTTCGCGCACGCGCTCTGGCGGTCATTTTTGCTGATCGCGTTGGGCATTTTTCTGCGCTCGATGCACAGCACGCAAACTTACTTCACCTTCGAAGATACGCTGACCCAGATCGGTCTCGGCTATCCATTCCTGTTTCTACTGGGCTTCCGCTCGCCACGGTGGCAGTGGAGCGCGTTTGGCGCGATTCTGTTTGGCTATTGGCTGGCGTGGGCACTGTATCCCGCGCCCGGGCCGGGATTCAACTACGCGGCCGTGGGTGTGCCTCCAGACTGGCATCACAATTTCACCGGATTCGCGGCGCACTGGAATAAGAACAGCAATCTGGGGAATGCGTTCGATCAATGGTTTTTGAATCTGTTTCCCCGCGAGCATCCGTTCGTCTATAACGAAGGCGGCTATCTGACGCTGAGCTTCATCCCGACGCTCGGAACGATGATTTTGGGACTCGTGGCAGGCCGCTGGTTCCGCACATATGCCCCGAAACTTCCCTTGAAGCGGTTCCTGATTGCCGGCGTGATCGGCATCGCGGCTGGTCTACTGCTGCACTTTACCGGGATCTGCCCCGTGGTGAAGCGCATCTGGACGCCCGCCTGGACGCTGTTTAGCGGCGGCATCTGCTTTCTGTTTCTGGCCGGCTTTTCCTGGCTCATCGATGCGAAGGGATATCGGAAATGGGCATACCCGCTGGTGGTTGTGGGCATGAATTCCATTGCGGCTTACGTGATCGCCGAAGCGGGCAGAGACTTCGTCTCGAGCAGTTTACGTATCAATATCGGCGAGCGGCCATTCCAGGTACTGGGAGCCGGGCTGCAGCCGCTGCTCTTCGGTGCAACCATTCTGCTGATCTACTGGCTCGTGCTGTTCTGGATGTACCGGCGGAAACTCTTCCTCAAAATTTGAGAGCCTACGGCGTGCGCCTCGCGTTCATCTGCAGCGAGAGCCGGCCCGAGCATGGAACCGAGAAAAATAACTCCGCCTCGGCCCATAGAACGGCGTGCGGCTGTGGGAATTCCATTGAGCTGCGCAATCAACTCAGTTGGTGCGCAGGTGACCGGTGTGACAGCTTCGAATGTCCTCACGAGTGTTCTTTCGGGCCATTCGAAGCGAATATAGGGATCCCGCACTTGCACCGGAGCCGCGATTTCAACATGGAAGGCCTCTCGAAGAACACGGCTGAGCTGTTGCCATTTGCTTGCGGCTTCGAAGCATAAACCGCTTTCAATCAAGACCCAACGACCCGCGCGTGCCGCGTGGCGCAGACGAAAAGCGAGAGGCCAAGAGATGGTTTGTGCGGCAGGCAGGATGATGAACGGCGCATTTACTTTACGAAGTAAGAGGCGAAAGCCTCTGGCTGATTCCTCAGAGAGCAGTGTGCCGTCATGAATGATCTGCTGGCTGGTTAACGAGAGCGGGAGCGCGAAGGCGCTCGCGAGCATCTCCCGGCGGGTCGGTTGCATATTACATGTTTCCGGAGATGAGGCGGCTGAGAGCCGCGGAGGTGTCATAGACTTGCTGATCGGGCGCATACCGGTACCGCGCTTCCATTTCGGCGATTAACCAGCCGTTATAACCAACTTTGAGCATGGCCTCACGGATGGCCGGCCAATTGTTGTCGCCCAGAAAAATGTTCGTATACACGCTCTGGTTTCCGCAACGCCCGCGATGCTTCAGAACGTCCTTCACGTGGATGCGGGTGATGCGCGGGCCCTGAATCTCGATCCATTGCTCCGCGAAGCCGGTGTCGTGTATGTTTCCCACATCGAGATGGTTGCCCACCCACGGGCTGTTGACGTCGTTGAGAAAGGTATGAAATTCGCGCGCACTGAGGAGGAAGCGCTGTTCGGAATTGCAGTTCTCGACCCCTATCTTCACTTTCGCCTTGGCGGCGGTTTCCGCCAACTTTTTGAGCGAATCGACGCAGCGATTATAAACCTCGTTGTACGGAATCTCGCTCGTGACAATGCCCGCCACCACGAGAATGGCGTCGGTCTTGAAGATCTGCGCGGCTTCCATCTGCCGCTCGATGTGACGGAAAGCGGCCGCTCGCAGGGCGGGATCTCGCGCCGCAATGTTTTGTTTCCAATCGAGCGAGTTTGCCACATCCGATACCGCGAGGCCGGCGTCCTCAATGCGCGAAAGCAATCGGCGCAACTCCGCATCGGAGGTTTGCATCTGGAACCAGGGGCGGTCGCCGAGCCACAGCTCCACGCCGTCATACACGGCGTGTTTGAGCAGCTTCAGGCCGTTCTCAAAGGTCATCCCTTGCGGAAAGATGTTATCGCCGATAGACTTCTTCATGAGACTATGATGCTCCCGCTCCTTGCGCTCCTTGTGGCCGCTACCCTGGCTTCTGCTGCTGACGCACCGGTGACCGAAGTCACGCCCACGGTGCTCGTGTTCGCCACGAGCAACGGGAATGTTGTGGCGTCCGTTGGGCCCGATGGCGCGCTCCTCGTCGGTACGCCTTCCGCCGCGAGCACTTCGCAAATCAGCGAGATCCTTGCGAACCGGACCAAGAATCCAATTCGCTACGTCGTGATTGCGCCGGAAGATCTGGCGCATTCGGAGGGAGATGCCGGATGGGGCAAGCGCGGGGCCTTTGTGTTGATGCAGGAGAAGGCGCTGGAACGTCTGGGCGGGCACGCCATGGGGCCGATGCATCCGTTACCGCAGCGTTTGGTCGAGCTGGGAGTCGATCGTCCGCGCGTCGCATTTTCGGAGGTCATCACGTTCGATGTCAATGGAGACGCAATTCATGTTGTGCATCAGGCGCCGGGCTACAGCGACGCCGATGCGCTGGTGCATTTCCATATGGCTCATTTGTTGTATTTTGGCGAGTTGTTTCCGGGAGACGGATATCCGGAGCTCGATCCGCAGCAACATGGCAGCCTGGAAGGGTTTATCAAAGTGCTGGGTCCTTGGGGCAACAGTAAAATGCGCGTGGTGCCCGCACGCGGTCAGGTGACGGCCGCAGGAGACCTGAAGGAGTTTTGCAATATGCTTGAGACCGTTCGCGATCGCGTGAAAAAGGGAATCGAGAACGGCCAGACGGAGGACAGCATCGTGGCCGGGCATCCAACCGCCGACTTTGATGTGCGTTGGGGGCACGGGCGCGTTGCACCCGATGCCTTTGTGCGCGAGGTTTACGCCGCACTAAAAGCGCCGCAGCCCAAAACTACTCAACCGTAATTTGGGGCTCCGCCTTGATGGGAAACCGAACGGAGCTTGCAATGAAGCAGTTCCGGTGAGCGTCGGCATGCAGACGGGCGGCAAGGGCCGGGTCCGAATCCTTGCTGATTCGCACGGCGGGACGCAGAAGAATCTCCGTGAAGTGCCCACCCCCGTCTTCGTTTTCCTGCATGATGCCCTGGGCCGTATCTGTGTATGAGATCACATTCACATGGTTCACGGCGCAAACATGCAGGTACGAGAGCATATGGCAGGCAGAGGCGCTCGCAACCAGTAATTCCTCAGGATTGTACCGGTTGGGGTCTCCACGAAAGACAGGGTCGGAAGATCCGGCGAGAACCGGCTTGTTCGGCGCTGAAATTTCGTGATTCCTGCTGTACGCCCGGTAGCTCGATGTGCCGGAGCCGGAATTGCCAGTCCAGACAACCCGCGTTTCATAGCTATGAGTTTTCATGATCCAAGCTAACCGATGTCGATCTCGATCCGTCTGATCCGACATATCCATAGAGGCGGATAAAAAGAAACCAGGCCGCCCCGAAGGAGAACGACAATGGCAAAGAATACCAGGGGTTATCTGCAATCGATTTTGCAGCCGCGAGTTGCCCTCGGAGTGGCATTGACCCTGTTCTCGTTCGGGACGGTTGCCGGACAGGCCAAATGGCCCGCGGTTTGCCTGTGGGATGCCGCTCAAGTCACGTTTGCGCATATGACGGACCGGGCGCGTCAATACGGCGACGCAATTCGATTCGTATATACACTGGAACACCAGCTCAAGGACCTGGAGCAACAGGAAACTCAGGAGCGCCGACCGCAGCCGGCGCCGCGGCATCACTGTTAAGCTTTGGTTCATGGAGCGTGCCGTCCTCTCGCTGCTTTCCGGCTGGACAAATTTCTATGTGATCGTCGGATCCTCGGCGGGCGCTTTGATCGGACTCCAGTTTGTGGTGATGACCCTGATTGCCCAAGGGCAGGTTCAAAGTAACGTCCACGAAATTCGTGCGTTTGGCACGCCGACCGTTGTTCACTTCGGCACGGCCCTATTGCTTTCGGCGATTATGGCCGCTCCCTGGCACGCGCTTTCGCATGTTGCGTTTTGTATTCTATGCTGCGGGGTGGCCGGTGTTGGCTATGCGCTCCGCATTGTTTGGCACGCGCGAAAGGCCCGTTATCAACCGGATTTGGGAGATTGGATCTGGTACGTCATCCTGCCGCTCACTGCGCATGCACTCTTGTTCGCGACAGCGATTTTGTTGTGGCGGCAAGCGCCGGCATCTCTGTTCGTGATTGCCGCGATCGCGCTGCTGTTTCTATTTGTCGGGATTCACAATGCCTGGGACACGGTCACTTACATTGCCACGCGGCCGCGGGAGCACCAAAGCGCTGAAAGCGAACGTTAGCGACCCTGTCGTAGTCGCTACATCGTGGCGGACTTGAACGCCTGCCCGACGTGCAACACGGCCGATAGTGCGCGGTTGTAGTTCATGCGCATAGGCCCTAATACCGCCACTTGGGCCTGGAGCCCGTTGGGCAGGCCGAAGCGCACGCCAATCAATGACAGCTCGCTCATGCTGGGATGAATATCGGAAAGGCCGACTTGAATGGCGGGCTCTCCTTCGCGGTGCTCCAGAAACCGCTCCAGCAATTGTAGGATGCGCTTCTTTTCTTCGAGCGCGCGGAACAGATCGCGCATGCGCTCGCGCGTAAGATGCAGATCGAGGCCAATCAGATTTTCTGCGCCATCGAAATGCACTTCGGGCATCAGGCCGAGGTCCAGCAATCCCTTCGAATAGAGCACATTGACGCGGCGCAGAATCGCGTCATAGGCAGCACTCTCCAACTCGAAGCGGCGCTTCAGTTCGAGATGAATGTTCTGCAGCAGCCAGCCGCCAAAGTTGTAATTAATGTAGTTCCGAATAGAAACCAGTTCGTCCGGAGAGATGTGATCATCGACCGTGATGATCTTGTTGCGGACCATGCGGTCGCGCGTCACCACCACCATTAAGATGCGATGATCCGGCAAACCAAGCAGTTCCACCTGATCGAGGGTTTGGTTCTCTGTGGGAATGGCTGCAGCGATTCCAAAATTGCGCGTGATCTCAGTAAGGAGCTTAGACGAGCGCTCGATGCGGCCTTCCACCGTATTGATTTTCTGGATTTCCGTGTGTAGCCGGTCAAGTTCGGCCTGTACAATCCGGCTCGAAAACAAAGTCTTGACGTAGCTCTGATACGCGCGCTCGGTAGGGAGCCGTCCTGCCGAAGTATGCGGCTGGGAAAGATATCCCTCTTCCAGCAGGTCGGCCATCATGTTTCGAATAGAAGCCGCGCTGAGGGGATACTTCCGCGCGATCGTACGCGAGGCGACAGGTTCGCCGGTTTCAATGTAATTCTGGACGATGGCGTGCAAGATCTCGAAGTGGCGCGGTGTAAGCGTTCCGAGAGGGTTCATCGGTCTTTCCAGAGCAGCGCTAAGGTCTTGACGGCAAGGAAATTTGCGATCCTGCTAAACTCCTAGCTTTATTATAGAGGGTCGAGGATTATTGCTCTATTGTCAATAGTCTAGCCGTACGAGGGAGATAATCGCGGGCCAGCTTAAGCAGGCGTGGCCGCCGGATCAACCGATTTTGCGTGCCGCCACAAGCGCTCCAGGTCATAGTACGATCGAGCGGTTTCGGAAAAGATATGGACGATGAAGTCGCCGTAGTCCATCAGAATCCATTCGGCGGCATCATAGCCTTCCACGCTGACCGGCAATTCTCCCGTTTCCTTCAGTTGCTTTCCAATTTCATCGGCAACCGCATGGCCCTGCCGTGCATTGGAAACGGAACAGATCAGGAAGTAATCGGTGAACGAAGTGATTTCTCGAAGGTCGAGAATTCGCAGGTCAAGAGCTTTCTTGGATTCGGCTGCGCGCGCGGCAATCAGCCAGTTCGGGAGTTCTTGCGCGGCGAATGCCGCCTGGGATTGTGCGGAACGGCGTGTCAGAGTCGTCTAAACGTTCTCCTGCGCCTAGCGTACTACAGTGACACAGGCGGCGCAAACGGCGAGTCGTGAGATGCCCCGTTTTCCGGTACTGGCTGGTTCGTAAGCTGTTTCGTAAACGTGGCGGAGGTCTTCAAGCGTTGAAAATTCTGCTGTAAGTAGAACCTGTGCGCGTCCTCCCGCGTAATCCGTGAGCGCACCAGAACAGTGTCCAGTCCCCGCCCCGCAACCCATTCTTCTGCCCTTTTGACAAGCTGTTTCCCAATACCCCGGCTTCGTTGGGTGCTGGAAACTACCAGGCCGCCGATTTCCCCGTACCGCCCGGACTGCAGATGATGAACTACCCCGACGTCGATCCAGCCGACCACGCGGTCTCCGAGGCAGGCAACAAAGGCAACCCGGTCCGGAAGCTTCGCGAATTGCTGAATCCGCGCCTGCATCTCGGCCGTGGAAACGGGATAACCGAGCTCGCCGCTCAGTTCAGCCACCGCCTGCGCATCGGCCGCCAGCATCTCCCGAATGGATACTTCCCCTGTCATCCGCTTTGCCGCTCCATCATTCGATCTCTCCACGCCGGCTCTTCCCCAAACGCGTAATCCGGTTGCATGCCGTTCGTCGCAACTGCCAGTTCTTCCAGTGCCGTTTTCGGCGTGCGATCGGCATAGAGCAGACCGTTCACTTCCTGGTAGGTGTCGGTGAATTGTGTATAGCAGAATCCTGCGAGCGCCGGAAGCGAGCGAACCGCCGCAAGCAGCGCGCGGTAATTTTCAAGCAACTGCTCCGGCGTATTGCAGCGCGAATAGCCCCAAGTGCCATTGGCGGCCGCCGAGAGCGCAATACCCCCAAATTCACTGAGCACGACTGGCTGGGAACCCCGCGGTTTGCCGTCAACAAAGAGCATACGGCCGCCCGGCCGTTCCCGGTGCAGCAGTCTCGATTCCATCTCGTGCTGTCCGTAGCGATGCCTGATTCGCTCCGGCTGGTCGTCATAATCATGGATGCCGATGATATCGGTCGCGACGCTTTCCCACCCGTCGTTGCCGATAACCGGGCGAGTTGGATCCAGCGTCTTCGTGAGATGATACAGCGCCTGGACGTAATTGCGCTGCGCCGGGCTGTCGGGCAGATCCGGCACGCCCCACGACTCATTGAACGGTACCCAAGCCACAATGCACGGATGGCTGCTGTCGCGCTTCAACACTTCCATCCATTGTTGGGTTACGCGCTCAATCGATTTGCGCGTGTAGCGATAGGCGCTCGGCATCTCCTCCCAGACCAGTAATCCCAGGCGGTCTGCCCAATAGAGGTAGCGCGGATTCTCAATCTTCTGGTGCTTGCGAACGCCATTGAACCCCAGTTTCTTGGCCAGCAGAACATCTTCAAGCAGCGCTTCGTCGCTTGGGGCGGTCAGGCCGCTCTCCGGCCAATAGCCCTGATCGAGCACCATCCGCAACGGGAGCGGGCGTCCGTTGAGAATGAACCGATCGCCCTGGATCGCGATCTCGCGCAGCGCCGTATAGCTATAAACGCAATCGAGGACTTGCCCGTCAGCATTGTGCAGCTCCAGTTCGACCTCGATAATCGTCGGCGATGTTGGGCTCCAGAGCAGTTCGTTGCGGAAGTCGTCAATACCCGGGTCCGATAACGCGATTTGGCGATGGATCTCTCCGTTGACGACGGAGTATGTGTCTTCGGCGAGTACCTGCTCACCCACATGCATTCGGGCCGCGAGACGAAAGCCTGGCTGCTGGACACCTCCCGTGAGGATGTCCAGCCCCAGTTCCCAGCGATGCAGGTTGGACGTCCACTTCACTAGCTCGATAAAGCCGGCGGGAACCGCTTCGAGCCACACCGTCTGCCAAATGCCCGTCGTGCGCGGATACCAAATCGAGTGCGGTTCGAGCTTCCAATCCTGTTTGCCGCGCGGCTTGGCTAAATCGAGTGGATCGTCTTCGGCCCTGACAACGATCTCCTGGTGGCCGTTCTCTGTGAGCGCACCGGTAATATCGGCGCGAAACGGGGTGTAGCCGCCTTCGTGCGAGCAGACCTTCACTCCGTTTACCCAAACATCCGCCGTGTAATCGACGGCGCCGAAATGAAGGAAAAGGCGCTGCCCGGCCGCAAGCGGAGGACGATCGATAGACCGGCGATACCAAACGGCCCGGTAGAAATCCGTTTGGTTCACGCCGCTCGCCGGTGTTTCGGGACTGAATGGGACGTTGATCTGCGACGCCCACTTCACGAAGCGCGGCTCGGTCCATTCGGCGTCGCGGTCTATTGCAAAATCCCAGAATCCGTTGAGCGACATCCAACCATCGCGCCGCAACTGGGGGCGCGGATAGGCGTGGCCGTCCTGCGCTTGCCTTTCTGAACCAACCATAGAGGCTTCACTTTCAGGGTAATCGGTGGTCGGGACGTGATACAAACTTTCTGTGCGATTCCCGCTGGCTCTGCTCGTTCTCTTTCCGGTTCTCTCCGTGGGGCGATTTTCCGAGCACGTCATTGCAAACGATCTGAAGGGCGGCTATCAGGTAGTCGCAGCCGATCTGAATGGCGACGGCAAGATGGACGTCATCGCGCTCGCTTCGGGGCAACCGGACTTGGTCTGGTATGAGAATCCCACCTGGCAGCGCCATGCGATCGCGGCGAATATGCACGCCATGATTAATCTCGCGTATTGGGACGGTCAGATCGCGCTTGCTTCCAATTTCTCCATGGAAGCGAAAAAGAGTATCGGGAGCGTCGCCATACTGACGCCCAATGGCGATCCTCGTGCGCTTTGGAATTCAAAGATCATCGACCACCTCACCACTTCGCATCGCCTACGTTGGGCAGATATTTACGGCAACGGACACAAGGTGTTAATCAATGCGCCTCTGACTGGAGTGCACGCCGAGCCGCCCGAGTATCGCGATCATGTACCGCTGGTGTTTTACCGTCCGGGCGAATGGAAACAGGAAGTTATCAGTCATGCAAATGAGGGCATTCAGCACGGCCTGTTTATCACCGATTGGGGCGGAGGCGGGAGGGATGCCATTCTAACAGGCAGTTTTTCCGGAATCGACCTCTTTCAATTGGAAGCTGATGGCAACTGGACACGAACGGAGATCGCGCGCGGCGATCCCGACCCCTGCCCGAAATGCGGGACCAGCGATATTGCTGTCGGGAGACTTGGTCACGAGAAATTCTTAGCCACCATCGAGCCGTGGCACGGAAACGAACTCGCCGTTTATCGGCGCGAGCGAGGGCAATGGAAGAGAACGGTGATCTATAACTCACTCGTCCAGGGGCATACGATTGTAGCTGCCGACCTCGACGGCGATGGACGCGACGAGATCATCGCGGGCTATCGGGGAAATGGCGGAAGCGTGCTGATCTATAAAGCAGATCCACGCGGGTCATGGTCGAAGACCATCCTGGATTCCAAGATTCCAGCCAACGCCTGCGCGGTTGCGGATCTCAACGGCGACGCACGTCCCGATCTGGTGTGTATCGGCGGGAGCTTATTGAAATGGTACGAGAACACTAAGGAGTGGTTACACTGAAAGGACTTATCAGCCGGAATTCAAGCTGAGTTCCCGCAGGAAGCACGATGTTTTTCTTATTACTGACATGCTTGCCTGAAGGATCTGTGGCCGCGTCTTCATCCTTATCTCCGCCGCTCCGCAGTCCTGCTCCGCGTGCTGCGCCAACCGCCGCACCTTTAACGGCCCCTACGGCGGCCCCAGTTGCCGCTTTGGCGGTTCTGACCACCTCGCTCCCGGAACCTCTTTCGTACCACTGCGCGGTGCGAACTTTTACAAGCTGCCGGTCGGAAGTGGTGAGATCCGTCAGAATCAAACTCAAATCAGAGCGGCCATGGATCAGGCGCGCCTTGCGTGCATCGACGACTCGGCCCAGCACCGTTGCACCCGACTTTGCGACAACCGTTCCGTCCACTATGAGCGGAAAAGCCAGAGTCGCACGAAACGTCTGGCCTGTGGAATTGTGCTTGCTCGAAAGCGTTTCGTTCAGGCGCACTTTCAGGATGGTTCCCGGAGGCACAGAAATCGTCTTGAGCTCGGGAAGCTGAACTGGTGGAACCGGCGCACCGTGTGGTGCCGCGCTTGCGCTCATCCAGGGATGGAGCACCGCATCCGGGATCTGCGGTTTCATCCGCATTGGCGGGCTGACCGGTGCGGACGGGTCTAAGTGGGACGTGGTCCGATGAGTTCGAACCGGAGCTTGCGGGTCGGTTGCCGGGGCCGGAGCCTGCTCTGTGCCGGCCGGAACGGAACTGGCTTCAGGATCGGCGTTCTCCGTCGAAACTGCCGGAGTAGTTGATGAGGCCGGCACAGGATGGACTCTGCTCGAAGCTGCGGCCGGCGCCTGGCTGTCCTGAACCCGCGAGTAAATCAGCGCGCATCCAGCGAAAATCGCCAGACCTGCGGCAAAGGCCGCGAGCACCTTCGACAGGTTTTCTGCGACCGTTTTCCCGACCCCATTTGCGCGAAGGTCACGCATAACTCTTGGACGAAATCGGCCCCATTTCTGGTTCAACCCTTGCATTCTGCCGCGCGTCTATTCGCCGTCCTTTCTTCCATCTGAACATGAGCGGAGTTCGAACTCCATCCTGCCGCGGAGATATTCAGGTAACGACAACACCAAGCCGCCGCTCCGGTTTTGGCGCCCCAGGGCTGAAGCACTCCAGGACTTCGCCGCTTCTCGATCCCGGCAGCTGCTCCATCTGTCGCGCAAAGACTTGTTTCAAGCGGCCCGGCTCGATCACAGCCCTAAGATTCACTCGGATCTCATGCAAAGTTTCCGGCGACGCTGTAAGATCCCCCTCCACGTGCGGCTGCTCGGTGTTCCCTGTTGCCGCAACTTTCAAATATGACCCGGGAGTTTCGTCCAGAACTTTCAAATGTGCGATTCTGGCTCCCTCCGTTTCCAGTGCGCTCAACAGGGTATCGACAAATGGACCAACCAGTTCCGCTGCGCCGAGCGGGTTCGAAAGCTGCAATGTCGCCGTCCAGTTCAGCCATCCCAGTGCTGCTTCCGCTTCTGCATAACGCTGATAATCGATGTCTAAAAGCTTGCTGCCCGCCGTGATGCTTCCGGAAAATAGCTCGTTCAGCCAGCTTGCAACGCCTTGACCCGTAATACCGCTCAGGTACCGCACTTCGGGCACCGGCAGAGCAGCAAAATTCCGCCCAGATTCAATCTTCGTGAACGCGACGATATCAGCTTCGGCAATCTGCTGCTGGAAAAGGAAGCCAAGTTCCGTGTCGGATTCAGTTGTAGTGAAACGCTCCGCCTGCTCTGGGTCGACCAGTACCGTAAACGGGGCAATACGGTACTGGTCGCGGAAATCCCGTTTGAGCGGCTGAAGAATGGTCGCCGAAAGATCGGTGCAACTCCCCACCGGCTCGGCAAAGATGACATCCGGCTCTGCCTTGCGCAATTCCGCGGCGCGGTCCAACAGGTCTGAGAAGCGGCAGCAGAAACACGCGCCCGCCACTTCGCCGGCAGGGATGCCGTGCCGGCGGACCTGCCCGGTATCGACCAGCCCGCCGCCCTGGTCATTGAGAATTGCGGCGACCCGCAGCCCACGGCTACACAGCACACGTGCGGCTTGCAAAATGAGCGTGGTTTTACCCGCGCCGAGAAAGCCGCCGATGACGATCAGCCACGGTTTCGCCATTGCCCAGTGATTATAAGATGATGGCCATGTCTCTCGAACTGTTCGATCTTGCGGGCCGCGTCGCCGTGGTGATGGGCGGCACTTCCGGTATTGGCCGCACTCTCGCCGTTGCTCTGGCCGAAGCGGGAGCCGATGTGGTGGCCACCGGCCGCCGCGAAAATCTGGTCGGCGAAGTTGCTTCGGAAATTGCGGCACTGGGCCGCAAAACGCTGCGCCGAACCACCGATGCCGCGAGCCGTGACTCTATCGACAGGCTGCGCGATGAAGTACTGAATGAGTTCGGCCGGGTTGACATTCTTCTTAATGCAGCAGGACAGATTTTTCGCAAACCAACGGTCGCCATCACGGAACCCGAGTGGAACAATTCGATGGACGTCAATTTGACCGGTACTCTGCGCGCCTGCCAAAGCTTCTATGAACCCTTGGTGGCAAGCAGCCGCGGCCGCGTGGTCAACATCGCTTCTCTGAATTCGTATGTGAGTTTCTTCGAAGTGGCCGCTTACGCCGCTTCCAAGTCTGGCGTGCTTGGCTTGACACGCAGCCTTGCAGTCGAGTGGGCGCAAAAGGGCGTGAACGTGAATGCCATAGCGCCCGGTGTTTTTCGCACCGAACTAAATTCCGCGCTTTTGGATGGTACGGACCGCGGCCGCGAACTCCTGATGCGAACTCCTATGAAACGCTTCGGCAAGATTCCCGAACTTATCGGAGCCGCGATATTTCTGGCCTCCGATGCAGCGAGTTTCATCACGGGCCAGTGCATCGCCGTGGATGGCGGGTTCCTCGCTTCCGGCGTGAATGGATAGAATCCAAACGTATGCGAATCAGTCGAAGAGCCGCGCTTCAGACGCTCGCTGCCGCCCTGCCCGCTTTGGGTTTACGCGGCGCGCAGCCCGAATTGCCGCCCGGAGTCGAGATCGAAAAAGGACCGTTCGCAGGCACGCGAAAATCGCTGAGCCATTATGAAATCCCCGAATGGTTCCACGATGCGAAATTCGGCATTTGGGCGCACTGGGGACCGCAATCTGCCATTGAAGACGGCGACTGGTACGCCCGCAACATGTACATGCAGGGCAGTGGGCAATACAACTATCACGTCGAGACTTACGGGCATCCGTCGAAGTTTGGTTATAAAGACACGATTCCGCTCTGGAAAGCGGAGAAATTCGAGCCCGCCGAATTGATGCGCATGTACAAAAAAGCTGGCGCGAAGTATTTCGTCAGCATGGGCGTGCATCACGACAACTTCGACATGTGGAATTCGAAGTATCAACCCCATTGGAATGCCGTGAACATGGGCCCCAAAAAGGACATTGTCGGGCTATGGAAGCAGGCGGCGCAGAACGAGGGTTTGAAATTCGGCGTCACTGAGCACCTTTGGATCACTTACAAATGGTTCTCGACGAGCCACGGCCATGACGAAACCGGACCGCTCACCGGCGTTCCGTACGACGGCGCCAACCCCGCGAACGATAGCCTGTATGTCGATTCCGATCAGGTCTGGGGCAAAGACCTTGATTGGAATGAGAGCGGAATTCCCGTCTGGTGGAAGCACCACTGGTATCAGCGCATCAAGGATTTGGTGGATCAATATCAACCGGATCTGCTCTATACCGATGGCGCGCTTCCGTTCGAAGATTACGGCTTGAGCTTGGTCGCGCATCATTACAATCTGAGCGCCAAGCACAACGGCGGCAAGGTGGAAGCGGTCTACACGAGCAAGCGGATCGAAGATACGGAACACGGGGTTGCGACGCTCGATGTGGAACGCGGCATCGTGGACGCGATTTGGCCGCGCCCCTGGCAAACCGACACCTGCATCGGCCAGTGGCACTACAAACGAGGCCAGCAATACAAGACGCCGAAGACCGTGATCGATATGCTGGTGGATATCGTCAGCCGCAACGGGAATCTTCTTTTGAACTTCCCGCTCCCGAGCAGCGGCGCTCTCGATCTGGAAGAATTGAACGTTTTGGAAGGGATTACGAACTGGATGAGTGTAAACGTCGAAGGCATCCACGGTACGCGGCCGTGGAAAATCTTCGGCGAAGGCCCCGGCACGGAACCGTCCGCGAAAGAATCGGCGTTCAATGAGAAGAACCGGAAAGACCTGACTGCGGCCGACGTACGGTTCACGACCAAAGACGATACCCTCTATGCTTTTGTGATGGGCTGGCCCGAATATCAGGCCGTGATCCGGCCTTTAGCGACAAATACGGGACTCAGAGTGGGGAAAATTCAGAATATAGAGCTGCTCGGCTCCGATGCCAAGCTCCGGTGGACACAGGACGACACGGGATTGAAGATTCTTGTGCCACAACAGAAGCCTTGCGATTACGCCGTGGCATTCAAAATCACCGGAGCGATATGAAAGCGCTAATTATAGTTGGTCTGATGGCGGCTGGCTGCTTGGCCGCTCAAGTCAACATCAAAGCCGAACCCCACGGCAAATACAGCGTCGAAATCGATGGCAAGCCATTCGGGGATCTGTACACTTCACGCGACGCTCCCAAGCCCTATTTTTCTCCTCTCCGCACCGCCACAGGTAAAGTTGTTACGCGCCTTTGGCCCATGGTTCCGGATTCCGGGACAACCCGCGATCATCCGCATCATCGCGGCATGTGGCTGGGCTACATCGACGTGAACGGCGTAAATTTCTGGGAGAATGAGTACTCCTATCATCGGGCGAACGCTGGGACCATCGTGGCGCGCAGTGTCAAAATTGCAAAGACGGGTGGCAAACGCGGCGTGATTCACGCCATCTTCGATTGGCTGCCGCCCTCCGGCGCGAAAATCCTCACCGAAAATCGGACCATGACGTTTCATTCGGACCCCAAATACCGGATCGTCGACATGGATGTCACGCTCACGGCGGATGTAAAAGCGGTATTTGCGGATGACAAAGACGGAGCGTTTGGAATCCGAATGGCGGACCCCCTTACCGAGAAACACGGCGGTTTGATTACCGATGCCGCAGGACAAAAGACGATGAAAGAAGTTTGGGGGCAGCGCGCGGATTGGTGCGATTACACCGGAACGCTGGACGGCGAAAAAGCCGGGTTGGTTATCTTCGATCATCCGTCGAGCTTCCATCACCCAGCACGCTGGCACGCCCGCGATTACGGCCTGCTGGCGGCGAATCCATTTGCGGATCATGCGTACGATAAAGCTCTTCCGGTCCGAAACGTGACACTGGAACCGGGCCAGAGCGTCCATTTGCGATACCGCGTCGTGGTACACGGCGATATCGACCCCGCCACCATTGACCGGCTCTATAAAGAGTACGCGAGTGAAAAATAATGAGCGACAAAATACAACTGAGTAAGTATTCCGTCGGTGTCGGCGACCGCTTCGCACATGAAGCCGAAGCTCAGCTTCGCGCCTGCGTCTTAGCCGCCGAACGCGGAGTGGATGTCATTCCGGTGTGGAATAAATCGAACCGCGAGCATAACATCATCGGCTCCGAACCGGATAGCGTGCGCGCGGCTGCCGATTGCGCAGTCCGAAAACTCCACTGGGAGAAGCCGTATCACGTCGACGCCGACCATATCAATTTCGAAACCGTCGACCGGTTTCTCGAACCCAGCGATTTCTACACCATTGACGTGGCCGACTGGATCGGCCGCCCCGCGCAAACGAACGACATCGAAGCTTTCGTCAATCGCCACACAGAACTCCTTCGGCCCTTCGAAATTCCGGGCGTTGCGGGCCAAACTCAAATCGACCGCGATTTCGCCGCCCAGACTGCCGGAAAGTATCTCGCGGCGGTAAAGGAAGCCAGCAGGATCTATCGCAAAATTGAAGACAAGAAAGGCCAGGGGCGGTTCATCCCGGAGGTTTCCATGGACGAGACCGACCGGCCGCAAGTCCCGGCGGAACTTCTGATTATTCTGGCTGCGATTGCGGACGAAGGCATTCCTATTCAGACGATCGCTCCGAAATTCACGGGCCGTTTCAATAAGGGTGTCGACTACGAAGGAAACGTGGCAAAGTTCGCCGAAGAGTTTGCCAACGATGTCGCCACCATTGCGTTCGCTATCAAAGAATACGGATTGCCGGAAAACCTCAAACTCAGTGTTCATTCCGGCAGCGATAAATTTTCGATCTACCGTCCTATTCGCGAAACGATGAAGAAATTCAATGCCGGCGTGCATTTGAAGACCGCCGGCACCACGTGGCTCGAAGAATTGATCGGCTTAGCCGAAGGCGGCGGCGATGGCTTGCAGATGGCGAAAGAAGTTTATGCGGCCGCGTATTCGCAGCGCGAGGCGCTATGCGCTCCGTATTCGGCCGTGATCGCTATCAATCCGGACAAACTGCCCGATCCGTCCACAGTAAACAAGTGGACCGCCGAACAGTTTACTTCCGCACTGCGGCACGACCCTGCAAACAAGAATTTCAATCCCAGCTTCCGCCAGCTTTTGCACGTCGGCTTCAAGGTCGCGGCCAAAATGGGGCAGCGCTATCTTGATCTGTTGAAGGAATTCCAGCCTACCATCTCGAAAAATGTCACCCAGAACCTGTTTGAACGGCATATAAAGCCGGTTTTCCTTGGCGCGTAGAAGCGGCCAGAGGCTCAGTGCTCATTTCTCTTTTCATCACTTGTTACAACGACACCTTATTTCCGGAAACCGGAAAGGCGGTGGTTGCCGTGCTCGAAAGGCTGGGACACACCGTGGAATTCCGGCAAGCGCAGACGTGCTGCGGGCAGATGCATTACAACACCGGGTACCAGGCGGAGGCGGCTGCGCTGATGCGGCACTTCCTCGATGTCTTCCGCGATGCTGAAATTATCTGCTCGCCCTCTTCTTCTTGTGTCGCAATGATTCGCGACCAGTATCCCCGCATAGCGGCGCACAGCGGCGATCCGGATTTACAACGCGCCATCGAGGATCTGATTCCCCGCGTATACGAGTTCTCGGAGTTGCTGGTAGACAAATTGGGCGTTACCGAACTCGGCGCGTTCTTTCCACATTCCGTCACCTATCATCCGGCGTGCCACGGCCTCCGCGCGCTCCAACTCGGCGATAAACCAATCCGGCTCTTGCGCGAGGTGGAGGGGCTGGAACTGATCGAATTGCCGGAAGCCACGGAATGCTGCGGCTTCGGCGGCACGTTCTCCATAAAAAATCCGGACGTTTCGGCGGGCATGTTAACTGAGAAAATTCGCTGTGTTCTCGAATCCCGTGCCGAAGTCTGCACCGCGAACGACAACTCCTGCCTGATGCACATTGGAGGCGGTTTAAGCCGGCAGCGCGCCGGCGTTCGTTGCCTTCATCTGGCGGAGATTCTGGCCTCTACCGAAGCGGAGAAACTCGCGTGAGCGTCCGGGTAGGAGAAGCGGCGGGGGCTCCCAAATTCCCCAAAGCGGCCAAAGAGCTCATTAAGAACGCCCAATTGCGGCGCAACGTCCGGCACGCGACCGATGTCATTCGCAACAAGCGCGCGCGGGTGGTCGCCGAGATGCCCGATTGGGAGGAACTGCGTGAATCGGCCCGCCAGATCAAGGCCCACACGCTTCGTCATCTGGATTTCTACCTACAGGAATTCGAGCAAGCCTGCGTTCGCGCCGGGGGCCAGGTGCACTGGGCGAAAGATGCCGATCAGGCCAACGAAATCATAGTCGGCCTTCTTCACGCGCACGAAGCGCGGGAGGTCATCAAGGTGAAAACCATGACCTCCGATGAAATCGGCCTCAACGCAGCGCTCGAGCTCGCCGGCATCACGCCGCACGAAACCGATCTCGCCGATCTCATCATTCAGCTTGGCGAGGACAAGCCGTCCCACATCGTCGTACCGGCTCTGCATCGCAACAAGAGCGAGATCCGGCAAATTTTCCGGAAGAAGATGAATCTTCCTGATCTGGGAGACCGGCCGGAAGACCTGACCAATGCCGCGCGTCAGTATCTCCGCGAAAAGTTCCTGCGCGTCAAAGCTGCGATCACCGGCGCCAATTTCGCAATTGCCGAAACCGGATCGGTGTGTGTGGTCGAATCGGAAGGCAACGGCCGGATGTGCATCTCGCTCCCGGATGTGCTCATCGCGCTCGTTGGTATCGAAAAGATCATTCCCCGGTTCCAGGATCTCGAAGTCTTTCTGCAATTGCTCCCGCGCTCGGCTACGGGCGAGCGCATGAACCCGTACAACTCCATCTGGACCGGGATTGCCGAAGGCGACGGTCCGCGCGAGTTCCACGTTGTGCTGCTCGATAACGGCCGGACGAATGTGCTGGCCGATCCGGAATCCCGTGAAACGCTGGCCTGCATTCGCTGCGGCGCCTGCCTGAACGTCTGCCCCGTGTACCGGCAAACCGGCGGGCACGCTTACGGCTCTGTTTACGCCGGCCCCATCGGCGCCATTCTGACGCCGCAACTGCAATCGATGCGGCACTCGCAATCGCTCCCGTACGCCTCGTCCTTATGCGGGGCCTGCTACGAAGTGTGCCCGGTAAAGATCAACATTCCGGAGATCCTGTTACATCTTCGGGGAAAAGTTGTCGAGCGGGGCGACGCGCCCATTCTGGAACGGCTTGAAATGAAAGCCGCGGCATTTGCTCTATCAGATGAAGGCCACCTGGAATTAGCGCAGAAAGCAGGCCGCATCGGCCAGATTCCGTTTCAGCGCGATGGAGTCATCCGTAGCCTGCCCGGCATTTTAAGCGGCTGGAGCGCTGTTCGTGATTTGAAGCCTATTCCGGCGCAATCTTTCCGCGAATGGTGGGCGGCGCGAAAACAGACGGAACGATGACCATAAAGCATCAGATTCTCGAACGCATCCGCCGCGCTGTCCCCGACTACAGCTCCATGCGCGAAAGCCAGTATGAGGCCATCACGCGCAATTACCGGCAATCCGGCGATCTCGACGAATCGGGCCGGATCGAACTATTTACGGACCGCCTGCGCGATTATGGGGCCAAGGTCTACCGCTGCGCCCCGTGGGAGCTGCGCTCTGTAATTGGCGAAATTCTTTCGGAGCGGCGCAAGCGTGGACTCGTGATCGCGCGAGATTTGCCGGAGGACTGGCTGCCCGAAGGGTTTGAATTCGTCCGCGATAAAGGGTTGACGTACGGCGAAATCGACGCGAGCGAAGGAGTCCTGACCGGCTGCGCACTGGCCATTGCCATGACCGGCACCATCGTTCTGTATCACTCCGGTGGCGAAGGCCGCCGGGCCTTGACGCTGATTCCCGATTATCATTTATGTGTGGTCTACACGAGCCAGATCGTTGAGACCGTACCGGAGGGCATCCGCGCCCTCGCGCCGTATAGCGTGGCTCCGCTAACCACAATTTCCGGGCCGTCGGCTACGGCCGACATCGAAATGACCCGGATTCAAGGCGTCCATGGGCCCCGAACTCTGGACATCATTCTGGTGAAAGCGTGATCGCAATGGACTCTCAGCAAACCGAAAAGGTTTTTCGAGCGCTGGACAGCTTTCAAATCGAGCTGCCTTCGTGGGGTTTTGCCAATACCGGCACCCGCTTCGGCAAATTTTTGCAAGCTGCCGCGGCCACCAGCATTGAGGAAAAATTCAGCGATGCGGGGCAGGTGCATTCGCTGACGGGAGTGTGCCCCACTATTGCTCTGCACGTCCTCTGGGATTTTCCCAAGGGCGTGGACAGCATCGAAGAAGTAGCCTCGCTCGGCCGGCGTTATGGAGTGCGCCCCGGCTCCATCAACCCGAATCTGTTTCAGGATCAGATTTACAAATACGGTTCGTTTGCGAATCCCGATGAATCCGTTCGTCAAGAAGCGTTGAAGCATTCTAAAGAAAGCGTCGCGATTGCGAAACGGTTGCAGAGCCGCGATATTTCTTACTGGTTTACGGATGGTTCGAATTACCCGGGCACAGCCAACATCCGCCAGCGCAAGAAACTCTTCGAGCAGTGTTTGAAAGCGACGCACGAAGAGTTAGCGCCGAATCAGCGGATGCTCGTCGAATATAAGCCGTTCGAGCCGGCCTTCTATCATACCGATATTGCGGATTGGGGCATGGCGTTGCTCCTGGCGCGCGCTGCCGGACCGCGCGCGAAGGTGCTGGTGGATACGGGCCACCATTATCTTTCGCAAAACATCGAGCAGATCGTTGCCTGGCTGCTGGACGAAAACATGCTCGGCGGTTTTCATTTCAACGACCGGCGGTACGCGGACGACGATCTCACCATGGGGTCAATCGATCCATACCAGGTATTTCGAATTTTCCACGAGATCCTCTTTTTCGAGTGGGAGAACGGGCGGCGGGCCGATATCGCCTACATGATCGATCAGAGCCACAATTTGAAAGGGAAGATTGCGGCCATGATCCAGACCGTAAACATGGCGCAGGAACTTTTCGCGAAGGCCGCGCTGGTGGATCACGAACTGCTCGCCGCAGCGCAACAGAAATCGGATCTCATTCGCGCGGAGTCTTGCCTCCAGGATGCGTTTGCCACGGATGTGCGCCCGGCGATTCGTGAATGGCGGGCATCCAAAGGACTGCCGGAGAATCCCATGGAAGCGTTCGAGAAGAGCGGCTATCTGGAACGCATCGCGCAAGAGCGCGGCGCCAGGAACATGGCCAGCATTTCTTCATACGCCTGAGAACAGGAAGGAACACATATGCCTCAGACCACGGAATTGGTACACGTTCAGGATCTGTGGGACGAAAAGCAAGCGTCCCAATACGCGGACAATCCACTTGCGCTCTTGCGCTATCGCTCCAATCTGCTCGGAGCCGACCTACGGATCACAAATTTCGGCGGAGGAAACACCAGCTCCAAAATGGAGCTGCCGGATCCATTTACCGGGAAGCCCGCGCGCGTCCTCGCGGTGAAAGGCAGCGGTGGCGATCTCGGGTCCATTAAAGAATCGGGATTTGCACTGCTGTATCTCGACCGCCTCGAACAGCTCAAGAGCGTCTATCGCGGCGAACAGTACGAAGACGAGATGGTCGGATACTATCCGCTCTCGGCATTCGGCCAGAACCGGGTGGCCGCCTCCATCGATACGCCGCTGCATGCTTTTGTGCCCTATCCGCATGTCGACCACTTACATCCGGACTGGGCCATTGCGATTGCCGCCAGCGCGAACGGGAAACAGAAGCTTGCAGAATTCAACAAGCAATTCGGCCGCAAGATTGTCTGGCTGCCGTGGCAGCGGCCTGGGTTTGAACTCGCGCTGCAACTGGAGCGTGCCATCAAGGAAAATCCAGGCTGCGATGGCGTGTTGCTCGGTAGTCACGGGCTCTTCACCTGGGGTAACACCCAGCGCGAATGCTACTTGAACAGCATCCATACCATCGATCAGATGGGTGAGTTCATTCAGCAGCACCGGAAGAAGGGAGCTCCTGCGTTTGGCGGCGTTCGACGGAAGCCGCTGGGAAACCGCCGTGCCATTGCGGCCGCCATACTGCCCACCTTGCGCGGTATTGTTTCGGGAACACGTCGGCTGATCGCGCATTACGAAGATGGCGAGGATGCGCTGAATTTCGCGGGTTCGGAATGGGCGGAGGAACTCGGCGGACTCGGTACGAGCTGCCCCGATCATTTTCTCCGGACCAAGATCTGCCCCATGTTCGTCGATTGGCATCCGGACGAAGAAAAACTCGACGTTCTGAAAGCCCTCGTCGCCGAGCGCGCGGAAACTTACCGGAATGAATACCGCGCCTATTACAACGATTGGGCCAAGCCGGATTCGCCCAAGGTCCGCGACGCAAATCCGTCGGTAGTCATCATCCCCGGCCTCGGCATCTTCGGTTTCGGCAAGAACAAGAAAGAAGCGCGCATCACGACGGAGTTTTTCGTCAACGCCATTCACGTGATGGAAGGCGCCAGTGTGCTCGATGGCGGCAAAGTAGAGCATCCGCTGCCGCAGGCGCGGACTGCGGAGCAATCCCAGCAGTTCTCCACGCTTCACAATTATGTGGCGCTGCCACGCTCGGAGGCATTCCGCATTGAGTACTGGGCGCTTGAAGAAGCCAAGCTGCAGCGCATGCCCCCCGAAGCCGAGTTCAGCCGCAAGATCATGCTCGTCGTGGGCGGGGGAAGCGGGATCGGCCGGGAAGTGGCGCTGCTGCTGGCGCGAAAAGGAGCCCACGTTGTCGTAGCCGATCAAAACGCGGAGGCTGCCAAGGCCGTCGCAGCGGAAGTGGCGGAAGTGTCGTCGAAGGAATCCGTCTCGCACACCGCGGTAGACCTCAGCTCCTCCGAGAGCCTTGCCAATGCAGTGAACCACACGGTTCTGCAGTTTGGCGGAGTCGATGGAATCGTAAACACCGCGGCCATTTATCCGGTCGCAGGAGCCAATGGTCAACTGACCGAAGGACAGTGGACGAAGACCTTCCTGGTGAATGTCACCGGCAACTATCTGCTGGCGCGCCAAACCGAATGGGTCCTGCGCGATCAGCGGCTCCCGGCCGCCATGGTGCTTACCAGCTCGGCCAACGCTGTTGTTCCGAAGAGCGGCAGCGAAGCGTATGACGTCAGCAAGTCGGCTACGAATCATCTGATTCGCGAATTAGCAGTGGGTCTGGGTCCGCTGGTTCGCGTGAACGGAATCGCTCCCGCAACCGTAGTGGCGGGATCGACAATGTTCCCGCGCGATCGGGTCATCGCTTCCCTTCGCAAGTACGGAATCGAATTTTCCGATTCGGAATCGACCGAAGATCTGCGCTCGAAGCTTGCGGACTTCTACGCGCAACGCACGTTGACCCGCAGACCCATCCTTCCGCAGGATTGCGCGAATGCTATTGTGTGGCTGCTCAGCGATGAGAGCGCCAAGACCACGGGCCACGTCATCCCGGTAGACGGCGGATTGTCCGAGGCGTTCCTGCGTTGATGGAACGCGTCTGTTTTGCCTTGCAAGTTCGGCCGGACCGCATCGAGGAATATAAAGCGCGCCATCGCGCGGTCTGGCCCGAAATGCAGCAAGCGCTCCGGGAAACCGGCTGGAACAATTATTCTCTGTTTCTCCGGCCCGACGGGCTGCTCATCGGCTATTTGGAAACAGACGATTTCGAGCGCGCCCGCGACGAGATGTCCCGCCGTGACGTGAACGCGCGCTGGCAGCTCGAGATGTCGGAATTTTTTGTGCAGCAGCCAGGCGCGACGCCCGACCGCGCGCTGGTACGCCTGGAAGAAGTCTTCCATCTGTAAACTGGATTCCAGCAGACCATGACACCGAATCCCGCCTTGGGCGTCGTCTATCACTGGCTCGGCGGCTTGGCCTCCGGCAGCTTCTATGTCCCCTACCGGTTTGTGCGCCGCTGGTCCTGGGAGACGTACTGGCTGGTGGGCGGCATTTTCAGTTGGATCATTGCCCCTTGGCTGATCGCCTTTTTCCTAACGCGAAGTCTAGGCGCAGTGCTTGCGGCGACTCCGGGGAAAACAATCTTCTGGTGTTACTTCTTCGGCCTGCTCTGGGGCATCGGCGGGTTGACCTTCGGGCTCACCATGCGCTACCTGGGCCTGTCGCTCGGAATGGCGATTGTGATGGGCCTCTGCGCGACGTTTGGAACGCTCATGCCGCCCATCTTCAGCGGTACGTTTGTGAGCCAGGTTGTGGAGACGACTTCGGGGCGCGTGATTCTTACAGGCATCGCGATCTGCCTGGTCGGAATTGCGATTGCGGGCCTCGCGGGCGTTTACAAAGAGCGCGCCATGCCTCCCGAAGAACAAAAGAAAGCCATCGAAGAGTTCGATCTGAAGAAGGGCTTTGTAATCGCGGTGATCTCCGGAATCATGAGCGCGTGCTTCGCGTATGGACTTGCGGCGGGCGATCCCATCAAAGCGCTCACGATCCAACACGGTACACCGGTTCTCTGGCAGGGATTGCCGGTGCTGATCGTGGTGCTGCTGGGCGGATTCACTACCAATTTCATCTGGACCGTATCGCTCAATATCCGCAATCGGAGCGGCCACGAATATCTCAGCTCCGAACTTCCCGTTGTCGTGACCTTCAAGGATCCGGGTGGTCCGCAGCCCATCGAAGATACCGCCCTCAATGGCCCAACTACCAGCGTTCTGACACACACGCCCGCGGCCTTGATGCGTGAGACGGTCCAGGTGCCGTTGCTGCGGAATTACCTGCTGTGCGCCTTGGCTGGAGTCACCTGGTACATGCAGTTTTTCTTCTACACGATGGGCGAAACGCAGATGGGCGCTTATAAGTTTTCGAGCTGGACGCTGCACATGGCGAGCATCGTGATCTTCAGCACGCTCTGGGGCGTCGGGCTGAAGGAGTGGAAAGGCGCGGGCCGCACCGCCATTCGTCTGCTGATCACCGGTCTCGCCGTGCTGTTGGGCTCAACTTTGATCATCGGATACGGAAACTATCTCGCGACTTTGCCCGGCGCACACTAGTTTTTACCGTCTATAAAAAAAGAGGCAGGCGGCGGGACGGTCATGAAGGAGGCGCGATCTTTTTTGTCTTTTATATTCAATAACTTGGCGCATATCTGGGTACTGAGGCGAAGGTCGTTGAGGTAGGGTGTCGTTGAGAAATTATGGGAAAATTGAGGGTAAAAACCCGGTTTGAGGTGGCTGACGCGGGGTTCTGTTCATTGAACCTCCACCTGCTCAAACCGCGGCAGCAGCACATGAATGATCAAGAGCGCGATCAAATAGATCGATCCTGCTGCAAAGAACAATGGCGCGTAGGATTCATGTGAAAGGTCGAGCCATTTGCCGATGGCGGGTTGCGCGATCATCCCGCCTACTGCGCCGCCCAGACCTCCGAGGCCGACGATGGAACCCACGGCGGTTCGAGGAAAGGTATCCGAGGCCATAGCGAAGAGATTAGCCGACCAGCCCTGATGCGCCGAAGTCGCCATAGCAATGAGCGCCACCGTCAACCAGAGATTTCCCGCGGCGGCAGGAACAAAGATGACTGCGACAACGCACAACGCGCAAATCAGCATGGCGGTCTTGCGTGCTCGCGCCACGCTCCAGCCGCGCTTCAGCAGAAACGAAGAGAGCCAACCCGCTCCAATCGAGCCGAGATCCGCCGCCAGGTAAATCACGATCAGCGGCGGCCCAAGCTGGAGCAGATTGAGGCCGTACTTCAGGTGAAGAAAGCCTGGAAGCCAGAATAGATAGAACCACCAGACCGGATCGGTCAGGAATTTGCCGATCAGAAAAGCCCAGGTTGCCCGCTTGTCGAGCAGCAGCACGTAGGGCACGCTGCTGACTGCGGCCTCATCCTGGTCGGAGCGAATATACGCCAACTCCGCGGCGCTCAGGCGTGGCTGCTTTTCCGGATCACGGTAAAAGATGGACCAGATGATCGCCCAAGTCAAGCTGAGCGATCCGGTAAACAGAAATGCGGAGTGCCACCCGAAATGCGCCGTCAGTATCGGAACAGCCAGCGGCGCAAGAACGGCCCCGATATTCGAACCACTATTAAAGATGCCGATGGCGAGTGCGCGTTCGCGCTTCGGGAACCAGGTGGCAACCGTTTTAATGGCGCCTGGAAAATTCGCCGCCTCTCCCAGGCCCAGGCCCAAGCGCGCCATCGCGAACTGAAACGCATTCCCGGCGAGTGCATGACACATCGAAGAAATACTCCAGAACAGGACGGCCGCTGCATATCCCAAGCGCAATCCAAGCCGGTCCAAAAGCCGGCCCGCGATCGGCATCATGAACGCATAACCAAGCTGGAACGCGGAGTTGATCAGGCCGTACTGCGTCTCGGTCCAGTGCAGGTTCGCGGCAATAGTCGGCTTCAGAATGCCGAGAACCATGCGGTCCATGTAGTTGACTGTGGTTGCGTAGAACAGCAGGCCGCAAATCAGCCAGCGAAAATGGGCGACTCGTTCGGTTGCGTGTAGCTTTTGGGGCGAAGCAACGGGGTGGCCCTGAGCCATAGCGTCATTCTATCCGGCCTTGGTTCACCCCTTGCTTACGCGCGGGGTTGTGTAGCTGCTCGCCCCTTGCTTACGCGCGGGGTTCTGTAGCTGCTCGGATGTATAATCGGTTTCCGTTCCATGATGAATCGCGTCCTGGTGCTTCTGTTTCTTGCAACGTCCCTCGCCTCCGCTCAGGGATTTGCCACAATTGTCGGCACGGTTACTGATCCATCCGGAGCCGTAATTGCCGGCGCGAAGGTAACGGTTACCGATCCCGCGACTGGCGTAACCCGTCAGGAAAGCACGAACCAGCAAGGTTATTTTGTGGTTTCGACATTGCGGCCGTCGACGTATGAAGTCGCGATTTCCGCCACCGGATTCGCGGATTTTAAGCAGACCGGTGTGCGATTGCTTGCCGATCAAACGCTTCCGGTGAATGCGACGCTCAACATCGGGAAAGCGGCGGAAACCGTCTCGGTCAGCGCCGAACCCTTAGCCATCAACACGTCCAATTCCACGCTGAGTGAAGTAGTGGAGCAACGCAGGGTTGTCGATTTGCCGCTGAATGGCCGGAACGCCGCTTCATTACTTCTGGTGGTAGCGGGCGCCATTCCCGCGCCTCCGAACGATGTGGACCAGGGAAACACGAAGAGCTTTCCGACGGTGGTGACTGTATCGACCAACGGCGCGCGCCAGAACGAGGTCAGCTTCCGGCTGGATGGAGCGAATAACAACGATATCTATACCAACGCGAACCAGCCTTTTCCGTTTCCCGACGCGCTCCAGGAATTTAGCGTTCAGACGAGTAACTACGGAGCGCAGTACGGAGGCAATGCCGGCGGCGTCGTCAATATCGTGACGAAGTCGGGAACGAACGAGCTACACGGCCTCCTGTTCGAGTTTGTTCGCAATTACGATTTCAACGCACGAAACTTCTTTGCCGCGAAACGCGATTTGCTGAAACGGAATCAGTACGGCGGAACCATCGGCGGGCCGGTAGTCATCCCGAAGCTGTACAACGGTAAAGATAAGACGTTTTTCTTTTTCGGTTATCAGGGAACGAAAATTCGGAATGTGGGAAACACGAGCAGCGCGTTCGTACCCACTGCCGCCGAACGGACGGGCGACTTTTCCGCGCTATTGAACGCAAGCAATCCTGCAAATCCATTTCACAAAAAAATTCAGATCAACGACCGGAACGGAGTTCCCATTCCGGGAAACATTCTGTTGCCGGGCCAGCTTAATCCTGCCTCGCTGGCATTCCTGAAGTATCTTCCGCAGGCCGGCGGCAACGGCCAGATTTTTTACTCTCAGCCCATCGTCCAGAATTTCGGCGAGTATGTAGCTCGCGGCGATCACTCCTTCTCCGACAACGACCGGCTGACCCTTCGCTACTTCTACGACAGTTTCACGAATGAGGGGTTCCTGGACCCTTCCAATTATTTGAGCTTCCAGAATTATGCGAACATCATTGACCAAAATGCGCTGATCGGAGAGACGCACATCTTTGGCCCCGCTGCGGTGAACGACTTCCGGCTGAGCTTTTCCCGCGAGACTTCGAATCGGGGTCCGGCGGCCGGAAGCATCGGCCTCACCGACCTCGGTGTAAATATCTGGCAGCCTCCGACCGCGAAAACCATCGAGGGTATCCAAGTATCCGGTTATTTCAGCCCAGGCCAGACGGATCCGGCTGCCTTCATCCGGAATCAATATAACCTAAGCGATGATTTTAATCTGGTGCACGGTAAGCACAGCATTTCGTTTGGGGGCTCCGTTATTCGCGCGCAAGTTCTGCTTCGGAATCAGTTTCGAACCTCCGGTTCATTTAGTTTTACTTCCGATGTCACGAACGATGCGCTGGCAAGTTTCATGCAGGGCTATGCCCGGTCTTTCACGCAAGGATTTGGCGAGTTCAAGGACAATCTGCTGAACACATTTAACCTGTATGTGGAGGACGATTACCACGTCTCGCGCCGCCTGACCCTCAACTTAGGTCTTCGATACGATCCATTGTTCCCCTGGGAAGAACGGAAATTTCGAACGGAGCAGTTCACGCCCGCCGATTACTACGCCGGAATCCACTCGCAGGTGTATGTGAATGCTCCGGCGGGGCTTCTGTTCCCCGGCGATCCTGGAGCGCCGAAATGGGGAGCGAACGGCAGCTTCGATAACGTTGCTCCGCGCGTGGGGTTTGCCTACGATTTAACAGGCGACGGTAAAACTAGTCTTCGCGGGGGCGCGGGTGTTTTCTACGATGCGTTACTGGCTGGAGCGTATAACAACCGGTTTGTCGATGTTACCCCGTTCAGCCCGCAGTTCAGTGTAACCACTCCTCCAGGTACATTTAGCAATCCGTATTTCGGTTTTACGAATCCTTATCCCGCGCCGTTCCCGCCGCCGAAGAACGTGTCGTTCCAGCCCTATCCGGTGCTCGCGATCACTTATGACACGAGCAACGATCATAAACTGCAAACTCCCACTATTTATAACTGGAACCTGACGCTGGAGAGGCAGCTTAGCGCCGGCTGGCTGCTGCGCGTTGCCTATGCTGCTTCGCGCTCCACTCACTTGCTGGAACCAATGGAACTGAATCCGGCTGTTTACATACCGGGAAGTAAATTGGGGACAGATGCGCGGCGCACGTTTCAGCCTTTCGGAAGCATTATTCAGTCAACCCAAGATATCAATGCCATCTTCCATTCGGCCCAGATCACGTTGCAGAAGCGCTTCGCTCGCGGGATAACGATTCTGGCGAATTACACCTGGTCGCGGGCGCTTGACGATACGCCTGCCGGATCCGGTATTGTTGCCGCGGCGCAGGGAGGCCAATCGCAGTTGCCATGGAATTTCCCGGGCCGCCATAACGACGACTACGGACCGGCCGATTACGACCATCCACAGCGCGTCGTCGTCTCCTACGTTTGGGATTTGCCAAAGTTGAACGGCCACAATGCGCTGCTTCGCTATACGCTCGGCGGCTGGCTGTGGACCGGGATCGTCAGCGCGATGTCCGGCGGTCCTTTCACGGTGTTCGCGGGGAAGGATCAGTCGCAGACCGGGTTGGGCGAAGATCGGGTCAGTTTCACAGGCATCGATCCCTATGGCGGCAATGCCTGCGGGCTTTCGGCGCCGTGCGTGAATTATCTGAATCCCGCGGGCTTTGCGCTTCCGGCGGTTGGGAGTTTCGGCAACATCGGGAAGGGCAGTCTCCGGGGCCCGAATTATGTGGATTTCGATTCCGGGCTGTTTAAAGAGTTTCCGTTTGCGTCGGAGCGCGTCCGACTCCAGTTCCGGGCGGAGTTCTTCAATGTGTTTAACCGGGTGAATTTTAATAATCCGGCTAACTCCACAACACCTAATTTCTCGGCGGGAGGATTCGGCA
Source organism: Bryobacteraceae bacterium (assembly GCA_035651215.1). Classification (GTDB taxonomy): domain Bacteria; phylum Acidobacteriota; class Terriglobia; order Bryobacterales; family Bryobacteraceae; genus Bog-105. The sequence continues at coordinate 365,586 of DASRGE010000031.1, forward strand.
CGCTTACCAGCGCGCAAGATCCGAGGATTGGGCAGTTGGCGTTGAAGGTGCTGTTTTAGGGAACTGCGGAAAAAGATTAGCCACAGATGGACACAGATGCACACTGATTGAAAGCAGGGAATTTCTATTCGAGGACGGCGAACTGTTTTAGGGCGTCTTCTTTGATTGTGATTCCGAGGCCGGGCAGATCGTTGCGCAGATCAATGTAGCCGTTTTCGGGCTGCGGCTCGCCATCGAAGATGTACCAGAACAATTCGTTGCCGATCTCTACGTCGAAGACCGGAAAGAACTCGGCCATCGGGGAATTCAAGCTGGCCATCACGACATGGAAGTTGTGCATCTGGCCGGCGTGGGGAATCACCGGGACCGAAAACGCTTCCGCCATGGCGGAAACCTTGCGGGCTTGCGTGATTCCTCCGACCCGGTTGGTATCGAATTGAATGTAATCCAGCGCCTTGCGTTCCAGTAGCTCGCGAAAGCCGTAAAGCGTGAACTCATGCTCGCCGCCGGCGATCGGAACCACCCCGAGAGCCTTTAATGCCGCATAGCCGCCGATATCGTCCGGAATGACCGGCTCTTCCAACCAGCGCAGCCGGAAAGGCTCCAATAGCGGCAGCATGCGTGTCGCATAATCGAGCGTCCAACCCATGTACGCATCCGCCATCAGGTCGATCTCGTATCCGATCACGTCGCGAATCGTTCGCACGAGTTCCACATTCCGCTGCATGCCTGCCGCCCCGTCCACCGGTCCCCAGCCGAAGCGCATCTTCATGGCCCGGTATCCCTGTTCCTTGTACTTGCGGGCCTCGGCCGCGAGATCGTCCAGCTTCTGGCTGTATAGTTTGCTTGCGTAAATCGGAATCTTCGGCTTGGTTCTTCCGCCGAGCAGCCGGAAGACGGGCTGGCCGGTTGCTTTGCCCAGTACGTCCCAAATCGCGATATCGAGCGCACTGATCGCCACCATGCCGATTCCTTTACGGCCGAACGCCATAGTCTGGCGGTACATGTGCTGCCAGAGCGCTTCGGTATCGAATGGATCTTTGCCGATCAACAACGGCTTGAGATACACATCGACAATCTCTTTTGCCACGCGGGGCGCGAGGGCTGCATTTCCGATGCCCACGTGGCCGCTATCGGTAAATACTTCCACGATCAGCCAGCCGTAAAAGCGGAAGCCGGCCATCGAATCGTCGCCGAGATTTAGCAGGTCGATTGGATTCGTGCAGAAGTGCGGCTGCGGCGGAACCGTCTTGCCTCTCCACTCCACCACGCGTGTACGAACTTCGGTGATTTTCATATGATTTCTTTTTCCACCTTGCGGACAGTTAAAAGGATGAGACAGAACGCCGCGACGTGAAACGTGGCGACCGCGGCAAATACCGTGCTGTATCCGAACCCGTGATCGAGCAGATACCCCGCTATGAGACCAAAGACAAGGCCGCCCATCGCGCCCCCGAAGCCGACCAGTCCCGCGACAGAGCCGACCACCGCACCCGGAAACAGATCGGCCGGCAGCACCATGACGAGCGTCGACCACGATTGCTGTCCGAAAAACGCGATGCTGAACAGGACAATGGCGATAGACACCGGCAGATGCGTTACGAGGACGATCCACGGCATCAGAGCTGCGCTACAGCCGAGCGCCATTTTCCGCGCGAAGTTGAGCGAGTGCCCGCGCTGGATCAACCAGCCGGAAAACCAGCCTCCCACTAGGCAACCTATGCCGGAGGCTGCATAGGGGATCCAGGCGTAGTAGCCCACTTGTTTCACGTCGAAGTGACGAGCGTCGTAGAGATACTTCGGCAGCCAGAATAGATAGAAGTACCAGGCTGCATCGCTCAAAAATTTTGCGCCGACGAGGCCGTAAACGTCCTTTCGGGTGAGAAGGCTGAAGCCGGTCAGAAGACCGGCTCGCAGGCCAGGGGTCTGCCCCACAGCGGGCGGCCGATACACTTTCCACCACCACAGGGTCCACAACAAACCTGCTGCGCCCGAAAGAAAAAACACCCAGCGCCAAGTGGCTACGGAAAGAACCGCCGCAATGAACGGAGGCGCAATCACTGCGCCCACCGCCGTCCCGGCGTTCATCAGGCCCATGGCGGAGGAGCGCTCAGCCACCGGAAACCACTCGGAGACTGCTTTGGTGGCCGCGGGGAATCCGCCGCCCTCTCCCATTCCCAAGAGAAAGCGGCTCAGCATCAACATGCCGAATCCGGTTGCCAATCCATGACTCGCGCAGGCCAGCGACCACCAGATCATGATGAGCAGGAACCCCGTACGCGTGCCTAGAAAATCGATCAGGGCGCCGCCCCCCGCATACATCACGGCGTATGCCAGGAGGAACGCCGCCTGCATGTCGGAGAAGCGCGTATTCGAAATGGGGATGTCGCGCTGGATTGCGGCAATCGCCACAGGCAGTGTTTGGCGGTCGAAATAGCTGATCGTGATGGCGCAGGCGATCAGGATAGCGATGTGGCGCCGGTAGGACACCTACCAGCTCAGCTCGACGAGCGAAAGCGCCTGGAGCGGCAGCGCAAAATCGAGATCCAACGAACCCTTGGCCGTGTTCATCCAGCGCGGCGATTCGAGCAGTTGAAGCTGCCCGGCATTTTCGAGTTCCCGGTATTGGTCCTCGGTAGGATTCTGCGGCGATCCCATCTGTTTCCAAACCGTGTAGGCGTTACTGTGATTTTGATCGATTCGATAGTGCGTTACAAGCAGACGCTTCACGTTCACCGGTATCCCGGAAATATTCAGCGCCACGTTGGCTGAAGGGTTGTTCACATCTTCATCGCGATAATTCCACACCAGAACGGAAATTTTGCGGTCGCCACGCGAGGCCATCCCATCGACACCCGTACCTTGCCGCACTGCGGTGCTCTGAACGTCTACTCGATCCCCGCGCATCAGTCCGGCCATCCGGAACACGTTGAGCACCGGTTTATCGATGCCGTTCGTCGCGAGCGTACGAAAGCCATCGAAATAGGGCTGATCTTCGAATTCGAACGCCCAGGTCAGCATGCCCTGCAGATTGGCGTGACTTCGCTCCGCCAACTCCAGAATCGTTTTCATGGCGACCGCCTCGTACGAGGGATACAGCGTTCCATTGCGATACGCATTCGGCGGATAGACGCGCGCCGAGCAGGCCGCGCAGCCTTCCGGATCGGCTTCGCTCAAGATAACCGGCAGATTTTGAAACTTCGGAAACGAGCGAACGATCTCGAAACCATCCTGGGCGTCTTTCATCTCCTGCGAAAGTCCCATCACGACATGCCCGTCCACTACCGTTGGCCGACCCTTCACGTGATAGCTGATGAAATCGAGCGGCGAACCAGTTTTGCCCGTGACGTAATTCTTTCCGGAAGAACAGTGCTCCAGAAACTGCTTCAGGAACGCAGCGGCTTTCGGATTCGCCGGGCCTGTAGAGGCCGGACCGCCCACTCGCGCGGTGGGTAGGGCACGTTTTACCGCCGCTGCGGTGTAGTCGTAGAGCTTGTCGTATTCTTCCGGCGTGCCGTGCCAATAGCTGATATTCGGCTCGTTCCATACTTCCCAGTTCCAGCTCTCCACGGCAGACCGGCCGTATTTCTGGACCGAGTGAGTCACCCATTGATAAACAAGCTCACCCCACTTGTTGTAATCCTTCGGCGGATAACTCCAGCCGACGTAATAGTTGTTGAACTTATCGCCGGGTTTCCAGACGGGGGCATACGGATCCGGGTGGCTCGATAGCGCCTGCGGCATGAAACCGATCTCCACAAATGGCGTGGCGCCTGCTTCCACGTAGGTTCCAAGGATCTTGTCGACAATCGTCCAGTTATAAATAGGCTTGCCGGACGAGTCTTCTGTGTAAGCGTTCGTCGATCCCCATTTGAAGGAGGGCGTGCCGTTGCCGGTGGCGAGCATGAAATGCGTGCGGATATGAACCGGTGTATAACTGAGCGCCGCCAGTTCATGGATTAATTTACGACCGTTTTTCGCGTATGTGTAGTTGGGTTCGTCGTAGCCGAAGTAACTCCACACGGGCTTGAACGGGCCTTGGTTCTGAGTCGCGTCCACATGGATTGTGACGGATTGCTGGGCGAAGGCCAACGGCGTTAAGAATGCAAACAGTACAAAATTGCGGAAGACAGCGCATGAAGACCCCTCCCTAACGGTCGGGGTTCTGCCGGCATGCACACCAGGGCCATGGAACTCGGTAGGCTGTTGAAAGGGCATTGTGTTTAAAAGTTGTACTTCAGGGCAAATTGAAGCTGACGCGGGTTATTCGCCGAGCTGGTGACGATGCCACCCGAGGACGTGTCTGTGGTTGTGTTCGGAATGCCGAAGGTTGGCGTATTCGTCAAATTGAACGATTCCGCGCGGAACTCCAGCAAGCTCGATTCGGTAACGTGAAACGTCTTGAACAGCGAGAAATCGAAATTCTTCAGCCAGCCGGAGCGCAGAATATTCGCACCGCCGTTACCGTAGGTATACGTGGCGGGAAGAGCAAAAGCGCTGGATGCGTTTGGGGCGAATCCGGTACAGGCCTTATTGGAGGCGACGTAAAACCAGCAAGTTGGCTGACCGACGATCACCGGTGTTCCCACAATTTCCGGCCGCTGGCCGCCGATTCCGGTATTCGCGATGTCGCGCGAAATGGTTGGCGTGAACGGCTGGCCGCTCCGGAAGATTACGATGCCTTGTGCGCTCCATCCGCCAAACAGCACCTGCGTCAAGCGGCCCGGGTTGCTCAGAAGCGGTTTTCCCTTCCCAAACGGCAGTTCGTATCCCATGTTGAACGCAATGTTCTGCGGGATATCGAAGGTGGAGCGCGCTTTCTCGAAATAGAAATCGCCGCCCGCTGCCGGGGTATCCACAATCGCAAGACTCTTCGAATACGTATAAGAGAGTAAGTACCACAATCCTCCGCCGTAGCGCTTTTCGGCTTTGATCTGCAGTGCGTCGTAATCCGTAGACATGTCCTGCGAAAAGTAAGAAATCGGTCCCCAAATCGGATACGGCCGGCGCGCTTGTACGGCGCCGGGCCCAGCAAGCGGATCATTGAACGGATTCGTACTGTTCAAGTGCGTTCCGTGGTTGCCGACATAATCGGCCTCGATGACGGTATCCGGTGTGATCTGTTCCTGAATGCCGAAATTCCAGTGCTGATCGCTTCCGCGCGTCAAATGCGTGTAAGTCGGATTCAAAGAAGGAGTGACTCCCGCGCTGCCGAGCGTCCGCCCCAGAAAGAAGTTCGCCAGCGTGCGATTCGGCACCGTGTTTGCCGTCGCCAGCACGGTTTCGCTCAATAGAAACGGAAGCATGTTGCGGTTGACGCGCCCGTCTGTGTTTTCCATTTCGTAGAAAATTCCGTATCCGCCGCGAATCACCATTCTGTCGCCAAAAGGCCGCCACGCTAAGCCGAAGCGCGGCGCCCACTGGTTGTTATCGGGATACGTGATCGAAAGCGGCAAGCCGGCCTGGTGGCTCGTCTGAATGTAATTCCCGAATAGCGCGTAAGCCGTCGGCGCCGAGAACTGGGATGAGAGATCGAGCTGATTCGTGCTGCTTGCATCGATGATCGGCTTCGAAGACGTTCCGTCGAACGTGCCCAACTGGTTCTTATAACCGGTCATCCAGGGCGAGTATTCATACCGTAAGCCGAGGTTCAGAGTCAGCCGGCTGGTGAGTTTGTAATCGTCCTGGGCGAAGAAGTGCAAGTAAGTGGCGTCCCCGCCGAACCAATTGCCCGGATACGCGCGAGCCGAAGAGAAGGGATACCCCAGCATCCAATCGGCGAATGCGTCGCCGGTGCCCGCAGCATGCGCCGGATTTTGCGTCATTACGCCCGTGAAGCTCCAGGAACCTTGATAATTGGAGCTGTCCGTAAATAGCGGCTGCCAGTAGCGGATCTCCGTGCCGAACTTGAGGACGTGTTTTCCTTTCACCCAGGTCAGGTTATCGATGCCTTGATACACCGTGAAGTATTGCGTCTTCGGGCGCTGATCGAACGCGGAGCCGGTGAGCGAGGTGTAGCCGCTCCACGCAAAATCGGGAAACGATCCAGCCACGCCGGGCCTCGAGAGTCCTTCGAATCCGGTGATGCCGGCCTGCTGATTGAAATTCGTGCCCTGGCGAAAGGCTTGCAAATCGATCCACTGCGGCATAAAACTGAACAGAGCTTCGTTGACGACATGGGGCGTCAGCGTGCTGGTGAATCCGGCGGCCACGTTCTGCGCACGCGTATGTAAATCGGCGTAGCCAAGCGCCGGGTACGCATTGGGTTGCGAGTCGCGGTAATCATCCCAGCTCCAGCGCACAAACAGCCGGTGCTTGTCGCTGATGGCGCGGTCGCCCCGCACGGTGAACTGATCGATATCGAGCGGCTCAATGGGAACAAAGGCGGCCGTCTTCGCGCCGACATTTGGATCTGCGATGTATTGGTTGAAGAACAGCGCTTGCGGCGAAAGCCGGTTGGCGGGGATCACGTTTCCCGCAAAGGGCGTGCGGGCGCCGTTCGCGGTGGTCAGCGGATCATAGATCGCGTTCAATCCTGCGGCGCTGAAATTGCCTTGCTTTTCGGCTGCGGTGGGAACGATGTCGTTGAAGACATCTCCCTGGCGCTGGCGCATGCCTTCGTAATCCACGAAAAAGAAGGTCTTGCCTTTGCCTCCGAGCCAGCTTGGCAGCCGCAGCGGGCCGCCCAGATCGCCTCCAAACTGATTGCGTTTTAATGCCTCGCGCGCCGGAGCAAAGAAGTCGCGCGCATCCAAATCCTCGTTCCGCAGAAATTCGGAGAGACCACCGTGAAAGCGATCGCTTCCGGATTTCGTCGACATATTCAGAATGCCGCCGGCCGAACCGAACTCCGCGGAATAGGCGTTTTGCATCACGCTGAACTCCTGAAGATCGTCAATGGACGTCTGAATCAGCGTTCCGCCCTGATGATGGTCCGTGACATCCACGCCATCCAGCAGAAACGTGGTCTGGACTCCGCGAACGCCGCTGATGGCCGTGCCGGAGATGTAATTCGCGCGAATGCGCAATAAGTTCCCGCCGCCCGGTAGTGTTGCGGCGCCGGGCGTTAACTTAGCCAGGTCGTAAAAGCTGCGGCCGTTGAGCGGCAAGTCCACAATTTCGCGATTGGTGACCACAGTCCCCAGCGAACCTTGTTCGCTGTTGAGCAACGGAGCTGCTGCGGTGACTTCTATGGTGGTGGCGGTGGACCCAAGCTGGAGTTGCGCGTCGGCGCGCACCGCCTGGTTCACTTGCACTTCCACCTTCTGAATGCGCGCCGTTTGGAACCCCGGCGCGGTAATGCTGACGTTATAAATGCCGGGATTGAGCGGAGTCACGGTGTAATCGCCATCGGCGTTGGTCGTCACCGTGGTGGCCTCGTTCGTCGCCTGGTTCGTGACGGTGACGGTCGCATTCGGAACAAGCCCGCCATTCGGGTCGGTGACGGTGCCGACAATGCGGCCTGCTTGGACTTGGGCGAGACAGACTGGCGCGAGGGCAAGAAGGAGCATGCCCAGAATGAAGCGTGAATCAGGCAACATACGTGACCTCCTCTAGAAACATCAGACAATCTGATATTCAGTTCTTGCAATATATAACAACCGGCGATAAAGTCAAGAGAAATGAGCAGCGGATTGAAAGCCGTGGCCCGGGTGACGCTCGGGGAACAGGTGGCCCTGCAGCTCGCGGAAATGATTGCGGAGAAGCACTGGCAGCCGGGCGAGCGGTTGCCGCCGGAAATGGAGCTTTGCGAAGTGCTGAACGTGGGCCGCTCCACGCTGCGGGAAGCCCTCAAATCGCTGGCCTTTATCGGGATGGTTCGGATGCGCCCCGGCGACGGAACGTATGTCTCGGATCTGTCGAACCGGCTGTTGGACCGAATTCTCGCGAAGGGACTGCTCAAGACCGAGAAAGATCTTGCCGATGTGTGCGAGACGCGGATGATTCTCGAGACGGAAGGCGCGGCCATTGCGGCGGAGCGCGCGACGGAAGAGGACCTGGCACAGCTTCGAGAACTGGTCGGGAGGGGGCGCGAGATTCTAAAAGCGGACCGGCCGTCCTTTTCCAGCGTCGACCTGGATTTTCATATCGCGATCGCGAATGCTTCCCGTAACCGGCTTTTGCCCCGGCTCTTGACTGATATTCGCGGCATTCTGGCGGAGTGGATCACGAAGTCGCAGGAATTGCCGGGACTGCGGGAGAACGCGCAAGAGCAGCATGAGGGGATTCTGCGGTGTATTGCGAAGCGCGACCCGGCCGGAGCGCGCGAAGAGATGCGGACGCATCTGGAGACGTTCCAGCGCGCGTATACGTTGTTGGGAAGGATTTCGCATGCGGGGGGAGAGTGACGGTTACTTAGAAAAATTAGCCACGGATGGACACGGATGCACACGGATTGAAGGAAAGAGGTCCGATGAAACTTGTTCAAATCATCCGTAAGCGCAGCGAGCGGCGTGTCGCCATTGTAGATGGTTCGCAATTGCGGGTGCTCGATGCAGCCGATATTTACTCGCTCGCGATGCAGGCGGCCGAGAGCGGCAATACGATTCGATCTGCTGTTGAACAACTCGCTGGGCGGGAATCGCTCGACTACGATTCCATTTACGAAGGCCGCTCCGAGTGGCGCCTGCTTCCCGCGTTCGATCATCCGCACGATCCGGCTCATTGCCTGGTTAGCGGCACCGGACTTACTCATAAAGCCAGCGCGGAAAATCGCGCCGCCATGCACAAGCGCGCGGAGGCGGAAATCACCGATAGCATCCGCATGTATCAAATGGGGCTCGAAGCCGGCCTTCCCGCTCCAGGTCAAATCGGCGTGCAGCCGGAATGGTTCTATAAGGGCGATGGCGGCATTCTCAAAGCGCATGGCGAAGAACTCGTTGTTCCACCATACGGCTGGGACGGAGGCGAAGAGCCCGAAATCGCGGGCGTCTACGTGATCTCGCGCTTGGGCGAGCCCTTTCGCGTGGGTCTCACGGTAGGTAACGAATTCTCCGATCACAAGATGGAGAAGAAGAACTATCTCTACCTTGCTCCTTCAAAATTGCGCAACTGCTCCATCGGGCCGGAACTAACAATTGATGAAATCGAATTCCACGATATTCCAGGAACGGTTGCCATTCTTCGCCGTGGCCAGACGATCTGGAAAAAAGATATCTGGACCGGCCAGAAGAACATGTCTCATTCGGTGGCTAACCTGGAACATCACCATTTCAAATACGAAGCGCACCGCAGGCCCGGCGACGCACACATCCATTTCTTCGGAGCTGACGCATTCAGTTTTGGCGACGGACTGGCTCTTGAAGAAGGCGACGTGATGGAGGTGCATTTCCCGCAGTTCGGAAGACCGTTGCGGAACCCGCTCAGAAGCTGCCGGGGACCCGAGCAAATCGTGCAGGTTAAAGGGCAACCCCTATTCTGGTCTTAGAGGGCGCCGGGCGTTGTTTCTGTTTCAAACCACATGGAGAGCAACCGTCTCCGTGTGCGTGGTCCTGGTGGGCGCGTGCGTGCTTACCGGATTTATCAGCTCGGCCTACAAAAATGAACGGCAGTCGCTCGGCCGGAGTCACTACGAAGCTGCCCAGTCGCTGGTTACGCACGGAGACGTGCGCGAAGCAATCGCCGAATATCGCAAAGCGCTCTTGTTTTCGCCGGATCAGCCGGAGTACCGGCTGTCGCTCGCGACGGCGCTCTTGAATGCGGGTCGTTTATCCGAAGCGAAGTCCCATCTGGAACAACTGCTTCAGGAGGACCCCACGAACGGGCGCATTAACTTGCTGCTCGCGCGCGTCGCAGTTCGTCAGCATCGAACTCCGGCGGCCATGGAGTATTATCAGCGGGCGGTGTACGAATACTGGCCTACGTGGGAAACAGACGAGCGGCGCCAGGCGCGTTGGGAACTGATTGAGCTTCTCGGCCGGACCGGAGAGCGAAACGAACTGGTCGGCGAACTGATGCAGCTTTACGCCAACCTGCCACCCGATCCGGAGCAGCGGCTGCGCGTGGGGTCGCTGCTGCTGAAAAATGGAGCGCTCTCCGAGGCTTCGCAAGTTTTTCGCGATTTGGTCCGGCAGGTTCCACAGAACGCGCAGGCTCACGAAGGGCTTGCCGAGGTGTATTTCAGTTCCGGAGATTACGTCGCGGCCCGTCACGAATACCAGCGCGCTTCGCGGTATGCTCCGCGTAACCAGGAGATCGCCGATGGCCTGGCCCTGACGAATCAGGTGATCGATATCGATCCGGAGCTGCCTTACATCCCGTATGCTGAACGGCTTCGGCGGAGCCAGAACTTAGTAAATCGCATTCTCAAAGATCTGCAACCGTGCGCGGGCGCGAAAGACCGCATCGCCGCCGCGCAAAACCTGTTGACTGCGAAGCCCGCGCCGGGCACGGATCTCCCTCTGCAACTGGAAGATACGGCGCAACAGCTCTGGAAAGATCGCGCTTCCCTCTGCGGGCAAACGGCGGTTTCCGATCGCGCGGTTGAGGCCGTGCTTCCAAGGATCACGCATGAGTGAACAGGGCCCGTCCACTCTGCCGGTTCCCGAGACACAACCGCGCAGGCGAATTCAGTGGGCGGTGCAGGCAAAACGCTGGCGCGGCGCTTTGGGTTTTCACGGCTTAAGCGAAACGCAGCGTTTTCTGCTGCTGGCTTCCTTCATCGGGGTATTCTCCGGTTTGTTGGTGGTGCTTTTTCACATCACCATCGATCTCATCAGTTGGACTTCGCTGGGGGCGCTGGCGGGCCGCTTTCGCTTTGTGCGCCTGCTGAGTCCCGCGATCGGCGCAGTGGTTGCGGTATTTGTGGTTCGCGTTTTGTTTCCGCGCGCGAAGGGCAGCGGAGTGAACCAGACGAAAATCGCGATCTATAGCTCGGAAGGATACGTCTCCTCCAGCACCATTGCGGGTAAGTTTTTGGCCTGCAGCATTGCGATTGGAACCGGCAATTCGCTGGGACCGGAAGATCCTTCGCTTCAGATGGGCGCGGGAGTCGCCTCGCGGCTGGGACGTATCTTTCATCTGCCGAAGAACAGCATGCGGCTGATCGCACCGGTGGGAGCGGCAGCCGGCATCGCGGCCGCCTTCAACACGCCGATCAGCGGAGTGCTGTTTGTCATGGAAGAAGTGCTAGCGGATTGGAGCGCCACCGCGGTCGGATCGATTGTGCTCGCGGCGGTTGCGGCGGTGGTTACGATGCGCGCCTTTCTCGGCAATGAGCCGCTGTTCCGTATTCCCGCGTTTGAGCTGAACCACATTTCCGAGTTGCTCATTTATGCGGCGGTGGGTATCGTCGGTGGAGTCGTTTCGGCGCTGTTCATTGCGGTGATCCAACGCATTAAGAGCCGGATCGAACATCTTCCCGACTGGCGAACGTACGTGCTTCCCTGCGTTGCGGGCTTTCTGACGGGTGTTGTCGGCCTGTGGTTCCCGGAAGTGATGGGGGCGGGTTACGACGCCATCAACAGCGCGTTGCACGGGCAGTTCACGTGGCAGATCCTGCTCTGTCTCGGGTTCCTGAAAATTCTGGCGACCTTGATGTGCTTCACTGCCGAAACGCCGGGGGGAATGTTTGCGCCGGCGCTTTTCATTGGCGGGATGCTCGGCGGCGCGCTGGGCGGTTTGGCGCATCGCTGGTGGCCGTACGGCGCGGCATCTGCAGAAGCCTACATGCTGGTTGGGATGGGAGCGTTTTTTGCGGGCGTGTTCCGCGCGCCCATTACTTCCATCTTTATGGTGTTCGAAGTGAGCGCCAGTTACGTGATCATCCTGCCCGTGATGATCGCGAATACGACTGCCTATCTGATTTCGCGCAGTCTGTATGCAACGCCGTTTTTCAAAATGCTGGCGCAGTTGGAGGGTATCAATCTTCCTTCGGCCGAAGAGAAGCGGAATTTTCAACCGCTACGGGTTGAAGACGCGATGCACCCGGTTTCGCCCGCCGTGCAGCCGGAGCCTGGAATCCGTTTGTTTCCCGATGAACCGCTGGATGCAGCTCTGCGATTACTGTCGGTGCAGCCGATGATCCAGGTGGTAAGCCGTTTGCGCCCGGATGAAGTGCTGGGCACGCTCACGCTGGATGACGTGCATCGCGCGTATGGAATTTCGTCACGAGATATCAATGAAGGCTAAAAGCAGCCAAAGAAGGCCGGGCGAGGCGCCCGGCGCAGCCCGAGGGGCCGCCCACGAAATCTTAATTTAGAGCGAACTTCGTCGTGTCATTCGTAGCGTAAGGCTTCCGCCGGCTGGATGCGCGTTGCATGCCGGGCGGGCAACACGCAGGCACACAACGCCGTCGCCGCCAGCAGCAGAACAACCAGGATCAGCGTAAACGGATCGTCTGCCCGAACACCGAATAACAAAGTCTGCAAGAATTTCGCCGATAGCAATGAGGCAGCCAGACCGACAACAACGCCGATCGCGACCGGCCGCAACCCGGCCTCTATCAACAATCGGAAGATATCAATGCGTGTCGCACCCAGCGCCAACCGGACCGCTACTTCGGTTCGCCGCTGCGCTGCATGGTACGCGACGACGCCATAAATCCCGATGAGAGCCAGAAGCAGCGCTGCGCACGCGAATCCATTCGAAAGCCGCACCTGGAAATAGCGGCGTGAAAGAGATTCGCCCACTACCTGCCGCATCGTGGTCATTTGAGGAATCGGAATCGACGGGTCCAGTTCCCGAACGCGCTGGCGAAGGGTTGAAATCACACCGGCTGGATCGTTGGCCGTTCGGACGACTAGAGCGCCCGCGCCGAGGCCTCGATGCCAGTACGGCACATAGACGGTGAGGGTCGGCTCCTGGTCGAGGGTTGTGGCGTGCACGTCTTTCACAACTCCAATCACAGTGGCTTTCCCAACCATTGCGCCTGTGGTGAAATTCTTTCCGATCGGATTCTGCCCGGCCCAGACTTTTGCTGCCAAGCGCTCCGAGATCACCGCGAAGGTTCGACCCCGATCGACCGCGTCAAAGATGCGTCCCCGAATCAGCGGAATGCCCAAGGTTTTGAAATAATCCGGACTTACATATCGGACATTGATCGAGATCAACTTCTGTGTCGCCGGGTCGAGCATTTCCCGACTGGCGCCTTCTACGGTGATGCCATCGACCATCGATTCACCGGTAAGCGGCAGCTTCGATGTGTAGGCGGCGTATTTCACGCCAGGAATGGAGCGAAGCGCCTCCAGCGATCGGTCCCAGAACCGGACATCGTCCCGCGGTGTTTTGTAGCGCACCGATGGTAGCGAGAGGTCAATCGCAACCGCTTGTTCGGCCGTGAAGCCTTTGTCGACGCTAAGTATGCGAGCCAGGCTAGTGGTCAACAATCCGGCGCCGAACAGGAGCACGACGCTGATGGCCACTTCCGTTCCAATCAGAATCTCCCGGACACGCATGGAATGGCGGGTCCCCGCGACATGACCGCCCGCTCGAAGCGATTCCTGGCCATCGAGACGGGTGAGCCGCAGCGCCGGAAGCAGGCCGGATAGCAGTCCGCCTATTAGCGAGACCGCGAGCGCAAACAGAAACACGCGGCCATCGACTTGCACTTCGTCGAGCCGGGGAATTTGTATTGCTGTCTGCGAAGTGAAGGCATGTAGGGCGATACCGGCCAACATCAGACCCAAGGCGCCGCCCGCACTACCGAGCAGCAGTGTCTCCAGGAGAATTTGTGCGATCAGCCGGGCTCTTCCCGCGCCAAGCGCTGCGCGAATGGAAAACTCGCGTGTGCGCGCGCTCGATCGCGCAAACATGAGGTTCGCGAGGTTCACGCACACGATCAGCAGCAGCAACATCACCGCGCCCATCAGGACGTAGAGCGGAGTACGTACCGGAGCGGAGATCATGTTCTGCAGAGGCGCGCAGGTGACATGCAAGCCTTCGCCGAGGCGATGGTTGACGTCGATTTGGTGATCGAGCGCGTTCAGTTCGGCCATCGCTTGTGCTAACGAGACGCCCGGCCTCAGGCGCCCTATCACTGCGTAATCGTAATCGCCGCCCCAGCCGTTGCTATTGGCTTGAGTCAAAGGCCGAAAGATTTCGGTGTTCTTGCCGAGCGCGGTCAACGGCCCCAGCTCGCTGTTTTTGAAAGGGTGAAAGGTAGGCGCGAGGACTCCCACCAGCGTGTATGGCCGGTCGCTCAACGCGATTGTCTTGCCGATCAGATTCGGATCGCGCCCAAATCGCCGGCTCCATAACGAGTCCGTAATGATGGCCACCTGATCGTGTCCCGGCTTCCCCTCTTCGGGAAGAAAAGACCGGCCGACCTGCGGGCGCACTCCGAGCAATTGAAACAGATTCGCACTCACGAAAGCGGCATCCACTTTCACCGGTTCGTTGCCGGCGAGATACGCGACTCCGCCCCAGGACTGGATGGCCGCAAGCGCTTCGAAAGAACGCGCATGTTCCCGCCAGTACAGAAAGTGCTGATAATTCACCGGCAGGCTGGGGTACGTGTTGGACAGCGGCGTCACTATTTCCCGAACGCTGACGAGCCGGTCCGGCTGGCGGTAGGGCAGCGTCTTGAGCAGAACCGTATTCAGCAGCGAAAAAATCGCCGTGGCCGATCCGATTCCCAACCCGAGCGAAAGAATGGCGACCACGGTGAAGGACGGCGCCCGCCGAAGCGAACGGATGGAATAGAGGAACATAGGTGGGCCGTTTCTAGAATACGCTTGCGATCCGTGCCCGGTTCCCTGGGAGTCTTACACTGAACGTATGGCGACTGCAACGAGCCAACTCACGTTGCGTCAGTTCCGGGAGCAATACGCGAGCGAATCGGGCTATGAATACTGGTTTGGGGAAGTAGTTCGGAAAGCCGTGCCCACCTGGCTACACGCTCTTATTCAAAAGATTCTCTGCTTGTATTTGGATGGAGCGGGATATGAATCCGCCGCTGAGCTCGAATTGGGAATCGATCCGGAATGGGAGCCGCGGCCGGACGTCGCGGCTTCGCTGGTGATCGAGCAGCCTTATCCCACCGAGCCCATCGATATCGTGGCCGAGGTCCTTTCACCCGAGGACCGCATGAGCCGCGTTTTTGAAATGCCGACTCTATGCGCGGGCCGGTATCGCGCAGATCTATCTTTTCGATCCGGAGCTTCGCTTCGCTTGGGAATGGAGCCGCGAGAACGAGAATTTAGAACGCATCGCCGAAATGCGCCTCCCCAACGGGAATACGATTTCTGTTCAAGCGATCTGGGAAGAACTGGATCGCAGACTTAGTACTTCTTGAGAAACGCCACCACGCTCGGCTCCTGCGCATGCAAAGCTTCAGTCGTGGCGGAGCGAAGCAGCCGGATCAATTTGCATGGCGCGCCGTGCCGGCGCGGTAATAGCCGCACCCGAGACGATCAGCAGGAGCATGCAAATTATGAGATAAATCGCTGGATCGCTCGTGCTTACTTCGTAAAGCTGGCCCTTCAGAAACCGGCTCAAGGCAAGAGACATCGCGACACCAATTACCAGACCAGTGCCCGTTAGAACCAATCCTTTCCGCAGTACCAATGCGAGAACGTCCCTGGGAGTCGCGCCTAGCGCCATTCGAATACCAAACTCGGAAGTACGTTGACCGACTGTATAGGCAAGCACGCCGTAAATCCCAATGGCCGCCAGCAGCATTGCGAAGCCGGAGAAGGTTGTGAGTGCAATCACTAGTATGCCGCGGTGTCCGCCTCGGGTGGATCGGTCCACAAGCGACTTTAATGTTCGAATCTTCCACATCGGCTGATCCTTATCGATGGACCATACAGCGCGTTCCACGGATTTTGCCATCTGCATCGGCTCGCCGTGCGCGCGGACGACGAGTGTTGCAAAAATGAACGGGTCCTGTGCATATGGAACGTACAATTGCGGCCGTGTTACCTCGTCCAGCGAGTTCTGCTTCACATCACCCACAATCCCGACAATTCTCGCCGGACCCAAATGACTTCCATGGGTCGCGATATCCTGCTCTGGAATCATGACTTGGCGTCCGATCGCGCTGCGTCCCGGCCAAAACCGTTCGGCGAACGTGCGGTTCACGATAATCACTCGCGTACTTGTAGCATTGTCGTTCAGCTCAAATTCGCGCCCGGCTAACAGGGGAATACGCACAGTGTTGAAATAAGTCGGGGTAGCGGCATTGTAGTCTGCCATGTAAGGCATGCCCCTGGGAGGCTCGGGCCGGTCTGGCAAGCCGATCACGACTGTTTCTCCATTGCCGCTGAATGGCAATGCGCGTACAATCCCTGCGGCTTCGACCCCAGGCAACGCTGACACACGTTCCACCACCCGGTCATGAAAGCTGGTCTCTTGCGCCCCCGTAGGATATTTGTTCTTTGGGAGCCGATATTCCAGCGTGAGGATGTGCTTCGTACTAAAGCCAGCTTTCACTTGCATGAGCTGAAAAAGGCTTTTCACCGTCAGACCAGCACCCGCTAACAGAACCATGGCCACAGCTATTTGGCCAGCAACGAGAACATTGCGGACGGGAGCGTGACCTGCAGCGGGACCGCGAACGCGCAGCGCGTCACCGGTATGCCGGGCCAGCAATGCAGGCGCAAGCCCAAACACGAAGCCTGTTGCGACGGAAAGACCGGAAACGAACAACAGCAATGTCCAATTCGGCACAATGGCATAACCGGACAAATCGCCGACAATGGTGGGTAGAAGGCGCGCACCTACATACGCGAGGCCGCAACCGGCGATTCCTCCCATCACCGCCAAAAGCAAGCTCTCCGTTAACAATTGCCTGGCAATCCGGCCAGCGCTAGCGCCGAGCGAGGCTCGCACCGCAATCTCATGGCACCGGCTGGAGGCCTTTGCAATGAGCAGTCCGGCGAGATTGGTGCAAGCGATCAACAGAACGCAACCAACGGCTCCGCCGAGCAATAAAAGCGTCGGACGGACACCGGCGACAAGCATCTCGCGCAGACCCGTAATTTCGACGCCCTTGTTCTTGTCAGTATCGGGGTACGCACGCTCAAGCTGCCGGGCAATGGTGCCGAGTGCTGCCCGGGCCTGATTTAAGGAAACTCCGGGCGCCAGCCTGCCGACGCCGAGCGCAACAGGATGCGAACGGTCCGCCGTATAGTTCGGATAGGACTGGATGGGGAGCGATACTTCGCTGGTAATGGGTGACTCGAATGTGGACGGTATGATGCCGACAACGGTGAACAACTCGCCATTGAGAGTGACGGCGCGGCCTAAGATTCCCGGATCAGCGCCGAAGCGTCCCTTCCATACGCTCTCAGTGAGGAGGCAAACCCGAGGCGCGCCAGGGCGATCGTCACGCTTTTGAAACACCCGGCCCAGAAGTGGCTTTACTCCGAAAAGTGGAAAGTACTCCGACGAGACAAAGGACCCGACCAGTCGCGCCGGTTCGTCAACGCCCGTGAGATTCACG
Organism: Bryobacteraceae bacterium; assembly: GCA_035651215.1. Lineage (GTDB taxonomy): Bacteria > Acidobacteriota > Terriglobia > Bryobacterales > Bryobacteraceae > Bog-105. Next base: position 382,969 of record DASRGE010000031.1, read on the forward strand.
CTTTGGCCCATAGCAGCAGCAATAGTTGAGAACGCAGAAGAAGCGCGATAATCCGCCAAGTCTTCCATCGATAGCGGCATCCGATTACCTTCGTAATCTTTTGCGACCACCAGAACGAGCTGTTCGGGATGCGGAAACGGCCAGGCACGCAAAAGAATTGCATCCAAGAGACTGAAGATTGCGCCCGTAGCCCCGATTACGAGTGCAAGTGTCAGCACGGCGGTTGCAGTAAACACCGGCTGCCGCCCAAGTACTCGGAAGCCATAACGAAGATCCTGGAAGAGGCTTTCAAGTGTCGTAAACATGTGTACCTCGCGGGTTCGTTCGCCGGTAAGCGTAATGAAATATCTCAACCACCGTCCCCTCGCGGTCGCGGCTCAGCCATGCGTAGCACTACGCCCGGAACTCTTCGAATCACACCGTAGGCGATACGCCCTCACCGGGCGATGGCGCAATCATCTTACACTGAACGTATGGCGACTGCAACGGCCCAACTAACGTTGCATCAGTTCCGCGAGCAATACGCGAACGAATCGGGCTATGAATACTGGTTTGGGGAAGTAGTTCGGAAAGCCGTGCCCACCTGGCTACACGCTCTATTACAGCAACTTCTAGGAGACGTGCTTATCCAAGCAGGCTACCGCTCCGGTCCGGAGTTGACGTTAAGAATCGATCCGGAATGGGAGCCGCGGCCGGATGTCGCGGCTTCGCTGGTGATCGAGCAGCCTTATCCGACCAAGCCCATCGATATCGTGGCCGAGGTCCTTTCACCCGAGGACCGCATGAGCCGCGTTTTTGAAAAATGCCGACTCTATGCGCGGGCCGGTATCGGGCAGATCTATCTTTTCGATCCGGAGCTTCGCTTCGCTTGGGAATGGAGCCGCGAGAACGAGAATTTAGAACGCATCGCCGAAATGCGCCTCCCCAACGGGAAGACGATTTCTGTTCAAGCGATCTGGGAAGAACTGGATCGCAGACTTAGTACTTCTTGAGAAACGCCACCACGCTCGGCTCCTGCGCGGCTTTCTCGGCGATGCAGACATTGATCCCTTCCAGCACTTGAGAAAGCGTGCGCGGCGCGCCGATGAACTTGTTCACGCGCGGCTCGAAGAAGTCTTTGAGTTCATCCCGCGATTCGGCGTCACAGAAACTCTGCCCCACGCGAGGCAACAGGGCGCCGAAATCGAAACCGCCGCCGGTCGGACGTTTCGCGGCGATTTCATCGAAGTGCTCTTTCACAAATTCAAACGGAATTTTGCGCGTGGCTGCCGAACTCTGCCCGGCATAGACGAGCAGATATCCGCCGCCCTGAATAAACGGAATCTCTCCGGACAACACCGCCTGCATGATGGCCTTCACCGCCTCGGGATCACGGAAACTTATCATGGCTCGCATCATGCGCTGCCGTTCCTGCCGGTCGCTCGTCTTCTTGAACTCGGCCAGGAACCGGTCCAGCAGATTTTTGTCGCCGTAGAAGGCGGCCGTCCCAAGCACGGCGCCAACCATGTTCGGATTCACGGAATCGCGATTTTGGAACCACTTATCCGCGAGTTCCTGCCCCTGTTTGGCCAGCTCCCGATCGCCTCCGTCGGTGGCGACGATGGCCACCAGGTTTGGGCGCAAAAGCCGGACATCGTCCGATTCGCCGGGTTTCGGAATCCACCCCATCTCTCGCGCACGCTGCTGGAAGTTTTGACGAAGGAAGCGTTCGTAATTGGGCATTAAATCGTTTGGGACAAGATGCGCGCGCGGGGCGAGCGCGAGGTTCAGCGCGTTTTGAACCACGTAATGCTCCGGATCGGAATGAAACGTGTTTACCAACCCCAGGGCATCGGCGGCGGGCAGCTTGCCGGCGCTCGAGAGCGCTTCGGCGTCCCCCATGAAATCGACGCGTTCCGGAGCGTTTAATCTTTGTTCGACGTCACCGGAAGTCAGGGCGCTCAACAATTGTTTCGAGTAATCGACGCGGTAGTATCCTACCGCGTTCTTGTTCGCTTCCACCCAAGCCGGGCAGCTCTTGGCTTTCAGCGTCCAGTCCTGTTTCGGCTGCGTCATGAGGGTGCATTCGCTCTGGCCGCTTCCATCGCGTACGCACACCGGAATCTGCCAGAGTTGATCGGCAGATCCTTTCGAGCCCAACGGCAGAAAACGTTGCTGCTCGAGATGCAGAACGGGAGAACCCTGGTTGCAATCGAGCGAAGCAGAGAGCAGCGGAACGCCCGCCTGGTTCAGAAATGTCGAAAACGGTTTTGTGATGGGCTTCCCGCTGGCGCTGCTGACACTATCGAGAAACTCCGGAGCTGTCGCGTTCTTGAACGCATATTGCGTCAGATACGCATGCACGCCTTTGCGGAACTCTTCGGGTCCCACCCAGTTCTCGAACATGCCAATAACGGCCGCACCCTTCTGATACGTGATGGTGTCGAACGCGTTGCTGATGTCGTTCTTGCTTTCGATCGGCTGGCGAATCCTGCGGGCAGAGATCAAACTGTCTTCGGCTTCGGCCCGGAGCTTCGAATCCACATCCTCCACGCGCGTCTTCCATTCCGGCTTCCACTCGGCGAGGATCTTTTGCTCCATCCAGGTCGCGAACGCCTCATTGAGCCAGATATCGTTCCACCAGGCGGTGGTCACCAGATCTCCGAACCATTGATGCGCCAGCTCGTGGGCCTCCACCGAAGCGCATTCCCGCTGGCGCATGATGGTGTCGCGCGCCGGATTCGCCAGCAGAATCGTCTGGGCGTAAGTCACCATGCCGGCGTTTTCCATGGCTCCGAAGCCGTATGTGGAGGGAATCGCGACCTCGTCGGATTTTTCGTACGGATACGGAATGCCGAAATAATTCTCCAGGCGGGTGAGAATCGTGGCGGTAACTTCGGCCGCGTACTTGGCGTCCTCGGCGTGGCCCTTTGGCGTCACGATGCGCACCGGGACGTGATTTACGCCCGCGGTGCCGGCATTCACGAAATCGAACGGCCCCACTGCAAACGCTACCAGGTAACTGGGCAATGGCTTCGTTTGTTTAAAAGCGACGATCTTCCGATCCCCCTGGGTTTGTTCTTTCAACGGCGGTGTGTTGCTTACTGCGGACGCCTCTTGCGGGATATTCAACGTGAGTTGCCAGGGCACCTTATAGGACGGCTCATCGAAGCAGGGAAACGCGCCGCGCGCGTCGGTCGATTCGAACTGTGTAAACAGATACCGGTTGCCATTCTCCTCCATCCGGAACACGCCGGAACTGTCCTGCAATCGCACGGTCCCCGTATACCGGATATCGAGTTCGGCGGCTCCCTCCGGCACGTCCGAATCGAATTGGAATCCCACGAAATCGTTCCCGCCCGGGATGGCTTTAGCGGTCATGCTTTTTGACCCGGACTTCAGGGACGCCTCCTGAATCGTCAGACCGGTACCGTTCAGCCAGATGACTTGCTCCGGTTTCTTGATATCGAGTTTGATCGCGATGAAACCGTTGAAGTGGCTTTGGTCCGTATTGAGCGTCAGTTCCACCCGGTAACTCGTAGGAGCCACAGTGTCGGGCAGGCGTAAGGTCGGCGGCTGTGGCTCGGCAGCGAAAGTAATAGAACAAAGGGCGAGGAATGCAAAGGTGATGCGTAAACGAGCCATTACCCTCATCCTGGCACAGCAGCAACGATCTCAGAAATGGAAGCGGTACTGTACCTGGACCCAAATCTGGCGCGGGTCGGCGTAGTGCGTGCCGCCGAAGGTTTCGCTGTTGTCGAGCAGGAACCGGCGATTGGCGATATTCAAACCGTTCACCGAAACCGACCACGACTCTCCGAACGATTTTCCGAGCGATAGATCGAAGGTGGTGTGCGGCTGCAAGTGGGCCGGAACCGGGGCCTCGCCATCTACAAAGCCCGAACCGTAATAGAGGCCGCCGGCGATCCAGGAGCGGCGAGGCAAGTTCAGATCGAAATTGGCGTGCAGCGTATCGCGCTGGTCATGATCGAGAAGAAAGTAACCTTCCGATGGCGGAGAGAAATCGGTCAGGCCGCCGGTGACGGCTCCTTCTCCTTCCGCATGCTGATGAGAATAAGCGAGCGATGCCTGTCCGCGATGAAACAGGCGCGGTGAGCGGACGGTCACTTCTTCGCCCCGGATGCGCGCGCCTGCAATGGTGATGGGAAAGAAGACGTTCGAGTTACCGAGAGCGTTGTGATCGAAATAGTTGGTGGCGCGCAGCCGGAAGCTGTTGAAGTCGAATGTCCAGCCGCGGAACGGGACTGTCAGGCCGGCCTGATTCTCCTCATCGCGCTCGCCCTTGAGCGGGATGACGCCCAGCCCTTCACTAACGGCGAAATCGAGCAATGGGCCGGAGACGGTAGAGAGCGGAGGCGCCTGATAATACGCGCCGTAATAGCCGTGCAGCACCCAGTTCAGGTGAGGAATACGAAGCGCGGCGCCGACGCGTGGGTCGGCCGCGTTCTCGGAAACTGTTCCGGAAAAATGGGTGAGCCGCAGCCCGCCGGTCACTGTGAACCACGGAGTGATCTTGAATTGATCTTCGAAAAACGCGGCTTCGAGCGCGCCGTCGACCGGCCTCTCGGTCAGGATGTTATTGCCCGAGCCGTCATTGGCAAGGAGATGAATGAATTCGTCATCGTGCTGCGCGAATGCATAGATACCCGCCCGCGCATTATGTTTGCCGGTTACTCCGTTCACGCTGATTTGTCCGCCTGCGTACGTGGAATCGAGATGCTGAGTCGTGCTGACCGGCACCGTGTTTGGATCGCCGTTGTAATCGGCCCGGGTAAAGTTCATGAACGGCGCCACCGTCAGCAGCAGGCTGGGGGAAAACGTATGCACCCAGGTAAACGTAGCGAGCGTGTTGCGCTCCACCTCGAGATCCTGAGTATCGGGGATTTGATAATCGTCGGCCCGGCTGGAAACCACAAACCGGAGTTGGTTGGCAGGATCCGGGTTGTAGATCAGTGAGCCAAATCCTCCGATGCCCCAAACGCGATCGTGCTGGATCTCGGGTCCGGGTGTTTCGAGACCGTAATCGCTCCGGTTTCCGGTGAGACTGCCGAAGTAGGCAAAACGCTCCGTGTGGTCGCCGAAGCTGATCTGGTCGTTGGTTTGGTGGAACGTGCCATACGTGGAGCGAATATCAAGTTGGCGGTCGGTTTCGAAACCGGTGCGGGGCACGATATCGAAAATGCCGTACGTGCGGTCTCCATACTCCGCCGAGTACCCGCCGCGCTGCACTTCCAGTGTGTCGATGTTTTCGGGATCGACGGGCGCGCCGACGCTGTTCGCGATGTTGGTATTGGGAATTGGAACACCATCGAGCGCCCACGTCACCTGATGACCGCCGCGCACGTGTAATTGATCGTGCGTCATATAGGCACCCGGCACGAAATCGGTGATCATGTTGTAGCTGTTGCTGAGATTGGCTCCGGGCGTGCGCTGAATCTCCTGCCGGTCGACCATCGTAGTGGGCGTCGTCGATTCAGAGTTGACCTCGACCGGCGAGGCGGCCACCGTAACGGACTCTTTCTGCTGAGCAAGTTCAAGCTGAAAGTGCAGCACCGGGCTCGTGCTGGAGATCGCAGTCAGCACTTCTTTCTCTGGCGCGAAGCCAGGATGCGACGCAGTTATCCGGTACTCGCCCGCCGGAACCGCGGGGAACTCGAACGAGCCGTCATCGCGGGTTTGCATCGTCTGCGTATAAGCCGATCCGCTTGCCCGCAAGGTGACGCGGGCCCCCGCAATGGGCCGGTGACTCGGATCGTGCACGATCCCGCGCACGGTGCTGAAAATGGTGGCATAAACAGATAAAGCAAGCGCAAAAAAAGCGCACGTAATTCGAATGTACAAAGGTATCCTCCTCTTCAGAACCGCGACCGTGAGGGAGCGGCGTTCTTAGCTAAGGCTGCGAATCAGAGAAGGAGGGCCGCGCTTCTGGCGGCTGCGGCTAAACGAAACTCGATAGCGCGCTTCTGTTTGCGCCAGGACTGTCGAGTGATTGCAGATAGAGGCAATCCAGTTATTAGCTGGCCGCCAGTACAGGAAATGAAACCCCGCAGGCCCCCATTGAGCCTGCTCGGAAAACGGGCATTTGGCGCCGATGCCCGCCACGGACGACGAGCCCGTCATGGCGTGTTTGAGCGCGCATTTATGCTGCCCGTGAGCCCGGCAGCACGGCGGCAGTTGCGCTTCGGCCTGGTACGGCGCCGTGGACGCAACCGGGATTACACCGATCGCGACGAGCAGCACGTATACAAGCAGGTGGCGCACTTTCCCCAATTGTACTCGCGTTTAGCCTGTTAGTTTATAAGGCATGCCAAAGCGTCCGATCTGAATGACTGGTTTATCGCCGGGTGGTTCGACGTAAAAGGACTCCACGCGGCCCACGCGGTTGATCCGGGGCGCTTTCACGTCGCCGAGAAACTTACCCGTTTGCGCATCGTAGAACTTGACGAGCAACGCCTCGTCTCCGCGCTGATAGCCGAAGACATACTCGCCCGGTTTGAGCGCGAGCTTCCCGACGGTAATCGGCACCTGGGTCAAAAAGAAATGGGAATACTTGCCTTCGGCCGAATAGCCGGCTGTGATCAGAACTACGCCGGCCACATATTTGCCATTGCCGTTGGTGATGCCGGAAGCCGTGCGGAATTCCGTTTCGATGCGCTCTTTTTCGACCGGGGCGCGGGCGGGAATTATGGCTTTCAATTCGTCGGGAGTGGCGGCCCGCCAGTTGGACGAGTTCGCAAGCAGCAAGAGTGCCGCCAGAAAATAAATCATAGGTGAATAATTCCTCGCTGCAAAGCGGCCGTGGTGGCCTGCGTGCGGTCGGCGACTCCCAATTTACTCAGGATGTTATTGATGTGGGTCTTCACAGTTGCTTCCGAGATGCCCAACACGAAGGCAATCTCTTTATTACTTTTCCCGGCGGCGATCGCCTGCAGCACTTCGAGTTCGCGGTTCGTAAGATTCGGCCCTCCCATGCGTTCTGCCAATCTTTCCGCAATCGCGGGCGGGATGCGCGTCCGTCCGGAATGAACGACGCGAATCGCTTCCATCAGCTCTTCCCCGAACATATCTTTGAGGAGATATCCGCGCGCCCCGGCCTGTAATGCGCGGTAGATGTCCTCATCGCCATCGAACGTCGTGAGCACGATGATGCGCGCGGACGGAAATTCCGAGCGTATCTGCGTGATGGCATCGACACCGCTCAGAACCGGCAGCCTCAGATCCATGATGGTCACGTCCGGTTTGTGCTCGCGAAAGAGGCGCACGCCTTCGGCTCCGTCGGCGGCCTGGGCCACCACGGTCATGTCCGGGACAGTTTTCAGCAGCGCCGCGAGACCTTGGCGGACTACGTGATGGTCTTCGACGATGAGGATTCGAATCGGTTCCATTATTGAGGGTGGCCTGAGATAACGACAGCTTCGTGGCTCCGACCAGGCAGGCTGGGAGCCCGCCCCACAAAGCAGCGAACCCGCAGCCAGAGTGTATTTTGCGAATTCATTAGTTCACCGCGGTCTCGACGGATACGATCGTGCCGCTTCCAATCGCGCTATGGACCGAGAACTTGGCATCGATCTGTTCGGCCCGTTCGCGCATTCCCTGCAAACCGTAATGTCCGTTCGAAGTAGACGCTTTGGGCGGCACCATGAACCCATGCCCGTCGTCGGCAATGGTCATGCGGAGTTTGCGGTTGTCGTATGTTACGTCGACACGAATCAATTTGGGTTCAGCGTGCCGGATGGCGTTCGTCAAGGCTTCCTGTGCGATGCGAAGCAGTTCATTTTCGATTTTCGGCGTCAGGGGGCGATACGTTCCGTGTATTTCCACCGTGGAGGGAATACCGGAGTTCCTCGATACATCCGAGGCCAGCTTCGAGAGCCGGGCGCTGAATTCCGCGGCCTCGTCCGATTGCGACCGAAGCTGCCAGATGGCCCGCCGCGCCTCTCCAATGCTCTCACGCACCTGAGCGCGCGCCTGATCGAGATGCTCGCGCGCGGCATCGACGGAGGACGGCAATAGCCGTGATACAACTTCCAGTTGCACGGAAATGCCGACCAGCGCTTGCGCCAACGTATCGTGGATCTCGCGCGCGATTCTGCCGCGCTCCTGCAGAACGGCTTTGAAGCGCGCTTCCACTTCCTTAAGCCTCCACCAATAAGCCAGACCCGCCAGAAGCCCGAGAGCCGCAATCAGCAGGAGCCGGAACCAAAGCTCCTGGTACACATGCGGCTCCATGTTGAATATCAGGGAAGCATCCGGACTCCACGGTCCTCCGGCGTAACGAGCGGCTACGCGGAACGTGTAGGCGCGCGGGGGGAGGTTCGTGTAGTAGGCAACGGTACGAGTTCCCGCATCGATCCAGTTTTTATCGAAGCCCTCCAGTTTGTACTGGTAGCGCAGTTTGTGAGGAGCGGCAAAACCGAGCCCGGCGTATTCGAAAGATAGTCTCGAATGGCCGGGTTTCACATCGAGGTGAGCCGGGACAGCGATGCTGTGCTCATCGATTGAAACCGATTCGAGCGCAGCGAGCGGAGGAATTGCGCTATAGCCGGCATCTGCCGGATTTACGGCTGCCAGCCCTTTTACGGTGGCGAACCAGAGCCGGCCGCCTTGTCCGCTTGCAATCGTCGGGTGGCCTCCGCTGGCGCATTCGTTGACCGGAAGGCCGTCGTTTGTTCCATAGGAAACGACCGCATTCAGGTTGGCGGCTGGCGCCCGATAGATTCCGGCGTTGGAGGAGATCCAAAGATGATGCGTGGCATCTTCGGCGAGGCCGTAGATCGTCTCCGGTAACCCAGCCACATTTGTATAAGCGTGAAACCTATCGTCGCGAAAACGATTGAGCCCGCCATCCTGAGTGCCGATCCAGAGGCTCCCGTCCGAGCCCGCAAGCACGGCGGTAACGATATTACTGGTGAACGTGACGAAATGCCCACCCTGTAAACGGCTGAGTCCGTGAAATGTCGCCACCCACAGATTGTTGTGGCTGTCGCGTGTCACGGACCCGATCAAATCGCTGCCTAGTCCGTCTGCCTGAGTAAACGTAGAGAACCGGCCGTCTTTTAGATGGCACAATCCGCGTCGCGTTCCGATCCACAGAGAGTTATCGCGGTCGCGATAAATGGATCGGACAAAGTCATCAGGAAGTCCATCGGCGGAAGTAACTACTGAAATCCGCCTGTTGCTGATCCGGTTTAGTCCATCGGGCGTTCCTGACAGAATCTCTCCCGGTGCGCCCTCGGCCAGGGAAAGGATGATATTACTCGCCAGGCCGTCTTTGGTGGTGATGGCGCGCGCGGCACCGTGTTCCACGCGAACGAGGCCCTGCCCATCGGTTCCCGCCCAGAGGACGCCGTGCGAATCTTCGAGGACGCAACGGATGGAGCCGGTTGGAAAGCCGTCGCGCGCGGTATACGCGGTGAATTTCTGATCGCGCAGAATCGTCACTCCGCCCAGTTCTGTGCCTACCCAGAGATCGCCCTCGCGGTCGTCGGAAATAGAAAGGATTAAGTCGCCTGCGACCTCCCAGCTCGCCGGAAATCGCTCGATCGCGCCGTTGCGCAGGCGAGCCAATCCGGCGTCGGTTCCGATCCAAAGCGTTCCTTCTTTGTCTTCATGAAGGACTGTGATGTGCTTGCCGGGCACTTCTTTGAACCGGCGCGTTTGGCCTTGCTGCACTTCCACCAGCCCATCCGCTGTGCCGAGCCACAGCCGACCGGCGTGGTCCCAGAGCGCTGCATCGATTTTGCCGTTGAAGCTGTTACGCGGCGCGAGCCAGAGTCCGCGATTCCGACCGGGAGTGACGGCTCCCATCAGAGGCGCATAGTCAGCCGGGGCAGGGAAAGCACGAAAGCGCCCATCGTTATAGCGCGCCAGCCCCTCCGGCGTAACGACCAAAAGGCGCTGCGAGTCGTCCTGCTGCAGAGTCCAGATGTTGTTGCTCGGGAGTCCGTCGCCGGTTGTGAAGCGCTTCCAACCGGCTTCGGAGAAGCGCGTCAAGCCATTGGCGGTGGCGATCCACAAGGCGTGCCCGGCATCTTCGATGATGGCTCGAATGTTATTGCTTCCGAGTTGCGGGGTGTTGTGCGAATCGTACGTAACGAAGTCTTTCCCATCGAAGCGCACCAGACCGCCTTCGGTTCCCAGCCAGATAAAGCCGCCGTGAGTTTGCAGGATGGCGTGCACCGAATTTTGGGGCAGCCCGGTTTCCGTCTCCCAGGTCTGGTGACCATAATGCGCGAGCGGCTGCGCCGGATCCAAAGCGAGCGCGGGCTGAGTAATCGCCGTCACTGCGCCTGAGATCAACAGGGGCGCAAAAAGTCCCCGCCAGCGGTGAAACATCGGGTCCGACTCGTGTTTTATAGCCGAGTATACGCTACAAAGATGGAGCGTCGCCTCAGCCGAACGGTGGAGGACAGAGTGGCCGGAAGTGGTTTAAGCTGCTCGAAACACTATGTCTTGCTTCAGAGGAAACCGCTCCCTAGCGATCGCGGCTCTGTTCGGGTATTCATTGTTCGCGCAGGACCCGACCGGCACATTGCAAGGCACCATAGTCGATCCGTCTTCCGCTTCGGTTCCAGCGGCTATTGTGACGCTTTCGAACAGGGCCACCGGCCTTGCGCTAAAACAGCAATCCAACCTCGACGGCAGCTTTCATTTTTCCTATCTGCCCGTGGGCCAGTATGATCTGCATATCGCTGCTCCGGGATTTGCGGCCTGGGATGAGAGCGCGATTCGGATCGACGTCAACCGCGTGGTCAGCATTCCGGCCCACCTGACGATCGCTTCCAAGAGCAGTGAGATCGATATCACCGAATCGGGCGCAACCGTCGATCAAAGCTCGACGCTCGGCAATGTCGTTTCGGCTCGGGATGCGACAGAGCTTCCGCTGAACGGGCGCAATTTGACGCAATTGGGACTTTTGCAGCCGGGCGTGGCACCCATGACGTTTGGTTTGGCCGAGGCGGGCGGAATTCTTCGGAGCGGACAGGCCTACGCCGTGAACGGGCAGCCTCCCGAGGAGAACAATTATCTACTGGACGGTGTCTCAAACGTCGATAGCGTGAACGGCGGCTTTGCGCTCCGCACCCCGGTGGACGCAGTGAGCGAGTTCCGGATTCTGACTTCGAACGCACCAGCCGAATACGGCCAGACGAGCGGCGCCACGACGGCTGTCATCACGAAATCGGGCACCAATGAACTGCACGGCGATGTTTACGACTTCCTGCGCAACAACGTGTTCGACGCCCGCAATTTCTTTGCTGCCCAAACCGAACCGCTTCACCAGAACCAATTTGGAGCGACACTGGGAGGGCCGATCCGGAAGAATCGCGATTTCTTTTTTGCTTATTACGAGGGCTTGCGCGACCGGCAAGGCCAAACGCAAGCGGCCATCGTGCCTACGCCCGCCGAGCGCAGCGGGGACTTCTCCGGGCAAGGCAAGCCGCTGATCAACGAGTTCACCGGCCAGCCATTTCCCAATAATCAGATCCCATCTTTCCTTCTCAATTCCATCGCGCTGAAAGCCGAAAACCTGTATCCACTTGGCAACATCGGTCCAGGCCTGTTTTCCTCCACGCAGATGGCGACGAACAATTACGATCAGGGCGGATTTCGGCTGGACCACTATTTCGGCAATAACGACCAGTTGTTTCTGCGCTACGCCACGTCGTCGACAAATACGCTCGATCCGCTTCCGATTAATGGATCAGGGGTTCCGGGGTTCCCGGTCGCGGATGCTATCCGAACGACTTCCGTGACAATCTCTCACGTACATCTGTTTTCGCCGCGCACGGTGCAGACTGCACGCATCGCGTTCTTTCGGAACGTTTTTTTATACGGGCAGGCGCAAAACCACACGCCGGCGAGCGATCTCGGGTTCACGTATCAACCGACCTTATCGAGCGCGCTTGGGATTCCTTACCTGATTGTGAGCGGCTACGCGGATGTGGGGAACCCGATTACCGGGCCGCAAAATACCTATCAAAACGACTACCAAGCGTATTATTCGCTTGCCGCAACGCGCGGCCGCCACAATTTGAAGTTTGGGGCCAGCCTGGACCGGCAGCAGATCAACGTGCTGCTTGGCATCGCGACCAACGGCTTTTTCGTGTTCGCGCCTTTTCCGGCGAGCGATTCGTTCGCCAGTTTCCTGTTAGGGCAGCCGGTTCAATTCTTCCAGGGCGGCGGAGACTTCAGCCGCGGGTTGCGGAAGTGGGTTGCAGCCGGATACGCCCAGGACGAGTGGCGAATTACTCCGAAGCTCACACTCAATTTCGGGCTGCGCTATGAGGTGAATACGCCGTATACGGAGATTCGCAATCGTCTCAATGCGTGGGCTCCGGGCCAGCAGTCCACGGTGGCGCCGAATGCGCCGACAGGAATTCTCTTCCCCGGCGATGCGGGAGTTCCGGATGGAATCGCGGGGGTCGACTATCACGAGTTCATGCCGCGAGTCGGGTTGGCGTGGGATCCCGCAGGCGACGGACGCACCGCTGTGCGCGCCGGATACGGAATCTTCTACGACGGATACACGAACGGTACAGGCGGGCCGCTCCAGGCCGCGGTCAGCGCGTTACCTTGGACCGAGGCGTATCAGCTTCCGGGACCCGGGTTCAAGTTTGCGAATCCCTACGGCGGCAACGCGCCGCCATTCGCCACCCAAGGCTTTGTGGCGCCTGCCACCATTCTGACGGTGCAATCCGGCCTGCTCCCGCCCTATTCTCAGAATTGGAATTTTTCAATCGAGCACACCATTGGCAGCGCCTATCTGCTCGACGTGCGCTACGTCGGAAATAAAGGCACGCACCTGCCGCGTTTCATCGAGGCGAACCCGGCCATTTACGGGCTGGGAGCGACGGCGCAGAATGCAGACCAACGCCGCGAATATGCAAACTGCCCGGCGAATGGCGCGCCTTGCGCATTCGGTTCGGCGGGACTGATCGCCGGCAGCAACAGCTCCACCTATCATGCGCTGCAAGTCGCATTTTCGCGGCAGTTTCGGAATAATTTGTCGTTTCTGGCTTCGTACTGGTGGTCGAAGAGTCTGGACTATGTCTCGTCTTTGAATCTGGCCGGATCGGCTCCGACTCTGGTGGCGGGCGAAAACGATCTGGCGCAGAATCCGTTCGATTTGCGCGCCGAGCACGGACCCTCGCTGTTCGACGCCACCCATCGCCTTGTGTTGAGCGGGATGTACGGACTTCCCCCATGGCGGAACGGACCGCGCCCGTTTCGAGAAGTTATTAACGGATGGCAGATCAACACGATTGTGAGTCTGTCGTCCGGTACGCCTTTTACGGCGTATGACAGCGCCAACGTATCGCTGCAGGGAAGCGCGCCGGAGATTACCGGCTTCTTTTCAAGCCGGCCGGATCTGGTGGCAGACCCCAATGCGGGGCCGCATACGCCCAATGAATGGGTGAGCCGCTCTGCATTTCTGGCGTTGAATCCCGTCACGCAGGCGGGGCAATTCGGCAACGAAGGCCGCAATGCGATCCGGGGCCCCGGAATTGAAACCATAGATGCATCGGTGTTCAAATATTTCGCTGTGTCGGAGACCAAACGGCTTCAGCTTCGGGCGGAGTTTTTCAACGCGCTCAATCACCCGAATTTCGGATTGCCCCAGAATGATATTGAATCGCCGGCATTCGCGCAGATTCTGCAGTCGAGCGCGCCGCGCCTGATGCAACTCGCTTTGAAATTTCTCTTTTGAACGGAACGAGCCGTATATGGAACCCATGTTTCTGAAAGATGTGGAAGCGCACAAAGGCGACGACAACTATACGCGCGCGATCGAGATGATGCGGAAAGCGGGTCCGGAGTATCCGCAAATTCTGCACATGTTCTCCTACAAAATGAACGCGACGGTGCACTTGGAGCGCTTCACGCAGGAGATGATGCGCGAGCCGGCCCCGCTTTCGCCGGGTATACGCGAGCTGATTGCTGCCTATACGTCGAGTCAGAATCAGTGCCCGTTTTGAACGAAATCGCACGCCGCGGTCGCGGCGGAATTGCTGGGCAGCGTGGAGCTGGTGAACGGGGTTCTGGCAGATATCGAAACCTCGCAGCTTTCGGATGCGGAAAAGGCGCTGTTCCGGTTTGCCCGCAAGGTGAATCATGATTCCGTTTCCATCGGGCCGGGCGATATTGAGACACTGCATACAGCCGGTTATTCGGACGAAGCGATCTATTATGCGATCACCGTATGCGCGCTCTTCAATTTCTATAACCGGTGGATCGATGCAAGCGGCGTGCATCCGATGAGTGATGAAGCCCACCGGCAAGGCGCGAAACGATCGGCAATTTATGGCTACTCGCGCAGTTCTCAACCTGCCCCGAAGTGAAGCCGGAAGCGGGCGGCGCTGGCTGGTGCTGGCTGCCGCGTGTTCCGGGACATTCGCTGGGTTCGGCTCCGTGGTGGTTTTCACTTTCGGTGTGTTTATGCAGCCGCTGGCGAAAACGTTCGGTTGGAGCCGCGGTGAAATCTCGCTAGCGTTTACGCTAGCGGCGCTCATGGTCGCGGTGTGCTCGCCCTTTCTGGGGCGGCTCATCGACCGCTATCCGGCGCGCCGGATTATTCTGCCTTGCACCCTGACCTACGCTCTGGCCTTCGGCTCGCTCGGTTTACTCACGCCGCACATTGGACATTTTCTGGCGGTGTTTGTGCTGCTGGGAGTTGTCGCAAACGGCACGACGCAGCTCGGATATGCGCGCGTGGTGAGCGCCTGGTTCGATCGATCCCGCGGCCGCGCGTTAGCTGCGGTGATGGCCGGTTCGGGAGCTGGCTCTATGATCTTCCCGCCACTGGCGCAGGAGTTCATTACGCTTTATGGCTGGCGGGCCGCTTACGGAATTCTGGCGGGCGTGATCGTGCTTTTGGGCATTCCGCTCACGGCAGTGTTTCTCTACGAGCCGCAGAAAGAAAGCGAACCGGCGGAGACTTATGACGAGCTTCAGCGCAAATCCAGCGCCCGCGCGCATGTGCTGAGGCTGCCGTTCGTTTGTCTGATGACGGCGCTCGCGTTGTTTTCGCTTGCGACGAACGGCATTACTGCTCATTTCCCGCTGGTGTTGGTGGGCCGCGGCGTCACGCCGATGCGCGCCGCGACAATCGTCTCGCTCACCGGATCGATGTCGCTTCTGAGCCGCTTTCTCACGGGTTTTTTGATTGACAAGTTATTTGCTCCTCGCGTGTTGGTTTCGCTTTTTGTTGCGTCGGCGGGTGGGGTGCTGTTGTTCACTGCGGGACACTCGGTGGCGGTGCTTTGCGCGGGCGCGGTGCTGCTCGGGCTCGGCTTGGGAGCGGAATCGGATTCCATCCCGTATCTGCTGACGCGTTACTTTGGTTTGGCGGTTTTTAGCGAACTGTACGGTTACACGTGGTCTGTGTACGCCGTGGCCGGAGCGCTCGGGCCGCTGCTGATGGGCGGTCTGTTCGACCATACGGGGAGCTATCGGGCGCCACTGCTCGTATGCGGCATTGTCATTCTGGCAGCGGCGTGTTGTCTGTTGTTCCTGCCGAAATACGGAGACTCGTATCATAAGTGGAGAACAATTTATGTCGAAACAGGAAGAAGCCGGTCTGATTCTGAAACTCTATGAACTACGCCGCGACGAAACGATGCGTCAGGCGAGAGATTGGTTTTTCCGCGACTTCCATCCGGAATCGCTGGCAGATGTAAACGACACAATGATGGGCGAGCACAGCGGGCATCTGCGCATGGTGATGAGCTATTGGGAAATGGCCGCAACGCTGGTCGCGCACGGCGCGATTGACGCCACGTTTTTCAACGAGGCCAATAGCGAGCATCTGACAGTTTTTGCCAAACTGGAGCCGCTGCTCCGCGAGATCCGCTCTTCTTACGGGGCACACTTTATGGTGAATCTGGGAAAGCTGGTAACGGAGACGCCAGGCGCGCAGGAGCGTTTGGAGGCCGTTCGCAGCCGTATGAAGGCGATAAAGGCCCAGCTAAAAGAGCGAGCATCGAGAGCCGCTCAATCCTGAAAAATCCCGATATAGCCTTGCGCCGCGAATAGCTGCACTAAACCGAAACGACGGATTCTCAGAGTTGTCCACACAGTGGGATCAACTTGTGACGGATCGAAACCGTATTGCGCGAATTCGTAAGGCTCTCACCGATGCGAAGCTCGATGCCTTGGTGGGCTCGCTGCCGAAAAATGTGCTGCTGCTTTCCGGGTATTGGCCCGTGGTTGGGACGAGCCTTGCCATTGCTCTCGCCGACGGAAGTATTGAACTGATCGTGCCAGAAGACGAGCAAGAATTGGCGAAGCAGGGCTGGGCGGATCACGTTCACATGTTTAAACCTGCTCCTCTCGATCAGATCACGAGCGCGTCGGAGCAGCTTCTGGAGCCGCTGCGGAGTATGGGCAAGAAGCTAGAGGGCAACGAGATCGGGATTGAGTACGGGGAAGATACGGAGCCGTCCACGTATGCCGCTATGCACCTCTATCAGGATTCGCTACGTGACGCTTTGGCGAAGGCTTTTCCGAAGGCCAAGCTGAAACCCGCGGATGAAGTGCTTCGTAGCCTGCGTTCGGTGAAGACGGAAGGCGAGATTGAGAGGATTCGTAATGCCTGTGCGTTGACGCGCGAAGCGTTCGAGCAGGGCATCAAGACCTTACGGCCGGGAATTACCGAACTCGAAGCTGCCGAGGCGTTTCGATCCGCATTTACAGCAGCTCAGGCGCGGGCCTCCCTTATTAATCGCGCAGAGGCGTTCTTCTGGGCGATGTCCGGCAAGAACTCGGCATTGGCGCATGGTGCGTATGCCCGGTCTCGCCCGAAAAAGATTGAGGCGGGCGATCTCGTCCTGGTTCACTGCAACACCTGCGCGGACGGTTATTGGACTGACATTACGCGTACGTTTTCCCTAGGCCATCCAGATGACAAGCGGAACAAAATGTACGCGGCGGTGTTCGCGGCCCGCGAGGCAGCGCTTCAGGCGATTTCGCCGGGACGAAGGGGCTCGGAAATCGACCGGGCCGCGCGCCGGGTGGTGGAAGATCTGGGATTCGGCAAAGAATTCAAGCACTCCACGGGGCATGGGATCGGTTTTGGGGCGATCAGTCCGGATGCGCTGCCGCGGCTCCATCCGAAATCGGACGATATTGTGGAGCCCGGTTCGGTTTTCAACGTGGAACCTGCGATCTATATCGAGGGATACGGCGGGATTCGCCAGTGCGATATGGCGTACGTGACGGAAAAGGGCTACGAACGACTGAGCGATTTTCTGACGAACCCGAAGGATCTGTTTTTATAAGCCGCTACTTGGGAATTGTTCTAGTGTGATGGAGTGGCCATGGCAGAATCAGATAGTTATGGCAGACCCAACAGGGAGCACACGGCCGATTAGCAGGTACACGGGCGGATATCCATCGACGGAACGGACAATCGCGGAGACCATCCACGCGTTGACCGAAGCAAGCAAAGAGCTCTTCGAGGCCGGTCAGCGCCTGACCGATAACCTGGCTGAATTGCAGCAGCGAATCGCAAATGCGACGAACTGGCGTAACCAGGTGTCCGACAAGCCATGGATGATGGCTGGATTGGCGGTGCTGGGCGGCATCGTGTTGTGGCGGATGTTCAGCCGTCATCCGCAAGAGTAAGGCCACTTGCTTACGCGCGGGGTTCTGAAGCCGGAACCCTTGCTAAACTAAGTCTGATTACACCAGGCTGATTACTCGCTTCTTAAGCACAACATGAAATATATCTTTACGTCCGAATCGGTGACCGAAGGTCACCCCGATAAAATCGCCGACCAGGTATCCGATGCGGTTCTGGATGCCGTTTTGGCCGACGATCCCACCGGCCGCGTTGCCTGCGAAACGCTGGTAACCACCGGCATTTGCGTGGTGGCGGGCGAGATTACCACGAAGACTTACGTCGACGTGCCGAAGCTGGTCCGCAGCGTGATTAATCACATCGGCTATAACGACGCGAATTTCGGCTTCGATTGCAAGACCTGCGCGGTGGTGAACATGATCCAATCGCAATCGCCGGACATTGCGCAAGGCGTGGATACGGGAGGGGCCGGCGATCAAGGTTTGATGTTCGGATTTGCGTGCGACGAAACGCCGGAACTGATGCCGTTGCCCATCATGCTGGCGCACAAACTGGTGCGGCGTTTGAGCGAATCGCGACGCGAAGGGGAACTCAAGTACCTGCGTCCGGACGGGAAGAGCCAAGTCAGCGTGGAATACGTGGATGGCAAACCGAAGCGCATCGATGCAGTTGTCATTTCGACGCAGCACGATGACGCGGTTTCGACCGAGCAGATCCGAAAGGAAGTGAAGAAGTACATCATCGATCCGGTGATTCCGTCGAAGATGATCGATTCGCAGACCAAGTTTCACATCAACCCGACCGGCCGGTTTGTGATTGGCGGCCCGCATGGCGACACCGGCGTTACGGGCCGCAAAATCATCGTGGACACGTACGGCGGGATGGGCAGGCACGGCGGCGGAGCCTTTTCGGGCAAGGACCCGACGAAGGTGGACCGTTCGGCCTGCTACATGGCGCGCTATGTTGCGAAGAACCTTGTAGCCTCCGGACTGGCCGCCAAGGCAGAAGTACAGCTTGCGTATGCGATCGGCGTGGCTGAGCCGGTATCCGTCAACGTAAACACGTTTGGGACCGGCAAAATCGAAGACCATCGCTTGGCGGAGCTGGTATTGGAAAACTTTTCGCTGACGCCGGCCGCCATGATCAAGCATCTAAACTTACGGCGCCCCATTTACCGCAAGACTGCGGCATTCGGGCATTTCGGCCGCAACGAAGAGACATTTACGTGGGAAGCGGCGGATAAAGCCGAACTGCTGCGCGAAGCCGCCCAGTTGACCACTGCTACTGCATAAGCGTTGAGGAAATAGGAACGTAGTGTCAGCAGCCGTCGATTGCAAGCGTTCGCTCGAAATTGAAATTCCGCTCGAGGAAGTAGAACGGACCCGCGAGCGCGTCACGAATTCCATCAAACAGCGGGTCCGCTTGCCGGGCTTCCGGCCGGGAAAAGCTCCGGTCAGCATGATTCAGGCGCGCTTTGAAGGCGAGATCCGGCACGAAGTGCTGGAAGCTCTTGTGCCGCAGGCGTTTCGCGACCGCGTACAGAAAGACGAATTGAAGGTGGTCGGGATGCCCGACATCTCAGATCTGCAGTTTGAGCCGGGTCAGCCGATTCGCTTCAAGGCCGATTTCGAAGTGGCTCCGGAGTTCGAGCTGGCCGAGTATCGCGGTTTGCCGGCGAAGTACGAAGAACCGGCGATTACGGACGAAGAAATAGAGAAACGCCTGGAGTCGATGCGCGAGAGCAAGGCAGAGTATCCCAATCTGGACCCGCGGCCCATCGAAAACGGCGATTATGTTCTGGTGCATTTGAAATCGCTCGCCGGGTTGGCGGAGCCGATCGACCAGGACGTGCAGGTCCAGGTGGGCGGCGAAGACACTTTGCCGGCCTTTAATGAAGCCCTGATTGGGGCGAGTCCGGAAGATGTCAAAGAAGTGGATGTCACGTATCCGGACGACTACGGCCAGGAGCGCCTGGCCGGGAAAACGGTGCGATTCGAGCTTACGCCGAAGTTTATTCGACGGAAGGAGCTGCCGGCGCTCGACGACGAGTTTGCCCAGGACCTGGGCGACTTTCAAAATCTGGAAGAATTGAAGGACGCCGTCCGGAAGTCCATTTTCCAGGAGAAACAGTACGTTGCCCAACAGGCGGCGAAAGAGGAGCTGATCGATAAGCTGGTGGAAACGAACGAGTTCCCGGTGCCGGAGGTCTACGTCGACCGCCAGATTGAAAACCAGTTGCGAATGCAGCTCCGGAATCTGTCGGGGCGGGATGTGGATCTGAGCACGCTTAACCTCGATTGGCAGAAAGTGAAGGAAAATCAGCGAGATAAGGCGGTACGGAACGTAAAAGCGTCGCTATTGCTGGAAAAGATTGCGGACCGCGAGGGTATTCGGGCGACAAAGGATGAAGTGGACCGCGAAGTGCAACGAATTGCGAGGCAGGAACGGGAAGCGGTTGCGGTAACGCGGGCCCGGCTGGACAAGGACGGCACGCTCGGGCGGATCGCCGGACAAATCCAGACGGAGAAAACGCTGCAATTCCTGTTCGACCAGGCCCAAAAGCATGCCTAATGAGCAACATTTGCCCACTTGCTTACGCGCGTGGTTCTGTAAGGGGCAGCAGCCTTCCGGACCGCGAGTCGGAGAAATCCTTTCGATTCCACCACGTAAAAGTCGAGTAATGCTGATATACTGGGGTCGAACCTCATTCGATCTAGGGCAAGGGATCTCTTGATCTTTTTCTATGTAGGAGAACCAGCTTGAAGCGTGCCGGATCTGACGACTCTCTCCGCTGTTCGTTCTGCCATAAAAGCCAAGACGTAGTCGGCAAGCTCATCTCGTCTCCGAGCGACTATCCGCGAGCATACATTTGCGACGAGTGTATTGCTGTTTGCAACTCCATCATCGAGGATGACCGCCACGAACAGAGTTACGGAGCGCCCGGCAAACTGCCGCGCCCGCTTGAGCTTAAGGAATATCTGGATCAGTACGTAATCGGCCAAGAAGCAACCAAGAAGAAGCTGGCGGTTGCCGTTTACAACCATTACAAGCGCATCCAGATGAACAAGCAGAGGGGTAGCGATGTCGAGCTGTCCAAATCGAACATTCTGCTGATCGGGCCCACGGGAACGGGAAAAACGCTGCTGGCGCAGACGCTGGCGCGCATTCTCGACGTGCCGTTCGCGATTGTGGACGCTACGACGCTGACCGAAGCCGGATATGTCGGCGAGGATGTGGAGAACATCATCCTGCGTCTGCTGCAAAACGCGGACTGGGACGTTCAACGGGCGCAAACGGGCATCATCTATATTGACGAGATCGATAAGATCGGGCGCAAGGACGAGAATCCTTCCATTACGCGGGACGTTTCGGGAGAAGGCGTGCAGCAGGCGCTGCTGAAGATCCTGGAAGGAACCGTGGCGAATGTGCCGCCGCAGGGCGGACGCAAACATCCGCATCAGGAGTTTACTCCGGTCGACACTACGAATATTTTGTTCCTCTGTGGGGGAGCCTTCATTGGTTTGGAGAAGGTAATCGCGCGCCGGGTCGGGACCAAGTCGATCGGCTTTATTCCGCCGGAGGAGAAAGAGACTTCGAGGCGCGGACCGAGTCCGGCTCGCCGGGACGTCGATCTGCTCGCGCAGTGCCAGCCGATTGATCTGATCAAGTACGGCTTTATCCCCGAGTTTATTGGCCGCATGCCGGTCACCGCCGTTCTGGAGGATCTCTCGAAGGAGGCGCTCGTGCAGATCCTGACCAAACCGAAGAACGCGATTATTCGCCAGTATCAGAAGCTCTTCGAGTTCGAGAATGTTAAGCTGAAGTTTAGCGACGACGCCCTTGATGCGGTTGCCCAACTCGCTATGGAGCGCAAAGTCGGTGCTCGCGGGCTCCGCATGATCCTCGAAGATCTCATGCTGGACCTGATGTACTATCTCCCGACATTCAAAAAAGTACGCGAGTTTGTGGTTACCAAAGAGATGGTGCTCTCGCAGAAGATCAACTTGGCTGTGCTCGAAAAGGCGGGCTAGCCAGCCGCGTTGGCTGCATAGTATTCCACTCCGGCAGTTTTGAGTAGGATGAGGACTGCCATGCCATCTTTCAGTCCCCGGTTCGCGGGATGATCCGCCTAGAAAGTTTCAATGGTTACGACGAAAGACAAAACGGATACCAAACGGTTACCGATGATGCCGATCCGGGACGTGGTCATCTTCCCATACATGATGACCCCGTTCGTGGTGGGGCGGGAGTCCAGTGTCCGCGCGCTCGAAGAGGCGCTCTTAGGCGACAAAAAGATCTTTTTGGCCACCCAGCATGACGCTTCCGTCGACGAGCCGCGTCCCGATGAAATCTACGCCGTTGGCACGGTTGCCAACATCGTCCAGAGCTTGAAACAGCCGGACGGCAACATCAAAGTTCTGGTGGAGGGCGTCGAGCGCGGCAAGATCATTTCGGTCAGCGAAGAGGAAGGTTATTTCCGCGCGGTGGTGAAAACCACCAGCTACAAGGTGGAGCAGGGAAGCCAGTTGGAGGCGCTGACCAGCCGCGTCACCACGCTGTTTGAGCAATACGTCAAGCTCAGCCAGAACCTGAATTACGAAACCATGATCGCCGCCATTCGGGTGGACGATCCGGGGAAACTGGCCGACACCGTGGGCGCAAACTTGCAACTCACGATCGAAGAGAAGCAGGAGCTACTGGAAATTTTCGATCCGATTGACCGGTTGACGCGAGTCGCCGATCTGCTCGACATCGAGATCGAAAAGCTGAACGTAGACCGTACCATCCAGGGCCGCGTCAAGCGCCAGATGGAGCGGGCCCAAAAAGAGTACTACCTGAACGAAAAGATCAAGGCGATTCAGAAGGAACTCGGGCGGGGCGAAAAGAGCGAGTTCGATGAGCTAAAGAAAAAGATCGATGCCGCAGGCATGACCAAGGATGCGCACGACAAGGCGATTGCCGAGTTGAAGCGCCTGGAAGGCATGCCGCCTATGTCGGCCGAATCTACGGTGTCGCGCAACTATCTGGACTGGCTGCTCGCTGTGCCATGGAAGAAGCGGACGAAGGAGATTCGCGATCTTCATTACGCGCGAACGGTGCTCGAAGGCGATCACTACGGTCTGGAGAAGATCAAAGAGCGTATTCTCGAATTCCTCTCCGTGCGGCGGCTGGTTCAGAATCCGAAAGGCTCCATTCTGTGCTTTGTCGGACCTCCGGGCGTGGGCAAGACATCGCTCGGAATGTCGATCGCTAAAGCAACCGGACGCAAATTTGTACGTCTCTCGCTTGGCGGCGTACGCGACGAAGCGGAGATCCGCGGACATCGCAGAACCTACATCGGAGCGCTTCCCGGCCAAGTTATCCAGATGATGAAAAAGGCGGGGACGAAAAATCCCGTAGTCATGCTGGACGAAATCGACAAGATGTCGATGGACTTCCGCGGCGACCCCTCGGCCGCTCTGCTGGAAGTGCTGGATCCGGAACAGAATTACATGTTCATGGATCACTATCTGGACGTCGAGTACGACTTGAGCCAGGTCTTCTTCATTGCCACGGCCAACGTGCTGCACACTATTCCGGCGCCGCTGCAGGACCGCATGGAAGTAATCCGGCTTTCCGGCTATACGGAACTGGAGAAGTTGGAAATCGCTAAGCGATTTTTGGTAAATAAGCAGCGCAAAGATACCGGCGTCACCGAAGAGCAGGTGGAATTTACGGACCAAGGATTGCAAGCACTGATTCAGAACTATACACGCGAAGCAGGTGTCCGCAACCTGGAGCGCGAAGTGGGAAACTTGTGCCGCAAGGTGGCGCGCAAGGTGGTGGAAGCGCAATCGGTGGCCGAAGAGCAGGCCGCGGGAAATCAGCCCGCAGCAAATAACGATGCTCTTGAAATTGTCGAAGATGATGTGCCGGTGGAGGAAGCCGCTGAGAGCAAAGATGGCGGCGCGCCGGTAGCGACGGCGAAGAAGAGCAAGAAGAAGGCGAAGAAAGAAGAGCCGGCGCCGCTGGTCCCGATCGAGAAAGTTGTGATTACGCCCGCGACGGTTTCGGAAATGCTGGGGCCGGCGCGGTTCCGCGATCTCGATTTGGATAAACAAAACGAGATTGGCGCGACGACCGGACTGGCGTGGACTGAGGTGGGCGGTTCGATTCTGACGACGGAAGCCACCGTGATGGAGGGCCGCGGAAAGCTGACCACCACCGGAAAGCTAGGCGACGTGATGCAGGAATCTGCGCAGGCTGCGATGAGTTATGTTCGGTCGCGCGCGCAATATCTTGGTTTGCCGAAGGATTTCTACCGGCATCTGGATATTCACGTGCATGTGCCGGAAGGGGCGATTCCGAAGGATGGCCCGTCGGCTGGCATCACGATTGCTACCAGTATTTGCAGCGCGCTGACCGCGATCCCCGTGCGTTGCGATATCGCGATGACGGGTGAGATCACGGTGCGCGGCCGGGTACTTCCTATCGGGGGGCTGAAGGAAAAATTACTTGCGGCCCATCGCCACGGGATTTTTGAAGTGATCCTTCCGAAGGACAACGAAAAGGATTTCGTGGATATTCCCGAGAACATCCGGAAAGAGATGAAACTGCACCTCGTTGGTTCCATGGATGAGGTACTGAAGATCGCACTGGAGCGGGAGATTGTGGCTCTACCGTTAGCTCCGGCGGCAAGCGCCGCGGAACTGGCGGCCAGACCGGAAGATAACGTAACGCACTAAGCACTCGGAACAGAGCCGCGACCGGGAGGGAGCGGCAGTTCCGCGAAAGAAGTGTAGGCCGTGATGGGAGTCGGAGCAGGAGCCGAAAGTGGGCTGATCGTCAGCGCGGCGCAGCCTCATCAGTTCCCTGCCGAAAACCAAAGCGGCCACCCGGCGGAGATCGCCTTTCTGGGGCGAAGTAATGTCGGAAAATCCAGCTTGTTGAATACTCTGGCGGGACGACCAAGGCTCGCGTTTACGAGCTCGCGGCCGGGGTGTACGCAGTTGATCAATTTTTTTCGGATCAAGCCTGGCGTTCATTTCGTCGATCTTCCCGGGTACGGATATGCCCGGGTTCCGATGGAGGAGCGGGCCCGCTGGAAGGAATTGATCGAGAGCTATCTCCTGAAACGGAGGAGTCTTTCGCTCTCGTTTCTTCTGATCGATGTCCGGCGCGGCTGGATGGATATGGACTTGGAACTCAAAGCCTGGCTGGAGTTCCACAACTGTCGATACCAGGTGGTTGCCACCAAGATCGACAAGCTGAAAAGCAGCAACCAATTGAAAGCAGGATTGGCGGCGATCCAACAGGAATTGAAGGACCAGCAGCCAGTACCGTTCTCGGCCGTTGACGGCCGGGGAGTGAGGGAAATTTGGCAAATCATCTCGAAGATCAACAACCAGCAGTAGCCCCCGCGGCTGCCACCGAAGGCAAGCCCACCGAGAAGCCCCAAGAAACGGACGCCGAAGGCAAATCTGCGACAGAGAATAGCGAAGCGAAGACTGCTCCTGAAGCGGCAGGCGACAGCAAACCGCCTGAACCGCGGCAAGAGAAGCTACCCGCCGCGCGAGTGAGGACCGAAGGCCGCGGAAACGGAAGACCTCCGGCCGCGGAAGGCAGGCCGAAAGCCGCGGCCACGGAACCGCGCAATGGCGAATCCAGGCCGCCGGCGGAGGCGCGTGGAGCTGAAAACAGTTCGAGCGCGGCTGTGCAAGGTGTGCCGACGTTGAACCAGCAGCAACAGGCGCAACCCGGGCAGCGCCGCGGACGCCACTCGATTGGCAATACCGGGGCGCAAGGTCAGAAGAACGGCACGACCACGCTCGATCTGGTGGAGCTGAAGGACATGAGCATCCAGGCTTTGAACCAGATTGCGAAGGATTTGGGCGTGCCTGGCGCGGCCGGGCTGCGCAAGCAGGAGCTCATTTTCAAAATTCTTCAGACTCAGGCCGAAAAGAGCGGCCTGATCTTTTCGGAAGGCGTGTTGGAGTGCCTGCCCGACGGGTTTGGTTTTCTGCGCGCACCCGAATACAACTACTTGCCGGGCCCGGACGACGTCTATGTTTCGCCGTCACAGATCCGGCGTTTCGACCTGCGCACGGGCGATACGGTATCGGGCCAGATTCGCCCGCCGAAAGAGGGCGAGCGTTATTTCGCGCTGATCAAGGTAGACGCGATCAACTTCGAACCGCCCGAGGAAGCGCGCAACAAGATATTTTTCGACAACCTGACGCCGCTCTATCCCGACGAACGGCTCAAGCTCGAGACGAGCAAAGACAATTTTTCCGGCCGCGTGATGGATCTGTTAACTCCGCTGGGCAAAGGCCAGCGCGGGTTGATTGTCGCTCCTCCGCGAACCGGAAAAACGATGATGCTGCAGGCCATCGCGAACTCGATTACCACCAATCATCCGGAAATCAACCTGATCGTTCTGCTGATCGACGAACGGCCGGAAGAAGTTACGGACATGCAGCGTTCGGTGCGCGGCGAGGTGATCAGCTCCACCTTTGATGAACCTGCTTCGCGTCACGTGCAGGTGGCCGAAATGGTGATCGAAAAGGCCAAGCGTTTAGTCGAGCACAAGCGCGATGTCGTCATTTTGCTCGATTCGATCACGCGTCTGGCGCGCGCGTATAACACCGTGGTCCCACCCTCCGGCAAGGTGCTTTCCGGCGGCGTGGATTCGAACGCATTGCAGCGGCCGAAGCGCTTCTTCGGAGCGGCGCGCAACATCGAAGAGGGCGGGTCCTTGACGATCGTCGCCACGGCGCTGGTCGATACCGGAAGCCGCATGGATGATGTGATTTTTGAAGAATTCAAAGGCACCGGCAACATGGAAATTCACCTGGATCGCAAGCTGGTGGATAAACGCGTGTTCCCGGCCATCGACATCAACAAGAGCGGTACGCGAAAAGAAGAATTGCTGATGCCGCGTGAGGAACTGAACCGGGTTTGGGTGCTGCGCAAGGTGCTCAATCCACTTTCGCCCGTGGAATCAATGGAGTTGCTGCTGGATAAACTCGGCAAGACGCGGACGAATGCCGAATTCTTGGCGGCGATGAGCGGCTGAGAAAGAATTAGCCACGGATGGACACGGATACACACCGATGGAAGGCAACGTATCTCTCCGAAGCTTGCTAAATGGGCCGCATCCGCATTCTCTCCGACAACGTTGCTAACAAGATAGCCGCCGGAGAGGTGGTAGAGCGGCCTTCTTCCGTTGTAAAAGAACTACTTGAAAACGCGCTCGATGCGGGCGCTACGGAGGTTCGGATCGATGCCGAAAATGCCGGCCGCCGGTTGATTCGCATTCAGGACAACGGCTGCGGCATGTTGCGCGACGACGCGTTGCTCGCCTTCGAGCGGCATGCTACCAGCAAGCTGAGCGATGTGAAAGACCTGCTGGCGATCGCTACGCTGGGCTTCCGAGGGGAGGCGCTGCCGTCGATTGCTTCCGTAAGCAGGCTGGTTCTCGAAACAAAATCGGACGACGAACAGACTGGAACGGCGATTGAAATCGCCGGCGGGAAGTTACTGCGCTGCGACGAGATTGCCCGTGCGACCGGCACGACGATCTCGGTTCGGGATCTGTTCTTTAACGTGCCCGCGCGCAAAAAATTTCTGCGCTCGGATCAGACGGAGCTGGCTCATATCGGTTCGCTCGTCACCCACTACAGCCTGGGGCACTCGAATAAGCGATTCGAACTCTGGCATGAAGGCAAGGACTTGCTGAGTGTTACTCCCGTCTCGAACGTCCGGGACCGCGCGTTTCAGGTGTTCGGATCGGAAGTCGTTTCGGATCTCATTGATCTCGGCCCGAAGTCTCTCGATCAGCCGGAAATCGCTGAGTTTGTGCTCGAAGGAATGGTTTCCGGGCCGCACGTCCAAAAACTCAACCGCAATTCGATTTTTTTGTTCGTGAACGGGAGACTAATTCGGGACAAGATGCTGCTGCATGCGATTTCGGCGGCGTATCACAATCTGATGCCGCCGGCTTGCTACCCGTTTGCGCTGTTGTTTCTGAACTGCGATCCGGGCGAAGTGGACGTGAATGTCCACCCCTCGAAAACCGAAGTACGCTTCCGCCATGCCTCGGTGGTGCATGATTTTGTGCGAGACGCGATTCGCGAAGTGCTGATGCAAAGCCGCCCGGCTTCGAGCATACCGGTTCCGGCCTCTCCTGTGGCGGCGCGGGAAGCGCCGCTACAACGCGCCGCGGATCTTCCGTTTTCGGAGTTCTCGGGCCGGATTGCGGCTGTTCCGGAAGAAGAGTTCGTTGAAGTAGTTGCAGAAACGAAGTCTGAACTGCCGGAACTGGTTATGGCCCCGATGCCGCGGCCCCCCAACGGCACGAATGCTGCTGTTGCTCCGCCTCTGCCGCCGATTCCTGCTTCGCCGCTGCGCCGCGTCCCCGATACCCATGGCGCGCTCGATCAAGTGCCGGATGAGTGGGATCGCGTTGATAACCTCACCGCACTGCCGGACCTCCGGCCATTAGGCCAACTTCACGACAGTTTCATTATCGCGGCAGGCCGAGATGGGCTCTGGATTATCGATCAGCATGTAGCGCACGAACGCATTTTGTTCGAACAAGTCCTCCGGCAGCGCGCCGCTGGAAACATCGAAGTGCAACAGTTGCTTATGCCGCTGGTGATCCAACTGACCGGCGGGCAGCAGTTCGAATACGCGCGCATTGCCGATGAGCTGAATGCACATGGATTCGATACGGAGCCGTTCGGTCAACGGACTATCGCCATTAAAGCTGCACCGGCTGGCGTAGGAGCGGGCGATATTGAGAAAATCATTTTCGAGATTCTGGAGATTGCCGAGACCGAGCTGCGATCTGCTTCGCTCGACGAGATCCGGCGCAATGTGTGCGCTACCATTGCGTGTCGCGCCGCCATCAAAATCAACACGAAACTGGAGCCGAAGAAAATCGAATGGCTCCTGCATGCGCTGGCCGAATGCGAATTCCCGATGACCTGCCCGCACGGGCGTCCCATCGCGCTACGTTACAGCACGAAGGACATTCTTAAGAGCTTCCACAGGATTTGAGTAAATTACTCCCACTCAATCGTTCCTGGCGGTTTGTGAGTCAAGTCGTAGAACACGCCGGCGATATCGTTCAACTCCAGCAACTCCTTCGTCAACCGCTCAAGCTGCTCGGAAGCCATGAGCACGACGTCGGCGGTCATGCCGTCTACTGAATGGATGGGGCGCAAGACTACAGACTCGGGCGCATCTTCGGTTCCCGCCGGCAACAGCACGACTGGAAATTGCCAGACCTGGTCTTCAAATCCGGTTTCCAGGCAGAAGTCTCGAACAATCGCGTCCGCATCGCGCAGAATGTCGAGGCGTCGCTTCGAGATCGCTGTTCGCCGAAGTTTCATTGCGTCCAGCGGCGACTTCGCTTCGCAGAGCGCTACCACACGGTTAATATCGTTGCGCCGGTTGGTCAACTCCGGCGCGGTCTTTTGAACATCATCGAGGGACGGCCTTCGCGGAATGCACAGCACGTTCCGGTAGCTGCGTGCGTCGCCCTGCACCCCTACCGACCGTACCGGCAGCAGCACTCCATCTTGGGTTTCACTCAGGCCGGCTTCCACTTCGGAGCAGAGACACCGGATGGCAAGTCCGGGCCCTGGAAACGGGTGCCGCGCGAGAAAGCGGTCCGGTACGCCAATCTCGCGTCCGATCTCGCGCACTTCGTCTTTGTAGAACGAAGTGAGCGGCTCGACAATGCGGCCAGATTCAATCAGCGCTTGAATGCCGGCCACGCGATTGTGATGCGTCTTGATCAGATCCGCCTTGGCGGTTCCGCCGGATTCGATGGTGTCCGGATAAATCGTGCCCTGGCCCAGAATCCAGTGGCCGTCCAGAAAGTGCTCCGTAGCGAGAATGCGCTCCTGCACGCGGACAAACTGTTCGCCGATGGCCGCGCGCTTCTGCTCCGGATCGACGATGCCGGCAAGGGTCGACAGGAACTCGTCTTCGGCATGATCTACCAGGAAGTTCTTGGCGCCCAGCTCCCGAAAGATGCCTTTGACAAAATCGGTCTCGTTCTTGCGCATGAGGCCGGTATCGACGTAGATTCCGTAAACCCGCTCAGGTCCAAGAGCGCGTAGACAGAGCGTGTACGCAACGGTGGAATCGACTCCGCCGCTCACAAAGAAGAACACATTGCGGTCGCGGGCAGCAGCGCGGATCTGGTCCTCGACGACCGGAACGCGCTGCTCTACGTTCCAGTCCTTCGTGGCTCCGCAAATATCGAATACGAAGTTTTCGAGAATGCGGTGTCCCGCGTGCGTATGGACCACTTCGGGATGAAACTGGATGCCGAATAGCTTCCGACCCGGATCGGACATAGCCGCCACGCCGGACACTTCGGACGATGCGATCACGCGAAAGCCAGGAGGAATGGCCGCAACGGTATCGAAGTGGCTCATCCAGATCTGGGAGCGTTCCACTCCGTTCCACAGAGGGTCCGGGCACGCGACGGTAAGATGCGCGATGCCGTATTCGCCACGTTCGCCTTTCTGCACTCTGCCGCCGAGATGCCGGGCTAGAAGCTGGTGGCCGTAGCAGATGCCCAACACCGGTACACGTGCATGGAGAATTTCGGGGTCGATATCGGGACTGCCCGGCTCAAGCACGCTTGCCGGGCCGCCGGAGATGATGATGCCCTTGCGCCGCCGCAGTTCCGCTGCGGGCGCATCGCTGGGCTGTACATTTGCATAGACGCCGAGTTCCCGAACCCGGCGGGCGATCAGATGTGTGTATTGCCCGCCGGTATCGAGGACGGTAACTTGGGGAGTAATGGCTGGTTGTAACGCGGCGGACTCTATCGCAGGCTCGCCCTCTGCTTTTCGTATCGGGCCTTTGATTGCGCCAGAAGATTGGACGCTTTCGGCATGGCCTCAATGGCTTTCTGTACCTCGGGATCCTGTTCCACCAAAATCTTCAGGTGATCTTCGTAGCTGAAAGCCGTGATATACATTTCGGCGCGAAGCTGATCGCGCATCCAACTGTGATCGCGCGTCCAATCGGCCTCCGTGAACTGGATGCCCTGCTTCATCAGGTAATCATGAAAATCGTTCAGCACGTTTTCATCCGGCGTCCAACCCTGCGGCAGCTTGGTGCTGTGGTTCGCAAAATAGTATGCGGAGAAAGTGAAAAACGCGTTCTTGCGCTGCACGTTCATCTCGAAGGCATCCATCGTGGGCGGAGTGTACTTCTCATCCGGCGTTATGCCGCCGCCGCCATAGACCGTGCGGCCGAGATCGGTCTGTTTCACGTCCTGCGGATCTTTGGTCTCGGTCCGCTTGCCGTAGTAGTAATCGAGGAAGGAAATGTTCGAGTAGTTCCGCTGGATCAAGCGGCCGCTCGGAGTGTAGTAGTGCTGGGTGGTTAGCGCGAGGCCCGTGTTGTCGCTGAGCGGATATACGGTCTGGACCAGGCCCTTACCGAAGGTCGTGTCGCCCAGAATCCAGGCGCGATCATGATCCTGCAACGCGCCGGCCACAATCTCGGCCGCAGAAGCCGAGTAGCGGTTGACCAGTACGACAATCGGGTAGCTCTCGCCAAATTGGCTCCCGCGGGCCAAGTACGGCTTTTCGGAGTAGGCCCGACCTTTGTGGGAAACGACCACCTGCCCTCGATCGAGCCAGCGTCCTGCCACCGCGACACCCTCCTGGAGCAAGCCGCCCGGGTTCTCGCGAAGGTCGAGAATCAGGCCCTTGATGTTTTGCTCTCCCAGCGCCTTCAGGTTTTCTTCCACTTCCTTGCCCGTCGTTTCAGTGAACGACTGAATGCGCATGTACGCGATTCCCGGCTTGACCCAGAACGCCGTGTCCACGCTGTTGCGTGGAATTTCGTCGCGGACCAGGTTGAACGTGATGGGCTTGTTGAGACCCTCGCGATTGACCACCACCTGGACCTTCGTCCCTTTTGGCCCTTTCAGCATGTCTGCGACTTCCGTGGTGCTGAGATTGTCGACCCGCTTATCGTTCACTTCCATCAGGATGTCGCCCGGCCGTATGCCAGCCTTATACGCAGGCGTTCCTCCGAAGGGATGGATGACCATGGGCTTGCCCGTGCGGGGTTGCGGTCCGATCAGCATTCCGATGCCGAAATACATGCCGTGTTGTTCTTCACGCAAACCGGCGAATTCTTTCGGATCGAAAAAGTTCGAGTGCGGATCGAGGGTACGGAGCATGCCAGGGATCGCGCCCTTGTAGATCGCCTGATCGGGCGAGAGTTTGTCGGCGTAGTTCTGGTCGACGAGATCGTAGACTTTGGTGAACGCCTGGATGCTGGCTTTCAAATCTTCATCCGACGTTGGGCTGGCATTTCGCGCGGAGGCCTGTGACGCAGCCGAAACGCGTTGCGCGCCCGGTCCGAAGATGCCGCCCACCAGGGCGCAAGCAACCAGAAAAAGGGGAACAATAAGAAAATACCGCCGCTGGGACGACAATCCTACCTCCAGGGTCTGTTTTCAGTATAGACGTTTAGCGCGGGTTTGCGTGGTATTTTCGAGTCGGAGAACTTAGCTGGCGGCCCGTATCCGCCGGGCGATCGCCGTCTCGCTACGGCTGGGCTTTTTTGCCACTTCGTCCAGCCTCCGGACCTGGTCGCTCACGGATACGAGGAACATAGGCTGGCGCGCGTTTTTGAGTAGATCGATGATGCGGTCGTGCTGATCTTCGAGAAAGATCGATTTGCCGTCGGTCAGAAGATGCAGGCTCGATTCGGGCGACAGGACTTCGGCCAGGCGGCGTCCCATCTCGCGTTGCAGGAACCGCAGAACCCGGCGGATCTTCTGGAGCGAAAAGCCTTTCCGGCGCAGTTCGGCGATGACTGTAATCTCGATCACTTCCTCCGGGAGATAGATGCGTTTATGGCCCTCGTGCCGCGGGGAGACGACCTTACGTTCATCCCACCACTGCAATTGGCGAAGACTCACTTGGGCAATCTTCGCGACATCTGTGCTCGTAAAGGTTCGCTGTCCTTGAGGTAAATCAGGACGGGCTTTTCGTGTTTTGAACATAAGGCCCAGTTTCCGTTTTGGAATTGATTGGCTGCAAAGATTGTACTAGACCTGAATCGAGAGTCAAGCCCAATTCCGGAAGACGCTGTTTTTGAGAAATGCGCACAACGGGCACGGCTGGACGCGCCGTGCCCGTCTGGGGTCTTCGCCTCGCTGAGAAATGCGGGCTCATCCAAGCTGTATGCGTTCCCCTCTGTCTGGCAGCGCGGATCCGTGCCCTGTGCGCTCATCCGCCTCCGACGAACTCGACGATTTCCACCTGCGCGCCGCTGGCGATGGGCGTCTCCCGCCAATCGCGTTTGCGAACAATCGACTTATTCAGTTCGACGGCAACGCGTTCGGACGGCAGTTTGAGCCATTCGAGCAAGGATGCGACTGACAGGTTGGAGGGAACCTGCCGCGCCTCTCCGTTGACAAATATATTTAGAAATTCGGCATTCACTGCTTAGGGGTGTTCCTGCCGTGATTATATGCCGGGCTCGCGCCCAGCGCCGGCTTGCGCCCGCCCCACGTTCTAATTCAGGAGGCTAGTGCTTGGTGACGAACGCTCTTTACGAGCGTGCGCCGGCTTTCGAGGGGCGGATAGTTGCTCTCGTTCGCTGCCCGGCCAAACCGTTCGCGATTAAACCAGGACATTTTCTCTAATGCTGTAATCAGGCGATCGGGTTTGACTCCGATCCGCTCCAAAGTGACGACCGCGATTCGATCGCAGTTAAGTTCGAGTTTCCGGAGATGCGCTTGATCTCTACGTTCCTGTGCAATTGCATATTCCTGTCAAACATACTCACGTCCGATCTCATGGCCCAGCAGGGCTTGCAGTTCCCCAGAGCTGAGCGACGGCAATCACTTTGATCTCGTACACTCGTTCGCGGGCGTGGAGGCGGAGAATCGGATTGAGATCTCTCAGCTTCCGGGGGTCATGCTCGGGTAGAATACCTCTATCCCGACGCCCGTTGCGCGTTTTAGATTCTCCGATGCGGACGGCTCGAAACGCTGGGGGCAACTTGATGCTTGTGGAGGAATTTCGGTGAGGGCCGAACTGGCCGGCGGAGACCCGCTCTCACCGCCAGCAGCTCGGGATGCCGCCTTCGATCCAGTTCTGAATGCATGGGTGCTTGGCAAGTATGCGGACGTGCTCGCGGCGTTTCGTGAGCCGCGGCTATGGCCGGCTGGTCCGCGCAACGAGAAGAACTCGAAAATCCCGGATCACGCCGCGCAGCAGCGGATTCGTGCGGACGTTCAGACGGCATTCTCCCCCTCGCAATTGGCGGAATGGCGGGCCCGGCTTGCGCCTCTGGCTGACGGGCTGTCGCGACAGTTGCCGAGGGATCGCCCGGTCGATGTTGTGCAGGAGTTCGCGGAACCTTGGTGTCTCTCGGCCGCGGAGATTGTCACTGGATCGGAGCCGGCCGAGCGAGCGCATCTGCTGGCTCAGGCTCGCATCGTTTCCGCCTCAGCCGCAGAACCGCTTGAGGACGAACTCCAGTCAGAGGCGTCGATGGCAGACCGGGAGTTGGAGCGGATCCTCGCGACTGCATCTATTCCGCTGGCTGGACCAACGTTCGTGGCGTTATCGCGGACGCTCGTTTGTCTCCTAGCAAACGGGTGGCTGGCGCTGTTGCGACAGCCCGAGGGACTCCTGGATCTACGAAGCCATCCAGACCTGATGCCGCGGGCCATTGAGGAACTGCTTCGATTTGCTTGTATTCCGCAGATGCTTTTCCGCCGGGCTTCCGAAGACGTTGAACTGAACGGTTTGCGAATCGCCGCCGGCGAGCGCCTTATTCTGATGCTGGCGACGGCGAACCGCGACCCTGTACAGTTTGCACATCCGGAGCAGCTCAATTGGTACCGCCGCGGCGCTGCTCAGCTTTCTCTCGGTCTCGGGCCTCATTCCTGCGTCGGGGGCCCACTGATCCGGATGGCCATGGCCGTGATCACAAGCAGTTTCGTGGATAGATTTGCGCAATCGGCGCTGTACGGGCCGGTCGAGTGGCAGGGCGGGTCGGGTTTTCGCTTTCCGGCGTCGGTTTGGGTTGTGGATCAACAGTGATTCGCAGCCTCAACTGGTTTCTCTGGCTGCACCCGGCTCATTCTCAGCCGCCAGGCTTGATAGAGCCCGTGAATCACGCAAAACTGCAGACCTTCTGCGCGCCGCTCATCCCGAATCACACGCGCAAAAAACAATGTGTGGCTTCCCAAATTCCGAACGGCCTCGATCTCCATCTCTCGAACACGCAGCGCGAATTGCGGTATCGGAAAATCGAATTCAGTTGATGCCGTCGTCGCGAATGGAAGCTGATTCCAATCCACCGAGTCCTTTCGATGATTCTTTCCGAGTTGGCGGGCCAACTCCGCCTGGCCGATGGGAATGCTGCTCAACACTACACGGCCTGCGCGTTCCACAAACGGAGCGGCTCTTCTCGCGGTGTTCAGCGCAAACGCAAAATAGCCGTTCCCGATAGCGCCGAACAGGTTCATCGGAAAAATATTTCCGTTCTCTTCATGCTTCACGCTCACCAGGACCACGGGACGCGGGCATATGAAAAACACGTTCATGGCGCGGGCGGCCCGCATGGACATGGGAATTTCTGGATCCTTGTTGCTGCGCCGCCGTATAAAGGATTGGTACAACTCGTAGGCCCAGAGGCGCGGGCGTGGCAGGCAATAGTGATTGCAGCTTTGAACGTGAAAGAGTGAGAGTTCGCGCCCGTTGGCCGTAAGCGCTCCCGATTTACGAAGCTGCACATTGGCAAGCAAGCGCCCGCCGCCATGCCGCTCTCGAACGTTCAGGAACAAGGGCGTTCCCGGCGCGCTCGTGGTGGGCTGGCGATTTAGTTCCATACCAACTGTAAAAGGAAAGGCGCACGCTACTACGTGGTTATTCGTAACCTCTACTTCACCACCTGATCGCTCCAGCCAGATGCCGATCTCAGCTTGCGGATCGAGCAGGCCAATGGCGCACTGCTGCGGTAGATCTGCATCGCCTAAAGCCAGTTGTTTAATTGCTTTGATTGCCGGGCGTATCATAGGCACCCCTGAGGGCAATTCAAATCCTAGAGGTTGGCGCCGCCCTTTTCAAGCTAACGCCGTGCTGTGATCCCAGAGTTTACAAATTGTTCTTACCGGATTAACAAAAACAAGGCCTCCGGTACATTGGGGGGATGATTTCCGGGCCCGTGCTGGCGGTCAGCCGCACAGAAGCCAACAAAATCACACTTCTTGCGCTAGACAACCCGGAGCGCGAAATCGCGACGATTGCGGTGACGGGCAAGCAACCGTTCGGACTCGCCTTCGATCGAACGCGCCAACGCCTTTATGCCGCATGCTGGACGAGCGCAGAAATCCTGGGAATCGCTCTAAGCTCACTTAGAAAAGAGACATCGGTGCCGGCTCCCCGACTTCCCGCGTGGGCAACACGGCGGGAAGGAGCGGACGAGATCTGGATTTCGAACGAAGGCGCAGGCGTGGTTAGCATCCTTGACACACACACCGGGAAAATTTCAGATCAGATAGCCACCGGCCGGGGGCCTTCAGACATTGCGTTCACTGCCGATGGCCGCTATGCATGGGTCACGAATGAAAAAGACGGAAACATTTCCTTGATCGATGCCGGCGCGCGCCGCAAGATCCACGACATTCGTGTGGGCGAAGTGCCCCAGGGAATCGCAGTTCTCAATGGCGGCAACCGTCTTCTGGTGGCAAATTTCGGATCGGACAGTCTTTCCGTTGTAGACACCACAGAGTTGAAAGAGTTAACGCAAATCGTGGTTGGCCGAGGTCCCGTGGATGTGGTGGCGCTGGGCCCTGAAGGTTCCGCGCGCGCTTGGGTGACTTGTTTCAGCGAAGGCACCGTCGCGGTGATCGACTTGCGGGAGCAGCGCCGGACGCAGCGCATTGAGATAGGCGGCAAGCCGCAAGGGATCGAGACCGATCCGACCGGTGACCGCGTATATGTTTGCGTCCGGGAGTTGAATCAGATCGCGGTGCTCAACACCGAGGCGCCGTCTGCCGTCCTGCGGCGTATCAGCATGAAGGGTGGGCCCGCGCGGATGGCTGTTGCTCTGTAGGTGCGCGCCGATACAGATATTCCATTTCGTCAGGACGAAATGTGCGGGCGTCGTTCCACTCCGAGAGTCGTTTTTCGACGAGCTTGAAACAAGGCGCATTCGCCGCGAGCCAGGTATGCGCAGCGAGCGACCCCTCCCTGCGATTTAAGTGCAGAAAGTAACTGCGGGTGGTGCGTGCGATTTCCGCCAGATACTCGCGTAGCCCGGCCGCAGGCAGGTCCGACAGAATGCGGGCATTAAAGGCAACGTCCACACTATCCGGCGGCAATTGCCGTATCGCGAAACCGGGCATCAGAATGAAGCCCGTGCTGCGAAGCGCTTCCGCCCCAAGTTCGGCCTCGCCATAAAGCGTCGCTTTTGCGTCGGGGAACGCGCTCAATAGGTAATATGACGCGAGCGCGATAGTCTCGGGTAAATCGAAATTGAGATAAGTTACGCCGGGCCGGTCGCGCATCAGAAAATAGGCCATGCCTCCGAATCCGCCTCCGATTTCGGCAACTACGGGCGCCTCTGCCGGTCCCAAAAGATCGACAATGCGGTGCGCACAATAATGCTGGTCTTCGGAGCTGTGACGCACGAAAGTTCCGTCGAGCACCACGCCGAAAGGATTTCCGATGTTCGGGGGTGTGAGATCCGCGAGCCCGAACCAACCGCCGGTGCGGGTTTTCCAGAGGTCGATCCGATGCAAGGCGTCGATGAGACAAAGTTGCTTCGCACTACGGCTCGCGCGCTCGCCGCTTCGAATTCTCGCGAGCGGTAGTCCGGTCAGTCCCGCGCCACAGGGGTCGCGAAAGAAATTGCCGTACATTCTGCGAAGCGAATCGAAGTCTCGCACCGACAGCGCGTGGATGGCGGGTTCCAGGTTCGCGCGCTGTATTGCTTTCCACCAGTCATGCGGCTGAAACGTTTCTGACGCGAAGTGCTGCGCTTCCATGGTTTTCGACCAGGCATCGCAAATCCGCCCGAGCAACACTGCATCATCTGCCGCATCACGCGGCCGGGGAGCAAAACCCTGATCTACCAAATGAAGACGGAAGCGCGGATCACCGGAAAACCGGCGCTTTCCTCGCCGAACGATGCGCCATAGTTCGACGCGCCGCGCCAGGCGTTCAGAAAGAAGCCGCAGCTTTCGTAACTTCAGCATGGGAACATCCCGGTTGCTACTCTGAGAGTAACGACAATGCCTACAACTTACGCGGATACGTGGTTCCCGGTCCTGATCCAGATTCTCATCGCGATCGCTGTGGCTGGCGCCATGATCGGCCTGTCGGCTCTGCTCGGGCGTCGTGTCCGCGACCCTATCAAATCCATGCCCTACGAATCGGGGATGAAACCGGTGGGCACCGCGCGCGAGCGCTTCTCGGTAAAGTTCTACCTGGTTGCCATGGTTTTCATCCTGTTCGATATCGAAGCAATTTTCCTGTACCCGTGGGCGGTGATTTACCGGGAGTTAAAGCTTTTCGCGTTCTTTGAAATGCTGCTGTTTATTGTTCTGGTGCTGTGCGGCTTTTTCTACATCTGGAAGAAAGGCGTGCTCGACTGGTCCATCGACGAGGAGCGCCAGCGCGCCGCGGCGGGGGAAGAGAAGCGTGCTGCCTGAAACCGTTTCCGGAAACTCCGATGCCGAAGCGATAGACCAGCAGTTTCCCCAGGCAATTGTCGACGTAAAAGTAGAACCGGATGGTCCGGTCCTTTATATTGCACCTTCGGAGATCGTCGCGGTTTGCCGGCTCTTAAAGCAAAGCTGCGGATTTGAACGCTTGAGCGCGGTGACGGGCGTGGACTGGTGGCCGCGGGCGCCGCGCTTTGAAGTTGTTTACTTTCTGCATTCGCTCAGCCGCAATGCGCGGCTGCGCCTGGTGGTCCGGCTCGGCGAGCACGAGTCAATAGAATCAGTCACGTCCGTTTGGCGGGGTGCAAACTGGTATGAGCGGGAAGTTTTCGACTTATTCGGTATCACTTTCCGGAATCACTCCAATCTGGAGCGAATTATGATGCCGGCCGATTGGGAAGGTCATCCTCTTCGGAAAGATTATCCGGTCCATGGCCACAAGTACTCATACGGGGATGAGTAAGGCGTTTGTAAATTCGGCCGGACGAGCCGGCCATGCAGGTCCCAGAAAAAATGATGGAAGGTAAAGCTCACGTTGCATCCCTGGATGCCGAGCACGAACTAGAAGTCGAAGACCCTTCAGGTGTACCGCCGCTCGAACGTCCAACATCGCGGCGGATGACCCTGAATATGGGCCCACAGCACCCGTCCACGCACGGTGTGCTTCGAGTCTTGCTGGAGCTGGATGGCGAGACCATTCTGAACGCCAGGCCGGAAATCGGGTATCTTCACACCGGGATTGAGAAAGAGTGCGAGGTCAAAAAGTATCAGCAGGTCATTCCGCTCACAGATCGCGTTGACTATCTGGCGAACCTGAATAACAACCTTTGTTACTCGCTGGCGGTTGAAAAACTGCTGGCGCTGGAGATTCCTCCGAAAGCGCAGTGGATGCGAGTGATGCTATGCGAATTGACGCGCCTCGCAAGCCACCTGATTTGGCTCGCGACGCATGCTCTCGACATCGGCGCGATGACGGTTTACTTCTACTGTTTCCGCGAACGCGAAGAAATCTTGAAGGTCTTCGAGATGTTTTCCGGCCAGCGGATGATGACCAGTTACATCCGGATTGGGGGGCTCGCGCTGGAGCCTCCGCGCGGCTGGCACAAAGCGGTCTCGCAATTGGTTGAACGGCTGGCTCGCGGAATCGATGAATACGAGGCTCTGCTGACCAACAATCCCATCTGGCTGAACCGGACGAAGGGCATCGGCATGCTGCCGGTCGATTTAATGATCGAACTGGGCGTGACCGGACCGATGCTGCGGGCCGCCGGTATTCAGCGCGACGCGCGGAAGCACTTCCCGCATAGCAGTTACGACAAGTTCGAATTCGAGATTCCCACTCGCACGGCAAACGATGTTTATGCACGTTTCGAAGTGCGCATGGAGGAGATGCGCCAGAGCGTCCGGATCGTCCGGCAGGCGCTGGAGGGAATGCCGGAGGGGCCATGGCGCGCCGATGCGCAACACGTGCTCTTACCTGATCGCGAGCAGATGAAGACGCAAATGGAGGCGCTCATCTATCACTTCAAACTTGTGACCGAGGGGTTCCGCGTTCCGGAGGGATCGGTTTACCAGGTGACTGAATCGCCGCGCGGGGAACTGGCGTATTACGTTGTAAGCGATGGAACCGCCAATCCCCATCGCGTCTTTATGCGGACGCCCAGCTTCGGAAATCTCCAGGCATTAGGGGCCATGCTGGAAGGTGTCTTAATCGCCGATTCCATCGCGGTGATGGGAAGCATGGATTTTGTTCTGGGGGACGTGGACCGTTAGAGAAGTATGACATTTTCACCGGCCCTCGAAGCCCGATTCGAAAAGTTGTTGAACAGCTATCCGCCCGGACGGCAGCGGTCCGCGGTTGTGCCGATGCTGCTGTATGCCCAGGACGAAATTGGCTGTGTGACGCAGGAGTTAGTGGAAGAAGTCGCGCGGCGTTGCGGAGTAACTCCACTGCAGGTGGACGAAGTGATCGGGTATTACTCGATGCTTCATCGGAAGCCGCTTGGGAAGTATCACGTTCAGGTTTGCACAAACATCGCTTGCCAGGCGCTGGGCGCCGAGGACCTGTACGAGCATGCGAGCCGCACCTTGTGCGTCGGTAATCGGGAAGTTACACCCGACGGACTGATCTCGCTGGAAGAAGTGGAATGTATGGGGGCCTGCTCCTGGGCGCCGGCCATTCAGATCAATTACGACTTTCATCACCATGTCACGCCGGAGCGGTTTGACCGGCTCATGCAGGCCCTGCGCGACGGAGTTTACGAGAAGGAAAGGGACACCAAGTTCAGCAATGCGGTACAACCAACCGAGCCCGCTTGAAGTAAGAGTGATTTCGCAGCACTTCGATCTTCCCAATTCCACTTCGATCGAGACCTATCTGGCGAACGATGGATATGTAGCGATCCGCAAAGTGCTCGGGATGACGCCCGAAGCCATTATCGAAGAGCTGAAGACGTCTTCTTTGCGCGGGCGCGGCGGCGCCGGATTTCCTACCGGCATGAAGTGGAGTTTCGTTCCGCGCAACACCGGAAAACCGACTTATGTGATTTGCAACTCGGATGAGAGCGAGCCCGGCACTTGCAAAGATCGTCTGTTGATGGAGAACGATCCGCATCAGCTCATCGAAGGCATGCTGATTGCCGGCTGGACGATCAAATCGAACCGCGGTTACATTTTCATCCGAGGCGAATATCGATATTTGATCGATATCGTCGATCGGGCGATTGAAGAAGCTTACGAGCGTGGATATCTGGGCAAGAACATTTTAGGGTCGGGCTGGGACTTCGATCTCTACACGCACACCGGCGCGGGCGCTTACGAGTGCGGCGAGGAATCGGCGCTGCTCGAGTCGCTAGAGGGCAAGCGCGGCATACCGCGCATGAAGCCGCCGTTCCCGGCCGTCGTGGGCGCTTTTCAATCACCGACCATTCTGAATAACACCGAAACATACTCTTCGATTCCGGTCATTTTCCGGAATGGAGGCGCCTGGTACGCCGGCCTGGGAACTCCCAAAAATGGAGGCACCCGGCTCATGTGCGTTTCCGGCCATGTGAACCGGCCTGGTGTATACGAACTGCCCATGGGCTTTAATCTGATGCGCCTTATTAATGAGGTGTGCGGCGGTGTTCGGAATGGCAAGAAACTCAAGGCAGTGATTCCGGGTGGATCGTCTTCGCCGGCGCTCAAAGCAAATGAGTGTGATATCCCCCTTGATTACGATTCGCTTGCCAAAGCGAAGACAATGGCGGGTTCTGGCGGATTAGTTGTGCTCGATGAAGATACCGATATCGTTGCCGTCGCTCTGCGAACGATGAAGTTCTACGCGCATGAGAGTTGCGGCTGGTGCATCCCTTGCCGTGAAGGCACAACCTGGCTTAAAAAAATTCTGTCGAGATATCACGAGGGCGGCGGCAGGCGGAGCGATATCGACCTGATCGGCGAGCTCGCGGCGAACATGCTGGGCCGTACCTTCTGCCCGCTCGGAGACGCGGCCGCGATGCCGACAGCCGCTTTTGTAGCCAAGTTTCGGGATGACTTCGAAGCGTATCTCGAAAAGAACAAAAGTGCGCAAGCGCCGGAGCTGGCGGTTGTCTAGGACGATTTTGAACCAAAGTCATGGCTGATCTAGTCAATTTAACGATCGACGGTCGCCAGCTACAAGCAGCGCCGGGAACGCTGCTCATTAATGCTGCGAAGGAGGCTGGAATTTCCATTCCCAGCTTCTGTTATTACGACGGACTTGCGCTGCAGGCGGCTTGCCGCATGTGCCTGGTGGAAGTGGAAAAAACACCCAAGCTGCAGGTTGCGTGCACGCTGCCCGTCACCGAAGGCATGGTGGTACACACGGATTCGCCGCAGGTCCGGCAGGCTCGCAAAGGCATGCTGGAATTTCTGCTGACCAACCACCCCTTGGATTGCCCGGTGTGCGACAAAGGCGGCGAATGCGAACTGCAGGATATGGTCTTTCGCTATGGCGCGGGCGAGAGCCGGTTCATCGACACGAAAGTCCATGTGGATGAGAAACAGTGGTCGCCCATCGTCTTTTACGATGCGCCGCGCTGTATTCTCTGTTACCGCTGTGTTCGTATTTGCGGCGAGGGTCTGGGTGTAAATGCGCTGGGTATCGGGAATCGCGGAGTGGCTTCGGAGATCGTGCCCAACCGCGGCGATCATCTCGAATGTGACGAATGCGGAGCGTGCATCGATATTTGCCCGGTCGGCGCGCTGACCAGTGGAACCTATCGTTATAAGACGCGGCCCTGGGAGATGCGGCATTCCCCCACGATCTGTACGCATTGTTCGAACGGCTGTAAAACGACACTCGGCGTCCGCAACGGCGAAATCATGCGAGCGAATAATCGCGACCATTCCGGCGTGAACGGCGAGTTCCTGTGCGTGAAGGGCCGCTATGCTTTCGATTTCAATGGACATCCGGATCGCCTGACTTCACCGCTCGTACGTGTGAATGGTGAGTTGAGGCCGGCCTCCTGGGCGATCGCTCTGGCGACCGTTGCCAAGAAGTGGACCGAGCTGAAGGCCCGCAAGTCGAACTTCGGCGTGATCGGATCGAATCACACGTCCAACGAAGAAAATTACCTGCTCCAGAAGTTCGCGCGCGAGGTGCTGGGGACATCCAACATCGACCACCATCGAACCGGCGATGTGGCAGGCTTGCTCCAGGCGCTGCACGGCAGAAGCAACGCGCTGGCCACCACGGCGGATCTATACAACACGAAAGCCGCTTTGGTGGTTGACAGCGATCTTGCCCAGGAGCAGCCGTTCCTCGCATTCCACTTGCGCGCGAACATGCGGCACCACAAAGCGCATGTTTATGTGGTGACGCCTGGTCCCGTCCGGGAAGATAACTACGCGACGTCAGTGCGCGCCGAACTGGGGCAGGAGTTTGAAGCGCTGGAATCGCTGCGCGAGCGCCTAGCAGCCGAACCCGAACTGGTGATTCTGTTCGGGGCCGCAATCAAGGGCGAGGCCGTGAATCGCCTGGTGGCCTTCGGCGATTCGCTGGGCATCCCGGTGAAATACGTTTGCCTGGTGGACTATTCGAATTCGCGCGGCGCGTCCGATATGGGCGTGCTTCCCGATCTTTTGCCCGGATATCAGCCGGCGGCGGAGCCCGGATGGAACTATGACCAGATCCTGGCCGCGCCCGATCTGGATGCCTTGTGGGTCGTCGGCGCGAACCCACTCTCGCGGCATCAGCTTGCGGCAAAGAATGCGTTCGTTGTGGTTCAGGATTTGTTTCTCACCGAAACCGCGCAACGAGCCGACGTGGTGCTGCCAGCCGCATCCGCTTATGAAAAGAACGGCACGGTAACCAACGTTTGCGGAGATGTTCAGAAGCTCAGCAGAGGTCCCAAAACGATGGGCGCGAAGCCGGATCTCGAAATTATCGCTCTCCTCGCCAGAGAAATGCGGCACAACTGGGGATCCATCACGCCGGAAGCCGCGTTCGCCGAGATTCGAAGCACGGTTCGCGGCTACAATGTTCCCTTTGTCGTGATCGAAACGGGCGGAGCTGCTGCCGCCACGCCTTCCATGGATGGGACGAATTTCCAATCTCAGCCCGAACTCATCCGCCCGGCAAATAATACGCTGTATACATCCGGAACGCTGGGGCGTTTTTCGAAGATGCTGAATTCCTTGATGGAGGCGCCCGGCGAGCTGTATCACGATCCGCGTAAGAAGCCGGTTGTGAAAGAGGGAAGCGTTCAGTTGGAGACCACAAGGACGGAGAAATGAGCTTCGTCATCGTTAGTCTGATCAAGATTGCGATCGTGTTCGCGATCTTCATGACCACGCTCGCCTACCTGCAATGGATCGAGCGAAAAGTGCTGGCCCATATTCAATCGCGCACGGGTCCGCTGCGCGTTGGTCCGCACGGGTTAATGCAGCCGCTTGCGGATGTTTTCAAACTGCTGACCAAAGAAGATCTGCTGCCGCCTTATGTGAGCAAAGTTTTCTACCTGCTCGCACCGTTCACGGCGGTTTGCCTCGCGCTGATTTCCATCTCGGTGATTCCGTTCGGTCCGGAAATCGATGTGAATGGAACTC
Organism: Bryobacteraceae bacterium; assembly: GCA_035651215.1. Taxonomy (GTDB): domain Bacteria; phylum Acidobacteriota; class Terriglobia; order Bryobacterales; family Bryobacteraceae; genus Bog-105. Next base: position 427,329 of record DASRGE010000031.1, read on the forward strand.
ACACGTACATGCAGATCAGCGATGTCAATGTCGGCATTCTGTTCGTGCTTGCCATTGGCGCCGTGAGTGTGTATGGGGTGGCCCTGGCCGGCTGGTCGTCGAATAACAAGTACTCGTTGTTAGGCGGCCTGCGCAGCAGCGCGCAGATGATCAGCTATGAGTTGCCTCTGACGCTTGCGATCGTCGCTCCGCTGCTGCTTGCCAACCATCTGAGCTTCCGGGGTATCGTGGACAGCCAGGCAGGATACTATCTGGGCTTCATTCCGAGATGGAATGTTTTTCAATCCCCATTCCCGCAGATCTTCGGCTTTATCATTTTTATGATCGCCGGATTCGCGGAAACCAACCGCTTGCCGTTCGATTTACCCGAGGCTGAAAACGAGCTGGTTGCCGGATTTCACACCGAATACAGCAGCATGAAGTTCGCCTGTTTCTTCATGGCCGAATACGCCAACATGGTGACGATCACCTCGGTTGCAACGCTGCTGTTCCTGGGCGGCTGGCACCCGCTCTTTCCGGGTCCGTACTGCAATTGGTTTCCAACATTTGTATTTCTGTTCGCTGCGTTCCTCTTTTTCTACCAGGCCGCCAGACCGGCCCGGAAGCGGGATCGCATCACGTTTCCGCTCTTCGGTGTAGGCGCGCTGGTGCTTGCCGGAATCTGGGCCGTCCCGTTTTTTCAACCGTTTCTGGTGCCCGCGTTCTGGTTTGCAAGTAAGGTCGGGGTTTTACTATTCACTTACATCTGGGTTCGCGGAACTCTGCCCCGTTTCCGGTACGATCAGTTGATGCATTTCGCATGGACATTCCTGTTTCCATGCGCGCTCCTTAATTTGTTGCTTACCGCTTTATTCGTTGCGGTGTTCTAACCAAGGCTCGGTACTTCGATGCATGTAGATACTGTCTTGTTCGTCATTTGCGCGATTGTGTCCATTCTCTGCGCTCTGAACCTGGTGGTGCAGAAACACCCGATCAATAGCGCGCTTTCGTTGATTGGCGTGATGGCCTCGCTCGCTGTCCTCTATTTACTGCTAGGGGCGGAATTTATCGCCATGGCGCAGATGATTGTATACGGCGGCGCGGTGATGGTGCTGTTCGTCTTCGTCATCATGTTGTTGAATGCGGGCGGGGAAAAGGCCAGTCACAAGTCGTGGTTTGCCCAGATCGCCGGACTGCCGCTGCTGCTTGCGCTGATCGGGCTGCTCGCGTTCCTCATTCGCGGCGTTTTACCGCCGCTCCGCGACGTGAATTTCGGAAGTTGGGTGGGCGGAACCGCCGAAGCCATCGGCAGAGTTCTGTTCACCGAATATCTACTGCCCTTCGAAATTATCTCGGTTCTCATTTTGATTGCCATTCTGGGCGCCGTCGTTCTGGCGCGAAAGGAGATCGATTAAATATGGTCCCGTTGTCCTGGTATCTGCTGCTCAGCGCCATCCTGTTTGTGCTCGGAGTCGCCGGGTTTGTCTATCGCAAGAGCGTCATCACGGTGTTCATGTCCATCGAGCTCATGCTGAATGCCGTGAACCTCAGCTTTGTCGCGTTTTCGTATGAATTGCGCCGCATCGACGGGCATATCTATTCATTCTTCGTGATGGTGGTGGCGGCCGCAGAGGCGGCGGTCGGGCTGGCCATCATCCTGACCATCTTCAAAAACCGCGGCACGCTGCAAATCGATGAAGTCGATTCAATGAAGCTCTAAAGAACTTATATGAATCTCTGGCTCATCCCGTTTTTTCCGCTGATTGGTTTCCTGCTGAACGGATTGTTCGGCAAGCGCCTTTCGAAATCGCTAATCAATATGTTTGCCATAGGGTCGGTCGCGATTTCGCTGATCTACATTGCCGTCCTGCTTGCGAACATATGGCCAATCAACACGCCCTATGTCGACCATGGCTTTACCTGGATTCAGAGCGGCTTTCTGACGGTTGGATTCGACCTGGTGGTGGACCGCTTAAGCGCGGTCATGCTTTTGATCGTCGCCGGGGTGGGTCTGTTGATCCACATCTACGCGATCGGCTACATGGAACACGAAAGCGGTTATTACCGGTTCTTCAGTTACTTAAACCTGTTCATGTTCTTTATGCTGATCCTGGTTCTCTCGGCGAACCTGCTGCTGATGTTTGTCGGTTGGGAAGGCGTGGGCCTGTGTAGCTATCTGCTGGTCAGCTTCTATTTCCTGGAAGACTACGCGACGGGAGCAGGGAACAAAGCGTTCATCGTGAACCGCATCGGCGATTTTGGGTTCTCGCTCGGCATATTTCTCACGGTGGTGGCGTTCAAGACTCTGGATTTCGGCAAAATCGCCAGCGCCGTATCTACTATGCCGGTGGAAGCGGGGATCAGCACCGTAACGGCCATCACGCTGCTGCTTTTTGTCGGCGCGGTTGGAAAATCCGCTCAGTTACCGCTCTACGTCTGGCTGCCGGATGCCATGGCCGCGCCGACTCCGGTTTCCGCGCTGATCCACGCCGCCACTATGGTGACCGCCGGAGTCTATATGATCGCGCGCATGTCGTTCCTCTACGACCATGCGCCGTTCGCGATGCATCTGGTCGCGATTCTCGGCGTGCTTACCGCGATCTTTGCGGCGACGATCGGCATGGCCCAGATGGACATTAAGAAGGTCTTCGCTTATTCGACCGTTTCGCAGCTCGGATATATGTTCCTGGGCGTCGGATTGGGAGCGTACTCGGCCGGTATTTTTCATTTGATGACGCACGCGTTCTTCAAGGCGTTGCTGTTCCTGGGCGCGGGCAGTGTGATTCACGGATTAAGCGGGGAGCAGGATTTACGGCACATGGGCGGCTTGCGAAAGGTGATGCCGATCACGTGCATCACGCTGGCTGTCGCGAGTCTTGCCATCTCCGGTGTTCCTGGATTTTCCGGCTTCTTCAGCAAGGACGCCATTTTATCGGCCGCCTACGCGAAGTCGCAGTGGATGTTCTGGCTTGGCGCTTTCACAGCGGGCATCACCGCCTTCTATGTTTTCCGGGCGTTCTTTCTGGCATTCTTCGGCGAGTATCGCGGGCACCATCATCCGCACGAATCTCCGTTCATCATGACTGTGCCCTTGATCGTGCTCGCATTGCTCTCGGCGGGCGGCGGATTCATTCCGGTACTCGGCTGGCTCTCGCCGCAGTATCCATTGATGGAGCATGAAAGCTCGGTGGCGATGGGGATTTCCGCTGCATTCGGCATCATCGGTATCCTCATCGCGGCATTTATTTACGTCGTCCGGCCCGCGCTGGCTGACCGCTTCCGCACCGCGGCTGGTCCGCTCTACACGCTTGTGGCAAATAAGTATTACGTTGACGAATTCTATTTCGCGTTCGTGGTCAGGCCGCTCGAAGGAATCTCGCGCTTTGTGCTGTGGCGCGGCATGGACGAGACCTTGATCGATACCGGAATGGTCACTGGCCTGGCCCGGACCATCCGAGGTTGGGGTTCGCTGCTCCGGCAGCTCCAATCCGGCAGTATCCGGAACTACGCGACTTGGGTACTGGCCGGGTCCTTGCTTGTGATCTTCGTTCTCGGCCTGGTGGGAGGTGGACGATGAGCCTGCTCTGGATCGTTCTTCTGCTCCCACTCGCAGGATTCTTCTTCCTGCTCTTTGCACCGCGCGATTCGAAATCGCCCTTTTTTATAACACTCCTGGCGACCATCGTCACGTTCCTGTTTTCGCTTGAGCTCATTGCGCCTGCGATTGGAAATGGCGCGCAGTTCAGCTCAGTTATCGATCCGGTTTGGATCCATAGCCCAGGATTGACGATCCACTTTCATCTGGGCGTCGACGGAATCAATTTATGGCTCGTGCTGCTCACCACGCTGTTGCTGCCCATCGCCGTTTGGGCTTCGGAATTGATGATCAAAGACCGGCCGAAGAACTTCTTCGCGTTGCTGCTGCTGTTTGAATTCGGACTGATCGGGGTCTTTACGGCCCTCGATCTTTTCGTTTTTTACGTTTTTTGGGAAGTCGCGCTTATTCCGATGTATCTGATGGTCGGCGGCTGGGCGCGGGCGAGACGCGGGCCTGTGGCCGTGAAGTTCTTTGTGTATACGATGCTCGGGTCCGTGTTCATGCTGGCCGCGATCATTTATCTGTACACCCAAACCGGCAGTTTCGATTTCGTCGACATCATGAACGCGGTCGGCTCGGGTCACGTCCTGCTGAGCCCGACGCAGCAACTGCTGCTGTTCCTGGGCTTTTTCGCCGCGTTTGCGGTCAAAGTGCCGATTTTCCCGCTGCACACCTGGCTGCCCGACACATACACGAATGCCCCGGCGCCGGCCACATTCCTGCTTGCTGCAGTCATGTCGAAGATGGGCGCCTACGGCCTGCTCCGCTACAGCATCACCATCGCTCCTACCGGCGCGCACCGATGTGCTTCGTGGATCATTCCGCTCGCGATTATTGGAATCATCTATGGCGCGCTGCTCGCGCTGATTCAGCCGAATATCAAACGGCTGATCGGCTATTCCTCCATCAGCCATCTCGGGTTCGTTGTTCTCGGCATCTTCACCTTCAGCCAGCAGGGCGCCGATGGTGCGGTGTATCAGATGATTGCGCACGGCATTTCAACCGGCGCGCTCTTCCTACTCGCGGGGTATCTGGAAGTGCGCCGCGGCTCCATGGAGATCGCGGATTTCGGCGGCATGGCGACACCCGCTCCTGGCTTGGCCACGGCCTTCATGATTGCGCTGTTCGCCAGCATCGGGCTCCCCTCGTTATGTAACTTTATCGGTGAGTACCTTGTTTTGCAAGGCGCCGCTTTAACGCACTTCTCCTGGGCCGTTTGGGCGGCGATCGGCGTAATTCTTTCCGCTGCTTATATGCTCTGGATGTACCAGCGTACGTTCTTCGGGCGTGCGCGCGAGAGCGTCGCGTCGCTGCCGGATCTGTCGGGCCGCGATTGGGCCTCTGTCGTTCCGTTGATTCTTCTGATGGTCTGGCTCGGCAGCTATACGCAGTCCTTCATGCCGCCCATCAGTTCCGCCACGGCACATCTATTAGAACAGACCAGCATGAATAACGAATATCGAGTGAAACTAGCCGCCCCCAAACCGGTTCAGGTTGCGGAGGTTACGAATGCTCGGTAATTTCCAACCGCACGCGGGCGACTACGTCCGGTTTCTGCCGGAAATTCTGCTCACCGCATTTGGAATCGTCATCATGATGCTCGAAGCGGTCAGCTCCGAAAAGAACAAGCTGCGGCTGGGCGTTCTTTCGCTCATCGGAATCATCGCTGCGTTCTTCGCGAATTTCTGGTCCTACAGCGAATCCGGTCCGGCCTTCCAGAACATGATCGTTGTCGATGGCTACGGTGTTTTCTTCCGCGGCCTGGTTCTGATTGTCGGATTTTTGTGCGTGCTGACCTCCTTCAGCTACCTGGAACGGGAGCACGCGCAAAGCGGCGAATACTACGCGCTGATTCTGTTTTCGCTCGTCGGTCAATGCGTCCTCGCGACTTCCAGCGATCTCATCATGGTCTTCATCGGGCTGGAAATTTCATCGATCGCGACTTATGTTCTGGCCGGATTCCTGCGCGACGATCGCCGCAACAACGAATCGGCGCTGAAGTATTTTCTGCTGGGCTCCTTTGCCACGGCCTTCCTGCTCTACGGCATTGCGTGGACGTACGGGCTGATCGGCTCAACCAACCTGGAAGAGATCCGGCGCGTGCTCGATCAGGGCCAGCGGCCCACGGTCCTCGCCGGTCTGGCCGCTGGACTCATGTTTGTGGGCTTCGGATTTAAAGTATCGATCGCGCCGTTTCAGATGTGGGCGCCTGACGTATATCAGGGCGCTGCTGCGCCGGTGAGCGCGTTCATGTCCACCGGCCCGAAAGCGGCTGCGTTCGCGGTCTTTTTCCGCGTCTTTATGACCTCCTTCCACGCCATTAACGGGCGGTGGCTCTGGCTGGTTTGGGGCTGCGCGCTGGCCAGCATGATCATCGGAAATTTTGCGGCGCTGGTTCAGAGCAACGTGAAGCGGTTGCTCGGCTACAGCTCGATTGCGCATGCCGGCTACGTACTGGTTGCGCTCACGGCCGCATCTCAAATCGGCGTCGCGGCCGCTATGTTCTACCTGGCCGCTTACGCGGTGATGAACATCGGAGCCTTCGCCGTGGTGAGCCACATCGCCGCGCGTAACGAGCGCCATGTAAAGATCGACGACTTGGCGGGCCTTGGTCGGCGCGAGCCCGCGACGGCGGCGCTGCTTGCCATCTTTGTCTTTTCATTGATCGGAGTGCCGCTCACCGGGGGGTTCTTCGCGAAGTTTTATATTTTCCAGGCCGCGCTCAATTCTCACCTCGTCTGGCTGACCGTGCTGGGACTCGTGAATAGCGCGATTGCTGCGTACTATTACCTCAAGATCGTGGTTGCGATTTACATGCGTGAACCCAGTCCCGCGACGGAACAGCTTCCGGCTCCGTCGGCGAGCTTCCGCGTCGCGATCTGGGCGAGCGCGCTGGGCGTGCTGTTCCTGGGAATCTTCCCGTCGGCGGTGCTTTCGTTCGCGTCGGCGTCGGCGTCCGCGTTGCGGTGAGAACCGGCCACTTGCTTACGCGCGTGGTTCTGTAAAACTTCTCCGGCAGAGCCGCGAGCGCGAGGGAGCGGTTAGAAATACTTCATTAGCTCTGTGATCGCCTCCACGCGCAGCAGCTTGGGATGCGCTTCCGGCACGTCTTCATGCTCAAGCCGCCAGGTCCGCGGGTGCGGCACATACACTGCATTCAATCCGACGGCCAGGGCCGGATTGATGTCCGATTTCGGCGAATTGCCGATCATCCAGGTCCTCTCGATCGCAAAGCTCCGCTCCTCAACAAGCTGGCGATACGCGAGCGCATTCTTCTCTTTCACAATGGCCGAATGCCGGAAATATTGTCCCAGTCCCGAACGGTCAATCTTCAACCGTTGCTCCTCGGGATCGCCTTTGGTGAAGATGGTCAAATCGTGGCGCTCAGAGAGTTGCGCGAGGGTCTCGGCGACGCCATTTAGAAGCTCGATCGGTTTCTCCAGAATGGCGTAGGCGAAATCGCGCACGGCGTTCAGATCGCTATCCGAGATGTCGCGCTCGGCCAAATGCTGGAAACACATCTCCAGATTGCGGGCGAAGTTGCGCGATCCATAGCCGTGTATTTTCGCATTGGCGGCCTCGATCTCATCCAGCACGGCGCGAATCTGCGTGGACGTCATCGACGAGTGCGCCAGATATCCGCAGAACTGCTCGAACGCTTCCTCGAAGTAGATGTTGTTTTCCCAGAGCGTATCGTCGGCGTCGAAGATCAGGTGCTGTGGCGTCAACCGTCGGCCCCGCATCGTCAAAGACCGGCCAGATGCTTGACATGGCCGTTCAAAGGCGCAACACGCTTGGCCAGTACGACCTGCTCCCGCTGTTCGATGTAGGCAGGCAGCATGTTGACCAGGAATCCGAGCCGTTCGGCCTCGGAGCGCAGCGACAGAATGGTTTGCCGCTTGTCCACATCCGCCACGAACTGCGCGAGCTGAAAGCTCAACTGCGGTCCTTCCAAATTCGGCTCAATGATCACGCTAGGCTTTTCGACCTCGCGCAGCCGCTGGTATTGAACAATCGCTTTCCGGCGCAATTCGAGCGGGACTTCGCCGGCCTCCTCGTCGTTGAAATACTCGACAGAAGCGCGCAGAAACGATCTCTCTTCGTCCAGCGACATTACCTGAAAACGCCGCTGGCCCACCGCGATCAAATCGAGCCTGCCATCCGCGTAGCGCTGCATCACGCGTTCCACCACCGCGGTGCAGCCAATATTGACAATGCCGTCGTCTTTCGCCAGCACAACGCCAAATTCGCCGCGCGCTGGAATGAGCTCCGCCATCATTTCCTTGTACCGGTCTTCAAAGATATGAAGCGGCAGCGGCGTTCCCGGGAGCAGCACGATCGACAGCGGAAATAAGGGAAGCAGCAGCGGCTCCATACTTTTATTATGATGGCGGCGTGCTTCGCTACTAGGTACTCGCAACCAGCAGTGCCTCCGAGCTTCCCGGTTGGAGACCATCGGCCCTGCCCGCGAAGTAGCGCTCGGTCAGGGTGGCTGCGGGCACATGTTGGACTTCTCGAAAGCCGGCACCGCGAGCCAGCGCCAGCATCTCCGCCGGAGTGAAAAAACTGAGGAAGGGCGTCCCGCTTGCTCGTGCTCCTTTCTTCGCTGCCTCGAACGCGGCACGCTCCTCTGGTTCTGCAAATTCAACCGGCAGGAGGAACGTCATGGCCAGCGTGGAGCCTGGGGCGAGTGCTGCGACTTGACGCAGCGTAGCCGCGATCGCGTCTTTCGTGAGGTACATGCTGACGCCGGTGGAGGCGACGACCGCCGGCTGCGTGGCCGCAAACCCGGCGAACTTGAGTTGCTCCCACCACGAGTCGCCCGCCTCAAAATCCACAGGCACAAGCCGCAGCCACTCCGGGATGCCGAAGCCGAGCTCGATCAGGCGCTGGCGCTTCCAGGCTTGCGGAGCCGGCTGGTCAACCTCGAATACTCGCATTTTCGACGCAATCTCCGGCCGGCGTTGGGCGAAGGTGTCCAGGCCGGCTCCCAGGATCACGTATTGGCTGACGTGCTCAGCATGCTCTACAACCAGATCCTCGATGAAGCGGGCACGCGCCACGATGGAGGCGCGGAAAAGCCGGGTGCCCTGCGGGTCCATGTCCGGCCTGCTGCGCCAGCCATCCTCCGGCGCCGCCAATTGGAGACCAATTTCGTCCTCAAGCACGTGCGGCGGCGGATCGATCTGGACGTGCAGGGCCCGCCATAAAGCGACCCGCACCGCCGTGCTTTCTGGTGCGACGGTTTGCTTATCGTTCACACTCCTAGATTCTCAGTTCGCTGCCGGAGTGACCTGGAGGTTTCCAGCCGCCAGTATACGCTTGAAAATGTTGAATGCCGGTTTTTGTTTCCGAGTCACGAAGATTCACGTTTGCGCTGCTGCTCACTGCCGCGGCGGCGTCCGGGCAATGGAACCTTGCGGAAACCGGTAGCACGGCTGGTCTGCGCGGCGTTCGTAATCTGGGAACTGGCGTGATCTGGGCCAGCGGAACGAACGGCGCCGTATTGCGGAGCGAAGACGACGGGTATATGTGGCAGCAATGCACCGTTCCGCCGGAAGCGGCGAATCTCGACTTCCGTGCTGTTTTCGGTTGGGATGCGAATCACGCAATGGTGATGTCGAGCGGCCCCGGTACGGCATCACGCCTCTACGAAACGACCGACGGATGCGCCACCTGGCATCTGCTGTTCCAGAATCCCGATAAAGATGGCTTCTGGGATGCTCTGACGTTTCGCGGCACCGCGGGATTTATTTTGGGCGATCCGGTTCGCGGCCGCTTTGTCCTTTATCGTTCCGATGACCTGGGCCGGCACTGGCGCCGCGATCACAGTCCGGAGCTTGCCGCTGCGCCGAATGGGGAAAGCGTATTTGCCGCCAGCAACTCGGCTCTGACGGTGCTTCCCAACTCGAAGGTCCTATTTGCAACCGGTGGAGTGGGAGGGCCGCATCTCTTTCGATCAGGCAAATCGGGACATTGGAGTGTCACGAAATTGCCTTTAGCGGGTGGCAAACCAAGCGCGGGTGTTTTTTCGATTGCGTTCCGCGATGAACGGCACGGAATTGCGGTGGGTGGAGATTTCCAAGAGCCCGCGCAAAGAGCGGGCACGGCGGCGTGGACTTCCGATGGCGGCGTGACGTGGCATTCGGCCAGTGAGTTGGCTTCGGGTTATCGATCCTCTGTCGAATGGGAGCAGAGAATCGGCGCATGGATCGCGGTCGGACCGAACGGCAGTGATCTTTCGCGAGATGACGGCCACACCTGGAAACGCTTCGATTCAACCGGTTGGAATGCGCTCAGCTTGCCCTGGGCGGCTGGTCCCAAAGGCCGAATCGCATCTCTCAATTTCGCAGCTGGCGTATTTAGATTCTGATCCAAGCCACTTGTCAACAGCCGTCCGGGAAACCGCCGCGATCCAGAACCACATACTACCGACATACCCGCACAACGTACTAGTATTTACGGAAAACCTGTGTTACTCTGACGCCCTACCCGCGAAAGGAGGCCAGCGTGCCCCGTCCGTCAAGCGATTTAACAAAAGATCCGCTCAATATTAGCTCGGATTACAACGCCCTTTCCTTATTTGACGTGCTAAAAGCGCGCGATTTGTACCATTTACACCTCGCCGAGCGCAAAGGCGTAATCGGAACAGCCGTGGGCCGCTACCTGATACGCAAGGAAGATTCGTGGCCACATGACAAGATCAAACGCAAGGGCACCGGGCCGAAGACCCTGCAGACGACCGAAGTGCGTTCCTACTCCTGGCCGTGCGTCATTGCCTTCGTTGAAAAATGGGTCGATCCGGACGATTTCGATGACTCCACGCTCAGGCGCCACGACTTCCTTCCAGACCGTCTGCGCATGCCGGACGGGAAAATCGTTCCGGTATGCGTTATTGAGGCACCGCCCGACCTGAAAGCGCCTGAAAGGCCGGCACATCCGCGGCTCCCCAAGAATTTCATCGGCGGCGGCTATCCCGTTTACGCCGACGTCCAAGGCGAAGAGCATGTTGCTTCCATCGGATGCCTAGTAACCGATGGCCACAGCACGTATGCGGTTACGAATCGCCATGTTGCCGGCGGACCCGGCGAGACACTCTATTCGATCCTGGAAGGAACGAAAATTCCCATCGGCGTGACTTCAGCTCATCAGATAGGGCGCGTGCGATTCGGCGAAGTCTACGAAGGCTGGCCCGATAGCAATGTGTGGCTTAACGCCGATATCGGCCTGATCGAGATCGAGGACAAAACCCGTTGGACTCCGCAAATCTATAGCATCGGCGTCGCGGGCCCGCTTGCCGATTTTTCCACGCAGAACCTGTCCCTCGATTTGATCAATTGCGACGTACGCGCCTACGGCTGCTCTTCGCGCGAGATGTACGGCCGCATATGGCTTTGTTTTATCGCTATAAATCGATGGGCGGCTTCGAATACGTAACGGACCTCCTGATCGGCCCCCGGCCGGCAACAGACGGAACATCGGAAGTTCCCTTCCGCACCCAACACGGCGATTCCGGAACGCTCTGGCTGCTCGAGCCGCCAAAGGGCCAAAACGGTCAGCCCCTTCGCGGCATTCCGCTTCGGCCCATTGCCCTGCAGTGGGGCGGGTTCGTGTTTACGGATTCGGCGGGTCGGACGCGCCAGCCTTTTGCGCTTGGAACTTTGCTGAGCACGGTGTGCCAGATGCTCGAAGTGGATTTCGTCCGCGATTGGGGCCTCTCTTTACCTGAATACTGGGGACCGTGGGACATTTCACCATTGCGAACATGGGTTGCAATATCGTTGGATCGGATCGCTCCAAACTGCGCAAGCTCATGCAGGCGAACCTTGAAAACATAACCATCCCGCTCCCCGGGATTACGGTGAGCGACACATCCGGGTTGAGCAAAGGCGCATTCGTTCCTTTGGCCGATGTCCCGGACCTGGTGTGGAAAATGCCTTCGGGCGACGGCAGCAGAGGCCCTCGCGGGCAGAATCCCGAAGCGCCCAACCACTTCGCCAATATGGACCAGACTCCTCCCGGCGGTGGTCCGACGCTGCTCCAAATGTGTCAGGACCCGGCCAACATCACGCCCGATGTCTGGATCGAGTATGCCCGCAAGTTCCCTCCGAAGAACGGCTCCACGGATGCCGCTGCGGAGATGGGACTGCTCCCGTTCCGTGTCTGGCAGATCTATGACGCCATGGTCGAGTTTTTAAGTAACGGCCAACGCGATGAATTTATTGCGGCCGCGGGAACCCTCGCTCACTATGTCGGCGACGCGTGTCAGCCGTTGCACATTTCCTTCCTGCATCATGGCGACCCGGACCATCCGGTGACGAAAACCATCACACATACACGCGGCCAACATTCTGGCGAGAGCGAGGTGGAGAATCTGAGCCAGGGCGTCCATGAAGACTACGAACAGACTATGTTCCGGGATCAGCAGGGCGAGGACATGAAGAATAAGCTGCAAGCTCTGCTCAAAAACTCGGACTCCAATGCAAGTCCTATTAAGGGCGGGCATGCCGCCGCTGTCGCGACCGTGCAGCTCATGACCGACACCTTTAACAAGATTCATCCCAAAGAGATCTGCGATCTCTACGATACAGCCCTTCGAAGCGAGACTCCCAAGGGGCAAATTCTTTCTATGTTGTGGGACGAGTTCGGCGGCCGCACCGTCGAGGTGATGGCTGCCGGCTGCCGGCACTTGGCATTGCTATGGGAGAGCGCGTGGGCGGAAGGCCGGGGCGACGACACCATTCAGAACATAAGCGCTTCAGCGCGGGTGCGCTTGAGTGCTCTTTATGAAAAAAAGAACTTCCTGCAATCGTTCCTGCTCACAGAGGTCGGGCCGCACTTAAAGTCGAATGGAGCGGTTCTGAGTAATGGCGCCGCCGCGGGGCGCCGATTGCCTCGCAAATCGGGCCCCAGAACGCTTACCAGCGCGTCCGTACAAAAAAGCTGAATTGTAGTGCAGAGCAGCGGAGCAGCAGCCGAAGAGCGCCGGACGAGGGGCGTCCGGCGCAGGCGGCGGGTGCGAACCGGACCGGCGGTCCGGATCGAGTTTATACGAGGTGGCATTGGTTTGCCGCACTGGCAGGGCGGAATCGAGCCGCGCGGTCCTCGGTTGAAGCGGACGCGCCGGCTGCGAAGAGCAAACTGACGACTGCCAGGATCCGTAAGGACTGGATCTTTAGACGCGGCATGTTGCGTGCTCGAACGGTGCGGGCTTCATATGTGTTACTGCCTCCCCGGAGCGAGGATCGAAAACTGCAGGCGTGTGCCTGGCGGAAGCGTGTCTACGCCAAAAGGAAGCCGTTGTTGCCGCGCTGTTGCGGCGCGGGCTACCGTACCTTGCCGTGGAATGCGGGCATTGCGTGGGAGTTGGCTCGTTTGCAGTGGAATCTCTTTGCCGCCGATCAAAGCGCTAACGACCGTGAGCGTCACCTGGTAAAACAAAGCATTCTGCCCCTTGCGGCTGACTTTCAGAAACACGTCGGTCCCCGCCGGCAGCACAGTTTCGCCCTGGTATTGCACTGCTGCGGCCGTCTGCGCGCGGAAGCGAAGCGAGTTATCGTCGGTCGTAAGGTCAACCGGGTCGGCCACAACCACATGGAGCGGGAGAGATGTCGGAGGACTGAGCCCGCCTGGAAGCAAACTGTATTTTGGGCGCGGCGCACCGCCGGACGTCTCCGGCCCGCGCTCCGCATTCAAAAAGGCCGGATCTTCCGTAGGGAACGGAGCCGCATGCAGCAGTGGTGAATTCGCGTCCGCCGGGTCGTCCAGGCGAGGCCGGAGAGTGCTCAACACCGTGCCTTCGAGCGTCGCTCCGGCGGGAAGCACCGTCTGTTTATCGCCCGCGGTCACACCGCCTCCCGCATTGATCGTCTGCAGTTCCGGGGACTCGAGCAACCCGGGCAGCGGATACGGGCGCGAGTCGATGACCGCCGAAACCGATTCGATCCCGATCATGATGATGCGCGGGTTGGTGGTGTCCTGCCGGTACGCGCGAACCAGCACCCCCACCCCTTTCGACAGCGACACACGGCCTCGGAAATTCGCCGGCCCGAGCATCTGCGCGGGATACCGCCGCGCCGCGTCGACGTGCAACAGATCGATCGGTTCCAGGAGCGCGATTGCGAACTTCGCGCCCACTGGCACTCCCAAGGAATTCACGGGTGTCCCGAACGCGGGAAACGGAGCCACCGGCGGAGCAAGCGAAGTGCGTATTTCGAGGCTCGCCGGGGTGATACCCGCCGACTGTTTCTCCAGCTCCGCCATCTTCGCCGGATCCGCGGCGTACGCGCGCACGTGTTCGAGAGTTAATAACTGACGCTCTCTGCGCAGGTCCACCCGCAGACGCGTCAAGGGCACGGTGACCGGCGCGCACGGCGCAATCGGACCTGTGTTCACGTTTGGATCGTGGCGAAGATTAATCCAATATGCTACGAACGCACCCTCGGTGCAAGCAGCCGTCGCGGCGTCGGTCTCATTCATGCAGCGATTGAAGGCCGCTTCCTCTGCATGGATTTGGCTCGCCGTCGTACCGATGGCATGCTGCACCTTATCCGCATCGTGCGCCGCAAGGCAGCGGTCCAGCGCCAGACGATGCTGCGCGTACAGCTGCTTGCCATCGAGTTTCGCCTCGCAGGCAAACAGGCGATCGTTCCACTCCTTGGTGAATGCATAATACTTCTGCGGATTGCGCTCTATGTCTCTCTTCACCGTCGGCGCCAGCAGTTCGAGGCGGAATTGTGGGCTGTAGACGGTCACGCAGTGCTGCTCGACACGCCGAAGGATGCGCTGCACCTCGAATGGCTCCAGTTGTTCGTCCGTCAGCGGCGGGGGCGAGTTCCAGTCGCCGGTCTGCAGAGCTTTCAGGAGCCACGCCCAGCCCGGCCCGCCGCCGGCGTCGCTGGCGATGCCAAGAGCGGCGTTGAGCTCTTCGTTCATCAACTTTTGCAGTTCTTCGTACTTACCTTGCGCGGGCTGGCAATGGCCGCATGCTTCCGCTTCGCTCTTTAAACTATCTCGCAGCACACGCTCCATTCTGCCGCGTTGTCCGGCAATGTAGAGCCCATCCATCCCCCCGATCCGGATCGCGGGATTCCTTTGCCACTCTCTGACCTGGCGATCCAGTTCGGCGATCTGCTGGTAACGCGGATCGGTGAGAAGCGCTTGTCGTCCGGCCGCGTCGCCGCGCAAATTAGCGGATCCTCCGGCCAGCACAATCAACACGCCGAAGGCGCCTGTCATGATGCGTGACACTATGCAGCTCCTGGGCAGTGAACATTGTAATAAAAATTACGAGCTAGCGGCGTGAGCCTGGCGAGCACGATGTTATGGCGTTTGTCGAGCGTCCGACCAATGGTGGCCGACGGGAAATTGGGCGGGGCGGTTGGGACAAGCAGAATGCTCCCACTCAAGATCACCATTGCACAAAAGAACGTTTATGCCGTCAGGCTTGCCGCTCGATCCAGCACCGGGCGACCTTGCATTCTGTCAATGTAAGTTGTTGCCGGTTGGCCTCGCGATGGCATTCGACTCGTACAAGGATTCAGCTCCTTTGTCTGACACGCGTAGAGAACGCTTTAGTGAGACTCCGATTCCAGAGCGCAAGGGACTCACTCGTGCGGATGCCCCTGTCGACCGACTTTTTCCGCGACCCCGGTGGTTGCACCCCCATCGATGACTAAGAACAATTTCCGACCATGGTCGACAACGACGAAGTGAAATTTGATTGGTGGATTCACGCTATCAGCCGATCCAGTGCAATCCGGTTTGAGTTCGTAGGTTGCGGGCCCAGGGTCGTCCGTCCAATCAGGTACCACAGGCTTACCGTCCAGAACGGCGTAACGTTTCGACGTCATCGTTCTATCGCCGTTAAAGTGAAAGAAAACCACACTGGTTAACGACGGCTTACCAGGGAGATCGCTGAGGGTGCCCTCGATTTTGGCTCCGTAATCGCCCAACAGCGTTCGATCCGAGCAGGCGTTATGCGATCGGTCGCCGTCCGAAGCTTCGGACTGGGCCCTCGCGGGATGGCTGGACAGCACTACAAAGGTAACGGCCAGAGTACTAACAACGGCTTTCAAGAACATCGGCGTTAAATAGAGTTTCATAAAACCTCCTTGGAGTTGACGGGTGGGAAATATTGCACTATGTATCTTCGTTGTGTCAAGCACGAATCGATGTCGCACTACATCTTGTTTTTTTCATCGAATAGGCGACGCTCACTTTTGTAAGGCGCTATTTGCGGTCTCCAATCTCCGGAGCGCTTCCCTGTGCATGAACTGAGCCCACCGGGAAGACAGAGCTTGGCAAGCGGGACTCGTGATACGCAAGTCCTCGGTGCTCCACTGGCCGCGCATCAGCCCGAAATCCGCGTGATCTTCGTTCGGCAACAGCAAATGGGTGATCTCATGAGCCAATACGCGTCCGAACATGACGGGTAGTAACTGCGTGTGAGTTCGCCGCGCTAAGATACGGTCACAAAAGATGAAGGCTGTCGCGTAGCCGGCCGGGGAGCCTGCAATTCCCAGCGCACTTGGGCTCGCCTGTTGTAGCGCCCTGGGAAGGACGCGGATGATCAGGTCCGTTGGAGCTGGTGTCGAACGGCAGGAGGCGGACTGCATGCGCGTGCTGCATTCGATCCAGTTGAATTCGATGCGCGCGGACCGAAGTATCCGTGCAGCCTCCCTTTCCGCGCTCTGAATAACCGAATACGAGAGCTCAGGACACGGGTATACAAATACCTTCAATATTGGATTAGACTGGAGAGCTAATAAGGACTGAGCATTTCCGATAGCCATGGGTGGCGGAGAAAGCCAGAAGGTGAGGGCAGCAACAAGGGACTTTTGGGGGCGCATCATGCCCCGAATCATCAAGCAGAACGCATATCAAACTCCTGTGCCTTGGATCAAAGGTTCTCAAAACGGTCTCAAAAGTTATAGGTTGTGCTCTTAAGCGGGGGAAGCCATGCCGCGTTATATCTTCGGTTGCTTTGAACTGGACCCGGAAGCCCGGCTTCTGCGGCGGGATGGCGAGCCGGTTCCCATCGCGGGAAAAACGCTAGACGCGTTGGTCGTACTGGTGGAGAACCGGGGCCGTCTGGTTGACAAAGAGGAGTTGTTATCCCGCGTTTGGGCCGGCAGCGTGGTCGAAGAAGCAAACTTAACCCAGACGATCTTTACCGTGCGCAAGATTCTGGGAGACAGCCCGAAAGATCACCGATACATCGCGACGGTTGCTGGAAGGGGATACCAGTTTGTAGCGGCGGTAACGGAGTGCATCACCAGAACTGAACACGCTGGAAGCAAACCGAAAGAGTCGGGCCGGGAACAGTCGAAGCGCTTGCGTGAGTATCGCGGCTTTCAATTGCTGGCGGGAGGCCTCGCCCTTGCTGTCTTGGCCGCCAGCATCATGCTGTGGCATTCTTTTGCCGGCCGCCTTCGTCGCGGAGAAGCCCCTAAGGGGCAAGCGACTTTTAAAGAATCGCCTCTAACAGCAAATCCTGATGACACTCCCGTAACCAGCAGCGCCCTGTCACCCGATGGAAAGCTGTTGGCCTACTCCGATCCGACGGGGCTTTATGTAAAGCACGTGGATGGCGGAGAGACTCATCCGGTGCCGGTCTCCTCTCGCTTCGAGGCCCTGGTCGAGAGTTGGTTTCCAGATGGGGTTCATCTCCTCGTCTCCAATTTGAAAAGCCGTGAAGGCGCGCCGGGCTTATGGAAGTTGTCGATCCTGGGTGGATCGCCACAAATGTTGTGCGAGGAAGGCGAGTCTGCTTCATTGTCGCCTGACGGCACTCAAATCGTCTTCGTGAAGTACGCTTGGCCCGGGGAGGAACTGTGGCTCATGCGTTCAGATGGAAGTGGCGCGAGACGTATTATCCGCACCGTGGAAGAGAACTTTAGCCGGCCGGCATGGTCTCCCGATGGCAAGCAGTTCGCGTACGCAAGAACCAAAACCAGATATTACGCGTTCCGGAGCGCCCCTGAAACCAGCATAGAAGTCTTCGACTTAGTTCGGCTCGCGTCGACGCGCGTTCAAGATACCGGGCCACGAGGCGTGCCTCGTGGTGGCGCAGCCGTTGGTTGGCTTCCAAATGGATTGCTGCTTTATTCGGTCCGCGAGCCTCGGCCTAATCAGCAGGACACAAACGTTTGGTCGATAGCGCTCGATTCTTCCCGAACGCATGTATCCGGTTCTCCGATCAGGGTCACCAGCGGAAAGGGAATTGCAATACAACTCAGCCTCAGTGCCGATGGCAAACGCCTCGCGCTACGGCGCCACAATCCCCAACCGGATATTTACGTAGCAGATCTGAAATCAGGTGGAAAGTCCCTGGGTGTGCTTCGCCGCCTCACACTGGATCAGCGTCTGGACTATGCAATGGATTGGACTCCCGACAGTAAGTCCGTGATCTTTTACTCAAATCGAAACGGCCCATTTCACGTATTTAAACAGTCTATAGATGCCACGCAGGCCGATCTGCTAGTGGGGGGTAGCGATGACCTGTATGCCCCCAGGACGGCGCCCGACGGGAAGACTGTAATCTATATTGCTCGTGCGAAGCCGGGCGCAACCACTGAGAATTCGAAAATTATGCAGGTTCCACTCGCGGGCGGCCCGCCCAGGTTTATATTGGAGGTCCCTCAACTATGGGACGTTGAATGCCCAAGAACGCCTGGATCTGCCTGTATTTATATTCAGAGCGAAGCTGTTGAAGGCCAGACTCGTCTGAAATTCTCCTCGTTTAAACCGGAGACCGGAGAACATAAAGAGTTGCCTGCCGTCGGAGCAATGGTGGACAACCCCAATTTCACTTTTTCGCATGACGGTCAATATGTCGCTTGGCAATGCGGGCGTCCGAATACCGATCAATTCGGGCTCCGGATTGCCGCGATTGACAGTGATTGGAAGCGTTTTATTCCTGTACCCCATTGGTCTGATCTGTATGGCATTGACTGGAGCGCAGATTCCAAGGCACTGTGGGTCAACGCGCGCGATGCGAGGGGGAATTCGGAACTATTAAAGGTTAGCTTGCATGGGTCTGTTAGCACTGTATTGTCGGGTCCGAACCTCAGCCTTGAATGGGCAGTCCCCTCTTATGATGGTCGTCACTTGGCGATCGTCAAAAATAGTAACAGCTCAAATGTTTCCCTCTTGGAAGCGTTTTAGATTAGGTTGCCAATCAGCCGGTCTTCATTGATTTGCGTTGCTTGCTTCGTCGAAAAGACGCATTGTGCCATAAGGCCATTCCCAACCGCCCGCCTGCGCGGAGAGCAGCTGCAACAAAAACGGTTTCGGCGATTTCTTCGCGAATTGCGCCTGCTCGCACGGCGTTCTCAATGTGTGCTTCGATGCAGTACGCGCATTGGGTGGTCAGTGCAACCGCCACGGACAGGAGTTCCCGGTATTTTGCGGGGATAGCGCCATCCTTGCGTTCGGCAACATGTTTGAGGTTAAAAAATGCGGCCGCCTCTCTAGGCGCAGAATTGACGAGGGTTTGCGTATACTCGCGATCCTTCGGAGTCTGGTATTCCGCTGTACGGATTTTCATCGCTCCATGTTCTCAGGCTTTATCTTGAGCTGTACTGGTACAGCAATCTTTGCATCGTGAAAAGAAATGGAGGTGTAGTAGTACAAAAGCTTGCAATTGTCATGTATGTCACATGAGAAGATCGATAGAGTGGTTTCGGGACTCGCTGCCTGTGGGGCAGGGAGTTCCTACAGCCGAAGCTGCACGCGGCCGCGTAAACACGCCCACACGGGCGCATGGGAGGTACGGTTTGACCGGAGGGAGCGTGGAGGCAACAACCTTTGTATCCCGCGGAGATTCATCCGATACCGTGTTTCGCGGGATTTTGGACGCGTTGCCCGTCGCGATCTATATGACCGATGCAGAGGGCCGGCTTACCTATTTCAATCCCGCCGCCGTGAAGCTTTCCGGCTGCACGCCTGAACTCGGCAGAGATAAATGGTGCGTCACCAGGAAAATTTTCCTGGCCGACGGCACACCTTTGCCGCATGACCAATGCCCAATGGCGCTTGCATTGAAAGGCAGCGAAGTGCCAGCCGGCCTTGAATGCATCGCTGAACGGCCGGACGGAACGCGCTTCTGGTTTACCTCTTTTCCGGCTGTGCTGCGCGACCGCCAAAGCCATATTATTGGCGGCATTAACGTGCTGATCGATATTACGGATCGCAAGGACGCGGAGATGACCAGCCGTCAACACGCGGACCGCACGGCTCCCCTGTTGAGCGCGATCGTCGATTCATCCGACGACGCCATCATCAGCAAGGACCTCAATGGCGTGGTTATGAGCTGGAACAAGAGCGCGGAACGGCTTTTCGGCTACACCGCCCAAGAGGCGATCGGCTGCACAATCGCCAGCCTCATTATTCCGGATGACCGGCAGGACGAAGAGCCAGACATTCTCGCCCGGCTTCGAAGGGGCGAACGCGTCGATCACTTCGAAACGGTGCGCCATAGAAAAGACGGCTCGCTGATCGACATATCGCTGACGATCTCACCCGTGAAGAATGCCCAAGGCGTGATCATCGGCGCTTCCAAAATCGCCCGCGATATCACGGAAAGCAAGCGCATCCGATCGGCGTTGATCGAGAGCGAAGCCCGCTTCCGGCAACTTGCGGATACGATGCCGCAAATGGTCTGGACGGCGGGACCCGACGGGCGCGTCGATTACTACAATGAGCGCTGGTACGAGTTTACCGGTTTCAGCCGTGTCTTTTCCGAGGCTGCAACCTGGGAATCCATCCTGCATCCCGACGATCTCCAGAGAGTCCGTGAGAGTTGGTCCGCCGCAGTTCATTCGGGAGAACCGTACAACGTCGAATACCGCTTTTTTGACCGGCAGGAACGTTGCTGGCGCTGGTTCGTCGCGCGCGCAGTCCCCGTGCGCGATGTTCGCGGCCGGATCGTGAAATGGTTTGGCACTTGTACCGATATCGACCAACAAAAACGCATCGAGGACGAGCTTCGCCGCGCTAACGAGGATCTGAAGCAGTTCGCCTTTTCAGCGAGCCACGATCTTCAGGAACCATTGCGCAGCATCAAAATATACAGCGAGCTTCTGTCGAAACGGTATGCTCACAAACTCGACGGCGAGGCGCTCAAGTTTATGCAATTCCTGCACAACGGAGCAACGCGCATGGAAGCCCTCCTGCGCGATCTCCTGGCCTATACCCAGGTGTCCAGGTCCGATGCACCCGTCGAGGCTGTCGACGCGAACGAGGTGTTCAAAGCGGTGCTTGCGAACCTGTCCGGCATGATTGCCGGTACCGGCGCTCAAATCACAACTGGTCCGCTGCCCTCGTTAGCGGTGAGTGGCGCGCATCTGCAGCAAGTCTTTCAGAACCTGGTTGGGAACGCTATAAAGTACCGCAGCCCGGAGCGCCGGCCCATCGTGCAGGTCGGGGCAGAGCGGCGGGACGGATACTGGGTTTTTTCAGTTGCCGACAACGGTATCGGCATTGATCCCGAGTACAAGGAGAACATTTTTGGGCTTTTCAAGCGTCTGCATACAAGCGATGAATATTCAGGCACCGGCATTGGATTGGCCATCTGCCAGCGAATCTTGGATCGGTATCATGGGCGGATCTGGGTCGAGTCCGAACCCGGACGAGGATCGATCTTTCGCTTCACCCTCCCAGTCTGATGAAAGCGCCGCCGGCATTCGATTTCATGTGCTCGTTGTCGAGGACAATGAATCCGATGTTTTTCTGATCCAGGAAGCGATCGAGACGAGCAAACTCCCTGTCGTGGTTCACGTAGTAAAAGATGGCGAGCAGGCTGTGCAGTTTTTTGACAGGTCCGATGCCGACGCGAGCGTACCCTGTCCGGCGCTCGTGCTTCTCGATATTAATCTGCCGAAAAAGGAGGGTGACGAGGTCTTGAAGCATATGCGCCACAGCCGCAGATGCGCGGCGGCTTTGGTGATCATCGTGTCAAGTTCCGACTCCCCGCGAGACCGGCAGCAGATGAAAAGCCTCGGCGCGGACGGATATTTCCGCAAGCCGTCCGAATACGATAGTTTTATGAAACTCGGCGAGATGGTCAAAACTCTGCTTGCCGGCCGCGCCGAATGAATCGGCCCAATACCGCTGATTACTCCAGCCCCGTCTCCGTTCCGCAAATACTCACCTCCAGCCCTGCCTCCCGGAAAAACGCCGCCTTCATGGCGAGTGCCTTTTTCGCGCCTTCCGCATCCGGAGCATACGCCACCTGAATGTGGTTCGCTTTATGCCGCGCCATCATCTGGTCGCGCGAAATGCCATACAGCACCGCATGCATGATCGGCCACTGCGGCGTTGTGATTCGCCAGCGCCGTTCGGTCTCTTCCTGCGGGAGCGCAACGGCGCGTCCGCGTCCCAAATCCGCTTTCAACTTGCCGTCTTCAATGAATACGCGGCTCCAGACGATCTCGCCAGGCTTGCTCACGCCCTTCAGCGACCCGCCGCCTAGCCGGAAATACATCGGCGGCTGCCGTTCGCTCACCGAGCCTTTGTAGCCGTCTACATTGTGCGCCGGCGGCACCGCCCCGGAAATCTCAAAAACCCACACAAATTCGCCGTTGTACGGCTCGCCGTACCGCAAATCATGAAGTGTCGTCTCCGGCGAAAAACCGAGCGCATTCCAAATCCGGTTCGTCACCAGCGCATCCACTCCAGCGCACTCGTCCACTTCGTTGAAGTGCGGCAGCGGCTGTCCTTCATACAGCACGCGTCCGTCCGTCGACTTCACTGGAGGCCGGTCCGAATTGTTCAGCAACCCCTCCGCCAAGTCCGACGCCGGGGCCAGATCTTTCAATCCTTGCTGATATTGAATCCCAATCACCGAACAGCCAAACTCGTCGGCAATCCGCAACGCCGCAATGTACATCCGGCACTGATCCAGAATCTGATCGTCGGTCAGATCCGTCTCCGGGTTCGGCCCGGTCTTGAATTTCAGGCCCTTCTGGTCGAGCCACTTTCGAACCGCGCGTGCTTCCTCATCGGGAATGGTGCGCATCGCGGCATAAAGCGCCGACTGGCTTAGCCGTTCCTTATAAATACCCGTCGGGTTTAGAAGATGATCGGGCACAATCGCATTGAACATGCCCATGCATCCTTCGTCGAAGATGCCCATAATCGCTTTGTCGCGCTTTAGTTGGCGCGCCAGCCAAACTCCCTCAGACTGTGCCTGGTCCGGCAGCTTCTGACCGTCCAGTGGATGGACATGGCTGGTGTCGTGCTGCACGGTCTCTCCGTTCAGCCACGTCTTCAGCCGTGAAAGGAAGTATTGATCTGTGAAGTTCTCGGACCACAAGGTGGAGTACGTCACACCCGCTTTCGTCAGGGAGCCGTTCAGATTCAGCATGCCGACCAGTCCCGGCCATTGCCCGTTCCAGTTTGCGAGTGTCAGGATGGGCCCTTTATGGGTGATCAAGCCCGGAAGAACGTGATGGCTGTATTGCCACACGGCCTCGGCCACAATCAGCGGCGCATCTTCGGGAATCTGGCGGAAAACTTCCATTCCGTACTTTTGGGAATCGATGAAGCCGTGCTGCTTTGCCGCATCGAATGGATGACCTCGCTTCACGCTGAATCCACAATCTTCTACCGCCTTTGTAATCGCCCTTTCCACTTCCTGCTGAGCCGGCCAGCAGACTCGATTCGCGGAAAGACGCAGATCGCCGCTAGCGATCAAGATCACGTGTTTTGGCATGTTTTTTATTTTTGCAGGTCAGACCTGAAGCGCGGCCTTGGTGGCCTGCTCGCGCGCGGTGCGCAGCGTCGCAATCGGGTCGCCGGTCGGGTAGAACTCCATCGCAACGAGGCGGTCGTATTTAAGCTGCGCGAGCTTGCGGTAGATGTTCTCGTAGTGGATTTCGCCCGTCCCGGGTTGATGCCGGCCCGGCACGTCGGCGATATGGACGAGCCCGGTATAATCGACATTCTTTTCCAGTTTCTCGATCAGATTCCCTTCGGCGATCTGCTCGTGATAGAAGTCATAAAGCAATTTCACTTGGGGATGATCCACGGCCCGGATGATCTCGAAGCCTTCCGCCACCGACGTCATGTAATATTTCGGATTCTCTTCCGGATCGATGTTTTCGAGTAACAAGCGCGCGGGCTTTCCGTTGATCTGCTTGCGTTCCACCAGCTTGGCCGCCTGCTTCAGTCCGTCGATGCAGCTCTGATGCTGTGTCTCGCGCGGCATTCCCGGCACCACGTTGCCCGACATAACGATCACCGACGGGCACCCCAGCCGCTCCATGATCGGTAGTTCATTTCGGACGTCGGCCAGCAGAGCGTCGCGGTCGGCGGGGTTCCCGACCCCATGCCGCAGGCCGGCCGTCGTATCGAACGTGATTCCCAGTTCTTTCTGTTTGGCGATGGCCCGGTCGAAATCCTGGCTCGACCACTTCTTGTATTCGCCTACCAGTTCGACGTTTTTATATCCCGCCTCCACCACCTTCTCCAGCCGCTCCTCGAACGGCAGCTTGCGGAATACGGTCCAGAGCATGATCGAAAACTGGAAGGGAATTCCGGAGGATTCGCCTTCCGCCGCGCGGCCGAGTGTCCCTGCCGACACGGCTGCTCCGGCCAGACTTCGGGAAAACGTTCTTCTGTTCATCATCTCGGAGCATATCGCGAATGAATCAGCTTTCCCACGCCCATAATGAATGAAGGAGAACCATTCCCGTGCAGGAACCCTCGCATCAGGAAATCGAGCTTCTGGCTTATCAATATTGGGAAGAGCGCGGCCGCCCCTTCGGTAGCCCGGACGTAGATTGGTTTCGCGCGGAAAACGACCTTCGCCAGGAGCCGGCCATTATTACGGCCGCGAAGGCCGTGGGCGCGGCCGTCGGATCGGTGGTCAGCGCTGCTGCTCACCTGCTTCCGGGTGAGCCCACACGTTAAGCGCGGTGAGTGCGGAACATCGCCGCCAGCCGCTCGGCAATGATCTTTTCTTCGCCCGGCTTCAGCATGAATGATGTCATCTCCAGGCCGGTTTCCGTGTCTCCCAGCACAATGGACGGCTTGGAACTCGCCAGAATTTGAAAAGCCTCGCGCGAGGTCAGCGGAATGCGCTTGTTGTCCCACGTAATCCGCATGGTCGGAACGTGGTTTGCAATATCGGGCTCAAACATGGACGTACTCACGCCCGGTACCCCCGTAATCTGCTTCGAAACCGCTTCCAGCCGGCGCGCCCACTCTTTCGCCAGCGCGTCATGATCTTCGTTCAGGTAAAGCTCTAACGCTTTCACCATACCGACAATCTCTTCTTTGCCCACCTTCTGGCCGCGCCCCAGCGTATCTTCATACGGGCTGTTGTTCAGCAGCGCATAACCAACCAGGTCTTTCCGTCCCAGCAGCAGACCCGCGCATTGCGGACCCCGGATCGCCTTGCCGCCGCTAAACGCAATCAAGTCGTACCCCATGTTGGCGTAATCCCAAAGATGAGAAACCGGCGGTGTGTCGGCAGCGGCGTCGTTGAAGCAGGGAATCTTGTACTGTTTCGCCAGCTTCACCCATTCATCGACTTTGATCTGCCCGTCTGCATTCGCGAAGTTGGTGAAGTGCATCATGGCCGTTCGCGAATTGACGGCCTGCCGCAGATCGTCGCGCGTTTCAATCTCGACCAGCTTGACTCCCGTGGCGCGCAACTGATGATCGAACGGGTACCGGTGCGATTTTTGGATGATCACTTCCGATTTCATTCCGGTCAGATCCGGCAGTTGCTTGATGAATTCCGGGTTATCGCCGGTGAGTATGCCCGCCAAACCCGACTGCAATGCGCCGGCCGCTCCCGACGTGACCAGAGCCGTGTATCCTTCCGGCAGTTTCAGCATCTGGGCGATCCGACTCCCGGCGGCAACCTCCAGTTCGGGAATGCTGACGAAATGCTTCGCGCCCTCCGCCATAATGGCCTCCACCTCCGGACGCATCAGGGAACCGCCCAGAACGGTCATGGTCCCCTGGCCGTTAATCACCGTGGTTACGCCCAGTTCGCCGTAAATGTCTCCCGTCGATCCGAAGCCGGACAGTCCGGCCGTACTCTTCGGCGAGTGTCCGGAAGCAAATGATTTGCGCGTTCCGGCAGCCGACGCCGCCAGCGCCCCCAGACCGCCCAGGAAAGTTCTGCGATTCCAAGACTTCAGCACGTGTGGATACCTATATTTCCTATTCTTTCAAAGCGCTTAGAAAAAATTGTCGGCGTGTTGTAGTTTTTGACCCGCGATTTCGCTGACTTCGGTGGAGACCCTTTCACCGGGTCCACCAGAAAAGAAGGTCAGATATGAATCGCAAACAGAACCGGAGCTGGTTGCTCACCACTCTTCTCGCAATCTCGTCCGCAACACTCTCAGTTACTGGCGTTCACGCCCAACAGATCGCCGGCTCGTTCACACTGCCATACACCCTCCATTGGGGGCTGGCTACCCTGCCTCCCGGACACTACACGCTTCTGTCGGAATCCCAATCGAATCCGTTCACCCTGCGCGTGCGCGGGGCGGGAACCGCGGCAATCATTATGTCGCACGGCAAGCGCAGGCTGACCGGCGAGCGTAGCGCCCTCCACATCGTGCGGCATGGGAATCAGGCGGCGGTCGCCTCCCTCGACTTGGCATATTGTGGAACCACGTTTGAATACGCAACCCATCTGCCCCCGCAGATCGAAGTGAAACAAGCTTCCAATAAAAGCGCGGCAACCGTTGCGGAAACAATCGCCATCGATGTCCCGATAACGGTAAGCGGACAATAGAGCGGGGCGGCCCAGCGCCGCCCTTTTTTCGCCGGACGCTCTGCCGCGCTACCATTGTGAAATGCCCGTCGGGGCAAGCCGGCTATGAATCCCGAACGCTGGCAGCAAATCGAGCGGATTTATCACGCCGCGTTAGAGCGGAGTCCGGAGCAACGCAACAACTTCCTGATGGCCGCCTGCGAGGGCGATGCGCAACTTCATAGCGAAGTGGAATCCTTATTGCTGCAGGATCTCGCGCCGGACAACCTGCTGGAACGGCCCGCGTGTGAAGCTGCCGGCAGCTTGTTCCACGATGTGAGCGCTGCAGGTCTACCCTCCGGAGCACAACTCGGCCCCTATCGCGTCGAGTCCCTCATCGGCGTTGGTGGCATGGGCACCGTCTACCGCGGGCGCGACACCCGGCTGAACCGCCCGGTCGCGATAAAAGTCTGTGCCCAGCGATTCCTCAGTGGCTTTGCTCGCGAAGCGCGGCTCATCTCCACCCTGAACCATCCAAACGTCTGCGCTCTATACGATGTGGGCTCGGACTACATGGTCTTGGAACTGGTGGAAGGTCTGACGTTATCGGAGCGGATCCGGCAGCGGCCGGTTCCGGTCCAAGAAGCTCTGGCCATAGCCGCGCAGATCGCCGCAGCGCTCGAAGCCGCCCACGAACTTGGAATCGTGCACCGTGATCTCAAGCCGGCGAATATTAAGATCACGTCCTCGGGCCTCGTGAAGGTGCTTGATTTCGGCTTGGCAAAGCGAATCGGCCTGCCGCCCGGCAGCGCTGGCGGAGGTGACTCGCTTACCGAGAGCTATCAAACGCATCCTGGGCTGATTTTGGGGACCGTTGCGTACATGAGTCCTGAGCAAGCCCGGGGACTTACGGTAGATAAACGCACAGATATCTGGGCATTCGGCTGTGTGCTATTCGAAATGCTTACCCGCAAGCGCGCATTTGAGGGTGAGACGGCAACAGATACCTTGGCCGCGGTGCTCGCCAAGCAACCGGATTGGAACGCACTTCCGAAAAGCACGCCAAACCATATCCGGCGGCTCCTCGACCGGTGTCTGAATAAAGATCCGGCAAAGCGGCCTCAACATACCTCCGAAGTGCGTCTCGCCGTCCAAGCTCCCGGCGCCGCGGGGAAAATCGGTTTTGTCCTTCGGAGGCGCTGGAGGCGGGCCGCCATTCCCGCTGCGATCGTTTGTTTGATGGTTGCGACGGGCTATTGGGGCATGCAAAAGAGCTCGATCCGGTCCATCGCTGTCTTGCCATTTGTGAATGAGACCGGCGAACCGGCTAACGAGTACCTGACCGATGGCGTTGCCGAGGAACTCATCAATAACATCTCACTGCTGCCTCATGTGAATGTACGATCGCGCAGCACGGCCTTCCGCTATAAGGGCAAAGATGTGGATCCACAGCAGGCGGGAAAGAACCTGAAAGTGGACGCCGTCCTGGTGGGGCGCATGGCCCTGCGCCGAGACGAATTTTCGCTCAGCGCCGAACTGGTGGATACCAGCACCGACAGGCACATCTGGGGAGAGCGGTACGACCGCAAGCTAAGCGACTTGGCGGACGTGGAGCGCCAGATCACTGACGGGGTTTCCGGGAAGTTGCATGCGCCGCTGACCCCCGGGGAGCAAAAGAAGATCCAAGCGCGCATGGCCCGGAGTTCCGACGCCTATCAACTGTACCTCCGGGGCCGGTACGAAATGTACCGTTTCACCGAAGACAGCGCTCGGCTGGCCATTCAGTACTTTGAACAAGCGATTGCAAAAGACCCCACCTATGCCGAACCCTACTGTGGGCTGGCGGATACGTACGTCCTCTATTCGGAGCTTTACCTTCCCGGTGCTGCGTCTGCCATTCGTGCCAGGAATGCCGTCGAGCAGGCTTTAAAGCTCGACGATAGCCTCGCCGAAGGCCATACGACTTTGGGAATGGTGCATTACTGGTACGACTGGAATTGGGCTGCCGCGGAAAAAGAATTTCGCCGGGCGATTGAACTGAATCCGAACTACGCGTTAGCCCATGAGCAATACGGCTGGCTTCTGATTGCTTGCAAACGCTTCGAGGAGGCCGGTGCGGAGTTCGACAAAGCGATACAACTGGAACCCGTGTCACTGTTGTTTTTAGGGGATCCAGGTCAGTTGGAATTAGTGCGCCGTCATTACGAGAGCGCGATCTCTCACGCCCGCAAAGCGGTCGAAATCGACCCGAACTTCGCCTCCGGCCACAACCTCCTGGGAACATTTCTCACGGTGGCTGGACATACCGCCGAAGGAATCACAGAGTTGGAACGGGCCCGTAGCCTGGATGAACGAAACCCCTATACAACCGCGATGCTCGCATATGCATATTTCGCGGCGGGGCAACGCACCAGGGCCCGTTTGCTTGCCCGGCAGCTCGAAGCTAACCAGCATGTTTATCCGGCTGCGATTGCGATCGCCTACCTTGGGCTCAAGGACATAGAGCAGGCGCTGCATTGGCTCGAAAAAGCACGCGATGCTCGTGCGCCCGCCATGGTGCTCCTGAACACGGATCCTATTTTGGACCCGCTTCGTTCCCAGCCGCGCTTCCAGGCCCTCCTCAGCGAACTGAACTTCCCAAAATAGCGGCTGCTTCACTCATTCCCATAGCACTGCTCAAACCGCTGCAGAAACGCCTCCGCGCTCTGTGGCCTTTGATCCGGCTCAGGAGCCAGAGCCCAATTGAAGAAATCGCGCCGATCGCCGGCCAGTTCTTCGTTGCGCGCCAGCGAAGACCGCTGTCCCGTTAACATCTCAAACGTGATAATGGCCAGCGCCCAGAGGTCCCGGCCCTGCTCCGGCTTGGCTCCCAGCAACAGCTCGGGAGCCATATATGCCGGCGTTCCGGCGATCTGTCCGCCCACGGTCGAAAAGCGCGTGTTTGCCGCCGCGCCGGACGTCTCCATCAGCAGCTTGGCCAAACCAAAATCAAGTATCTTCACCAGCCGGTGCGGGTTGTCATCACATAAGAAAATGTTTTCCGGCTTCAAATCCCGATGGATCAGCGAACGCCGGTGCGCGGCGGACAAGGCTGCACAAAGTTGTCCCACAATGGAGCGCACTTCGCCGGGCGGCAGTCTTGTCTTTTCATTCAATTCCTCTCGAAGCGTCCGGCCGGTCAAGCGTTCCATCACCAGAAAAGGCCGCCCGTCTGGTGTCACGCCGGCGTCGAACAGCGTGACCGCGTTCGCATGCTGGAAATTTGCAAGAAGATGCGCTTCCCGGCGAAAACGATCCAGCGCCGCCGCATCTCTGATCAGATCCTCCAGGATAAGCTTCACCGCCACTTTTCGTTGAAGCTGTAAGTCGGTCGCCTCATAAACCAGCCCCATCCCTCCGCGGCCGATCCGGAATTCCAGCCGGAAACGGCCGAGCAAACAGCGCGGAAAAGAATTTGTCGCAAGCCTGGAAGCGTCTCCCCGGCAGAACTCGTCGGTCACGTCATAGCATTGGCCGCAAGTTGGGCATTCTTTCGATATCTCGCTTGCCGGATCCATCGAAGGCGGTGATGAAGGTAACAAGGCAAGGCCGATGGCAAGATCCTCGATCAGACGCACATCGTCGGATGTATAAGGCTCTTCGGATCGCTTCTTTCCCAGTGCGATAAACGCATCGAGCCCGCTCCTGCGAATCGGCGCGAGTAAATCAATGCCGGAAGATTGCTCCGGAAGCTCCCGGCTAAGCCAGCCATCTTGCATCGAGAGCTGAACCGGTTTGGCAACCAGCTTCGTCAGTTCGACTACCTTGTTGTGCGAACGCAGAATCGGTGGAGAAAAGCGATCCGGAAAGATGCTGATTACCGAATACGTTGCATCCGTCGGCCTGCGCTCCAGTATCGCGCAGAAAGTCGGGTGCATAGCCGCATGTATCTGTTTGACGACCTTTGGAGCCACATCACCCAAGCTTGTCGCGGCGCGCACCTGTTCCAGCGTGGAGTGAAGTATGTCCTGTGCGTTGTATTGTTCCCGAAAGAAGCGCCGGTCCAAAGACTCCAGCCAATGATTTCTGCGGACATGCGCAAGAATGGCCAGCCCCGCGAGGCTCGCATACATCCACCCGCGATCCTGCACGATCTGATCCACGCGCCTGTCCCGGTGCAGGTAGAGATCGGCAACAAACACCGCAATGATCGCCGGAGCCGCGAGTAACAGTAACTGCTTGGCCGCCGCATATCGGATTCCCTGCCGGATAATGACGCGAATGTCGAACAATCGATGGCGCAAAATGGCGTAACCGAAGCAGAGCGGAAACGTCACGCCGGCGAGCGTCGCCAGAGCGCGCATCGGGACGGACAGAAACAGCCAGGCTCCGGGGCTGTTCGTGTAATCCGTCTGGCTATACACAAGCACCGGCACAGCCAGCACAACCACAAGCGCGAGCGCAGCCACAAACAGCCGCACCCGGCGTCGCTCTGTCTCGTCCGGGAGGCGCCAGTATTTTACGGCGAGCATCGCGAACGAACCCGGAATATAAGCGATCCAGCAGGCCGCTAGGATGGCGCTTATCCACGCCGAAGGAATCATGTTTTCCGGGCCGTAGATGTAATGCCAGACTTGGTAATTAAAAATGATTGCTAACGCTACCATCGGTGTCCAGGCAGCGGCCCAAATCCATCGGTTGTGAAACGAAGGCCGGGGGAACAGCGCAAAGAACGTAAACCAGATCCCCAAGCCAACACTATTCAGAACAAGAGTGGCCCAGAGCAGACCCTGATACCAAACCGGCCACTGGCGCCACACCGAATCGTATCCGTCATACCGGTGGAATACTGCGGTAGCATAGACGGCCAGGAACAGGGCGCCTGTACAGGCGAGCGCATGTTTGGGGCGAAGGAACGCCAGAAAGCAGGCAACCGCGAGCGCCGTAAATTGACCAAAAAGGTTAAGCAGAAGAACCATGCCCTCGCCGGTGGACCAATACTGAACGGGGCGTCGCTTTAATAGCAGGACAGCACGGATGTGTTGCTTACCCCGCTCAGCTTCCAGCGTGAACGGACGGCCGGTCTCGACATTGCAGAGAAACCAGTACCAGTAATTAACGTCTCGAATGGCTTGATCATTGGCCCGCACCAGAACATCGCCTGGCCTGATTCCTGCCTTTTCGGCGGGCGAGCCCGGAGCCACTTTACTGACGATGGGGTATGTCGCTGTTGTCCGTACGTCGATGCCCATCGATTCGGGCCCGAAAAAGCAGAAGTAAGTGGTGAATACCGCGCGAGCTAAAAACGCTAAGGCGATCGCATATATCCACCATGGCGGGCGTGACTTGGTGGATACCTCATTTCGCCCGAAAGCTGCCATTTCTACGGCAGGCCTTTCCAGAAACGTCCCCGACGATTCACTGCGAGCCAGCAGCGACTCCAACTCTCCGCGGAGTGCAGCATCATTCGCGCACGCCTCTGCTAGAAATTCCCTGCGTGCTTCCGTGGGGCGCTCCTGTGCCGCATGGTAAAGCTCTTCCACTCGCCGCCAACGCTCGGCATCCATGCGCCGGGCCCCACTGCCCGTCTCACAATCTTACTGCGCAAAATCGGATGTTGTCTTTAGGCTTTGACAGAACCCTGAGCGTGAGCGAGGGGTCGCCACATTTACTTCGCGCACCCTCTTGACAGCTTCGCCCACGCATGCTAATTTCTTAGCAGATGCTAATTCCTTAGCACCTGGACGATATGGCACTGACCCAATTAAGCAGGAGAGAACGGCAGATTATGGAGATACTTTATCAGCGCGGGAAGGCCTCCGCTTCGGACGTAAGGGAGGCAATGGAGGATGCGCCCAGCTATTCGGCGGTACGCGCCATGCTGCGCATTCTGGAGGAAAAAGGGCACGTAAAGCACGAATCGG
The DNA here is from genome assembly GCA_035651215.1 of Bryobacteraceae bacterium. Lineage (GTDB taxonomy): Bacteria > Acidobacteriota > Terriglobia > Bryobacterales > Bryobacteraceae > Bog-105. Next base: position 459,526 of record DASRGE010000031.1, read on the forward strand.
AAGGGCTGAAGTACGTCTTTGCCCCTACCGTCGGGCGCGACAAAGCCAAACGCTCGGCGGTCCGGCATCTGCTGCATACGCTGTTCGTCAACTCCCCGGAGCAAATGATGGCGGCGCTCCTCGATGTCTCCGCGAAACATCTGAGCCGGGAGGAATTGGATCGAATGGCCGAAATGATCGAACAGGCCAAAAAGGAGGGCAAATAAATGTCGATTCTGTTCGCAGGTGTCGCCCTGAAGAGCGTCGTTGTTCTGAGCCTTGCATGGCTCGCCAGGTGGCTGCTGCGCAAGCGCTCTGCCGCGCTTCTTCATCTGGTATGGACCGCGGCGTTTGTCGTCTTGCTCGTGTTGCCGCTGCTTTCCGTTTCTCTGCCCGCTCTCGAACTGCCCCGCACGGCACGCTTGCTCACGCCGGAATTCATCTTTCAGACGACCGCGTCTGCGTCCGCCCGGAGCATTTCCACGTCCGCGCTTCGCCCAAACCCACTCACCGGCGGCATACTTCCCGGGTCACATTTGGATTGGACTGCCATCATCCTGCTCCTCTATCTCGCCGGCGTGGCTCTCAGCGCAGCGCAGATGTGTTTCGGATTGCTCGCCATTCGCCGCATGCGGCGTAAAGCGCATCTCATGGCGTTCGCCGCCTTTCCGTCGTTGAAACGGTCCATCGGAATCCGCCGCCGCGTCGATATCCTCGCAATCGCGGACGGCTGTATGCCCATGAGCTTCAGCCTGCGCCGCGCGGCCATCTTCCTTCCGGCCGAAGCGCAGACCTGGGACGAGTCCCGACTCCGCATCGTGCTCCTTCACGAACTGGCTCACATCCAGCGCCGCGACACGGCCCTGCATCTCTTCGCGCGTGCAGTTTTGAGTCTCTATTGGTGGAATCCGCTCGCCTGGACAGCCTGGCGTGAGTTCTTGAAGCAGCGCGAACGGGCCGCCGACGATCTGGTCTTGAATGCGGGAGCGCCCGCCCCGGAATACGCATCTCATTTGTTGGAAATCGCTCGCTCGTTTCAGCCGGCTGGGCTCATAGAGCCTGCCGCGGTTGCTATGGCACGCCTCTCTCAACTCGAAGGACGGCTGATCTCCGTTCTGGATACCCGGCGGAATCGTGGCACTCTTCGGCTGGCCAACGTCCTTGCCGCCGCATTGCTCTCGGTCGCAATCGCCGCGCCGCTCGCTGCGCTGCACGCCCGGAACAGTACCGCTCGCGAGTCCAGCCAGCCGAGCGCCAGCGCCGCAGTGCAGTTGATCCATCTCGGTGAACAGCAGAGCGAGCGCTTCAAGTTCGCCGAAGCAGCCACAAGTTATAACAAAGCGCTCTCGCTGTTTGGGAACACGCCGGATGCCGCTATTGCCTATATGCATCTCGGCTTCATTGCGTTGATTCAGAATCAGAACGAGTCTGCCCTGAACGATTTCCAAAGCGCGCAAAAGGCTAACCCGGCGAAATCGGCCCAGGCGCTGCTCTGGATGGCCATCGCGCAACAGCGGCAGAACAATCTCCAGGAAGCGGCCGCCCTTTACCAGGGTGCGCTCGCAGCCGAAGATCCGAACTCCGCCGAAGCCGCCACCACGCTGGAACTGTATGCCCAGCTTCTAAAGCAGCAGGGCAACGATGCGGAAGCAAGCGCAACAGCGCAGCGCGCCAGAACCATACGTACGGCGTTGGCTGCCCAAGCGCCCGCAGCCAATTCAGGCAGCTTCGCAACCGTCTATCAGATCAAGGACACCGGGACCCCTCCTCACCTGATTTCGAAAACGGAGCCGCAGTATACCGAGGAAGCGCGTGCCGCGAAATACACCGGCACGACTGTTCTTTCCGTCGTCATCGGAACCGACGGACTCGCCCACGATGTTCGAGTTGTCCGCGGCCTCGGCTTCGGATTGGACCAGCGCGCGATCGACGCGGTTAGCCACTGGAAATTCGCGCCCGGCATCATAGATAGCCAGCCTGTCCCTGTAGCGGCCATGATTGAGGTGAACTGGCGCCTGCTCTGAGCGATTTTCAGTGCAGCCTCTGTGGGGTCGCCAGTCCCGGCGACGAGCCGGCCTCGTGGCCGGCTCCTCCCGCGCCTAATATCTCCTGATCAAGCACCGGGTTATTCCACAACCTGCCTTTTCCGGATAACATATCCGGCATGCCGATGGAACTAACCCGCCGCCGCGCTCTTGCTCTGCTCGCTCCGCTCGCCGCCGCATTCCGCGCACTGGCCATAGACCCGGGCCAGCCCATGCCTCACTTCGTTGTGAAAACGCTCGACGGCGAACGGATCACGAATGATTCCGCCAAAGGAAAGGTCCTGCTCATAGAGTTCTGGGCGACTTGGTGCCCGCCCTGCAAGAGCGATCAGCCGGTTGTAGAAGACCTGCTGAAAGAATTCGAAAAAGACGGGTTGATTGTGCTGGCCGTCAATATGGGAGAGCCGCGGCGCAAAGTGAAGAAGTATCTGGAACAGTCCCCGCGCGCTGCCAAGATCGCGCTGGCCCAGGACACAACTCTGGCCGCCATTTGCGACGCCAATGCCTATCCTTTGTATGTTTTGGTCAACCGCGACGGCGACATCGCGGGGGTGCAGCGAGGCGCCGGCGGCGAACGGGCGCTGCGGCACTTACTCGCGAAAGCCGGCCTCCGATCGTAAACCGCGCTTGTGGCGCACGCCTTCAGAAAACGGCGTAGCGGACGCGGAACGTTCTGATCAAAAAGAACCGCCTCAAGATGTGAGTGCTGGGTTGCGCTGGTGAGCGTAGGAACGAATGTCAATCACGTCCTGGAGCTTCAGTCCGTAGTTGTAGGCGGTCTCCTCCGCCGTCCCGCCAAGCTCCTCTGTTTCCAGAATCGTGTCAGCAAGCACTCGCGAGTCCTTCACAACCGGACGGCCGCCGAGTCGTCCCGGAACGGTCTCGACAACAGGGCACTCCTTCCAGAAATCCGGCCCCATACGTTCATTTTACCCGCATTCGAGCGGCGCCAGTCCCTTGGCGGGGTGGAGATCCGGCGAAACGCAGGCTTCGTTACATGGCGTCTCAAAATAATTTTGCTCAATCCGCTCAACAACCTGCAAGCCGTCTTTGCGTCCCGCCGCAAACCGGCGTGCGAATCTCGGCTCATGATGCGCCAATTACAAAAGACCGTGGCTTCGTTCCGCAAAATCAGAACCCCGACTGTCAAGGAGGGGGCCAAAAGCTGAGCGCTGATCGCTATACGCTGATCGCTCCCTTTGGCTTCGTCTCGCAAAACAGAACCCCGACTGTCACGGAGAAAAGCTGAGCGCTGATCGCTGTATGCTGGCCACTTGCTCTGGCTTCGTTCCGCAAACTCGCATTACCACCAGCCCTGCCCACAGCATTTGCGCGAAGCGCCCTCGAAATGCTCTAATAGAGGTGTAGCGTCGAACCGAAAGTGGGCGAAGAGCCCACTTTTTTGTTGCGCTTTAGTGGAACTATGCCGGCCGTCGAAAAAAATGGGCTCTTGCAGCGAATCACCGCGCTCGGGGAGCGCGCGGCTCAGGGCACCGGCATTGAAATCGCCGAAGTCCAGCTCCGGGGTGGTGGGAAAGCCCGCCTGCTGCGCGTCTATATTGATAAGCCGGGCGGCGTAACCCACGCCGATTGCGAACTCATCTCCAACCGGCTGGGCCAGTCTTTGGATCAGGAAGACGTCATTCCGGGCGATAGTTACACGCTGGAGGTCAGCTCCTTGGGAGTAGAGCGCAAGCTCTCAAAATTGCGGGATTTCGAACGCGTCCTCGGGCAAAAGGTCCGGTTGACCGTTCAACAGCCCATCGAAGGTCAAGGCCGCCTGGAGGGAAAGCTGGCGAGTATCTCCGGAGCTACCCTCGAACTCGAGACGTCCCCCGGACACCGGGTGGCCGTCCCGCTCGACCGGGTGCAAAAGGCGAACCTGAAGTTCGAGTGGTAAATCCCGCGGCCGTTCACGCGCACTAAGATCCAGTTTTCATTTGAAGAGGTTTTCACGTGGCTTCTATCTATCAGTCCATTGAGATGCTGAGTAAGGAAAAGGGTATCGATCCCCAGATCGTCCTCGATGCGGTCAAGGATGCTATGCTCGCGGCCGCCCGCAAGCACTTCCGCTCGCAGGAGGATCTGGTCGCCGATTTAGACGAGACCAGTGGCAACATTCAGATCTATAGCGTCAAGCAAGTGGTCGATGCGGTCGAAGATCCCGCTCGCCAGTTGACTCTCCAGGCCGCGCGCAAAATCGACCAGAGCGCCGAACTCGGCATGGAAATCCGCGAGCCCAAACCCACCGAGGCGCTGGGCCGCATCTCCGCGCAAACCGCCAAGCAGGTCATTCTTCAGAAAGTGCGCGAAGCCGAACGCGACAGCGTCTTCTCCGAATTCCAGGGACGCCAGGGCGAACTCGTCAATTGCACCGTCAAACGCATCGAGGGTCAGGATTACGTCCTCGATATGGGCAAGACCGAGGCGCGTCTGCCGAAGAAGGAGCAGTCCCGCGTCGAGAGCTTCAGCATGGGCGATCGCGTGCGTTGCGTCATCAAAGGTGTCGAGCGCGGCGGCAAGAGTTCAGGCGTGGTTGTCTCCCGCGCGGCGCCAGAACTGGTGATGCGTCTCTTCGAGCAGGAAGTGCCCGAGATCTACGACAATACCGTCTCCATTAAGGCGTGCGCCCGCGAGGCCGGAGAGCGAACCAAGATCGCGGTCTTCAGCCGCGACCGCGATGTCGATAGCGTCGGCGCTTGCGTTGGAATGAAAGGCATGCGCGTGCAGTCTATCATCCGGGAGTTGCGCGGAGAAAAAATCGATATTATCGAGTACTCCGAAGACCCGGTACAGTACGTGACGAAAGCCCTCAGCCCGGCCAAAATTTCGCGTGTGACCATCCTCGATCCGGTCGAAAAGCACATGGAGGTGGTGGTCGACGATTTGCAACTTTCACTCGCTATCGGCAAGCGCGGGCAGAATGTCCGGCTGGCCGCTAAGTTGATCGGCTGGAAGATTGATATCAAAAGCGAAGAAGAAAAACGCCGTGAACTGGAAGCCAATATGGCCGATATGGTCATCTCCGGCGCGCCGGTCTCGGTGTTGATCGATCACGGTCTCGAAGAAGCGATCGTCGAAAAACTGGTGGCGGCCGGCATCGGTACGGTGGAACGCTTGGGCTCCATGACCCCCGAGGAATTGGAAGCCATTCCCGAGATCAGCGAAGAGACCGTGTCTCAAATCCAGTCGGCGGTGATGTCGTTCTACGGCCAGTACGAAGCTGCGGGCGTCGAAGGCCAGGCGGAGGAGAGCGCTCCGGAAGACGAAGAAGCGCCTGCGCAGGCGGGCGAAATTGAAGATGTGCTCGACGCCGAAGCGGTTCACGCTCCCGCCGGCGAATTCGATGACACAGATAGCCCGGCCGCTTTCGACAATATTGAAACCGGTGTACTGGAGCATGATATCGCCACCCATGAACCTGCTCCGGTTGATGAAGCGGAGGAAGGCGAACTTGTGGACTTAGGCAGAGTGGAAGGTTTGTCTGCCGCGCCTTCCAGTCTGCGAAGTGCCGTGGCCTCCGGCGAAACTCCGGAAACGGTTAAATCTGATACCATTGAAAATACTGATTAATCAGATGCAAATTGCGGTGGTGCAAGGAGTTATATAGCAGTCCGTTCTATGAAGAAGATCCGAATCAACGAGCTGGCGCGGGAACTTGAAGTGAAGCCTGGCGTCATACTCGATCTGCTGCCCGAAATGGGCGTGCACGAGAAAAAGACGCATTCCAGCTCGATCGATGAAGATGTCGCTATTGAATTGAAGCGGCGTCTCACCGGTTCTGCTGTGCCCCCGCAGGGACTGACAAGCGCCACCAACGGCCACCCCCATGAGGAGGAAGGCCCCGCTCATCACGAAACCACGGCGGCTCATGCCGAACGCGATGCCCATGCGGCGCCGCCCCCGGTAGCCGAACCGCCGCGCGCGGTTCGCCCTCCGCTTCAGGTACCGCTTCGGCCGCCCAGCATCCCGCTTCCAAGTTCTACGCCCCACTCCGCGCATCCGCCTGCGGCTCATCCAGCTCCGGCTCCGCCCGCGCCCGAGACGCCTGCCGCTCCGGAGGCCCACACGGAATCCGTCCAGGCGCAAGCCGCCGGCGCCTCTGTGCCAGGCGAGCCGGAGCGCCCAGTGCCCTCGTTCCGCCCCTTGCGGCCGCCTTTGGGGACGGGCAGTCCTGTGCACGCGCCGCTTGCGCCCGCCGGAACGACAGGGGCTTCGGGCCCGAGTTCGTTGCATCGAAACATCGCGATCCCTGCGCGGCCGCTGCCGCCCCCCACTCCGCGGCAAGCCCCGTCCGTTCCAGTGGCGCCGCCGTCCGGCCCGCGGCAGCCATTGCCGGAATCGGCGCGTCCGTCTGTACCGGTTCGCCCCGCGCCTGCCGTTCCCGAGCGTCCCGCGCCGCGTCCGCCGCAAACACCGCCTCCCCAGCAGCCCCCAGTTCAAGTGCGCGCTCCGCAGGTTCCGACTCATATCGTGGCGCCTGGACCTTCGACGCCGCCGCCACCACCCTCGGCCCCATCCGCGGTTCCCGGCGCGCCAATACCGCCGCGTCCAGCTCCGTCTCGTTCGGCCTCCGGTTTGACGCCCGGAGCGCCCATTGCGCCGCGTCCTGCCGGTACACGCCCGCTTGCCGGGCAGCCCGCCGCCCGGCCAGTGGTTCCCCCGCGCCCCGATCTGGTCCAGCGCTTAAAGCAGCAGCAACAGCAGCCCCGGCCTATGCCCGCCGCGCCGGCTGCGCCGCGTCCGGGCACTCCCGCGCGGCCCGCGCCCTCGCCCGGCCAGCCGCTGTATCGCGGTCCCATCCGTCCCGGACAGCCGCTCGTGCGTGGTCCCGGCATTCCGGGCGCGCCCGGCCAGCCTGGCCGCGGTCGTCCGGGAGTCCGCCCGATGCATCCGACTGGGTTGCGCCCCGAGCCCGCCGCGCCGCCGCCCACCGAACAACAGCGCCGTCATCAGCCAAAACCAGGCGCGCGCCAGGTCGGCCGCAAGCGAGAGGATCTCGAAGAAGGAGTTCTCCGCGAACGTATCTCGAAGCGCCCCGCCGTCGTGGAGCCGCCGCCTATCGACCGCGAGATCACGGTCGCCGAAGGCATCACGGTCAAGGAACTCTCGGAAAAACTCGGCGTTAAAGCCAATCTCGTCATTAAAAAGCTGTTCGACCGCAAGATTTACGCCACCATCAACCAGACGCTCGATGTCAAGCTGGCCGAAGAACTCGCTCGCGATTTCGGAGCTTCCACCAATCAGGTCAGCTACGAAGAAGAGAGCACGCAGGAAGTCGAGCTGGCCGAGGATCCGAAGGATCTCGTCCGGCGCGCGCCCGTGGTCACGATCATGGGACACGTCGACCACGGAAAGACTTCGCTGCTCGATGCCATCCGTCAGACCGACGTCGCCGGCCGCGAAGCCGGCGGTATCACGCAGCACATCGGCGCTTACTACATCGAAAAGAACGGCCGCAAGATCGTCTTCATCGATACGCCGGGCCACCAGGCGTTCACCAGAATGCGTGCGCGCGGCGCGAAAGTCACCGATATTGTGGTCCTCGTCGTCTCGGCCGATGACGGCGTTATGCCGCAAACGCTCGAAGCTATCGATCACGCCCGCGCGGCGAGCGTTCCCATGCTCGTCGCCATCAATAAGATCGACAAACCGGATGCTCAGCCGGAGCGCGTGAAGCAGCAACTGGCCGACCGCGGCCTTCTCGCTGAGGATTGGGGCGGCGATACCGTCATGGTTCCTGTCTCGGCGAAAACCGGCCAGAATCTCGATCTGCTGCTCGAAATGATTCTGCTCATGGCGGATTTGCAGGATTTCAAGGCCAATCCGAACCGGCCTGCGATTGGAACCGTGCTCGAAGCGAAACTCGACCGCGGCCGGGGGCCAGTCGCCACCATGCTGGTGCGCAACGGAACGCTGCGCGTGGGCGATTTCTTCATCTGCGGCGCGCTTTTCAGTAAGGTTCGCGCCATGTTCGACGATCGCGGGAACCCGGTGAAAGATGCCGAACCATCCATGCCGGTCGAGGTCATCGGGCTCGAAAGCCTGCCCGAAGTCGGCGACAACTTCCAGGTTGTTTCGGACACTTCCAAAGCCAAGCAGATCGTTATCTATCGCGAGGCCAAGGCACGCGATGCCGCGATGGCCAAAGGCGCTCGCGTGGCCACTCTGGCTTCTTTGAACCAGCAGTTCAAGGAAGGCGAGCTCAAAGATCTGAACCTCATTATCAAGGCCGATGTCGGCGGTACTGCCGAAGTGCTGTCCGATACTCTGCAGCAGTTGTCGAACGAAAAGATCCGCGTGCGTGTCCTGCGTACGGGCGTCGGCGCGATCACGGAAGACGACGTTTTGCTGGCGTCGGCGTCGGAGGCGATTATTGTCGGCTTCAACGTCCGGCCGGAACGCAACGCGGTCGCAACTGCCGAACAGCAGAAGGTGGATATCCGCCTTCACAGCATCATCTATGAGCTGATCGACGAAATCCAGCGTGCGATGACGGGCCTTTTGGAACCGGTTTACAAAGAAACCATCCAGGGCCACGCCGAAGTTCGCGAGATCTTCAAGATCAGCAAAGTGGGCACTGTCGCCGGCTGTTATGTCTCGGATGGGGTTATCCGGCGCGACAGCCAGATTCGCGTGATGCGCGACGGCGAAGTCGTGCATACTGGCAGAATCGAAGCACTGAAGCGCTTCAAGAACGATGCCAGCGAAGTCAAGAACGGTTTGGAGTGCGGTATCTCGCTCACGAACTTCAACCACATCCAGATCGGAGATACATTCGAAGCATTCTCGATGGAGCGTGTCGCCCCCGAACTGCCCGTCGCCGTCCAATAGAACTTATTTACAGAACCGCGACCGTGAGGGAGCGGCCTCCTTATCCATGCCCGCAATCGGTGTTTTAACGCTCGATATCCACGTCGAATATTCGCACTCTTTGAAAGAGAAGCGGCACGTCGTTAAGAGCTTGAAAGACCGTTTGCGGGAGCGCTTCAATGTTTCCGTCGCCGAGATCGATCATCTCGACTCCTGGCAAAACTCCGTAGTCGCTGCTGTTACTGTCTCGAACGACCGTGTGCGCGCGGAACAGGTACTGCAAGCCGTGGAATCGCACGCCGCAAGTGTTCTTGGTGGCGCTCTCGCAGGCACCGCCATCGAGTGGATTTGAGCCTCGGAGCAGAACCTTGAGCGTGAGCGAGGGGCCCAGCCTTTACACTCAAAGTGGAGGCTCGAAATGGATACGCATCGAGCAGAGCGAGTGTCGGAAGCGCTGCGCGAAGAGCTTGGCGAGATGATCGCCTATGAGCTCTCGGATCCACGAATTGGCGAAGCGGTAGTAACGGAAGTCCTTGTGTCGCCCGACATGCGCCACGCGCAAGTACGCCTGCATCTCAGCGATGACGTGAATCAACAACAACAGACCATCCAGGCACTCGATGGCGCGCGCCACTTCCTCCGGCGTCAGATCGCCGAGCGTCTGAATCTGTTTCGCGTCCCTGAACTGCACTTTGAACCTGACGCCGCCGGCAGCTCCGATCGCATCAATCAACTCCTAAAGCGAGTGAAGCGCGGCCGCCCCCGCGACTAAGTGACCAAAGCGACTAAATTCATACTCCTCCTATGTCTGTTGCTGTGGGGCCAGCCTTTCAGGCTGCCGCCGCCTTTACAGGCGGCGCCGGTAAAGATCGAGCACTCCGAAGACGTTATGGGCACCACCTTCAGCATCGACGTCTACAGCGCCAATCAGGGCCAAGTCCAAGCCGCTATCGCCCAAGCGTTCGACGAAGTCCACCGGCTCGACCGCATGCTTTCTAATTACATCCCCGATAGCGAACTCAGCCGGGCCAATGAATACGCCGCCACAAAGCCTGTGAAAGTATCTCGCGAATTATTCGATCTGCTGGCCACCTGTATCGATTACAGCCGTAAAAGCGAAGGCACATTCGACATCACGGTGGGTCCGCTCATGAAAGTGTGGGGCTTCTACAAGGATTCCGGCCATCTGCCGCACCGCGCCGAGATCCGCGCCGCGCTTGAATCTGTCGGATACCAAAACATCGAACTGGACGCTTCCCACCTAACGGTGCGCTTGAAAAAGCACGGAGTCAATCTCGATCCGGGCGGCGTCGGCAAGGGCTACGCCGTCGACAAAATGGCGGAAATCCTGCGAAACGATGGCGTCACGAGCGCGCTTATTTCGGGCGGCGGCTCAAGCATTTACGGGATCGGCGCTCCACCGGATGATCCACGTGGCTGGTACATTCGAGTTCGCGATCCGAAAGACGAACAGCGGACTGCCGCCGAAGTCTACTTGAAGAACGATTCCATTTCCACCTCCGGCAATTACGAGAAGTTCTTTTGGGCAGAAGGTAAACTCTATAGTCACATCATGGATCCCCGCACCGGCTATCCTTCGGAAGGCATGCTTTCGGTTTCCATCGTCTCGCCGAAGACACTGGACAGTGAAATTTGGGCCAAGCCCTATTACATTCTGGGCCGCGCTTGGACCCGGCAGCACAAGCCGAAAAACTTTCGCGTGCTGATGTGCGAAGACAAACCGGGGGCGGCATGCGCATGGCTCAAGTAAGCGGCCGGTTCCTGGATGCCTGCCGCCGCCGCGCGACGGACGTGCGCCCCGTCTGGTTCATGCGCCAGGCTGGGCGCTATTTGAGGCCTTACCGCGAGATCCGCGCCAGGCACGGCATCCTGGAGATCTGCAAAAATCCGGAACTGGCCGCCACCGTCACCATCCAGCCCGTTGAAATACTCGATGTCGATGCCGCCATCATCTTTGCCGATCTGCTTCTGCCCGTCGAGCCGATGGGCCTGAAGCTGGAGTTCGTCAGCGGCGAAGGCCCTTACATTGACAATCCCGTCACCGAACCGGAAGATATTGACGATCTATCCACCGCGCGCACCGACGATCTCGGCTACGTCAGCGAGGCGATCCAAATGGTCGTGCGGGCGTTGGGCAACCGGGTTCCGGTGATCGGCTTTGTTGGCGCTCCATTCACGTTAGCGAGCTACATGATTGAGGGCGGGGCATCGAAGACATTCCTCAAAACCAAGCGACTCATGTTCGGCAACGAGACCATGTGGCGCCGCATGATGGGCAAGCTCGTCGACGTTCTCGGCGACTTCGCGCGAATTCAGATCGGCGGCGGCGCTCGCGCGATTCAGGTATTCGATAGTTGGGTCGGCGCGCTCAGCCCGGAAGATTACGTGCGCTATGTCCAGCCCTATTCGCGCGCTCTCATCGAACGGATCCGTTCTGGCGGCGTGCCCGTCATTCATTTCGGAACCGGCGCTGGAGGCTTCTTCCGCGAATTGCACGCTGCCGGAGGGGACGTCATCGGCGTCGATTGGCGCATCAACATCGATCAAGCCTGGATGGATATTGGCTATCGCTCGGCGATTCAAGGCAACCTCGATCCGGTTGCGCTGTTCGCTCCTTTACCCGAGTTGCGCACCAAAGTCACTGACTTGCTTCGCCGCACCGGTACCCGGCCCGGCCACATCGTAAATCTGGGCCACGGCATTCTGCCTGAAACGCCGGTTGAAAACGTAAAGGCGGTGGTCCAGATAGTCCGTGAGTTCCACAAATAGAGTCGTCATCCTCGGGGGTGGAATTTCCGGCCTCGCCGCCGCCTACTTCCTGAGCCAGGCCGGCCTCCGGCCTATACTCATCGAAAAATCCAACCGGCTGGGCGGTTTAATCAAAACCGATTTCATCGAAGGCTGCCGGCTCGAAGCTGGGCCGGACAGTTATATCGCGACCAAAACATCCGTCACGGAACTCGCGCGCGAGCTGGATGGTTTGGATTCCGAAATCATCGGCTCAAACGATTCGGCGCGCCGCATCTTTATCGTGCGCGAAGGCAAGCTGCTTCCCATGCCGAAAGCCATGGTCATGATGGCTCCTTCCGAATGGAAACCGGTTCTTACCTCGAAGCTTTTCAGCACCGAAACCAAGCTGCGCTTCGTGCGCGAAACGCTACAAACCCCCAAAATCCGGGCAGAAGACGTTTCCGTGGGCCAGTTCGTGGAAGAGCACTTCGGCCGGGAAGTGCTCGAATATGTGGCTGCGCCGCTCCTTTCGGGCGTGTATGGCGGGGATGCCGTGAACCTCAGCACCGAAAGCGTGCTGCCGCGGTTCCTCGCCTACGAACGCGAATACGGCAGCTTGATCCGCGGTGTTCGGCGGGAACGCCGGGCAGCGAATGCGAAAGGAAGTCTGTTTCTGTCCTTTCGCAATGGAATGCAGACCCTGACCGACACGCTCGCACGCGCCATGGCGTCCTCCATCCGGGTTATCCACGCGGAAGTAACCAAAGTCGAGGGCTCCGGCAAAGAATGGCGTGTGTACGCCGGACAAGACGCGCTTGCGTGCGATCATGTCATCCTCGCTTGCCCGGCCCATCAGGCCGCGAAGTTGCTGGAGAACTGTGCGCCTTCGCTCGCCACCGAGTTGGCCGGAATCCCGTATTCTTCCGTAGTTCTGGCAACCACGGTTTACCAAAGAGCGAACTTGGGCCATCCCCTGGACGGATTTGGATTCCTGGTTCCCCGGTCGGAGCGGCGAGACGTAGCCGCAGCGACTTGGGTCGGGACTAAGTGGCCGGAACGTGTGCCGTCCACTTTAGCTGCTCTTCGAGCCTTTATCGTGGGAGAAGAGGCGATCCGCTTAGCTGCGGCTGCCGAACAGGAGTTGCTCGACGTAGTGCAAGGCGAATATCGGCGCGTAATGGGAATAACTGCTAAGCCGCTTTTTTCCACCTTCTACGCGTGGCCTCGATCGATGCCGCAGTACGTATTGGGTCACAAGCAAAGATGCCTTCGGATCTCATCCAAGCTGGCGGAGCGCCCGGGCCTGCATTTGGTGAACAATGCCTTCGATGGGGTTGGCATTCCCGATTGCGTCCGTCTGGCCAAAGAAACAGCGAAAGCGATTGTGAACAAAATTTCACTGCCTCTCGCGTGAACCTGGGTGTTCTATCTTTTCTTCTAAGAACGTCTTACGGTCGGGCGACCTCGAAGGCCGCATTTGTGACCAAAATAGACAAATGTCGTAGGAGGAGTGAGATGAAATCTGTTGTGGGGGTGTTGCTGGCGACAGTGTTGTCGGTCCCGATTTTCGCGGCCGATACCAAAAAGGACGTGGATGCGCGTCTACAGGCCGCAACCGAGGATCTCCATGAGTTGATGAATGCCGGGGACAAGAGCATTCCGCAAACCCTTTTAGACAAGGCGAGTTGCGTTGTGGTGATTCCAAGTCTAAAGAAAGGCGGTTTCATCGTTGGCGCAGAGTACGGGAAAGGCTTCTTTACCTGCCGTAAGCCGAGCGGGGTGGGCTGGAGCGCTCCGGGCGCCATTACCATCGCGGGCGGCAAGTTCGGTCTTCTGATCGGCGGCGCCGAAACCGATGTCGTCATGCTGGTGATGAACAAGAACGGGATGGAACACCTGCTAAGCAATCATTTCGAGTTGGGCGGCGCGGCTTCTGCGGCAGCAGGCCCGGTGGGTCGCGATGCTGCGGCGATGACCGATGCCGAAATGCACGCGGAAATGCTGACCTATTCGCGGCAGCGCGGAATCTTCGGTGGCCTGGATCTGACCGGTGCCGTAGTCAAGGAAGATGATGATGCCAACCGGGTGCTGTATGGTGCGGCCATCAGCAACAAGCAGATCGCGCAAGGCAAGGAGCACATCCCTGCAGCGGCTGAGCCCTTCATTCACGCGTTAGATCGCGCCTCTTCGCGCAAGTAGTTCGTCTCCTCTCCACAAAAAAGCCGCTTTGGAGCTTCAACTCCAAAGCGGCAGCTTGAGATCTGGCGACTCGATTACTTGCTTTTGGCTGGGCTCTTTTCAAGATCCTGAGCAGCTTGCAGATGCTTTTCTAAAGTGGGCAAAGCATCGCTCGCATACTGCTTGAGATCGGCGCTCTGTCCATCCGCCTGTTCTTTCTTAAAAGCTGCAATGGCCTTTTCGTGTCCCGCCACCATTTCCCGGATATAACGATGATCGAAAGCCGCGCCTTTCAGCTTTTCGAACGGCTTAATCATCCGGTCATGCGCCGCATCGAGACCCTTAGGAACGGTCTCTCCGGCCTTTGTCGCGGCCGCAGTTAGTTTGTTGTAATCCGCAGTGTGGTCGGTTACCAGCATCTGGGCGTAATCTTTCACGCCCTGCGCGGAAGCCTGATCCGCTGCCATCTGCCCCAGGTGCGCTTCCAGCATATCGGTTTGAGCGGCCATGTCGACAAACTTCTGATCGGCACTCGCTCCAGCCGTTGCGGAGCCACCGGCCTGAGCAAATGCCGGTGCGCAGCAGAGAGCTATACTACAAACACCGTAAAAAATAGGTTTCGTGTACATCCTTCGCCTCCTGTGTAGGTATCCGCTGTTAAGACAGCGAAGCGAGTGATTCGCTTCGCTCTCAATTATACGGGTACTTGAACGAACTGAAGCACTTTTTTGAATTCAGCTATCGTACAGACTGCGAACTCGGACCGTTCAAATAACGGCTGGCGAACGTCAGGAACACAGGCCAGTTGGGCGCGGGAGTATGTCCTTCGGTATGCTGGCGGAACGCAATATCGCCACCGGTCAGCGAAGTTCCAATTGGCGGAAGAGTGCTGGTTCCTAAATCTTTCCTGCCCAGAAGCCGGTACACCGGCCCGGCTGCAACTTCCGCCATAAACATTCCCTTGGCATCCACCCATCCATCCCCTTTGTTCGCCGCTCCAGCGCCGATGAATACGGGGCGCGGAGCACACAGCGCAATCAGTTCATGAGAATCGACCGGCAGATCGTTCCAATGGAGCGGTCCGGCGTATTTCAAGAAGTTACCCGCCATCCAGTGATATTCGCTCGTTGCCGCAACATTTTCGACGAGTTCTCCCCAGTTCCGGCGGTTGAGCTTGGCGCCTCCTTCGCCCGACGAACTCACGTACGCAATCGCAAAACGCGGATCGTATGCCATCGTGATCAACGCAGCCTTTCCATAACGCGAATGTCCTGCGATTCCCACTTGCTTCGCATCGACGGCCCGGTCGGTCTCGAAGTAATCGAGCGCGCGGCTCGCGCCCCAGGCCCACGCGCGCAACGCTCCCCAATCGTCCACTTTGCGAGGCTGGCCCTTGTTCATCAGGCCGATAATCCCTTTCGTCAGTCCCGTGCCGTTATCCGCCTGAACTGTGTTCGGAAGAAGGACCGCATAGCCCCAACCATGGGCCAATACTTGCTGTTGCCATGAGGGGCCCGTTTCGGTGGGCCGTGGTAAGCTCTTCGGCCAGACGAATCCGAACTCCATAATAACCGGCACTGGCCCTGCGGCGTGAGCCGGTGTCGTCAGAGTTAATTCGATGTTGACGGAGATCAGTGGATAGGAGGAATTATCGACGTGACCGATCAAATGTTTCGTGACAACGGGTACATCGTTGTTGATCCCGTTCTCCGTGCTGACAACTTCCCAATTCACCTTGGGCGTGTTGGCGGGCACGCGGCCATACACTTCGCGATCGAACAATTCGACAATTTCCGGCCTGCGTTTTGTCCACCACTGCTCGGCAGTCGTGATCTTTTGGCCGTGGTTCGTAACGAGCGGATCGGGCAGATTCGGATACGGATTTGCCTTCGATTCGTCGTAATTAGCAGCGTTCGGAGCCTGCGGATTTCTGCCATCGGCACCCCGGCGGAGCGAAGTCATGTGTAGCAGATCCATCATCCGCTGATGATCTTGTTCCGCGGTCAGTTCCACAGGCGGCGCCAGTTTTTGTGCTTTGGCCGCCAGGCCCGCAACCAGAATGCAAACCGCGAAGTACCGATTCACTTCATGAGACCCATTTCAAAACGCGAATGACGCCCATTTTGGCGCCTTTTTTGTGGGCCGATACGCCGCTCCGGTTCTCGATGTCCCGACGGTTGGTTGCGTAGTATTGGTATGCGCGCCACAGCATCTCTTCATTGGTCAGCGTCGGACGCCATCCCAGCAGGCGTTTGATCTTCGAAGTGTCAAAGGTAAAATTCTCCGCGATCATTTTATAGTGATACGGCCCCAGCGGAGAAACGCGCAAGATATGGGCGATCCTCATCGCCAGCAGAGTTGGCGCTTTGGGGAGCGATGCAACGCGAGAGCGGCTTCCCGCCTGCCGGATCACATACTCGTAAATCGCGCGGAGCGACTTCACGTTGTCGGAACCGATGTTGAATGTATCCGAGCGGTCGTAATCCAGCGCGCGAATGCACGCATCCGCAAGATCACCTGCGTAGATAAACTGGTACCGGTTTTCGCCGGAACCGACCACCCAGACTTTCTTGTTCTCGTGCATGAATTCGAACAGAATGGCGAGCAGCCCGAGCCGTCCGCAATCGATGATTGTGGGACAACGGATGATGATCGAATGAAAATCTCCGGCATATTCCCGAAGAACTTTTTCGCCTTCGAGTTTCGATTTTCCGTAGACTTCGATGGGATTCGGCGGTTCCTCTTCGGTAATCGGCCGCGGCATTCCTTCACCCCACAAGCAATTGGAGGACGTGAACACCAGACGAGGCACTTTGTATTTCTTCGCCATGTCGGCTAAGTTGCGCGTGCCATCCACGTTGGAAGTCCACAAATCTTTCTCGTCGATATCTCCATGCGCCAGAATTGCCGCAATATGGAGAATTCCATCGAACGAATGCTCGGAAAAAATTCGCTCCAGAAGCGCCCGGTCGCGAATATCTCCTTGGATCGAAACCAGATTTGGATGTTTCGCCTCATCCGGTAATAAATCCAGGTTTACGCACCGGTACCCGTCATCGAGCAGGCGCTGTTTTAATAAACCTCCGAAGAAACCGGATCCTCCGGTGAGTAAAACTGTTTTCATCGTAAACTACACACAGTTTACAATGCGATAGGATGCCCGTCGCGGATCAAGTAAGCTCTCCTCCGGCAGTTGGGGAGAAAAGCACTCGACGTCAGTTTCGCACGATTTTCCGGGCATGCGTCCTGGCGCTGGTGATTTGCCAGCTTTGGGTGGGGCGTTATGCAATAGACGCGGATGGCACGGCTTACGTCGATGTAGCCCGCGCATGGCTTCGCGGCGACTGGCTGCATGCGCTCAACCCCTATTGGAGTCCGCTGTATATCTGGCTGATGGCTGGCGCTTTGGGCATCTTCCATCCGTCGATGCAGTGGGAGCTGCCTCTCATCCATGTAGTCGATCTATTTGAGTTTGTGGCCGCCTTCGCTGCTTGGGAGTGGCTCACGGCCGAATGGGAGCGCTGGAAGGGGCCGCCCGCGCGGCCACTGCTAGTGGATGTCACAGCATATTGCGTGCTTTTATGGGCGGGCCTTCGTCTAACCGAACTATGGCGGTTCAACAACGCCGATACATTAGTGATGGCGTTGCTGATTGCAGTTGCCGCCATTCTTATTCGCGTGCGCCGCGGAGTTTCCAAACTTCGGGACTTTATTTTCCTGGGCCTTATGCTCGGCGCCGGATTTCTTGCCAAGACCGCGTTTTCCATTGTCATCCCCGTGGTTCTCATCGTGCTGGCCGTATTGCTTCGGTCTTGGCTGAACAACCGCATTTTGACGGTCGCACTGGTTACGGGTGCAATAGTTTCGCCGTTCATCGCGGCTCTCTCGATCGCAAATCAGCGTTTCACGATGGGCGATAGCGGCCGGCTCAATTACTCCTGGCAAGTTACGGGCATGAGCGTAGAGGGCTACAAGGAGAACGCGCATTGGCCCGGTCCCGAGATACAACATCCCATCCGCGTATTGCTGCAGCATCCGCGCGTGCTGAGCTTCGACCAGCATGTCTTCGGCTATCACCCGGTCCATACTGAGCCCTCCTGGTGGTGTGCCGGCTATCCGGTTCGCCTCGACAAAGCAAGGCAGTTGATGATTCTTTGGTCGAACATAAAGTTTTCTATATACGCATTCAGGTGCCCGGCGCTGATCCTGCTCTTGCTAGGCCTAATTTACAGCGCGCGGACAGTAGTGGAACGTTTTGCGCAGGCTTGGTTTATCTGGGTACCCGGCTTGATTTATGCCGCGGCTTATACGCTGGTCTTTTCCGATTACCGCTATCTGGCCGGAGGTTATGCTCTTATCGGCTTTGCTCTGATTGCCGCGAACTGGCGGACAGATGTACCCCGGCGTGTTGTGCGCACGGCGCTCTGGGCAATACCCGTCTTGACTCTCGTGTTCCTGATGGGCGGCGATTTCCGCGGGATGGCTCCACGGCTCGTCCTGGAGACGATTGGAAAGAAACCCCCTTTGGATTACCAGAACGTGCAAGTTGCCGAGACGATGCGGCGCGCGGGTTTACAGCCCGGAGATCGCGTCGCCTATATCGGGTTCGACCTGGCCGCGGCGCACGTGGGCTTGGAGCGCGCGCACATCGTGGCAGTAGTTCCGGAAACACCCACGCATGACGATAAGATTTGGGGGCGTCCGCTAACGTTTGCTTTTCCCAAGCAAGACGAGTTCTGGCGCAGCAATTCCGAAGCAAAGCAGCGGGTGTTTGCCGCCTTTCGGAGCGTCGGAGCAAAGTGGGTTTTTGCGGACACGGTACCAAAGTGGGCGAACATAAGCGGCTGGAAGCGGGCGGGAGGATCTCCCGAGTCGCGAAAGAGCGACCGCCCCTACACCTATTACCGCAAGTTACAGTAACTTTACGTGAAATTAGTAACTGGTTCCTCTCCTCTTACTGCTCTTCTATTACTCCAGATCGGTTTAACGATCCTTTGCATCGTCATTGCCTTCGTCTACCCAGCCATGGGTGGACGGTTCTTCTCCTGGATAGAAAACATTCTGCGACGTATCGCCCGCCGGAGACTTGCTCCCGTTCTGGTTGTTGCGATCCTCCCGCTCGCGCTACGCGCTCTGCTGCTGCCGGTGTACGGCGTGCCCATGCCTGCGGTCCATGATGAATTCGCCTACTTACTGCAGGGAGACACCTTTGCTTCCGGCCGGTTGACGAATCCGCCACCTCCTTCTCCGAAACATTTCGAATCCCTTTACATCCTGACGGAACCTACATACAACTCGCAGTACGAGCCTGCCCAGGGACTGCTGCTCGCTCTGGGCGACTGGCTCTTTAACCTTCCCTGGCTCGGAGTGTTTCTTAGCATGGGCGTGCTCTCCGCGCTGTTTTACTGGATGCTCCGCGCATGGGTATCTCCGGTCTGGGCGCTGGTTGGCGCGCTGCTCGCCATCTTTCAATATGGCGTGCTCAGTTACTGGATGAACAGCTACTTCGGCGGCAGCGTCCCGGCGATCGGCGGAACGCTGGCGCTGGGAGCGCTGGCGCGTCTACGCGCACACGCGGCCATCCGCGAGGCGGTGCTTTGGGCCGTCGGTATCGTCATCCTGATGAACAGCCGCCCCTCGGAAGGGGCCTTGCTAATGCTCGTGAGCGCCGGAGCTCTCCTCTATTGGTTCCTGGTGAAGCGTCCGATACCGTTCGGCGCCGCATTCCGCCGCGTGCTTGTCCCCATGGGGGCGGTTCTGATTCTCGGCGGCGGCTTCGAGATGTATTACAACTACCGCGTCACCGGAAAACCCACCGAGCTGCCGTATATGTTGAGCCGCAAGCTCTACGGAACCGTGCAAGGTTACTTCTTCGAGAAAGCCTACTACGTTACTACTCCGATGCCGCGCGATATTCGCATGGAGTACCAAAAGCAGCTCGACATGCATGCGCGGCGCAAATCGCTGCGCGGCCTGGCGGCGGCCACCGTCGGAAGACTCCGCACTTTTTGGACATTTTATTTAGGTCCTGCACTTACTATTCCTCTCCTTTTCCTTCCGTTTATCTGGCGACGACCCAACATGGGCATTGTCGCCGCTTCGCTTATAGTGGTCGGCTTCGACAACCTGACGTTTCATGCCTATGAGCCGCATTATTCGGCGCCGGTTGCGTGTCTGATCTTACTCGTGGTCGTACTTTGTTTTGAACGCCTGCGCCACACCGGTCCGGCCGGGCTCTTTCTGTCGCGATCGCTGCCTATTGTCTGCGCGCTTAGCCTCCTGATTCCGATGTTCGGGCGCTGGATTCAGCCGGCGCTGCCGGCGCAGCTTTCCGGCGTTAACCGACTTTGGGATTCCGAATTTCAGCGGCCCTTTCCGCGCGAGCAACTCCGGGCCCAGTTACTAAAGCAGGGCGGAAAGGATTTAGTTTTCGTCCGTTATCGCTATCCGGAGCACGATCTGGACAACGAGTGGGTGTTTAATCGCGCCAACCTGGACCAAGCGAAGATCATTTGGGCGCGGGAACTGGATCCGGAATCGGATCGCCGTCTGATCGAACGCTTCCCCGGCCGGAAGATCTGGTTGGGCGAGCCCGATTTGAAGCCGCCGCGGATCATTCCATATCCTAAAGCCACTGGAGTTTGGCCGTGACCCAACTTTTGGAAGCGCTGAAAACCGCTCCCTGGCGGTCGCGGCTCTGTTCTGTTCCTTCATTGCACCACCACCGGAGTCTGCCAGAACGCCGCCTTCTGCCCGGAAGGATCCAACAGGCTTACCTGGCAATCGTACGTCCCGGGAGCCAGTCCGCTCAGCGGGATATCGAATTGCACAGGCATCGTCTTCAGCCGGTTCTTCCAAGCATCCTTGATGGCGATGGCTGCGGTTTCAAACGCCTTTTTCTGATCGCGGTAAAAGCTCACGTAGGCGACCAGCGGCTGGACACTCGCATTGTCCGGCTCATACGCTTGTAAGTAGACATAGAGGTCACGCTGGCGGTTAAATACTCGCGTGACGCTTGGGATTAACTTCTTTCCGTCTACGAGCAGCGGATTTACAGCCTCTTCCTTGGTCTGATCCTTGCTCTTCATCACGTTGTAAAGCGCATCTTTCATATCTATCTGCTGACTGCTCAATACGACAGAGCTAGTAGGAATGCGCTGGTCTTCCTTATTCAGATTGGGAATTACAAACGTGGTTTGATAGGTTCCGATGCGGCCCGTTTCGGCATCGCGCGCCAGAAACTTAATTGTGTATTTGCCAGGCAGCAGAGTGA
Source organism: Bryobacteraceae bacterium (assembly GCA_035651215.1). Lineage (GTDB taxonomy): Bacteria > Acidobacteriota > Terriglobia > Bryobacterales > Bryobacteraceae > Bog-105. The sequence goes on from DASRGE010000031.1 coordinate 480,565, forward strand.
ACCCGGTGTCGTATTCGATGGGGCGCTTGGCCAGTTGCGCGGCGGTCTCATCGGTCAGCTTGACATCGACTTTATCGCGCACGTTGGTGATGGTGGTGCCGAATTCGTCTTTGACCTCGCCGATGAAGTCGATGAGCGATCGTTCCGCGCCGCCGCGCTTGGCCAGAGCCAGCTCGCGTCCCGGAATCTTCACCACGAGCGGCACAAAATACTCGGCGCGGTTCAACTGGAAGTAATCGATTTCCATGGCGATGGTCAGGTCGGTGATCGGGTCCGGCAGCATGAGCGCTTCTTCCAACTGGCGTTCCTTATCCGCCGCGGTGAACTTACTAAATTCCTTGCCTGCGAAGTAGCCTTGGCGATAATCCAGTTTGGCCGATAAGGGGCTGTTCAGCGAAATCTTGATCTGGCGGAATTTTCCGTCTTGCGCTGTATTGGTTGTGTAGTAGCCAAGAACGTAGTAACTGGAAATCGATTGCTGAGCCTGGACGATGCCCTTGGCGAGATCGTTGTAATCGAGGAGGGCCTTGCCGCCGGTGTCGCTGGCGAGCGCATACAACGTATCTTGCGATTGCTGTAAGTTCGTGGTGACGGCGAGCGCCGCGGCCCCGGTATACATTCCGAGATTGCCGGGCGACCCTTTGGTGGCATCGCCCAGCGGGGCTTGGGCTACCAGACCGCGCGCGTCAATGGGCCAGAATGCAACGTTCGATCGAATGGCCGCCTGAATGGTGGCCTGCAACTGCGCCTGGTTATCCAGACCATTGAGCCGTAATCCACTGGCGAAGTAGATGAGCAGCTTCTTTTCGCGTAACCGGCCGAGCATTTGCGCCGCAGTCTGCAATGCCGATAACTGGCGGTCTGTGTTGAAGATGTTGAATTCGCTGTCATCCTGCCCAAAGGCCGCTCCGGTATCGGGCGTGCTGGCGTCATCGGCGGATTCGTCCAAGCCCTGGCCCTCGCCGACCGCGAGGGTTTCCAGAATACTCAGCAGGCGGTCGCGATCATCGGTGAAATCCTGTAGTACGTCGACTGAGCCGCTGGTGTAGCGCAGGATGGCCATCACGTCGTTCGTCGTCATTTGCGTGCGAACGAATTTTTCTGCTGCTTCGATGGCGCGGAACTGGTCGGCGGGCGGCATGGCGGTCATGTCGAGATAGAGCGCGAGCAGGCGGCGATCGCGGTAACGGCTGTCGCCCGGCGGTTCGGGTGCGATTTGGGTACGGCCGAGTTTGTCGTAAATATGCGGTTGAAAGTTTTGCGGAGCGCGAAGCTGTTCGCCGAGTTTTTGATACTCGCAGAAGCGGATCTGTTGCGGAACGCCGTTTTCGGTGATGGTGAAGTCTTTGGCGGTTAGTCCTTCGATGGGTTGGCCGTTTTTGCCGGTTACGGATACGGTTTCAACGACGAGTTGGGCGCCGGTGGTGAAGGTGGGGGTTTGGGCGTGGAGAGAGAAGGCCAATAGAGCGCTGAGCGCGAGAAGATGGGAAGGCCGCTCCCTCACGGTCGCGGCTCTGTTGGCGTGGTTAAGGGTTTGCGGCGGTTTCATGCTTTAGAACCGGAGCCTCATTACTAGTTGCATGGTGCGCATGGGTTGCGCTGCGATGGGGAGTCCGAATTGCGCGTTGTTCACTGTCGTGTTCCAGCTTGTGAAGCTGACATGATTCAAAACATTCGTTGCGTCGGCGCGCAGATCGAGATGCCAGCGATCTTTCAAGCGGAAGGTTCTTCCCAGCGACGTATTCAAAACGAACTGCGCGGGACCGGTGATCGAATTTCTCCCGGCGTTTCCCCATTGACCGGGCAAAGGCGTCGTGTAAGCGGCCGGGTTCGGAAACGCGCCGCCTCGGTACTCGGGCCGGATGGTTCCCGTGAAGCCAGTGCCGGGCACAGGGGTCAGGTAAATGGGGGTCTCCGGCAGGCCGGTTCCGGCTGTCAGCGAACTTCCGAAAGTCCAGCCCTTTATCGTGTACTGGGTCATCAGAGTTAGTAAATGGCGCTGATCGAAAAAGGAAAGGCTGCGCTCCGCGCTGAGATTTTGCCAGTTCTGTGCGATCGTAGCCGGGGGCGTCTTGCTTTCGGTGGGGGCCGCTGCCGTTGTTTGCGTCTCATTCGAATTTTGGGAGGGAGATTGGGCGCTCTGGCCGCCCAGCATCGCGTCATCGTCAATTGATTTCGAAAACGTGTATTGGAGCATGGCCGTGAGTCCGTTATGAAGCCTTCGCCGCAATTGAAGCTGGGCGGCCTCGCGGCTGGAATTGCCGTTTGAGGTGAGGTACACGAATCCGGCGGGGCAAGCCGGACACGGATTCGCCGCGCCGGGCGCATACGTGTTGGGCAGAAACTCTTGCACTCCACGGGTGCCTTTGATGCCCAGGTAACTGGCGGTCATTTGCAGCGAGCCCGGAAGGTCCCGCTGTATGCTGGCGTTCCATTCCTGCGCGTAACCGACGCGGAAATTCGGGTCCACCGCGAAGGTATTCGGCGTACTCAGCGGCGATGCCTGAAAGCCGTTCGCCAGTGTGAGCGGATCCGCGGGACTGTTCGCGACGTTCAGCGTCTTCGAGAGCGGCGGCTGCTGCGACAGTTCGAGCACGATGTTCTGATAGACCGAAGTGTCACGGTAAATACCATACCCGGCGCGTACTACGAGCGATGAGCCCGAGACCGGCCGCCAGGCGATTCCAATCCGCGGTTCAAAACCGCTTTTATCGGGCCGTAGCAGTCCATTTCCGATAACTGGATTCGCGGCGGTAAAACCAGACGTAAGATTCAGGTTTACCAGGCGACCATATAGTTCGGTAATCGGCGCGCCGTACTCCCAACGCATTCCCGCATTAATGGTTAGTTGCGGACCGACTCGCCAATCATCGGTGAAGTAAGCGTCGTATACGGATTCGCGGAAATATTTATCGGCATTGCCGAAGGCGATGGAGCTGGTGTCTGGAATGCCGAGTAAGAAGCCGGCAAAATCGTTGCCAGTAGCGGCGCCGGTAAAGGTAAACGAGCCGCGCGGGTCCTGCTGCGCGAGGTAATTGAATTCCTGCCTGCGGAAATCGCCGCCGAGTGTTATGTTGTGGCCGCGGTGGTTCCATTCGGCCGAGTAAGAAACACGGCTCGTCTGATTGCGATTGAATTCGGGCAGGCCGTCGTTCAGACCCGAGATGCCACTCGAAAATGTCAGCGCCGGCGGACCCCAGTTCATCGGGGACTGATTGTTGCCGGAAATGCCAGCTATGCCTGAAACGTTTTCGCGATTTTCGAAGTAGGGCGTGAGATGCGTCGCGAGCCGGCTGAACTGAAAGCCCACGTTCACAAACCACTCCTGGCTCAACCGATGCCACCAATTCACGTTCGTATTGAGGCCGAGGCTATCGGTAGTGTCCAGAAATCCGAACAGGTTTGGGGTGTCCTGGCGCGTACTCTGAAACGCGAAGCCGCCATAGAGCTGGCTGCGGTTGTTGAGGAACTTGTTCACGCGCGATTGCAGGGCGTCTTTATGGGTCGGAGTGATGATGGGAATCTGATAGTTATAGCGCGCGTTGCTTTGGAAGTTCGGAAGCGGATAGAGGTTCAGCAAGGCTCGCGCTTGCGGGCTGATTCGATCTTGCGGGATGACATTGCCGGGGAAAGGAGCGCCCGTCAGAGGATCGAGAACGGGGCTGGCGAAGATTCCGCTACGCTGCGCCAGCGTTGGCACTAAACCGGAGGTAGTGGCGGCATTGCTGTTCTGGGTGCGCTCGTAAGTGGCAAATACGTTGGGACCGTTTTCGAGTAAGTGCGGGATTCGGAGAGGGCCGCCGAAGGTGAGAATTCCGTTGAGGTCGTTGTAAGTGGGCTTAGGCGTGCGCTGTCCAGTCAGCGAAAAGGGCGCAGCATCCAGCGCGGAGTTATCCAGAATGAGTCCGAGTCCTCCGTTGTAGAGGCCGCTTTTGGTGAAGCGACGGTTGCCGAAGGCCGCGGATTGCGCAAACGGGGAGGCTGCGCCATTGTTCACGCTGCCATTGATGAGAAAGCCCTCGTCTGTAGTCGCGCTGTTCTCTGGTTTGTTTTCGGGCGGCTGGATGCTCAATTGCATGGGAGGGCTGACTTTCGCCTGTATTTGGTCGAGGGGCAGTACGCGGAGTTCCCAGTGCCCAGGCGGCGTGTTGGGAGCGACCGTTATGTCCTGGTGGATTGCGGAGAATCCGGTCATCTCAATGGAGATGGTCCAAGGTCCGTCGGCGAGATTCAGGAAGACGTAAGAGCCTTGTGGGTCGGTGATGGTGGAGAATTGTTGATCACCGCGTGTCGCTGTCACGGTTGCGCCGGGGACCGGGAGGTTATGGAAGGTGACCTGGCCGCGGTAGTCGGCTGCGTAGAGGGTGGAAGCTAGCAGGCACAGGATTAGGATGAGCCGCGATCCCATTAGTTTTCCGTGGGGGTTCTGTTGACCCGGTCGATGACGAGGAGTTCAATCGGGTCTTTTCGCGAGATCAGCTTGAGCCCAAGCTGCTCCTCGAGCGCGGTGTATATAGACGGGCCGTCGGCCTCGTCAGGCGACCATTGCAGAGTGAAATTGAAAACGCCCGCGAATCCGGTTTTGTCCAGAACCGGCCGGTCCAAGCTGCGAGAGAGGCTTTCGGCAAGGCCCGCCATGGATACCTTCTCGCCGGCGATGGCCCCCTTCCGCGAATTCATTGAATTATGTCCATCGTTTTGGACCGCTTGCAGTTTGGGTCCATGCTTCGCGGTTATCAGTTCGTAGACGGGAAATACTTTCTGTTCACGATGGACCGTCAATCCGAAACGCTCCGCAAGCAGCGTTCGCAGCATCTGGTGAATCTGATCTCTGGTGGCGGAACCGGGGGCCTTCGCAGCGATGTCATATCGTGCGGATGCAAGCCAATCCGGTCCCGAGATCTGATAGGCCCGGACGTCGTACGCCGTTCGGATGAGGTCTTTCAGGCTGACGTTTGCGGTGGTAACCATTCCTGGACGGTCGCGCCAATGCGAACCATTATTGCCGGATTTGTTTGGCCTCACCGAGGCGACCTCGAAAGACAGCGGAGCGGTTGCATCGGTTTGGGATTGCGCGAGTTTCGGCGGCGCGTTCACGATGCCGTAGGCCAACGGTGTCGCGACCGCGGCGATGGCGAAACAGGCGAGCAAGAGCTTTCGTCGTAAGTCGAGTTTGCGGGTGACATTGTTCGTCATGATGCGTACGATGCGCTGTTTGAGGTCGGCGCCGGTCACGCCCGGCATACAGGCGAGCGGAGTCTCCAGGCAGAACTGGCAGATTTTCAAAATGCTTTCGGCGTAGGTGGCGGGATTGCTGCCGAGCTGGAGCACTTCTTCGTCGCAGGCGCGTTCGCGCTCTTCGACCAGGCGCGCGCCGATCCACCAGACGAGGGGGTGAAACCAGAACAGGGCTTCGACGGCCATGTGCAAAGCGGCGGCGAGATTGTCGCGGCGGCGGATGTGGCACAGTTCGTGGGCAAGAACGGCTTCGAGTTGAGCTTGCGTGAGGTGGTCTGTGATGCCTTCGGGTAGGAGCAGGACCGGGCGGAAGATGCCGAAGACGCCAGGTTCGATGCGGGTACGAGAGGTGAGGACGGTTACGCCGCCCGGAAGGGCGGCGCCAGCCTGAAAAGGCCGGCCCCACAATAGCTGACAGCGGAGGCGGTACCAACGAAGACACCAGACGGAAATTAGCGAAACGAAGCCAATGAGCCAGACTCCGAGCAGGATGAACGGGATGGGATTGGGTGTTGCCGGAGGGGTCGGCTGGGAAGAGGAGGAAAAGGGCTGGCCGATTTGCTCGATGAAAATTTGGGGAAACGGAGCCACGGCGGGCCCCACGGAGCGGCCGAGATGGCGGCCGGCTGCTACGAGTAGCGAAAAGGGAATCAGGAATTTGATGGAGGCCAGAAGCCACAGCCGATATCGTATGTGGGCCCGGTTCTTGCGCAGGGCGAGTGTTAGGAGTGCGATGAGGGCCGCGAACGCCGTCGATTGCCAGAGATGATTGCAAAACGAACCCAACTCGGCGGGAATCATGGCCGCTTCTCCTTTTCCAGCTTTCGCAACGTCTTTTCCGCTTCCTTTACGTCCTCCAAGGTCAATTTGCCCGATTCGATCAGGTGCGCCATCACGGGTTGCGTACGGCCCCCGAAGAGGGCGAGCAGGTCGTCCACCAACCGCCTCTGCGCCGCGTTGCGGGAGACGGCGGCTTCGAATATATGCGCGTTGCTGATCTTTTTCACGCGCCGGACCGCCTTCTTGCCTTCCAACCGATAAACCGTGGTTTGGACGGTCGTGTAGGCGGGCCGGTCCTTTTCCGGAAAACTTTCCTGAATTTCGCGAATCGAAGCCATCCCCTGGTTCCAGAGTGTCTCCATGATCTGTAGCTCGAATTTCGTCAGTTTCGGCTGGGGCATGTCTTCTACTATACTCGTTTGTAATCCTATGATCAAGATAGGCGGAACCGTGGGCTGAAGCCCGCGGCGGCACGCTGAAGCGTGCGCCACAGCCCCACTCAGTTTTCGGTTGGCACCCGTTCGATGTGATCTACCATGACGAACTCCAGCGGACCCTTGCGCGGCTCCAGTTTCAGACCATATTGCTGCACTGCCTCGAACATAGAGGGGGCTGGTTCTGCCGGCTCTGCCTCGGGCGGATGCGGAGGCGGCGGCATGCCGCGCATGGTCTCGGGCGCAAACGACAGGTCGAAATCGTAGTGCCCCTGAATGCCGGTCATGTCCACGACCGGGCGTTCGGAAAAGTGTGAGAGCATGTCAGCCAAGTTCCCGAGCGTCGCGGAGGGGGCGTGCAAATGCATGCCGGAGGGATCGAACCGCATCATCATGGCTCCAGGCGGCGGCGCTCCGCCCTTCTCGACGTTGCCGGATTTAACGGGTTTATCCGGCGGCGTGGAGTCCGCCGATTTCAGCTTCGGGCCGTTCTTCCCTACGATCAACGCGTAGATGGCATGCTCTTTGGTGTCGCGATGCACGGCCAGCTTGAAACGTTCGGCGAGCAGGTCCTGCAGCATGTCCGGAATCTGGTCCTTCGACGCGTCTGCCGGCAGCTTGGCCACGATGTCGAAACGCGCGCTATTGAGCCAGTCGGGTCCTTCGACCTGAAAATCTTTTACCCGGTAGGCTACGCGGATACAGTCTTTCAGGGAAACGTTGATGTAGCGCAGCATGCCGGCGTCGGCGTTCATCGCGACGCGCATTTTCCCGCCGGATTCCGGTTGCGCGGGTTTGATGGAGACTACTTCAAAGGCAATTTTTGCGGAAGCCTGCCAGGTGAGCAGGCACAGGCTTAACATCGCCAGCTTCATGCTTCGAGCATGCATCAGATGGCATGTTCGGCGGGCAAAATGTATGTAAGGAATGTAAAGACGCCGGCTCGGTGGAGACCGGCTCATCCTCTTCCGGAAGGCCAAGCGCTTTCCTCTGTTCCGCGATCTCGATTCGTAGTTTCTCGAGTTTTCCCTGAAGGCGGACGGTTTGCACGTTGCGCCGCTCCAGCTCTTTCAGTAAGCTGCGCAGCGCACTCCAAGCGCGATAAAAAGAGCGTTCTGCGGTGGCTTTGGAACGCAGCCGGACATCGAAATCCTGCTGCCGCTCCGGCGTCCAGCCCTCCCAGAGCGCTTCTTCGGCCTGCATCAAGTTTCGTTGGGCCAGTTTGAGGGTCCAATCGTTCTGGATCAGGATTTCGACGAGACGGTTTTCCTGATATCCTTCCGGTTCGAATTCGGCCATCCATCCGGCGTGGATCTCCCGATATTCCGCGTGTTCGAGCATGAATTTCCTTTTCGCGACCAGGATGCGGGATGGAAGTTCGGGCGAGGGGTGCGGGAACGGGTTAAGTTGGTGATTGCGGGCGAGAAAAAGAATTTTGCAGTTTGGTGAAGGAAGGGGGAAAAGCCCCTCGCTTACGCTCGGGGTTCTGTTGCGAGCTTGTAGCCGGCGCCTTTGATGGTGAGTAGGTAGCGGGGGTAGCGCGAATCGGGCTCGATTTTCTTTCGAAGCGCGGCGATGTGCACGTCGACGGTACGGCTGAGGGTATCGCCATTCAGTCCCCAGACATGTTTGAGCAGTTCCTCGCGGCGCACAATCGAGCCACGCCGTTCCATGAGATAGGCCAAAAGCCGGAACTCCACGGGCGATAACGTCAGAGCCTTGCCGGCGCGGGTCGCTTCGTGCTTTTGCAGGTCGATGCGCAGGTCGCCAATTTGGCCCGCGGTAACGGCGCTGCCGCGCGAGCGCCGCAGCAAGGCCTCGATACGCGCCATCAGTTCTACCGGCTCGCAGTTCTTTTGGACGTAATCGTCGGCTCCGAGCTTCAGCCCGACGACGCGGTCCACCACCTCGCCGCGCGCGGTCAGCATCAGGACCGGCGCGTTTACACCTTCGCGGCGCAGATCGCGGCAGATATCGAATCCGTTCTTGCCGGGCAGCATGACATCAAGCACAATCAAATCGAACGGCCGCTCGAGGGCCCGTTCGTAGCCGGCGGCTCCGGTCTGCGCCCACTCGACTTCATATCCTTCCGCAGTGAGCCGGTCGATGGTTCCCACCGCAAACGCCGCCTCGTCTTCCACGAACAGAATGCGGCTCATACGGGCAAATGCAGCGTGAAGGTGCTTCCACGGCCGCGTTCACTCACGAGCGTGATAGTGCCGCGATGAAGCTCGGCGGCGCTGCGCACGAGACTTAATCCGAGGCCGGAGCCGGGGATCTGCGCCTCGATTGCTTGTCTTCCACGTGAGAACGGTTCGAAGATTTCCGCCTGATCCGCCGGATCGATACCGGCGCCGCGATCTTCCACACTGATGCGAATCTCTTTTTCGGATGCGTCGTACTCCGCTGTGATGCGAATCCAGCGGCCCAGTTCGGCATGCTTTTGCGCATTGCTCAAGAGGTTGTCGAAGGCCATGCGGAGCAATTGTTCGTCGCCGCGCACGGGCGGCAAATGGTCTGCGATGGCCATCTCGACTGCAAAGCCGCTGCGCGCGAGTTCTTCACGGCGGGCATCCACGGCTTGTTCGAGAATACGCCGCACATCGAGTTCATTTTTCGCCGCGCGCCGCAGCCCGGAGTGAATTCCGGCATATTGCAAGGCCTGCTCCACCATTTCGTTCAGGCGGCGGCTCTGCTGATGGATCAATTCGCCATACTGCTTCACCCTCTCGGGGCCGGTGACCAGGCCGTCCGCCTGATTGCGCGAAAGCATCGCGATGGCCGACACCGGCGTGCGGAGCTCGTGCGAAACGCCTGCTACGAATTGCATCTTGCGGTCGGCGAGCTTCTGCATGCGCCGCGCTCCAATCACGAGAAAGACGATGGCGGCGATCAGCAGCAATTCCACGCCGGCACTGAGTAAGAGGTCGCGGCGGCGCCGCTGTTCAAAGGCGGCCGCGAGGGGCATGTTCTTGTGCGCTACGTCCAGTTCCCAAATACCCGGGCCCAACAGATCCGCCATTTGTCCTTTGCCCCTGTTCACGGTGATTTGGCGCACAAAAAAGACCGCTGTCTTCGATTTCGGATTATCGGGCAGGGGCGGTTTCAGCGGTTTCGGCGCGAGCGAGAAAAAGGGCCGGCGCAGGTCGGCGTGTGCGGGTTTGCCGTAAAACGCGTCACTGGGGCGATTGCGAGAGACCACGGCGAAATCGTAATCGCGCACTGCGGTTGGGCCGAAACTCTGTTGAATGAGCTGTGGGAAGAGCGCATTGCGGAGATAGTCCGTATTGAAGGATGCGACGAAGCACCGGCTCGGCCGCCAATTGAATGTTCTTTTCACGATACGGCCTTCGGTGATTTCGTTGAGAATGGGCGTCACCAGGGCAGGAGGGCGCTCCACGGCAGACGAGTCGCAGCGTGAGGCCGCGATCCACTCCGGCAAGGGAACCGCGACAAAGCGCCCATCCGATGTGAGGCGCTGCGCTTGGGGCGCGCCGTGCGCCGGGATCTGGAGGTAATACAAGCCGGCAATCATTTTCGGAACGCCGGTGAGCGTTTTGCCGGATTCGAGGGCAGCGCGCGCATCGTTCTGGAGAAACAGAAGCGTCTGCTCGATGAGGCCGTTAAAGTTGGCGGCAAACAGCGCGGCGGATGAATCGAGATGTTCCTTTTCACGCTGGGCGTCAGCGGCGGCTACGCGGGCCGACCAGCGGTACTGAACAACGGCGAGAGCGGCAAGCAGTACGATCAGCACCGCGCAGATTGCAGCGAGCGCGCGGGAGCCGAGGGAGCGTGCCATCGATCAGCATTCTAGCGTGGGGGAAATAAGGTCAAGGTCGCTCACGCTCCCGGCTCCGTTTCGAAGGCTCGGACATTCGAAAGCGTTACTCGATATCCATCAGGCAACATCGCGCAGCTTCATGGCGACCAACGGTGAGAGGTGGGAGGCATAAATGCCGGAGATTTAGGCCAGAGGGGCCCCTCGCGTTAGGGTTCTGTAGGACCAATACGACGGCGAGTAATAGGAACGGAAAGGTGGAAACCGGCGCTCGCCTGACCGCAGTACGGTTGGTACGAAAGTAAGGATTGAACGGCCGCAAGGATCACCGTATGATGAGGCCACTTTCCGGAGGAGGAATATGAAGCGGGTCGCATTGTTAAGTTGCTTGCTATCAGGGGTATGGAGCGCGACAGAGGTCCGAGCCGAGCCAGTGATCGGGCCGACTATCACGCTCAAATTCATTTCGATTGATGTGCCGGGGAGCACGTCGACTCAGGCAATCGGCATCAATAATGCGGGCCAGATCGTCGGACGTTATATCGACAGCGCCGGCGCGGAGCACGGGTTTCTCGATTCCGGCGGTGTCTTCAGCACGATCGATGCACCGTACGGCGCTACCATTGCGTCCGGCATCAATAATATTGGACAGATCGTGGGGAGATCCGGCACCAGCCTCTTTGTGGAGCAAAATGGCGCCTTTGTACAGATCAGTCTTCCCGGACCTCTTTTTACCGATTTCGGGAGCGCTCCTTCGGTCAATCATCCCTCGATTAACGATACAGGGCAGATTGCCGGGACAGTTGTGATTAATACTCCACCGACGTGTAATGATTGCCTTTTCGCGTTTGTATACAGCAATGGGACGACTCAAACTCTCCCGTTTGGGAGTGGCGATGTTGCTGCTTTCGCGGTCGGAATTAATAACCTTGGACAAGTTGTGGCTGTCAACCGAGGCCCGGAGTCGACGACCTCGTTTGTGTATCAGCTTTCCAGCGTGCAGAACCAGGCGACAAATTTTGGATTTGCGGGCACTCTGGGGGCGCAGGCTTCCGGCATCAACAATTCCGGGCAGGTCATTGGGATATGGAACGGCGGTGGACCAGCAGGCGGGCCCGGCTTCGTGGTTACCGATAACATCCTCACGACAGTCGAATTATCCGGCCTGGGACCCGGGGCACTTACGGTTACCGGTATCAACGATAGCGACGAACTGGTAGGGAGTTATATCGATTCCAGCGGGCACACACACGGCTATGCGGCCACGCTAACGCCGGAGCCCGGCTCGCTTCTGTTACTCGCTTGCGGGTTGACCGGAATTGGGCTACTCAAGCGGCGTGCTCGTCGGCGATGATTCGCACTTCATCGAAGCCTTCCTCCAATGAAGGGGGTTCGAGATATTTGGCGGCGCGCAGGATGGCGGGAACGGGAATGGGCTTTTTGTCTGTCCGGTGATTGTTGCGTCCGATGGCGGTTCTCACGGGTGTATCAAAGAAATAAGCGCGCAGGCGGAAGCCGGCTGCTTCTGCCTGCTGTATATAAGGAGCGCGCGCCGCACGGGTGGTGTTGGTGTTATCCAAAACGAACGATTTACCGCGATCGAGGCAATCGCGAAGCAGGGCGGTTTCCTGCTGCGGTGTGCGCTGCACATCGCGGCTGACGTGCGCGTGAGTTGCGGCGAAATGCTTCTCGAAGTACGTCGTCTTGCCGGAGCCGGGCAGACCGACAAAGATTACGGCCTCCGCCATCGCTCCAACTTGGGGGGACGCACGCCATGCCGCACGGCTCCAGCTACCGGAATGTAAGACAACTCGGTTCCCGATCGCGCACAACGGAGCATGAGCCCGCCGCGGCTCATATCGCCACGGCCCACGAAATCCGCCGGAAACAGGAGGCGTTCGCCGAAGATTTCAAGAAGCGGAATTGTATATTTACCGCTGGCCACGCTGCCGAGCAGCACATAGAGGCAGGCGGGACCGGCGTGCTGGTCGAGGAGCTTCGCGGCGGACAGCAGCGCGTCGCGATAATCGGGATTGCTTTCGTCGACCGGGATGGTGGCGATGGTTTGAAGCTGCTCGATCGTGACGGGTGTTTCGGGTGGAACGAGTCCGGCGCCGGGCACAATCACCAGCGCGGGAGGAATGCCGCCCGGTGCAGCTTGAAAGGCTTCCGCATAGGCCATTTTGCCGCGAAAGTACAAGCCGCTGATAAATGCGTAGACTTCACCGATGGTGGCGATGCCTTGCCGGAGTTTTACCGCGAGATCGAAGCCGGCCCGCTCGCGCAACAGCATGTCATAACGCGGGCCGCCGGCCTTAGCGGGCGACAGGAGAAAGACTCGGCCGGGCGGGGCCACGGCTCATTTTACGATGCCTCGCTCACGCTCAGGGTTCTGTAGCTGGCCAAGGGACAAGCGAGAATAGAACAAGATGAAAAAGGTATTTCACTTCGAGGCGCAGCGCGCGAATTATGAGTGCGATGCCGCAGTGGTGTGTTGCTTTGACAACCGGTTCCGGCTCGCGTTCAACAAATTTCTGAAGCGGTGCGGAATTGAGAATCCGGATGTGATCCGGGTGGCGGGCGGCGCGAAGTGCCTCGCCTCGCCCGAACCGGAGAGCCAGCGGGAATTCGTGACGGGACAGATTCGGACATCGATACGGCTGCATAAAACAAAGCGCGTAATCCTGATGGTGCATTCCGATTGCGGCGGTTACGGGGGACTGGCCCGTTTTGACGGCGATGCACTCAGGGAACGGGAGCACCATCGCGAGGAGTTGGAGCGCGCGGCGGAATATCTGCGAGAGCGATTTCCCGACCTGCAAGTGGGAACGTATTTTGTGGATTTCGAAGGGGTGTGGGCAGTCGGGGCCGGGCAGGAAAGTACGGCGAAAGCGGCCGGCGTACCTTAATGCAGCATCGCGAGCGAATGCATCCGTTCGCGTTCAGCATTGAACTCGCAGCCGATCAGCGCAATGCACGCGAGCAAATACAACCAGATCAGCAGAATGATGACGGTTCCCAGACTGCCGTAAAAGATGTTGTAGTGCGCCATGTGCGCCACGTACCAGGCGAAGCCGGCGGTGGTGATGAGCCAAACCGTAGTGGCCAGAAAGGCGCCGGGCCAGACGCGCAAAAACCGCGAATTCGCCGTGCTCTGCACGTGCGCCGGCTCGGGCCGGTAATTTGGACCGAAATAATACAGCAAACCGGTGACGAGCGTGGTAGTGCAGAAAGCCACGACGTAGCGGGCAATGCGCCAGGCGAGTTCGACCGGTCCATTGATATCCTGAATGCCGATCCAGTGAATGAAGGCGGCGGTTCCGCGATCCCCAAAAAGGATCAGGGCGGAGGCGACAACGGCGGGAACGGCCGCAATAAACACCAGAAAGATCGCCATGGCGCGCTGCTTCACGAACGGGCGTCCCGAGGGAATGCGGTAGGCGGCCTGGAAGCCTTCCATGAGGCTGATCATGGCGCCCGATCCGGCCCAAAGCGAAACCACGATGGCCACAATTCCCAGCGAGTACGGCTTGCCGGCGTGTTCCCGGAGCCGGGAGAGCACCAGGTCTTCGGTGCCGGGCGGCACGATTTGCGCAAGGAAGGTGGCGATCACGTGCACGATGGATTCCGCTTTCGCTTGAAACAGCAGCGATGTGAGCGTAGTTAGTACTGGAAAAAGCGATAAAAGAAACGAGTACGCCGCGCCCTTTGCGATTCCGAAGCAGTTGTCCTCATACGCCGCAAACACAGCGCGCCGCAGCAGCCACCAGGTTCGCGGCAGCAGGCCCGGTTCAATGATGATGCTATGCGCGTGTGGGTCCGTAGCAGGCGATTCGGATAGCGCTCGGGCGCTCTCGGGCATGATGGGCGGTTCCCCGCTGACGATCATAACCGAGCGGGGCCGGGCGGGTATAGCGGCTCTGCTATGCTGTTACTTTTAAAGCATTTTCCTGCCCTATCGCGCCTGGTGTCCGGATTAACCCCTCGCTCACGCTCAGGGTTCTGTAGCGGCCAGGGTTCCACATGCGCGCATCCAGAGCGGATCTACTCATGCATGTTTTCGAACTGACGCGCCGCCTTATCGATATTGAATCGATAACCCCGAACGAGGGCGAAATCGGCGAGTTTTTATGGCATTTGCTGAGCGAGCTCGCGGCGCGGCATGCGGGGGAAGTGGAGAAGATGCCGGTGGAGGCGGGCCGGGTAAACGTGTTTGGGCGTTTTGGTGATCCGGCGGTGGTGCTCTCGACGCACATGGATACCGTGCCGCCGTTCCTTCCGGCGCGAGAAGACGAGGAGCATATCTGGGGACGCGGCGCCTGCGATACGAAGGGCATCATCGCGGCGATGATCACGGCCGCGGAAGAGCGCCTCAAGGCAGGCAAGCGGAATTTCGGTCTGCTGTTCGTGGTGGGTGAAGAGCGCAACAGCGCCGGAGCGCTGGTGGCGGCGCAGAATCCGCGCGGGAGCCGTTTTTTGATCAACGGCGAGCCGACGGAAAACAAGCTGGCGCTGGGGTCCAAAGGCGCGCTTCGGTATGAGATTGTGGCGCGCGGGCGCATGGCGCATTCGGCGTATCCGGAGTTAGGCGAATCGGCGATTGAGAAGCTGCTCGATTCACTCGGGCGCATCCGGCGCGTGAAGCTGCCGGTGAGCGACACGCTGGGGCCCAGCACGCTGAACATCGGGACGATTCAGGGCGGTCGTGCTCCGAACGTGATTCCGGATGAAGCGCGCGCGGAGATTTTTATCCGCGTTGTAGGCGACGTTTCGGAGCTGCGCGAGAGCATTCAACGCGCGGCGGCTCCGGATTGCGAGGCGCAGGAGATTCTGTTTATTCCGGCGGTGCAGTTAGGATCGCTGGATGGATTCGCAACGACGGTAGTGGCCTTCACTACCGATATCCCAGCTTTTCACGGAGCCTGGGGAAAGCCGTTTCTGATTGGGCCCGGATCTATTCACGTCGCGCACACGAGCGAGGAACGAATCCCGAAATCGGAACTGTTGGAAGCCGTGGAATTGTATAAGCGGCTGGTGGACAAACTCTCAAATTAACTAAGGATTGGATCGAAGCAGTGAAAGCGATTGAAGTCGGCATACTGGGCGGCACCGGCATGGTGGGCCAGCATTTCATCCGGTTTTTGCAAGGGCATCCCTGGTTCAAGTTGACGTGGCTGGGGGCGAGCGACCGGTCGGCTGGAAAGAAGTTGCGCGAGGCGACGGCGTGGCGGCTGGATGGCGAAATGCCTGGTGAGCCCGCGGAGATCGTGGTGTCGGATTCGAGGCCAGCGAATGCGCCGCGGCTGGTGTTTTCGGCGATGGATGCCTCTGTGGCGACCGAGATCGAGCGCGAGTTCGCGCAAGCGGGTCATATTGTGGTTTCGAATTCGCGCAATCACCGGATGGAGCCGGACGTGCCGCTGGTGGTGCCGGAGATCAATCCAGGGCATTTGGCGCTGATTCACGCGCAGCAGCGGAATCGCGGCTGGAAGGGAATGATCGTGACAAACCCGAACTGCTCGACGGTAGTGCTGACGATGTCGCTTGCGCCGCTGGTGCAGTTTGGAATCAAGCGCGTGATGGCGGCGACGATGCAGGCGGTTTCGGGCGCTGGATATCCGGGCGTGGCGTCGATGGACATTCTGGCGAACGTGATCCCATACATCGGCAGCGAAGAAGAGAAGATGCAGCAGGAGACGCAAAAGATCCTGGGCGAGATTGCGAATGGCAAAGCCGCGCCGTTGCATGCGCGGGTGAGCGCGCAGTGTCATCGCGTGGCGGTGACGGACGGGCACATGGTGGCGACTTCAGTAGAATTCTCTTCGAAGCCGCGGCCGGAGGACGTGCGCGACGCCATGGAGAGTTTTCGGGGCGTACCGCAAGAGCGCAATCTGCCGAGCGCGCCGGCGCGTCCGGTGATTTATTTGCAGCAGCAGGACCGGCCGCAGCCGAGGCGCGATGCCGGGCGCGAAAACGGCATGAGTGTGTTTGTGGGCCGTGTGCGGGAGTGTCCCGTGCTCGATATCAAATTTGTCGGCTGCGGCCACAATACGATCCGCGGAGCGGCCGGCGCGGCCGTGCTGAACGCGGAATTAATGGCGTCCGAAGGCTTTCTCGATTAGCGCCGATGATCGTGATGAAATTCGGCGGAACTTCCGTCGAATCGCAGGAAGCCGTGGCGCGCGTTGCGCAAATTGTGCAGACGTACGTGAAGCGGCAGCCGGTGGTGGTGGTTTCGGCGATGGGCAAGACGACCAACAAACTGCTGGAAGCGGCGCGCGAAGCAGCGGCGGGCCGGCGGGAACAGGCGCTCACGATTGTGGACGAGCTGCGGGCGCATCACCTGACGCACGGTCTGGCGCTGGCGGGCAGCGCGGCAGCAGAGTTGGATCGTTATGTGCGCACGCATTTCGAATGGTTGGACGAACTGGTGAAAGGCTTGTCCGTGGTGGGCGAATTGTCGCCGCGCTCGATGGATGCCATTGCGAGCCTGGGGGAGCGGCTGTCGAGCCTGGTGGTCAGCTTTGCGTTCCGGTCGGCGGGCATACGGACGCAACATGTGGACTCGCGGCGCGTGATGATTACCGATGACCGGTTTACCCAGGCGCAACCGCTGCTCGAAGAGACGTATGATCTGCTGCGCCAGCGCGTGCGGCCGGCAGCGGAGACAGCGGTTGTGGTGATGGGCGGATTTATCGGATCGACGCGCGACGGACAGACCACTACGCTCGGGCGCGGCGGTTCCGACTACACGGCGGCGATTGTGGGCGCGGGGATCGGGGCGGAAGAGATCCAAATCTGGACCGATGTGGATGGCATGTTGACGGCCGACCCGCGCATCATAACGGGCGGACATCGCGTGAAGAGCATTTCGTTCGCGGAAGCGGCGGAGATGGCCTACTTCGGCGCGAAAGTGTTGCATCCTTCCACCGTGCTGCCTGCTGTAGAGAAAAATATTCCCGTGCTCATTTTGAATTCGCGGCGTCCGGAAGCGGGAGGAACGCGCATTACCGCGGAGGCCGTGCCGTGCAAGAATCCGGTGAAATCGATTTCGTGCAAGCGGAACATCACGATCTTAAATGTGCGCTCGACGCGCATGCTGATGGCCTATGGATTCTTACGGCGGATTTTCGAGGTATTCGACCGCTACGAGACCAGCGTCGATATGGTGTCCACATCGGAAGTGAGCGTTTCGCTGACCATCGATAACCGGGAGAATCTGGCGGCGGTGTGCGAGGAGTTGGAACAGTTCGCGGATGTCAGCATGGAAGACGGGCAGGCGATCGTGTGCCTGGTGGGAGAAAATATCCGGCACACGCCGGGCATTGCGGGGCGCGCGTTTCAGGTGTTGCAAGAAAAAAATATCCGGATGATTTCGCAGGGAGCGTCTTTGCTAAACCTGGGATTTGTAGTTTCCGAGCAGGATCTGCATGACGTGGTGGGCGTGCTGCACAACGAATTTTTTACAGAGCTTGATCCGGCGGTATTCGATTGAGAGCAGTGGAGAGCGGATCTAGAAAACTGGCGCTGGTTGGTTACGGCAAGATGGGCCGCATGGTGGAGCAGCTTGCGCCGGAATACGGCTTTGAAGTCGCTCTGCGGGTCACGAGAGATAAAGATGGAGTTAATTTTGCCGGCGTGGATATTGCGATCGAGTTCACGACGCCGGAAGCTGCTCCGGCCAATCTGAAGCGATTAGCGGAAGCGAAAATTCCGGCGGTGACCGGGACGACGGGCTGGTTTGCTCAATTGCGCGACGTGACGCTGGCGGTAGAGCAGGCGGGAACCGGGCTGGTCTGGAGCCCGAACTTTTCCGTGGGCGTGGCGGTGTTTCGCAAACTGGCAGGCTTGGCGGCCGAGCTGTTGCGCGATGAATCTGAATACGGCGCCTGGGCCTGGGAGATTCACCATGACGCAAAGAAAGATGCGCCCTCGGGAACATTGCTTCAGCTTGTGCGGACGATGGAGCAGGCGGGATATCCACGCAAGATCGATGTGAGTTCGAACCGGGCAGGGAAGCATCCGGGAACGCACGAGATCGGCTTCGATTCAGCGGCGGATACGATTACGCTGCGGCATACGGCGCGCAGCCGCGAAGGGTTTGCGCGAGGGGCGCTGAAAGCAGCAAGATGGATTCAGGACCGCAAGGGCGTCTATAGCTTCGACGAGGTTCTGTTCGGAGCGGGGCGTAGTGCATAAACGCACAAAGGAGGCATATGTTCACAGGTTGCGGCACGGCTTTGGTAACGCCGTTTCGATCCGATTTATCGATTGACGAACGAACGTTGCGAGCGCTGGTGAACCGGCAAATTGAGGCCGGGATCGATTTTCTCTGTCCTTGCGGCACGACTGGCGAAAGCCCGACGCTCACGCATGAGGAACACTTGCGCGTGGTGGAGATCACGGTGGAGGAGGCGCGCGGACGTGTGCCCGTGCTCGCGGGAGCGGGCGGCTACGATACGCGCAAAGTAATCGAAATGATCCGGGAGTTGGAAGAGATGCACGTTTCCGGGATTTTGTCGGTGACGCCGTATTACAACAAACCGACCCAGGAAGGATTGTTCCAGCACTATCGCGCGATTGCGGAATCGACTTCGCTTCCGATTGTGGTCTACAGCGTGCAGCCGCGCACGGCGGTTAATGTCGAACCCGCTACGGTGGCGAAGCTGGCGGAAATTAAGAACATCATCGGGATCAAAGAAGCGTCCGGAAGCATTTCGCAGATGGCGAGCATTTTGGGGCGCGTGCCGGAATCGTTCATCGTGCTCTCGGGTGACGATGCCGTGACACTGCCGCTGGTTGCGTTGGGCGGGCGCGGCGTGATCTCGGTGATCGCAAACGAAATTCCGGCGGAATTTACTGCATTGACTCATGCCGCGCTCGACGGCGATTTTAACAAGGCCCGGAAGATGCAGCGCAAATACCAAGCGCTGATGGAGATTAATTTTGTCGAAACGAGTCCGGGACCGGTGAAGTTTGCGATGGCGCGCATGGGCCTGCTGGAACCGGTTTGGCGGCTGCCGCTCGTGCCGCCGCAAGAAGCATCGCAGCGCAAAATTGAAGCCGTGTTGGAGCAACTCGGATTGCTTGCGGGAGCCCGCGTTTGAGGGTCGAGCGGCTTCAGGAGTCGATCGAACGGCTATTTGAACAAAAACCTTCTGCATATTCTCCCGAGGACCGGCAGCTCTTTGAAGCATTTCGGGATCTGCTGAACAGTGGGGCGATTCGTTCGGCCGAGCCCGATCCAGCATCGAGCACGGGCTGGCGCGTGAACAGTTGGGTCAAGAAGGGAATCCTACTCGGATTCCGCATAGGCGGAATGGTGAGTCTCGCGCCGCAAGCGTTCGATAAAGATACGTATCCGTTAAAGCGATTCTCTCTGGCCGACGGCGTGCGTATCGTGCCCGGCGGATCGAGCATCCGCGACGGCTGCTATGTGGGGCGCGGCGTCACGTGCATGCCGCCGATGTATATCAACGTGGGCACGTATATCGCGGACGGCACGATGGTCGATTCGCACGCGCTCATCGGGAGCTGCGCTCAGATCGGCCGTAATTGTCACATTTCGGCGGCTTCGCAGATCGGCGGCGTGCTGGAGCCAGTGGGGGCCATGCCGGTCATTATCGAAGATGAGGTTTTGGTTGGCGGAAATTGCGGTGTGTATGAGGGAACCATTGTGAAGCGGCGCGCCGTGCTCGGCAGCGGAACGATTCTGAACCGCTCGACTCCGGTGTACGATCTGGTGCGCGGTATGGTCCATCGAGCAACGGACGAAACGCCGCTGATCATTCCGGAAGAAGCTGTGGTGGTGGCGGGTTCGCGCGCGGTTAGTTCCGGGCCGGGCAAGGAATGGGGCATTTCGCTATATACGCCGGTAATTGTGAAGTACCGCGATGCCGGCACGGAAGCGAAGATTCAGTTAGAAGATTGGTTGCGGTGATCTTCAGTTTGTCCGTAACGCGAGCATTGGATCAATTCGCGAAGCCCGATGCGCCGGAATATAGCCGGCAAGCAGCGCGACAGTCCCCAATAGCACCAGCATCCCAAGAAATGTAAACGGATCGGTTGGCGACGTTCCAAACAAAAGAGAAGCAATCAGACGGGCAACTCCTATGGAGACTACGGTCCCAACGGCAATGCCCACGAATGCCAGGCGCAAAGTCTTCCCGATCACGCCAAACAAGACTCGCGACTGGGTAGCGCCAAGCGCCATGCGGATGCCGATCTCCTGGGTTTGCCGTGTGACGGAGTACGAGATCACTCCATAAATCCCGAGCGAAGCCAGCAACAATCCCAGCCCGGCAAAGATTCCAACCAGTAGCACAAAGAAGCGCCGCGGCGAGGTCGCATGGTCCACCAGATTCCGGATGGGCTTGAACTCCGTCGCGGGCTGCCCAGGATTGATCTGGCGCAGCATCCGCATCACGGTTGGTGCGAGGGTAGCGGGAGGCAGTTTCGAACGGAGCACGAGTTCCGATCCTTCCGGCCCGAACTGCTTTGTCGCGGGCAGGTACATCTGCCATCCGGCATTCTCTTCCGCATTGGTCTCGCGAACATCGGCAATGACGCCGATCACACGGGTCTCCTGGCCGCCCGCGATGGCTATGCGCCCGATCGGATCCTGCCCCGGCCACAGCTTGCGCGCGACCGTTTCGTTGATGATCACCACATTCCGGTTATCGAAAAGGTCTTCCCAACCGATGTCGCGGCCCTCGATTAAGCGCATTCCCATCGCCTTGAGGTACCCCGGGGAAATGATGTAGACGAAGATGGCCTGAAATTTTCCGCCGTCGTAGTCCCCGCCCTTGGCCTTGATGCCCCAACTCCGATTGCGGCTCATCGGCAGATTGTCGGTCATGCCCGCTGCCTCGACGCCAGGGATCATCGAGGCCCGGCGCACCACTTCCTGCCAGATCGATGCCCGTTTGGCTGCACTTCGACCATCGTTATAGTCCACGCTGATGGCGGCTGCATGGCTTGGCTCGAAGCCCAGGTCGACATCCAAGACTCGCAAAAAGCTGCGCAACAGCAGCCCCGCGCCGACCAATAAAACGCATGCTAGAGCCACTTCCGCGATCACTAGCGCCGAGCGCAGGCGGTCGTGTTTTCTGCCTTGGGTTGATCCGTGGCCGCTGTCCTTGAGCGCCTCCTGCAAATCGGCGCGCGACATCCGGAATCCCGGAGCAAGTCCGAAGAGCACGGCTGCGCCCACTGCGATTAAGAGCGTCCAGGCCAGGGCGGTTCCATCCACTCGGACGCTGCTTAGTAACGGCAACGCAATCGATCCCTGATGGGCCAGGTACGAGATGACGGCAAAGGCCAGCCCGAGCCCCAGCACCGCACCGGCTGCGGACAGAACCAGGCTTTCGGTGAGCAACTGGCGAACGAGGCGCCCCCGTTGCGCCCCCAAAGCGCCGCGCATGGCGAATTCCTTGCTGCGCGCCGCGGCCCGAGCCAGGAGCAGGTTCGAGAGGTTGACGCAAACGATCAGCAGAATCAACCCCACGGCGCACCACAGCACAATCAACGAGCGCCGCAGTTTGCCGCTGATGTACTCTTTCAATCCGGTAAGCTGTCCGGTGTAGCCCTTCCCGTACTCCGGATGCTTGTGTTCGAAATAGAGCTGCGGGAAGATCTCATCCGCCTCGCGCTGTGCTTGCGCCAGCGTGACTCCCTTTTTGAGGCGGCCAATGAGAGCGAGATCGTTTCCGTCGTCACGGAAATCATCCATGATGTACGGAGTAAAGAGATCGACCCTGGCTCCTGGCGAAAAG
Organism: Bryobacteraceae bacterium; assembly: GCA_035651215.1. Taxonomy (GTDB): domain Bacteria; phylum Acidobacteriota; class Terriglobia; order Bryobacterales; family Bryobacteraceae; genus Bog-105. The sequence goes on from DASRGE010000031.1 coordinate 502,569, forward strand.
ACCGAGCCAAAATCGAACGTCTCCGGTAGCACGCCGACGACCGTGACAGGCGTGCCATTCAGGTTGATTGCCTGTCCAATGATGTTGCGATTCCCGCCGAGCTGCCGCTCCCAGAACGGATAACTTAGGAGCGTCGCAGGAGCGGCGTGTTTCACGAATTCTTCCGGCCTGAAGAGTCGTCCCAAGAACGGGTTGACGCCAAGCGTCTGGAAGAAGTGCTCCGCGACCAGGATGCCGGTAACAGGAAGCGGCTGGCTATTTCCGATCAGTTTGAAATTGTCCGGTGCAGTAAAGGCGAAGTAGCCGCTTACAGATTGAAAAGAGCGGTTTTGTTTTTGGAAGTCCTCAGTGGCATCCGCCGTATAGGTTTTGGTGGATTCACCGGCTTTGGGATTTTTCTCTACAATGCGCACAAGCTGCTGCGGATCGCGAAACGGAAGGGGGCGCAGCAGAATGGTGTTCACCACGCTGAAGACGGCGATATTCGCGCCAATGCCGAGCGCGAGAATCAGGACGGCGATAGCCGCAAATCCGCGGTCGCGCCGCATGGTGCGAAACGTAAAGCGCAGATCCTGCATGAGCACGTCGAGCCAAGGCAGCCCGCGAGACTCGCGATGTTGCTCAAGCGCCTGCTGCACCCCGCCGAATTGAACCAATGCCTGCCGGCGCGCCTCCGCCGGGGACAGGCCGCGCCGAAGATTCTCTTCGACCGCCATTTCGAGGTGTGAAGCCATCTCCACATCGAAGTCATGATCGAGAGGCCGTTTATGGAAGAAGGAACGAACCCGATTGAACGCCTCCAGCAAGAACCCGGTCATTGCTCGCTCCCTTCCCCCTGCATGCCCAGGACCCGCCCCATGACGCCCGACAGCCGCCGCCAGTAAGCCGCATCTTGCGCAAGCTGCTTCCGTCCGGCTTTGGTAATGGAGTAGAACTTCGCTTTGCGATTGTTGTCCGAGGTGCCCCATTTGGCGGCGATCCATCCGCGCTGCTGCAAGCGCACCAAGGATGCATAAATGGTTCCCTGGTTTAGCAGGACTTGGTTGCCGCTTACCTGCTCAATGCGCCGGGCAATGCCGTATCCGTGCAGCGAGCCCATCGCAGCAAGCGTCTGTAGCACCATTAGGTCCAGGGTGCCTTGTAAGAGGTCGAGTTTCGATTCGCGCATGCAGTCCTCCTGTGGCGGTGCCACATATGCATCTTACAATTTATGCAGGAGAATTTCAAACGGAGTGCTCTGGGAGCGTGTCATGCGTCAATTTCGGGACCCACCGAAAGTTGTCCGATATCCAGACTGCCAAGGACTGAAGCGTGATACTTCAAGCATCAAGGAATATGAAGGTACTGCGGCCTGTTGAATGGGCTGCCATTGTAACTGTTCGGAACGTCAGGTGTGGACAAGGACTGCGATACAGTATTCAGCAACCGTGGTTGACAGCCCGCAGTCACTCGTGCACGCCGGACAGCGGGGCACATCAACCTGCATAAGACAGCGACCATACATCCATGCCTAAGCCGTTCGATCCTACGATTCTCAGCCGTCGACATGCGCTGCTTCTGGGAGCAACCGCAAGCCTGGGCGCCGCGGGCGCACCGTTCGCTTTGGCCTCGGACAGCATAAAAACCGGAGCGCACCAGGAACCCGGAAACTGCTCCACCCCGCGTTCCGCCGTCGCGAAAACGCAGTATGGCAGGGTGCGAGGATTCCTGGTTGACGGAGTCTTCACGTTCAAAGGCGTGCCGTACGGCCAGACAACCGCCGGCGAAAACCGCTGGCTTCCTGCGAAACCGCCCGCGCCCTGGAGCGACGAGTATCCAGCGCTGGTCTACGGAGCCAACTGCCCGCAAACCTTGCACCCATGGACGAGCATCGAGCAGACCTTTCTTTTCGACTGGGATGACGGATGGCAAAGCGAGGACATGCTGAAACTGAACATCTGGACGCCCAGCCTGAGCGGCAAGCGACCAGTGATGCTGTACCTGCATGGCGGCGGGTTCAGCTTTGGTTCTTCGTATGAGCTGCCCTCGCAGGATGGCGCCCAGATGGCGCGGCACCACGATGTCGTGCAGGTGTCGGTGAATCACCGTCTGAACATTCTGGGCTTCTTCGATGTATCCGAAATTGGCGGGGCGGCGTACGAGGACTCCGCCAATGTGGGCATGACGGACCTGGTCGCGGCGCTGCGGTGGGTCCGTGACAATATCGAGAACTTCGGGGGCGATCCCGATCGGGTGATGATCTACGGCCAGTCTGGCGGTGGATCGAAGGTGACGACTTTGATGGGTATGACCTCCGCATCCGGTCTGTTCCATCGAGCCTCCGCCCAATCCGGAGGGGGCGGCAACATCCCCACCCGCGACCAGCAGAGGGAACTCGCCCGTTTAGTGATGAAAGACCTTGGGCTTGCCTCGAACGACATCCAGTCACTGCAGAAAATGGAATGGTCCAAGCTGTTCGCTGCGGGCAATGCTGCCGCCGCCAAGATCAATCCCCCCGGAGCACGTATGGGACCCGGGGCTCCCGGAACGCCTCGCGTCGGTTGGTCACCCTGCGTGGATGGCAAAGTGATTAACATGAGGTCGTTCTTCGATGCCGCTCCGGAAGTGTCGAAGCATGTGCCGATGCTAATCGGGTCGGTCAGCGAAGAAGGCAATCAGATGTCTTCTCGTCCCACCGAACAGCAGTGGCACGCAAATCTGGCCAAAACATATGGCGAAGAAAAGGCCAGTGCCATTATCGCTGCGTTGAAGAAGGCGTACCCGGAGAAGAAGATACAAACGCTGTCCTATATATGTTCCGGCAGGCCTGGGCTCAATGGGCTGTCCATGCGAAACAACGTTGTGAAGATGGCCAAGCTCAAGCACGACCTCCATGCCGCGCCCGCCTACGCATACTATTTCACCTGGCAGACTCCGATTCTCGACGGCGTGCCTGGCGCGTGGCATACTGCCGAACTGCAATTCTGCTTCGATAACACGAAGCGCTGCGAACAGGGTACGGGCAACACACCCGAAGCCCAGAATCTTGCGAAGAAGATGGCTTCTTGCTGGGCGGCTTTCGCTGCGAATGGGAAGCCCAGCATACCCGGCATCCCTTGGGAACCGTCCGACCCCGAAACGAATAAGACCATGCTCTGGGACAACGATTGCCGAATGGTAAATGACCCAGAGGGAGAAGCCCGTAAGATCATCTTGGGCTGATCAATTGCCGATCAGCTTGTTCGAAGGCGTTACAAGGTCATTCCCTTGTTTGCTTCTGAATGGGATTTGGTTTGCAGCATCGAATCGATGCTCCAGGGAAATCTCGATGCTTTGGCCAGCAGAAAGGCGCCGGCAGATGCAGCAAAGACGGACGCATCGAACGCGCTTTTTATATTGGTGCCTGCGGTCATGCCGAACGCGAATGCAAGCAGCAACAAACCGCTCAGGCGCGCGGCCCACCGCGTCTGAAATCCGACAAGCAGTAACAAGCCCAATGCGCTCTCGGCGAATGTCGCGAGCCATCCTACAGTGGGGATGAGTGCGGCCGGAAACCACGGGTTGAGTATCGCGACATATCGAAAAAAGTGCGCCATATTCCCCCACGCAGCGTGCTGGGTGCCGGGCGGGCCCCAAAGACCGAAGCGGTCAGCCACCGCAGAGAAAAAGCCGGCAGCGAGCGCGGCGCGAAGGAAGGCCGTCTCGAAATCCACGTTGGGCATGGTCATGCGGGGAGAACGATGGGGCTGCCCTTGGGTACGACCAGAAATGCTAGAAATCGGACTGGCTGGACTGGTTCAGCGCTCTCACCAGTCGAGTGCACTGCCCCAGCCGGCTCGAAGAACGTTCCGCCACGAGGTACGATCTCAGGCGCCGCGTTATTGATCGCGAACTTCAACGCGCCATCGAGAACATAGCCGAGGACAAAGCCGGGATGCCGGTGGATATGGGACGGGGCGCCCGCTGCAGATGTCACGTCAACCAGAACTGCTTCCATACCCTGCTGTGGCCCTGTTAAAGCGTGTCGAGCGATTTCTTTTGCGCTCGACTTTGCCGGTACCGGCTGCGCTTTGGCGCGAAACAAGGCCAGAAGCGCGGCGGCAAATCCGAAAAATATGCGGCGATTTGGTTTCACGGTTTCTCCTGTAATCGATTTGGCGGACGGGATCAGATGCTGGCCTGGAGACAAGAGTATAACGAACTCACGACCACACAGCGCGTTTCGCTATTGACGTTTGCGAATACGCGGCCACTCCGTCGTGACTTGTTGAAGCAGCTTTTCGGAAAGGGCGGCGAAACCGCATGGATGCAGCCTCCGTGGCTTCCACGCGGCGCGTCCTCGAGACATGCCAGCAAAGAGAGGCGGCTTTCGGTTTATCCTCCGTCCCTGCCCCAAAGACACCCGGTCTCTGAAATCAGATCGATCCGGATCGTGCCACGGCCAGCCCGGTGTATCGGGCGATGGCGTCAAAGTCTCGATCTCGATGCCATACTGACGCGCGATTATCGATAGCAATCGCGGCGATCAGACAATCGACGGACGACCTGATGGTAAAGCCTCGTTGTCTGCCCTGCCGGTAAATTTCCGCTGCGGAGACGAACAAACTGAGCGGGATTGGATCGCTGAGCACCGGAATTGCAAGCAATGCCATGCGAAATGCGTCGCTCTGAGGATCTGGTCTAAGGCCCTGTAATACTTCTTGAACGACAGGACCGCAGGTCGCGAAGCTTAGCAGATCTTGCTCCCGAATGGCGCGGCGCGGTTTTCTGGTCAGGAGTTCAATCCATATCGAAGTGTCCACCAGGATCATTTTCTACCGCTTTTACCGCGCCGGCGGGATGGCCGGTCCTCGCGCATTTGAGACAGGTCTCCCTCCCAGATACGCGATCCAAAAAACTGCGGTATGTTCTGGATTTTTCGTATGCGGATGACTTCTTCGAGCGCGGTATTCACGGCTGCGGAATATGTTCGAGCCGCCAACACGCGAGTGGCCTCTGCGAGCAGATGCTCATCCAGCACAAGATTTGTGCGTTTCATGTGTATACGGTACCACCCGGGCATCGCGTGCAGCGGCGGTGTGCCTACCCTGCGACGGATTCGCTCTCATCCTGCGCGCCGTTTTCCATGCCCATTTGAGATAACCGGTAGCGCAGGGCGTTTCGGGTTAGGCCGAGCATCCGCGCGGCCTGGCTTTTGTTGCCGTTTGCGCGGCGTAGGGCTTCGCGGATCATCATCTGTTCCCAGTGCTCCAGGGTTTCGCCTTCGGGCAATAATGGCGCCTGCTGCGAGGCAGTCACAACCGAATTGCGGGGTGGTTCCAGACGGATGTCCGCCGGTTGCAGCACTTCACTGGACGCGAGGACCAAACTCCGCTCGATGGTGTTTTCCAATTCGCGTACGTTGCCGGGCCAGGCGTGCGCGACAAGTTTGTCCATCGCCGCGGGGCTGATCTCTTTCGCCAGCGTCCCCAGATCCCGCGACAGTTTCTGAACGAAATGCATCGCGAGGAATGGAATGTCTTCCTTGCGCTCGCGCAGAGGCGGGATGCTGATGGGTACTACGTTCAACCGGTAGTAGAGATCCTCGCGGAAGCGGCCTTCTTCTAAAGCCGCGCGCAGATCGACGTTTGTCGCGGCAATCACCCGCACATCTACGTTTCGCGTGACGTTTGAGCCGAGCCGTTCGAACTGGCGCTCCTGTAAAATCCGCAGCAGCTTCACCTGAATATTGCCGGGCACGTCGCCAATCTCGTCCAGAAAGACCGTCCCCTGATCCGCCTGCTCGAATTTCCCGGGCTTGCTGGTGGTTGCGCCCGTAAACGCGCCTTTCTCGTAGCCGAAAAGCTCACTCTCCATGAGGTTCTCCGGGATCGCGGTGCAATTGATTTTCACGAACGAATGGTTCTTGCGTGGCGAATGCTGATGGATGGCGCGCGCAATCATGTCTTTTCCCACTCCGCTTTCGCCGGCCAACAAGACGGTGGTGCGTGTGGGCGCGACGCGCTCCACGGTATGGAAAATCTCGCGCATCGATGCGCTCCGGCCCACGATGTTGTCGAACTGATAGCGCTGATCGAGCTGCTCGCGCAGGCGCAGATTCTCGGCGCGCAGCGCCTGCACGGCCATGGCCTTCTGAACCACTGTCGCCAGATGATCGAGCGAAAACGGCTTTTGCAGAAAATCCGCCGCGCCCAGCTTCATGGCCTCGACCGCGGTTTCGACGGAACCATGCGCGGTGATAACAATCACGCCCGCCGGTATGCCTCTCGCCTGCAACTGCTGAATAAGCTGCAAGCCATCCATTCCGGGCAATCGCAGATCCGTGATAATCAGGTTGGCCACGGTGGCCAGAGGCATGGCCTGTTCGGCGGTAGGCGCGCCGTCCACCTCGAAACCGGCTGATTCGAGATGCAGTTGCACCACACGACGAAGCTTGTCTTCGTCTTCGACGATGAGAATTCTGCCGGCCGCCATTGAATTCAGGATTGCTGCTGCTTCTTCGGTAAAGTCATTTCGAAACGGGTCCCGCTATTCACTTCACTAAAGACGTTCATGTGCCCCCGGTGCTCATCGACAATCTTTGCGACAATCGCCAGTCCTAAGCCTACGCCTTGCGCCTTCGTCGTGAAGAACGGATTAAAAATGCTTTCCAAGTGTTGCTGGTCGATTCCGTGGCCGTGATCGCTCACAAAGATCATGACATCTTCGTCTCTCATCTCGGCCCGGATTTCGACGTTCTGCCCGGCCGCGCTCGCCTGAATGGCATTCTGCACCAGATTCGAAAGCGCAACCTTCAGCAGATCGGGATCGAACTCGAAAGAGAACGGCTGATGGCTGATTCGCTCCGAAACCGCCACCGAGCGGCTCTTCGCCAATTCGGCATGCTGCCGGATCACATCTTCGACGACCGGCTGCAACTCCGCCCTCACGGGACGCACCCGGAGCGGACGCGCGAAATCCAGAAATCGCGACACCAAGCCGTTCATGCGATCCACCTCGCTTGTAATGTATCCGGCCATTTCCGCCATGACTTCGGGCCGGCCCTGCAGCCCGCCCTTGGTTAGCATTTCCGCCGATGCCTTGATTGTGCCTAACGGGTTTCTGAGTTCGTGAGCGAGTCCGGCAGTAAGCTGGCCCAGGGCCGCCAGCCGTTCGCTCCGGCGCAGAGATGCCTGGGCTTCGCGCAGGCTCTTATTCGATTCGGCGAGGCGTTGGGCAGCTTCTTGCGTACGTTGCATTTCATCGCGCTTGGCGCGAGCCTGCTCGTAAACCGCGAAAGCCACGACTCCGTAGAAAATCGCCTGAATTGACATCACACCGAGTTGTTCGGATGTGAGCGGATAGATGCGGTAATCGATGTAAATCGGAAGCAGAAAGGAAAAGTAAGCCGCCCAGATGATGACTGTCACCACCACCACGCCCAGCAGCTCGAAAGTCGACGCAGCCGAGACGATCGGTATAAAGAAGATCGGGTGATAGTAGCTGTTGATCGAGTGCGTCCAGCCCACCAGCAGATAACTCAGAACCATCTTGAGGGTGACTGAAATCACTTGTCCGCGCTTGGAAGCGAAGAATTTCAAGCGCGGCTCGATAATCTGAAACGCTCCCAGAACCGGCAGGATGATCAGCGCCTGATAACTCGTCTCCGGCGCGGTGAAGATCAGAATCAGAATGAAAAGGAGCCACGCAACATCGTGGCGCTTCAAGGTGAGCCAGCGCTCTGAACTCTGCTCCGGGAGTTTTTCTGCCACTCTATGACAGAATAAGGGCATCCTCGCAGTCATGAGTAATTTGAACCCCGATCCCTCGATCGCCGCGGACGAGAGCAGTACGCGGGAAGACACGAGTTTCGCTGAAATTCTGTCAAATTTCGAACAACAACACGCCGCCGACGCTGCGCACGGCGAAACGGTTGCGGGGACGGTTGTGTCCGTGGGTCCGGAGGCCATTTTGGTGGATATTGGCCGGAAGATAGAGGGCTCGCTTGCGCCTTCCAAGTGGGCAGAAACCCAACCCGATCCTCCGCATGTCGGTGCGCAAGTGACGGTTTCCATCGGTCCTCGAAATAGCGAAGGCTACTACGAACTGTCCACCATCAAAGTGACGCGTCCGAAAGATTGGACCGGACTCCAAGCGGCTTTTGAGCAGAAGCGGAACATTGGGGGCGTTGTCGCGGAGCAGGTGAAAGGCGGGTTCCGCGTGGATATCGGCGTCCGCGCCTTCATGCCCGCGTCCCGTAGCGGCGCACGCGATGCCGACGAGATGACGAACCTGGTCGGGCAGGAGATCCAGTGCCGGATTACGAAGCTGGATGTAGAAAAAGAGGATGTGGTCGTCGACCGGCGCGTCGTGCTCGAAGAGGAGCAGGCGAGGCGCCGCCAGGAAGCTTTTTCGGCTCTCAAAGAGGGCGCGGTGGTGCATGGCCGTGTTCGCACCGTGATGGATTTCGGCGCTTTTGTCGATCTGGGCGGCGTCGATGGGCTGCTGCATGTCGCCGATATGTCCTATTCGCGCGTGGGCAAAGCGAGCGATCTGGTGAAACCCGGCGATGAACTGGATGTCAAGATCCTGAAGATCGATCCCGCGGCGAACAAGATCTCGCTGGGGCTGAAGCAACTGCAGGACGATCCCTGGACGGTGGCAGCACGCACGTTCAAGGTGGGCGATCGCGTCAGCGGAACAGTGGCACGGCTAACGGATTTTGGGGCGTTTGTTGAACTGCTGCCCGGCGTGGATGGATTGATTCACCTTTCCGAACTGTCGTGGAACAAGCGTGTGCGCAAACCCGGCGATCTGCTGAAAATCGGCGACCGCGTGGAAGCAGTGGTGCTGCAAGTCAATACCGAGGAACGGCGGATCGGTCTTGGGTACAAACAAGCCCTGGGTGATCCCTGGGACACGGCCGCCGAGCGATTCCCGGTCGGCTCCGTAGTGGAAGGGCCGGTCACAAACCTGACTCCGTTCGGGGCTTTCGTCGAACTGGGCGACGGAATTGAGGGCATGGTCCACATTGGCGACATCACGAACGAAAAGCGGCTGGACCATCCGAAAGAGAAACTCGCGAAAGGGCAGACCGTACGCGCTACTGTTTTGGAATTAGACCGCGAACGGCGGCGCATCCGGCTGGGGATGAAGCAACTCGAGCCAACTACGCTCGATCATTACATCTCCGACCACCGGACCGGGGAAACGGTCAGCGGGCGGCTGGTAGAGGTTCAGGGGAACCGGGCCAAAGTGGAGCTGGGTGAAGGCGTGATTGCCACCTGCAAGCTGCAGCCGAAAAGTGAGACGAAACACGGCCGAAATGAAGCCCAGCCCGCCGATGTCTCTTCCCTAGGTGCGATGCTGGCGGCCAAGTGGAAAGAGGGCGGGGCCGCTGGTTCCGGCCAGGACGTGGTTCGGGCCGGCCAGGTACGCAGCTTCCGTATTTCCTCTCTGGATCCGGCAAAGCGCCTGATAGAAATAGAGTTAGCAAGCTAACTTCCGGCACTCGTGACAAAACCCACCTTCGCACGTCCATGTAACCGGTGGAACCCCAAGTTGAAGTTCTTGGAACGATAGCGGTGCGCGGGACGCCCGAGCGTACAAACGAAGTCGCTCTGATCCGCGCGGCGCAGGGGGGCGACGAAGACGCATTCGAACAACTGGTGCGCTCCTATGACCAAAACGTCCTCCGGATGGCGCTGAATCTATTGCATTCGCAGGAGGATGCGCGGGATGTGTACCAGGAGGCGTTCCTCCGGGTGTACCGCAACCTCCCGAAGTTCCGCTTCGATTGCGCCTTCAGTACCTGGCTTTACCGGATCGTCGCCAACCTGTGCCTTGATCAGATTCGGAAGCGCAAGGTCCGCAAAGAAGAAGGTTCGGCGATGGAAACCGCTTCGGGCGAGGTGGACCGGTTTCAGTTCTTACCGGAACGCCGGGCGGATGTCGATCCACAACGCCAGTTGTTGAGTCACGAGGTCAGCTCGCGCATTCAGGAGGTCCTTGGGCACCTGACGCCACGTGAGCGTATCGTTTTTGAAATGCGCCATTTCCAGGGCATGAAGCTGAAGGCGATCGGGGAAGCGCTTGGGGTGAGCGAAGAAGCCGCGAAAAACTGCCTCTTCCGGGCGACTCAGAAGATGCGTGCAGCTCTTGGGGATTTTGTATGAATTGCCAGCAGGTCCAAACCAATCTCTCGCTGTATTTGTACGGAGAGCTCGAATTCGGCGAAGAAGACGCGCTTGAAAAGCACCTGGGTTCGTGTGCGTTCTGCCAGCAGGCTTTGGGTCGAGAGAAGCAGTGGCACAGCGCTTTGAACGCGGAGCGCCAGGACGTTGCTTTGGATCTGCTTTCGCAGTGCCGTCAGGACCTGAAAGCGTCCCTTGCCGTTACAAAGCCCAAGCGAAATCTTTTTCGATCCTGGCTGGGGCGGATAGAATCTTTCGGATTCTCGGGCACTCGCTGGTCGTCGCGACTGGCGCTGGCTTCGCTCCTGGTATCGATCGGTTTTCTATCGGCCCGCTGGATTGACCGGAACGGTCTGCCGGGCGGCGTGGGACTGAACGGCACGAACGCCATGAGTATGCTGGGGCCCACGACGGCGCGAATTCGAGATATCCAGCCGGCAAGCAATGGGGTCCGGATCATTCTGGACCAAGTGCAGCAGCAGGAAGTGACCGGGCGCGTGAGCGACGATGCGGTGCGGCGCCTGCTGCTCCAGGCTGCGCGCGATCCGGAAGATCCTGCCATTCGCGTGGATTCGGTGGAGATGCTGAAGAACGACCCGGGAACGGATGTTCGCGACGCGCTGTTGTATAGCGTGGAGCATGATCCGAATGCCGCGGTGCGCATGAAAGCGCTCGAAGGTTTGCGGCAGTTTGTAGGCGATCCTGAAACTCGGGCTGGCTTGCAATGGGTGCTGGAGCACGATGAAAATCCGGGCGTGCGCTCGGAGGCGATCGACGTGCTTGCCCCGGCGAATCAGCGCTTCACCTTCAATCCGCAATTCGCGGACAGCTTGCAGCAGATCGCTCAGGCGCAGCCGGACGACGATTACGTTCGCGACCGCTGCTTCCAGATTCTGCGCGCGATGAATGCCTCGCTGGACATTTACTAAGATGCGGTCTTCTCTGTTGCTGACCCTGGCCTGCGGAGTCATGCTGCTGCCGGTTCATTCCATGGCGGGCCAGGCGCTTTGTCCGACTCGTCTCGGCATTGCCGCGCACCTTGAATCGGCTAAGAGCCACCTTGGGGTCGGGTTGCGGGATATCGACTCGGACCGCGCGAAAGAACTCAACATGGAAGATGCGCGGGGCGCGGAAGTTGTGCACGTGGTGGAGGGGAGTCCCGCGGAACGAGCCGGAATCAAACCCGGCGATGTGTTGTTGACTTACAACGGCGAGAACATTCTGGGTGCACAGCAATTGGGGCGGCTGGTGGCCGAAACTCCGGCGGGGCGCAAAGTCAAGATTCAGTACTGGCGCAACGGCAAAGTGCAGACTACCACCGTAACCACGGACGCGCCGAAAGGAGCCGGGTTGAACCTTCCGCCTGGATTCCCTGTACCGGATTTCGGTAACTGGGCCATAACGGATGTTCCCAGTCCTCTACTGGTGTGGAAGAACGCGGTGCTCGGGATTGAATGCGAGCCGGTCGATTCGCAGTTGGCGAAATACTTTGGCGTGAAGGACGGCGTGCTGGTTCGCTCTGTGGATAAGGACTCCGCCGGTTACAAGGCCGGTTTGCGAGCGGGCGATGTCATTACCGCGATTGGAGATCACCATGTCGCGGAACCGCGCGACGTCATCTCTTATATACGTATGCAGCACCAGCCGGGAAAGCCCATTCCTATTGTGCTGATGCGCGAGCACAGTCAACTCTCGCTGGTTGTTCTGCCCAGGTGAGTGCAGACGAATCCGGCGGCAATCCACAAACCGACGGCGTACAACGCGTACCAAAAAGCCTCTTGACCCGCTGACACGGCCGGAGGGCTGAACACCACCAGCGAGCCCGTGGAACTGGCATGTAATAACTGCGCGAGCGGGATGCTGCGAGTGTGGGTGTACGTCCAGCAGATCAGGATTCGCAGTCCCGTTGTGGCCGCCGTGAACGCCAGAAAGAAGGGCCACCAATAGTTGCGATGGGGCGTCACGGCGCCGAGATGATTGATCACCGGGATATGCCAGCAGCCCCACAACACACCCAGAAGAATCGCCGCCGGAAGCGGCTTCATGCGGCGGCGCATTTCCGGAAACGCAAAGCCGGTCCAGCCAATTTCCTCCAGAAAGCCGGCGATCACGCCAAACGCGACGCCCACGTAGAACCGATTTGGCGCATAGCCCAGCGCGAGGAGTATGAACCAGATCAATACCGGTGGCAGCAGCAGAATTGTGTACCAGCGCGCCGGAATCAAAATCCTGCGCATACGCGCGAAGAGATCGCGGAGACCGGGTCCGCCATAGGTTACGCCGGTCATGATGACGCCGGCACAACTCGGGCCGAGTAGCATCGCCGGGAACATGAACAGGCCGCCGACGGTCGCGGCGATGAGCGCCGCGCCAATCCAGGAGATGGCGAAGGTCACAATGAAATAAGCGGCAATCGGCACTTGGCGCTTGCCTTAAGTGTGGAAACCGCTCCCTCGCGCGCTAAAGCGGGCGCGCCCTGCACGCCAGGTCGCGGCTCGGCAGGGTGTTCTGAGCCACGACCGCGAGGGAGTGGTGATGAATTTGTGCTAACCACCCGCAATGGCTGCAATCACCAGAAACGGTTCGGTGCCGTTCGCGACCGCATCGGGCAAGCGCGCGTCCGGCGATTCGTGCGAGAGGTCCTCTGCGCAGGCAAAGAACCTCACAAACGCGCGGCGCTGCTGCGTGGCGTGATCGCGAATCGTCCCGCACAGCATCGGATACCGCGCTTCCAATGCATTGAGCACCGAGCGCTGCGTGACCTCGCCTTCCACGTCGAGCTTCACCTCTCCGTTGACCTGCGCGAGTGTCCGCAAATGTGCCGGCAGCACTACCCGGATCATTGCAACGTTTGCACCTCTACGGAAAGCACGGCCGGTAGATCATGCACGACCGGCATCCAGCTATCGCCCGCATCAGACGATGCGTAGACTTGTCCGCCCGTGGTGCCAAAGTAGATGCCGCACGAATCGAGCGAATCGACCGCCATGGCGTCGCGCAGCACGTTGACGTAACAATTGCTCTGCGGCAGACCTTTGGCGAGCGGCTCCCACTCGTTTCCGCCCGTGCGGCTGCGGTAAACGCGCAATTGGCCGTCCGGCGGATAGTGTTCCGAATCGCTCTTGATGGGCACGACATAGATCGTTTCCGGCTCGTGCGCGTGGACATCGATCACGAATCCGAAATCCGTTGGCAGGTTCCCGCTGACCTTCTGCCAGGAATCGCCGGCGTTGTCGCTCCGCATGATGTGCCAGTGCTTCTGCATGAACAGTGTGCCCGGACGCGAGCGATGCATCGCGACGTGGTGGACGCAATGGCCAACCTCGGCGGTGGGATCGGGCAGGAAGTCTGATTTCAGACCCTTGTTAATCGGCTGCCAGTTCTTGCCGCCATCGTCGGTGCGAAAAGCGCCCGCGGCGGAAATGGCGATGTACATCCGGTTGGCGTCGCTTGGATCGAGAATGATCGTGTGCAGGCACATGCCGCCCGCGCCCGGCTGCCAGCGCGGCCCGGAGCCGTGTTTCCGCAAACCAGAGATCTCTTCCCAGTTCTTGCCGCCATCCGTTGAACGGAACAGCGCGGCATCTTCAATGCCCGCGTAGACCGTATCCGGGTCGGTGAGCGACGGCTCCAAGTGCCACACGCGCTTGAATGCCCAGGGATGCGGCGTGCCGTCGTACCACTGATGAGTGCCGGGCACGCCATCGTAGTTAAATTGATTGCCGACCGTTTCCCAGGTTTTGCCGCCATCGTCGGAGCGCTGCACTACCTGTCCGGACCAGCCGCTCGATAGCGACGCATAGATCCGGTTGGGATTCACCGGCGAGCCCTTCATGTGATAAATTTCCCAACCGCCGACTCCGAAGTGAGGGCCGCTGATATCCCATTTTTGGCGCTTGCCATCCGATGTCAGAATAAACGCGCCCTTGCGCGTACCAACCAGAACTCGTACTCCGCTCATGTCCGATCTGCTCCTTAAGCTGCCTTCTCGCAGTTGATCATCCACTGTATCCCGAACCGGTCCGCCACCATGCCGAACCGGACTGCCCAGAACGTTTGCTGCAGAGGCATCTGCACCTGTCCATTCTCTGACAGCGTCTTGAAGACGCGCTCTGCTTCGGCTGGATCGTTGAGGCTGTAGGAGACATAAAAGCCCTGCGGTTTCTGAAAACGATCGGGCGGGGCATCGGAGCCCAGCAATGCAGATTGCCCGATATTCAGATGGGCGTGCATGATTTTGTCGCGCCATTCGGGCGGCGTGTCACCCGCCATCGGCGACTCGCCGAACTTCATCAGCATGAGGTCTTTGCCGCCGAAACACTGCTCGTAGAACTTAAAAGCCGCTTCGCATTGGCCATTGAAATTCAGATAAGGATTCAGTTGTGCCATTTCGTGCCTCCTTATCTTACGTCGCGCGGGATTGCCGGGTTCGACAATCCCGCGGAAAAAATTTGTAAGCGATCAGCTATCAGCTCTTAGCCTTCGCATCGCGAGCAGTAGCGAAAATAGTCCGGTGGCCATGAGAAGTACCGATCCTGGTTCCGGCGTAGCCGTAATAGAACCAAACAAGCCGTGATCTTCCACGCTGTCCGGCCCCGGAATACCCGCTGTGAAGTACAGGGTGTTTGGATCCAATCCCTGCACTCCGTTGCCGAACTCCAAGCCCCACAGGCCGTCGTTGACGAGAGGCGAGCCGTCCGCGTTGTGGAGCTGGCCAAGCAGAACGCCGGTCGCCGGATCGAACGCGTGGATGGCGCCATCGCCGAAATTGCCCACCAGCAGATCGCCTCCGAAGGCTCCAAAGCTTGACGGTGCAACGGCGAGGCCCCAGGGCGAATTCAACGCGCCGCCGCTCACCAGACGCCGCACCAGATTCCCGTTTGTATCGAATACATCAACGAAGCCGTTGCCGGGTCCCGCGACATCGTCGTGCTTGTCGGCGTCCTGCATCGCGTAGGTTACATAAAGTTGCCCATCGATGGTCTTGATGTCGAACGGCGCAAAGCCGGCCGGGATACTCGGATCGTTAAACCCACCCGGAACGGAGGCAGGGCTGAAACTGCTGTTGAAGACGTCAATTTTGCCGGAGGCGAAATTCGCTGCGTACAACAGATTGCCCGTTGCGTTGCTGCCGATCGCCAAGCCTTTGTAAACTGCGTTGGGCGTGGTTGCCTGGAGAACAGCATTTGTGCCGCTGGTCCAACTCGAGATCGTGCCGTCCTCGGTCGCGAAGATAAAATGCGATCCGCCGAAGCTCGCAGTGCCGTTGAAGACGATTCCCGTGGGCGCGGCGGTATCGGTGCTGGCCGCCGGCGGCGGTACGGTAACCACCAGGGAGAGCGCCGATCCCGATCCGTTGTAGATGGTGGATAACCCGGTTCCGTTATCCGCAACCCAGAACGGGGTGGTGGGGCCGGCTGCAATGCCCCATGGATTGACTAAGTTTGTATCCTGCTTTCCCGCAACTCCCGGGAGGTCGGATGTGAGGTTCGTCTGAACGTAGCTGTTGACCGGATCGGCGGAAGCCAGCGCGGCGGTCATTCCCAGCGCGGCCAATGTGACCCAAGAGATTTTTCGCATGCTCCGATCTTGCTGGGCAAAGCAAGGTCGGGGTGTTGTCGGGGTGTAAATGTGTTGTAAAGACCCCTCCCTGACGGTCGGGGTTCTGTTGCGCTATTGCTGCCAGCCGCCACCGAGGGCGCGATAAAGGTCGACCATCGAAAGCAACTCGTCGCGTCGCAATCGTGCGAGAGTCAATTCTCCTTGAAATAAATTACGCTCGGCGTCTAGTACTTGGAGGTAACTGTCGAGGCCGCCCTTGTAGCGCAATTGAGACAAACGGTCCGCTTCGCGCAGCGCTTTCACGAATAGTTCTTCCTGCTGGCGCTGCTCGCGATCTTTTTCGTGCTCGATGAGGGCATCGGAGACTTCGCGGAACCCGTTTTGTATCGCTTTCTCGTACGTCGCAATCATCTCGCGTTGTCTCGCCTCGGTATAGCGGACGTTGTTGCGCAAGCGTCCGGCGTTGAAGATGGAGAGATCGCCGGCCGGGGCAATGGTCCAGAGACGCGCTGGCCCCGTGAAGAGCGCGTTGAGCGAGCGGCTCTGGCCGCCCAGAAATCCGGTGAGCGAAATTTGGGGGAAATACAGCGCTTTGGCTGCGCCGATCTCCGCGTTGGCGGAAATTAATGTGTCCTCCGCTTGACGAATATCGGGCCGGCGCTCGAGTAAAGTAGATGGCAAGCCGGACGGAATCTCCGCTGTGTCGGGAATATCGCTCAGCCGGCGGTCGCGCGGCACGGCGGCGGGATCACGTCCTAGCAATAGGCTCAATGCGTCTTCTGTTTTGCCGATTTCGCGCTGTGTCGCGGCGGTCTGAGTTGTGGCACTGTAGAGCAATTCCTCCGCCTGACGCACGTCGAGTCCGGTTGCTGCGCCCTGAGCGCGTCGAATCTCGGTTAGTTTTAAGCCGCGCTGGGCCACTTCCTGCGTCTGCTTTGCAATTTCGAGTTCGGTGTCGAGCTCCAGAAGACTCAGATAATTCGTCATCACGTCGGCTATCACGGTCGATTCCACGCCGTGACGGGCTTCCTCGGTAGCGAGATATTGCGCGCGGGCGGACTCGGTAAGCCGGCGCAAGCGGCCCCATAGATCGAGCTCCCACGACAGAGAAAACCCGGCCTGGGTATAGCTTGCTGCGAGACTCAAGTTCGACGGAACGAAGGTATACGAACCAACGGATGAAGAGCGAGCCGCTTCAAACGTGCCCGTTGCATCGAGCGACGGGAACTGGTTCGATCGCGCGATGCCATATTGCGCCCGCGCTTCGAGGACGCGCTGAGCCGCGATTTGCAGGTCTTCGTTGTGCGCAAGCGCGGTTTTGAGCAGCTCGGTCAGTTCGGCATCGTGGAAAAGATCGAACGGTTTTACCTGGGCGACCGAGGACGCCGATGCCGGTTGCTGCGCGCCGCGGTATTGCGGCGGAACGGGTACTTGCGGACGGGTGTAATTGGGGCCGATGGCGCAGGAGGTGAAAAACATGGAAGCAAGGGGCAATAGATACAGGCGTTTCATTGCGACACTCCTGCAATGGACAATTCTTCTTCTTCGGATGACGAGGGCGCGCGGCGGCGCTCCATCAAACGCGCCACCACCACGAAGCACACCGGTACGGCAAAGATGCCGAGCAGGGTAGCCGCCGTCATGCCGCCGAACACCGCGGTTCCGAGCGCGCGCCGGGACGATGCGCCTGCTCCGGTCGCCAGTACCATGGGGACCACGCCCAGGATGAAGGCGAACGAAGTCATCAGGATCGGCCGTAGCCGCAAGTGCGCGGCTTCGACAGCGGCCTCGGTGGAAGATAATCCTTCTTCACGGCGCTGTTTGGCGAATTCCACGATCAGGATGGCGTTCTTGGCAGCGAGCCCGATGAGCGTCACGATGCCGATCTGGGTATAGAGATCGTAATCGTAGTGGCGAAGAAAGACCGCGAGCAGCGCGCCGAAGATTCCCAAGGGAACTGCCAGTAGCACCGCGAACGGAATCGACCAGCTTTCATACAGCGCCGCGAGGAACAGGAATACCAGCGCGGCGGCGAGGCCGAACGTGTAGCCTTCCTTGCCTTCGGCCAGTTTCTGTTGATAGACGGTTCCGGTCCATTCATAGCCGTAACCCTTCGGGAGAGATTGCTTGGCGACCTGCTCCATGGCGGCCGCGGCTTCGCCGGAGCTATAGCCGGGCGCGGCTTGTCCCAGAATTTCGATGGCGCGGTAGCGGTTGTAGCGATAGACGACCTCAGGCCCGGCTACGCGCTTTACGCTCACCAGCGTTCCGAGCGGCACCATCTCGCCGGCCGTGCCGCGCACGTAGAAGCGATTGATGTCCTTGGCGTCATCGCGAAACTCATTGTCGGCCTGCATGAGCACTTTCCAGGTACGGCCGAAACGGTTGAAGTCGTTCACGTACAAACCGCCCAAAAACGTTTGCAGCGAATCGTACACGTCGCTGACCGGAATGCCGAGAGTCTGCGCTTTCTCGGTGTCGACGTGGAGCTCATATTCGGGAACGCTGTCGCGAAACGTACTCACGACATTTCCTAATTCCGGGCGTTTGCTCGCCGCAGCCAGCAGTTCGTTCGCTGTTCGAGACAGATCTTCGATTGAACCGTTGGCCCGGTCCTCCAGCATGAATTCGAATCCGCCGGAGGTACCGAGGCCCAGAATGGGAGGTAGGCCGAAGCCGAACGCAAACCCGTCCTTCAACGTAAAGAAACCCTGTTGCGCGCGCCCTAGCAGGCTGGCGAACTGCGTCTGTTTCGAGGTTCGCTCGTCCCAAGGCTTGAGCGTGGCGAAGATGGTTGCCACATTCGAATTGTTGGTCTGTGTTACGAAATCCATGCCGCCGAAGGTAGTCACGTAATCGATGCCGGGCATTCCACCAAGCATTTGTTCAATGTGCTTGGCCGTGTGTTCGTTGCGATGAATCGATGCGCCATCCGGCAAACGAAGCGCGGCGAAAAAGACGCCTTGATCTTCATCCGGCAGGAAGCCCGCAGGCAGCGTTTTGAAGAGCCAACCGGCCAGAAAATAAACCCCTGCGAGCGCAACCAGCGCCAACGCCGCGCGGCGAAACAGGACGCGAATACCGGAGAGATAGCGATGCGTGGTCCAATCGAAGCTGCGATTGAAACGATCGAAGAAGCGGCCCAGGAGTCCTCGGCTGTCTGCTCGCGGGCGCAGAATCATCGCACTAAGTGCCGGGCTCAAAGACAGGGCGTTGAATGCCGACAGCAGCACGGAGGCCGCAATGGTCAGGGCAAATTGGCGATAGATCTGTCCGCTGATGCCGCCGAGAAACGCAACGGGAATGAAGACCGCCGCCAGGATGCAGGCGATGGCGATTACCGGTCCGGAGACCATATCCATGGCGCGCAGCGTGGCTTCGCGCGGCGTCATTCCTTGGTCCAGATTGTGTTGAATTGCTTCGACGACCACGATGGCGTCATCCACCACCATGCCGATTGCCAGCACCAACCCGAACATGCTGGTCATGTTGATGCTGAATCCGAGCAGCGGAAAGAGCGCAAAGGTTCCGACGATGGATACGGGAACCGTCAGCAGAGGGATCAGCGTGGCGCGCCAGTTTTGCAGGAATATGAAGACCACCAACACCACGAGCCCGACCGCTTCGAGCAGCGTGAAGACGACGTCGCGGATGGACGTGCGTACAAACCGCGTTGCGTCGTAATTGATGTCGT
This sequence comes from Bryobacteraceae bacterium, assembly GCA_035651215.1. GTDB lineage: Bacteria > Acidobacteriota > Terriglobia > Bryobacterales > Bryobacteraceae > Bog-105. Next base: position 521,976 of record DASRGE010000031.1, read on the forward strand.
AACGGATGCCTGCGGGGAACGTCTGGCTCGCCTGTTTCATAAAGGAGAGCACCTGGTTTCCGGTTTGGACCGCATTCGCTCCAGGAGAGAGAAAGACGATGACGACGGCGGCCGGATGTCCATTCAGATTGCTGAAGTTGGCGTAATCCTGTGCGCCCAGTGTGACGTGCCCGAAATCGCGGATGCGGAGTAGAGACCCGTCGGGCTCGGCGCGCACAATGATGTTTTCGAACTGTTCGGGCGTCTGAAGCCGGCCGGTCGCGTTGACCGGATACTGAAACTCGGCGCCGCGCGCAACCGGCGGCTGGCCGATAGAGCCGGCCGGATTCTGCCGGTTTTGCTGCTGGACAGCGTTGTTGACGTCCGTTGCGGTGATGCCCAACTCGGCCATTTTGTCGGGGTTCACCCAGAGCCGCATGCCATAGTTCTGGGGCGCTGCGAGCCGGCAGTCGCCGACGCCCGGCAGGCTGCCGATTTTATCCACCAGGTTGATGGTGGCGAAATTGTTCAGGAACAGCGAGTCGTAGCGGCCATCCTGGGCTGAGATTGCAATCGCGAACAGGAACGCGGAGGAGACCTTCTTCACGGTGACGCCTTCGCGCTGCACTTCCTGCGGCAATTGCGGCATCGCGACGCTGACTTTGTTCTGCACCTTGACGGTGGCGAGATCCGGATCTGTCCCTAGTTCGAAGGTGACGTCCATGGTGATAGCGCCATTATTCGAACTGCGCGAGAAAAAGTAGAGCATGCCGTCGAGGCCAGTTAACTGCTGCTCGATGGGCTGCGCGACGGTTTTTTCGAGGTCGAGCGCGTTGCCGCCGCGATAATTCGCGGTGATCTCGACAACTGGCGGCACGACTTCGGGATAGGTGGCGACCGGGAGTAACGGAATGGAGATCGCTCCCAGCAGCACAATCACAATCGCGATGACGATCGCGAAGACAGGACGATTGATGAAAAATCTAGCCATGCGTGATCCTCAATTTGCGGCTGGAGTATACGGATGCGGATTTACAGGCGCGCCAGGCCGGACCAGCATGAGGCCGTCGACAATCACGCGGTCGCCGGATTTCAATCCCTGTTCGACCACCCAGTTGTCGCCGGCGCGATCTCCCAAAACCACGGTGCGCGCTTCGGCATGATTGCCAGCGCCCACGGTCATGACGGATTGCAGACCCTGGAGCTCTTCGACCGCGCGCTGCGGAATGACAAGGGCGTTTTCACGCTCGCGAAGGCGCAGTCGAACGCGGCCGAATTGGCCGGGTAAGAGCGTGTGTTTGGGATTTGGGAACGTCACCTGGATTTCGAGCGTGCCGGTTTTCGAATCCACCTCGTTGGTTGCGTTTTCAAACCGCCCCTGGTACGGGAACACCGAGTTATCGGCCAGCAGAAGCTGGAAGTGCGCGTGGCGCAGGTCCTCGCCTTTCGGATCTTTGAGCGATTTCAAATAATCCGCTTCGCTGATTTTGAAACGAACCCAAATCGGGTCGAGCGGAACAATGGTGGTCAGCGGCTGCGCGGAGTTCTTCGTGACAAGACTCCCAACCTGCACGGTGCTGTCGCCGACGCGACCGCTGATAGGCGCGGTGACAGTCGCGTATTCGAGATTGAGCTGTGCAGTTTTGAGTAGAGCTTGATTCGCTTCGAGTTGCGCCGCGGACGTTTCAATCTGGATGCGCGTCGAGAGGCGCGTCTGTTCTACATTGGCCTGGCGCGCGGCCACATTGGCTTTCGCGGCCTTCAGTTCGGCGACTGCGTTATCGAGGTCCTGCTTGGCGGCGGCATCCTGGCTGACGAGTGGTGTGAGGCGGTCGACATCCTGCTGGGCTTTCAATTCGTTGGCCTGTGCCTGCGCGAGGTCGGCTTGCGCTTGCAGCAACGCGACCTGGCGCTTGGCGAAATCTACATTGGCTTCACTTTGCGCGACGTCGCCTTTGGCCTTTTGCACTTCCGCCTGGTACGGCCGCAGGTCGAGAATGTAGAGCGGCTCTCCGGCTTTCACGTCCTGTCCCGTCTGGAACAAGCGCTTCCGAACATAGCCGTCCACTTGGCCGCGAATATCGGCCGCGTCGCGCGCGAAGGTTTGGGCGGCATATTCGCCATAAATCGGCACCGATTGCGGCTGCACATTGACGACGGAGACGGGAAGCGCGGGCATGGCGGCCACGCGCTCGGCGTTGCTCTTGGCGCAGGAGACGGTGAGGAGAGTGAACGCGAGGATTGCCGTGAAGGCAGTTGCTCCCTTGAAAAGCCGCTCCCTTGCGGTCGCGGTTCTGTTACGGTTAACTAACATTCGAAAGTTCCCTTGCAGAGAGAGATGATTCCCGGTGCTCACAAGACGCAGCGATTTAATTAACCAACTGGTCAGTTGTTTGCGGGTAGAATTGAGAAAAAAATGAGACCTCGTCCTGGTAAACCTGCGCGTACTCGCGATCGCGCGGCCACTCGCGCTGCGGTCCTGGCTGCCGCCGAAGAGGAATTTGCACGGCATGGCCTGGAGGCGGCCCGCACGGAGGACATCGCGCAACGCTCCGGGGTAACCAAGGGAATGATCTATCATTATTTCGGCAGCAAGGAGAAGTTGTACGAAGCCGCGCTGGAGCAGGTGTTTGCGCCGCTGTTGCTGAGTTTTCAACAGTTCGCAGCCCCGCACAGCGATCCGGCGCAGGCACTGGAAGGGGTGGTGCGGCGCGTTTTGGAGATCACTTCCGACCAGCCCGGCGCCCCGGCCATGCTGTTCTTCGAGACCATTCAGAACCGCGGCGCTTATTACGAGAAGATTGGGTTCCCGTCGTTGTATCACGTGCTCGCGAATATTTTGGAACGCGGGCGCAAGCAGAAGATTTTTCGGGCGCTCGATTCCTGGCACACGGCGGTCAATATCGTGGGTGTCTGTTGCTTTTATTACTGTGCTGCGCAGCGCTTGCAGTCGGTGTGGCCCGGCGGAAAGAATCCATTGCAGCGGAGCATGCTGAAGCAGCATGCTGACCAGGCGGTTAGTTTTATTCTCTCGGGTGTGCAGGCGGAACATATGTCTGCTAATACGTCGCACAAGGGGTGAAGAAATCGACAGCTTCAGGGAGTTCTCTCTGAAAGTATCCGAGTATTTTCCAGGCAGACAGAGCATTCGCATTCGCCCCGCTCCTTGGGCCGGGGCAGATTTCCGCCGCAAGGGCCGATGTGCCTGTCGCCGCGCTGTTTCTCGCGCTCGATCACCGCGACCCAGGTTTCCGGCGTCATACGCTGCACGCCCGCTCCGCCCCGCTCGCGGAGTTCCGGATCCTGCGTGGTCCAGTAATACTCGGCGGGAATGCTGCCCACGAAATGGAAACGGCGGTACACATAATCCGGCGGCGGGTCCATGGCTTTGCCGATTTCCATGAGCTCTTCGTTCGAGGGAAGCAGGACCGTAACCGCGTGGCCGTCTTCGACGCTGACTTCCACCCACTGTTCGAGAACGTGAATCTTACGCTGGTTTTTTTTCGCGTTCTGGCCGCAGAAGATGCGCTTCGGTTCTTCCGGTTTCGGTTCAGGTTCGGGCTTCACTTTGGCTGTTTTGGCCGCGGCCGCTGCTTCGGCTCTTTGAATACGCTGCGCGATGCGTTCCTCGCGGTCCGATTCCTGGATACGGTTTTTGCGCAGGCGCTCCAGATTGTTCAAAGCGCGGGTGAAAGAGCGCTCGGCGGTGGTGCGGTAGCGCAGAAAGCGTTCGAGCAGTTTGTGCTGTTCATCGGTCCAGAGAAAGGTATCGGGTTGTTCGGCGGCTAAGCGTTGTTCGGCTTCTTTATGACGCCGAAGCATACGTAACAGAAACCATTCGGCTTCGGCGGCTTTGGCGACCAGCGAGCGGCCGGTTTGCGTGCCGGGCTGGTAATCGTCCAGCCAGCCTTGCAGCAGATCGCGCCATTCCTGTTCGCTTTCGTCAGCGAGGATGAGGCGATTGGAGCAGCAGCCGTGCTTCAGCGCGTTCTGACTGGAGATTTCTTTCCCTGCGAGCGAAGTGGGTCCGGTGGAGCGGCCGGGGCGTTCTTGTTCTAAATCTTCTTCGGGATGTTCGGACATGGCATTCCCGCGTCCAGAGTCGCGCAGGCCGGTTCGGGATGGGAGCGTTTGGAGGGGGTAAGTTCATGAGTACTCACAGAAAAGATAATTTCGCGTGTGGTGTGACTGGGTTCCGGACGGGGATGCGGGGGCGGATTTTGCGAAACGAACTGGTTTGGGTTCGTTTTACGATTTCAGACATGCTGGCGTGTAGATTGCAATGCGGTTTGCCGGTCATGAACAAAGCGGTTTTCTTATCAACTGTGATATTGGTTGCAACGTCGTCGTACGCCGCAACCATCAGCAGCAGCTTCTCTTGCGAGATCGGGTATCACGACTTGTCGACTGGAGTTAGCGAAGATTACAGGATGCAAGGGCCGAGTAGCTGCGCCGTAACCGACGGTATTCAGGGATCGTCAAGCGCCAGCATTGGGCTTACGACGTCTTTGCCAGCCAATCCCGCAGCGACGTTCTCAACAGTCTCGGCAAGTTTCACGGAGGAGACGGCAAGTCACGCCCCTTCGATATCGTCAATTGCGGCCTCTAGTTTCGCGCGAGCAACGGGCAATTTTCAATTTTCAACAGGCCTGATTGCACTTGGGGCGGGAGACGGCTATCTCGCAGTCACTATCCCCGGATACAGATGGAGCGGCGACAACGGTAATAACTCGTACGGCACATTCGGATTCAGTATCGGAGAGATGTTTTCTTTTGCATGCACCGGAGTGGCCGCCAATCTCAACTGTTCGGTGGACCCCCTCAGCCGTTCTACGTGGCCGGTGGAAAGCCAGGGAACGGAGATCAGGATTCCCGTAACGCTCGGGCAAACCTTTGTGTACTCGATATCTGGAACGATCGGTAGCGGCGGATCCAGCATGTTTGGCGCGGGTGTAGGTTACGGCTATTTATCACCGGAGTTTAGCTTCTACGCAGCCGATGGGACAACGCCTGTATTGATGGAGCAAGTGCCGGAACCGGGAACCTGGTGGATGCTTGGCATCGGGATAGCTGGTTGCATAGCTGCCGGTTTCGGTTCGAAATGCCGCCACGAATGGCGGCATAGCGCGCCAGAGGCGCGCTCCACCAGGTAAGCACTCAGTCCACCAGGCCGTGTTTCACGGCGAAGCGGACCAGTTCGCCAGTGCTGTGCAGGTTGAGCTTCTCCATCACTTTGCCGCGGTGGGAATCGACCGTATAGACGCTTAAATTCAATTTGGTTGCGATTTCCTTATTGGTCTTGCCCTCGCCGATGAGTTGCAGCACTTCGCGCTCGCGGCTGGAAAGCAGGTCGAGCGGATCGGTTACGTCCTTGCGGTAATCGCTCAGCAACGCTCCGGAGACGCCGGGGCTGATGTAGCCGTCGCCGCGCGCGACCGAACGCACCGCATTGACGAGCTCGGTGTCGATGGCGTCTTTCAAAATGTATCCGCGCGCGCCGGCACGCAGGATCTCGCGCACATAGACCGCCTCCTTGTGCATGCTCAAGACAAGCACTCGCAGGCGCTGGTTCGCCTGCACCATGCGGCGCGTCGCTTCGATGCCGTTCAATTCGGGCATGGCGACATCCATCAAAACGATATCGGGCTTCAGCTTCTGCGCGAGATCGACGGCTTCGCGGCCGTTCGCGGCTTCGCCGACCACCTCAAGATCCGAGTGCGCCGAAAGAATCAGCTTGAGTCCCTGGCGCACGATGGTGTGATCGTCGGCTAGCAAGATTTTTATGTTCCGATCGGACACGTGACTTCGATCTTCAACCCCTTCCCCGGAGCGGTCTCCATCTTCATTTCACCACCGCAGCCGCGCGCTCTCGTTTCCATGCCAGCGAGACCAAGTCCGGACCCCGGCACGCGTCGCGTTATCTCAAAGCCCCGCCCGTTATCACCGATGGTTAACGCTACCTGGTCGCCGTGCGGGGCGAGCTCTACCGAGACAGCCGTGGCCTGCGAATGACGCGCGACGTTCGTCAGCGCTTCTTGCGCAATGCGGAACAGGTGCGTTTCCGCTTCATCGCGCAAGCGGCGGCCGTTCATCTCACTGCGATATTTCACGTCAATCCCGGTGCGCTGGGCGAAATTCTCCGTTAAAGAACGGAGTGCGGCATCCAGGCCAAAATCGTCCAGGATGGTGGGACGGAGCAATTGAGAGAGCTCGCGGACGTCGCGGATGGCTTCGTCCACCAGGCGCATGCAATCGTCTACACGCGTGCTGCCGTTGTCGTCACGCAAGGCTGACAGATTGGCTTTGATCGCGGTGAGCACCTGTCCCAATTCATCGTGGAGTTCATGCGAGAAGCGGCGAGCGACGTTCTCCTGCGTTTCCAGAAACTGGTACTGCATTCCGGTCAGTTCCGCCGCTTGCTGCTCCAGTTTGCGAAACAAGGCGGTGGAGCCCCGCACGGCCCAGGTGGCGCAGAGCAAGGAGAGCCCGACGCAGGCGGCAAACAGCCAAACGGTCCAGCGCAGCAAGCCATGGCCCGCTTCATAGATGCTTTCGCGTAACAGCTCGGCGCGCTCGTAGGCGGATTCGAGCGTAGTGCTCATCTGTTTACGGTTCTGTTCGAGCTGGTCGAGGATCTCCTCGCGCCGGACCAGGTCTTTTCGATGAGCAAGCTGGACCCAGCGGTTGTTCAGATCGGCTTGCTGGCGCTCGATGTCGTCGATCGCGGATTTGGCGAGCTCCTGATCCCGGGCGAATGCCTGCGTGTTCTCATCGATGTCATGAACCGCGCGCCAGGCGAGTACTACGGCCGAGAGGAGCAGGATTGCGGAGATGCCGAGGCCAATCAGCAAAAGACGCTGGAGATGGGCACGCGTGATGGAACCGGGCTGAGCCACATGCCGATTGTTTCATTAAGAACTCGCGCGGGGTATCCCGTAAATACGGGATTCAATTTCACCATTAGGCGCGATGGCGGCACGGCGCACGAGAAGGCAAACTGGGATCGTGAGCGGGACGGGAGCCGGACGAAAACCAGCAGCGGCAAAATAACAACCAAGCATTTATAGCCGCTGCGATTTGCGTCAACTCCTATTTTTGGAGATCCGCCACGAGTTGAAGGAGAAAAAAATGAAAAAGCTGTTTACATCTACCCTGTTGACCGTTGCCGCGGTTCCTTTCCTGATGGCTGCCCCCAGTGTGGCCAAGAAGGCGCAGAACTCGGCTGGTACGCAGAACACGACCTCTCAGAGCACGAAGAAAGTTAAGAAGCACCACAAGAAGGGCAGCAAGACTGCCAACGATACGGCTGCTCCCTCCAGCGCGCCGAAGCAGTAATGGAAACGCAGACGACAAGATCGTCTGCGCCACCGAGCGTAAAACAACAATAGCTAGGAATGAAGCCCAGGCGAAATGGCCTGGGCTTTTTTTTATACGTGGGCGGCGCGGCTGCGCGGAAGCAGCTCCACTTTGATCCAGCCGGGTTCGCGCTTATCGAAGGCTTTGTAGGCTTCGATGACATCCGTCAGCGGTTCCACCTGCGTGAGGATGAGCGTCGGATCGATAGTCCGATTTCGCACCATATCCACCAGCTTCGGAATGTATTTCCGGTGGTTGCAGTTGCCCATGTTGACCGTGAGATTCCGGTTCATGGCCGCGCCGATGGGAAATGTTTTGGCGGTCTGCGGATAGACGCCGATGATGGAAACCGTTCCGGCTTTTGCGACCGATTTCACAGCCCACTCAAGAACTTGCGAGGGAGCGTCGCCGGGCACCCAGTTCCCGTCCTTCGGGTTCGTCTTCTTGGCGATCTCGGAAAGTTCTTTCTTGTACTCGCCGGCTTTCGCGTCCGCTTCTTTGGCGGCAGGGCCGTGGTGCGGGCGTTCGGCATCGACGCCCACTGCGTCAATCACTCGATCGACTCCGATACCTCCAGTCAGTTCCTGAATCACCTGGACCGGATCCTCTTCTTCGAAGTTAATAACTTCGGCGCCTTGCTGGCGGGCCATCGCGAGGCGCGACGGAATGTGATCGATGGCGAAGATACGGCCGGCGTCCATCAGCTTTGCACTGGCGATGGTAAATTGTCCAACCGGTCCACAACCGAACACGGCAACGGAATCGCCCGGCTTGATCTCGGCTAGTTCCGCGCCGAAATAGCCGGTGGGAAAAATGTCGGAAATCAGGATCGCTTGCTGATCGGTGACTTCGGGAGGCAGCTTGACCGCTCCGACATTCGCAAACGGAATGCGGGCGTATTCGGCCTGGAGGCCATCGAACGGGCCGGTCTCTTTGGGGCCCCCAAAGAACGCGGTTCCGGCCTGCGCGCCGTTCGGATTCGCTTTGTCGCATTGCGAGTAATATCCGGCCCTGCAGTAAGAGCAGTATCCGCAAGCGATGGTGGAACCGATGACCACACGGTCCCCCACGTTCAGGTTTCGCACGCCTTTGCCGAGTTCTTCGACAGTGCCGACGCCTTCATGACCGAGAATGGTGCCGGGCTTCATCCCGCTGAAGGTTCCGCGGACCATGTGCAGGTCCGTGCCGCAGATGGCGCTCGCGGTGAGCCGCACGATCGCGTCCGTATCCTCCTGAATTTTCGGTTCTTTTACGTCGTCGAGGCGAATGTCGCCGACGCCATGGAAAACAACAGCTTTCATGATGGGCTCCTTTGGGTGGGATGCCGGCAGACAGGGGAGGTTACGTGGGGAGATTGCGGGGGCTCAGTCCAATAGTGTGAGGGGCGATTGGCTTTCGCGCTTTACCTGGTTTGCAGTACATTCTTCCGGGCGCTTGTCGGGACGCCACCGGAGCAGCTTCGTGCCGTGGCGGAAGCGATGGCCGGTGAAGTGATCGTATTGCACTTCGGCCACCAGTTTAGGGGCGAGCGGTTCCCATTCGCCGCTGCGCTCCGTGTTCCAGCGGCTGGGACCTCCGGGCGCGTTCCCGGTAAAGCCGGGCGGCTGGATGAGCGCTTCCAGTTTTTTGGTCAGCGACGCTTTTTCGGCAGTGGGGATTCCGGAAGTGAAACCCACGTGATTGAGTTTTCCAGCGTCGTCGTAAAGACCAAGCAGTAAAGAACCGACCAGGCGATTTTTCGTTCCATAGCGGAAGCCTCCCACGACACAATCGGCGGTCCGAAGATTCTTGATCTTCAGCATTGCCGTGCGTTCGCCCGAAGCATAGGGCCGGTCCACACGTTTGGCGATCACGCCATCGAGCGGTCCGGCCATACGCTTGAACCAGGCTTTTGCAGTCTCAAAATCGCGCGTGCGCGGAGAAAGACGAATGCGGTTGTTGTGCGCCAGATACTTCTTCGCAAACGATTCCAATTGGGCGCGGCGCTCTTCGAGTACTTCCCCGGTAATGTCCGAGCCCTGATCGTTGACCAGAAGATCGAACAGGATCAGCGTGGCGGGAGTTTCTTGCGATAGCTTGCGGATGCGGCTCTCGGCGGGATGAATGCGCTGCAGCAGGGCGTCGAAATCGAGTGTGCGCTGATGCGTCACGATCAGTTCTCCATCCAGCACGAATTTCGTGGCCTCTAATTCGCGAAGAGCTTCCAGGATTTCCGGGAAGTAACGCGCGAGCGGTTGCCCGGCCTTTGAGACGATATCGACGTGCTTGCCATCGCGAAAGCTGAGGCACCGGAAGCCGTCCCACTTCGGCTCGTATTCCCACTCCGGGCCGGTTGGGATTTCGCGCGCCGTGTTGGCCTCCATCGGCGCGTAATCAACGGGCAGCGGCAGGCTCATTGCAATTTTTCGAGCGGATACCGCGAACGGCTTTGCAGCACGGGTTTGAAGAGATCGCCGTCTTTCGCAATGCGGCGGCAAATGGAATCCATCGACAAGTTGGTTATCGAGATGCCCGCTTCTATTTCGTTCCAGGTGACGGGGGTGGAGACGGTGGCTTCAGGACGGGGGCGAACGGAATAGACAGAGGCGAGCGTTCTTCCCCAAGCGTTCTGGTTGTAATCGACGAGCACTCTTCCCGGTGGACGGAGTGCAATGCGATATTCGGCGGTAATCACATCCGGATGCTGCTTAGCGAGTTCGAACGCGATTCGCTTGGCCACGCGCCAGACTTCTTTCTGCAATGGTTTTCGCTGGATGGGGATGTAGATATGAATGCCGCGAGAGCCGCTGGTTTTCGGATAACATTCGATACCACGCTCGGCGAGATAACTTCGAACCAGAAGTGCGACTTCGCGAGTCTGTTGAAATTCGGCGGGTGGAACCGGGTCCAGATCGAAGTGCAGAAAGTCAGGACGGTCTATGTCGTCGCAGCGGGCATACCACGGATTCAAATCGATGCATCCGAGATTGACGATCCACAGCAGGGCCGCGAGATCCTGCGCCATGGGGAAATCGATCACATTGCCGGATTTATGAGCAATGGAGCAGGTTTCGAGCCACTCCGGGTGATAAGCCGGGGTGCGCTTCATAAAAAAGAATTCGCCTTCAATTCCGTTCGGATAACGCTTCATCACCATCGCGCGATGTTTTAGGTGAGGTAAGAGTACCGGAGAAACATCGGCGTAATAAAGCAGAAGATCGCGCTTGGTTTTCCCGAGTTGCGGCCAGAATACTTTACGAAGGTTGGTAACGGTGATCTTCTTTTTACCGCATTTAATTTCGCAAGTGTCTACATCGTCCGGAATTTCAACTGGTGCAGGCACTAATCATATAGACCGTTTCGCGCCGGAGCAGTTACACGCGATCGCGAGTAAGTTGTCCGTTAACAGTCCGCCAGATATTACGCGGATTGCTGTTTTGTAACTCGGGTGGTAGAAGATGTTCCGGGAAATTTTGATAACAAACAGGAACTGCGAAGCGATAGATGGCGGTGGCGCCCACGGATGTGAACTTCGGATCGGTTGTGGCCGGATAGGGCCCACCGTGATGCATCGCATACCCGACTTCCACGCCGGTTGGGTAGCCATTAAAAATCAGCCGTCCGGCTTTGCGGCTTAATACGGTTATTAATTCCCCCTGTTGAGCGAGTTCCTCGGCCGTACCCAAAATGGTGGCTGTTAAGGTTCCTTCGAGAGCGGCGGCAATTTGCAAGAGTTCCTCGGCCGACCCGGAGTGTACCAGTACCGTGGCGGGACCGAAGATCTCTTCGTGAAGCGTTTTGTTCTTCAGCCAGGTTTCGGAGGTGGTGGTCAGCAAGCCGGGTTGTCCTTCGGTTTTTTCCGCCACGGCGGCGCGGGAGGAAATTTGCTTCTGCACTCCGGAAATTTGCGCGGCTTCCTGGAAGTTTTGCGTAAAACCTTTTAGAATGGCCGGATTGAGCATGGTGGCCGGAGCGGCCTGCTCAAACAGTTCCGTGAGGTGCTTTTGAAATTCCCGGAAGCCGTCGCCATCGATGCCGAAGACCAGGCCCGGGCAGGTGCAAAACTGTCCAACGCCTAATAACACGGAGCGGGAGAGCGATTCCGCCACAGCACGCGAATTCGCAGCGAGGGCGCCGGGAAGCACGAACACCGGATTTACGCTGCCCATTTCGGCGTAAACCGGAATGGGGTCCGGGCGGCGCGCGGCGGCATCGAAAAGCGCTCGTCCGGCGCGCAGAGACCCAGTGAAGCCGACTGCGCGGATTTTGGGATGAGTCACCAGCGCGAGGCTGGTTTCAGGCCGAACGCCATGCAGCATCGAGAATGTGCCTTCCGGCATTCCAGATGCCTTCACGGCGCGCGAGATGGCGCGGCCGACGAGGTCCGAAGTGCCGGGGTGCGCAGGGTGCGCCTTTACGACAACGGGGTTGCGCGTCGCAAAAGCCGAGACGGTGTCGCCTCCGGCAACAGAGAAGGCGAGGGGAAAATTGCTCGCGCCGAACACCGCGACCGCGCCGATCGGCTGGAGCATGCGGCGAATGTCTGGACGCGGCAGCGGCTTGCGGTCGGGAAGGGCGGTATCGATGCGAGCGTCGACCCACGAGCCTTCGTTCACGATATCGGCGAAGAGCTTGATCTGGTTCAGCGTACGTTCGCGCTCGCCTTTAAGGCGGTCATGCGGGAGGCCAGTTTCCTGCGCGGCGCGTTCAATCAATTGATCGCCCAAGTTGGCGATTTCTTCGCGCATGCCAAGCAGGAAACCTACCACGTGATCCGCGGTGAGTTCGCGCATGGCGAGCGCGGCTTGATCGGCGAGATCCGCGGCACGCGCCACTTCGGCGCCGCTTGCTTCGTGGAAGGCAGGCCACAGCGCTTTGCCCTCGCTTGGATTGAAACCGCGAAAGGTATCTTTCCCTTCAGCGGAAGATGTGGAGCCGATGATATTCTTGCCGGAGATGTCCATACTGCGATGCTAACGAGCGCCCAATTCTTTTTTCGCGGTAGAGAGATCTGGCGCCATCGGAAGAAGGCCATCGAGCCGGGTCATCTCCAGCATTTTGCGCAGATTGGACGTGACGTGAATCAAGCGGAGCGGGACGCCTCGCTTGCTGGTAAATGTGTAGACAACGGTTAACTCACCAAGGCCGGCGCTGTCAACGATAGTGATTCCTCCTACGTTCAAAATCAGCCCGGAGATTTTGGAGCCATTCAAGAGGTCCCGGGTGCAATCGCGGAGCGCGTTCAAGGAAGGGCCGAGCGTTAACGAGCCCGCGAGTTCGAGCACGGCGAAGTTATCTTCCACATGCGATGAGACTGTTAGCGGCATTCCATTTCCCTAAAGGTGAGTGTCTGTAATGGCTATTATCCACTTTGTGCTATGGCCCTCCCCATTCCTGTTCATTTGAGGCGGTTTGCGATTCGGCACGCAAAATGCAAACAGATTGGTGTCCTTCGACGGCAGGGGCGAAATTCGGAGGTCGTCACTGCCTCGGGACGTAATAGGGCCGATCGACAGCGCGTTCCCTTGAACGCGCTGTTTTTTTTCTAAAGGCCATATCCAGTCTGCTCTGATAGTGGACGGGATGACTCTTGAGATATTGGCGGTACTGCTGGTCGCCACCCTGGTTCGGTCGGTATTCGGTTTTGGCGAGGCGCTCGTGGCCGTGCCGCTTCTCGCACTGATCGTTCCTGTTCAGGTGGCCGCCCCCGTAGCGGCGCTTGTTTCGATCACCGTGGCCGGCGTGGTGTTGGTGCAGGATTGGTCCGAAGTTCACGCACGCAGCGCGGGATGGCTCGTGCTCTCCACGTTTCTGGGAATTCCGCTAGGACTTGTGCTGCTGACGCGCGTCGCCGAGCCGGTAGTGAAGGCGATTCTGGCGTGCGTAATCGTCACTTTCTCGCTGTATTCACTGTTGAGTAAAAAGCAATTTGGACTCAAGAATGACCGGCTGGCCTGGCTGTTCGGGTTCGGGGCGGGCGTGCTTGGGGGCGCTTATGGAATGAACGGGCCGCCGCTGGTGATCTACGGCGCGCTGCGCGGGTGGTCGCCCCGGCATTTTCGCGCGACTCTGCAAGGATACTTTTTCCCGGCGAGCATTGTGGTGATGGGCGGGTATTGGCTGACGGGTCTGTGGACGCGAGCGGTTACTCGCTACTATCTGGCGTCATTACCGGCGGTGTTGATTGCGATTTTTATCGGACGAGCGATCAACCGGCGGATGCACGGGCCGCGCTTTCTGGTCTACATTCATCTGGGTTTGACCGCCATTGGAGCGATCTTGCTGGCGCAGGCCGCGCGGGGAACGCATCAATAGGTTTCGATTTTGTGCTGGTGGTACGGCGGCACGACATACGCGGCCACCGGGCTATCGCAGCCATCTTTTCCGACTGATTTTACTCCGAGCACCACTTCATCGATATTCACGTTGTGCAGCGTGTATTCGTCCACGTTGCCGACGAAGATTTCGTTTTGCCAATCGGGTGCGGTGGTTTTGCGCATCACGATGGCGTAGCCGAGCCGGTCGGGATCGGGTGACGGGCTCTCCCATTTCATCACGGCGTCATAACCGGAGCCGCGCGTCAATGGCGAAGCAAAGGCGCGGCCACCGGTAGCGGGCCGCGCCGGAATGACGGGAGTCTCCGGTGCAAGAGCAAGCGAGGCCACGGCCGACGCATTCGCTTTGGCCACCAGCGCGGTATAAGCCGGAGCGGTATTGGCGAACGTGTCGGTTGCCGTGTGTTGATTTGAGAAGTTCTCCATGGGCGTGGTGACCCGGACGGCCGGGTATCCTTCGGCATTGAACGGGCTGTGATCGCCGCCGCGGCCGAAGCGGTCGTGCCGGAATACCAGGTGGACATCGAAGCCAGGCTGATAGCGTTCGTCCGCGTGTTTCATGTAGCGCGCGAGTTCGCGAGAAGGGGAGTCCATGGGTTCTTCGGAGTAAACGTTGACGTAGCGATTCGTGGTCTCGCCGTTGCCGGTAACGTCGCTGCCAATGACGTCGTTGTTGAACACGCCATCGATCAGTTCATGCTTGGCCGCGGCGTCTTCCGCATAGAGGCCGCTGCCGAACAATCCGTATTCTTCGGCGGCGAAGGCGATGAATACAATAGTCTTCCGGAACTGGAACTGGCTCATGACGCGCGCCAGTTCCATGACCGCCGCGGTGCCGCTGCCGTCGTCGGTGACGCCGGGCGCCGGCGCGGCGACGGTCGCTTCCGGATCGAGTTCGCGCCGGCCGTCGGGGCCTTTGCGGAACACCATATCCAGTGAATCATAATGGCCGGTGATCAGGACATGGTGATCGGCTTCATCGGTTCCGGGAAGCGTAGCTACAACATTCCAAATTTCGACATTGCGGAAGGCGCGGCCTTGCTTGGCGAGCCGGTGCTTATCAAACGATACCTGCAGCTTCGGGCTGTAACTGCGAAATTGAGCGGCAATCCACTCACGGGCGGCGCCGATGCCGTGTTCGGGGTCGGTTGTGGAGGAATAGATGTTGCGGGTGCCGAAACTTTCGAGCTTCTTCTGAATATCGGCGATTCGATCGGCGGAAACCTGAGACACGATGGATTCTACCTGCTGATTCAGAGGCGCTTCGGGAAGAGCCGCGAGCAGATTACCCGCTGTAATGGCCATCAACAACGTAAGTTTCTGCATCGATGTAATGGTATCTTTCATGGAATGAAACGAAGAGGTGTGTGGTTGGCGGCGCTTTGCGCGATGGCGGTTGCGGCGTTTGCCCAGCAGAAACCGAAGCTTCCGGGTGAAGACTGGGTCTCGCTTTTTAACGGCGAGGATCTGAGTGGATGGACGAAAATCGGCCAGGAGAGTTGGACTGTCGAGAACGGCTTGATCCACGGAAAGGGTGTCACGAAGGACTACGGTTATTTGCAGACGGATAAACCGTACAAGGATTTTCAGCTTTCGCTGCGCTTCAAGTGCGTGGGAGACGGGAATAGCGGCGTGTTTTTCCACACAGCGTTCAAGCCCGGCACCGCCGATGTAACCCAGGGCATGCAGTTTGAGATCGACTGCACGATGATGCATCACACCGCCGGCGTGTACGCGGAGGATGGGCGCGGCTGGGTGGTCTGGCCAGCTCCCGAAAATGAAGGCGTTGTGCGCATGGGCGATTGGAACGATTATTTGGTGGAAGTGATTGGAAATCGCTACCGGTCGCGGTTGAATGGCGTGTGGATGGTGGATTTTACCGATCCCAAGCCGGGTGCGCCCGACGGCGCCATTGCGCTACAGCTCCACGCCGGGGGGCGGGGCAATATGGAGTTCAAGGATATTTGGATTCGGGATTTGTCGCACAGACAATAGGACCCCTCCCTCACGGTCGGGGTTCTGTAATCAATTGGAACCGCGCACGTAAGTAAGCGGCGGGAAGAGCGTCATCACGCCGGGACGGGTTCGGGATTTTCTTCGGCGAGAGGCTCCAGGCGTAACTGGTCGCCGGGCGCGGGTTTGAACTTCACCGAAACGAGCTTTGAAACTC
This sequence comes from Bryobacteraceae bacterium, assembly GCA_035651215.1. GTDB lineage: Bacteria > Acidobacteriota > Terriglobia > Bryobacterales > Bryobacteraceae > Bog-105. Next base: position 537,795 of record DASRGE010000031.1, read on the forward strand.
CGGGCTCCTGCATGGTGACGCCATAGAGCGACTGCGCGGATTCCATGGTGCGTTTGGAATGCGTAATCACGATGAATTGCGTCTGCGCCGCCATTTCTTTCAGCAGGCGCGTAAGGCGCTCGATGTTCGGTTCATCGAGAGGGGCATCGACTTCGTCGAGAATACAGAACGGGCTCGGCGTGTATTGGAAGATGGCCATCAAAAGGGCCATGGCCGTTAGCGACTTTTCGCCGCCGGAGAGCAAGAGCACGCTTTGCAGCCGCTTTCCGGGAGGCGAGGCCACGATGTCGATACCGGATTCGGCCAGATTTTCCTCGTCGGTCAGGCGCATTTCGCCAATACCGCCGCCGAAAAGAACTTTGAACATCTCGCGGAAGTTCTCGTTGATTTCGCGGAAGGCTTCTCCGAACCGCTTGCGCGATTCATTATCGATTTCGTGGATGGCCTTTTCGGTGTCGCGAATGGAATCGAGAAGATCCTGCCGCTGCGCGTTCAGAAATTCGAAGCGCTGCTGGGCTTCCTCGAATTCTTCGAGAGCATTTGGATTTACGGGGCCGAGCGCTTCAATGGACCGGCGGAGATCGTTGTATTTGGTCTCGATCTCCTGAAGAGCCCATTCCTCCGGAACGGTTTCCATCTCTTCGGCAAGCTGCTGGAGCGTGGTTTCGAGTTCCTTTTGTCCGGTCTCTTCCAGGTGCTTGAGATCGGATTCGGCGCGCGCGAGCGCAACCTGCAGATCTGTCCGGCGCTGCTGGTGCTCCTGGGCTTCGGTTCGCAGCCGCTTGAGCTCTTCTTCGCTCGCGGCAAGCTGGTTCCGTAATTCGAGTTCGTGTTTGGCGAGCCGGTTGACTTCCTGCTCCGTGTCGGCGATGGAGACACGCAGCTCCGCGGTCTTGGCCTCCAGTTCCGTGTTGCTGGCGAGAAATTGTGTGCGTTCCGTGGACAGTTGTTCGGCTTCGCGCTCGAGTTGAGCGCGGCGATTGGCGAATTCGCGGATTTGCGATTCCAGGCGTTGCCGGCTGGCCTGGATGGAGCGGCGGCGCTCTTCCAAACTCGCCAGCTTTGCGCGGAGCGTGGCATGCTCTTCGGCGGCCCGGGCCGATTCGGATTGGAGTGCCGTCAATTGCTGGCGTTCGGATTCGAGAGTCTCTTCTTCTTCGGCGCGCGTTTGCTCGATCTCTTCGAGACTTGCCCGGTCGCGCTGGAGGTTCTGTTCGAGCGAGGAGCGCTCTTTGTCAATGCGATCGAGCTCCGACTTGGCGTGTGCGAGCTTCGATTGGACGCGCTGGGCCTCTTCGGCCAGTTTGCGGCTCTCATGATCGAGCGCCAGAACTTCTTTTTCCTGGGCCTGTTGACGGGTGCGTAGCTGCTCCAGGTGTTCCGTGAGCGAGGCGATGGAGTGTTCCAGATCCGTGAGCTGCTTTTGAACCGCGGCAAGCTCCTCCTGCTTCACCTCTTCAAACTGCACGAGTTCCCGGTGCTCACGTTTGAGGGCGAGCGGACCGCCTCCGGTTTTCTTGCCGCCGCTTACCGCGTTGCCGTGGTAGCTTACGCCGTCGGCTGTGAGGAACCAGCAATACGGAAAGCGCGGCGCGAGTTCCTGCGCCACCGCCCGCTCGCTTATAACAAAGCAGTTGGCAATCCGAGGCAGCAGTTTCACCGGGAAATGCGCAAGCCCGTTGGTGAGCGTGAGCGAATCGGTCAACTTGGAGAGCTGGCCCGGCTCTGCTTGCGGTGTGGGAAGCTCGGGCGCGGTGTTCGCTTCGTCGACTTCCACCAAGAACGTGGCGCGGCCGTTCAGATCGCTGCGCATGAGTTCGAGTCCGCGGCCGGCATCTTCCCAGTTGCGCACCACCACATATTCGAGTTCTTCGTGAAGAAACTCTTCGATGGCTTTTTCGAGCTGCGGGTTGACTTCCAGGAAATCGGCCAGCACGCCGACCGGTTGAAAGTTCTCGGCCTTTCCCCGCTCGACGGTGGTGAACAGGCGTTTGACGGCTTCGGTGGTGTAGCTGCGGTGCTGGATGACATCCGCAACCGAATCTTTGCGCGCTTTAATGCGCGAGAACTCGCTGCGCGCCTGGTCGAGCCGCTGCCGCGTCTCGTTCAAGGCCGCGCGCTTCGCTTGCAGTTCCTGCTCGACCGCCCTGCGCTGATCGGTCGTGGAGTTCAATTCGGCTTGGCGCGCGGTGATCCGGTCGGATAGCTGTGTGCGGGACTGCTGAATACGGTTCAAATCGGTCTCGGACTGTTCTTGTTCGGCATGAGCGCGCGCGGTATCGCGGTCCGCGGAGGCGAGATGCGCTTCGGAATGAGTGATACGGCTCTGCAGGATGGAAGATTCCCCCAGCAACCGCAAGCCGCGCTGGCGCGTCGCTTCCAGACCACGCTCCTGCTCGGCTACCTGGTTTTGAACCTGCTGGCGCTCGGCGGCCTTTTCCGTCAGGTTCTGTTCAGCAGCGGAGCATTGCTCGTTCAGGGTTCCGAGATCGGCGCTTTGATGCTCCAATTCGGCGGTGCGCTCGCGTTCGCGTTCGGCGAGCGACTGGGCTTCGTTGTGGCCGGCCTGGAGCCGCTGCTCGATCTGCTCGATTTGCTTGAGCTGATATTCGAGACGGCCGCGGGCGCGCTCGGCTTCTACGTTGAGATCGGCGAGCAGCTTTCGCGCGGTGGTCAGATCGCGCTCGGTGGCATAGGAGGTTTCGAGCAGGGCGGACTGCGCGGCCTCGTGCTCGGCGATGGTCTGCTGGGCCTGTTGCAAAGCAGCAGAGGCAAGGTTCAGATCGATGACGAGCTTGGCCGTTTGGCGCTCCAGAATGCGGAACCGGGCGGCTAGTAATTGGCGCAGGTATTTGGCGGCTTCGCCCTTCAGCTCGGCATAGCGCCTGGTTTTGGAGGCCTGCCGCTTGAGCGAATTGACCTGGCGACTAACTTCTTCGAGAATGTCGAAGACGCGGGCCAGATTCTGTTTGGCACTTTCGAGTTTGGCCTCCGCCAAACGCTTGCGGGTCTTAAATTTGGTGATGCCCGCCGCTTCCTCGATGACGGCGCGTCTATCTTGCGGGCGGTTGCTGAGGATCTGGCCGATGCGGCCCTGTTCGATGATGGCGTAGCTTTCCGGCCCCAGGCCCGTCCCAAGAAATAGATCCTGAATGTCGCGCAAACGAGCCAGCTTCCCATTGATGAGGTATTCGCTCTCGCCGGAGCGATACAAGCGGCGGGTGATGGTGACTTCGCCGGATTGCTCGGCGGTCCGCTCCGCTCCGGGAGGCGTGTCGTGGTGGTGATGGTGGGAACCGTCCCCGTTCAATGGCTGGTGAGCGGGGTGGGCCGGAATCAGGGTCATGGTGACGGAAGCCAATCCCAACGGTTTGCGCTCGCGAGTTCCGGCAAAGATGACATCTTCCATGCGCGCGCCACGCAGGCTCTTTGCGGATTGTTCCCCGAGGACCCAGCTAATCGCGTCGCTCAGGTTCGATTTGCCGCAACCGTTCGGTCCGACAACCGCAGCGATGCCGGAACCGTTGAATTTCATCTCCGTCCTGTCGTAAAAGGACTTGAAACCTTGAATCTCTACACGCTTCAGTTTCAGCAACAGGAAATACCCGTCCTAACCAAATATTCTCGGGGGTCTTCTTATGGTAACCGTGCCACGAAAGATCTCACGGATGCGGGGGCATGAGCCGGTGCCGTTCGTCGTAAATGAGGGTGCGCGCCTGTTCTGGACGGAGCAGGGAAGCGGTCCTCCGGTGCTTCTGATCATGGGCTTAAGCTTCACGCATGAGATGTGGTATCGCGTCATTCCGGCGATTGTCCCCCATTTCCGCGCCATCATGTTCGACAACCGGGGGATGGGCCGAAGCGATGTTCCGCGCGGGCCTTATTCGATCGCCCAGATGGCGCGGGATGCCGCTGCCGTCCTTGATGCTGCGGGCGTTACCAAAGCGCACATATTGGGAGCATCGATGGGCGGCATGATTGCGCAGGAACTGGCTTTTCGCAACCCCGACCGGGTGGAAAGCCTCATGCTCGCTTGCACAAGCTACAGCGGCTTGTTTGCGCGCTGGCCGGATCTGCGCCGGCTGCCGCGCCCAGTCCCGTGGACCCGCGCGAGCCGAACAGAGCGCGAAAACGCTCTTATTCCATTACTATACGCCGATGGCACCCCGCGAGCGCGGATTGAAGAAGATTTTCAGATTCGAATGCAATGCCGCTGGACATCTAAAGGCTTTCTGAACCAGTTTGCGGGTATCCTGCTCTGGAATTCCTACCGCTGGCTGCCCCGATTGGAGGTTCCAACACTGGTATTGCATGGAGAACAGGACTGCCTCATTCCGGTGGCGAACGGCAAAGTGATCGCAGCGCGGATTCCGCGCGCGGAGCTTTGCGCGATTCCGGACGCGGGCCACATCCTGATGACCGACCAGCCGGAAGCGTGTACAGCCGCGGTGGCGAGGTTCCTGGAGCCATGGCTCAGCAGAGTAGACTAGTTTAGCGGCATGACAGAGCAGACCCGGACCGTGCGTGTGTTCCTCGCCGAAGATAACCGTGCCGACGTTTATCTGGTGGAGATGGCACTCAAGGAGCACCAGATCTCGTTCGCCCTGCGGCTGGTGGAGGATGGCGACGAGGCCCTCCGTGTGGTGGAGCGCTTTGGCGAAGACGAGCCGGCTCCCGATATCGCGCTTTTAGACCTGAATTTACCGCGCCAGGAAGGCGATCAAATCGTGCGCCGGTTGCGACAGCATCCGTGCTGCGAATCGATCCCGATTGTGATTATGACCTCTTCCGACAGCGAGCGCGACCGCGCCATGGCGAAGACGTACAACGCCGTGTTTTTTTCAAAACCCGCGGATTTGAGCGGGTTTCTGGAATTGGGGTCCCTGGTGAAGGGGTTGTGCAATGGGAAGACGGTGAGCGGGTGAAATTACGTAGCTGCCGCGGCTTTGTCGGTCAGCGCCGCAACGCCGGGTAGATCAATCCCGCCCAGAAATTCGAGCGACGCCCCGCCTCCCGTGGAGATATGGGTGATCTTGTCGGCGACTCCGGCGCTCTTGATGGCTTTTTCCGAATCGCCTCCGCCGATAACGGAGACTGCGCCGGAATTCGCGATGGCTTCGGCGAGCGCTACGGTACCGCGGTCGAAAGGCGGCATTTCGAAGATCCCCATAGGACCGTTCCAGATGACGGTCTTGGCCCCGCCGAGAATCCGCGAGTATTCCTGTACTGTGCGTGGGCCTATATCGACCGCAATCTGGTCGGGTCCGATATGATCGACAACTTCGTATTCCGCGCCGGCTTTCACCTGGTGAACGACGACATGATCCAACGGCAGAACCAGTTTGCTCCCGGCGGTCGCCAGCAATTGCCGGGCGAGATCGAGCTTGTCCTCTTCGACCAGTGATTTTCCGGTGGGTTCGTTCCGCGCGCGCAGAAAAGTATAGGCCATGGCGCCGCCGATCAGGAGCTTATCGACCACGGTCATCAGGTTTTGAATGACTTCGATTTTGTCGGAGACTTTCGCTCCGCCAAGGAGGGCGACACAGGGACGCTCGGGGTTGCGGGTGACTCGGGTGAGCCATTCGAGCTCTTTGTCCATCAATAGCCCGGCCGCAGCGAGGGGCAGGTACGACACCATCCCAACCGTGGATGCGTGCGCCCGGTGGGCCGATCCGAAGGCATCATTTACATATAAATCGGCCAGGGATGCCAGTTGTTTCGAGAATTCCGGATCGTTGGCTTCTTCTTCGGGGTGAAAACGCAGGTTTTCGAGCAGCAGGACTTCGCCAGGCTTGGGCCGCATGGCGGCAGTTTCGGGACCGACGCAATCCGGGGCCATCGCCACGGTTTTTCCGAGCAATTCGCCGAGGCGTGTGGCGACCGGAGCCAGGCTCATTGTGGGGCTCGGTTTCCCTTTCGGGCGGCCCAAATGGCTGGCCAGAATGACGGCCGCACAGTGTTCAATTGCGTATTGGATGGTGGGGAGGGAGGCGCGAATGCGCTTATCGCTGGTGATTTCCTTGCCATCGGCTGCCAACGGGACGTTAAAGTCCACTCGTATAAAGACGGTTTTATCCTTTAAATCCAGATCTCGGATCGACAGCTTAGCCATGCTGACCATTGTAGGGGAGGGAGGAAGATGGCCTAGCCTGAGGAGAGGGGATAATCACTTAGATCCGCGCGAAAAAAACTGTAGAAACAGCCCCTATCTGCCGAATAGTACTTTGGAGGGATTCTCCAGGCTAAGCGGGCTTAAACTTGCAAGGAAATCTTAGAAGATTTCATGTTGCGAAACACTATAGTCCCGAGTCAAGGTATTTTGGTTATAGTATTGGAGTTTTAGGCCCCTCGGTACCTTCGTACTGGGAGCGCTGCGCTCCGGGGGAGAGTTGGATGTCAACAGTATCGATTCGTGTTCTTATTGCTGATGGGCACCCGATCGTCCTGGAAGGCTTGCGAAGCATTCTGAGCGGGCGTTCGGGAATTGAGCTGGTAGGCGAAGCGACGGATGGGATGGAGGCCATCGATAAGACGGTCCATTTAGATCCGGACGTTGTGCTGATGGATTTGAGATTGCCGCGGATCGACGGGCTGACAGTGATCCGAAGCATTCAGGCGCGGGCCCCCCGATCGAAGGTGCTGTTATTTGCCTCGGGCGAAAACAAAGATGAATTCGTGGAGGCCATGAAACTGGGCTGTTCCGGCATTCTGATGAAGGATGCTTCGCCAGGGCTGATCGAAAAAAGCATCCATAAGGTCCACGAGGGCGAGATCTGGCTGGATTCGAACACGACGGCCGCGGTGATCCGGCAGTTCGCTACGCCGGGCGAAACGCCGCCAGCGCATACAAACGGCAAACCGCCTCGCGAGCGCGCGCAACTCAGCCAGCGCGAACGCGAGATCATCGTGCTGATCGCGCAGGGATACAAGAATAAAGAGATCGCCGAGAAGATGTTCATCACGGAACAGACCGTGAAGAATCATCTGCACAATATTTTCGACAAACTGGGCGTGTCGGACCGGTTAGAGCTGGCTCTCTACGCGATTCACAACAGCCTGCATGTAAGAGCGTAACGGGCCACAATCCTTATTGGCGCGGGCGCTGTAAGCGTACCGCGGGCGGCGTCTAGCGAAGACCAAACAGACAATTTTTGCGGCCACTGTCTGTAAGCACGACACTCCGTATGATGAAACTATGGCGACTGCGCTTCCCACCGCACCCGAAATGACCTCCTCGCTCGAAGAGATCATGGGTCTCGAGCAACAATATCTGCTGCAAAACTATGCGCGCTACCCGCTGGTCCTGCATCGCGGTAAAGGCTGCTACGTCTACGATCTCGAAGGCAATCGCTACCTCGATCTGATCAGCGGCATCGGAGTGAACTCGCTCGGCTACGCGCATCCGCGCATCACGAAAGTAATCCGGCAGCAAGCGGGGCTGCTGCTGCACAGTTCCAACCTCTACTATCACGAGTATCAGGGCCGGCTCGCTGAGCGCCTCGCCAAAATCAGCGGCTTGAGCCGCAGCTTTTTCTGTAACTCGGGCACCGAGGCCATGGAAGGCGCGTTGAAGATGATTCGCGCCCACGGCAATTCGATTTCCGCGGAAAAGCACGAAATCGTTTCGCTCGAAAATTCCTTTCACGGACGCACCTTCGGCTCTCTGTCGGTGACCGGCCAGCCCAAGTACCGAAAAGATTTCGAACCGCTTCTTCCAGGCGTGAAGTTTGTTCCGCGAAACGATATAGAGGCACTCGAAGCGGCAGTGACGGAGAAGACGGCAGGCATTCTGCTGGAATTCGTGCAAGGGGAAGGCGGCATTCTTCCGATTTCCGAGCCGTTCGCGCGCAAGGCTCGCGAACTGGCCGACAAACAGAACGCGCTGCTGGTGTTCGACGAAATTCAATGCGGAGTCGGACGTCCGGGCACCTACTTCGCGTATCAACTGCTCGATCCTGTGTTGCTGCCGGACATCGTGATTGCCGCGAAACCCATGGCCTGCGGCATTCCACTGGGTGTCATCATCGGAAACGAGAAAGCGGCGGCATCCATTAAGCCGGGCATGCACGGCACAACGTATGGCGGAGGTCCGCTCGCCTGCCGCGTGGCGCTCGAGTTCTTCGACATCCTCGATGAGCTACTACCCTCCATCAACAGCGTCGGCGGCTATTTCCGGATGAAGCTGACGGAGCTGATGCGTTCGTTTTCGTTCATTCGCGAGGTTCGCGGGCCCGGTCTGATGATTGGCATGGAACTCGATTTCCCATGCAAGCAACTTGTGCTGGACGGCATTCAGCAGGGGCTGCTTTTTAACTGTACGCACGACACCGTGTTGCGCTTCCTGCCGCCGTACATTCTGACGGAATCGGATGTGGACCGGGCGATTGCTGCGTTGACGAAGATTTTTCGCAACGCGAAACGCGATGGCGCCTAGTCCAAACTAAACGACGACCGCTCTTCCAGAATTTTGCGAATCAGCGCCGCCTGCTTTTCCCGCTCCTGGGCTTCGGCGCGCAGGTGCTCGTTTTCCGGAAGTTCGAAATTATCCGCCAGACGGTTGGCGAGCGACGCTCCTTCTTCCAAGGCCACCATCGCGGCGTAGAGCGCTTTTTCCTGCGCGGCAAAGTGCTCCGCAAACATCGCCTTCGGCGAATACGTGTGGCCCACGCGGCAGCGGTATTCGCGATTTTTGCCGCGCCACACTTCCCAAATGGTCCCCCGGCAATCGGGACACGTCAGATCGGTAAGCCGCCGTTCTTCCATGGCCACCTCCATCGGGACGCTCCTGCGTCCCTCCTGCCCGTTAGCCAGCCGCATCAGAAGCGCTCCCATCTCGCTCACGTCTACAATGTAATCGGCCTCCACCTCGCGTAAGGCGCTCAGCGGCATCGAAGGAAACGGGGCGCTTTCCGGATTTTGCACAATCGCGATTCCGCCGCGCCGCTTCACCTCCCATAATCCCGCCGTTCCGTCGTCTAGTTCGCCGGTGAGCAGAATGCCGGTGACCCGTTCGCTATATGCGAGGGCCGCCGACCGGAGCGTTACGTTGATACAAGGTCTGTGATGCTGTTCTTTGGGGCCGCGGTTCAAGTGCATATGGTCGCGCTCGACCAACAAATGGTGATCCGGAGGCGCGACATAGATATGGCCGTGCTGTAATCGCCCGCCATCCGTGGCTTGCTCGGCCGGCAACGAGCCCGAGCGCCCCAAGATCTCCGGCAGGAAACTTCGCGTTCGCGGCAGAAGGTGCATGACCACGAGCAGCGATCCCGGAAAGCTGGAGGGCAGTTGGCTCGTTAGCTCCTGCAGCGCCTCCACACCGCCCGCCGAAGCGCCTATGACAAAAATGTCGTGCTCCGCCACCAGTTCTCCCGGCTCTAGACGGCAGGCTGCAATGGCACGTACACGGAAACTTTCGTGCCTTCGTGCACCGCGGACTGCACTTGAATTGTGGCGCCGATCAGGTGGGCCCGTTCTCTCATGCTAATCAGACCTAGGCCGGGCCGTATCTGTTCCATATCAAATCCTTTTCCAGCATCCGCCACCTGGAGTTCCAGTCCGCCTGGAACACCTTTCAATTGCACCTTGATGTGTGTCTGTCCGGCGTGTTTGGCGACGTTGCGCAAAGCCTCTTGCGCAATGCGATATAGACCGGTGGCAACTTCTCTGGGTATCGTTTCAGGTACTTGATCACTGTAGAACGTGGTAATCATTGCTTCACGCTCGCCGAATTCCTCGGTGAGTGAGCGTAAGGCAGCAGCCAGTCCCAAATCGTCGAGCATGGCGGGGTGCAGGCGATGCGAAAGAAGCCGTACGTCTTCCGCCAGATCTCCCAGGGCCTTGAGGATGCGTTCCAGTTCACTCCGGGCGGCGGCAGGATCTTGCGCCATCGTCTGCGATATCGCGTCTCCCTGCATGCCGATGGCTGCCAGCCGTTGGCTCAGATCGTCATGCAATTCGCGAGCCACGCGCCGGCGTTCTTCTTCCTGCGAGGTGAGCAAACTGCCGGTGAGCGCCTGTAACTCCCCTCTGCTCCGGTCCAGCTCCTTGGTTGTCGATTCCACCTGGCTGGCGAGCCGCTCGCGTTCCGCATTCAGCAGACGCTCCACTTCCCGGTGTGCGGTGATGTCTTCAAAGGTAACCAGCAGGAATTGCCGTCCATCCGGATGCAGTGGACGTCCGCGAACCAGAAAGATCTTTGCGCTTTGGTCTGCCGCTTTGTATTCAAATTCGAAGCTTCCGCCGGCCTTCTCGTTGCGCAATCCTTCCAGAAGCGAGCGCAGGGGTGGCTCCATCTTCCAGAGACTCGCGGCCAGATCGGGCAAAAATCTTTCTGCGAGCGCGTTGCTGTTCGAAGACGCAAGCGCGGCGAAAGCCTCATTGAAGGTGTGAATGCGGAAATCGGAATTGACTACCACCAGCGGGAGTGGAATGCTCTCGATCACGGAGGTCGCGAAATCGCGCGCCTCCCGCAATTCCTGCTGGCTGCGGCGAAGCTGGTCGATATCCACCAGCACGACGACAAGGCCCTCGATCTTGTTATCGGCCGTCCGGTATGGCCGGACGCGCAACAGATACCAATGGCCGTCGCGATCCTGCACCTCGAGCTCGCGCGCACCCAGCGTATCCAGCACCTCCGTGAAGAGGGGCTTCAGGTCTTCGATGTTCAGGTTGAGGCGGATATCTCCAAACGGACGCCCGATATCGCTCGTGCGTACGTTCATCAGGCGCTGCGCCTGAGGCGTGAAATGCCGGATACTGAGATCCTCGCTCAGCATCAGGACCGGCAGGTTCACGCTGTTGAGCAGGTTTGAAAGATCGTTGGTGGTTTGCGTCAGTACCGTATTGCGGTTCTGCAGCTCGTCATTAACGGTTTGCAGTTCTTCGTTCGAGCTCTGCAGCTCCTCTTTGGTGGTCTCCAGTTCCTCGTTAGTGCTTTGTAGTTCCTCGTTGGCGGACTGGATCTCTTCGTTGGCCGAGACCAGCTCCTGATTCTTGGCATCGCGTTCTTCGAGCAGCGTTTGCAGATACAGTCTGCTGGAAGAGAGATCGCTCTGCAGTTGAGCAATGGCCTGCTCCTTGTCGGCTCCTTCAATCTCTGCCGCCAGAATGTCGATTTGCGGCTTCGAAATATGCAAACGAACCTGTCTGGGAACGAACAAAACCAGGTAGCACTTCGACCGCGACCCGGTGGTATGCATGGGCAGCACTTCCAGGGTCGCTTCCAAGGTTTGTTCCCGCTCCTGAACTTGCAGGCGCTCGACCTGGACCGGCAAATCCTGCTCGATGGCCCGCTTGACGGCGGGAACCACTTGCGATGCAATGCTCTCCCGCAGCATGCGCGGCAACTGCAGCGAAGCGGAGCCTTGCGCCATTTCGAGAAACGGGCTGGTGTGGCCACGCGATTGAATGATCTCCATACGCTCGTCCACCACCACACCGGGGGGACCGTAACGGGCAAGCACAATCCGGTCCGCCGTGCGCTGAATTTCGAGATCGGACAGATTCTCGTTCGCCCGCAAAGTGGGCATGTCGATGGCGAGATCGGAAATGTAGACATGCGGCGCTATATCCACCAGCGCTCGCGGGGAAGTCGCGCCTACTTTTGAATAAATTTTGTGCTTACGGTCCGTTAACGTGAAGAAGTCCGCGAAATCGCGAATTGTTTCCGAGGCGCCAAGCAGCAGGAACCCGTTGGGGCGCAGCGCATAATGGAAAGTCGGGATGAGCTGACGCTGCAGGTGCGAGCCGAAGTAGATCAACACGTTCCGGCAACTGACCAGATCCAGCCGCGAGAAGGGCGGATCGTTACAAAGGTTCTGCCGCGCAAAGATGCAGAGGTCGCGAATGCGCTTGGCGACCTGATACCCCTTTTCGGTCTTCAGGAAGAAGCGCCGCAGCCGCTCGGGCGAAACCTCGGCCGCAATGGTTTCCGAGTAAATACCTGCCCGCGCCCTCTGGATGTTCTGTTCGCTTGCATCCGTGCCGAAAATCTGAATGGAAGGCTCAATTGGCTTCCCCGCGAAATACTCCAGCAGGCAGATTGCCAGCGAGTAGACTTCCTCACCGGAGGAGCAGCCCGCCACCCACATGCGCACTTGTTGTTCGGGAGGGCGATCGCCGAAAATCTCTGGAAAGACTTGCTGCTTGAGCGCCTCGAAGACTTCCGGGTCGCGGAAGAATCGTGTAACGCCGATGAGAATATCCTCTTGTAGATCCCGAGCTTCCATGGGATTGAGCTGCAGCAATTCGGCGTAATCGGCCAGCCGATCGATGCGATGCATCAACATGCGGCGGGCGACGCGTCTTCGGATCGTGGTCGGTTTATAGAGTTGGAAGTCGACGCCCGAGACGCCCTTCAAGTGCCGGAGAATCCGTCCGAAAAAGAGTTCGTCGTCGCGCGTCGGCTGCCCTTCTTCGAGTTGATACAGGTCCGGATTGCGGTATCGCTTGGCGAGCTCCGCAAGCTGATGCGCAATCTGATCCGGAGGCAGCACCATATCGACGTGGTCCGCCGAAATGCTGCTGCGCGGCATCTCCGGAAAGCGCGCCGATTCGGGCGCCTGCACAATCGCGATTCCCGCCTCTCCTTTGATGGCCTTTAGCCCAAGCGCTCCGTCCGAGTCCATCCCGGAGAGCACGATTCCCACCGCGAGGTTCTTCTGCTCGCCGGCGAGCGCGTTGAAGAAGAAATCGATGGGCCGGAACGGGCCGTCCGCAATACGCGTTTCCAGTTCGAACACGCCGGATTTCAACGCAGCGCGCGCATTGGACGGAAGAAAGTAGATACTGTCCGGTTCGGGACGAATGCCGCTTTGTATGGTGCTGGTCCGCATCTGCGTGTGGCGCGCGATGATTTCCGGCAGATGGCTTCTTTGATCGGGTGGAAGATGGGAGATGACGACAAATGCCATGCCCGTGTCGGAAGGCAGGTTTCGAAACAGTTCGATGTAGGCTTCGAGCCCTCCCGCGGACGCGCCGATGCCAACAATCGGAAAAGGCAGGCTGAGACCTTCCTTTTGCCCTCCGGCAGCATCGCTGATTACCGGAGTAGCGTCAGTATCTATAGGCTGGTCGTTTTCTGCCATTGGATTCCACATCCCTGGGAATATCCCTTGACTCTACACCCGTGGCGACGTCCTGCTATATCAATGTCTCGCGTTCGTGGGCGTCGAGCATTTTGACGATCTTGCTGACATCCTGAGCTTTGTCGCGGCTCGCAATCAGCAGCGCATCCGGCGTATCCACAACAATGAGACGCTCTACGCCGACCAGCGCCACTGGCTTGCTTGCGTCCACGTAATTGTCCCGGCTGCTCTCTGCGAACAGCTCGCCTTTCGACGCATTGCCGCTGCCGTCTTTGCGCGCCAGCTCGTACACGGCCTCCCAGCTCCCCACGTCGTTCCACCCGATATCGTCTACTGCGATGCCGGAGATGCTGCCGGCCTTCTCCATCACGGCGTAATCGACGGAGATGTTGTCGCACAACGGGTAGACTTCGCCCAATCTGCTGACGAAGGTTTTGCTGCGATACGCGGGGAGGCCGGCCAGCAGCGTCGCGATCTTCGGCTGATGATGCCGCATCAGATCGAGCACCGTGGACGCTTTCCAGAAGAACATGCCCGCGTTCCAGAAGAAATTGCCGCGGTCTACGAAGCGGCGGGCGGTCTTTTCATCTGGTTTTTCTCGGAAACTCGCCACGGGCACCGGTTCCGCTTTACCGGGCCTTACGTTCTTCGGAAACTCGATGTAGCCGTAACCGGTCTCGGGCCAGCGGGGCTGAATGCCCAACACTACCGTGCTGCCGTTTTCAGCCGCGCGGAACGCGGCTTTAACGAAATTGCGGAACCGCGCTTCTTTCAAAATCAGATGATCGGCGGGAAATACGCCCATGACTGCGTCCGGATCAAGTTCGTGCAGAATATGGGCGGCGAGCGCGATGCACGGCGCGGTGTTGCGCTGCGACGGCTCTGCCAGAATCTGCTGCTTCGGCACTTGCGGCAGTTGCTTGCGGATCTCTGCCTGCAGCAAATCATTCGTGATCACCCACAAATTTTCCGGCGGAATCACGGGCGCCAAACGATCGGCCGTCTGTTGAATGAGGCTGCGCTCTCCGAAAAAGCGAAGCACCTGTTTGGCATTGCGTTTCCGGCTGCGCGGCCAGAAACGGGTTCCGCGCCCACCGGCCATAATCAGGCCGTAGCGGTGGTTGGGCATGGGCCTATGGATTCGGCGAACCCGGATTCAGAGGCAGAGAATGATCCGGCAGCCGCGAATCGGGAAAGCCGCGAATAATGCGGAACGTGCGGTTCCAGCGGGTACGCGTGAAAAAGTGCTCGGCCAGATCCTCAAAGTGGCTGAACATGGAACCCACCGTCGTGCCAGCCAGGTCTTCCGTGGACGCCCGGTACGACCAATAAATCAGCAGCGGCTTTCCGATGATGTAGTCGCGCGGAACAAATCCCCAATAGCGGCTGTCGAGCGAATTATCGCGGTTATCGCCCATCGCGAAATACTCGTTCGGTGGCACCACCACTTCGCCGTTCACCACATGATGCTCCAGCATGTCTCGTTGCAGTTCGGCTTGTAGCCCTTCGGCAAACGGCGTGGGCTCGCCCGGAAAATTATCGCGCTGCGGGTCGTACGGAAATTTGTGATACACATACGGCTCATTCAGCCGCACGCCGTTGCGGTACACGATGCGGTCCACCATTTTGAGATGGTCCCCCGGCACTCCGATCACCCGCTTGACAAAGGTCTGGGAGATATCGCCCGGATAGCGGAAAACAATAATGTCGCCGTGCTTCGGCTCTTCGTAAGGCAGTATGTATTTGCTAACCGGCCCGGCCGGCGCATAGGCCATTTTGTCCACCAGAAGATGGTCGCCAATGAGGAGCGTGTCTTCCATAGAGCCGGTGGGAATCACGAACGCCTGCACCAGCGTGGTGGTTCCAAACAGTAGAAGCAGGATGGTCACCGCCCATTCCGCGATGCTGTTCCGTGGACGCTCTTTCCGGGGGTGCGCGGCCTGCCGGTCGGCCTTCTTCGCATTGGCCGTTACTGCTTGCTCTGCCATGTCATCCCAATTGTAACCGCTGGTACTATATCCAAGTGCAGTTCTGGAAACCGAAATCGGGGCTAACTCCCGAGCAGAAGCAATTCTGGAATGAAAACGGATTTCTGGTCTTATCCGGCTTTTTTTCTGGAGCCGAGGTCCAGGCCGTGAACAAGGTTGTAGAAAGGATCATTGCCAATCCCGATTCGTTGGGCAACGCGACCGTCGACGTGCTCCATGGCGAGCATACGGGGAAACGATTCCGCGGCCGGAGCGCGCCGAAAGAAGCATTCCAGGGCCCGATCAAGATCAACGATCTGTTTCTTCAGGAGCCCGAAGTCCGGAATCTCGCCTTGAATGAGCGGCTGACGCGCGTGCTTTCCGAGTTGCTGGACGGAGCGCCGGTGGTGTGCAACTCGCTCAACTTCCTGTGGGGCAGCCAGCAGCCCGACCATTTCGATTCCTGGTACATGCCGCCTCCGGTGGAAAACAAAATGGTGGTGAGTTCCATCTGCCTGGAGGATGTGCATCCGGAAGCCGGTCCGCTCGTCTATTATCCGGGGACTCACAAAATTCCGCCGTATCGGTTTTCGCACGGAGGCATTCACGCAGTGGAGCCGGAAATGGATGCCTGCCGCGCTTACCTCCAGGAACAGTTGCAGCGCACCGGCGCCGAGCGCCGCGCGTTCTTGGGCAAGGCCGGGGACGTGTTCCTTTGGCACGGGCAACTCTTGCACGGCGGTACGCCGATTAAAGATCTCAGCCGTACGCGCAAAACCCTGGTAACGCACTACTGGCGGGCGCAGGATGTAGAACCGGAGCGGACAGTCAAAATACACCGCTCCGGCTATTACCTGAAGCGCGAACACCAAGCCGCATGAGTTTTTACCGCCTATATAAAAAAAGAGGGGCTTCCGGGCGGTAATAACGAATTAGCATTGAAGTTGTACCGGTGAAGCGCGGTTGTATATTCGCAATCCTGGTCTTATGTGGGGCGGGCGGGCTCGCGGGACGTCCTCGTCCGGCTCCTTCGGACGATTTTGAGACGAATTACCGCCTCGGCGAATACTATCTGCATGCCGGAAAGCTGCTTGCCGGCATTCCATACATGCAAAAGGCCGCGAGCCTTCAGCCCTCGAATTACGTTGTAGGCTACGATCTGGCGCTGGCCTGGTACGAAACGCGGAATTATGCAAAAGCGCGCGAACAGCTTCAGGCCATGCTGGCGCGAAAAGATACAGCCGAACTGCATAGCTTGTTAGCTGATGTCGAGGAGGCTTCGCAAGATTACGTTGCCGCGCTGCGCGAATATCAGCGCGCGGCGCAAATGGAGCCCAGCGAAGAGCGGATATTCGACCTGGGAACCGAACTGCTTGTACATCAGACGTTCGATCCGGCGATTCAGGTGTTTGCGCGCGGCGCGCAGCTTTACCCGAAATCTGTGAAGCTGAACTTAGGACTGGGGATCGCGGACTACTTACGCGGGCATTACGAAGAGGCCGTCAAAGCGCTGTGCACGGCTTCGGACCTCGCGCCTGCGCAAAGCTGGCCCTATTTGTTCCTCGGAAGAACGTATAGCGGCATTTCGCAAGTGTCTGCAAGTGGCGCGGAGGAAGTCAGAAAACGTTTAAGCCGTTTTGCTCAATTGCAGCCGAAGAATGCACGCGCCCTGTATTACTACGCGATGAGCGTGCCGGACCCGAACCGGGCCGAGCCGTTGCTGCGAAAAGCCATCGCGCTCGATCCGAAATTCGCCGATGCGCATCTGCAGTTAGGAATTTTATACGCAGACCGGCAAGCCAACCAGGACGCCGCGCGGGAGTTTGAGCGGGTGATTGCGCTTCAGCCGAGTCTCACGACCGCGCATTATCATCTGGCGCAGGTGTACCGGCGGACCGGCGAGGCGGAGCGCGCCCGGGAGGAGCTTGCAATTTTCGAACGTCTCCACCATCAGGACGCGAAGCAGACGGAAGAGGAGCGGAACGAGATTAAGCAGTTTGTGGTGAGCATGAAAGAGCAGTGAAAAAAGGGTTAGCCACAGATGGACCATGAATCAAAGTTGCTGCAGGAGTTGTTGCATTCCAATAGGCGTGGGGCTTTCGGTTCCTCTTGGCAGCGCCGGGCCGATCGCCAGCGCTTCGCTGTGATTTTCGAACCAGACCAGAAATGCGGATCGCTCCGAGCCGGAGAGCCGTTGCTGCGAGAGCCAGATGTAGTAGGCGCCCATGTCGGCGTCGATTAGAGATCCCATCGGATCGAGTTCCGGCTTAGCTTCCGGGTTCGCAATCAGTTCGTTCATGGGGCGGTTACGCTGGCGCGGCGCAAAACACGCCAGCAGCGTAACCGGTTGCGCGCGCCGGAAGGCTTCGCGCGCGGACCACTGCACGAATGTTGTGCTGAAGAGTTGTGTGCCCGATCCTTCGGTGAGCACGCTGAGCCGAAAACGGTTCAAGATGCCCTCTGCGCCGGCATCATTCAGGCCGATATCGCTTGGGCGCATCTGAGCGAGCAAGGTTCGCAGGGCTTCCGGTCCTTTGCCGGATTGAATGGCCCGTTGCATTTCAGCCAGGATCGCGGCGCGGACCCGATCCAGGGCTCGATAGGACAGGCAGGTTACGCCAGGCGAAGGGAGGGGGTCGGCTATGTCGCCATCGACATACCAGTGGCCGAACGGAACCGGGTGAGCCGCGGCGCGTTCTACGACGGCATCGAGGATGATCTTTTTGCCGCCTTCAGGATTGACCTGCTTAAAATAAACGCCCCAGGGGCGAAGCTTTCGAAACAGTGGACGTGGGTATTCGTCGACTCCCTTACCGATCACAGCGATAGCGAGCCGGGGGACGGGCGGCATCTCGGGCGCCGCGGCCGCGTCGGTCTTTTGGCCGAATTCGATCGCTGCGCGCCGGAACGCATCGATCTGCCGCGAAGCCCAAAGATGCGCCGTGAGTTGTTCGGAAAACTGCTGCGGATGGTTGACCCAGTCCAGTTCTTCGAAATTGTGGGGCAACCGGAGTTCCGCAAAGCGCGTAGTGAGCTGCCGAAGTTGCTCGGCAGAGAGTCCAGCCAGATAGGCGAGCTGGTGATCCAGTGCCCGCCGCTCGGCTGGAAATTTCCAGTCGTACTCAATCGCCTCCCGCAACAAAAGCGGTACCAGGCTCAACGGAAGTTGCTGTAGAAGGGCGAGATGGGAGATGATAAGTTGTTTCGCTTCCGGAGGATAGCCGTTAAAGTGTTTCGCCCTGAGCGCGCTCGGAAGCATACCCTATTAGTAAAGTAGTCCTTCGGCTTGAGATTTTATACAAACAGGTTCGTCTAACCAACCAGGAGGAGAAAATGAAGCGCATGCGAGGAGTGTTTTTTGCCGCTGCCCTTATTGCGGTGGGCATAACCGCCGGATGTGGCGGCGGCAAGTCCGCAAACGATCAGACCTTAACGAACGAAATTCAATCGAAGCTCTACTCCGACGCCACCACAAAGCCGGCCAACGTGACCGTGGCTGTGAAGGACGGAGTGGTGACGCTGGGCGGCTCTGTCGCGAGCCCCGATGTCGAGCTGCAGGCCATGAAAATCGCGAACGCTACGCCGGGAGTGAAGTCCGTAACGGACCAGATCAAGGTGGACCCGTCGCTTGCGTCGAACTTGCCCAATGCCGGCAACGCGCAACCGCAGCAGCAACCCGAGCCGCCAGCGTCGACGCCGCCTCCACAACAGGCGGCTGCTCAGAGCCCGGCCCCCGCGCCAGCGGCGGCGGCCCCTGCGCCGGAACAACCAGCGCGCCGCGAACATACTCGGGTGACCATTCCGGCCGGTGCAGAGCTTTCCGTCCGAATGATCGATTCCATCAACTCGGCCAAAAATACGTCGGGCCAGACGTTCCGCGCTTCTCTGGCCGCTCCTGTGGAACACGACGGTGAAGTGATTTTGCCCGCCGGAACTCCGGTGACTGTGCTACTCAGCGAAGCGAAAGGCGCGGGCCGTATTCAAGGCAGCAGCCTTTTAGAAGTGCGTGCTTCGAGCATTGACTATCACGGCCGCAGCTATCCCATCACGACCAGCGCCTATGAGGAGCAGGGCAAAGGCCGTGGCAAGCAGACCGCCATTCGCAGCGGGATTGGCGCTGCCGCGGGCGCGGTGATCGGCGCGATTGCCGGAGGCGGAAAAGGAGCTGCGATCGGTTCGCTGGCGGGCGGCGGCGCGGGCGCTGGTTATCAACTGGCGACGCACGGACAACAGGTAACGATTCCCTCCGAGACCGTGCTGAATTTCAAGCTGGACGCACCAGTGAGTATTCGGAAGTAGGACATTACCCGAATTCCATTTGAGCCACGGATGGACACCGATGCACACGGATTTTAAGACAAGGACTTTTATCTGTGTGTGTATCTGCGTCCAACTGTGGCTACTTCTCTAAGTAAAAATTCCCAACGAACAACGCGTCGATGCCGGACGAGTAGAAGCTGCGGACGGCATCGCGGGGCGTACAAACGAGGGGATCTCCAAACAAGTTGAAACTGGTGTTATACAGCACCGGGAGGCCGGTTGCTTCGCCCGCCGCCATTAGCAAGGCGTGATACAGCGGGTTCTGATGCTTCCGTACGGTGTGGACACGGATCAGGTCTTCCCCCATGACGGCCGCTGCAAACAGCTCGCGGTGTTGCGGGCGGATCTTGCCTACGGTGGCCAGATAGGCCGCGTTGGGTCCGGTTTCGAAATAATGGTTTGCCACTTCTTCCGGAACCGATGCGGCAAACTTGCGGAAGCTCTCGCGGTGCTTGATATAGACGTTCAGGTTCTCGGTCGAATAGGGATTCAGGGGAGAGGCTAAAATGCTGCGGTTGCCCAGCGCGCGCGGACCGAATTCCATGCGGCCCTGCATCCAGGCGATGATCTTTTGATCCGCCAAGGCGCTGATTGCCTGTTGAATCAGGTCGCTTTCCGTCGCGAGGAATCGGAAGCGCAGCTTGCAATTCTCGATCACGGGCTTGATCTGGCCGGGCGCATACGCCGGGCCCAGGCAGAGTGTTTCGAAGGGCACGCGCTGCTGTTCGCCGTAGAAATTGTGCCAGCAGAAAAGGGCGGCGCCCAGCGCGGTGCCCGCGTTTCCGGCCGCGGGTTGCACAAACACATGGACGAAACGGGTTTCGAGCGAATGGACCAGCAGCGCGTTCATGGCGAGCCCGCCCGCCAGGCAGACACGATCAGCCCGTCCGAACATGCCGGCCACGCATTCATCTATCGCGTTTTGCAGGCTCGCCGCGATATCGGCTTTCATGGTTGCGGAAAGCGCTTCGCCCGGCTGCACTCCCAATTCACGGTAGAAGCGCGCGCTGAATCCGCCGTGCATCAGGCGGTCCGCATCGAAGTAATTGCGATCGATCTGGGGCCAGCCAGAGCTGCCGCGATGCAATATCTCGCGAAACAGGGGCAGAAATCTGGGCTCGCCCGAGGTTGACATCCACTGCACTTTGTGTTCGTCGGCACGCGGCGTGAAACCGAGCAGCCCGGTTACGCGGTTAAACAGATCGCCGAGGGAATCGGGGAAATAGAGCTCGCGCACCGGCGTGAGGCGGTTTTGCGTTCCTTCGAACAGGACCGCGGAGCGAAAATCTCCGGCACGATCTGCACTGAGCACGGAGGCCGAGCCGAATCCCGAAGAGTAGTACGCCGAAGCCGCGTGCGCGTGATGGTGTTCGACTACAACGATCTCGCTGCGCGGAAAGCGGGCGCGAAATTCAAGCTGCGCCGCCGATTCCGGGCCGGCCGCAAAAGGCCGCGCGAGCGCTACGCAATCGATCTGCTCCGGCGCAAGGGAGGCCACTTCGAGCGCCGCGCGAAACGCTTCTTCGGGGAATCCGCCCGGACGGTCGAGCCGCGAGACTTTGGCCTGCTCGACCGCCGAAGCGAGGCGGCCGTCTTTGATAATGCAGCAGGCGGGGTCGCTCAGCAAACCGCCCAATCCGGCAATGATTTTGGGCACCGGCTAGACCTTCCGAAGCCGCTGAATGACGCGGTCACGCCCAATGCAGGCGAATACGGCGAACGCGCTGGGGCCCACTGGCTGGCCCGTCAGAGCGGCACGGCTTGCGTTGATTAAGAGTCCTGCTTTTACGCCGCGCTCCTGCGCAAGCTGGCGCAGATCGGCTTCGACGCTCGTTTCCGTGAAAACGGGATTGGCGTGGAGCCGTTCAGCGAGTTCGCGCAGCAGTTGGCGGGCGCCGGGCGCATTCAGCTTTTCGAGCGCGGCGGGCTCGATGGGGAAATCATCGCTGAAGTAAGCGCAACCTTTACTGGGGAAATCGAGCAAAGTGGAAAACCGGGTCCGGATGGTATCGACCACGTGCCGGAAAAACACATCATCGCCATACGGCGAGAGTCCGTGTTCTTCGAGCGTTTTGCGCACGAGCGGCGCGAGCGTTTCCACCGGCACGGACCGCAGATGCTGCGAGTTCAGCCATAAGGCTTTCGGGTCAATGGTGTCCTGGTCACTGAAATTCACAACCGCATTGCTGCGATGGACGCCTTCGAAGCTGAACGCATTCTCCAATTCGTAGAGCGTCATGTGCTCGCGGTTGTCCTTGGGGGACCAGCCGAGCAGGCACAGAAAGTTGATGTACGCGATTGAGAGAAAGCCCGCGTCCCGGTAGGTCGTCACGCTGACCACCGGACCATGTTTGCGTTTCGACAACTTCGATCCGTCTGGAGCAATCAATAATGGCAGATGCACGAAACGCGGAAGCGGCGCGCCCGCCGCCTGGAAGATGAGAATGTGTTTGAAGGTGTTGGAAAGATGATCCTGGCCGCGGATCACGTGCGAAATTTTGAGGTCGATGTCGTCTGCGCAGGACGCGAGATGGTAGGTCGGCATGCCGTTGCTGCGCAGCAACGCGAAGTCTTCGATATCGGCTGTGAGCTTCGATTGCGGGCCGTACACTCCATCGGTGAATGCGACTTCGCGCGGGGGTTCGCGCTGCACTCGGTAGCGAATCACGAACGGCTCGCCCGCAGCGGCGCGGCGGTCGCTCTCTTCTTTCGAAAGCGCGCGCATCTCCGGATTGCAGAGCCAGGGGCCTTCTCCATGAGGCCGGTCGTCGAGGTCCGCGGCGGCCGGAGTGAAATCGCGATAGGCGAGCCCCTTCGCCAGTAAGCCGTGGGCGAGCTTGCGGTGCAGCTCGAGACGTTCGGATTGACGGTAGAACTCGTCCCAACCAAGCGCGAGCCAGTTCAAGCCATCGTAAATGGATTGGAGCGAGGCTTCGGTGTTGCGGTCGACATCCGTATCGTCGATGCGCAACACCATCTTGCCGTGATGCTTGCGCACGAAGAGCCAATTGAAAATAAACGTCCGCGCGCTTCCAATGTGCAAATAGCCCGTGGGTGACGGGGCAAACCGAGCCCGGATCATGAAGTTTCAGTGTACAGTCTGTAGCCGCGCATGCAGGCTGATGAACTGATCAATGGTCAGTTGTTCGGCCCGCAGTCCTGCTTCGGGCAGCGCATCTACCTTTTCACCATAAAACGGGCGGAGGTTATTTCGCAGGGTTTTGCGCTTCTGTGTAAAACAGCGGCTTACGAACTTTAGCAGTTCCGGTAAATTCGACGGTATTTCGCTTCGCCTTCGCAATCGCACGGCTCCCGAATCTACTTTCGGAGGCGGCGAAAAGGCGCTCGGCGGCACTTTGCAGATCAGTTCGACTTCGCAAATCAACTGAACGGCGACGCTGAGATAGCCGTAATCGCGCGTACCGGGACGGGCCCTCAGGCGCTCGCTGACTTCCCATTGGACGAGAAAGACCCCAACTGGAAATGTGCCGTTCAAAAACTTCTCAATAATCGGCGAGGTGATGTAGTACGGCAAATTGCCGGCCACTACCGCCGGTCCCCATTGGCTCAAGTCGGTTGCCAGTACATCGGCGATGTGAATGTGGAGCTTCGGTTCAGCGGCATATTTGGCGCGGAGGTGGTTGGCGAGCGAGGTGTCGAGTTCGATCGCGTGCAGTTCATCCGTGCGAGGGAGAAGATGGCGCGTGAGGGCGCCGCGTCCGGGACCAATCTCGATGGCACGTGGCGTGTGCTGGCCGCAAGCAGCTTCGGCTAAGCGTTCGAGGATTGCATCGCGCACTAGGAAGTGCTGGCCTAGCTTGCGCGGCACGCGGGATCTCCCAGTCCAAACGGCCGCGTCAACGAGAAGCCGACCGGATAAAAGCGCCGGTCGGGAATGATGCTGGCGTTCTTCTCCAGGAACAATTGCTTTTCCGAATCGCTGATCAGCGTCTCCCAATCGAGGTCGGACACGCCGCTGAGGAACGGCGAATAGACCACGCGCTTGCCCTGACGGAATGCGAGCGCACCGGCCCAAGCACCCAGAAACGCGGCCGAAGCACCGTTCGGGAGAGTGCGTTGGACTTCGGCCAGAAATTCGCTCCGAATCACCGCAAATTGTGTCAACACGGCGCTGACGGAACGCTGTTTCCACATCTGCGCGAAATAGCCCGGGTCATCCGCTCTGCGGCCGCGATTGGGACAGCCGCAAGCGCCGCCGAATCCAAAGTGCCGGCCCGCTTCCGTTATGATCCCTCGTGAATTGCGGATGCGGCCGCCGACCATGACCGTGTCCGGATGCAATTCGAAAATGGAGAGAGCCTCCGAGGCCCAATCCGTTCTGTCGGGCCGGACATCTTCGCCGATAAACGAGACGAACTCGTCCGGCAGTTGTTTGGCGCGTGTTGTAAAGTGCCAGTGCGCGGCGCCGCCCAGCAGCGGGCTGTATTCAATTTCATATTGCGGTGCGTAGCC
This sequence comes from Bryobacteraceae bacterium, assembly GCA_035651215.1. Classification (GTDB taxonomy): domain Bacteria; phylum Acidobacteriota; class Terriglobia; order Bryobacterales; family Bryobacteraceae; genus Bog-105. Next base: position 561,643 of record DASRGE010000031.1, read on the forward strand.
TCGCCCATCCAGAAATCTCTGCAAAACGGCTTTTTGCGATGCATGGATGTACGGCTTGCTCGCGGCGTCGTCGGCCGTCGATTGCCCGTGCACGCGCCAACTGTAGACCACTTCGGGAATGTGGACCGGCGCGTAACCGGCGAGAAAGAAGCGCATGAAGAGATCCCAATCGGCGCTGCCCTCGGCGGCGGGATCGCTATAGGCCCGCAGCTCCAGCGCCTTCACGCGATCGATGACCCCCAGGTGCGCAATATACGCGGAATTCAGGAACAGCACCGGGTCCCAATCCGGTTTGAAATACGGCTGATAGTAACGCCTGCCGATGACCTTGTCTTCGTCCGTATAAAGCAGAGCCGGAGATCCGGCCCGCTTGATCCAGGCCGCTACTACTCGCAGCGCGTCCGGGTAGAGGAGATCGTCTCCATCGACCGGCAGTACGTATCGTCCGCTCGCCTGCTCCAGGCATTGCCGCAGACCGTTTGCGATGCCGATGTTTTTTGGCGAATGGATCAGCTTGATCCAGCTCCGCTCTTGCAGCGACTGCAAATAGCCGGTCAGCCGCGCGTTTGTGCATCCGTTGTCAAAGATTACCCACTCGCACGCGCCGTTGGGGTTCTGTGGCGCAATGCAACCGGCGAGCGCCCGCAGATAATTCACGGGGCTTCCGTTCCATACGGGCGTCAGGATCGAAAGCAGTCCGGGTTCCGGCAGTTCCGGATACCGGCTTTGCCGGACGGCCAAATGCTGCTCCCTCCACTGCTCGTATTCGCGAACTTCCGGGCTCGGAAGCAGCGCGTCTTTTTGCCGTCTGACGGTTCCTTTAAGCGCGCGAATGTATCCTCGAAAGGGCACTGTGACCCGCAACTCCGAATCTTAACCGACTATGCCGCCGCTGCTCGATCTCGATTACGTTCCGAAGCTTCCCGTGAAGGCCGATTACGGAATCGGCATCGTAGGCGCCGGGCAGATTGTGAATCAAGGGCATCTGCCTGCCTATCGGAAAGCCGGTTTTCGTGTGCTTGCAATTGCTGATATTGACAAAGACGCCGCCCAACGCACCGCCGCACGGTTCGATATCCCGCACGTTTACGCATCGATTCAGGAACTGGCGCAGAATCCCGAAATCGAAATTGTCGATATCGCGGTTCCGGCGCGTCACAATCTGGAACTGGGCTCGATTGCAATCGAAGCCGGCAAGCACGTGCTGATTCAGAAACCGATGGCCGAAACGGTTCGGGAGGCAGAGGCTCTGGTGAACGTCGCGCGCGAGAAGGGCCGGAAACTGGCGGTGAATCAGCAGATGAGGTGGAGTCCGAGCGTACGGGCCGCGGCGGATGTGCTGCGCCGGGGATTGCTAGGCGAGATCCTCGAATGCAGCATTCAACTGCATGTCCGGACTCCGTGGGACTCCTGGCCGTGGCTGCGGGCGCATCCCTATCCTGAGCTTTACTATCACAGCATTCATCACGTGGACACGCTGCGATTTTGGCTCGGCAACCCGAAAAGCGTTTACGCGACGCTTGCGCATTTTCCGGGATGCAGTTATTCGGGGCCGACGCGCAATTACATGCTGTTCGAGTATCCCGGGAATTTACGCGCGCTTCTGATGGTGAATCATCACAGCGCCGCCGCGCCGGACGATCTCGAAGCGAAGCTTCTGATCGAAGGTACCGAAGGGCGTTGTGAAGGCATCATTGGACTATTGCTGAATTATCCTGCCGGGCGCTCGGATGTGTTTGCGTTCTCTCACCGGCGCCTTGTGCCGGACGGAGTCATGCGTATGGAGCTTCAAGGGCGTTGGTTTCCGGATGCGTTTGTCGGGCCGATGAGTTCGCTGATGGATGCAGTCACGAGCGGCGGCGAACCTGAGACTTCAGGCGAAGATGTGCTTCAGACCATGCGGCTCATTGAGGCAATTCAGCGGAGTCACGAGGCGAAACAGGCCGTTCCGTTTGGCTAAGCGGAGCCCCCAAACATCGCGCAATTCTGCTACACTCCACTGACGGAGTGGGCGGCTCTCCAAGTACTGAATCCTTCGCGAAAGCAGTCCAAGAGCAACTGGAGAGGCTCGTTGCAAGTGAATCCTTCCGCTCTTCAGCCCGGCATCAGCTTCTATTGCGTAGGATTGTTGCCGAATCCTTAGCGGGCAAAGCGGACACGCTTAAGGAAATCGTTTTAGCCAGGGAAGTCTTTGGCCGCCTTGATTACGACCCCAGACGCCACACCCTGGTGCGAGTTGAAGTAAACGCAGTTCGCCGCAAACTGGCTGAATATTACTCGGGCTCCGGTTCGGGCGACCCAATCCGCATTCACATTCCGGTGGGACACTATGGGGCGACATTTTCGTCGATTTTTCCCCAGCGGCAAAGGCCCGCCTGGCGCAAAGCTTACTACGCCCTTGCGGGATGCGCAGCCGCGCTCTTTGTTCTGCTATTTGCGTTGTTCGGCAATTGGCGTTCCCATTCAGCGCCTACGGCTGTTCCCGTTCAGATCACGTTCGATACCGGGTGGACCGCCCAGCCAGCCGTTTCAAAGGACGGATCGGTGCTCGTGTACAGTTCCGACCGGGGTCCACACGGAAATTCGGACATTTGGATTCAGCAGCGCGGAAAAGCCCCGCGCCAGCTAACCGATGATCCCGCGCACGATATCACGCCGGATATTTCTCCGGATGGAAAACACGTGGTGTTCCGGTCGTGGCGGAAAGAGGAAGGTATCTGGTCGATACCTGCGGAGGGCGGGAAGCCGAAGTTGGTAGCCAAAGGCGGGTATATGCCCAGATTCTCGCCCGACGGCAAATGGATCGCATTTACCGGCACGGCAACGGATCAGGTCGGTCACGCCTTTACTATTCCTTCGGGCGGGGGCGTCCCGGAGCAGTTGGATTACGGCACGGCCGATGCCCAGTGCCCGGTGTGGTCTCCCGATGGACGCGAAACCGTTTTCGCAGCGGTAGATGCCGCCGGACACAACTACGACCTCTGGATAGCAAAAGCGACAGAGCCCAGGAACGAGCCGGCGCGCCCGCTCGGTATTCAGCGGCAGTTGCAGGCGCGAAACCTGCCAGCCGCATCCATGTGTCCCCAGGACTGGATCGAAGGCCGCCTGCTCTTCGGGGCGCGCCAGCGCGACACGAGTTTTCTCTTCGAGGTCGAGTTGGGCGCGTCCGGAACAACCGGCCAGATCCGGGTGGTTCCTTCCGCGATCGGCACGACAGGGGCGCGAATCGCCCGCGAGTCGGGCGGGCGATTGGCAATCTTATTTGCACCGGAACAGCGCCGCACTAACATCTGGGGATTTGACCTGACCGGTTCGGCGCCGCTGCAACAGTTGACTCACGACGACTCCTTGCGGCCGGGCTATTACGGCACTTGGCCGGCGCTATCGGGAGACGGAAACGTCTTAGCGTTTATCACGGAGCGCGCTGGATCTCCTGATATTTGTCTGAAGGATTTACGGAGTGGCGCCGAGCAATTGCTCCATGCATCGCCCTCCTTGCAAAGTCCGCTGTTCCTGGATTATACAGGCAGCCGGATCGTGTTTGTGCGCGACCAAGGCTCCAAAGGCTCGGTACTGCTTCGGAATATTGCAGAAAAGACGGATCGCGTCTTAACGACGGGCTGCCCCGTGCTCCATGACTGGTCCAGAGATGGAGAATTCCTGCTCTGCGCGCGCGATAACAGTCTCTTCCAGCTCCGGATTGGCGAGCCCGGAAAAATACCGCTACTTTATCTGGCGCAGCCGCCCTTTATGGCCAGATTTTCATCGGATCGCCGGTGGATCTCATACGTGATAGCGAGCGGGCAGGGGGAAAACGTGACGGGCTTTCTGGCCCCGCTGGACGGATCGAACAGAGCGATACCGATCTGCCAGGAGGCGTGGAATCTATCGCTACACTGGGCTCCCGATGGCGATGCCGTCTACTACTGGAGCACCCGAGACGGCTTTCGCTGTTTATACAGGCAGCCACTTGACCCGGAGAGCAAGACCCCGCAAGGTGCTCCGGTTGCGATCCTGCACCGGCACGGAGTTCAAGCTTATCCCTGGTCCGGCGGCACGCTGGCCGTGGGCGGAGACCGATTGGCGATGACGCTCATGGACGAGCTGGCGAATATCTGGAAGGTCGATCTGCCGCAGTAGCGTGGTTTGCACCCGCGCTTAACCTCCAAGGACTGGCACTTAACACGTTAATTGGCTTCGGTTAACGCCCGAAGTGTTGATCGCGGTTCATAAAGCCTCTAAAACGGATGCCATCATCGACTCCCGGAATTGAAGAAGAAGAGGAGGTTCCAAATGAACCGGATATTCGCCAGACGCGCAAGCCTGAAATCTTCGCTTGCGCTGGTAGCTTTGCTGATACTCGCTGCGCCGGCCAGCTTCGCTCAGCAGCCAGCACAACGACAATCCAGTGTAGAGCAACAGGCTCATAAGCCATCCGGAAGCTGCCTTGCGGTGAGGCCAATTGGATCTCACGCCATTCGCAACGTGATGCTGCTTGGCGTCGCGGGGGCACTGATCACCCACGAGCGGTACGCCGTGATGGACGCAGTGAATTACTCCGCGAGAATCGGGCAAAAATTTCATGGCAGTGACCTGCAGACCGTCAGCAGCAGCGGTACCAAGGTGGTTGTCCTGAACAAGCACTACACGGCGGACGATCTCCATAGCGCTTGCCATTAGGCAAGCAATTCACGTTAATACCAGAGAAATGAGTCGCTGCAACTGAGTTACGAGGAGGCATGTGATGTGCAGTTCCCGATTATCATCGATCGCTTTGAGCGCAGGTTTGCTTCTGAGTATCTGCGCCAGCCCGGCGCTGCCGGCAACAATTCAATACCAGGCCGTCGATATCAATCCGGCGCAGAATTTGTGGCAGTACGACTACTTTGTGAGCGGGACGACCTTCACGGTAAACCAAAGCTTCACGATCTTCTTCGACTATCACACCTTCAGCAATCTCCAGAATCCGCAGCCGGCCGCCAGCTCCGATTGGAATGCAATCGTGCTTCAGCCTGACCTGAACCTTCCCGATAACGGAGCGTATGATGGTCTGGCGCTGGTCAACGACCCATCACTTGCGGCTACATTCCAGGTGCAGTTTAAGTGGCTTGGTTCGGGCATGCCCGGCTCGCAGCCGTTCACCATCAATCAGTTCGATTCCGCGGGAAATCTGATTGCGGTCCTTGAAACCGGCAATACCGTTCCGTTCACGCCGCCATCAACGGTACCTGAACCGCGCGCCGGTCTTCTGTTTATCGCTGGAATCGGAGCGCTACTTCTGTGGCGGCGCGCCCGGCGGCGCATGGGTTGGCTGATAGTGTTGCTGGCCGTTGCCTGGGTAGGGCCGCTGTCAGCACAACAGTTCCAGGTAGCGAGCAGAAATCTGGTCTCAAGCACGCGTTTCTCGCGGACCCAGTTCGATTACACCTACACCGTAACTATTCAAAACACCGGCGCCGCTGCCATTACGGTAACCGCGACTGTGACAAGTTCTTCTCCGGACACTCTGGTCATCATGGGTAACCTCAGTTTTGGAGATGTGCCGGCCGGTGGCACGGCGACAAGTACAAACACGATGGTGATCCGGCAAAATCGTCTTCTTCCTTTCAACCCGTCCGACCTCTCGTATCAGTTCCAGACAGGATCAGGTCCGGTCGCGAATGCCGGGCCGGATCAGGTTGTGAGCATCGGGCAAACTGCGCAACTGGATGGGAGCGGTTCGTTTGATCCTAATGGCACCATCGTCCAATATTCCTGGAGTTATGTCGGCTCCGTGCCAAGCGGAATCCCTCTGTCCATCTCAGACCCAAGCGCGGTTAAGCCAACCGTTGTTATCTCGCAAGGAAGCACATTTACCTTTCAGCTCGTAGTTACAGATGATCACGGAGCAGTCAGCCAGCCTGCGCAAGTGCACGTTAGGACCGGCCCGATTGCGAATGCCGGCGCTAACCAGACCGTTAACGTTGGTCAAACCGTTCAACTGGACGGCAGCGGATCGTCTGATCCTTCTGGTCTCCCACTCACGTTCTTATGGACGCTTACTACTCCGGCTGGAAGCAGCGCGAAGCTCTCTGATCCAGCTGCCGCGAAACCGACATTCACAGCGGATGTGGCAGGGGGCTACACTGCTTCCCTGACTGTCAACAATGGCATCGCAACGAGCGCGCCAGCTTCGGTCACTATTACCGCTATACCTGTTGTGACGGGGCTGATGTCATGCGGTGACATCATGTCGGGGTCAATTACGGCAGCGGCTCAGGTGGACACCTATAGGTTCGCCGGGGCTGCGAACGCGATAGTGACGCTGAGCTTGGCGGATACGGGGGGCTTTGATATTCACAGCATTGCGAACGTCTTTGCGAACGTGTACGCACCCTCGGGCAAGTCGGTGGTCAGCTTCGGTGCAAACGGGCAGCAACAATTGACGCTGGCCGAGACAGGCACCTATGTGGTGCAAGTGAATGCGGGCAATCTGACTACCACGGGCACCTATAAGCTGGGCCTGGTCTGCCGGAGTCCTACAGCGCAACCGAGCACTGCGATGAGCTGCGGATCGCTGCTGCAAGGGAGCATCGCCACGCAGGCCCAAGTCGATCAGTACACCTTTGCCGGGGCTGCGAATGATATTGTGACGCTGAGCTTGGCGGATACGGGGGGCTTTGATATTCACAGCATTGCGAACGTCTTTGCGAACGTGTACGCACCCTCGGGCAAGTCGGTCGTCGGCTTCGGAGCGAATGGTCAGCAGCGATTGACGCTTGCCGAAACAGGCGCCTACGTGGTGCAAGTCAATGCGGGCAATTTGGTAACCATCGGCACATACAGCCTGGGCCTGATCTGCAGTCCTTAATTTATCGATCGCGGCGTGTGCCCTCGATAGGCGATTCCTAACCGCCCGTAGAAAGGAAGAAACTCATGGCGAACCCAGCCGAAGTGCGGAATCCGAGAATACGCCTGCGCAGAGCAATTCCCGCGCTGATGGGTTTAGTGGTGTTCGGAATAGCTCTGGTCGTGACTCCATCAGCGACGGCGCAGGTGGTCGGAGCCGGAACCTTTAACCTGACTGGGGCAATCGATGTAACTGGCACGGCTTTTACCTTTGGCAACATGGTTGCGCCGCCGCCCGGGGATCAAATGGCACGTGCTGAGCTGCCGCTGACCGGTCAGTTTAGCGACATTGTAGCGGGCGTGAATGTGCCCATTAAGAATCTTTCGGCGCCGACCGTCATACCCGGAACGCCGTTCCTGGTATCTGACTGGATTACTCTTCCGGACGGAATTGACCTGGATCTCATGAATATTCCGATCAGTTCCGCTTCTCACACGTGCACGTCGGCGGATGATGCGCCCGGCAGCATTTGCCGAGCTATTGCAAACTCACCGATCACGCTGGAACAGGGGACTGACGGCGTCACTGCCCTCATGAACCTGTCGGGAGTTGCCTATTTCGCCTCCTCCCCTGGGACTACCACTGCCTGGTCGGGTAAGCTGGCCGCCGATTTCAGCGGCGAGACCATCAGTGGCCTGCTGACTACGTTCACCACCACTGGGCACTTTACTACCGGTTATCAGGCAAACTTCGTCACGTCAGCACCGACACTGACGCCGCAGCAGATGACCCAGTCCATCATCGCCGCCGTGAAGGTGCTCTCCTCCGAGGGAGTACTGAACGGCGGGCAGGACAACTCGCTGGTAGTGAAGCTTCAGCACGCGATACACAAAATGAACAGCGGGAACGCCGCCGCTGCAATGGACAACCTCAATTCCTTCATCGGTGAGGTCAACGACTTGCTCGGCGGGGGCGTACTGACCTCATCGCAAGCGAGGCCGTTGATCAGTGCTGCCGAGAGCGTGATTGCGCGGCTGCCGTAGGCGAGCGGATAACTGACCACGCCATGCCGTCCGGCTGCGGGCCCGCGTCGATTTTGCCTTCGACCTCCAGCGACTTCAAGCCAACTACCGCGACGTAATTGCATCCGGTGCAGGCGACGTAGGCGCGCGAGCCGTCCGGCTGCATCTGGATTCCCGCCGCGCCGCCTCCCAGATCCAGGCGTTTGACTTGCTTGCGGGTGGCGGCATCCAGGATGGCCACTCCGGCTTTGCCGAGCGATGAGATGAAGACGAGCTTGCCGTCGGGCGTGAGCTTCAGGCGATTGGCGCCGGGCACATTCGCGTCGAGTGTGGCGATCACTTTCTTCGACGGAATGTCGATGATCGATACCGTTCCGTCCTGCGCATTGGCGGTCCAAAGCTGCGTGCCGTTCGGTGTGATATCGAAACCTTCATCGCCGTGGCCGACGGGAACGACTGTTTCGTTCCAATCCGGCCGGCGTCCCTCGGTTTTGTCAATGATGCTGACGGTGCCGGAGGCGACATTGGTAGTGAAGATCTGCTTCATATCTGGGGTCACATAGATCATGTGGGTCCGGTTCTGGCCAGTGCCCAGAATCCAATCGACCTTGCCGGTCGCCGGATCGTAGCGCCCAATCGCCTTCGCCGCTTCGGCGGTGAACCAGGTTTTGTCACCCACATAGGCCAGTCCGTGCGGACCGCGCAATGGCCCAAGGTCGATGTGCGGCAAGGCCTTCTGTCCGATGAGGTCGATGACGGCCAGCGTGTTATACGCCCCGCCGCCGTAATTGGAAACATACGCCAATTTGCCGTCGCTCGAAGCGATGACCTCGTGCGGATCGTTTCCGACGGGCATGCGGGCAACGACCTGCAGATTCGAGGGGTCGACGATGGCGAGCGTGTGGTCGCCCTTTGAAAGCACCAGTAGAGACTCCTGAGGGGTGCTGGCGGCAAATGCCGAGGCGAACCCGAAGCAGAGCAGAATCAGCGGCTTCATGAACAGGCAGTAAAGCACGCCACGGCGCGGAACGCAAGCAGGCCGGGGGCGGCGATTAACATTCCTTCACAAAATTCCCGGATCAAAATTGTGGAAATTTATTTGGCTCGGATTAATTTTCCTGTTAGCATAAACAGTTCTTATATGAAAATTAACCGATCAGCCCACGTATCGAGCTTTTTAATGAAGCTCTGTTCATTATGCATGACGGCGTTTTCTGGGGCAGCCGTGGTTTCGGCTGCCAACATCGCCGTACCTCCTGGAGGGGATCTGCAAGCGGCTCTGAATTCCGCGCGATCTGGCGACACCGTGATACTCACGGCAGGCGCTACGTACATTGGCCACTTCACTCTTCCGCCGAATCCGGGACCGGCTCCGATTACGGTCCAAAGCTCGGCGCTCGACCAACTACCGGGCCCAGGGCAACGTGTGGATAAATCGCAGGCATGGCTCATGCCGAAACTGGTGACCCCGGACAGCGCAGCGGTGCTGGTGATCGCCGGGGGCGCGAATTACTATCGGTTTGTTGGCGTTGAATTTGCCGTGACTCCGGGCGTCTATACGACCGATCTGATCCGGGCGGGGCTTGGCACCGAGACCTCGGCTGCGGACTTGCCGCACGATCTGGTGTTCGATCGCGATTACATACACGGGGACGCCGGCGGGGCTGGCGGGCACCGCGGCATCGCCCTGAATGGCGGAGCAACGACGGTGGAGAACTGCTATTTGGAGGGTTTCACCTCAAACGGGCAAGATACGCAGGCGCTGGACGGCTGGAACGGTCCGGGACCGTTCACGATTACGAATAATTATCTGTCGGCGGGGACGGAGATCGTCGGCTTTGGCGGCGCGCCGGTTGCGATTTACGGGCAGCATCCTTCGAACATCACGATTTCGAACAACTATTTCTATCGCGATCCGGCGTGGCGCTCGGCGGGTTACTGGGTGAAGAATGACATCGAGCTGAAGGATGCGGTGAATGTCACGATCGACAGCAACATCATGGAGAACAACTGGTCGGACGCGGGAATAGCGGGGGATCCGGCGCCACAGCGCGGGTTCTCGCTTGTGTTCACGGTGCGCGCCGACAACGACGGCGAGCCGTGGGCCGCGATTCAGAATGTGGCGGTGACGAACAATATTATCCGGCATTCCGGCGGTGGGATTAATTTTTCAGGCCACGATGACGATGGCAGCGGCAGTAACGGCAACTTCACGGTTCAGAACAATCTCTGGGAGGACATTTCCTCGAACTGGGGCTATGGGTATCTGTTCCAGATTCTGAATTCGGTCCAGAATCTTCTCATCGATCACAACACTGCGTTCCAGACCGGTTATTTCGCTGTTTTTTCGCCGCCAGCTTCGATGAATGTCGTGTTTACGAACAATCTGGCGCAAGCTGGACCGGGAGTAGCGGGCGAGGGGACGCCGACCGCAAACATGACCTTGGCGACGTTCGATCCGGGCGGATTCTTTTCCGGTAATGTGCTGATAGGCGGGGATCCAAGCCAGTATCCGGCGAACAATTACTTTCCGGCGACGCTTGGGCTGGTCGGGTTTGTGGATGCTGTGGACGGGAATTTCCAACTGCTACCGACCAGTCTTTATATCAACGTTGGAACCGACGGATCGGCAGTTGGCGTGAACGCGCAAAAGCTCCCGGGATCACCCGGAGCGCCGGCACCGCCCGCAACACCGGCACCGCCCTCAGCACCGAGCGGCGGCGGAGACTCCGGATTCCCGGCACCTGGCGTTTGGTACAACCTCATCTCGCGGAACAGTGGGCAATGCCTGGATGTGATCTCGACGCCGGCGACGAACGGCGGTCTGCTACAGGGAACCTGGGTCCAACAGTGGACGTGTTGGGGCGGCGCGATGCAAAAGTGGCAATTTACGCCTGTCTCGGGTGGATATGAGATTACGAACCAGAACAGCGGGATGCAGCTCGACGTGGCGGGAGGCCCGGCGGCCACGATGGATGTAGACGGCAGCGGGGTTCTCCAATGGCCATATTGGGGCGGAACCAACGAAATCTGGCAGGTTACGCCGACCGGCGATGGCTACTACGAGATCCAGCCCGTTAATAGCGGCGGAAATGAGTGTTTGGACGTGATTTCGACGGCGGAGACGAATTACGCGCAGAATCCCGGTACCCGGGCTCAGCAATATGCCTGCTGGGGCGGCCCGATGCAGCAGTGGGCCATCGTGCCGGCGCAGTAGAGGCTGTTTGAAACACCGCTCCTTTGCAGTCGCGGCTCTGTTGTTTCAGCCGCAGCTTGGGCAAGGCCAGCCTTCGGGCTGGCCTTTTTTTAGAGCGGATTTCGCCCCCCTGCTTACGCGCGGGGTTTTGAAAGCTGCTGGAGACAGCCCAGTACTTGTTCTAGGATAAATCCTAATTATGTAGATATTGATGTTTATAGCAGTGCCAGCACTATTTTTATGATGAAAGTAAGTTCATTCGTCATAGTAGCTGGGCTAGCGATCGGCACAGCTTCCGCCGCCAACATCGTTGTGCCTGCTGGCGGCAATTTACAAAGCGCCTTGAATTCGGCGCATTCGGGTGATACGGTGACGCTCACGGCTGGAGCCACCTACACAGGACATTTCACGCTTCCGGCTAATCCGGGACCCAACCCTATCACGATTCAAAGCTCGGCGCTTAGTCAACTGCCCGGTTCGGGGCAGCGCGTCGACAAATCGCAATCCGCGCAGATGCCGAAGCTGGTGACGCCGGACAGCGCGGCCGTTCTGGTTATTACGGCGGGGGCGAACTATTACCAATTCGTAGGGATTGAATTTACAGTGACGCGCGGCATTTATACGACCGACCTGATCCGGGTCGGTTTGGGGTATGAGACATCGGCCTCGCAGTTGCCGCACGACATTACATTTGACCGCGATTACGTTCACGGCGACGTAGGCGGCGCCGGCGCCCACCGCGGCATCGCTCTGAATGGCGGCACGACCACAGTAAAAAACTGCTACTTTGAGGGCTTCACCGGGAACACGCAGGACACGCAGGCGCTGGACGGATGGAACGGCCCGGGTCCGTACACGATCACCAACAACTATTTATCGGCAGGAACCGAGATCATCGGCTTCGGCGGCGCGCCGGTTGCCATTTACGGGCAGCATCCTTCGAACATCACGATTACCAACAATTACCTCTACAAGGATCCGGCATGGCGCTCGGCGAACTATTGGATCAAGAACGACATCGAGCTGAAAGATGCCGTGAATGTGAAGATCGACAGCAACGTGATGGACAACAACTGGTCCGATACGGGCCTGACGAACGACTCGAGTTCGCAGCGCGGTTTCGCGCTGGTTTTTACGGTGCGCGCCAACGCCGATAGCGAGCCCTGGGCCGCGATTCAGAACATTACAGTGAGCAATAACATCATCCGGCACGCAGGCGGCGGCATTAATTTTTCCGGCCATGACGACGATGGCAGCGGCAGCAATGGCAATTTCATCATCCAGAACAATCTGTGGGTGGACATTTCATCGACCTGGGGTTATGGATATCTATTTCAGATCCTGAACGGGATGCAAAATGTCACCATCGATCACAACACAGCCATGCAAACCGGCTACCTGGTTGCGTTCGCGCCGACCAGCTCCAGCAATATTGCGTTCACGAACAACGTGACGCAATCGGGCATGGGTTTCGCCGGCCAGGGGACGCCGACCGCGAATTCGACTCTGCCGGTGTTCGATCCAGGCGGGTATTTTCTGGACAACGTGGTCATTGGCGGTGTGGCCAGCCAGTATCCGTCGAGCAATTACTTCCCGGCGAATTTGAGCGCGGTTGGATTTGTGGACGCAACAAACGGAAACTATCAATTGCAGCCGACGAGCCCCTATGCAAGCGTGGCGACCGATGGTTCGGCGATCGGCGTGAACGTGCAGAAATTGCCGGCACTACCCGGCGCACCGGCAGCCGCAGCTTTCCCGGCTCCCAACACCTGGTACACAGTGGTTTCGCGGAACAGCGGGCAGTGTCTGGATGTACCTACGTGGTCTGGATCGAACTGGGGCATGATCCCGGGAACTCAGCTACAGCAATATACCTGCTGGGGCGGTCCGATGCAGAAGTGGCAATTCACGCCGGTATCGGGCGGATATGAGATCACGAACCAGAACAGCGGCATGCAACTCGATGTGGCGGGCGGCCCGGCGGGGACGGCCTACGTCAACGGCGCCGCGGTGGTGCAATGGCCGTATTGGGGGGGAGCCAACGAGATCTGGCAGGTGGTGCAAAATCCGGATGGTTATTACGAAATCCAGCCCATCAATAGCGCCGGCTTTGAGTGCCTGGACGTCATTTCCACTCCGCAGACCAATTACGCCATGAAGCTGGCAACGCCCGTTCAGCAATACGCCTGCTGGGGTGGTCCCATGCAGGAATGGTCTTTGGTTCCGGCGCAGTAAAGAAGCGAGCGGTTAGCGGTCAGCTCTCAGCGGTCGCGGCTCTGTTGAGCGCTGGACCGCTAACCGCTTCGATAGTACTTACATTCTCCTTACATTCTCCTTACATCCTCTTGACAAGTGCCCGTATGCGGAACATACTAAGGCGCTGCCTCAGTTAGTCAGTCAACAGCGAACAGAGGAGGGGGGTTGTGTTCAAATCGCTTTTCAGCGGATTTTTATTCGTGTTTTTGCTTTTGGGCTGCTGCGCGGTTTCGTTGGGTCAGGTTACCGCGGATTCCGGTTTGACCGGGGTCGTCCGAGATAGCAGCGGCGCCGTGATCGCCGGGGCGCACGTGAGGCTTGAAAATAAAGCAAATGCCGCCGTTCGTGAAACCAGCACCAATAACGCGGGCGAGTACCGTTTCGACCTGGTTCCGCCCGGAAACTACCGGGTGACGATTTCCCAATCCGGTTTCGCGACAAAGGTATTGGAAAACGTGGTCCTGGCAGTGGGACAGACCACGACCGACAACGCGACCTTGGAAGTGGGCGAGCAGACCCAGACCGTTACAGTGGAGGGCGCGACGCCGGTGGTCGACACGCAAAAGATGGATGTCGGGATGGCGGTGAGCCCGTCGGAAGTGGAAAATTTGCCGCTGGTTGGCAGGGATTTTGCCAATCTGGCCTATCTGGCGCCAGGCGTGAAGATCACCGATTCGTACGATCCGACCAAGAATCGATACGCGATTCTCTCGGTGAACGGCGAGAACGGACGGAACGTGAACGTTACGGTGAACGGCGTGGATAACAAGGACAACACCGTGGGCGGGCCGGTGATGCAGCTTCCACTGGAGGCCGTGCAGGAGTTTCATATCAGCACCCAGCGGTTCTCGGCGGAGAACGGGCGTTCGGAAGGCGCTGCCATCAACGTGATTACGAAGTCCGGGACGAACGACTTTCACGGCTCACTGTTCGGTTACTTCCGCGATGCGGCGCTGGACACGGACGAGATGGTTCCGGATGGACATGGCGGCAGTACTGCGGCCCATCCGGACTATAGCCGGCAATGGTTCGGTGGTTCGATCGGCGGACCGTTAAAGAGAGATAAGGTATTCGGTTTTTTTGCGATCGAACGCGAACGGGAAAGCCAGGGGTTGGTGGAGAGCACGAATTCCTATAACGAGCTGACGCTGGCCAAGTCGGCGGGGCTTGCGGCGCAGCCTGCGACTGTGATTCCGCGCCCGTTCTATGAGACGCGCTATAGCGGCCGGCTGGATTGGACGATCAACGACAAGAATAGCGCTTACGTCAGCTACAACTCGCAAGCAAACAATAGCCTGAACGATCAATCCGATGGCACCGGCGATCTGACTAACGGCAACTATACGACCAATCACCTGCAGCTTGCCAATTTCACGCTAAACTCCACGCTATCTGCCAATACGGTAAATCAGTTTACGGCCGGTTATCAGTATTGGAACAACGTGATTGCGAGTCACATCAGCGCGCCCTTGGTGATATTTCCGAACGCCTCGTTCGGCACGAACACCAACGTTCCACAGCAGTCGTTCCAGCGGAAATGGCAGTTCAAGGACGATATCTCGAAGACGATCGGGAAGCACACGTTGAATGCCGGAATCGACTACATCTGGAATCCAGTGGAAGGCGGTTTTTTCGAGTTCAGTTCGACTCTTGAAATCGACTTCGGGGAAGACCCGAGCACGATTCTCGGCGATAAGGGGACCTACCCGCAGGGGTTTTCAACGCCCGGTCTTGTGACGGGTATGGGGATTGCGAACGGAGATCCGTATTTCAAGGTTGCCACTAAACAGTTTGGAGCGTACTTCCAAGATGACTGGAAAGTGACGCCCCACCTGCTGCTGAATCTCGGGCTGCGCTGGGACAAGGACTTCAATATGATCGGCCTGTCCGATGTGACTAAGAGCCGCACGTATCAGGAGCTGGTTGCGCTGAACAGTCCCATCTCAAATCCTTACGTCAGCAAATTGCCGCACGACGCCAACAAGGATTTCAGCCCGCGCGTGGGGTTCGCCTACGATCCTACGGGGGAAGGGAAGCATGTGATTCGTGGCGGGTTCGGGCTCTACTTCGGTAATGTCTTCCAAAACATTCCTTTGTTCATGGAGCAGATGAGCAATCCCACTGTATTTCAGCAAGCCATAAGCCTATCGTCCCCGAGCGATCTCGTGACTGGGACCGGAATCCCGCTGGGAAAGTGGCGCTATGGTGTCGATCCGATGCCAGTGATTCCGCCCCCGTCAAGCCAGCTTGTACCGGGAAGCGTCGGCCGCTTAATGGACCCGAATTACCGGAATCCAGTGGCCGAGGAGTTCAATCTGGGCTATAGCTGGTCGCCGAATGCAAAATCGGTAATTGAATTGGACTACACCCATACGCTCAGCCTGCACGAAAACAAGACGATCAATATTGACCAGCGGGTACCGATGAATGGAAAGTGCTGTACCCGGCCTCTCGATGCCGCATTCGCGAACTCGACGCAGCCGCAATTGGCGAGCGTCCGCGACGAACAGTCGATCGGGCGTTCGCATTATGATGGCTTCAACTTCAGCTACCGGCAGCGCATGACGCACCACTTTTCGCTGAACGCGAATTACACGCTATCCTGGGCCTATTCTTACGATGGAGGCGGCACTTCTTTCCGTAACTATCCGCGGCTCGCCACCAATCCGTTTGCTTATTATGAATGGGGCCCCACGCCCAATGACGAGCGTCACCACGTTACCGTCAGCGGTATCGTCGACCTGCCGTGGGGGTTGCAAATGGCTCCGATCTTGCAGTTCGGCTCCGCGCGTCCCTACGCCGTCACCACCACGCCGAACACTTTGAACACAGGCGGCGGCACGACTACTGCTGTGGTGGTACCGGCCATGGACCCAACTGACTGGTTCGCTTTTGCCGGAAGTAGTAATACGACAGCCGCGCAGAACTGCTTCTACGGACTAGGTTCTTACACGAGTCCGCAATGCACGATTGCCCGGTACGACCCGTTACGCGGCGATCCGTTCTTCCAGTTGGACCTGCGGCTCGCCAAAACCATCAGATTCGGTGAAAGAGCGAGTCTGGAGTTGATAGCGCAAGCGTTCAATCTGACCAACCGCGCCAATTACGGAAACAATTACAACAGCAACATCGCGACGCAATCGACATTCGGTCATCCGGGCGGATTTTTCGCGCCCAGCAGCACGATTATTCCTCGTTCGCTGTGGAGCGAATTCGGCGCGCGGTTTACGTTCTGAGCCACGGATGCACACAGATGGACACAGATAAGAAAATGCTTATCTTGAATCCGCGTGTATCCGGGTCCATCTGTGGCTAATCTTTATCCTGGAAGCTGGGAAAGGCGCACACACGTTACGCTTGTACTAACATAAAGGAACTCAGGTGTTCCGAAAGATCTTTCTATGCGCGCTGGCGTGCGGCGCGCCGGTGTGGGCTGCCGATTCGCTTCCCAAGAACGTCACGTTTTCTCAGCACATCGCGCCGATCATCTATCAGAACTGCGCTCCGTGCCACCGGCCGGGCGAATCGGGGCCGTTTTCACTTTTGAGTTATGACGACGTGAAGCGGCATGCGTCCCAAATTGCCAGTGTGACGAAGAGCCGCTTCATGCCTCCCTGGCTTCCGGAGGCGGGCTATGGCGAATTCCTGGAAGAGCGGCGGCTGACCAACCGGGAGATCGCGCTGATCCAGAAATGGGTGGAACAGGGGGCGCTGCCGGGAAAGACGGATCATGCTCCGGCGCCGCCGGTATTTCGTTCGGAATGGCAGCTTGGGAAGCCCGACCTGATTGTTCACGCGCAGCAGCCATATCACCTGAACGCGGGCGGCTCCGAAGTGTTTTGGAACTTCATTATTCCGTTGCCGATCACTGCGGAGCGTTGGGTGAAGGCGATTGAGGTCCGGCCGGGAAATCCGAAAGTGTTTCATCACGCGAATGTGATTATCGATCGTTCGGGTTCGGCACGCCGGCAGGAGACAATTCCCGGCGCCGGATTTCCGGGCATGGACCTGACTGTGGAGGAGAACACCTACGATCCCGACGGGCATTTTCTTTCCTGGAAGCCGGGCAGCGCGCCTTTGGTGGAGCCGGATGGGATGGCGTGGCAGGCCACTCCGGGAATGGACCTGGTGCTCAACGTCCATTTGCGTCCTTCGGGAAAGCCGGAGGTGATCGATCCCTATATCGGCATCTATTTCACCGATAAACCGCAGACGAAATTTCCGATGTTGTTGCAGCTCGAGCATGACGGGACGCTCGATGTTCCGGCGGGAGACAAGGACTTTCTCGACAGCGACGATTTCCGCGTGCCGATCGATGTGAATGTGCTGGCGGTTTATCCGCATGCGCATTATCTCTGCAAACTGATGGAAGGATATGCCACGTTACCGGATGGCACTCGCAAGTGGCTGATCCGAATTCCGGATTGGGACTTTAACTGGCAGGGCGTGTTCCGGTATAAAGAACCGGTTTTCCTGCCGGCGGGAACGGTGGTTTCGATGCGGTATCACTACGATAACTCCAAGGACAACATCCGCAACCCGAATGATCCGCCGAAAGAGGTACATGCTGGGATTCAGGCCACTGATGAAATGGGCCATCTTTGGCTGCAAGTGCTGCCGGTGGCCGAAGGCGATCAGCGGGCCGTGCTGCAAGAGGCGCTTGCCGAACGGCGTCTGCAGAAATACCCGGATGACTTCGGAGCCAACTACAACATGGGCGATATTCTGCTCAACAAAGGGAATGCGGCGGAGGCGGTGGCTTATTTTCAAAAGGCCGCCAAAGCGGACCCGCGCAGCGTGGTGGCGGCGACAGAATTGGGGATCGCTTTCTTTACGGAGCAGCATTTTCCGGAAGCCGCCGAGCAATTCAAGCGAGCGCTGATTCTGGATCCTAAATATACCGATGCTCGTTTCGACCTGGCGAGTGTGGAGGCTGAGGGCGGCGACCTGGAAATGTCAGTGAGCGATTTCAAGGAAGTGCTGGCCGAGCGTCCGGATTATCCGAAAGCGCGAGATCATTTGGGACAGGTTTTGTTCGCGATGGGAGACGATCTCGCCAAGAGCGGCAATAACGAGCAAGCGGTGGCGCGCTATCGCGAGGCGGTTCTGTATTTGGGGGACAGCGCGGAACTGCATACAAGCTTGGGAGCGGCGCTGGCGCGTTTGGGGCGGATGAGCGAGGCGCAGGCGGAACTACAAAGCGCGCTGCGGGCGAATCCGAATTTCGAGCCGGCGCAGCGGATCTTGGCAGAGATACAACGAAGATAGATACTCAACCACTTGCTTACGCGCGTGGTTCTGCAAGCTGCATCGGCGGTTGAACTACTAGCAGAACCGCGACTGTCAAGGAGCGGCTTTTCAGAAGCTGTAGAACCCCGCTCGTTCGAGGCCGCGCTGGGCCTCCGGGCTTCGCATGAACGTGTACCAAACAAAACCGGTGCGGAGATTTTCGGCCATCAGCATGGTGATTCCGGTGTCGATACCGATGACATCGGTGTCATACCAGTTTTTCAGCGGATTAAAGGCGTTCACAAAGCCGTACTTGCACCAGGCATTTTGCCCGTAGCGGTTTTTCATGTTCTTTAAAACGCGCAGCGTCGCTTCCGGCATGAAGGGCAAGGAGCCGCCGGGCGCGCTGGGAACAACGGTCCCGTCAATGGGACCCATCTCGGGAGGCCCGCCCCAAACGACGTAGCCGTGCTGCGAATCGGAAGCCGTGATACCCCAGAGATCGTCGCTGTAATCGGGAAAGCGGGTCGAGAGCTCGATACAAAAGCGCCGGTGAACGTCTGTGGCGATGATCGAGTTCCAGAAGTAATCGAAGTATCGGTCGCGTTTGCCGCGGAAATCGAACCAGGCCTGTGAATACTGATGAATGAACAGTGGAGCATACGATCCGATGTAACGAAGTCCGTCATATTCGAACGTCAGCCGTTTCCAAGCATTCCAAGCGTCTCCTGGTAATGGGTGCGTGGACGATCCCAGGCCCAGGAGATACATCATCATGAGCTCACTGTAGAGATCCCAGCGATACGGCAGGAACCCTCCGGTCGGGGACCAGCCGTGCGGGAGCAGCGTGGTGTCTTCAGACAGCCAGGTCCAATCGACGCGGTTAAAGATGTCGCTCGCGAGACGCGTGATTTGGGGGGAGCGGAAATGCTCGCGGCAGGTCAGGACGCCGCACAACAGAATGGCCGTGTCGATGGAAGAGATTTCCGAGTCCCAGACTCTTTGGCCTGTTTTGATGTCCGCCCAATGATAAAAAAAGCCGCGGTGCGTGGTCATCGTTTTCGATAGAAAGCGCAGAGTGTTGATGACGCGCTCGCGAGCGTCCGCCAACTTTGCGTACCCGCGCTCCTCTCCGATGCACAGCGCGGTCAGGCCGAAGCCGGTTGCGGCAATACTTGCGACTGTACTGTGGTCCTCGACGCGAACGTTGCAACGATCTTTAACGAGACCCGTTTGCGGATCGGCCTGCTCCCAAAAAAACTGAAAGTTGGCTTTTTCGAGTTGTTCGAGAAACTGATCGTCTTCCTGCGACAATGTGGGAGCGGCGAATTCGGGAGCGCGGCTTGGAGGCTTGGCCGGCTCCTTCACTGTGACCGCGCGCAAAATGTTGGGCAGCGCTGTAGCAGTTCCGAGTATCCGCTGGATGCAGTCGCGGCGGGAGAGTCTTTCGAATTCGTTGATGTTCACGCAAGCAAGGTGGCCCCATGCTTAGGATATCTGCCAGGCCAATTGCTCATCATAAAATTTGACGTGGAATTCAGAATGAGAGCAGCATGCAACCGTTTGAAAGAAGCATTATGCGGGATTACGCTGAGCGCTCTCCTTTTTGCCTTGAACGGATGCAAGCCGAGCCCTGGTCCTCCTCCGCCAATCACTTTTGAAGGCGCAGTGATCCGGCAGGACACTACCGATCCAAGCGGCCAGATACCGATTGAAGACGCGATGGTCACAGCGTCGAACGGCACCGCTACGGTGCAGGCGAAAACAGGCACCTACGGTTTCTTTCGTGTAACACTGCGGCCTGGCTTGAGTCCTGGCGAGCTGGCAACGCTTCAGTTTCGGGCTGACGGCTACCAGCCGCTGCAGATGATCCAACAATCCGGAAGACAACTGCTGGTTGTCCGGATGGTTCCCGTTGCTCATCCCAAGCCGGTCGCGCAACACGGTCCCGAGATCACCGTTACCAACATGCGAATCCGCTACACAACGAAGATGATCACGACGGTGAACGTCGGCAACGATGTGGAAGCGTTTCAAGTACCCAACACTGGCAACGTGCCTTGCAACCATAGCCCGACCTGTTCGCCGGACGGCCGGTGGCGAGCGAGCCTCGGGTCCAAAATGCTGGACGCCGGTCCCGGCAATGAATTTAAGAACGTCCGGGTTTCCTGTATTGCCGGCCCATGCCCGTTTAGCAGAATCGAATCGAACGTCGAGTTGCACGAGGGCCGCAACCGGCAGATTTCGGTTCTCAATTGGTCCGACACGGTGACGTGGCTGATCGAGGCTGAGGTGGATCACACGACGGAAAGCAACCTGGTCCTGCAATCGTGGCCCGTGGTGTTTCACCAGACCATGAGCTTTACGCTGCCCGCCGGATCGGAAGGAGCGAGTATCGAAGCGGACGTGAACGGAACTGACATTGTTTTCCCGTTGGGGCCGGATTTGTATCTGTCCTGGGCCTTGTGCACGGAGAAGACCGGAGCCGACCGGAATAAGCTGCTGAGTTGCGAAGCCAAGCCAGGCTACCGGTTTGTGAAAGGGAAGTGACGGGGGAAGGGTACTGAAAGAGAATCAGCCATTATCGACACCGATACTCACAGTTCAAAAGTAAAGAATTCAAAAGGCAAGGCAGACGACATAAAACGATCGTCTGCCCTACCACGTAGCTCCTAATTCCTCGCGGCTCTCGATTGGGCGGCTGCGTCGCCCGCCCGCATCGCTTCCGGGACCTCGATCAGTTTCCCGGAGTGCACGTCATAGATGTATCCGTAGACCGGTATCGAAGCCGGCACCAGCGGATGCGTACGGATCCGCATCACATCGGCAATCACGCTCTTCTCCAGATCCTGAAAAGCGAGCCACTCGATGTATTCGCCTGCATCGGACCCGCCGCCCGTGTCGGGATCGATCCACCGGCCGTCCTCGATGCGGGCCGTTTCCAGGCTCTTCGAGAGCAGGTCGCGAATAATATCGTTGGTGAATGTCAGCATGCCGCAGTCGGTGTGGTGGATGACAAACCATTCTTTGGTTCCCAAGAGCTTGTACGAGATCACGAGTGAACGGATAGCGTCGTCGCTCGCACGTCCTCCGGCGTTCCGGATGACATGTGCGTCCCCTTCCGCCAAGCCAGCGAATTTAGCCGGGTCGAGCCGCGCATCCATGCAGGTGAGGATGGCAAAGCGGCGCGCGGGCGGCATGGCCAGCTTCGACTTCTCGCCAAACGTTTCCACATACGACCGGTTTGCATCGAGTACGTCGTCCAGAATTCTTGACACTGCGCTATCTTCCTCCAAATTAAGTTTTAACCTGAAGAGCGCCGGTTTTGGAAGGGCATAGGAGCTGGGCCGAGGGAGTCCCCTTACGCGCGGGGTTCTGCTATCTGACACTGTCAAATAAGCGAGGTGGGACCCGCGGCCGAGGGTGCATCTAATGGGAGTGCTATGCCTGTTTTACTAGCCAGGAACTGGTGGGCATTGGCCCTCCGCGGAATCGCCGCCATTATCTTTGCGATCATCACGCTTGCGGTGCCGCGCATTACGCTGGCCGTTCTGATTCTGATTTTCGGCGCCTACGCGTTGGTAGACGGAGTTTTCGCGATCGTCTCGGCGATTCGAGCCGCTCGCGGGCACCGTCCGTGGGGCTCATTTCTATTGGAGGGAACGGTGGGAATCCTCGTAGGGCTCATTACGTTTTTCCTGCCGGGTGTCACGCTGGCTGTCATCATCGGGCTGGTTGCTGCGTGGGCCATTATCACGGGTGTCTTTGAACTGGCGGCGGCGATCCGCTTGCGCCGGCATATCGCGGGAGAGTGGCTGCTGATCCTAACAGGCGCTGTCTCCATTCTGTTCGGGATATTTGTGTTCTGGGCCCCAATCGCCGGCGCTTTGGCGATTGTTTGGTGGCTCGGGATTTATGCGCTTGTATTCGGAATTCTGCTGCTCGGGCTCTCCATGCGCCTGCGGAGTTTGCACCGGATGTCACTTTCTGCGGATGCCGGAGCGTCCACGATGTAGCGAGACGAGATGCTTAGAGCCAGCCTGTATATTGCAGCGATTCTCCTGGTGTCCTGTGGCGGCAACAAGACCGAACAGACACAATCAAGCAGTTTAAGCCCGAATGCCGTGAATTACGCTCCGCGCATTGGCGTGGCGGTTAACACGGGCCAGAGGACCTGCGTGGCGATACACAATACCACGCTTACGCCCGATAGCAGCATCACCATTGTGATGCCCGCGATTCCGCAATCGTTCACTCAGGCCCAGATCACGGGCCGATCGCCAGATCCCTGTCCGGTCACGAAGGAACTCGACACGACCGTCTCGAATTACGAAGTTCGGATCACGCAAGGGACTTTGCCGAAGCTCATTCCGGCCATCGCCGTTGTTGGCAGCCCCGCCTCATTCAGCATGGACAACAATATGGTCAAAGCCGATCTGGAGCAGAACGGGAAAGCGGCAATGTTCCGGGCGTGTAGCGGCAGCGATGGCATTCATCTGACCGTGTGGCCGGGGACCCCGCTTTCCGGCGCGCCGGTTTGGCGCGGGTTCTATTATGAGCCGAGCAATCCGGGTGTGGGGCCTGCATGCACTGCTGCAGAGATGGCTGGTCCGGCGAGCCCGTAACACCGGTGGCGGCTACTGAGCGATGTTGCGGCCGAAATGAAAGGCCGGACCGATGGACAGGCGAACCGTGTTTCGTGACTCGCGAAGAACGTCACTAAACAGGTGGTTGTGTACAAAGTCCGCCTGCAGGCGGACACTGAAGTGCCGCGAGACATTTAAGTCCGCTCCGCCTCCGAACCCGTAGAACGGCGTCCAATCCGATTTTTTCCCGGAAGGTGCGAGTTGCGTCACAATGCCCGCCGAAACAGGATCGACGGCGTGCAGCGTGGCGACCTCGTGAATGGCGCCAATAGAGGGCCGCACAAAAAGAGTGACGGCGGAGAAGTGCCGGATTTCGAGTTGCGGCCCGGCGGCAAACGTTTGGGTCCTGGAATCGAACGGAACAACGAGTTGATAGGTGGGCGGAATGATCCGCGCTGCCACCAACCGGGCGAACTGCGCTCCCAACTGCTGCTGTAAGGACGTAGTCAACTCGCCGGCATCGATCGCGCTATGTCCCGTAGAAATCGAATAATCAAAACCCAGCGCGTACCAGGTTTTCGGATTGACCCCGACCTGCAGATGATAACCACGTTGCGCCAGATTCACGCTTGGACTGTCCAAATAGGTGAATCCGCTATAAACGTCAAACAGTCCTACATAGTCTTGTTGCGCGAAAGACGGTACTGCGAACGCGGCCAGCGCGACAAGGCAAAGCAAAAGACGGCGTGTTGGCTTGCTCAAGCGATCCTCCGAATAGCGATCTCATTCTGGTGTGCGATGTCCCTTGCTGACGCGCGGGGTTCTATAACTGCCGAATCCCACATGTATGTCGCACACCGGTCTCATTCTTCCCAAGTGATTCGATGTTCGTTTTTTGTATATTCTTCTACAAACCTGCTGTAGCGGCTCTCGACTTTGGAACGCCGCACTTTCAACGTCGGAGTGACAAAGCCGTTCTCCACCGACCAGGGATCGCGGGCGATCACCAGAAAGCCTAGCCGCTCATGTAATTCTAATTGAGCGTTGATTTCGTCCACGTGCCGTTTTAGGGAGCGCTCCAGTTCTGCTCGTCCAGCGGGTGTGTTGCGCAGGCTCTGGTTCTCCGCCGTGAGCACGGCTATCGCGAAGGGCTGCGGGGCTCCGGAACCCATGACGATACAGGTTTCGATGGCGGGATGAGCGCTCATCAATTTTTCGATGGCGCACGGCGCAACGTATTCGCCTTTGGCTGTCTTGAACTGCTCCTTGACTCTGCCGGTCACCTTCAGCCAGCCATCGGGATCGACTTCGCCCTGATCTCCGGTACGGAAGAATCCATCGCCGGTGAAGGCGCTCTGCGTCCTCTCGGGATCTTTGTAATAGCAGAGCATGTTCATCGGGCTGCGGACCAGAATTTCGCCATTTTCCGCAATCTTTGTGGTCACTCCAGGAACGCGGTTGCCGACATACCCGGGCCGGCTGCGGCCGCCCTCCGGAGTATGGGTAATGCCGGTCTCGGTCATTCCGTAGCCTTCCACCAGATTCAGGCCGATGCTTCGAAACCATTGCAAGACGCTCAGAGGCAATGGGGCAGCTCCGGAAGCCGCTACGCGCACCCGGTCGAGCCCGAGTTCGCGAAGAATTCGCCTCTTTACAAAGAACCGAATCACCGGGATACGGAGAAGCCAGTTCAGTTTCCGCTGCGAGATTTTCGCCAGCACGCCGTATTGGAATTTCACGTAGAGCCGCGGAACGGAGAAGAAAATAGTGGGCCGCGCACGCTGGAGGTCGACCAGGAAAGTATCGAGGCTGCCGCAGAAGAAAATATGCGAGCCGCGGCGGAACGAGAGCGTCTCCATCAGGGCGCGTTCTGCGATGTGCGCCAGCGGTAAATAGGAAAACAGACGCTCTTCGTGTTTTTCGCCGATGACGTGCGCGCTCGCTTTCGCGAAGTACTGAAAAGCGCGGAAGCGGTGGACGGCTCCTTTGGGCGCGCCGGTTGTGCCGGACGTATAGATGACCGTGGCGATGTCATCGGCCGGGCGGGTTGGACGACCGGTGAGCGGCGGAGTGCATGTGACAATCGTCTGCCAATCCGGCAGGTCTAATGCGGGCGCGTTCGGGAAACGGATAGGGTGAATGCCGGGCGGAATACCGTCGCTGAACACGGAGGGGTCGTTCACTGCGCCCAGAAAACAGGCTTTGGCTTCGCTATGTTCCAGGAGCGCGCGGATGGATGCGGCCGTGAGGGAAGAATACAGCGGAACTGTGACGTGGCCGGACATCCAGATGGCCAGCTCCGCCATGATCCACCAGGCACAGTTCTTGGAGAGAATGACGATGTTCGAACCCGGAGGCCAATCCTGCGCTATCAGATATGCGGCCATGCGCCGGGCTTCGCCCATGGCCTGGGCCCAGGTCCACTCACGGGTGCCGCCCTCAAACGGTTGGGTCAAGTAGACCTGCTGCGCACGTTGCTTCTCCCAGCGATAGACCCAATCGAGTGGTGTTTCTTCTTGTACCGAAGGATGCAGGCTGAGCTGCGCAACGGATTCCGTGGCGAGCGGAGGGCCTGTCACTTGCATATCGAGACTACCGGACAATCTGCACTCCGCCATAGGACCCAGGGCCCTCCTCGCTCCGACACGCATCCTACCCGGAGTACAGCGCTTGCGCGATTTCTTACCCGCGGGTAAAATGTATCTTACCGATGGGTAAGATACCAGTTCGAGCTGGCCCTGTCAACTCTACGGCGGAGCTGGTTGGCCATCGCACTGCGTTCGCAAATCGCCGGCGCGATTCGGACAGCAAGCGCGAGGCCATCCTGCATACGGCCGTCAAGATGTTCCTCGATAAGAGCTACAGCCGGACTCCGCTGGCCGATGTTGCGGAACAACTAAAAATCACGAAACCGGCGCTGTACCACTATTTCCGCAACAAAGAAGAAATACTACTTGAATGCTATCGCCTGGGGCTGGCACTCATCGCGGAAGCGCTGGATGAAATTACCGCTTTGGATAGACCCGGGCTCGCGAAGGTAGCGGCGTTTATCCGCGCCTACACGAATCTGATTACGATCGATTTCGGGCGGTTTGTGATCCGGCTGGACGAAAGCGAGCTTTCGAGCGGAGTACGCGCGCAGGTCCGGAAATTCAAACGCGAGATCGATCACCGGCTTCGTTCTCTGATTGCCGAGGGAATCGAAGACGGTTCGATTGGCCCTTGCGATCCGAAGCTGGCGGCCTTTGCGATTGCGGGCGCTCTGAACTGGATCGCTACGTGGTACGAGCCGGCGGGTCCTTTAACCGTGGAAGAGATTGCATCCGAGTTCGCGCGGATTCTTACGCAGGGACTGGCTGGCAAGCCAGCGGGCCGGGCAAAAGGGAAATCAGCATGAGTACCGCCACAATCGAAGCGCCATCCTCAACTGTTGCACGCCGCAAAAAACCATGGTTGGTTCGCCGCGCCGCGGTTTTGGGTGCTGGAACTATGGGCTCGCGCATCGCTGCGCACCTGGCGAATGCGGGGGTTCCCGTGCTGCTGCTCGACCTGGCATCGCCAGAGCCGGACCGGAACCGGATCGTCACGAAAGCGTCGGAGGTGTTGAAAATCGCGAAACCGGCGGCCTTCTTTGAATCTGCTGCAGCAAGGCTGATTTCCCCGGGCAATTTCGAAGACGATCTGGAGCGGTTGCGCGATTGCGATTGGATCATTGAGGCGGTGGCGGAGAAACTGGAGATCAAGCAAGCTCTGCTGCGCAAGGTGGAGGCGTTCCGGCGAGCAGATGCGATCGTCACCACGAACACGAGCGGTTTGCCGGTCAGCCAGATTGCCGCTGAATTATCGCCGGAGTTTCGCCGGCACTGGTTCGGAACCCATTTCTTCAATCCGCCCCGCTATATGCGGCTCGTGGAAATCATTGCGACCCCCGAATCGGACCCGGACGCCGTTGCCGCTATTTCAGAGTTTGCGCGCGTGCGGTTGGGGAAGAGCATCGTCCGCGCGAAAGATACGCCGAACTTTATTGCGAACCGCATCGGCGCGTTCGCGCTGCTGAACACGATTCGGGTCATGCAGGCGATGGATTTGAGTATCGAGCAGGTCGATGCGCTCACCGGTTCTGCCCTGGGCTGGCCAAAGACCGGTACGTTCCGTTTAAGCGATCTGGTTGGTATTGACGTGCTCGCGCATGTTGCCGAGAATTTTCTTGCGCGCGTCAAGGACGAGCGCTCGGACGTCACACTTCCCGGGTTCTTGTCCGAAATGCTGAAGCGCGGGTGGCTCGGCGATAAGACCGGCCAGGGGTTTTATAAAAAGCAGGCAGACGGATCCCGGCTGGCGCTCGATTGGAAAACGCTCGAATACCGTCCCTCCGAGCGCACGAAGTTTCCGGTGCTCGAAATGGCGAAGAACGTAGATTCTCCGGCGGAGCGGATCCGGATGGCGCTGAGCGGCGATCCGAAAAAGGACATAGCCGCTGCGTTTTACTGGCAGGTGCTGCCGGATTTGTGGAACTACGCGACCCGTCGCATACCCGAGATTGCTGACGACATTGTGGCGATCGACGCCGCAATGAAGGCGGGCTTCAATTGGGAGCTTGGGCCGTTTGAGATGTGGGATGCCGCGGGCGTGCCCGAGACCGTTCAGAAGATGAAGGCGCTCGCTCCTGCTGTGGAAAAGATGCTCGCTAGCGGGCAAACGAGCTGGTATCGCGACGATCATTTCTTCGACATCGGAACCGCCACATACCAGCCCGTGCCTGCCCCCGAGAAGCTGCCCTCGATCCAGGTTTTGAAGCGGGCTCGCGGCGTGGTGAAGAAGAACGCAAGCGCCTCGCTTCTCGATTTGGGAGACGGCATCGCGTGCATCGAATGGCATTCGAAAATGAACGCTATTGGCGGCGATATCGTGTCGCTTGTCACGCAAACGCTACGGCCCGAAAGCGATGCTGTCGCCCAGTTCGATGGGTTCGTCATTTCGAGCGATGCCGCGAATTTCTCGGTCGGCGCGAACCTGATGCAGCTTCTGCTGGCGATTCAGGACCAGGAATGGGACGAGATCGATCTGGCGGTTCGGGCTTTTCAGGGCATGACGCAGGCTATAAAATTCTGCCCACGGCCCGTGGTTGTGGCTCCCTCCGGCATGTGCTTCGGAGGTGGGGCTGAAATCGCGCTGCACGCAGCGGCCCGGCAACCACATGCAGAGCTCTACATAGGATTGGTCGAGGTAGGTGTCGGGCTGATTCCGGCCGGCGGAGGATGCAAGGAGATGGTGTTGCGTGCGATCGAGAGCGCAAACGGCCAGGTGAATTCCGTGGAGTTCCTGAATGCGCTGAAGAAGCAATTCGAGACTATCGCTATGGCTAAAGTCTCGACGTCCGCTGCTGAGGCACGAACGCTCGGCTTTCTATCTCCGGGCGATGGCATTACGATGAATCGCGAGCGCGTGCTCGCCGATGCAAAGGAAAGAGCGCGCGAGTTGGCCGATGCCGGCTACGCTCCGCCAGTCTCGCGTACCGATTTGCCGGCGCCCGGAGAGAGCGTGCTGGCTGGACTCAAATTGGCTGTCCATATGATGCGCACGGGCGAATACATCAGCGATCACGATGCGAAGATTGGAAACCGGCTGGCGCATGTGCTCAGTGGGGGCACGTTGACGGCGGGAACGCCGGTGAGCGAACAATATTGGCTCGCTCTGGAGCGCGAAGCGTTCTTATCGCTCTGCGGGGAAGCGCGCACGCAGGAGCGTATCGCTTCCACTTTGAAAACGGGAAAGCCGCTGAGGAATTAGGTCACGCGCATGAGAGAAGCCGTTATCGTAAGTGCCATGCGCACCGCCGTAGGAAAGGCGCCCAGGGGGACGCTGCGCACGACGCGTCCAGACGATCTAGCGGCGATTGCGATTCAAGCCGCCCTGGAGCGCGTGCCGCAGCTTGAGAAGCGCGAGATAGAAGACGTGATCCTCGGCTGCGCGATTCCCGAAGCTGAGCAGGGGTTGAATGTCGCGCGCATTGCGTCGCTCCGGGCCGGGCTGCCGGTGGAAGCGGCTGCGATGACGATTAATCGCTACTGCGCGTCCGGCTTGCAATCCATTGCGCTCGCAGCGGAACGAATTCGCGGCGGCGGGGCTGACGTGATCGTGGCGGGAGGCACTGAATCCATGTCGCTCATCCCCATGGGTGGCGCGAAAATCTCGATTAATCCCTGGCTTGCAGAACATTATCCGGATTCTTACAGCTCGATGGGCCTGACCGCTGAACGGGTCGCGCAGCATTACGGGATCACTCGCGAAGAGGCCGACCAGTTCGCTTTCACGAGTCATCAGCGCGCGCTCGCGGCGCAGCGGGAAGGGAAATTCGACAATGAGATCGTTCCCGTTCCGGTTTGCTTTACGACGCTCGATGGCAAATCCAAGCCAAAGAAGACCGAGGTGGAATTCAAGATCGACGAAGGACCGCGCCCGGATACATCGCTCGAAGCGCTCGCAAAGCTCAAGCCTGCATTTCACGCCAAAGGCACAGTCACGGCGGGAAATTCGTCGCAGACTTCCGATGGCGCGGCGGCCACAGTTGTCATGTCGGAGGAGCGCGCGCGAGCGCTGGGCATCGAGCCGATGGGCCGCTTCGTTGCCTACGCCTATGCCGGCTGCCTGCCCGAGGAGATGGGTGTTGGGCCGGTGTATGCGATTCCGAAAGCGCTGCGGCTGGCGGGCCTTTCGCTCGATCAGATCGATCTTATCGAGTTGAACGAAGCGTTCGCGGCGCAGTCGCTGGCCGTGATCCGAACGCTTGGAATGGATCCGGCGCGCGTGAATGTGAACGGGGGCGCGATCGCGCTTGGGCATCCACTCGGTTGCACCGGTTCGAAGTTGACAGCGACTCTGCTTCGCGAGATGAAGCGCCGTAATGCACGATACGGCATGGTCACGATGTGTGTTGGCGGCGGCATGGGCGCGGCGGGAATTTTTGAATTGGAAAGGTAGGTACGTATGAGCACGGCAGCATCCCCAACGGCAGTGAAAGCCAAAGCAATGAAGGGCGGCAGTTTTCTGATTGAAGACATCGCGCCGCAGGACGTCTTCACTCCGGAAGATTTTTCTGCCGATCATCTCCAGATTGCAAAAACGACAGCCGATTTCGCGGCGCGCGAAGTGCTGCCTGCAGCGGAGCAGATTGAGAGCAAGCAATTCGACGTAACCAGGCGTTTGCTGCGAACCGCCGGGGAAATGGGCCTGCTCGCGGTGGATATTCCAGAGGCGTATGGCGGGCTCGAAATGGACAAAGTGACTTCGGCGCTGATAGCCGAATCGATGAGTGTCCTCGCGAGCTTTTCGGTTGCGTTCAGCGCGCATGCCGGGATTGGCACGCTTCCCATCGTCTGGTATGGGACGGAGCAGCAAAAGCAAAAATACCTGCCGAAGCTCGCTACCGGTGAGTGGATCGCTGCGTATGCTTTATCGGAAGCATCGTCGGGCTCCGATGCCATGAATATCCGAACGCGAGCCACGCTCTCCGCCGACGGCAAGCAGTACGTGTTGAACGGCGAAAAGATGTGGATCAGCAACAGCGGGTTTGCGGACGTCTTCGTCATTTTCGCCAAAATCGACGGCGAGAAGTTTTCGGCGTTCATCGTCGAGCGCAATACGCCGGGGCTCTCGGTCGGTCCGGAGGAACACAAGCTGGGCATTCGGGGCTCTTCCACCTGCCCGCTGATTCTGAGCGATTGCAAAATGCCGGTGGAGAACGTTCTGGGCGAGATCGGCAAAGGGCATCACATCGCCTTCAACATTCTCAACATTGGCCGGTTCAAGCTGGGCGCGGCGTGTGTCGGCGGAGCGCGCCATTCGTTGCAAAATGCAATTAACTACGCGAAAGACCGTAAGGCGTTCGGGAAATCGATCGCGGAGTTTGGCCTGATTCAGGAGAAGTTGGCCGAATCGGCCGCTACGATCTACGCCGGCGAATCGCTTACTTATCGCACGGTCGGCATGATCGATGCGGCTTTGGCGGATCTCGATCACAGCGCCGAAGGAGCTTCGCGGGAAATCCAGAAGCGCATCGAAGAATATGCAGTCGAGTGCTCGATTCTCAAGGTGTGGGGATCGGAAATGCTCGATCTCGTTGTAGATCATGTTGTTCAGATCTATGGCGGATATGGCTATGTAGAAGAATATCCAGCCGAGCGGGCGTATCGCGATGCGCGGATCAACCGCATCTTCGAAGGAACGAACGAAATTAACCGCCTCATCATTACCGGCTGGCTGCTAAAACGCGCCATGAGCGGCCACTTGCCGCTTCTGCCAGCCATCAAAAAGGTGGTGGATCAAGTAGTCACCGGCGCGGTTGTCGGCGAAGAGGTGGAAGGGCCTCTTGCTATAGAGCATCAGATCCTGGCGAATCAGAAAAAGCTGGCGCTTTTCGCCGCAGGCGCTGCTTCGCAGAAATACATGCAGAATCTGACGGACCAGCAGGAGATCATGGGCGCGCTGGCCGATTGCATCATGGAGGTCTACGCGCTGGAATCCAGCCTGCTTCGCGCCGAAAAGATACGCGCTACGCGAGGGGATGCCGCTGCGAAGAATGCGATCGCTGTGACGCGCTATTACGCAGCGAAATCGATGCAAACGGTGGAGCTCGCAGCGCGAAAAGTGATTGCAGCCTGCGCCGAAGGCGACATGCTGCGCACGCAAATGGCGATTTTACGGCGGTTAGCTAAGTTCGAACCGTCGGATACGATTGCGCTGGGACGGCAGATCGCGCAACAGGTGATTTCGAGCGGACGGTATACGGTCTAGTTATTTGAGTGGTGGCTCTGCTCAGTGGGGCAGGTTGCAAACCTGCGAGCCGATTGTCAAATCGGCTTATTCGTCTTGTGCGCGTTTGCCGAGATTAGCCCAATCGCGCTCTTCTCGAATCCGTCTCAGCATCTCATTGGTAGCAGAAGCTGTTAAGGGGTGTCCCGAGGAAAATACAGCAACGCCTTGGTCCTCGATCATTTCAAGCGGATGGTCAGGCGACAAACGCAATCTCTCTTGTGGCGGTTTTGGAATCCCAATTTGATCTGTTTTGTCGCTCATGGCCCCGGCCCTCAAATTCGTAGAAATGCTGTGAATCAATTCGCAGCCTTATACGATTGTGTGCTGATTAGCTCCGGGTTGCAAGCGATGGCGGTGGTTGCCAGCCTCCAAACTCCGCTTCAATCAACCCGCAAATCTCGACAGCCAGCAGATCTCGCCAGGGCCTGGTCACCACTTGCACATTAACCGGCAAACCATTGTGCTCTGCGCAGCGCACCGTCGCGGCGGGAAATCCCGCGACATTCCAGGCCATTGTGTAGCTGAAGCCTTGAAAATTCGACTCTTCGAGCGAGCCGCGATGCGCAAGGGCGGGTTGCGTATAAACCGGGCAAAGAATGGCGTCATAGCGCCTGAAAAACTGCGCTAGATTCGCGCGATATTCATCCCACTGCGCCCATCGCTTTGCCAGCTCCGGTCCGCATGCGCGATACGGGCGCATGTGATCCAAGAACCCAGTCAGCAAGGGATGGACCTGAGTGCTGCCAACCTCTTTTAAATAGCGGTCGACTCCTTCCACACCGTCCGCGCCGAGCAGAGCCAGTTCGAGTTCGTAAGCCTGCTCCACACCCGGCGGCTGGACCTCTTTCACACGGCAACCTGCCCGCAGGAGAAACGCAGCGCAGCGGCGCACAGCCGATTCGACTTCCGGTGTACATCGCGCAAATCCGTTGTATGTGAAAAACGCGATGCGCGCGTTGTGGGCATTGGCATCTTCCAGCAACGGAACGGGCGGGGAAGTGAAGTCCTCGCCGTCTTCGCCCGCGAGCAGCTTCAACGCGAGAACGAGATCTTCCGTATGGCGCGCCATGGGCCCGATCTGCCAGAGCGCTTCGAACCACAAGCCCGCCGGAGGAACATGTCCGGTGCGCGGCAGACGGCCGCTCGTCGGCTTGATGCTTGCAATGCCGCAGAACGCAGCCGGTACGCGCACGCTTCCGGCACAGTCGCTGCCGAGGCCCAAAGGCGACCCGCAGGCGGCGATTAGTGCCGCTTCGCCCCCGCTGCTGCCGCCCGGTGTTCGCGTTAGATCGTAGGGATTGTTGGTTCTGCCGTAAATCAGATTGTCCGTCTCGAACGAGAACAGCAGGTCGGGCAGATTCGTTTTGGCGATCGGAATCCCGCCGGCAGCACGCAAGCGCTGTACTAACGCCGCATCGCGATCCGCGACCGCCGCATTGCGCCGGCCCAGTGTGCCTGCCGTACAGCGCGTTCCTTCCACATCGATGGAATCTTTCACCGAAAACGGCACGCCATGCAGAGGTCCGCACGGGCCGCCGGCCGCTAATTGCGCATCTGCCCGCGCGGCCTGCTTTCGTGCGGATTCGGCCATTACCTGCACCGCCGCATTGAGAGCGGGATTAATCCGCTCAATCTGCTCGAGCTGAGCATTTACCAGTTCAACGGAGGACATCTCGCGCTTTCCGATCATCTCCGCGAGAGAGGTTGCGCTGCGGTTCAGCAAGTTACAAGTTAGCAAGGCGCCTCACATGCAGCTTTCCAGGTCCTCTCTTATAAAATGAAATCCTTCAGCCTTTCTAATGAGAAGCGCACAGGGCACGGATTTCGCGCCGCCAAACGAAGGTGTGCAGAGCACGCCCGCTGCAGCGCGAGAGGAACGCATACAAGCTTTGGGCGGCGCGTCGAGTCCGTGCCCGTTGTGCGCGTTCTTCAAAAGTTTCGGCATTATCGGCTCTGCGGCCGTGCTTTGCGTGCTCGGTATTGTGGCCGCGCAGATCCCGGCATCCGAAGATCAGCTTTGGGAACATCGGAACCTTGGAAAGGCCTTTTACGAGAATCCCGATACCCACGTTCAAGCGGTTGAGCAACTGCGGGCCGCGCTGCAACTGAAGCCCGATTCCGTCGGAGATCGTATTAACTTCGGACTCGCCCTCCTGCGCGCGGGCCAAGCCGATGCCGGGATCGCGGAACTGGTTCGCGCGCAAAAACAGGACCCCACCATCCCGCATACCTGGTTTAACCTGGGGATCGCCTATAAGCACAACGGCGATTACGACAAGGCCATCGAGCAGTTTCGCGGCATGATCCGGCTCGTGCCGAACGAGCCGAAATCGCATTACAACCTGGGCGCCGTGCTACGCGCGAAAGGCGATAACGCCGCCGCGCTCCCCGAATTTCAAAAGGCGGAACAACTCGATCCGGATCTGGCCGGTCCGCACTTTCAGTTGTTCACGTTGTATCAGCGCTCGGGAGATCACGAAGCCGCGGCCCGCGAGCGCCAGGCCTTTGATGAAGCGAAAAAGAAAAACGAAGGCGCCGCGGTCCCCGAGGACATGGAGTGGTCCTTCTATGCTGAGCTCTACGACCCGCCTGTCTCACGGCCCTCCGCAGCGGATCAGCCCGCGCATTATGACGATCGCGTGGTCAGTACCGGCTGGACTCCGGCCACCTCCGGAATGATCGTGATCGATTCCGAAGGCAGCGGCCATGCCGATCTGCTAGTGTGGTCCCGCGAACGCGTAGTCTTATACAAGCGGGGCACGCAGGCGGTCGCCAACTCCGGTCTCGAAAATCTGCGCGATGTGCGAAACATCGCCGCGGGTGATTTCGACAACGACGGCCTTCCCGATCTGAGCGTCATCACAGGAGCCGGAGCTGCCATCTTCCACAACAACCATGGCGCGTTTGCCAAATATCTGGATCTGCCCAAGACCGGAGGCGTCACCCAGGCGCTTTGGCTCGACTACGATCACGACTATGACCTGGACCTGCTGCTCTTTGGGCCCGAGCCGGTTTTGATGCGCAATAACGGCAGCGGCAAATTTGAAGATCACACGAACGCGTTTCCGTTCGTCAAAGGACCGGCTCTTTCGGCGATCGCCTTTGCTGTTCGCGGCGATACTGCCGCGCGCGACGTGGTGGTGTCGTATGCCGACCACCCGGGCGTGCTCTATCGCGACAAGTTGAACGGCGCGTTCGAAGCCGTCAATCTCCCGGAGATCCCCGCCGGCGCCGGCTCGTTAGATGTCCAGGATTTCAACCACGACGGTCTTCTTGACCTGGTGGCGTACACGCCTTCGGTTAAGGCCGTGCTGAACTCGGCAGACGGCTTCGCGCAAGCGGACCGCCTGCAGACCGCCGCCTCGCCGGTGCGCGCCGATTTCAACGGCGATAACCGCGAAGATTACGCCCGTCTGCTTCCGGACGGCTCGCTGCACGTCTATCTCGACGCGTCCTCCACCCAAAGATGGATGACAGTACGCATCCAGGGCGTTAAGAATATCAAGGATGGCATGGACGCGACCGTCGAGATGAAGTCGGGCGCCTATTATCAGAAGCGCGTTTACACCGGCGTGCCGGTTGCGTTTGCGCTCGATGGGCACTCGGATGCCGACACCGTCCGCATCACCTGGCCGAACGGACTCATCCAGAACGAAACGCACCAAAAGGGCGGGGAAGCGCTGACCATCGCCGAAGCGCAGCGGCTTTCCGGGTCCTGCCCCATGATCTTCACGTGGAATGGTGAAAAGTTCCAGTTCATTACCGATGTGCTCGGCGTTGCGCCGCTCGGGGCCAGTTCCGGTGACGGCAACTATTTCCCGGTCGACCACGACGAATACGTCCAGATTCCAGGGTCTGCGCTAAAACCGGAGGAGGGCAAATATCGAATTCATATCACGGAGGAGTTGCACGAGGTGTCTTATTTGGACAAAGTGCAGCTAATCGCTGTCGATCATCCTTCCGGTGTCGATATCTATACGAACGACAAGTTCAAATCACCTCCGTATCCTGAATTCCGGCTGTTCGGCGCGCGCACGAAGATTCATCCGGTTCGCGCCATCAGCGCGCATGGAAAAGACGTAACGTCACAGGTCGCGCAAATCGATCATGCCTATGCAGACGGGTTTCAACACGATTCATCCGGAGTTGCCGAGCTTCACGCGCTCGATCTGGATTTCGGCCACGCGGCCCCTGAGAACCGCGCCGCTCTCGTCTTGAACGGCTGGGTGGATTGGGCGGATGGCAGTACGTTCCTGGGCGCTTCGCAGGGAGATCACGGCGGGCTGATTTTCCCGTACCTTCAGGTGAAGGATGCATCCGGCCATTGGAAAACCGTGATCCAAGACATGGGCATTCCTTCGGGCAAGCCGAAGACGATCGTCGTGGACCTGACCGGCAAGTTCCTGTCGTCCTCGCGGGAAGTCCGGATCGTGACGAACCTGTGCGTGTATTGGGACGAAATCTTTCTGATCGAGGATGCACGGCCGCCCCAGGTGCGCCTGACGCCTGTCGATGCCGCGAATGCAAACCTGCATTTCCGCGGTTTCTCTCGCCCGGTGATCGATCCCAAGCGCCAGCAGCCGGAAAAATTCCTCTACGATCAAGTCCGGCCTACCTCGAACTGGAATCCGACCCCCGGTTTCTACACGCGCTACGGCGATGTCGAACCGCTGGTAACGCAAGTGGACGACAGGCTGGCCATCATGGGTTCGGGCGACGAGCTAAAGCTGGAATTTCCGGCGGACCGCCTTCCGGTATTGCCGGACGGCTGGACTCGCGATTTTCTGCTGCTTGTGGACGGCTGGGCGAAGGATGCGGACGCGAATACGGCGTTTAGCCAGAGCGTGACGCCGCTGCCGTTTCATGCCATGAGCGCTTACCCTTACAAAAAAGACGAGCACTTTCCCAATGATGATGTGCACCAGCAGTATCTGCGCGAATACGTCACGCGCCCCGCGCTGCGCCTTATCCGGCCGCTAACAGAATGACTCGCCGTCTGAAACTTTTGTGCGCGATCGCAGGAGCCATCCTGCTGGTGAACAGTGCAGTGCTCTGGGCGTTCCCCATGGCGACGGCCTTCAATGTGGCC
This sequence comes from Bryobacteraceae bacterium, assembly GCA_035651215.1. Lineage (GTDB taxonomy): Bacteria > Acidobacteriota > Terriglobia > Bryobacterales > Bryobacteraceae > Bog-105. The sequence continues at coordinate 598,664 of DASRGE010000031.1, forward strand.
AATCTGCTGCTGCACATCGGTCTCGGCGCCGCGGTCGGCGTTGCTGCACTATGGATCGTGGTGCACGCACTCGTGGGTGCCGCGTCGAGACTCGTCTCGACGGCCGGCCTCCTCATCGCCGCATTAACCGGCATCCTCCTCGTGGGCATCGGCAACACCCACGATCACCGCTCCATTCTCATTCTTCACGTCGTCATCTCTCTCGCCGCCGTGGCTGCCTTTCTCGCGCACAAGCGCTATCTCCGCCTCGCGGCCGGAACAGCCATCGCCTCCGCCGCTGTGCTACTCGCCGGAGTGGTCTATCGCTACGAACCCCATCCCTACGACGAGATCGTCAACTCGCGAACCGTACCGCTCACTATGGATCAGGAAGGCGCAGGACCCAAAAGCCCGTTTTTTCCTTCCGCGTCGAACACGTCGAACGGCCGCATCGTCCCGTCTTCGTTCTTTATGGAATCGAAGAAATGCGGCGAATGCCATAAAGACATTTACGAGCAGTGGAAGAGCTCGGCGCACCACTTCGCTTCGTTCAACAACCAGTTCTACCGGAAGTCAATCGAGTACATGCAGTCGGTGGTCGGCACACGGCCGAGCAAATGGTGCGCGGGCTGCCACGATCACGCCGTCTTTTTTAACGGCCGCTTCGATAAGCCCATCAAAGACCAGATCGACACGCCCGAAGCGCGGGCGGGCTTAAGCTGCATGTCGTGCCATTCCATCGTTCACGTGAACGGTAGCATGGGAAACGCGGATTTCGTTATGTCGTATCCGCCGCTGCATGAAATCGCGAGCAGTTCGAATCCGTTTATGCGCGATCTGGAAAGCTTCGTCACGTATTCCGCCCCGGAAGCGCATCGCCGTACCTTCATGAAGCCATTTATGAAGCACGGTTCCGCGGAGTTCTGCGCAGCTTGCCACAAAGTGCATCTGGATGTGCCGGTGAATCAATACCGCTGGATCCGCGGATTCAACGAATACGACAACTGGCAGGCGAGCGGTGTCTCGGGCCAGGGCGCGCGCTCGTTCTACTACCCAAAGAGGTCCAGCACGTGCACCGATTGTCACATGCCGCTCGTCAAGTCGAACGATCCCGGCAACATTCACGGCATGGTCCATTCGCATAGCTTCCCCGGAGCCAATACTGCCGTTCCGTTTGTCAATCGCGACGAACATCAGCTCGAGCTCACAGAAAAATTCCTGAAATCCGGTTTCATCACAGTCGACATTTTTGCGGTGAGTCCGGTTCAGCGCGAAAAATCCGATACGGAGATGATTCGCCGGGGCAGCGGCACTCCGCAGGCGCAAACGTCGTTCGCGGTAGGCGAAGAAGCGGAACAGAACACCACGGCTGTGATTCGCAACGTGGGCGCGGTCGCTGCTCCGATTGATGCTTCGCAGGTAACGCTCCAGCCTGGAAAAACCGTGCGCGTGGATGTAGTGGTCCGGACGCGCACCATCGGGCACTTCTTCCCTGGCGGAACAGTGGATGCGTTTGATGTCTGGCTGGAACTGCAGGCGCGCGACGATTCCGGAAAGGTCGTCTTCTGGAGCGGCGAAGTGGAAGATAACGGCAAAGGCCCGGTCGAGCCTGGAGCGCACTTCTACCGCTCGTGGCAACTGGATGCCGCCGGCAATCCTATTAACAAGCGCAACGCCTGGCAGACGCGCAGCACGCTCTATGCTCGTCTGATTCCACCGGGCGCGGCAGATACCGTGCATTATCTTGTGAAGATTCCGAAGGGAGCCAAGGGGCACTTGCACTTCACGGCCAAATTGAACTATCGTAAGTTCTCCTGGTATTACACACAGTTCTCGTACGCCGGACAGCCGAAGCCAGGCCAGCCCAAAACGCTGCTCGCGAGCGATCGCAACAGTCTCGAATACAGCTTCGATCCCAAAGACATTCCGTCCGACGTATCCGGCGAGATCAAAGGGCGGATTCCGGATCTTCCGATCATCACCCTCGCGCAAGCGGATGTGTCCGTTCCGCTGTCGTCTCAACCCACGGAATGGAAGACCATCTGCACGCCCGGCACGCGCGAACGCTGGAACGATTGGGGCATCGGCTTGCTCCTGCAAGGCGATCTGAAGGGCGCCGAGTTCGCGTTCAAGAAGGTGACCGAAGCGCAGCCCGGCTATGCCGATGGCTGGCTCAACGTGGCGCGTGCGCTCATCCAGGAAGGCGAAAACGACGCCGCCAAGCCTTACATCCAGCATGCACTGCAAATCAATGCAGCGCTCGGGCGAATCTATTATTTCCGTGCGCTCATTGAAAAGGCGGACGGCGACTATGATGCCGCGCTGAAATTTTTAGAGCGCGTTGAATCCCAATATCCGCGCGACCGCGTCGTGCTCAACCAGATTGCGCGTATTCTCTTCCTGAAGCGCCAATACGCCAGGGCTATCGACTATCTGCAGCGTGTTTGTGATATCGACCCCGAAGATGTCCAGATGCACTATACGGCCATGCTCTGTTATCGCGGTTTAGGCGATAACGCGAAGGCCAACCGGGAAGAGATCCTGTTTCGACGCTACAAAGCCGATGAGGCTTCGCAAACCATCACCGCGCAACGCCGGATGGTGAGCCCGGAAGACAATAATGAACGGCAACTGATTCACGATCATGAATCGGTTCCGCTGTCGTGACAATGAAATTCTCTATTTCGCTGCTGATTGCCGGGTGCTTTGCGCTGGCCGGCTTTACGGCTTCAACCTCGGGCATCCGCTTCGCGGATGTGACTCAGAAGGCGGGCATTCACTTTTTGCATCACTCCGGCGCGACTGGCAAAAAATATTTGCCCGAAACTCTGGGCGCCGGATGCGCATTCGTCGATTTAGACGGCGATGGCTGGCCGGACATCCTGTTCATCAATGGCAAAGATTTCAGCAATCGCGGCCAGCGCACTTTTCCCGCGCTCTATCGCAATAACCGGAACGGAACCTTTACCGACATCACGAAAGGCAGTGGGCTCGAAATCGAGATGTATGGAATGGGTGTCGCTGTCGCCGATTATGACAACGACGGGCTCGCCGATATTTACATCACGGCGCTCGAAGGCGACCACCTGTTTCACAACGAAGGGCACGGTCACTTTCGCGACGTGACCCCTGCGAGCGGCATCCACAACGCCAACTTCGGTACGAGCGCTGCCTGGTTCGATTACGACCGCGACGGCAAAGCCGATCTTTTTGTGGCGAATTACGTGACTTGGAGCCCACAAAAAGATCTGTGGTGCTCGCTCGATGGTGCGACGAAATCGTATTGCACGCCGGAGTCGTACAAAGGCACATCCTGCAAGCTCTACCATAACCTGGGCGGCGGGAAATTCGAAGATGTGACGCAGAAGGCCGGGTTCGGGGACACTACCAGCAAATCGCTGGGCGTGGTTGTATTCGACTACAACCGTGATGGCTGGCCCGATATTTTCGTCTCGAATGATACGCAGCCTAGCAAGCTTTATAAAAACAACGGGAACGGCACGTTTACCGAAGAAGGCATGCAGGCCGGCGTGGCTTATGGCGAAGATGGCGTTGCGCGCGGCGCGATGGGCGTGGATGCCGCCGATTACGATCATTCGGGTAAACCGCATTTACTGGTGGGCAATTTCGCGAACCAGATGCTCGGGCTTTATCATAACGAAGGCAACGGTTTCTTTGTGGACGAAGCGCCGGCCTCGACGGTTGGCCGTGCGAGTCTGCTCAGCCTGACCTTCGGCGTCTTCTTCTTCGATTTCGATCTGGACGGCTATCCCGACATCTTCGCTGCAAACGGCCACATCGAGCCCGATATCAACCGCATTCAGCCCAAAGTGCAATACCGCGAAGCCCCGCTGCTATTCCGCAATGAAGGGAACGGCCATTTTGAGAACGTCAGCAATAATGTTGGACCCGACTTCGAACGTCCCATCCTCGCGCGCGGAGCCGGTTATGCGGATTATGATCACGATGGCGATCTGGATGTGCTCATCAGCACCAACAACGGGCCATCGCTGCTCTACCGAAACGATGGAGGGAACCGGAATAACTGGATCTGTGTGCGCCTGAACGGAACGCGTTCGAATCGAAGCGGCCTGGGAGCCGTTGTGCACGTCGAAAGCGCCCTCGGTAAGCAGTGGCGAACCGTCCACAGCGGATCGAGCTACTGCTCGCAAAGCGATCTGGCGCTCACATTCGGTTTGGCGCACGATCGCGTCATCAATTCGCTTTCTGTCGATTGGCCCAGCGGAACCCATCAGCAGTTCAAAAATGTACCAGTGGATCAATTCTTGAAGATCGACGAATCGGCAGGGATCGTGAAGTGACCAGAAGAACCGCACTGACAGCATTGGCGGCGCTTTCCGCCAGCGCTCAAGAAAAACGGCTCACGGCAAATGATGTCATCGAGCGCATCAAGAAAAATATCGGCGTGCCGTGGAAGACGCCCACGGTCGACACTTTCAAAGCCGGAAATCCCGACACTGCGGTGAGTGGGATTGCCGTTACGATGATGGCAACGCTCGATGTGCTGGAGCGCGCGGCGGCCGCCAACCGCAACCTGGTCATCACTCACGAGCCTACGTTTTATAACCATCTCGACAATACCGCTGATCTCGCCAAGCAAGACGATGCAGTTCTCGCCGGCAAACAGGCGTTCATCCAGCAGCACAATTTGGTCGTCTGGCGCTTTCACGATCACTGGCACGCGCGCCGTCCCGACGGCATTCTCGCCGGCATGACGCACGCTCTCGGCTGGGAGAAGTTTCAAAATGCCGCGAATCAAGCTCTATTCACGCTGCCGCGCACTACGCTGAACAATTTGGCCGAAAGCGTGAAGCAGAAGCTAAACATTCGTGTCGTGCGCGTGGTCGGCGATCCACAACTCGAAATCACCCAGGTCGGATTCCTTCCCGGCGCCGCTGGATCGCCCCGGCAAATCCGCCTGCTCGAACGCGACGATGTGCAAGCACTGCTCATCGGCGAAACGCCCGAATGGGAAACCGTGGAGTACGTTGCGGATGCCGTGACCGAGCACAAACCGAAAGCGCTCATTATTCTCGGCCACATTCCCTCCGAACAGGCCGGCATGGAAGAATGCACGCGCTGGCTCAAGACCTTCATCAACGAAGTGCCGGTCGAGTTCATTCCGGCCCGGGAGCCCTTCTGGCTGCCGAAGTCGTGATCGTATTTGTTACATGTAACCGTGCTATAATGTTGCATGTAACAGTATGAAGAACAGTGTTGCAAAGCGCGTGCAAAAGCACCGAGCCGCACTGAGAAGAGCTGGACTTCGGCCCATCCAAATCTGGGTACCTGACACCCGGAAGCGCGGTTTTGCGGCCGAGTGCCGGCGACAATCCGAAGTTATCCGGAACAGTCCGCATGAAGCGAAAGCGCTGGCGTGGCTGGAACAGGCAGCGGACCATGAGGACTGGAAGTGGGAGTAAAGCGCGGCGACCTGGTTGCCGTCGCCCTGCAAGGCTCCTATGGTAAACCCCGCCCGGCCCTTGTGATCCAATCGAACTTGTTTGCGGAACATCCATCCGTAACGCTTCTATCCTTGACGAGCGAACTTGTCGATGCCCCGTTAGTACGTATTCCTGTGGAGCCCTCCGCGAAAAACGGTTTGCAAAAAAAGTCTCAAGTTATGGTGGATAAAACTTCCACTCTCCCGCGGAACAAAATCAGTGAACCTCTCGGTCAGATCGAAGAGGAAACGATGTTGGCTGTCATGCGAGCATTAACCGTCTTTTTGGGTTTCGCCTGATACGCAGGTGGGGCAGACGGTCTTGCCATCTGCGGCCCTTCTCACTGATTAATCACCGTTCCGTCTTCGCGCCGTACCACACCCCAGCCGCCATTGAGCGTCTTTCTCTCGCCGCGCTCGGAATATCCGAACGGGTACTTCGCCGCGGCCTTCTCGTTGATCTCGACGCCCCAGCCCGGCTTTTCGTTTGCGTAGGCGTACCCGTCCTTCACCACGGGATACCCCTCGAACACCTCTTGCAGGCGATCGTTCGGGAACGTCCATTCCTGGATGCCGAAGTTATAGCAGACCAGATCCAGCGTCACATTCGCGCAATGTCCAACCGGCGAAACGTCTCCCGGACCATGCCAGGCTGTCTTCACTTGAAAACTCTCGGCCATCGCGGCCAGTTTGCGGGCTGGCGTGAGTCCTCCAGCCTGCGAAACGTGCACGCGGATGTAGTCGATCACGCTTTCTTTGATGACGTTCGTCCATTCGTGCGGGTTGTTGAACAACTCGCCCATCGCGAGCGGAGTCGTGCAATTCGCGCGAATCTGCTTGAAGTAGTCGATATTCTCTGGCGAGAGTGCGTCTTCGAGAAAGAACAGACGGAATTGCTCCATGTCCTTGGCGAGCTGTACGGCCAGCCGCGGCGGGACGCGCTCATGCACGTCGTGCAGTAACTCGATTTCCGGACCCAGTTCCTTGCGCGCGGCTTCGAACAGCGCGAGCGTACGCCTGACGTACGGCAGCGGCTCAAACACCCCATCCGTGATGCCCACCGGTACGCTGCCCTGCCTGGGGGCCCCTCCTGCGCCATAGGCCGCCATGCCCGGAACGCCCACCTGGAGCCGTACGGCCTTGATGCCTTGGCCCATGATCTTCTTGGCCTGATCAATGGCTTCGGGGATCTCGCGGCCCGCGGCATGCGAGTAGATCATGGCCCCCTTCCGGCATTTGCCCCCGAGCAACTCGTAAACCGGCATGCCGGCCTGGCGTCCTTTTATATCCCACAGTGCCTGGTCCACTCCGCTGATCGCGTTGTTGAGTACTGGGCCATTACGCCAGTAAGACGAGTTGTACATGGCCTGCCACAGGTCTTCAATGGCATCGGCTGGCCGGCCAATCAACAACGGCTTCAGGTACTGGTTAACGGATGCGACCACCAGATCGGCGCGTTGCGTGAAGGTAGCGCAGCCGTAGCCATACAGGCCGTCCTGATCGGTCACGACCTTCACCACGACCAGCCGCACGCCGGCGGGCTCGGTGGCGATCACGGAAACATCCTTAATCTTGGGAATGGGAGTTCCGCGGAGAAGCGGCGCGGCGGTGAGGCTCAACAATACGTCTCTGCGTCTGATCTTGCCAGTCATAAGTTTAATCCGACCTCTAGGCTGCGAGAGCTATTCCGGTGTATCCTAACTAGAGTTTCGGGTCTACACGCCGGGTTTAAGGCTCTAGCAAATGTCCTATTGTAAGGCTTTGCCCTGAGAATGAATCTTATCCAGCGTTGATGAAAATGCCGCTGTTTGTGGGGAAGCCCGGTCTATGCGCACAAGTGTATGCCACTTTACCCCGTAACGGTGCGTTGTGTTACGGTTTCCCCTTTGAGACTGAGGTATCAGTACTGTACTCGTAAAGGTACGTGATCATCTCGAAGAAAATCGTATTATCTTATTGAAAGGGAGAATTGATTAAGGGCTGGGATTAGCCATTCAGGAGAATACCTAGTCTTGCTGTACCAAATGTGGTCTGTTCTCCAAAATGCGAGCCCGGGGGCGTTGAGGCCGTTGCAGAAACGGAGTCTTGCTTCGCAGCTTGCAAAATTGAAATAGCTTCGAGGAGGTAGTAGATGAAATTACACTTCGGTGGACGAGCAGTCGGAATCCTTGCGGGTCTTGCTCTCGTCAGCAGTCTGGCTTCAGCCGCATCTGTGGGAGCCGGAACTTTTAACTTGGCTGGTGCAATCGATGTAACAAGCTCAGCCTTTACCTTCGGCAACATGGTTGCGCCGCCGCCCGGCGATCAGATGGCGCGTACCACGCTTCCGCTGACTGGCCAATTTAGCGACGTTGCGGCGGGCGTCGCCGTGCCGGTGAAGAACCTTTCGGCGCCGACGGTCACGCCGGGAACACCGTTCCTGGTCTCCGACTGGATTACCCTGCCGGACGGAATTGATTTGGATCTCACCAACATTCCGCTCAGCATGGCTTCTCATGCCTGCACGGCGGCCGACGATGCGCCAGGCAGCATTTGCCGGGCCACCGCAACTTCGCCGATCACCCTGGAACAGGGAACTGACGGCGTTACCGCGCTGTTGAACCTGTCGGGAGTTGCCTACTTCGCGACTTCCCCAGGAACCACCACGCCGTGGTCAGGTAAGCTGGCTGCGGACTTCAGCGGCGAAACGATCAGCACGTTGCTGGCTACGTTCAGCTCAACGGGGCACATCACCACTGGTTACCAGGCAAACTTTGTCACGACAGCACCGACCACGGTTCCTGAACCGGGCGCTCTGGCTGCGGTTGGATTGGGTCTGCTTGGCGCTGGCTTGCTCAAGAAACGTAAGAGCGCTCGCTAACGACCAGCATCTCGTACTAGTATTAGCTCATCCTATCGGGCAGACGGCACTTACCATGAGTGCCGTCTGCCCGGTTGGTTTTAGCCCGGCAATATAGCCGGACATCTCACCTGCAGTCCAATCCGACCAAGTCCCCCGGCAACTTCCCAGGATGCGATTTTCCGCTTCCAGCAGACGCTTTGTTCATAGCTCGAAGCGTTATGAACCCTGCGACCACACAACCTGTTCTGGAAGAGAATCTGGGTAAGGCAGTCGCCGTAACCTACAACGGCGGCACGGAGCATGTCCTGGTGGTTGCTGTGGATGCGGATGGGTTTGTTTGTAAGCCGGTCGATCCCGCCGAAAGGGAAGATATAGAGTTCTGGCTTGCGTTTGAGGATATGGATGAGCTGACGATGCTCCCGCAAGCTGTGAAATCGAATTGATTTGAGCGCTCAGCCGACAAGCTGTCAGCCGTCAGGCCAGCCCCCGGCGAGCGAAGTTCGTACGGTTGAGCTTTAATAGCTGATCGCGGAACGCTTCTTCACATCCTGCTGACGAGATGGGAATAATGGATCGGCTGCGGCACCCGGGAATGCGCGTATACCCCGGTTTCGTACAGCGGCTGCTCAAACTGGCTGCGGCGGCGCTTCGTTCCCAGGCTCGCGCAAACCACTTCGATATCTTCCACTTCCTGCTTGAGTCTTTCCAGCCGATTGCCGTATTGCGGATGCAGGTTCGACATGCTGAAATGCAGGATTTCAATGACGCAGCCGTATTTCGGTTCGTAATAGGCGGGAAGATCCCCCAGGCGGCGGCCGCCCAGACGCCGAAGAATGGAAGAGGAGTGATGCCGAGTCGTTGCGGTCGTGATTCCGAGTCCGCCGCCCAGCTTTTCAGCCAAAACAAAAGTCATGAGGGCCACGTTCACGGCTGCAGTGGAGCAGCGGACCTCCGGCCGCAGCGCCCACATGCCCGCTTCGCCGTATTGCACGTTGCGGTTGCGGGCATGCGCGATCTGACGTTCGACGGCGTTTCTCAGCAGCGGTCCATATTTGCGGGACGAAGCCAAGGCCGACTGGCTTGCGCCGAGCTGCTCAAAGCCTCCGGTGACCGGACGGTAACGCGAGCAGCCAAGAATGCGGCCGTTTTCGTTTTCCAAGACCACATGCCAGCTCGTATCGTCTAAGGATTGAAAATGTCTTCCGTCGGGAAGCAGTTGGCTGGCGATCGGGCCGTATTCGCGGTACACGTTTCCGCGCAGCAACTGGATGTCAAAAATCAGCTTCGAGTGCGTCCGCGCATCTACGCTGGTCTTCAGGAGGCTATCAGGCACGTCGCCCAGGGTGGGCGCCAGTATTCTGAATTTGAGCTTTCCAGTCGTTGAAATCCGTTCGATCACGTGTCTCCTCTTCATTCAAGAACCGCGGGTTGCTTTCGCCAGCTCGGTTCCGCCCGGAACCAAATACCCCTCGGCGATAACTTCAAACTTCACTATTCAGAAGCGCCTTGCGGCCGCTCCGCACTCTTGAGCCACAGACTTCACGTTCGGCTCCCAGTCCCGTTCGGCTGACCGAGCGTTTGCTGCCTCCGAATTTGTCTATTACGGCTCTCTCTTCGAAAGTGGTGAATGTAGCAGATTTATATCATCATCTTTCTACATTCCGGACCCCGTACAGACCGCTAAAGCGCTCCGGGCGACTAGGTCAGTCCACTCGAAGCCCGATCCGATCGAAGATTAAGAATTTCTATTATTCTCGTCGGAAACGAGCCAAGAAGCAAGGGGGGTCATTAACTTTTTTAATTGCCATAGGTATGTGATTAAGTACATTAATGTTGCCGATAATCTCAACTCGGGATTTCCCGTGGGTTCTGGCCGGTTCCGGCTACGTATCCACTCAGAGTACCTTATCGACCCGCCGTTTGTCCGATATGAATTTTTCGGTACACTGGGCCCTTGGCTGGTTCCGAAATCGAAGTCCTCTGTGAGGGCGCGACACTTTTGCACCGGTTCGTTGCGTCCCACGCCCCCAAGTTGCTGGACGACGTTGCCGGAATTGCGCGCGAGGCTTCGTTTCGACAAATGGTGACCCCAGGCGGGTCGGCCATGTCGGTGGCCATGACCAACTGCGGCGAAGTTGGCTGGGTGAGTGACCGGCGGGGCTATCGCTACGATCCGCTGGACCCCGAAACCGGAAAACCCTGGCCCGCAATGCCGGGTTCGTTTCGCAAAATCGCCCTGCGAGCCGCCGAGGTGGCGGGCTTCCCCGATTTCCGGCCGGACGCCTGCCTGATCAACCGGTACCGCCCGGGAGCCCGGATGGGCCTGCATCAGGACAAAGACGAGCAGGATTTCGCGCAGCCCATTGTCTCGGTCTCTCTGGGCCTTCCCGCCGTGTTCCTGTTCGGCGGTGTGACGCGCAAGCAGCGGCCCCGGCGTATCCCGCTCGAAAACGGGGATGTAGTGGTCTGGGGTGGTCCGGCGCGGCTGGTTTATCACGGAATTGCTCCGCTCGCCGAGCCGACGCTGCTGGATTGGTACGAATACCGTTTCAATTTGACATTTCGGAAGGCGTTGTAGACCCCTCCCTTACGGTCAGGGTTCTGTGGCCTACCGTTCCGCCGTCACGGCTCTCTCGGCCATATGCTCCGGCAGCGCCCAAGCGGTCAGCACGCCGCCGCTGCCGATCAGGACGTACTCCCGGCCATCGAGCTCATAAGCAATGGGCGAGCTTTCGATGTGCGCACCGGTCCCGGCGTGCCAGAGCGTTTTGCCGTCGTTGGTCGCCAGGGCCAGCACGTTACCCATCGCGTCGCCCGTGAAGGTAAGTCCAGAATCGGTGGTCAGTACCCCGGCGCCCGAGCCGCCCGGGCCTAGTTCGTGCCGCCAGCGGATCTTGCCGGTTTGGTAGTCGATGGCATCGAGCTCGCCCTTGCCCCAGACGCCGTAATCGGCGCCGGCCCACCCGAACGTACCGTCGGCCTGCTTGGCGAAATAGATTCCATAGCTCGGATGAGCATCCACGATAAATAATCCCGTCTTCGGATCGAAGCTGGGCGACCGGTAATTGGTGAGTCCGCCCTCATCGGGGGCGATCAGGCGCCCGTCCTGGGCCGGCTCCTTAGCCTTGTTGGGGATGGGATTCCCGTCTTTGTTCACGCCCAGGCTCCAGTTGACCGGGCCGTAGGGAACGCTCAACAGGCATTTGCCGTCGGTTCGGTCCAGTACGAAGAAATAGCCGTTGCGCGAGGTCTGCATCAGCATCTTCCGGGGCTTGCCCTGGAAATCGGCATCCACGAGCACGGGTGTTTCTACGGCGTCCCAGTCATGCGTATCATGCGGCGAGGCCTGAAAGGCCCACACAAGCTTTCCGGTATCCGGGTTCAGCGCCACAATGCTGCACGTGTAAAGGTCCGGGCCGGGACGCGGCGCGCCATTCAGCACTGGGGTCGGGTTACCGGTACCCCAATAAAGCAGGTTGAGTGCCGGATCGTAGGTTCCGGTCATCCAGGTCATGCCGCCGGAGGTCTCGTTTGGGGTCCCGACGGGCGGCGTGCTGTACCACGTCCACTGCGTTTTGCCGGTTTCCGGATCAATGGAGCGGAGATAGCCACGAAGGTTGTCGAAATCGCCCGAGACGCCGATCAGGATATGGTTTCGCACGACGAGCGGGGCCATGGTCGTCCAGTAGCCCTTACTCGAATCCGCGATCACTATGTTCCAGCGAACCGTGCCGTCCTTGGCGTTGAGGCAGACCAGGTGTGCGTCCGGAGTTGTGAAGTACAGCCATTCGCCGTACATGGCGACTCCGCGGTGGCCGATATGAAAGCCCTTGTTCGGCGGATACCCATAATGCCAGAGCATGTGTCCCGAGCGCGCATCGATGGCCCAGACATTATCTGGGACGGTGAAGTACAACACGCCATGAACCAGGAGCGGCGAGGACTTCAGGGTGGCGCTTTGCCGCGTTTGAAACATCCAGGCCAGGCTCAGGTTGTCCACGTTTTCGGGCGTGATCTGGGTAAGGCTGGTATGCCGGCGGCCGGAGTAGTCGCCGTGGTATCCCGGCCAACTGTCGGCCGGCGGATTCAGCAGCATGGCGGGATCGAGTCCCTGTGGCAGCGCAGGCACGCACAGAGCGAGTAAGAGTGTGCCGTACAAATATTTTCGATGAGAGTGCATTCTGAAACTTCGATTAGTGCAGTGTCTGTAGATACGCCATCAGGTTGTGGATATCGTCATCGGTGTATTTCCCGAGCAACTCGACATGGGCCTCCACCGGCGCGTCCACTTTATATTTCACGTCTTTGGTCTGCCAGGCGCGATACCATCCGGAAGAGTCGCGCAGGCCGACTGTAAATTCATCACGATAGACGAGCGTGCCGGTCACCGTTTCTCCCGAGGGCAGCGTGACTGTAAGCTTTGAGGGAGCGCCGGTCGGATACAGCAAGCGTTCTTCGAGCTTCAAACCCTGGTAACGTTTTGCAACTCCTGCAAGATCGCCGGTGGGCGAGTGGCAACCGGAACATCCGCCGGCTCCGTTGAAATACTTCTTGCCCTCATCCACATTGCCGGTTTGCAGATCGGAAGGATCTACGCCTCTGCGCCCGCCCTGCTGCGTGTCTGCCTTCGCCTTCTGCGCATGAATAAAGGCGGCGATCGCCGCGATCTGCGGATCGGTCATGTTGAACGGCGGCATGCCTTGCTGCGGCCGTCCGTTTCGTACCACCACGCCGATCTTATTTCCAGAGGCATCCTCGGCCACCAGTTTCGAGCGAGTCAAATCCGGTCCCGTTTCGCCGCCGCCCGCGTCCCGCCCGTGGCAGAATGCGCACTGCTGCTGAAATAGGGCTTCCCCTTGACTGATCATGGCCGCGGTCTCGGATTGCGGAGCGACCTTGGGAGCCTGGCTCCCGCTCGCCGCAAGTGCGAATAACAATCCGGGGAACAGAAGTGCGCACGCTCGCATCGTTGCACCTATTTTACTGAGTATGATGAAAGAGACCCAGGCGGAATGAGACGTTTGCTTCATGCCGTTGTATTGCTCACGCTGGTTGCGCTGCTCGCCGGCACGCAATGCTCTGCGCAGTGCCTCGCTTCCGGGTGTAATGCCGACATGAACGCGTGCCCTCATTCGCATGGCAAATCGCATTCGGATTGCACGCACAAGCATTTGCAGATTTCGAAAGTGGACCGCGTTCCCGATTTGCTGCCGATGATGGTTCCGGGTCTCGCTACTGTTCCGCATGTGGACTTTATGCCTTTACTGCCGGTCGCTGCGCCATTGAACGGCAACTTATCCCCACCGGGGAGCGGGCCTGCGTCTTTGTTTTCCATCCTTCGCATTTGATTTTTCTCTGCGCGTCTTTAATATCCGCTTGCTTACGCGCGCGGTTCTGAAACGTTAACCGAGCCGCGACCGCAGGGAGCGGTTTTCCCAGATATCTGTTCAGGAAATCAAATCAAATGCAGGATCGTAGAAGGTTTTTTAGAAATGTCTTTGGCGCGGGCCTGGGTCTCAGCGCCGCTCAATTGAAATCCAAGCCGGTATCCGCACCGGCGCTCGTGCAAACGCCCGATGTTCCGGAGCTGCCGCACACGCTCGACAACGGTGTGAAGGTATTTTATCTCATCGCGGAACCGGTGAAACGCCAGATCGCACCCAACAAGACGATCGATGCATGGGGCTACAACGGAACGTCTCCCGGGCCGACGATTCAGATCACGCAGGGCGACCGCGTGCGAATTGTCTTCGAGAACCGCCTTCCTGAACGCACGTCGATGCACTGGCACGGGTTTGAAATTCCGAACGCCATGGATGGCGGACCGAACATTTCGCAAAAGCCTGTGAATCCCGGAGAGCGCTTCGTGTATGAATTCACGCTGCACCAGGAGGGCACGTATTTTTATCATTCGCACATGGCCATGCAGGAAATGATGGGCATGCTTGGCGCGTTCATCATGCATCCGAAGACTCCTTACGAGCCGCGCGTGGATAAGGATTTCGTTCTCATGCTGCAGGAGTTTGCCGTGCTCCCGAGCAACACGGTGCCCAACTCGATGGACATGGAGTTCAACTGGCTGCTGTTCAACGGCAAAGCAGGCCCGACGATCACTCCGCTCATTGTGCGGTTGGGAGAGCGCGTGCGCATCCGGTTTATCAACCTCGGCATGGATCACCATCCGATCCATCTGCACGGACACACGTTCTACGTGACGGGTACCGAAGGCGGGCGTATTCCCAACACCGCTTGGATTCCGGGCAACACCGTGCTGGTGGGAGTGGCGCAGGCGCGCGATATCGAGTTCGTCGCGAACAATCCCGGCGATTGGATGCTGCATTGCCACTTGCCGCATCACATGATGAACCAGATGTCGTCGAACGCCGGGCCTATGACGCGAATGGGCGCCGGCAGCGACCGCACCGTCGTGAATGGCCCGTTGTCCTCGCAGCACGCCAACATGCCGGGGATGAACATGCCCCTTGGCATCAGTCCGGATGCCAATCAGGTGCCGGGCTTTCCGCAAGACGCATTTATGGAAGGGCCCATGATGAACATGGACAAGATGGTGAGCAGTCCCGCCACTTACGGCTTGCCGCCTGGCTGGACGGAGGACATGCAGGGCATGATGACGCTTGTCCGGGTGTTGCATCCGGACAAATACGACGACATCATGAACCGCATCCGGCGCGGAGAGATGCCCAGCATGCCGGGTATGCCCGGTATGCAGCACCCAATGTGACAGGAAGCCTAGCCGAATGAAAACAAGAACTCTGCTTTTTGTGTGCTTCGCAACCGTTGCGTTTGCCCAGAATCCTGCGCCAGACCTGCTGCACGAAGCGTTCGCGCGCCCTCCGATGAGCCTCGATCAGTTTCAGCAACTGGCGCTCGCAAACAATCCGACTCTGCAACAAGCCGGAGCGCTCGTACGCCGCTCGTCCGGGCAAGCCAAGCAGCAGGGTCTTTGGCCAAATCCAGTGATCGGGTATGAGGGCGAGCAAATCCGGGGCGGGGAATACGGTGGCGGCGAACAGGGCGCGTTCGTTCAGCAAACGTTTGTGCTCGGCGGAAAATTGGGGCTGCGCAAGAACGTCTTCAACGCGCAACACAAAGCAGACGAGATCGGAGCGAGCGAGCAACGGTATCGTGTTCTGAGCGATGTTGGGAAGCGTTATTACGCAACGCTCGCGGCCCAAACGACTGTGAATCTGCGGCGCGAGTTGCTGGCCATCGCGCTCGACGCGCAGCAGACTGCTCATCAACTGCAAAACGTGGGGCAGGCGGATGCTCCCGATGTGCTCGAGTCGGAGGTGGAAGCCGGACAAGCGCAACTGGAATATACAACCGCGCAGCGCAGGTACATTCAGGAGTTTCAGGGTCTCGCGGCGTTCGCGGGAAAACCGGATTTGCCGTTTGCGCCGCTCAGGGGAGACCTCGAGCATCCGCCGCAACTCGATCCGGATCGGATTTTGACGCAGATCCTGCGGGACAGTCCCTCTGTTAAACGCGCGCAGGAGGATGTGTTGCGCGCGGAGGCGGAACAAAAGGCAGCCGGCCGCGAGAGCATCCCGGATCTGACGATTCGGACGGGCTTACAGCAAAATTACGAGCGCCTCGATCCAGCCGTGCCCACCCCGGTGGGAGCGCAGGGCTTCGCGATGGCCAGCATCGGCGTTCCTATTTTCAATCGCAATCAGGGAAACGTGGCAGCAGCGAAGGCGGATGTCGAGCGCGCGCGGAGCGAAGTGACGCGCGTCCGGCTCGAGCTTCGGAAAAGCGCACAGGCATTGCTCCAGCTTTATCTCGCGAATCAGGCGCAAGCCGCGCAGTACCGGGACGAGATTATTCCCAGAGCACAGCGTGCTTACGGGTTGTATCTCGATCGGTATCGGAGCATGGCAGCGGCGTATCCGTCCGTGATCGTTTCACAACGTACGCTCTTCCAGTTACGCCTTACCTACATCGATGTGCTGCAGCAGCTTTGGTCGGAAGCCGTTGCTCTAGAGAATTACACGCTTTCGGACGGCTTATCGGCTGTGATCTCCGCGGGTCCGTCGAGCACGGAACTAAATCGGCCCGGAGGAACCGGGCAATAGCTTCAGCACGCTTCGGCGACGAGCGTTCCGCGGCCCGATTCTTCGGGCTGCCGCGCTAGCTTGTGTTTAAGTATGTACTCTGCCAGGGCATTGCGTGCCTGACGATAGCATGCTTCTGCCTTCCAGGCTGCCATCTCTGCCTGTTCTATGGTGGACCGCTCCGCCAATGTATCCGAACACAGACTCTGCCAGTAGTCGACCTGCAGCCCTAGTTGTTTCCACGCATCCTGATAGGCCGCGTACAGGCGCCCGAACTCCGCATCCCCTCCTATTACCGAAAACTGCATGTCTTTAAGACGTAGCTCGGGGTTGCGAAGATCCAGGATGACGCAATTCGTTACAATCCGTGACGGAATCGCTTTAATGGATGAGGGAATCCACACAGGCACTCGAGGCGGCTATCACTGGCTAACCAGTACAGAGCACTACAGCGGAACAATTCTTCAACGTTGTCCGGAAGTTTTCCTTCAGCGATATGTGGCTGTGACCTCTGTAGACAGCGGCGTAATGCATATTACGGATGCGCAGCGCGCCAGCGGGTGGGAGCTTCGTCGGGGCATCGGCTATAGTCCGAAGCTCGATAACGTCGCCGATATACCTTACCAGCTCGATGGTTACGATGCGCCAGGGTACGACGAGTTTTATGTTTTCGAAGCTCCTCGTGACTTGGGCGAAAGATCGCAGGGAAACATATTCGTGGAGCAATTCGCTCCTGCCCCCGGACGAACAGCCGTTTTCGTTTCGTGGGGTGCATTCGTGTTGCACGATCCTAGAGCCACGGTGCAGAGCTTCCTCGATCTTTTCTGGTCACAACTCGAAAGGCTCAATCCGGAATCGTACGTTGCGGACGGAGGCGAATGCCTCAACTTCGTTGCCCGGAACAAAGAGCTGTTCGATCTTGTTCGCAGCCGGCTGAGTGCTGGGAAATAAGCAAGGGGATCGGCTAGAGTCAGTGTGGTTTTTGCGCTGGGATCTCGAAAGCAACGGCATTGCTGGAGACAGATTGACCGTCCATCACCCCCTGTCCATACCCAGCAATAAACTGGTATGTCCCCGCAGGCAGATGAAAGTCCGCCATACTCCTGAACGTTTGTCCGGGCTCAAGCTTCAACACCGGCGGAGCCTATAGGACTGCGGAACATACCATGCGTAAGTCTTGCGTACTCCATCGAACTCTAATTCACTTTGCCCTGCCGGAGATGCAAGGCTGACGCGCGTGATCACCGCAAACGAGGGACCGTCCGATGGATTGAGAACGAGGGCACGATTGTTTATGGGTGCAAGAACGGCAAAACCGAGCGCGTCTGGGTTCAAGACAACATCCGATAGCCCTGTATTTCGGATATCGACGATCAGGGTAGCTGACGTACTGCCCACTGAATCGCGACTCGCTTTGAGCTCGATACCTGTCAAGGGAAGCGATACAGGCTTCGGGGTACAAGAACCTAAGAACGTGAACTCGCGTATCAAGCCGTCGCCGGGGTTCACAGGCTGGTAAACGTCTTCCGCGTAGATGTCGACGCATTGGCTTTGATGGGATCTTAGCCTCTCCTTCACTCGCTCGGAAATATACATCAGGTAGGCGCCGTCGAAGAGAATGCAATTGTCCCAGCGGTCGTAGAATACGATGCCGCTGTACTTTCCTGGGCCGCGTATTCCCGCCACCACCGGAATGGCGGTTCCGGCGAGCAGGCCGATCGTCAGGAGCAGACGCGTGGAGCGCCGCAACCGCTCAAAGGTTCGCCTGTTCTCTGGTTGTAAGCTCATCCAGATTTACCTAACTGACACCTGTGTTCTAGGTCATGTTCCCTACCGGCCAACGGCATGGCCGACTGGTCATCCTGGCCAACTGCCAAGAGCGGTATTCGCGTCGACCCCTTGCTTACGCGCGGGGTTCTGTAACTGCTGCAAACGTTGGACCAGCGTGAGCCCAAGTATATGGAAAATGCGAAGCCCAGCCTGCGGACCAGTCCTTTTTCTCACTCCTCCGTCCAAAAAGTTAGGCGAATCAAATCAATCACTTTCGGGGAGGAATGAATGAAGATCGCGCCTTTTATGGTATGTGTTTCTGCAAGTGCTTTCTGCTCGGCGATGTTGTTCGCCGCGGATGCGCACGCGCCTGTTATGAACGATCAGCAATTTATTCAGATCGCGGCGCAGACCGATATGCTCGAAGCACACGCTGCGCAGATGGCTGTAAAGCACGCCTCGCGAAAAGGGATCAAGGACTTCGGCGCCAGTGCCAATCTGGACGATACGACGAATTATCAGACTCTATGTAGCATCGCTAACAATCTGGGATTGCCGGTTCCCAAGGGAATTGATGCCCAGGGAAACAAGATCGTCAATGAATTGACGAAAGCCAAGAGCGGCCATCAGTTCGATGAGCGCTTTGTCCGGCAGGAACTGAAGATCGATCAGCAGGCGGTTGCCGCCTATGAGCAGGAAGCGCAAAGCGGGCACAATCCGGCTCTCAAAGCCTTCGCTTCAAAGCAGTTGCCTACTGTGAAATTGCATCTTTACGAAGCGCAGGATCTGGCGAAGGCTAGCTGAGCTAGCCACTCTAGGTAGTACCCGTAGGACTGTTTCAGTGGCTCTGGATACAGATAGACTCAGCAGTAATGAAGAAAAATCATTTCCTGCTGCTCGGACTAGCAGCAGCCGTTGCGATTGCGCCGGCTGCGTTCGCGGACGAATACAACTTTTCGTTTACTGGAAACGGGGTTAGCAGTTCGGGGACGTTATCGGTCTCGCCGAGTTCGACGCCTGGCGTCGACCACATCACCGACATCACAGGAACCTTCTCCGACGCGAATGTCGGCGTCTCGGGAGCGATTACCGGGTTGTATCTGCCGGTCTCGTATGTGAGTGACACTCTGGCGACCCCCGGTATTGCGTTTACCAGCGGTGGCTTATCCTACGACGATCTGTTTTACCCGGCGGGAGACTCTCCCGCGATCTGTTACGAGCTCGTCGGCGGCGTGCCCACGCTCACCTATCCATTTTCCGGCGGCCAGTTCGACATCTTTGGGGTCGCGTTTAACATTACCGGAGGTTACGTTGGTGAACTTTGGAGCAACGGGGACGTAGGCGGCGGGCCTATCGTCTACGCAGCCGGGCTGGCAGATGCCACGAGCCTTTTGGACAATCCGAATGCCGTTCCGGGGCCGGGAGTTCCTCCGCCGGGAAGATATGGCGCGTTCGCGACGAGTGCCGTGCCAGAGCCCGGCTCGCTGTTGTTGCTCGGCATCGGCCTGATGGGTGTGGTTGCGCTTTGCGGCTGGAAAAGCAAGCGGCAGTGCCGTTCCGAAGCATAGGCAGTTTCACGGCCCGTCCGCTTTAGCGCGTGAGCAATGGCGTAGCTGGCCGAATCCCGGGCTGACGACTGCTAGCTTTGTTCTGTGTCCTGGTCCTATCTGCATCCTGTTCTGCCGCTCTTTCTGGTCGGCGGAATCGCGGGTTTGGTGCGGGCCTGGCGTTCGCGCGCGAACGGCAAGCCGTGGCTGCTGACCATCGGGATCGTTGGATGTTTCCTGATCTCCTGGGACCCGGTCGCCTGCCTTTTGTATCTGCCACTGGAATCGCAATACAAGCCTCTTTCGGCTCTGCCGGAAGAGGCGCAGGCGATTGTTGTTCTATCGGGAAATGTATACCCGCCTACCCGCGACCGGCCGTATCCATCAGCCGGAGAAGATACCTATCTCCGGTGTCAATATGCAGCCTGGCTTTATAAGTGCGGCCTGACGAGGCCCGTTCTGGCCTGTGGCGGCGGTAATCGTACGGAACCGTTTTCGATCACCATGCGCAAACTGCTCATCTCCGAAGGCGTGCCGCCGGATCGGATCTGGGTGGAGACCCGGTCTCAATCGACGCATGAGAACGCCGTATACGGGGCACAGCTTCTGCGCAGCCGCGGCATCTCGAGAATCGCACTGGTGGCCGAAGCGTTTTGTATGCCGCGCGCGGCTGCCTGCTTTCGAAAGGAAGGACTAACGGTCTTTCCGGCTCCTTTTGCATTTGGCCGGCTTTTGGTGACGGAACACGATCTGCTGCCGAACTGGCGTGCTCTGCAGGTGAACGGCGAGACCATACATGAATTTGGCGGGCTTTTGTGGTACCGGCTGCGTGGGTGGATTTGATGTTGTGGAGTCTTCAGTCTCGGCGACGAGCCGGCCTGCGGCCGTACTTTACGGGCAGTGAACTGCCGCGCCGGCGCGATGAATCGCGCGCCACTCGTGTTGAGAGTCGCCCGTTGTCAGCCGCACTCTTATGTGTCATGACTCTGAAGCGGATCTTTCCAGCGGCGCTGCTGTTCTGCAATCTCGGATCTTCCGTGGCCTGCGCTGTGAGTGGAGATTGGAGACGCGCGGTGTATTGGGCCGCCTCTTCCGTGTGCATCGCCGCCGTTTCGCTGTGACTTCCTGCTGCTTTCGCTGGATAACGCTGATTCCGCCGTTCCGCTCCAACCCGGCATACTGAATATCATCCAGGGTTCTGGCCCCCTTGGCCGCGCCGCAGCCATCACATCCATTTTGTCGACCCGCATCCACCGCCGCTGCACCCCTTTGTCACGCGTGGCTGCCGTGCGATCACGAAATGCGTCAGAGCTACGCTGATAATCAAGCAAAACGCGTTGCTGAAGCTTCGGTCGCCTCCCACCATCGCGGTCAGGGTCAAGCCGGCGGTGAAGAAGACGAATAGGAACTCGAAGGGCGTTAGCTGCTTGCCTGGGCGTCTTCCACGAAGATATTCGTTAGCGCTTTCAGTGTTCCTAGGGCAATTCGCAGCTACGCCCCTGACCGCTAATGGCTTTTCCGCATGGCCGCGAAAACCTTACAATTCAAGACCGGCTCGCATCTAAACTTCAGGAGGTATTTGTTATGACGCCAGAGCAGGGAGTTCAGCAAATGGCTCTGGGAGGCGATAATTTTGCCATACCGAGGGCGGGAACCATCATCTCGTTGTTTTGCGGTATCTGGCTGTTTGTTTCGCCATGGGTGTATGGGGCGGCAGGAAACGGCAATGCCTGGAACTCATGGATCGTCGGTGCGGTGATCTTTTTGATCGCGCTTTACCGCGTTTCGCGCCCGGAGCGCAATCGAGCTATAAGCTGGATAAATGTTGTGCTGGGCGCTTGGGTATTCTTTTCGCCGTGGATTTACGGCTATGTGGCGAACGGGAACCGGTTCATCAACAGCTTGTGCGTAGGGGCGATCGCGTTTGTGGCTTCCATCGTGGCCGCTACATCCGGCCCGCGGCGAGCCAGCGCCTCACCCACTGCTTAGTTGTTACTCACCGGGGCTGCTGCCCTTTGGTGACTACCGAAAAGAAGCCGACCAGCGCTACCTTCGCCAGCGCGACTCCGGCAGCAACTGAGATGAAGAAACCGATTCCGATATAAAGTAATTCCACGAACCTAGCCCGTCCTGGCCCGGCCGCTTGGGTCGAACCGTCAATATAGAGGGTTCGGCTCCGGAAAATTCTCAAGAGCGGAAAGGCAGGCCAGAGACACGCTACGTAACCTTGGCAGTAGGGGTGACGGGAGCGGCGGTCGCTGCGGCCAATTTCTCGAGCGCCTCCTGTTTTTGTATAACAAAGTCGATCATTTTGAGACCATAAGCCGTGCTGAAACCGCTGCGGACGAGCGCCTCCAACACCTCCAAGCCCTGCTTAGCCGCCTTAGGTATTTTGGCGCTTACGGTAGGGCCCGGTGTGGCGGACGCCCAGTCCATGATCATGTCCACGGATCGGACGAATTCAAATCCTAATCGCGATTTGGCGGGTATTGCGGATTTTCCATCCCCTTGGGCTTTATTGGCCAGCGCGCCGGAAGCATGCAGAGGCGATTTCGCGCGCAGTTCCTTTTTGATGTTGGGGATGTTGTTCAACCGGTCCCAAGTCCGATTCAGCCAGGCAAAATCGGCTTTGCGCAGGAAAACTCCCTTCCCCCACTGCTCGTTCAGGTAATCGAAATCCTCCCGCTCGCCGGGAGTCAAATACGATTTGAATAGAGCAATCGTCTTGAAGCGGTAATCGGTATCTTCCGTATCCCGCAACAAACCGGCGGAATTCCCACCCACGATGTCGTGCTTCGCCTTGACGATGTCTTGCAGCGACTTCACGGATCCTACTGTGGAGCGCTTCTCCGTAGCCGTAGCGGTTGATTTGTTGGTCGTCAGGCTGGTGATCAGGTCGACGTCGCCGAGTCCGTAAATCACTTTTGTTGAATTTCCCACGTGCTTGATAAACGAGCCGCACATATCACAGGGTTGCAGCGAAGTGTAAATGGTGTAATTGGCCGGGAGCTTATTCAGCCCTTTTTCGCGAAGAAACCGCTGGAGCATCAGCGTTTCGGCGTGGAAAGTCGGATTTTGCGCCGAGAAATTGAGACCCCAGGCCACGATGCTGTAATTCTCGTCGAGAAGGACGCCGGCAATGTTGTTGCCCATGAAGATTTCTCCCTTGAGTAACCCGTCCCTCGACACTTCGTTCAGAGTCGGGTTCCAGGTCTGGCCGACCATGGCGAAGGTGAGATGGGTGTAAATCTCTTCCGCTTCCGGAAAGCTGCCGGCTCCGGGCGGGTCCGAAGTGGGGACGGTGCGCAATGCGGCATCTAACGCGCTGTTCTCCTTCGGACGGCTGGAAAATGCCCCGGTTACTCCTTCCTTGATTTCACTCAGCAGGAAGCGTGCATCTTCGTTAAACAGCTTGTCATCGGCCGCCTGCCCCAGAGCCGCATCCGGCTGGGCAGCCCACCTGACCGCGGCTAAGTCGCACTTCGCGAGCCAGGGGGAGAACTCGCTTCCAAAACGGGTATAAGGGACCTTCCCTTTCATGTCCGCGACCTGGGCACCTCTGCTATCCAGGTACCAGACCGAGTGCAATCCCAGCAGATGCGCCATTCCCAGGCACATATCCGTGGGCGCGTACGAGCAAACCGCCCAGCACGCATCGCGGGGCAGCGTGTAGTGGTTCTGGATCGCGTTGACGAGCGCCGTGTGGTAGGTATTATTGGCTGATCCCGTATGGCTCCCAGAGGTTAGCAAGTTTCCGGGTTTATCAAATACAAAAGCGAAGTTCTTGTTGTGTTTGGTTTGAAGTAACTGGCAAATTTTGAGCGCGTATTCCACGGAATTCATGAGAACTCCTCCTTGCGGCGGGTAATTTTACTGGAAAGCGCCTCTTAATCTATCACGATTCGCGCTGAGCTATTGCCAGGCTGACAGAACCGCTTCGCGGCCACTGCGATGGCCGTGACGATCCCCGCACAGCACGCGATACCCTTTATCCATCCCTGATGGGGAGAGCGCCGGTTTGCTGCACCGTTTACGTGCTCCGGGCGAACGCCCACTCCAATCGCCCGTCCCATGACATGCTGCAACCCAGGTACGCGCACTAGAACTTTCATCTGCCAGGGGGCCGTGAGCGGACCCGGATGTTGGAAGACATATTTGAGTCCCTTGTGCGCGTTGACCTGCATGCGTTGCGTGACACGCGTGGGAAGCATGCGCCGCCGCTGCACCTGCGCAAGCAGCGCTTCAGTGACGCGACCCTCCCGCAGTGGCCGGGCCAGCAGATTGGCTGTGGCAACCGCATCCTGGATAGCCAGGTTGATTCCCACTCCGCCCGCCGGCGACATCGCATGCGCGGCATCGCCAATGCACAGCAAGCCCGGACGATGCCATTGTTCCAGACGGTTGACCCGCACGGACAGTAGCTTCACCTGATCCCAGTCGCGCAATTCATCGACAGAATTGCCGAGGTAGGGGGCGACCTTCAGCAGAATACGTCGGAACGAAGCCAGCCCCTGACGTTTCAGTTCGTCGAAGGAGTCTTTTCGGACGATCAGTCCAGCCTGGTAATACTCGCCCCGGTTGATGAGCACCAGCGCCCTTCCGTAGTTGATGTTTCCAAAGAGCCGCTCCGGATCGTTGGCGTGCCGGGACAGGCGGAACCAGAGCACATCCATCGGAACGCCAAACTCCTTTACCGCGAGTTGTGCCGCTTGTCTGGTGGTGGAATGCCGGCCATCGCAGCCGATTACCAAGTCCGCCCGTAGGCGCGCGGCGCCATTGCGAGTGCGCGCCTCGACGCCCCTGATGCGGTCCTCTTCGCGGATCAGGTCCACTGCTTCGTTCTGCAGGCGCAATTGGAAATTCGGAAATGCTTTGGCGCGGCTCGCGAGAAAATTCAGAAAATCCCATTGCGGCATGAGCGCCACGAACTTGCAGCGCGTGGGCACGTGGCGAAAATTCGCGGCTTCGAAGGGAAAATCCCCGAACACGCCTCCGACCGAGGTCAGTTGCTGATGCGGGATTTTCAAAAAATCTTCGAGAAGCCCCAGCTCATGCATGACCTCCAGCGTGGACGGATGCACGGTGTCGCCGCGAAAATCGCGGAAAAAATCGGCATGCTTTTCCAACACTGTGACGTCCACTCCGGCGCGAGCCAGAAGATAGCCAAGCATCATCCCGGCCGGGCCGCCGCCAACAATGCAGCAAGTGGATTCGAGAGTTTCGGTCATGATCAAACCGCCTCCGCTACTTTGTTAGCTTGATCATCACGACGCCGTGTGAAGGCACCTCGGCCGAAAACTCGTCCGACATTTCACCGCGATCGGCGTGCGCCCAGAGATCGCGAACCCGGGCTTTTCCGCTAATTCCGATGTCGCTCCAGCGGGCCGTCACTTTCGCAGTGGAAGCCCCGCGATTGAACAGGCCCGCCGCATAATCGCCGCCCTTTAAGGGCCGCGCCCAGACTTCCAGATCCCCGTTCTTTGCAACGCGGTTCGCTTCTTTTCCGAGCGGGTCCTGATCCACCGCGATCACTTCTTTATTGGTCAGGATTTCCAAAATGTCCGGAGGAGCATTTCGCTGATCGTTGCCCGCGAGTAGCGGCGCCGCGAGCAGGGACCACAAACTCATGTGCGTGCGGTACTCGGTATCATTCATACCGCCGTTGCCGATTTCAAGCATGTCGGGATCATTCCAGTGGCCGGGCCCGGCATATTCCGAAAGTCCAATTTGCAGATCAAAGCCGATGTGCGACATCGAATCCCACGTGTCGCGGATATCGCCCGTTGTGCGCCACAGATTGCCGCCCACTTTCGCGCCCCACTGCGGCCCATGCAGCAGACCGTATTGACAGAGGCTGTAGACAATGGGCCGGCCGGATTGAAGCAGTGCTTCGCCCATCTTGGCGTAAACGGCCTGCATGGAATGGTAGTCGTAGACCCGGACCGCGCTGCACCAGTCATATTTCAGGTAATCGATTCCCCACTGCGCATACGTTTTTGCGTCCTGTTCTTCGTGTTGAAAGCTGCCTTCGTATCCGGCGCAGGTTTTCGGGCCGGGCGAAGAATAGATGCCGAGCTTCAGGCCCTTGCTGTGAACGTAATCCGCGAGCGCCTTCATGTCCGGGAATTTTTCGTTTGTTTTGATGTTGCCATGCGGGTCGCGTCCGTCCTCCCAGGTGTCGTCGATATTGACGTAGATGTAACCCGCATCCTTCATTCCGTTGCGAACCATGGCATCGGCCGTCTCGCGAACCAACTGGTCGGAGACGCGGCGAGCAAATTTATTCCAACTGTTCCATCCCATTGGCGGTGTTTTCGCCAGACCGTTGTAGGGAACCGACGAAGCGGGCGGCAGCGAGATCTTGGGCTGCGGCGCGGGCGGCGGGCCGGGCGGCTCAGTGGAAACCTGTTTGAACGGCAATTCGCGTACTCTGCCGCCGAATCCGGGCATGCGCAGCGTCAACACGCCATCCTGCAGAGTGCCGGTGTACTGAGTTTTGCGCGTTTCGCCGTAGTAATCACGAACGATGATGAACGAAATGCCGTTGCCGTTGATCTTGCCTTCGACGACTGGATCCGTCTGCTCGTTCGCCGTCATGTAGCCGGTGAGAACGTCTTTGTCGCTCTTCAGCCAAAGCGATGTTTCGCGCGTCTGGCCATCGGGAAGATGGGACGTGGCGAGCCAGTGGCCGGTGAAATCGGCAGCGTAAATGGACTGCGCAAGAACCGCGCCTAAAATGCCGAGGAGAAGAGTCTTCATTCCTCAGCATTCTATCGAAGGGCCGCATTGGCAGCATGACTCCTTCTAGCCGGGAGAGAGCGCACTGATCGTTACGTGATAACCTGTCCGGATCCCAAAATAGTCGTGGGCAGGACGGTAGCCGGCTGACGAACAGCGCCCGGTACCATTTGAAGCTGCGCGGGACGTCGCCCACTCCTATGATCGTCCACGTGCGCTTCAACGGTCCTCCTCTGCGGGTTTCTGAACCAACTCTTCCGCCCCCGGGCTCACAACCGGCAGCCCGGCAAGCAGCCGCATAATGTTTATGATCATGGCAAAGAACCGGCTCGAGGCCTTCAGCGACGGAGTGCTCGCGATCATCATTACCATTATGGTTTTAGAATTGAAGCGCCCTGACAGCCCGGAGTTTTCGGCACTCCGAGCATTGGCGCCGGTTCTTTTGAGCTACGTTCTCAGCTTTATTTACGTGGGGATCTACTGGAACAATCATCACCATTTGCTGCATGCCACGAAGCGCGTGAACGGCCGGATCCTGTGGGCGAATCTACACCTGCTGTTTTGGATCTCCCTATTCCCGTTCGCGACCGCATGGATTGGCGAGAATCATGTCAAGGCCGCCCCGGCGATCGTCTATGGTTTCGTGCTGCTTATGGCCGCGATCGCCTGGTATCTGCTGCAGTCTGCGATCATTGCCGACGAAGGCCCCGACTCTGTTCTTAGCCGGGCCTTGGGCCCCGACTGGAAAGGGAAGCTTTCACCCATCATCTATTTAGCCGCGATCGGGCTTGCACTCGTTAGTGCCTGGATTGCAATCGCGCTGTACTCATTTGTTGCCCTGCTTTGGTTGATTCCCGACCGCCGCATTGAAAAAGCCATACGCAATCGCGAGTCACCGGGTCAAGGTCGGTAAGAAGCTGTGAAAAAATCAGTGCGAGATCAAAAACGCAGGCGAAAACGCCTACTCCACATGAATTCAAACACTTGCAATTTCGTGGAGTAGGCGCTTTAGCCTGCATGCTGATTTTTTCACAGCGATTAACGCAGGCTATCGATAAATCGGTGTAGCCGGTCTAATCCGCGCGCGAGTTCTGTCATCGATGTCGCATACGAAATCCGTACATGATCGCTCGTGCCGAACGCTTCGCCCGGCACCACGGCTACATGCTCTTTCGCCAGCAGCTCGCTCGCGAATTCCAGCGAATTTTTCACACGCCCGCTCTTGTATGCAACGCTGATATTCGGATACGCGTAAAAGGCGCCTTTCGGCGTAACGATTGAGACACCCGGAATCTGGCGGAGCCGCTCGACGACGAAATCACGCCGGCGCCGGTACTCGGCCAGCATCTTCGGAACCGATTCCTGCGAGCCGCGCATGGCTTCGAGTCCTGCTTTCTGCGCAATCGATGTGGGATTCGAAGTGCTGTGACTCTGCAGCTTCATCATCGCCCCGATGATGGGCGCGGGTGCCAGCGCAAACCCGATGCGCCACCCGGTCATTGCGTAGGTCTTCGAGAGCGAACCCGCCACGACCACGGTGTCTTTCGCTCCAGGCGCGGCCGCAATCGAGAATGGCTCTCCTTCGTAGACGAAATGGCAATAGCATTCGTCGGTCAAGAGGAAGAGGTCGCGTTTCGAGGTCAGCTCGAAGATGGCCCGGAACTCGCTTTTCGACAGCACCGCTCCGCTGGGATTCGAAGGCGAGTTGATGATGACCAGCTTGGTTCTCGGCGTGAGATGCCGCTCGATCATACCGGCCGTTACTTCGAACCCGGTGCTTTCGTCGGTTTCGACGAAGACGCACTTGCCGCCCGCGTAGTTGACCACATCTTTGTACGTCACCCAGTAAGGCACCGGAATGATGACCTCATCGCCGGGATTCACCAGCGCCTGAACAAGATTGAAGATAGCGTGCTTGCCGCCCACCGTCACCAGGCACTCGGGAACTGTATAGTTGGTGCCGAAATCCTGCTTGTGCCGCGCGCAGATCGCTTCGCGCAATTCCTGCGTGCCGCCGGTGTTCGTGTACTTCGTGAAATTCGCGTCGATCGCCTGAATGGCGGCTTGCTTGATGTTGTCGGGCGTGGGAAAATCCGGCTCCCCGGCTCCAAAATCCACCACATCCGCGCCTTCCCGGCGCAGGCGGTCGGCGTCGGCCGCCACCTTCATGGTGGAGGAAACGCTGATGGTCGAAATCCGTTCGGCAATCTCTGCGGTAGCTTGCATAGCTTATCTTCTCAATTTACCTGAGCGCTGACCCCCTCGCTGATGCTCAGGGTTCTGGGCGGGGAAATTTTGCTTGAACCCGCGCCACCACGCTCGCCGGAATAAAACGAGAAACATCGCCGCCAAGGCTGATAATTTCGCGGATCATCCGCGAGCTGATAAACGAGTGCTCCTCCCCGGCCAACAGAAACAAGGTTTCGGTTTCCGGCCGCATGCGCCGGTTCAAAAGCGCCATCTGCATTTCTGTTTCGTAATCGGAGATGGCTCGGATGCCGCGCAGAATCGCCTGGACATTCCGCTTTTCGGCATAATCCACCAGCAAGCCGCCGAACGAATCCACCTCCACATTGGGAATCTTCGCCACCGCCTCGCGAATCATGTCCATGCGCTCCGGCACCGTAAACAGTGGCTGTTTTTGGGTATTCTGCAATATCGCTACGATGAGATGGTCAACCAGCCGGGCGCCGCGAGCGATGAGGTCGAGATGGCCATTCGTCAACGGGTCGAATGAGCCGGGATAAATAGCTACAAGAGGCCGCTTCACCGCTTCGAGTGTACCCGAGAGAATGGAGTTCAGGTGAATCTTACAGCCGTAATCGATTCCAAAGACGAGAGCATTTTCGACGTGCGGACGCATGCGCCGGGGCCGCAGGGGGCGCTCCCGCTCACCCCGGAGATGTTGATCGAGCAGCCTTCGGGAAACATTTTCGGTTTGACGCAGAACGCCGGAATGGGGTGGGCTCCGGAAGCGCTCGGAGGCAGCCAGGTTCTCATTTTGAGCACGCACGGCGGAGTTCGGGCGCAGGACGGTACGCCCATCGCGCTTGGCTATCACACCGGTCACTGGGAAGTCGGGCTGCTGGTGGCGGAGGCCGCTCGCGAGTTGAAAGCGCGCAGCGCGATTCCATTTGCCGGAGCGTGCACCGACCCCTGCGATGGCCGTACCCAGGGCACCACGGGCATGTTCGATTCGCTGCCTTATCGAAACGATGCCGCGATTGTGCTGCGCCGTTTGATCCGCTCGCTGCCGACGCGCCGTGCCGTGATCGGCATTGCGACCTGCGACAAAGGCCTTCCTGCGATGATGATGGCGCTCGCAGGATCGCGCGATTTGCCCTGCGCGCTTGTTCCGGGCGGCGTGACTTTAATGCCGGAGCACGGGGAAGATGCGGGCAAAGTGCAAACCATTGGGGCGCGCTTTGCGCATCAGAAAATTTCGCTCGAAGAAGCGGCCTTGGCGGGCTGTCGCGCCTGTGCCTCTCCGGGCGGGGGGTGTCAGTTTCTGGGGACTGCGGCGACGTCCCAAGTGGTGGGCGAAGCGCTCGGGCTCGCGCTCACGCATTCGGCGCTTGCGCCTTCCGGCCAAGCCGTGTGGCTCGATATGGCGCGCCGCACTGCCCGTGCGGTGTTGCGGCTCGACGAACGTAATCTCCGAACGCGCGATATCGTCACGCCGGACGCCATTGAAAACGCGATGATCGTGCATGCGGCCTTTGGCGGCTCGACGAATCTGCTGCTGCACATCCCTGCAATCGCCCACGCGGCCGGGTTGCGCCGCCCGAGTGTCGACGATTGGAATCGCGTGAACCGCAGCATTCCGCGTCTGGTGGATGCTTTGCCGAATGGTCCGCGCAATCATCCGACCGTGCAAGTATTTCTGGCCGGCGGCGTTCCTGAAGTGATGCTGCATCTGCGCCGCGCCGGGCTGTTGCATACGAAGGCGCTCACGGCGTCCGGCGAAACACTGGATACGATGCTCGACTGGTGGGAGCAATCGGAGCGCCGTGCGCGATTCCGATCGCGACTGCAGTCACTTGACAGCATCGATCCGAATGACGTGATCCTCTCGCCCGGCACCGCCAAGTCGCGCGGGCTTACATCGACCGTATGTTTTCCGCACGGCAATGTCGCGCCGGAAGGATCGGTAGTCAAGAGCACGTCCATCGATCCCAGCGTTGTGGATGATGATGGCGTTTACCGCATGCGCGGTCCCGCGAAGGTTTTCGTGACGGAACATGACGCCATGGCCGCGATCAAGCATCAGCAAATCCGGGAAGGCGACGTGCTGGTCCTGATCTGCCGTGGGCCGATGGGCACCGGGATGGAAGAGACTTACGAAATCACGTCTGCCTTGAAGCATCTGCCGTTCGGAAAGTATGTTGCCGTTTTGACCGACGCACGCTTCAGCGGCGTCTCGACCGGCGCATGTCTGGGCCATGTTTCGCCGGAAGCGCTGGCGGGCGGCCCGGTTGGAAAACTGCGGGACGGAGATCTCATCGAGATCGTGATCGACCGGAACAAGCTCGATGGCCAAGTGAACTTCGTGGGAGAGAGTGGCGACACGTTTACGCCTGAAGAGGGGTTCAGGCGGTTGCAGCAGAGGCCGCCGCGTACCGACCTGCGTCCCGATCCGGCGTTACCTACAGATACTCGCCTCTGGGCGGCTTTGCAACATGCCAGCGGCGGCATCTGGGGCGGGTGCGTCTACGACCTAGAGGCTATTATCAAGGGACTGAGCGGCGACCGCTAGGGAGCGGGTTTACCTAAACGGCGGCCAGGGACTCCAGGTCCCATCCACCGTCTGGTCATTGCGCTTCTGTTCCTTTTCTTTCTCGGCTTGCGCTCTGGATTTGCCGCCCTTGAAATACAAATGAACGATCACATTATGGGATGCGGCATCGGCCGTGTAATCGGAATGTGTATCGGCCAGGTTGTCGAAGATACCTTGCTCCTGCACGCGTTTCAAGAAGAAGTCGGGATAATCGGGATTGAACGGACGGCCGGGCTTTTCACCCCACAGCTTCTCAATAGCGGGTTCGCTCGTGATATCCAGCCCTTGAATATCGAGCTTTCCGAAGTTATAAACTTCGCCGGGAATCACGTTATATGTGATGTTCACAGTGCGTTTGCTGTCGTCGGGAGCCGCATCGGTCGTGATGCTTGCATCCAGGAAGCCGCGCCGCCGGAAGGAGTGCAGAAGCTTAAGACGGAAGTTATCCACCTGGTCACCGTTATAGGGCTGCCCTGGCTTGAACGGAATCGTCGACCGGATCTCTTCCTCATCCATGCCGCTTCCGTGAAACCGGATGGCTCCGAACTGGAATACCGGCCCGTCTTGGATCTGCACCTTCAAGATAACGCCCAGATTGGACTTCGAAGGCTCGGTTTCCACTTTCGGGAACGACACAGCCGCGTACCCTTTGGCTGCATAGAGCGGCTTGATCGCGCCGTTCAGGATCACCTTGATACGCGCATCGGAGAGCGGCACTCCCACGGCAACCCGGTTGACAGCCCGTAAAATCGTGCCGGTATCCACGGCCTGATTGCCGCTGACGATCACTTGCGAGATGGTGGGCGCGGGTGTATCCGGCGTGAACAGAACCGTCAACTGCTGAGGATCGTCATTCGTGATCGCAGCTTTGACTTCTACCGAAGGATTCGTCTGCCGTACGAACGCCTGCACGGCCTGCTTATAGCGGCGCAGCACTCCCTCGGCTCCGGGAATCTGGTCGGAATAGAGGTCCACATGCTGGCGCAGGTACTCTCGTATAGCATCCGGCGAACCACCCAATCGTTCAAAGCGCATCGGAAACAACTGCGTGTTCTCGACGACTTGGAAAGTTAAATCGTACTCCGGGGGTTTGCTGGCGGTATATCGATATTCGTCCGAAACGTTGTTGAACAGTTCAGTATCCTGCAGCTTCTTGCGTGCCTGCTCAATGATCGGCCCGGTCACGCGCTGGCCCGGTTTCAATCCGGACTCCTTGATGATGTCTTCGGAGGAATAGAGATGGTTGCCTTTTACCACGACGGCGTGCAAAACGCCCGGGGGTGGAGGCTCGGAAGCGCTCACGACCGCGCACCAGTAAATCAGCGCCGCACAAACCATCCAACGCATAGCTCTATCTTGATGATACGCGGGCTTCGGGCTGATGGTTTCGGCTGTTCAGAACCGCGAAGTACAGAGCATCGGCTGTTGCTACACTTGGGACGAAAATGACTTACGATGTAGTGGTAATTGGCAGTGGGCCCGGTGGTTATTCCGCTGCGGTGCGCGCGGGCCAATACGGACTAAAAACAGCGCTGATTGAAAGGCAGCCGAGACTGGGCGGAACGTGTCTGCTGGTGGGCTGTATTCCAACCAAAGCGCTGCTACACACGGCCGACGTTTGGGACTACTTCAAACATCCCGAAGCGCAAGGCGTACAGTGCAAAGATCCGCAACTAAATTACGCGCAGGTTCTCGATCGCAAGAACAAGATCGTCACCAAACACTCGAAGGGCATTGAGTTTCTGATGCGGAAGAACAAAGTAGACGTGATCAAAGGCAATGCGCGTCTGCTCGGGAACGGCCGCATCGAGGTGAGCGGCGATCAGGGTGCCAAGACTGTCGAAACCAAGAATATTATTCTGGCGACGGGTTCCGAGGCAAGAATGCTGCCCGGGCTCCAACCCGATCAAAATCTGATCTTGACGAACATTGAAATATTGGACATGCCCGCGATCCCCAGAACCATCGGCATCATCGGGGCGGGCGCGGTCGGCGTCGAGTTCGCATCCATCTTCAACCGTTTCGGTTCGAAAGTCACGCTGCTGGAAATGCTGCCGAGGATTGTTCCCGTAGAAGACGAGGAGATCTCGAAGGAACTGGACAAGCATTTCCGCAAGACCGGAATCCGCGTGGAGACCGGGGCAAAAGCAGAAAACATCCGTAAGAATGCGAACAGCGTGAGCCTCAGCGTGACTCTCGCCAGCGGCAATCGCGAGGAGATGGAATTCGACAAGCTTCTGGTGGCCGTTGGCCGCAAGCCTAATACCGAAAATATCGGCCTGGAGAATACGAAAGTTCAGCTCGATCGCGGGTTTGTGAAGGTCGATCCGCAACAGCGCACCGGGGAACCGGGCGTGTATGCGATTGGCGATATTGTGGCGGGAACGCCGCAGCTTGCGCATGTCGCGGCAGGGGAGGGCATGGTGGCGGTCGGGCATATCGCCGGCAAACCGGCGCGTCCCATCAACCGGAACCGCATTCCCGGCGCAACCTACACTGATCCGGGAATCGGTAGCGTCGGATTGACGGAAGCGCAGGCACGCGCCCAGGGATTCAAGGTCAAAGTCGGCAAGTTTCCGTTTGTTGGCAACAGCAAGGCGACGATCCTCGATAAGCACGAAGGCTTTGTCAAAGTCATTGCCGAAGAGACATTCGGGGAGATACTCGGCGTTCACATCATCGGTCCCGAAGCATTTGAGCTGATTTCAGAAGCGGTCACCGCGATGGAGGCCGAAGCTACGGTGGAGAGTATGATGTCGACGATTCATGCCCATCCGACCATCTACGAAGCCGTGGGGGAAGCGTTCAATAACGTGTACGGGCTGGCGATTAATATTTAGCCACAGATGGACACGGATGCACACAGACTGAGACCGCTGGAAGTTCTCGATCTCGGCCGGATGCGTTACGCGGATGCACTCGAAGTCCAGCAGTGCCTGGTGAACCAGCGCAAGCAAGGCAATGGTGCGGACACGCTGCTGTATGTCGAACATCCGCATGTCGTCACCATCGGCCGCAACGGGAAACAACAGCATTTACTCGCAAGCGAAGAGATCCTGGCGCGTACCGGGATCGACTTCTTCGAGACCGACCGCGGCGGTGATGTCACCTATCACGGGCCGGGCCAGATTGTCGGGTATCCAATCCTCGATCTGCGAGAATGGAGGCGCGATGTTCATGCCTATTTTACAGGTATAGAACAGTGTTTGATTGATGCTCTCGGCGTGTTCCGAATTGCAGCCGGGCGGGTCCCGGAACGGGGATACGAGGGTGTCTGGGTCAATGGCGCCAAGATCGCCGCGATCGGAATACACATCAGCCGCTGGATTACGTCGCACGGGTTCGCGCTGAACGTGGATACCGATCTGAGCTATTTCAGATATATTGTTCCGTGCGGTCTGACGAAGCCGGTCTGTTCGCTACGCAGCTTGGGCTGCCAGGCAAGCCGTGAAGAGGTGATGCGGGCCATCACCGCCTCGTTCGCGAAGACCTTTGATTATGAAGTGGTGATGGCACATCAGGAATTGCAGGAGACACGATGATGGATGTGGTAATGCCCCAGATGGGCGAAAGTATCGTGGAGGGCACGCTGACCCGCTGGCTAAAGAAGCCGGGCGACAAGGTGGAACGCGACGAACCGCTTTTCGAGATATCCACGGACAAGGTAGACACAGAGATTCCTTCACCCGCCGCAGGCGTCCTAAGTGAAATCCTCGTGCAGGAAGGCGCGACAGTCGCGATTAACTCAGTAGTGGCACGCATTGGCGAAAATGGAGCGGGAACTGCTCCCGCGGCAGCGCCAGCCGCGGCGCCGCCGGAACAGCAGGCGAAGCCGAGTGTTTCGACGCCGCCCAGTGTCGACGTAGGGCCTTCCGCCGCTACTGAACAGGCTCGCACTGCGCAAACACCGCCACCGCAACCTCCTCCCGCACCTGCCCCCAGTTCAGCCGGACCGTATCCGTTCGAACCTGCTCCGCAACAGCCGCAGCCCGCAGCCCAGCCGCAGGCTGAAGAAGAACTCGGACCGCTTTCGCCGCTCGTGCGCAAGATGGCGCGCGAGTACAACATAGATCTGTCCCAGGTGAGAGGAACCGGAGCAGGCGGCCGGATTACCAAGCAGGATGTGGAAGCGTACATGTCCTCGCAAGCCGCCAAGACCTACGCCGCACCCGCCGCACCTCCTCCACAGCCGGCTGCGCCAACGACTCAAGCTGCATCCGCGCCTCCGCCAGCCATGCCATTGCCGGAAGCGGCGAAGACCCGCACCGAGCCGATGAGCAACATGCGGCAAAAGATCGCCGAGCACATGGTCATGAGCAAGCGGACCTCGGCGCACGTGACCACGGTGCATCGCGTGGACATGACGAAAATCGCGAAGCTTCGCGATAAGTCGAAGGCCGAATTCAGCGCACGCAACGGGTTCTCGTTGACATTTCTCCCGTTCGTCACCGCCGCTGCCGCTGAGGCGTTGCGTGCATTCCCGATCTTCAACGCGTCGATCGACGGCAAAAATATCGTGTACTACCGCGACATCAACATCGGCATCGCGGTCGCGCTAGAAAACGGCTTGATTGTGCCGGTGATCCGCAACGCCGACGAGAAGAACGTCGCCGGATTGCAGCGCGCCATTGTGGATCTGGCGACCCGCGCCCGCTCGCGCCAACTCAAGCCGGACGAGGTGCAGGGCGGCACCTTTTCCATCACAAATTTCGGCAGCTTTGGCAGCATCTTCGCCACGCCGATTATCAATCAGCCGCAGGTCGCTATTCTGGGCGTGGGCGCAGTGGAGAAGATTCCGGCCGTGGTGGATGGTGACGCCATTGCGATCCGGTCGCAGGCGCATCTGGCGCTCACCTTCGACCACCGCCTCGTGGACGGAGCCACGGCCGATCAGTTCTGCCAGAAGGTGAAGTCCATTCTGGAGAATTGGTCACTGGAGATTCTGTAGTTTGTCAAGACACACCCGGCCGTAGTGCATACGCTACGGCCGAGCGCGTGCTTTCAATTACTTAGGCCCCCTGAAGCTATACACTACCCCGCTAGGTGTGGGATCTCGTTTTTCTTCTTGACGAAATCCTTACATCGGTTTAACATTCCTTTGGGCTGTTTAACTATTAACTGATCATTCTTCAACGAAAGAGGTCCCTGAATGACCTTTCAGGTCGGCGAGAAGGTGGTTTATCCAAACCACGGGGTAGGCACGATCGAGAACATCAGTTCCCGCGCATTCGGCGCGCAGCAGGAGCGGTTCTACTTGCTCCGGCTCTCGCCCAGCAGCATGACGGTGATGGTTCCGTTTTCGCATGCGGGTGAAGTCGGGCTGCGCAAACTGACCAAATGCAGCGAGATCAGTCGAGTCCTGACCTTTCTGGCAGCAGGCCGGCCCTGCTGCGCGCAGGACTGGAAAGACCGCTTCAAAGAAAATTCAGACAAGATGAAGAACGGCAGTTTACTCGAAATTGCCGAAGTCTTCAAAGCGCTGGTTACGATACAAATGAGCAAGCCGCTCTCGTTCCGCGAAAAGAAGATGCTGGGACGCGCGCGCAGCATGCTGATTCTGGAGACCTCGCTTGCGAAATCGGTGAGCGAATCGGAAGCCATCACGCTAATTTCGAAAGCTCTCGGCAAGGGCGGCCTTCCCATGCCCGCCGCGGTCTGACCGCAGCTTTCGGTATACTGAGAGTGCCCGTCTCCTCAGTGGCGCTATCGTCTAACGGTTAGGACGGAGCCCTCTCAAGGCTTAAATAGGGGTTCGATTCCCCTTAGCGCTACCAAACACTGCCTTTGCCAACACGCACTCGTGGCGCGCCTCTCAGGCTGCCGCGTCCCGACTCCTCGGGACGCTTGTGGCCGTTCTCAGATAATGGCTTGCCCACTTTCTTGCTCGCCGGACCAGCAGTTTCTTCGATTTCCGCTGCGCTCAGCCGCGGTATTTTCGGCACGGATTTCCAGCGATGTTGTGAGGATCTCCTGGCTCAGCGCTGCTGAACGCTCATTATCGCCTCACCGATATTCGAAAGAGCCTGACCGAGAGTCTCTCCTTGCGATTGGCGCCCGTTCAGTTCGGGGTGCCACGCGTAAAATCCATGCTCGTCTTCGATAATGACAGCCACCTTACCGGTCATGACTGCATGTTGCGCGATACACTGCGTCCATTCGTAATCAGTCCAGGTCAGCGGGTCCCATTAGCTACGGGCGTTATAGAAGTTTTCGCATCGCACGACGAGATGCCATCGGTTGTACCGCAATTTTCGAGAAATGGCGAGATCCTTAGCACATCAGATCGGGCGAACCTGGTTACCCTGAAAACCGGCATGTTCCCAGATAGCTTGAGATCGCTTGCAGTGATGAACGGGTTTCGAATTGCCGGCAACTTGCAGTCGGACGGAGCCTCGGTGGGCTGGAGCAAAACTTCATTTCCGACTGCCAGTACAAAGCAACCGTTCACGATCCGTGCCGTGCTCAGTGTAGCGCCCGGCTCGAAAGTCGTCGATAGCATTCTGGAAGGCGCTACTGCTCCGTCTTCCCTTGCGCGCGCTCCTTCAAAATCTCATCGATTTGGGCCGGTGCCACAGGAAGATTGTTGCGGTTCTCGCGCAGCCATTGCGTGAAATCCTGCTCGATTGGTTCCGACCAGCGC
Organism: Bryobacteraceae bacterium; assembly: GCA_035651215.1. Lineage (GTDB taxonomy): Bacteria > Acidobacteriota > Terriglobia > Bryobacterales > Bryobacteraceae > Bog-105. The sequence goes on from DASRGE010000031.1 coordinate 636,496, forward strand.
GCATCGATCTGCCCCGCCGTATATTTCTTCTCGCGCAAGCGTTGATGGCCGAAAGTATCGCGCAGGCGCGTAATCTCGGAGTACTTGACCACTTTTTCCGCCAGTTGCGGAGGAATGAAGATCACGCCTCCATCCTTTCCGAGCACCACATCCCCGGGCATCACCATCACGTGCCCGATGCGCGTCGGACAATTGATTCCCACCATGGTCGAGTTCAGGCGCGGGCCCGAGGCAAGCGAGCCGAAATGGTGCGAGGGATCGTAGAAGCGCACGAAGGAAACAAAATCCGGTAATTCTTTGAGCCCTTCGATATCGCGTACCGCGCCGTTGTACACGATGCCGTTACCGCTTCGCGCATAAATCGCGTTGCCGACGTTATCTCCGATGGAAGGGCCGTCCTTCTTCAATTCGAAGTGGTCGCAGACGTACACATCACGGGGCTGCAGCATGTCGACCGGCCAGGCATTTTGGCCGCCGATGCGATGATCCAACTTTCCTTGCTCCTCCACCACCCGCTGCACATCAGGCCGCCCGGGCATCCACTCGGCCGTAAGAGCGCGGCCCACCAGGACCTTATCGGGATGAATCACCAGCCATCCATCTTCGTACTGATAGTTGTAGCCGGCGTTGCGCAACACAGCCCAGGCTTCTTCGAGCGTGACGTTCTTCATCCGGTCGAGAATGGCATCCGGCACATTCGGGCGCCCGTCGGCGAAGCGCTCGCCTTTCCATTCCGGCGTGTACTTGATGACGGCGTCCTTCGTGAAGAAGCCCTCTTGTGCATAGCCAGCAACCGTGATCAGAAGAAGCGAGAATACAATCTTCATGGCGCTAACTCTTCGAAGGCTCGAACCAGCCCGTGCCCGGCACTTGCGCCTTGCGCGCGGCTTGCTCGTTCATCTCCACTCCGATACCCGGCCGATCCGAAACCGTAATATAACCTTGCTTGATGATTTCGCCTTCCTTCACAAAATCTCTCCAGAGATCGACATGATTGATCCAGTGCCATTCGCACACCAGGAAATTCGGGATGGACGCGCAGACATGCGCAGTAGCCATGGTCCCAATGGGCGACACCACGCAGTGCGGCGCGAATGGAATGTAGTAAGTCTGGGCCAGGTTCGCGACCTTGCGTCCTTCGGATAATCCGCCAACCTTTTGCAGATCCGGCATGATGATATCCGCCGCTTGCTTGTCGAGTAGCTCGCGGAAGCCCCACCGCATGTACAGATTCTCGCCGCAGCAGATCGGGGTTTTGGTCGCATGCCGGATATCGGCCATGGCGTCGATGTCTTCCGGCGGAACCGGCTCTTCGAGCCACAGCAAGCGGTACGGTTCCACCGCAATCGCGACCCGTTTCCCTGTAGGCGCATCGTAGCGGCCGTGCATGTCGACCGCGAGGTCCATCTGTTTCGGAATCGATTCGCGGGTGTGGCGCACCCAGGAGACCATGCGGTCGATCTCGCCGTTGCTGGCAGTCCAATTCACTGCATCGAAGCGAGCGGGGTCGCGGGCCTCATCGATATCGATTTTCATCGCGGTAAAGCCGTTCGATTGTATCCACGGCAGCTTGCGTTCCCCTTCCGCGCCGAGCGGGTCTTCCATGTCGGAATCACAATACATCCGAACGCGGTCTCGAAATTTCCCACCGAGTAACTGATAAATCGGTAGGCCGAGCGCTTTCCCGGCCAGATCCCACAATGCGATTTCAACTCCGGTCAGAGCCGTGACGTATTGCCCACCTTGTGCCCCGGCGAAGATACCCGCTGTGCGCAAGTGCTCCCAGAGCGCGTCCACATTGAGCGGGTTCTTGCCGACCAGATAGCGGCGGAAGCTGCGCACCAGCGCTGCCGTCCCCACGGCCGCATCCGTCGATTCGCCTTGCCCAATCAGGCCCTGATCGGTATAGATGCGAACGTGCGTTTGCAGGCCGTGGACTACCACTTCGGCCGTGCGAATGTCGGTGATTTGTAGCTTGGGGCGCTGATAAGGATTCGTGCTCTCCTGAATCGCGCGCGAGAGCGCCGGCAAGGCCAGCGCGCCTGCCGTCTGCTTTAGAAAAGTTCTCCGATTGTGCCGCACGCGGTTGAATGTATCAAATTCACAGCGAGTCAAATTTGTGATAGTGTTTTAGGCCAAATGCTGACACGTGCGACTGCAATCACGCTTCTGTTTTTGGGCTGCATGCCGGTGTTTGGCCAGACGTTCGGGGAGATCACGGGGCATGTAAGCGACTCTTCCGGCGCATCCGTTCCGCAGGCGACGATTACGCTGACGAATGCGGGAACCAGTGCTGTACGTACTGCTACGACGACGGATGCGGGCGATTATAGTTTTCCATCCGTCCCGCCGGGAACGTACAGCGTGCGAGCGGAACACCCAGGTTTTAAGATCGCGGCCGCTAGCGACGTCGCCGTGCAGGTGCAACAGGCCGTTCGCTTGGATTTCACCCTCGAAGTCGGTCAGTTGTCGCAGTCGGTGGAAGTGGCCGCTACGACCGACCTGCTACAGGCGGAGAACTCGACAGTGGGAACCGTGATCGAGAACCGGTCCATCGAGCAGCTTCCGTTGAACGGGCGCGAGTATCTGAACCTGGTGGCGCTTGCGCCGAACACGAACACGTTGTCGCCGCCGGCCGGACAGGCGCAGTCGCGGCAAGGCGGGGATCGCGCGAATCAGTCCATTTCCGTCGGCGGGCAGCGGATTATGTTCGATTACTACACGCTGGACGGCGTGAATAACACAGATCCCGATTTCAATTCCTACGTAGTGCTACCGTCCATCGATGCATTACAGGAATTCAAGGTGCAGACCGGCGTGTATCCGGCCCAATACGGGCATGAAGCGACGCAGATCAACGTACTCACGAAATCGGGAGGCAACAATTATCACGGCGCATTGTTTGAGTTTTTGCGCAACGACGTAATGGACGCGCTGCCCTACGCGTTTACCAGTAAAGTGCAGAGCAAGCAGCCCTTCAAGTGGAATGACTACGGTTTTGTGTTCGATGGGCCGGTTCGTATCCCCTGGCTGTTCAACGGCCAGAACAAGCTGTTCTTCATGGCGAACTATGAGGCGCTGCGGCAGCGGCAGAATTCGCAAGCGATCTATTCCGTTCCGACAGTGGCCATGGAGTCGGGCGATTTCAGCGGGTATTCGGCGACCATTTACAACCCGAGCACCAAACAGCCATTTCCCGGGAACGTAATTCCCTCAAACCTGATAGACCCGATTTCCAAAAAACTGCTGGCCTACTATCCTGCCGCCAACGTAGCGACCACTAAGCTGGCAAATAACTACGTGCAATCGAACGCCTCGCCGTTGAACCGCGACGGGTTTGTGCTCCGCATGGACTTTGTCGAGTCGTCGAAATCGCAATGGGCCGGACGTTACAGTTGGGGCAGCGAAAACCAATCTTCCCAAGGATTGAGCCTGGCCGGCTCGAAAATCATCACCGGATATGAGCAATATATGGGCTCCAATACGCGCACGTTCACGCCCACACTGGTCAACCAGGCAACCTTTGGATATACGCGCATCTTCAATTCGATTGGAACGTTTCTCGCGTTTCAGACCAATGTGATCGATGGGCTCGGAATACCGAATTTCAGCGGCGGCCCGCCGGTTTCGTGGGGTATTCCGAACGTCACGTTCAGCGGCGACGGCTTTAGTTCGATCGGCGATGGCACGGATGGTCCATATGCCATCTCGGATAACAATCTCCAGTTCGACGACAATCTTTCCTGGATTCACGGACCGCACACGTTCAGCTTCGGGTTCGAGTATATGCGGCAGAACTTCAATCAGGTAGGGAACCAGTTTTCGCGGGGGCAATTTACGTTTCAGGCGAACGCGACAGCCGGTCCCAGCCTGACCGGTGGAGATGCTTTTGCCGATTTTCTGCTCGGCGACATGTATCAATCCGAGGCTTCCATCTCGATTGCCAACGCGAACTTTCAGAGAAACGATTTCGCCGCGTGGATTGACGACACCTGGAAAGTAACTCCCAAGCTGACGCTCTCGCTGGGCTTGCGGTACGAGCTGACGCCGCCCTGGCGTAATACAACAGGAAATCTGTTCTCGGTGTATCTGCCGCACATCGTCTTTGCGCCAGCGGCTCCGCTGAGCCTGTATCCGAAATTCATCCGGCAGGGCCATTGCACGAACCCATATGCCGGTATCAATATCGTCTGGCCGCAGATTGACACAATCTGCAGCAACGGGCTGGAGGGCGACGCGCTGATGAAGACGGAGTACACCGATTTTGCGCCGCGCGTGGGCATCGCTTACTCGCCGAACAGCCGGTGGGTGATTCGCACCGGGTACGGAATCTTCTATGTACACGATATCGGGAACGCCGTGTTCGACATGGCACGCAATACCGCGGGCCGGTTCCGGGTAAATTCGGCCGTAGGAACTCCCACTCTGTTCTGGAGCAATGCGGTTGCTGCCGGAAACAGCACCAGCGCGCAAGTGACGAGTCCGTATGCGTTCGTGGACGCCTATTCGCACCGGACGGCCTACACCATGCAATACCTCTTGAACGTGCAGCGGCAGTTGGGCAACAGCCTGCTTCTGGAGGCCGGCTATCTCGGTTCGGCCAGCCGTCACCTATATGGTTTTCAAAACGCAAACGAGGCTATTCCGGGAACGGTAGGTACCGCCATTTCCCGCACTCCGTTCCAAACGTTCGGTGTGATTCAGTTGGTGATGGATGGCGGCAATGCGACTTACAACGCGGGCAGCCTGAGCCTCACTAAGCGCTTCAGCGGCGGCCTCAGCTTTATCGCGTCTTATACATACTCCAAGTCGATCGATGATACAAGCGGCATCCGCGTGCAGGGCTATGATACGTTGTTTCCGCAAAACAGCAATTGCATCACGTGCGAGCGCGGCCTTTCTTCCTTTGATGTTCGCCATCGCTTTGTTACGTCGGTTCTGTACGATGTGCCGGTGGGCAGGGGGCGAGCTCTCGATGTGCAGAATTCAGTCCTGAACGGAATTGTTGGCGGCTGGCAGATCGGCGGGATCTGGACCGTGCAGAGCGGACGGCCGCAGACCATCACCGATGGCGGCCAGGACCGTTCCGGAACAGGCAACGGGTATGACCGTCCGAATGCGACGGGCATCAGCTTTTCGGAGCCGAATCCGACCACGGCCCGCTGGTACACCCCGGCGGCCTTTATTGAAGAACCAGCCGGTACCTTCGGCAACGTCGGCCGAAATACCGCAATCGGTCCAGCCATTTTCGCGCTGGATTTGGATGCGCACAAAGAGTTCCACATGTTCTACAAGGAGAGCCACATCCTGCAATTTCGCGTGGAAGCGTTCAACGCATTGAATCACCCCGTATGGTCAAACCCGAACGCGAATATTCTTTCGGCCGGTTTTGGCTCGATTACCGGGACAGCCATTCCCATGCGCCAGATGCAAGTGGCGTTGAAGTACGTGTTTTAAGTAGCAATCAGCCATGGTCAATTTGAGAGCTAATCGGTGCCCGCTCTCTGCCAGGGTGTTTTCGAGCCTCAAATCTCACCGATTCACATAATACCTATCCCCAGGTGGGATAGCATACGGGTTCATCTTAGGCTTGTCTTGCTCGTTTGGCTATTGGAAAAGCTCGATCAATACGCTATAAATCAAATATCCGAATTACACAAACTAAAGTTCTAGCATAGGTGACTTCGGCGAAAGATTGAGTTCCGGCCTGGCCGCCAGAACTCAAAATTTGCGAAGAAAGGAGATCAAAGTACCAATGAAAGTCAAGAGCAAAGTGAACGCCGGCCGTAGCAACTGGGGTATCTAATATCTTTCCAGTTACTTCCAAAATGTTTTGAGTATTTCTGACTTTTTCTGCCAACCAGCCTAACACCTGCCTGGCCGCAGGAATAGGCTGAGAAAGGAGACTTAGCCGTGAAAGTTAAGAGCAAAGTGAACGCTGGCCGTAGCAACTGGGGTATATAGCACTCTAATCGACAGTTATTGCTAGAAACATTAATTTCCATTTGGCCGTTTCGCATTCCGGGCGAGCGGCCATTTCTTTTTTGCACTACTGTTTTAGAGCTCAACATGGCACATAGCTTCCATCGCATCAGCCACGCGCTGCGGCGTGACAGTGGATTTAGATCTAGTACAGGGTTGATCATCGCTCTGGTACTCATATCGGCTTGGTTGCTGTGGGCCTTTAGGGCTCGCGTAACAAGATATGAAATTTCCGATTCGGCTCGTTTGGAAATCAATGGCGCTGTGTATCCCCTACAGGCTAATGTGGCCGGGCGTTTGTCCTTATCTCACCTGGAGTTAGGAAGAGTAGTACAGGCCGGCGATATCCTGGCCGAAGTTGATAGCCGGGACGAAGCTCTGAATCTGGACATTGAACGCACCCGGCTCGTCAGTCTCGGCCCCCAGATCGCCGTGCTCAAATCCCAGATCGAGACCGAAGGCCTGGGTCGCCAGGACGAGCACCGCGTTCTTGATCTTTCGTTGGGTGCCTCCGGAGCGCAATATCGCGAGGCAGAAGCACAGGCCGTTTTGGCAGAGCGCGAGGCGGAGCGGGCGAAAGTTCTCCGCGCCGATGGAATCCTGGCGCAAGCCGATGCGGAACGCGCGCAAGCCAACGCGCAAAGTAAGCGCGCAGCGGCGGATGGTCTAAAAGCGGCCATGGCTCGTTTGCGTCCTGAGTTGCAGGTTCGTGATCGCGATCGTCAGGTCCGTCTGAAGCAGCTTGCTGGAGACTTAGCCAAATTGGAAGCCGACGCGGCCAACTCGAACGCCAATATTCGCCGCCTGGAGTATGAGATTGAGCGGCGGCGCATCCGCGCCTCGATCGGTGGCCGTTTGAGTGAATGCGCGACTCTTGAACCGGGCGCCCACATCTCCGAAGGCCAGCAGCTTGGTGTAATTCTGGCCAGTGGCGAGTTGCAGGCCGTGGCGGAATTTCAGCCCTCCGCGGCCTTTGGCAAGCTGCATCCGGGGCAGCACGCAACCCTCCGCCTGCAAGGTTTTCCATGGGCGCAATTCGGCACCATTCCTGCTACCGTATCGCGGGTAGCCGGAGAAGTGCGCGACGGAAGAGTTCGCGTCGAACTCGCGGTGAAAGCCCCACCATCTTCACGGATCCCGCTGCAGCATGGCTTGCCCGGCTCTGTGGAGATCGAAGTGGAACGCATCACACCCGTGGCGTTGCTCTTGCGGTCGGCCGGCGAGGCTGTGGGAGCCCGGTGATGCGCCTCTTCGTGCCTGAGGTCGTCCAGACCTCAAACATGGACTGTGGTCCGGCCTCGCTCAAATCTCTGCTGGACGGATGGGGAATCCCGGTCAGCTACGGACGGCTTCGCGAAGCCTGTCAGACCGGCATCGACGGAACTTCTATCGACACGATGGAGAGCGTCGCCAACCAGCTTGGCCTTCAAGCCGAGCAGATTATGATCCCCGCCGATCATCTGTTCCTGCCCGCCGCCCAAGCTCTGCCCGCCATTGTCGTAGTCACATTACCCAACGGTCTCACGCATTTTGTGGTGGTGTGGCGCAGGCATGGAAACTTCGTGCAGGTGATGGATCCCGCCGTGGGCAGGCGCTGGGTGCCGTGCGCACAGTTCTTGCGCGAGGTCTACCTTCACAGCATGCCCGCAAGCGCAACCGGCTGGCGCGAGTTTGCCGGAACCGGCGAATTTCAGACGGTCCTCGCCGAGCGGCTGCGCAGCGCTGGAATTTCCCGCGCTGATACCAGCCGCCTTATCACGCAAGCAAGCCAGGACACAACTTGGCGTTCGCTCGGTACGCTGGATGCCGCCACGCGGATGCTGGCCGCTTTGGCGCGTGCCGGAGGATTGGCTCGCGGCCCGCAGCGCACTCAAGTGCTGGAGCGGCTGTGCGAACGTGCCGAACTGATTCCGGCCATCTATTGGTCCGTTCAGCAATTGGAAGACGAAGCCGAGGGAGAAGCGCAACTTGCAATGCGAGGCGCCATTCTGGTTCGCGTTCGCGGTAAACGGGCGCGGGTGGAACACGAAATGCTGTCGCCGGAGCTGCGCACGGCAATCTCGGAAAAGCCGCTCCGGCCGGGACGCGAGCTTATCAGGCTGCTGGCCCAGAGCGGATCGCTGGCGCCGGCGATTGTGGCGGTCTCATTATTCGGAGCGGCAGCAGGAGTATTCGTTGAGGCGTTGCTGTTCCGCGGGCTTTTCGACATTACCGGTTCGTTAGGGCTGGCCGGACAGCGCATGGGCGCGATGGCAGCGGTCCTGATCTTCAGCCTGGCTCTCGTGCTGATCGATGGTCCGCTTTTTTCAGCAACGGTCCGGCTGGGCCGGCACCTGGAGAACCGGCTGCGCATAGCGTTTTTCGAAAAGATTCCCAAATTAGGAGACCGGTATTTTCAGAGCCGGCTGACTTCCGACATGGCCGAGCGCAGCCACGCGACGCGCCGCCTCCGCGACTTGCCCGAGAACGCCAGGCAACTGCTGCGCATAACGCTCGAATTGAGCGCCACCGCGGCCGGCATCATGTGGCTGGAACCTTCTGCCGCTCCGCTGGTGCTGCTGATTGCGGCAGCGGCGCTCGTTCCCGTTTTCACCACGCAGTCTGTGCTGGCCGAACAGGACTTGCGCGTGCGTAGCCATTCGGCTGGTCTGACGCGTTTTTATCTGGATGCCATGCTGGGATTGCTGGCGATCCGCGCGCACGGGGCGGAGAAGAGCGTCCGCCGCGAGCATGAAAAGCTGCTCGGTGAGTGGGCGCATGCCGCGCTCCGCCTGCAACGCACCGCCGTCTCGGTGGAAGCCTTGCAACTGGTAGCAATGTTCGGGTTGGTCGCGTGCCTCCTGCTGATCCATCCGCTGCAGGGCTTTCAGATTGGCCGTACGCTGCTGCTGGTGTATTGGGCGCTCAATCTTCCAGTGCTCGGTCAGGAGGCGGCCACGCTCGCCAGACAGTTTCCGTTCTATCGAAACATTGCGCTGCGATTACTCGACCCGCTCGGCGCGCCCGAGGAGCCGGCGGCACGTGCTGAGAGCTACGAATCGCACCGCCGGACAGATGCTCCGGCCATCGCGCTCCGGCAGGTCTCCGTGGTCGTCTCGGGCCATACCGTTCTCGAAGACGTAAATGTCGAGCTTGCGCCCGGATCGCAGGTCGCCATTGTAGGCCAGTCGGGAGCGGGAAAGTCCAGCCTTGCCGGGCTGCTGCTTGGTTGGCACAAGCCGAGTTCCGGTGCGGTCCTTGTGGACAGCGAGCCGGTCGATTGCGAAGCTCTTCGCCACTCGACGGCCTGGGTCGACCCCGCGGTTCAACTGTGGAATCGCTCGCTATTCGCGAATGTGTCGTACGGCTCGCAAGCGGGAGCTTCGGCCGTGGGCGAAGCAATCGATGCAGCCCTGCTTCGAAATGTCCTCGAGAGTCTCCCGGATGGGTTGCAAACGAAGCTGGGCGAAGGCGGTGCGCTCGTTTCCGGCGGCGAAGGACAGCGCGTGCGCCTCGCTCGCGCGTTGCTGCGGGACAAAGTACGGCTCGCCATTCTTGACGAACCCTTCCGTGGCCTCGACCGCGAAAAGCGGCGGCAATTGCTCGCACGTTCGCGCAATTTCTGGCGCGGCTGCACCCTGCTGTGTATCACGCACGACCTGGAAGAGACACAGGAGTTCGATCGTGTACTAGTGATGGAGTATGGCCGGGTGGTCGAAGACGGTGCGCCGCGCGATCTCGCCGGGAACCCCGATTCACGCTATGCGCAATTGCTCGCCGCCGAACGGCGCACACGCGCGGAGCTGTGGTCTGCGAACATCTGGCGGCATATCCGCATCCACTCCGGACGCTTGGTGGAGGAGATGCCCAAGCCGGCGAGTGAAACGCTGCCCGCAAGCGAGGTGGCCTGATGGATCGCCTCTCGGATCTGGCCTGGCCTGCATCGCAGCTCGGCGAAGCCCTCTCCGCACTCCTTAGTAAGCCCGCGCCCAGCGAATTTATACAGAACCCCGACCGTAAGGGAGGGGCCTGGATCGAGCACTTCGCCAAACATTTCGACTGCGAAGCCGAACGGCTCGAAACTACGCTAAGCGAATTGCGGTCCGAACTGGTCTCGGCCGCTCCGCTCCTTCTCAAACTCGGCGATTCCGGGTTCCTTGCCGTCGTGAACGGCCGAAAGCAGCATGTCCATGTCCTGTCGCCCGATCGGACTCTGCACAACATCCACGTGGACCAAATCTGCCGCGCAGTCCGTGAGCCAGCCGAGCGAAGCATCCGTCCGGAACTGGAGCAGTTGCTTGCGGGTAGCGGGATCGCGAAATCGAAGCAGGGAAGGACGCTCAATCTGCTTCTCGAAGAACATCTCGCCGCGCGTCCGTTTCGTGACTGCTGGCGATTGCGATTGAGCGCGGGCGCTGACACAGCGGGTCTTCTTGCTGAAGCGGGCGCAATCCGCAATGGCGCCGGATTGCTGGTCTCGCACACGGCTCAGTATCTGCTCTGGCTCGCTTCGTGGGCCATTCTGGGGCGGCTTTCGTTTAACGGCCACCTGGATCGCGGCTGGCTCCTCGCGTGGGCCCTTCTGCTGATGACCTTGATTCCATTCCGGCTGCTCACTACTTGGCGGCAAGGACTCTTCGCAATCGGCGTGGGCGGATTCCTGAAGCGCCGCTTGCTTGCCGGTGCGATGCGCCTCGCGCCCGAAGAGATGCGGCACTGCGGAGTCGGCAGCTTTTTGGGCCAGGCGCTCGAAGCTGAGGCGCTCGAATCGCTTGCATTGAGCGGCGGAATTGCCGGTTTGCTCGCAACCATTGAGATCGCTGTATCAGCGTTCGTGCTAGGCCGTCTTGCGATTCTATTGCTCCTCTGGTGCGCGCTGACAGCCTTTCTGACCTGGCGGTTTTTGCGCAGCTATCAACGCTGGACGGATGCGCGCATGGATCTGACCCAGGACCTGGTCGAATCGATGGTCGGGCATCGCACGCGCCTCGCGCAACAGCCCAAAGAAGAATGGCATACCGCGGAAGATCAGGCTCTTGATGGATATCTGGCCGTTTCGCGTCAAGTGGATAACTGCGGGACGTGGTTGATTGGTGTGGTGCCGCGAGGATGGCTGCTCGTTGCGCTTGCCTCGCTGGCTCCTTCGATCGTTGCTGGCAAGGCATCCACCACAGAGACAGCAATTCTGCTCGGCGGAATTCTATTGGCTTACACGGCGTTTCATCGCATGGCGGCATCCTTTATCGACATCGCCGGCTGCTGGGTCGCCTGGATTCGAATCGCGCCGCTATTTCGGGCCGCCGCCAGGCCAGAAGTCCTCGGAGAAATTGCGACGGTAGAAGAACAGCACGTTGCGGAAAAGCTGATCGAAGCGGACCGCCTCAGCTTTCGTTACCGAAATGAAGGCAACCCTGTTCTGCAATCCTGTAGTCTCCTGATCCGGCGCGGCGACCGCATCCTGCTCGAAGGCCCCTCGGGCGGCGGAAAAACAACGTTCGCCTCGCTATTGAGCGGTGTGCGCCAGCCGCAGTCCGGTCTGCTGTTGGTGAACGGTTTGGACCGCCAGACACTTGGGATTGAACGATGGCGGCAATGTGTTGCGGCGGCACCGCAATTTCACGAGAACCATATTCTGACCGAGACTCTCGCCTTCAATTTACTGATGGGCCGCCGCTGGCCGCCCACCCCGGGCGATATGGAGGAAGCGGAATCCGTCTGCCGCGAGCTCGGCTTGGGCGATCTGCTGGAGAAAATGCCGAGCGGTCTTTTGCAGATGGTCGGCGAAGGCGGCTGGCAACTCTCGCACGGCGAGCGAAGCCGGGTTTACATCGCGCGCGCGCTGTTGCAGAACGCCGATCTCGTCGTTCTGGATGAAAGTTTTGCAGCGCTCGACCCCGAGAATCTGGAGACAGCACTCGAATGCACATTGCGCCGCGCGGAAACCGCGATGGTGATCGCGCACCCATAAATGGCGCGCTCTAGACTGTCGCTTCGGCCAACTCGGGCTTGCGCTCTTCTGTTTCATTTACGCCGCTCGTCTTGACGAAAGAGCGCAGCACTTCGGCGACGCTCCAGGCCTGGGCATAGCAGCCCCGCGGCGTGAAGGGCGGCTCGGCATCGAAAATTTCGCTAATCGAACCCACGCAGGCTGATCGCAACTCGGTCCGAAAGCCATCAAGAAAGCTTCGTGCGGTGCCGAAATCCCCGGGATGCACTTTCAGCCAGGCATCGATAAACGGACCAATCAGCCAGGCCCATACGGTTCCCTGATGATACGCGGCGTCCCTCGAACGGAGGTCGCCATCGTAACGGGGCTTGTAGTCGCGTTCGCCGGGCGCAAGCGAACGCAGCCCGACCGGAGTCAGCAGCCTGTCTTTCACCACATCGAGGACCGGCCTCCATCGCGATTCCTCGAGTATCGGATATTCGAGCGAGATAGCGAACAATTGATTGGGACGGCAGGAGCAGTCGTCGTGTCCACCTTCGCCATCCACCACGTCATAGAGATAACCGCCCTCCGCGTACCAGAAGCGATTGTTGAACGATTCCTTTGCCTTCGCGGCGTGTCCCGCGATACCGTTTGCCTCGCTGTTGCGGCCGGTCTGCCGCAGCCACTTTTCGAGCAAACGGAGGGCGTTGTACCAGAGGGCATTAATCTCCACTGCCTTGCCCCGCCGAGGCGTTACCACCCAATCGTCCACCTTGGCGTCCATCCAGGTAAGCTGATATCCTTCCTGCCCTTGCGCCAGAAGACCGTCAGCCGGGTCCACATGGATGTTGAACCGCGTTCCGCGTAGATGATGGCCCACGATGTCGAGCAGTTTCGGAAGCATCTGATTCAGCAGATGCCGGTCATGCGTGTATTCGAAGTAGCGATTCAGCGCGTGGAAGAACCACAGAGTAGCGTCCGCGGTGTGATAAAGCCCGTCCTTTTTCCCTTCCGGGAACATGTTCGGAATTAAGCCGTCGCGGATGTAATGAGCAAATGTGCGCAAAATGTAACCCGCTTCGATTTGCCGCCCGGTACAAAGCGTGAGCCCTTCCAGGCTGATCATCGTGTCGCGGCCCCAGTCCGTGAACCACGGGTAGCCAGCGATCACGGTCCGGATCTCGTTGCCCGCCGCACGCGCCCGGGCCGTATCTTCCTGGCGCCCCACTGGCGTGAAAATGAACTGGTCGGCGGCCCAGATCAATTCGCGGCACATGGTCTCGCAGGTTCCGGGATGGGCTTCGATCAGCATTCGGCGTTTACGGTCACGTTCGGCGTCGCAGGCGGATTTCGAATCGAGCGCGGATAATACATCCCAGCTTTCGGTGGAGACAACCAGAGTGGCCTCGGCGCTCGGGTTAAGCTCGGCCGAAAAGTATCCGGGGCTCCAAAGATCCCCGCGCCAGATGTAGCCGCGGCTTCGCTCGATGCCGTAAACAAGATTGGCGATCTTTTGCGAATCAATGGCGACCGCCCCTTCGTCGCCGAGCAGTTTCATGCGAAGCGGCGGGATATCGCTTGAGGGCTTTAACTCATAGTGATGGTCGCGGACTGTAAACGTGTATGTATCAAGCGGCGTGCTTACGGGCGCTTCATGTTCGCGCATGTTCACGGCGGGCCGCAATTGCAGCTTCACGGAGCCCGCCCCATTCACTACACGATAGTTAATGTAGGTTGTATTCTGCCGGTGCGGCAAGATGACACGTTTCTCAATAGTGAGTCCAGCGACCTCGTAGGTCCAAACCGGCAAACCGGAGTCCAACCGGAAGTTGATCAGATATCTCGAACCCGCTGATTTGCCCGGATAGAATCCTCCTTCTGTCTCCGTGCTGTTGAGCGGGACGGCATGTCCGTCGGGAGGAATTACCAGCTCAAAGATGTCGTTCAACATCATGGTCCGGCCCAGCGGAGCCGGCAGGGCCGCGATCAGATAACCATGAAAGACTCGCGTGAGACCTCCGCCCACCGTGCCCGAGGCGTAGCCTCCCAGGCCATTGGTGACCAGCCACTCGGTATCGGTGAGCGTGCGCAAGTCGCGATCCGTGAGTGGATCGTTCGAATTATGACTGAATATTTTGTCCATTGAACTGTCGTATAGGCACTGGATGCAGCACGACGGCGGCGTGGCCGGGAATTTTCCAATTTTCGTCCGAGTCCAACTCGGCGGTACCGCAACCGCCATACGGCGGATCGTCAGACGACCAGAGCTTTGCCCACTTAGCACACGGCGGAGGAGCCAGCAGCGGCTCGGGTGCTGGATTCAATTCGAGATCCATTCCTAAATTCACTACTAGCAAACGATCTTGCCTGTGTTCCGGCGAAAAGTAACGCAGCACAAAGCAGGCGGGCGAAAGGACCGCGCCATCGAGACCGTCCTGGGCTTGCCGCGATAGAACCGGGTCTTCGCGGCGCAGCCGCAACAGGTCGCGGTGTAAAGCGTAAATCCACGCGTGCTTTTCCACTTCCGTGTAGTCCAGCCGGCAGCGTTCAAACGTGGACATGTCGGCAGGGTCTGCCAAAAACTGTCTCATCTCCGGAGCTTGGAGCGACCGCCACTGCTCCAGAAATTCCGTGCGCCCCTTGCGGATTTTCTCCGCCAGCTCCGGCTTGTGGTCTGCAAAAAACAGAAACGGACTCGACGCGCCGAATTCCTGGCCTTGAAACAGCATGGGAGTGCCGGGACCCAGCAGCGTGAAGGCAGTGACCGCCTTCAGAACTCCCGGCGCGGCTATTTCGTGGACTCGCTGGCCGCGCCCGGAGTTAGCCACCTGATCGTGATTTTGGATAAAGGTGATGAGGGATGGACGCGGAAGATCGAGCGTCGAGGTGCCCCGCCGCTTTTTCTGCCATTTGTACCACTGGCCCTGATACAGATAGCCGTATTTGGCCACCGAGAGAAATTCCTGAGGGGCGCCTCGATAATCTGTGTAGTACGCGTCGGCTTTGCCGGTGAGGGCCACCGTCGCGGTGTGATGATAGTCGTCGTTCCAAAGCGCGTCGAGGCCGTACCCGCCTTTTGAAACTGGCTCCAGGAGTTGGCGTTCCTGGGGCTCGTTTTCACCAATCAGCAAAATGGACCGCGGATGCGCAGCGGCACGCGCCGCTTGGCTGATTTCCGCCAGAATGTGCGGATCGCAATCATCGTGGATATCCTGCGTGGCGTCCAGCCGCAGTCCATCGAGATGGAATTCGCGAATCCAGTAGGCGGCGTTTTCGCGGAAAAATTCGCGTACGGGCCCGCTATTTCGCCCGTCGAAGTTGATCGCCGGACCCCAGTCCGTTGTGTATTTGTCCGTGAAATAGTGCGGCGAGAAATTCCCCAGGTAATTGCCGTCCGGACCGAGGTGATTGTAAACCACGTCGAGAATGACCCCGATTCCGAGTGCATGAGCGCGATCGACAAACGTCCGCATATCGTCCGGGCGGCCGTAGATCGAAGCTGGGGCGTAGAGTTGCACGCCGTCGTAGCCCCACCCGAAGCATCCGGGGAAATCGGCGACCGGCATCACTTCAACCGCGGTGATTCCGGTGTCGCGCAAATATTCCAGCTTTTCCGCTGCGGAAGCCCAGGTACCACCGGGTGTGAAAGTGCCCAGGTGCAACTCGTAGAGAACTTGCCCTTCGAGCTTCAGCCCTAGCCAGTCGCGATCGGTCCACTGGAATCCGTCCGGATCGATGATTTCCGAAAAACCGTGTGGCCCCTTTGGTTGAAAGCGGGAGGCTGGGTCAGGATAAGCGTTCTTGTCGTCCAGCAGATATTTGTAGCTGATCCCGGCGGAAACGCCAGCCACGCCGCCCGAAAAATATCCATCTGGTTCCGGCCGGAGCTCGGCGGGTTGCCGGGCATGTTCAAACACCACTTTCACGGAACGGGAACCGGGTGCCCAGACGCGAAAATAGGTTTCCCGGCCATCCGGCATTACCTCCGCGCCGACCGGGCTTCGTCGCAAGCTCGTGGCGTGCAGTTTGGACATCCCCTGCCACATAGAGCTTGGTTCGGGGTTCTTACTTTCAAGAATCCACAAATTTCCCAATTCCTATGGACTTCGGGGGAATTCGTGGTACGCTGCGAGTGTGAGCACGCTGAGTCATCTCCGCCAACTCGAGGCCGAGAGCATCCACATCATGCGCGAAGTGGTTGCCGAATGCCAGCGCCCTGTCTTACTTTACTCGATCGGCAAAGACTCGTCGGTCCTGGTCCGGCTGGCGCAGAAGGCGTTTTATCCCGGCCCTATTCCGTTTCCGCTACTGCATATCGATACGAGCTATAAGTTCCGCGAAATGATCGAGTTCCGGGACCGCTATACAGCCCAGCTCGGGGTCAAATTGATTGTCCACACGAACCGCGCTGCTCTGAATGAAGGCGCGAACCCGTTTGTGTGGGGTACCCAACGCTGCTGCGGAGCGCTGAAGACCACGGCGCTGTTGGACGCGCTGCGGGAAGGCGGGTTCGACGCGGCGATTGGCGGAGCCCGGCGCGACGAAGAGCGTTCCCGAGCCAAAGAGCGGGTTTTCTCATTCCGAGATACCCGTGGCCAGTGGGATCCCCGGAATCAGCGTCCGGAACTCTGGAACCTATATAACAGTCGCATTCACCCCGGAGAAAGCCTAAGAGTATTCCCGCTTTCGAACTGGACCGAACTGGACGTCTGGCAGTACATTCACGCCGAGAACATCCCGGTCGTTCCGTTGTATTTCGCCAAGCTCCGGCCGATGCTGGTCCGCGGTGAATCGCTTTTGCCTGTGGAGCAACCATTTGTTCCACGACTTCCGGGTGAAGAACCGCAGTTGGTGAAGTGCCGGATGCGCTCGCTGGGATGCAGTCCCTGCACGGGCGCCATCCGCTCAGATGCCGATACCATACCGCGCATTATCGAAGAACTGGTGGGGATGCGGCGCTCCGAGCGGCAGCTTCGCATCATCGACCACGACCAGGATGGCTCGATGGAATTGAAAAAACAGGAGGGATACTTTTAATGGCTGCGGCAAGCACCTTGGAACTCGTCGATGGATTCGAAGAGTTTCTGGAGCAGGACAAAGCCAAAGATCTGCTGCGGTTCACAACTGCGGGTAGCGTGGACGACGGCAAGTCGACGTTAATTGGGCGTTTGCTTTACGACTCGCGCAGTGTTTATGAAGACCAGCTCGAGTCGGTAACGAAAGCTTCGGCGGGGCGCAATGCCGGGAATATCGATTTCTCGTTGCTGACGGATGGCCTGCGGGCCGAGCGCGAACAGGGAATCACGATCGATGTTGCCTACCGGTATTTCGCAACGCCGCGCCGGAAGTTCATCATCGCTGACACGCCGGGGCATGAACAGTACACGCGCAATATGGTGACTGGCGCTTCCACCGCGGAACTGGCGATTGTGCTGGTGGATGCGCGCAAAGGGTTGCTCCCGCAATCGCGGCGGCACGCCTATATTGCTTCGCTCCTGGGCCTTCCGCACCTAGTGATTGCCGTAAATAAGATGGACCTGGTCGACTACAGCCACGATGTTTTTAGCCGTATCGAGAGCGATTTCCGCCGCTTCCTTTCGCATTTCCAATCCATCGAACCCTACTTCATCCCAATCAGTGCGCTGGCGGGAGATAACGTTGTCGGCCGGAGCAGCAATACGCCCTGGTTTCATGGGCCGAATCTGCTGGAGTATTTGGAACGCGTTCCCGTGGGCAACCGTGCACAACGCGCGGCGTTTCGTTTTCCGGTGCAGCGCGTAGTTCGTCCGAATCATGAATTTCGTGGCTATGCAGGAACCGTGGTTTCCGGTCAACTGAAGTCGGGCGATCGCGTGGTTGTGCTCCCGTCGGGTCGGAGAACAACGGTGGCTTCGATTGTGACGTTCGATGGCGAACTCGACCGTGTGCAAGCCGGACAGGCCGTAACGCTCACCTTAACGGACGACATCGATATCGGCCGCGGTAACATGATCGCCGCTGCCGCCGATCCCCCGGAGACAACCACCGCGATTGAGGCGACGATAGTCTGGCTGAACGATGAACCCGCCAGACTGAATAAGCGTTACCGGCTGAAACAGGCCACCCAGCAGCAATGGGCGGATCTTACGGAGATCAAAAGCCGCATCAACATCAATACGCTCGATCGCGAAGCGAGTGACACGCTGCACATGAACGAGATCGGGCTGGTGCGGATCGATGCCGCGCGCTCGATTGCTTTCGATCCATATCAAAAAAATCGCGCGACAGGAAGTTTCATTCTGATCGATCCGGTGACGAATGCAACTGTGGCTGCCGGCATGATCTCCGGTTCTGCCTTGGCCGGTTCAGAGAGTACCGATCGCGCCGCGTACACATGGCGGCTCGATCATGGCGCACTGATTGTGGATCTTCCCGGATCAAATGACTGCACAAGCGAATCACTAGCTATAGAAGATCCGGAAGCTCTGGCGGCTTTGAATCAATTGCTGGAGAGCTTGCAGATTCGTAAGTCGAGTAGTGAATCATGACTTTACAAGAACAAGCCCGTCAAGCGATCGCCCAAGCATTGCAAAACGGAGGCGCGCCGTCCATCACGTGCAGCTTCCAAGCGGAAGATATGGTGGTGCTCCATTTAGTTCGCGAGCGCGTTCCAGACATTCCGGTGCTGTTTTTGGAAACGGGTTATCACTTCGCCGAAGTTTATGGTTACCGAGATGAGATGACCGCACGATTTGGGCTGAACCTGGTGAACGTCATGCCGAAGCAAACGGTTGCAGAGCAGGAGGCGCAATTCGGTCTACTTTATCAATCGCAGCCGGATCAATGCTGCAAATTTCGCAAAGTGGGCCCGCTGTTTGCTGCACTTGAAAACTACGAAGTTTGGTTCACGGGTCTGCGCCGGGTGCAATCGCCAACGCGCGCAAATCTCCAAGTGGCCGATACGTTTCCGCTGCCCACGGGTAAGCAATTACTGAAGGTGAGCCCGCTGGCAGCCTGGGACGATAAAGACGTCTGGGCATTCGCGCGTGATCACGATATTCCGTTGCTCCCGCTCTATCAAGCGGGATACACCAGCATTGGCTGCGAACCGTGCACCGCTTTGCCCAGCGATCCCGGAAATTTGCGATCGGGCCGGTGGGCTGGACGGAAGCTCGAATGCGGAATTCACATTGCGGAGGCGGCTAGCAGTACCGGCCGACACTAAACCCCATGGAACTCGCGCTGGGGTTTGTCATTGCGCTTGCTATCGCGCTCACGGGCGTCGGCGCTGGAAGCATGACCACGCCGCTGCTCATCATGCTGCTCGGTGTCTCGCCCGCAACGGCGGTGGGCACAGCGCTGACGTTTGGAGCGGTGGTCAAGATTGCTACTGTACCGGCGTATGCATTCCGGCGGCAAGTGAATCTGCGCGTATTGAGCTATCTGATTGCCGGTGGGCTGCCGGGCGTGGTCGTGGGCGCATTTCTGCTTGATTATCTAAAACACGGCCCTTATCAGGGCGCGCTTTACACTGTGCTGGGTGCGATTATCGTGGCGACGGCTTTGTTTCATCTGTATCGTGTGTTTCGCCCGAAGCCGCAGCCGAGCAATCACGACCGCACCTGGATGCTTCCGCTGTTTTCACTCCCCATCGGCGCGGAGGTTGGCTTTTCTTCGGCCGGAGCCGGCGCACTCGGATCACTGTTGCTTCTGGGATTGACTCCACTTAGCGCCGCGGAGGTGGTGGGAACGGACCTGTGCTTTGGCCTCGCGCTTTCTGGCGTGGGAAGCGTTATTCAATTGAGCGCGGGAAATTACGATCCCACGCTGCTCATCAAATTGATCATCGGCGGACTGTGCGGGGCGATGACTGGCTCCTTGCTCGCCGGGCGCATTGCCCAGCGGCCGCTCCGGGTGGCGCTGCTCGTAATGTTGGTGATTCTCGGATTTCAGCTTGCCGTACACGGCCACAATGCCGGTCCGCAGATTCACGCGATTTTGCGGGCGGGACTACGCTAGCTTTTTCGGTTTCGCTACACTATAGGTTTTACAGCATTCATGGCAGACGCAACTCAGAATCAGACCGGTGCGCTCAAGCACGCGGCTTCTCCGAAGATTCCGCAGAAAGAGAACGTTTATGAAGCCGAGTATCTCGGCAGCGGAACGTTCCGTTTTGTAAAGCCGAAGAGGAAGGACGCGAAGCGCCGGCAATCGGCGCTCAAAGGCACGACGCGCGGCGCGCGGAAGTAGCATTCATTTCCTATAATGTCTGCGTCACTTTATTCAGCGTGCGCGGCCGGTCGGGATTGAGCCGTTTTACCTCCGCCAGGCTTGCGGCGAACAATTGCGCCGGAATGATGTAGGGAATCGGTGTATACAGCTCTTCAGGCAGCGAGTTCTTCCTAGCCAGCGCTGCCGGAACGGTGAACGGTTGCTGCGCTAAGCCCTTAACCGAAGCCGCGTATCTATTGCTGCGATCCGTGATCAAAAGCAGATCCGCTTTGATGGATTGCAGCTTTTCAATCAACTCGCAAATCGGCTTCCAGGTCACGCCCGAAGGGCAGAAGACAAACGCCGGGAACGATTCTTCGAGCATGGCGATGGGGCCATGCAGCAGATCGGCGGACGAGAAGCGCTCGGCTACCACATAGCAAGTCTCCATCAGCTTCAGGGCAAATTCGAACGAATTGGAATAATTCAGCCCGCGGCCCACACACACCGCGTGACGCATGAAGCAGTAGCGTTCCGCGCGGGCGCGAATTTCGTCTTCGAGCTTCAACGCCGACGAGGTCCACTCGGGCAATTGTTCGAGATCGGAAAGCTCGAGCGGCGCTCCTAACGCATACGCGAGCAAATACAAACACGTGAGCTGGCCAGTATAGGTCTTCGTTGCGGCAACACTTCGTTCTTTTCCGGCGCGGACAAGCAATGTATGCTCGGCGATCTTCGCCAGACTGCTTTCGCTCTCATTCGTGATCCCAACCGTGAAAGCGCCCGCGGCTTTGGCCTGCTGCAAGACAACATTGGTATCGGTTGATTCGCCGGATTGCGAAATGGCCACCACCGCCGTGTCCTTTAAATTCAAATGCGAACGATAAAGAGTGAAGACGGAAGGCGCGGCTAGAGAAACAGGAATGCCCGTGGAGATTTCGAGCAAATAGCGCCCGAACTGAGCGGCGTTGTCGGAAGTGCCGCGCGCTGCCAGGACAATCAGCCGGACCGGATTCTGCTCAAAGTAGCGGCGCAATTTCTCGGCGCGGCGCCACTCGGCTTTGAGCGTGCGTTCGATCGCGGCGGGCTGCTGCCGGATCTCCTCGCGCATGGTTGACATGCTAGAGAAGATAGCAGGTTACATTAACACGCGTTCGCCGCGTTGGGGACCAAGCAAATACTGCGGGCTGATGCTGGCGGACATCGGCAAAGTCTTCAGCGTCGGCTTGATCACGAGCAGCAGGTTTTCGGTCTTCGTCTCGCGCGTGTGCTCGCTGAGAATCTGGTCCAAACCGGGGATCTGACCCAAACCCAGGAAGCCGTTCTTGGTGATGCTCTGCGTATTCTCCTGCAGACCCGCGATCACCGCCCATTGATCTTCGCGCATCGTGACAGTGCCTTTGAATTCACGCTCGGCAATCGCTGGAATCGTGTTGTAGACCTGCGTCCCCAAAGCCTTATAATCAGCTTCCAGATCCAGTGAAACCTCGCCCTCACCGTTGATGCGAGGCGTAAGTTTGAGGACCAATCCTAAATCCTCCATGGTCACCTGACCGACCGGATTGTAAATCGAACCTGGAGATTGCTGCGCACCTGAATACACGGTCGTCTGAATCGGGTACTGATCGCCCACATGCAGACTGGCGGTTTGGCCGTCGCCTACTACCACCGTCGCATCAAAGACGACGCGGCTAAACGCTTGCGAATAGCTGGCAAATAGCGTGGCATCGGTCAGGCCGATACCGAACAGCGTGGCGCCGCCGCCGAATGCCAGAAAATTCCCGCTGAGGCCGCTCGGCAGAATGGATTGTAGGCGCCCGAGGTGTCCGAAATTGATGAGCTGGAAAACGGTGGGCAGCGAGACGCCATAGTGATAACTGACGTCCGAATCCACCGTGATGAACTGTACTTCGAAAGATACTTGCGCCTTGGGCAGCAGTACGGCTTCGAGCAGAGCCCGAGCGATCTGAGCGCGCCTCGCCCGGTCACGGATGAGCACCATCCGGCTGGCGCTGTCCCATCCGATCGCCCGCATGTTCAGAACCCCGCGCACCGCGGTCGCTGCTTCAATCAGGTCTCTTTGATCCAAGGCTTCCGGCAAAGGGAAAGTCAGCAGGACCATAGGTTCCACTTCGTCGCGCTTCGCCTGGGTATCCGGAGCAAAATACAAAACCTTATCCGAGGTCGGGAATACGAATGTGTTCGTAGCGTCGGTCAGCGCCTCCATGGCAGTCCGAAAATCCGCTCCAGTGATGTCCAGCCGGACATTGCTCTCGGAGCGCAAATCGGGATCGCACGTTGCGCTGAGACCATACGCCGCGACGACCCGTTCAATAATGGATCTTCCGTCGCCGCGCAGATTGAAATCGTGTTTCCCTGGATTGAAGGCCGGATGGGGATATGGATGCAGCTCCTTTTGCGCCTGCTCCCAGGCGCGCTCGGAGGCCAATTCAACGGGCGGCTCGCTGTGACGCGCGGCATCCTCGGCGCTCTGAACGTCGCTCGAGATATCCGGCTCGCGCTGAATGTTTGCCTTGGTCAGCAACTTCGCAGCGGGTTCCAAGGCATCGCGATTGGCGCGATAATTCGGGTTTTTCGGGTCGCGCGCGGCCGCTTCCGCATAGAGCAGATAAGCGCGTACGAGCTGTCCGGAATTTTGTGCCTCGCGCGCTTGCGCGGCCAGCCGGGCGGCTACTGAGTCGCCCGCGGCCCGGCAGAGCAATCCAATCAGCGCACAGGCGAAAAGACGAAGAATCAAATTGTCAGGACGTATACAGGCGGGCTAGCGTGCAGAAATCCTGAGCTAATGCCCGGGCGCGACGTATCCGGGCGGATGCACCGCCCCCTCTCCAAAGAAGTATTCTTCCATCTGCTTCAGCAGGAACTCCTGCGCTTCGGGCGTACCTAGGTTGAGCCGGTATTCATTCATGATCATCTTCATCTGCTCAACCCACATCCGCCAGGCTTCTTTCGAAACGTGTTCGTAAATGCGCTGGCCCAGCGGGTGACCATCAAAGGGCACCTCATCCAGCCCGGGTAGTTCTTTATGCAGTTTGACGCAATAAACCATGCGCTGCGGTGTTTGCGCGGGCCCGGTGGTGCTTGCCATCATTCCACTCCTTGTGATTTCCTCATTTTGAGGATAGCCCACGAGTCGCCCGCCGCCGGCAAAAAAGTTGTTTAGGATTGCGAGGACCCCATGGCGGCCAATTGAGCTCCGGCGCGTTCGGCAGCGAGATTATTCTGGGCTTCGCGTTCCTGGGCTTCGCGCTCCAAAAAGGCAGAAAGCCGCAGTGGAGAGGTAGCGCCCTGGGCGAAATGCTGCTGGACGGCCTTTAAATAGCGCCGCAGCACTTCAGGCCGCGCAGACTTCCGGATGCGGCAAGTCTGGAGGTCGAGCAAAAGCTCTAACTCCCACTGAGTGAATGTGTTACGCCGGACGGTTCCGCCGATTACGTCCTGGACGAGTTGGTTGAAGGATGTTAGCTCAGACCGTTCTGACCGAGTATCAATCATCGAGCACCTGTCACAACTGGAGTGCCCGGATCCTCCGAAAACTCTAAGAATATTCTGCGACTCAGGTGGGCGGGTTCCCACTTTTGTTAAGAACGCGTGGAGGCTTTTTTTTCAGAGATATGGCCCGGACTGCTGGCCACTTTGGCGGTGCTGCTGCTTGCTAGCGGCGCCGACGATCTGGTTCCGGTGCTGATCTGTTTGTGGCATCGGGTGCGGCACAAGACCGCAATAGAGCCGCGAACGCCAGAGAGCGGTAGTTCCGGCGAGCGCCGAATCGCCATTTTCGTTCCGTGCTGGAAGGAATCGGGCGTCATCGGTTCCATGATCCGGCACAACATCGCAGCCATCACGTACCGGAATTACGATTTCTTTCTCGGCGTTTATCCGAACGACAAGGCGACCGTAGATGTCGTTCAGCAACTGGCCAGCACATTCCGTAACGTGCACATCGCGGACTGCCCCCACCCGGGGCCCACTTCGAAAGCCGATTGTCTGAACTGGATCTATCAACGCATGCTGCTGTTCGAAGCAGAGCATGGCGTGCGGTTCGATACCGTTGTACTGCACGACGCCGAAGACATTATCCATCCCGAGGCCCTCGACGTTATCAATCGCGAACGAACCCGTTATGCGATGGTGCAGGTTCCCGTGCTGCCGGTCGCCACGCCCGTTTACGAGTTTACGCACGGAATCTATTGCGACGAGTTCGCCGAGTATCAGACCATCGACATGCGCGCCCGGCAGTTGAGCCGGTCGTTTATTCCTTCGAACGGAGTGGGCACCGGATTCGCCCGCGAGATTCTGGAGCGGCTGGCGCGCGAACGAGCGAACCAGGTGTTCGATCCGGCCAGCCTCACGGAGGACTATGAGATCGGCGTCTATAGCTATCAGGCCGGCTATGCGCAGGTTTTTGTACCCCTCAGACGATCGGCCAAGGGCCTGGTCGCTACGCGCGAATATTTTCCCCGGCGCGTGCGATCTGCGATCCGCCAGCGCACACGCTGGGTGACGGGCATTGCCTTGCAGTGCTGGGAGCGGAGTGGGTGGCGCGGTCCCTGCCTCACGCGCTATTGGTTCTGGCGCGACCGGAAAGGCCTCCTCACGAATCAGCTGAGCCTTGCGACTAACGTTCTGTTTTTACTCGGGCTGGCCGACTGGCTGCAGAGCATAATGCAGTACCGGCCGTGGGCTTTCGCTGTTGCAAACCCGGTGGTTGTCAGGCTGTGTTGGATGACCACCATTCTGCAGTGCGTCCGGCTTGGTCTGCGAACAGTCTGTGTGGCGCGCATCTTTGGAATTACGTTCGCGCTCGGTGTGCCCGTGCGTATGTTTCATGGCAATTTCATCAATTGTTGCGCGTCGATGGGTGCTCTCCGCCGCTATTTCGATTCACGTCTGCACCGGCGGCCTCTGGTGTGGCTGAAAACCGAGCACGCCTATCCAACACGGGAGGCTTTGCTGCACCACCGCCGCGAATTGTCAGACGTGCTCGTCAGTTCCGGCTTCGTGTCGCAGCAGGAGTTACTGGAAGCGCAGCGGCAAGTGAATAGCTTGCGAAACCTGGCAGACGTATTACTGCAGGCGGGAACCATCTCGCATGACGATCTCTGCCAGGCCATGAGTCTGCAGGCCGGAGTTCCGGCCGGACACATCGATCCTCAGGGCATTAAGCCGCGCATGCTTCGGACGTTGCCCGCGCATTTTGAGAGGCGGTTTCAGATTTTGCCCTTCAATATCCAAAACGGCCGATTATATATCGCGGGAACAGCCGTGCCGCCCTCGTCATTATTCGAGGAGCTGAAAAGTTTTACCAAGCTTCAAGTGGAGTTTCAGTTGGTAACGCGCGAAAACTACGAAAAGTTGAAGCGGCTGCTGTAAGCGCGTTTTCATTCGCAATCCGGTCAGGGCGGGGTTGGTTGCGATAAGATTGACAAATTCTTGGAGGTTGGGGTGGAGACTCCTCTCACACCGTTGGATTTCGCCCGACGAGCGCGCCGACTGTACGGCGACCGGGAAGCCGTTGTGGATCAAAACCTCCGCCTGAGTTATGAGGATTTTTTCAAACGCTGCGACCGGTGGTCCAGTGCGCTTCAGGCATTAGGTATCCGCCCTGGAGACCGAATCGCCTACGTCGCTCCCAACACGCACGCGCAGCTTGAGTCCTTCTATGCCATTCCGCAGATAGGCGCGGTGCTTGTTCCTCTGAATTATCGTCTGAATGCGGCTGAGCTTGCTTATCCGATTCAACATAGCGGTTCGCGCGTGGTGTGTGCGCACTCGGACTATCTGGAGACGATTGATTGCATCCGTTCTCAGATTCCGCAGGTGGAACACTTCGTCGCTCTGGAAGGAAGCCGGCCGGGTTGGATCGAATACGAAGCAGCGATTGCAGGAAATTCCGGCGTCTTTGAGCAGCCCGAGATAGGCGAGAACGATGTCATCTCAATCAACTATACGAGTGGGACAACATCCCGGCCGAAAGGAGTGATGTTGACCCACCGCAATGTTTACATGAACACGGTGGGTACGCTGGTCCACATACACCTGACCCCGGCAGACCGATACCTTTGGACTCTGCCGATGTTCCACTGCAACGGGTGGACGTTCGTGTGGACGATGACCGCGGTGGGCGGCGCGCATATCTGTGTTCGCAAGGCGCAGCCGTCGCCGGTGCTGCAGCTCGTCAAAGAGGAATTGCCCACCATTCTCTGCGCGGCGCCGGCCGTTCTGGTCTGGTTGGCGAATGCGCCGGAGGACGTTCGGCGCGATGCACCGCGCGGCTTGAAAGTCGTAGTTGCCGGCGCGCCGCCCGCGGCCGCTACCATCGAGCGTATTGAACAGGAACTAGGTTGGCAAGTGCTTCACGTCTACGGCATGACCGAAACGTCGCCGTTTATTTCGGTTTGCGAACCGCGCAGTGAGCATGAGACGCTACCAGCCGCTGAGCGACATGCCATCAAAGCCCGCCAAGGTGTCGAACTGGTGACTTCAGGCGAACTGCGAGTTGTGGACAGCGATGGTCAGGAAGTCCCACACGATGGACAAACGCTCGGCGAGATTGTTGCACGCGGCAACGTGGTGATGAAGGGCTACTATAAGGACTCGCGGGCGACAGCCGAAGCGATGCGCGGCGGATGGATGCATACCGGGGACGCGGCGGTGGTCCATGCCGATGGTTATGTGGAAATACGCGACCGTTTCAAGGACGTGATTATTAGCGGTGGAGAGAATATTTCATCCATTGAAGTCGAGGGTATATTGCTGAAGCATCCGGCTGTGCTGGAGGCAGCCGTAATTGGCGTTCCCGACGAGAAATGGGGGGAGCGTCCGCACGCATTTATCGTGTTGAAGTCCGGCGCCTCCGTGCGGGAGGCGGAATTGAGGCAATTTGCTCGCGACCATATGGCGCACTTCAAAGTTCCGGCTGCGTTTACGATGGTCGATGAACTGCCGAAAACAGCTACAGGGAAAATACAGAAGTTTCTATTACGCGGTGAGCGCAGAGCGTTATCGGCGCATTGAAGCTTTGCCTTGTTGCGGATTGAAGATGCCAATCGGAGCAAACCGAACGATCTTCCATTCGCGGTCCTTCCGAACAAGTTTCGCGGTGATTACAGCAGTACGCTGAATAGTAGCGTTCGATCCCAGGTCTGTTAGAGTGAGAGACCAATCGATGCTTACTTTGCTCTCAGTCAGTGTGTCCTCCTCATTGGTAACAGAGACCTCGTTCTCTACTTGGAACGCGCCGGTCAGGCCCGTCAAGTAACCGCTCAACCGTGCGTAGTCCGGATACGACTTATCAAACGGGATCATCGCCTCTGCCGCATTCCCCGCCGTGAGCGCTGTCGCGATCTGGCTGAAACGCGCGCGGACATCCTGCGCCTGATCCGCGCGTAGTGTACAGCTCAAAACGGCGATGATCGTGAAACGCGGGAACCGGTATGACCTATGTCCGGTAGCTGCCATTGATTTGAATGTAGCCTTCGGTCAGATCGCAGGTGAAAAAGCGCGCATGTCCTTTGCTCCAGCCGCTCCGCACAACACGGACATGCACTTCCGCGGTATCCAGGTTCGATTTGAGAGCCGCTTCGTCGAAATCCGCTGCCCGGCCTGCCCGGCAGACTCGGATGCCTTGGAGATAAACATCGACATCGTTCGGATTGAAAACCACGCCCGAGTATCCCGCCGCCGAAAGAATACGGCCCCAATTCGGATCGCTCCCTGCGATGGCCGTTTTCACCAGCGGAGAGTTCGAGATAGCGCGTGCAATGCGCTTGGCGTCTTCGTCTGTTTTGAAGCCCTCCGCGTCCACGATGATCAGCTTACGCGCTCCTTCGCCATCAGCGGCAATCTGGCGCGCCAGGCTTTCCATCACGCTCGTGACGGCACCCTGCACGGCCGGACGTTCCTTACGGCCGAGGAGCAGCTTGGATGCTCCATTCGCCGCCAGCACGACGGTGTCATTGGTCGACATGTCTCCGTCGACCGTCAGTGAATGATAACTGCGGTCCAGCGCCGCCGCAAGCATCCCGCGCAATTCCTTTGCTGAGAGCACCGCATCCGTCAGAACGAATCCAAGAGTGGTAGCCATGTTCGGGTGAATCATACCGGCGCCTTTGGTCATACCGGCAATGCGAACCGAGCCGTTCGCAAATGTGACCTGCTCGGACGCCACCTTCATGCGAGTGTCCGTTGTGAGAATCGCGCGCGCTACTTGCTCGAAGCCATTCGCAGAAAGCGAGGAAACGAGTTTCGGGAGTGCCTCCGTGATCAGCTTGGGATCGAGTTCCACCCCAATCACTCCAGTAGAAGCCGGCAGTATGTATTCCGTCTTGGTTTCTAGAGCTCTGGCGGTGGCTTTGCAGGAAAGTTTCGCGACTTTATCGCCAGCGCGCGTTGCGCAGTTCGCGTTACCCGCATTCACCAGAATCGCGGAAAGCTTGCCGCCGGAGGATCGAATGTGTCTGCGCGCCAGCCGGACCGGAGCGGCCTGCACCATGTTGCGCGTGAACACAGCAGCCGCGTGAGCCGGTTTGTCGGAAACGATCAGCGCCAAATCGTCGCCCGGATCCTTGCGGATTCCCGCATATGTCGCCGCATAGCGATATTCCAACGGAAGATTCAAATTCACTCACCCATCCTTTCGCCGTAACTGATCTTGTATCCGTTTAGAAATGCTTCGGCGCTCATACGCTTTTTGCCCGCTGGTTGCACTTCCAGCAATTCGAGCACGGTGTTCTCCCCGCAACTCGCGAACAGGCGCCGCTTTTCGACGCGCAGCGTTCCAGCGGCAAGAGCGCTCCCGGTCACCGGCTTCGCCCATATAACCGAAAGCTGCTGACCTCGAAACTTGGTGTAAGCGCCGGGCCAGGGGGTGAATCCGCGCAGGCGATTGTAAAGGTCACCGGCGCTCCGCGACCAATCGATCAGGCCGTCTTCCTTTTTCAGAACGGGTGCGAAGGTTGCCTCCGCATCGTTCTGCTTTTCGCGTTTCACCGTTCCCCTTGCAATTTGCCGGACAGTCTCTAAGAGCAGTTGCGCTCCGAACGGAGCTAACCGTGCGCTCAACTCAGGCGCGGTCTCCTCGGGCCTAATCGCAACCGAACCCTTCAGCAGCATGTCGCCAGTATCCAGACCCGCTTCGATCTGCATGATGGTGACTCCCGTTTCGGTCTCGCCATTCGCAATCGCCCATTGGATGGGCGCAGCGCCGCGGTATTTCGGGAGCAATGAGGCATGGACATTCAGAATGCCCTCCCGCGGGAGATCGATGATGCTCTGCGGAATGATCTGTCCATATCCCACAACTACCATCAGCTCTGCTTGTAAGCTCTTGAGCAGCTCAACCGATTCAGGACGCCGGACGCGCTCGGGCTGATACACCGGAATGTTCAAATCCAACGCCGCAGCTTTGACCGGTGAGGCGGTAAGCTGATTTCCTCGCCCTTTCGGGCGGTCCGGCTGCGTTAAGACGGCGATGATCTGGTGCTCGGAGGCGAGCGCCGCGAGCGACGGAACGGCGAATTCGGGCGTGCCTAGAAAAACAACGCGCATTCAAGCAAGGTTCTGTCGGGGATTAGACCAATATTGCAAGTGGCCCCTTCATGTGACCACATTTTTGGATAATAGTCGTAGGTCCCTTTGACCGAATGGTCATTGCTCAAGCTCTCGTGGAGGAATGTCCTGTCGTGTCGAGCGATCGACGGTTTCCTTTGTACAAAAGTGTTGGTTTGCAGGTCTTTTGGGAGTGACGGAGCCCGCGATGCCAAAGCTATTCCCACTCTCCCGCCTTCTGCAGCTTCTTGATCTTCCGCCGGATGATATCTCGCTTCAGCGCGCTGAGGTGATTGATGAAGAGTATTCCATTCAGATGATCAATCTCATGCTGAAACGCGCGCGCCAGCAGCTCATCGCCGCATAGCTCAACCGTTTCTCCTTTTTCATTCTGCGCCCGGACCGTCACCTTATTCGCGCGAGTCACCGGTTCGCGAAAACCTGGAATGCTGAGGCATCCCTCTTCGCCCGTCTGCTTGCCTTCCGAGAATGTGATTTCAGGATTGATGATGACGATCTTCTTCGATTCGTCCTCACCGACCGAAATATCAATGACAGAGATCCGCTGGCTTATTCCGACCTGCGGCGCGGCCAGGCCAACACCCTTCGCTGCGTACATCGTCTCCCACATATCGTCAATCAGTTGCCGCAGTCCGGGAGTGTCGAACTCCGTGACCTCCCGAGCCGGCTGTTCGAGCACGGGCTCCCCGTACTTCAATATTTTTAAGATCATCGATTCAAAATTCTCTTACTTGGGCAAGATAGCCTTCGTAATTTCGCTTCACTTCGCCGAGCGAGTCGCCGCCAAACTTTTCGAGAAACGCTTGCGCCAGAACAAGGGCGGTCATGGCTTCTCCGATCACTCCGGCGGCCGGAACCACCGCTACATCGCTGCGTTCGTACGCCGCAAGCGCGGGCTCGCGCGTCGGCAAATCCACCGACTCCAGTGGGCGCCGCAGCGTTGAGATAGGTTTCAAGAAGCCACGAACCACCACGTCCTCGCCGTTGGTAATGCCGCCTTCGAGCCCGCCTGCGCGATTCGAACCGCGATGAAATTCGCGTTGTGATTTATCGAAATGAATCGTATCCTGCACGGCCGAGCCATAGGAGGTTGCCCCCTCTTCCGCAAGACCGACTTCGACCCCCTTCACCGCCTGAATCGAAACAATCGCCTGTGCCAGACGGCCATCCAGCCGGGTGTCCCAGGCAATGTGCGAGCCCAAGCCCGGCGGGACACCATGCGCGACCACTTCAAAAATTCCGCCCACGGTGTCGCCGGTACGATAAGCGTGATCGACAGCTTTCTTCATCCGTTGTTCGGTTTCCGCGTCGGCACAGCCGAGCAAAATTTCATCGCGCTCGCTCAGGGCGACCAATTCCCGCCAGGCCACCGGACGCTGAAGCCGCACGGGACCCACGCCGATGACATGGCTCAACACTTCAATCCCAAACTGACGCAGAAACGATTTGGCAAGCGCTCCCAGAGCCACACGCGCAGTCGTCTCGCGGGCGCTCGCTCTTTCTAAGATGTAACGGGAATCGCTGAAGTTGTACTTAATCGCGCCCGCGAGGTCGGCGTGACCGGGACGGGGCCGGTGAACGGGCTTTTCTTTACCCGGTTCCGCGTTTTTGGCCTCCACCGGCAGCGTTCCGGTCCAGTTCTTCCAATCTTTATTTTCGATCAAGAGCGCGATGGGAGAGCCGATACTGTGGGAATGCCGGACGCCGGAGACGATATGGACGCTATCGGTCTCGATCTTCATGCGGCCGCCGCGGCCGTAACCTTGCTGCCGGCGCCAAAGCTGCCGGTCCAGATATTCCAGCGAAATGGGAATTCCGGCCGGGAGTCCGGTTAAAGTAGCGACGAGACACTCGCCGTGGGACTCTCCCGCGGTCTCAAAGCGCAACATCGGACAAATCACTCATCTTCATTAAGATCGCATGCAGGGCGACCGGTCTCGCGAAACAATGGAATAGGAAATGCCCGATTGGAATGAAGTCTGGACGGATCTGGTGCGGCTGGCCGTCGCATTCCTGTTGACTGAGGTCATTGGCTGGAATCGCGAACGGGAAGAGCACAGCACCGGGATTCGAGCCTTTCCCATTGTTGGAATGGCGAGTTGCGGTTATCTCCTCATTCTGGGCCCGCATCCCGATCCGGCTGCTCAGTCGCGTGTTCTGCAAGGTTTGATGACGGGCATCGGCTTTGTCGGCGGTGGAGCGATTCTCAAACAAGGATCCAGGGTTCGGGGAACCGCAACGGCCGCCAGCATCTGGACTGCCGGGGTCATCGGCGCCGCAGCAGCCATGGACAAATACGCGATCGCCATCATCATCACCATATTCAACCTGGTGATTCTGCGCGCCTTGCTGCCAATCAAGAAGCGCCTGGACGAGAAGAGAATTTCGCGCCGGACAGAATAGGTACGACAGAGCCGCGACCGCCCGGGAGCGGCGTTCTTCCGCGTGGGATAATCCAAGCAGGCGGAGAGCATTGCTCATTTCGAATGGTTCGCGCGGCAGCCAGGTGGAAGCCGTTATCCGGTCAGCCTGCCGCAGGCGATTGTTGGTATTGACGCTGGAGCACTCGGCGCTGGCGGTGAGCCTTGTTCTGGGTGGCAGCATTCTCATGCTGCTGCTGGGAACTCAAATCCTGGCGTGGTACTGGCTCGCCCTACTGGGCGGCGCGGGCTTGATCATTGTGGGTTTGCGCATCCGCGCGCGCATGCTCAACCGTTATCGCGTTGCGCAATTAGTCGATCACCGTTTGGGCCTGAGCGATTCTCTTTCGACAGCTTGGTTTCTGCTCACCCAGTCCGGTGACAGCGAAACCGCTGCTGCTCGCTTTCAGATTGCTCACGCCGAGAACCTGGCCGCTTCCGTAAATCCAGGACGGGCCTTTCCGTTTATGGGATTGCGCCTCTGGGCGCTGGCAGGCAGTCTCACGGCCATCGCCTTTGGTTTATTTGCTGTTCGATATCTGGTGACGGATAGCCTCAGCCTGCAGCCTGCTTTGATCCCGCTGAATTTGGCCGCCGTGTTCGAGCGCGTGGAGGATTCCTTATCCGCGGAAAAGCAGCCCTTGACCCAGGCAGATGCGCTGGATGAGCGCATTAAGAATGTGCGGGATACCGCCGAATCGGGCCAGGACGGAACGCTGGGTGAGAAATCGGAAAGTGCGGCCGCTTCGCCGCAGATCGGAAAGCCCGACGATAACAGCGCCGAAAATCCGCAGCACGCCAATAAGGCGGAAGGGCAGAGCCGGGTCACGCAAAACGGCGGTTCGCAAGCCGATGCCAGCAAACAATCGTCCGATCGACAAGCGGAGCAGCGCGCCGAGACCGAAAACCAGAACGAAAGCCGCGCCGGTTCGACTCCAGCCAGCTCGCAGCAGGACGCCGGAGCGAAGGGAGAGCAAGATGCAAATCAGCAGCGCTCGCCCGGACTAATGGACAAAATGAAAGATGCGGTTTCCAGCTTGATGGCTAAGATGCGGCCCAACTCGAGTGCACAGAAGTCAACGCAAAATGGCGATCAGGCCGTGCGGAATCAAAAGCCCGGCGACCAGAACTCTACGAATCGGGAGCAGAACGAGGCATCGCAAAACGCACAAACCGATCAGGATAGCGAACAGCAGAGCGCCGAAGCGCAAGCACAGGAACAAGTCAGCCAGAAAGCACAAGCCTCCCGCGGCCGCAGCCCGAATGAATCCGCCGAAAAGAAGAACTCTGATTCTCACTCGGGGATTGGGAGCCAAAACGGCGACAAGTCGGTGCAGGAGGCCGAGCAACTGCAGGCGATGGGTAAGCTGGCCGAGATCATTGGAAAGCGTTCAGCTAACCTGACCGGCGATATCACCGTGGAGACACCTTCCGGGAAAGAGCAGCTCAAGACTGCTTACTCTCAGAAGGTGGGGCAACACGCGGACTTGGGTGGCGAAATCAATCGCGACGAAGTTCCGCTCGAATATCAACAATACGTGCGCGAATACATGGAGCGAATTCACAACCAGCCGAAGGGCCGGTGAGCTACTTTTTATCCCGGCTCTGCAACACCGATTCCGCGTAATAATTAACCACTTTGGACTCGCTGCGCGCGACTTCGTAGAACGCCGCCCGCAGAACCTGCTCTTTGCCCTGAAAGAGCCCCTGCCGGATCTCTTCCTGCACGCGTGGATCGCTCAATTCGCGCTGCCCGGCCGGCTCTTTGGAGATCAGTTTAATGATCCGGTAACCTTCGGGCGTGTGAATCATGGGAGAAACCTGGCCGGGGGTCATTGACAGAATGAGTTTGCGCAGTTCGGGATTCGCTTTATCCAGAGCCGATTCCGGTACGAACCCCAAATCTCCTCCGTTCGGGGCGGTATTGGCGTCTTCCGAATAATTCTGCGCGAGCGTTGCGAAGTCCTCGCCCTGACGGATCCGCAACTCCAGCATCTGAATCTTGTTACGCGCCTGCTGATCGTTCTGTGCTTTATCGTTTTTCAGGTTATTCACGTTCGGATCAGGAGTGGGCGTCACCAGAATCTGTGCCAGCCGGACTTTGTTCTCCGCCAGGTTGAAGCTGGCCTTGTTCGCCTGATAGAAAGCCTTCACGTCCGCATCGGAGATGGAAATGTGAGACCCAATCTCCTTGTTAAAG
This sequence comes from Bryobacteraceae bacterium, assembly GCA_035651215.1. Classification (GTDB taxonomy): domain Bacteria; phylum Acidobacteriota; class Terriglobia; order Bryobacterales; family Bryobacteraceae; genus Bog-105. Next base: position 670,787 of record DASRGE010000031.1, read on the forward strand.
AGCTTCTGAACGCTGAGCTCGCGCCGGATCTGCGATTTCAGGTCGGAAACCGTCATTTTGCGTTGGTTGAGCAATTTCTGAAACTGCTCCTGCGTGTAGGGCGCTTTCAATTCGTTAAACTTTGCATCGACGTCGCTATCGGAGGCAAGCAGCCCCTCTTTTTCGGCACGCTGCAACATGATCTCGCTATCGATCAAAGCCCGCAGCGCTTCCAGTCGAACCTGCGTGGATTGATCCGAATCATTCTTCGGAGCATTGGGAAATTGCGCGGTGATGGCGCGGTCCAGTTCAGCGTACGTGATCGGCCGGCCGTTCACCGTGGCAGCCACATCGGGTGATACCGGACGGTTACAACTTGCCAGGAAAGCGGCCAAAATGCCGCATACAGCTACACCTCTCCCACGCCGGCTCGCGCGGGTTTTCATTCTATCCATCTACTACTTATGCTTTCGCCTTCTTAATTTCGTCCACCAGTGCGGGAACTACCTCGAACAAATCTCCTACGATGCCATAATCGGCAGCCTCGAAGATGGGGGCGTTCTCGTCTTTATTAATGGCGACGATTGTTTTCGAACCCTTCATTCCAACTAAGTGCTGGATTGCACCGGAAATTCCAACTGCAAAGTAAACCTTGGGCGAAACGGTTTGCCCCGAGCTTCCCACCTGCCGCTCCATCGGGAGCCAACCGTTATCGCAGATGGGCCGCGATGCCGCCAGCTCGGCACCGAGTACTTTGGCAAGTTCTTCGACCAGCGGCAAATTCTCTTTTTCCTTGATGCCCCGGCCGACCGACACGATCATTTCGGCGGCGCTCAAATCGACCGAGCGCTGCGCCTCCCGAAATGGTTCTTCCGGCGTACTGCGAATCTGGGAGGCATCCAAATTGACGGAAAACTTCTCGACGGGTGCATTTGCTCCGCCGGGCTCGGCAGCCCGAAACGCACCGGCTTGGATGGACACGAATTGAGGATCGCTTGCACCATGAATATCCGCGCTCAACTTGCCTTGAAACAACTGGCGCACGAAGGCCACAGACCCGTTCGCCCTTACATCGACGACGTCGCTGATGAGCGGTTTCCCAAATCTGGTGGAAAGTTTCGGCGCGTAGTCGCGAACCTGGTACGTGTGGGGAAAAACGATGACGGCTGGCTGCACTGCTTTGATGAATTGTTCGAGGGCTGCTGTGTAGCCGTCCGGAGTGTATTGCGCGAGCAGCGGATGATCGAGCGCAACTACCTTATCCACCGGATATGCCGCGGCGTCCTGAGCCAGCGCGTCAACCTCTGCGCCGAGCACGGCGGCACGCACCGGCTTACCTGAAGCCTTACTAACCTTTTCCGCTGCAGCGAGCGCTTCAAACGACATGCGGTTCCACTTGCCGCCACGTTGTTCCAATACCACCAGGACGCTCATAATACGCGCGCCTCAAACTTCAGCTTTTCCACTAATTCGTGAGCCACTTTGTTTGCATCGCCGGAGAGGATCAGCGTCTGCTTTTGCCGCTGCGGCAAATAGACCTGGTCCATTACCATCTCAGGCGCGGATGGCGAGCCAGCAACCGTCTTCACTTCCTTCGTCTTTGCCTTTTTGATTCCCATGAGCGTGGCATAACGCAATTTCTTGATACCGGATTGGATGGTCAGCACAGCCGGAAGCGGAAGATTGACATGTTGGAACCAGCCATCTTCGAGCTCTCGTTTCACCCGGACCATGTTGTCTTGCGGCTCAACTTCCATGACGATCGTCGCGTGCGAGTACCCGAGCAGCTCCGCTAAGACGACACCCGTCTGTCCGTAGCCTAAATCATCGGATTGCAGCCCGGTCAGTACCAAATCCGGCGATTCCGTCTGAATGGCGCTGGCGAGTAATCTGGCCGTGGAGAGCGCATCCAGTAAAGCCTGTTCTTCTGCCTGGACATGAATCGCCCGGTCGGCGCCCTTCGCCAAAGCCTCGCGTATGGTTTGCCCCGCGCGTTCCGGCCCGGCGCACACCACCACCACTTCGCCACCCAGCCTTTCCTTCAACTGCAGCGCTTCTTCCAGAGCATAGGCATCGGGCTCATTCATCTCATAGGTAAGATCGGAGTCTTCCAACCATTTGCCGCCGCTTGCCACCCGCAGCGCCGAATCGCGCGCAGGAACCTGCTTAATAGAAACAATGATCTTCACAGGAGGTCTCTTCCAGTATGCCGGAAGCTAGTGGAGGTATCCCAAAAACTGAGCGTCGCCTTTGCACAATGCCTGCAAAACTTCTTTGGCCAACTCCCACTGCCCGATGATCGGGTACTCCAGCATCGCCAGTTCGGCTAACCGACTGGAACCCGATAAGGCCGCCCGAATCAGGGTCCTCTCATATCCCTTCACCGACTGCACCAACCCTCGCACCGAATCCGGCAGCGCTCCGGCGCGTTTTGGGCGAGCACCGCGGCGATCCACTCTACAAGGAACCTCGACCACATCATCCCAGCGGAGATCGGCAATCGTGTCTCCGTTCAGAACATTCAGCACCACCTCGCGCGGCGAATCTGAAACCAACCCCTGCATCAATTCGAGAGCAATGCGGTGATACCCGGTTGCCAATTCAAATGGATCTTGCTCGCCCACTCCAACGCCGAAAGCGGAACCGGCTTGCGCCTCAAGCTGCATATACGAAGCATTGCGGCGCATCAGATACTGCCGGTAACTCGCCAGCGCCTCCGAATCGCCTTGCCGGCCCAGTTCCTCGAAGAATCCGGCATTCAGCCGGCTCAATTCTTCACCCCGGCTTGCGCCTGCCCGCAATTGATTCTGATAAGCACGCCGCTGGCTGTAATAAAAGAACAGATACTCGGTCGGGATCAGGCGCAGTGTCTGAATCAATTCCGGATCGAACAAATCAGCCGGATACAACTGGCGCAGGAGCTCCGTATCGTCCAGAATGCGTTCGGTGATCTCTTCGCCGCGCAAGTGAACGTGCCGGATCCAGCCCAGGTGGTTGAGTCCGGCATAATCGAACGTCATGTCGCTCTGCGGTTCCCCGATCCCGTTTGCAATCGCATGGAACAACTCACTCGGTGTATCGCAGATCCCAATCACTTTCAATGACGTGTTCTGGGTGAGTGCTTGTGTAATCAGGCCGGCCGGATTGGTGAAATTAATAAACCACGCGCGCGGAGCCACGCGTTCCACCGCCTGCGCCTGCGCCAGCGTCACGGGTAACGTTCGCAAAGCCATCGCCGCGCCGCCGGGTCCGGTCGTTTCCTGCCCCGCCAAACCGTACTCAATCGCGATTCTCTCGTCGCGCGCGCGGGCGCTCATTCCGCCCACGCGAATGCTGCTCAAAACGAACGCTGCTCCTTCGGCGGTTCGTAGCAAATCGGTCTCGATGCGGATCTCGAACGGATTGTCGAAGCCGCGCAGCACTTCGCGGCCGAGCCGCGCAATTACGTTCAGCCGCCCCGCATCGATATCAAACAGGACTACTTCCGTCGTGCCCAGAGCCGCTTGCGCCTGAGCCAATCCATAAATCACGATCGGCGTCCGTACGCCGCCTCCCCCTAGGATGGCGATCTTCATCCGGGTGTCTTCTCCAGTTCGGTTATCAGCCGATCTCTGTCTGGGCAGCCCTCAATCCCGCCATATCTTTCGGTTGAGAGCGCGCCGCAAATATTTCCCCATTCGAGGCAGGTTTCGGGGTTCGCGCCTTGCAGCCAGGCATAGAGAAACCCGGCATTGAAGCAATCACCGGCTCCGGTCGTATCCACCGGCCTCACGCGCTTCGGCTTTGCAAAATAGGTTCTGTTATCCCACTGCAAAGCAGCGCCCTCGGAGCCGAGCTTCAGCGCTACTCTGCGTATCCCCTCTGCCGCGAACTTCTTCAGAATTGCATGCGCGTCCTGCTCGCCGGTCATCTGCACTCCCTCGTGGTAATTAGGAAAAAAGATATCCACGCTGCGCAGCAGATTGAACGCTCGACGATCCGATAACCAGTTTCGCTGCCACCCGACATCGAGCGAAACCGGCGAACCCAGATTTCGAATTTGCTCAATCAGGCTGGGCTTGGTATCCAGCGGCGGCGGAAAAGAGAGATGAACATGCCGCGCCAACGATTTGCCCGAAGCAATTCGGCGCCCCAGGGCCTCCACGAACGCCTTGTTGGCCCCCAGATATGTGAGAAAAGCCCGGTCTTCCGGACGGCTCGCGATGACCGTCACACCCGTGGGCTCAGCCGGATGTACTTCCAACTCGGGCGTTACTCCGCAGCTCTTTAGGCGCTCCGCCACCCATGCGCTCGTCTCAGTGCCAACAGCCGCGATCAACCTGCAACGCAATCCAAGCCGGGCCAAAGCGCAGGCGGTAATCGCTGTCCCGCCGCCTATCTCGCGATGAAATTCTTGCGCATAGACCTCGCGCCCCGGCTCCGGCCAGGCATCCATGCCGACCATGAGCCAATCGACAAAAATCTCCCCCGCGACGACCACATCGGGTATGTTCAAACGCCAACCTCAATCGGTTCAAACGGCCACTCGCGAAGCGTTCGGGCTCGAAGCAGGTAAGCCACAATTCCGATCGCTAGTAGGCCCAATCCGGCGGCAATATACGCCCAGCCGCTCGCTATCAGGATATAGAACCATCCCAGAAAGGCGATAATGCTGGTTGCCGGATACAGCGGCATCTGGAATGGGCGCTTGATATCCGGCCGGTTCCTACGGATCAACGTCACCGCGAATACTTGCGCCATAAACTGAATCAGAATCTGAATCACGATCAGCGCATTGATCAGAACATCCAGATTGAGCAGGCAGGCGCAAGCCGACGTAATCCCGATGAATAACACCGAAAAGCTCGGAAACTTCCGCTTCGGGTGCAAACGCGCGAACGGCGCAAAGAATCGCCCGTCGCACGCCGCCGCGTAAGGCACGCGCGAGTAGCCGAGCAGCACAGCGAATACCGATGCGAACGTCGTCCACAGCACCAGGACCGTGACGACCTGGGCAGCGCGCAATCCATACAACCGGCGGATGAAATCGGACACGATGGAAGTCGAATGCACCGCTTCCTGCCACGGCACCACGCCGATGATAGTGATGTTCATGGTCAAATAAAGGACCGCTACGCACAGGACCGAAATGATTATGGAACGCGGCACGGTTCGGGCAGGATCGCGCACTTCTCCTGCGAAGAAGCAGACATTGTTGTAGCCGCCGTAATCGTACATGGCAATCAGCGTTGCTCCGCCGAGCCCGATAAATAGCGAGTGCGAGGGCCTCAACGCTCCAGGCGGAATCTGAAATGCGCGATGCGGATCGAAGTTCAGGATTCCTGCGATCGCAATCCACCCCACCGTCCCGAGCACGATCACCCACATCGCAATCGATAGCTTCCCGACTGTCTGGATATCGCGATAAAGAAGCGTGGTGATGAGAAGACAGATCGCCATCGCAGTCAGCTTCTCCTGCCAGATCGGAACCGGCTGTATCAGGAACTTGGCGTACTGCGCAAACCCCACGGCCCCGGATCCAATCGAAAGCGGAGCAAGGCATATTGTCTCCCAGATGAACAGGAAGCTCATCAACCGCCCTATCCGATTCGGGCCGTAAGCTTCCGAAAGATACCGGTAAGGTCCGCCCGTGCCCGGCATGGCCGCGCCCAGTTCGGCCCAGACCATGCCGTCGCACAGCGCAACGATCGCTCCCAGCGCCCAGCCCAGGATCGCCTGCGGGCCGTTGGTCTTGCTGAGCAAAATCGGAATCGTGATGAACGGGCCGACGCCTATCATCTCGAGCATGTTGGCGGACGTGGCCCCGATCATGCTCATGCCGCGCACCAGATGAGGAGATTCGGCGGACGCCAAGCGCATACGTTATCATACGGATGCTTTGTGCGCTGTAGTCGCTGTTTGGATGTTCCTGGCCACGTATGCCACGGCCCAATTCCCGTTGCAGCAAGCCGCCGAGGAGGCGCGGCAAGGGCATTACCGGGAAGCTCGCAAGCTGCTCCAAGGTGTGCCCGAACCCGGCGATCTCAACCAGCAAATCGCCTTCCATCGCCTGAAGGCCGCCATTGCCACTGGCCTAAACGAGCCTGCCGCGGCGCTCCACGAAATCAAAACCGCGCTCGCGCTCGCGCCTGGAAATCCGAATCTGGTGCTGGCCGTGGCTGTTGCGGAGTTGCGGGCAGGGAAGACGGAAGATGCCTTATCTCACGCCCAGACTGCGCCCGAAAGCGCTACGCGCGAAGCGCTCCTCGGCGATATTCAGGAGAAGCGTGGGAACGTGCCGCAGGCGATTGCAGCGTATGAGGCCGCCGTCCGGCTCGCGCCGGACCAGGAACGCTACGCGCTCGCTCTCGGGCTGGAACTAACCGAACACCAGGATTTCGCGAAGGCAGTCGAATCTCTCCAGAGCTCCGCGGTGCGGTTTCCGAAATCTGCTAAAATTCAGGCTCTACTTGGCATCGCGCAATACGCGCAAGGCTATCCGGAGGACGCCATCGGTTCTCTCGAAAGGGCGATTGCTGCGGACCCGAAATTTCCAGGAGCCTACGGCGTCCTGGCGAAAATTGTCCTGCAATCGTCCGCTGCGCCGCCTCCGCGCGTTGTCCAGGATCTCTGTTCCTGGAATCGTGTTGTGTGCGGCGCCGTGCAGCTTCGCATCGCACGCCAACGCGGCGACTCTGCCTTACAGGCCCGCTCGCTGGCCGAATTGAAGCTCGCCGGGCCGCGCGACCCCATCGGCCGCTGCGAACTCGCGCGCGCCTATGAATGGACCGGCGAGTTGCAACAAGCCCGGCGCGAAATGGAGGCTTGCGTCGAACTCGATCCAAGTCCGCAGAATCATTACCGGCTCGGGCTCCTCTACCGGAAACTCGGCCTTACGGATTCGGCGCAGAAGGAAATGGCGCAGCGCAACGCGACGCTCCAACGCATGTCGGAGCAAACCGCTCTCGGGCTTCAAGCGCTTCAGGCTTTAGGAGGCTTAAGCACAGAACCCTGAGCGTCAGCGAGGGGCTCTCCACATAATCAGATTTGACTTGCACACGATTGCATATCGTGATACTGCATATCTATCGCGGTTCCGAAAATTACAGAGCGGGAGGGCGGTTATGAAGGCGCTTTCTGGAAAATTTTGTTCTCTTGGCTACGTTGGCCGGATCGCTGTGCTGTCAGCGATTTCCGCGGGCGCGCTTCTGGCCCAAATCGATACCGGCTCCATTGTCGGTACAGTTCGTGACCCCACTGGCGCCGCGGTCCCGCAAGCAACCGTTACCACCACGAATACGGCAACCAACATCGCGCTAACCACCACTACGAACAACGCCGGCGAATACCAGTTCAGCGCTCTGCAGCCGGGCGATTACAGTGTGAAAGCGGTGGCCAGTGGTTTCTCCGTGCAAGTCTTTCCGAACATTCACATCGATGTGCAGTCCCGGCCGTCGGTTGATTTTACTCTGCAGGTCGGCAACATCAATCAAACCGTTGAAGTCTCAGCGGTCAGTCCGTTGCTCGATACCCAAACCGCTACATTAGGTGGCGTCGTCAACGCACGGCAGATTCAGGATCTGCCACTCAACGGCCGTCGTTACGCCGATCTGGCTCTTTTGGAACCTGGCATCCAAAAGAACCTGACGAACCCGAACAACACCGCGCCGGATCGCTTCAGCTCCAATGGCAATCTCGAAACGCAGAATTATTTTTCACTCGACGGAGTGGATAATAACTCCGGATCCACCAATCTTCAGGAGGGTTCCGTCCAGACCGTTCAACCGCCGCCGGACGCCCTGCAGGAGTTTCGCGTGCAGACGCGCACGTACTCGGCCGAATTCGGCACTTCGGCAGGTGCGGTGATTAATGCGTCGATCAAAAGCGGAACCAATGCCTTCCATGGCGATCTCTGGGAATTTCTCCGCAACAGCGATCTGGATGCGAACACCTTTTTCAACAATCTGAACGGCGTTCCCATTGGGCACTACAGCCAGAACCAGTTCGGCGGCACGTTTGGCGGCCCCGTCATCAAAGATAAGACTTTCTTCTTTGTCGACGCGCAAGGTTTTATCAGCCGTAAAGCCACCACCACGTTATCGACGGTCCCCACACCGCTGATGAAAACCGGCAATTTCACCGAACTAGCAAAGGCTCTACCCGCGCCGTCTGTGCCGGGGCAATCGGGCTGCATCACCGGAAATGTCATCGCGACTTCCTGCCTCGACCCCACTGGTCTGAAACTGCTGAGCCTTTATCCGGATCCGAACGTTCCATCCTCGGTCGCGCGCCAGGGGCTGCCGGGTAGTTGGACGGGCGCTCCGAATTACCAATTTGTCTATTCAGTGCCGAACACCACTTACTCGTACGACGTCCGCGTCGATCATACAATCAACCAGAACAACCGTATTTTCGGCCGCTTCAGCGACTTCACCGTGAACCGGCAGGATCCGCCCTGGACTGGCAATCCCATCGCGGGCAACGGGAACTTTGCGACGCAGTATTACATCTACGGCAAATCGACCGCGCTCTCCTGGACGGATGTGCTCTCGCCATCGGTATTGAACGAACTCCGCGCCGGATTCAGCCGCGATAATGCCAGCAGCAATCCGCTAGGCCTGAAACTCGGTACCTCCGATGCAGCGCAATATGGGCTGACCGGAATCCCGGCCGGACCCTTTGATGCCGGCATTCCGCCCATCAATATCAGTGGCGGTTTTCAGCGGCTTGGCACTGCGCCCTGGCGTCCGCAGGTGCAGATCGCACAAGTGTGGCAATTGCTGGATACCCTGAGTTGGCTCAAGGGCAATCACAGCTTCAAGTTCGGTTACGAGTTCCGGCATGAGAGCGATAACTTCCTGGATGCGCAATCCCTTCAAGGCCAGATCAGCGCGACTGGGATTTACACCGGCAACAGCGGCTTCGGCGCGGCGGATTTTCTGCTGGGTGATGTCAGCAGCGCCGCCTTCACCACCCCCACAGTCGTTCACAATTACAAGAACGGCGACAGTTTCTTTGCACAGGACACCTGGCGCGCGCGGCCAAACTTGACTATTAATTACGGAGTTCGTTACGAGCTGTTCTCGCCCATACTCAACCATGGCAATGCTCTGGCGAATTTCACGCCTGCCAACGGCGGCGGCTTCGTTCAAGCCACTAGCGTCGATTGGTACCAGCGCTCGCTCATTCATCCCGATAAGAACGACTGGGCGCCGCGTTTCGGCTTCACCTATCAACCGGCGGCAAAGCTGGTCCTGCGCGGCGGTTATGGAATCTTCTATCAGCATGACGTGCGCATTGGGTCCGAAAGCGTGCTGGGCGAAAATCCGCCATTCTTCCTCGATGAGTCCTTGACGCAATCGTTCCCCAGTACCACTCCCGCCTTTATTCTGCGCAACGGATTTCCCTCTGCGCAATTCGGTCCTGCCCTGCTGAGTCTACCCAAGCTCCAGATACGAGCCCAGGACCCCAACCAGCGAACGCCTTACGTGGAGCAGGTTAGTTTCGGTCCGGAGATCCAGATATCGCAAAGCACCGTGTTTGACATCAGCTATGTCGGAAATTTCGGGCGCAAAGAGAATCGCCTGCGCAACGCCAATCAGGCGATCATTGAAGGGTTCGCATCGGGCGCCCCAGTCATTTTCTTCCCCTACCCGAATCTCAACACCAGTCAAACCAAACTTTCCGGGAACAATCATGCGTTCCTGGAACTGGCAACCGACGACGGAAATACAAACTACAACGCGCTACTCGTGTCCTTGCGCAAGCGCTTTTCGCAGGGGCTTTCTTACGGAATCAGCTACACGTTCAGCAAAAATTTCTCCGATTACGTCGACAATCTGACGGGCGGCTCGACCCCCGCTTACGCCTATAATTACAGCCTGGAACGAAGCTTTTCGCCCTTCGATACTACACACCGGTTTGTCGGTAATGTCCTCTATAATCTGCCCATCGGGAAGGGTGGATTGCTCCTCAATGGCGATAGTCTTGCCGACCGGATGATCGGAGGCTGGCAGGTCAACGCCATTGTCACGCTCGAAACCGGAACGCCCTTCGGAGTGAGCGCGCCGGATAACAGCCAGACTGGTTCCAATCACGCGAACCGCGCTAACTGCATCAGCAACCCGTTTGCGGGCGCCAGCAGCGATCCGTCGCAGATTGCCGGAGGCGCTGCGCCCGGCTTCTTTATCAATCCCGCTGCTTTCGCCGCTCCAGGCGCAGGCACGTTCGGCACGTGCGCGCCGCGCATGTTTCACGGTCCTGGTTTGGAGAATGTCGATTTAAGTATCTTCAAGCATTTCCCCATCACCGAGCGATTCACGTTCGAGTTACGCGGCGAATTCTTCAACTCGTTTAACCATCCGAATTTCAACAACCCAAGCGCCACTTATTCGGCCTCCTCGCTCGGTTCGTTCGGAAAGGTATTCGGGACGGTAACCGATCCCAGGGAAATCCAACTCGCTTTGAAATTGTATTTCTGACATGAAACGACTGTTTGTCTTTTTCACCGCAGCCTGCGCTTTCGCGCAGCTTCCTTATTCCGTCACTGTCGAGCCCACGCCCAGAGCCGAAGAACTTCCGATCAACCGCGGCTCCACAGCGCTCTGGCAGAGTCTGAAGAAGCTGCATACGCGCGCAAGCCTCATCATGGTGACGGCACATCCGGATGACGAAGATGGCGGAATGCTCACCTACGAATCGCGCGGCCAGGGTGCGCGGGTCGCGCTGTTAACCCTCAATCGCGGAGAGGGCGGTGCAAACGTGATGTCGTCCGATTACTTCGACGCCCTCGGCTTGGTCCGCACTATGGAGCTTTTGAAAGCGGGCGAATACTACGGGGTCAATCAATACTGGACGCGCGTGGTCGATTACGGATTCTCGAAGACCAAAGCGGAGTCGATCAGTAAGTGGACGCACGACCGCGTTCTTTACGACGTCGTTCGGGTGGTGCGGATGGTGCGGCCTCTGGTTATTACTTCGGTCTTCGTGGGCGGTCCGAGCGACGGGCACGGCAATCACCAGACCGCTGGAGCCATGGCGCAGGAAGTCTTTAAAGCCGCCGCGGATCCCAACATGTTTCCCGACCAGATTGCCGCGGGCCTGAAGCCTTGGCGTCCATTGAAAGATTATGCACGCGTGCCGTTCCGTATGCGTACCGGCGGGACAACTCTCTCCACCAATGTCGAGATCCCCGAAGGCGATTACGACCCGGTGCTCGGGATGTCCTATGTCCAGATCTCGCGCGAAGGCCTCGGATTTCAGAAATCGCAAAATGGCGGGAGCTCAATTCCCAAGGCCGGCCAGATGCTCAGTCCGTATCACCGTTTTGGATCGGCAGTCGAGGTTCCGGAAAAAGAATCGAGCTTTTTCGATGGCATCGATACGTCGCTCCTGGGGATTGCAACTCTTGGGCAAAGCGGCGATACGGGATTCCTCAAAGCGGGATTGGAAAAGATCAACGTGGACGTCGAAGAGGCAATTCGGCATTTCTCCGCGCCGCATCCGGAAAAATGCGCTCCGGCTCTCGCAAACGGCTTGAAAGAAACCGTTGCGCTGCTCGACCAGCTCGAGAAAAGCAACCTTTCCGACGAGGCAAAGTACGATATCCGCCACGAACTCGACATCAAGCGCGCTCAGTTCAACAATGCTTTGGCCGAAGCCCTCGGCTTATCTATCAGCGCCACCGTTGCCCCCGCGGTCGAGCAAAGCCCTCTGATGACCATGTTCCTGGGCGATCCGGAGACATTTCGCATGGCCATTCCCGGGCAGAAGTTCGCGGTCAAAGTCCACGTTGTGAACCAGAGCCCGGCCCCGGTGACGCTGGAAAAAGCATCGCTCGAATCCTACATGCAAAAGCAAGTCTGGCCGACTTCCGCGGAATCGCCGGAAAGCTCCGAAACGCTCTCCAGCGATAAATCCGTAGACATGAAGTTCTCGGTGAAGGTTCCGGAGGCAGCTTCTTATACGCGCCCTTACTTCTCTCGCCCAAATATTGAACAGTCTTATTACGACATTCAGGACAAGCGTTTTCTCAACCGGCCGCTCGCCCCATATCCGCTGGCTGCCTTTGCCGAGCTTCGTTATGCGGGGGTGCCCATTAGCATCGAGCAATATGTCCAAACCGTCCAGCGCGTCACCGGCGAAGGCAGCGTATACCTTCCGCTCACCGTTGGGCCTGCCATTAGCGTCGGCATCTCTCCCTCTGCCGGCATCGTGCCGCTGACGGAAAAATCATTCCCGGTTACGGCTGTAGTCCACAGCAATGTGAAGGGCCCTGCCAAGGGAACAGTGAAGTTGGATCTGCCGGAAGGCTGGAAATCCGAGCCGAAATCCGTATCGTTCGCCACCGCTGCCGATGGCCAGGATCAATCCGCTACGTTCAAAGTGATTCCCGCGAATCTCGCTCAGAAGCCTTATCAGGTCACAGCGGTCGGCGAATACGAAGGTCAGCAGTACAAAGAAGGCTATGTAACCACCGGTTATCCCACCCTCACTCCGTATTTTCTGTACCGGCCGGCCATGTACAGGTTATCGGGAGTTGACGTGAAGGTCGCGCCTGGACTGAAGATCGGTTACGTGATGGGAAGCGGCGACGATGTGCCCGCTTCGCTCGAACATCTTGGTGTGCATGTTACGTTCCTTGGACCAACCGACATCGCCAGCGGCAACCTGGATAGTTACGACGTCATCTTGTTAGGCGTGCGGACGTATGCCGTCCGTGAAGACCTGCGCACCTATAACGCGCGGCTGCTCGATTACGTGAAGCAGGGAGGCGTTTTGATTGTGCAATACAACACGCCGGAATTCGACAAGAACTACGGCCCGTATCCGTACACCATGACCTCGAATCCGGAAGAAGTTACGGATGAAAACTCGAAGGTGCAGATGTTGCAACCTTCGAATCCCGTCTTCAACTGGCCCAACAAAATCACCGAATCCGATTTCAGCGGCTGGGTGGAAGAGCGCGGCTCGAAATGGATGAAATCCTGGGCGCCCCAATATCAGGCTCTGCTGGAAGCTCACGACGCCGGGCAGGCGCCGCAAGAGGGCGGCCTGCTCTATGCCAAGTACGGCAAAGGCATTTACATTTACAATGCCTGGGCTTTCTATCGCGAGCTTCCCGAGGGAGTTCAGGGGGCCTACCGGTTGTTCGCCAACATGATCAGCCTACCCAAGAATCCTGCGCGGTAAGCCGCTGGGAATGCAAGCCGGTAGAAATCATCTGCGACCATTATCAGCATGAGCAATCGCACCGGCCGGAGGTCGTTTCTTAGAAAGGCTGGCCGCGCGGCCTTGGGAGCAACGGCAATCACGCTGGCGCGTCCGGAGGTAGAGGAGAAAGCTGGGTTTCGCGCTGCATGGCCGCAGGACGTGAGCCGCCCGTGGCCCGGCCCGGAGTATTGGTCGAATCCGCTGCAGGACTGGCGCATCGATAAGGGCCGGCTCGAGTGCGTCTCGCCCGGCGGCGATCGTAGTGTCGTGCTGCTCACCCGAGAAGTAGCCGAGCGCAGTGGGACCCTCACGCTCAGCGTGCAGCTTGGCCAAGTGCAATCGCAGAAGCTCGAAAGCGGTTTTGTTGGGTTTCGGGTGGGTGCTAAGAGTCCAATGAACGACTATCGCGCTGCCGCCATTTACGGACGTGGACTGGACGCGGGCCTCCACTTCGATGGAAAGCTGTTCATTGGATCTGTCGATGCTGGTGCGCCCAAAGTCGATCTCGCGCAAGAAAACCGGCTGCAGTTGAATGCGCGCCCCTCGGTGAATGGATATACCGTATCGCTGCGCGCGACAAACGCAGCGGGAACCCAAGAGATTACTCGCGAGGTTCCGGAGGATTGGCTCAGCGGATTGCTGGCGCTGGTATGCAGCTCAGCCCCGGTGGAACCCACGCCTCCGCCGCTTCAACCGATCAAGGACTTTAGCTTTTATCCGCCGCAGCAGAAAGCCGGCGGAACGATGCGCTTCTGGTTCAAAGATTGGACGGTTGGCGGCAGCAAAGTGGATGAGCACGAGGAGCGTGCTTATGGGCCGGTACTTTTTACGCTGTACACTATCAGCCGCAAAACGTTAAAGCTCTCCGCGCAGTTTCCGCCGCTTGGTAATACACGCGCTGCTGCTGTTCTCGAAGTGCAGGATGGCGGGGCCTGGAAGCAAGTCGCCGCAGCCGAGCTCAATCCCGATGCGTGCAATGCCGTCTTTCGAGTCCCCTCCTGGGATGCAACGCGCGACCATGCGTACCGCGTGCTCTATCGCATGCCGGATGAAAACGGGACGCCGAAGCAGTATGCCTATACCGGAACCATTCGCAAAGATCCCGCAGACAAGCAGGATATTGTGATCGGCTTGCTGACCTGCTTATGGGACTTTGGCTTTCCTCATACGGATTTCACAACGCACTTGGCCTATCACAAGCCCGACATTTTGTTTTGGACGGGCGATCAGATCTACGAGCCGGTGGGAGGGTTTGGCGTTGTCGAAAGCCGCAATCCGGACCTCATCGAGTATGCGATGTTGGATTTTCTCCGCAAGTGGTTCGTTTTCGGGTGGGGCGTTCGCGATCTCACTCGCGACATTCCGTCGGTCTGCATGACCGACGATCACGATATGTACCACGGCAATATTTGGGGCTGCGGCGGCCGGCCCGCCAATCCCGCGGCGGCGGGCGCTTCCGCCCGGCAAGGCACAGTTGTTTACGGCGCAACGGGCTACCTATCGCAGGATTCCGGCGGTTACAAAATGCCGTCCCGCTGGGTCAACATGGTGCAGGCCGCGCAGACCTCGCACTTGCCGGATCCGTTCGATTCTACTCCCGTGCTGCAAGGAATTACCGTTTACTATACGGACCTGCAGTGGGGTGGAATCAGTTTTGCGATTTTAGAAGATCGCAAATGGAAATCCGCTCCGAAGGAGCAATTACCCGGAGCCGATATTGTCAATGGATTCGCGCACAATCCCGCCTGGGACGCGGCGACTCAAAGCAATGCGCCAAACGCGGAACTGCTTGGTCAACGCCAGCTCGATTTTCTGGAAGATTGGGCCGCGAATTGGAGCGGGCAAACGTGGATGAAGTTCGCCGTTTCGCAAACTTTGTTCGGCTGTCTGCACACCGAGCCCGCGGGAATCAATACCGACAATAAGGATCCGGAAGAGGCCATACCGCCCGTAGGGACCTATGTAGACAGCGACCATTTGGTAGCTGACCACGACTCCGGTGCGTGGCCGCAGCACGGCCGCGACGCCGGGATTCGTAGATGGCGCAAGGGATTTGCCGCGCATCTCTGCGGAGACCAGCATCTGGGCTCCACCTCGCATTACGGCGTTGACGCGTTTCGCGATGGTGTTTACTCGGTGTGCACGCCGGCTATGTCGAACATCTGGCCGCGACGCTGGTACCCGCCGAAAGTTGCCCCGAATGCGCTGCCTGGAACTCGAAACACAGGCGACTATCTCGATGCCTTTGGCAATCGCATGACGGTGCTGGCGGTAGCCAATCCGGCGCGCTATCCCGGACCCGGGCTCGACGGTCTGCGTTTCCGGGTGACCGGGTACACCATTCTCACCTGCAGCCGGGCGAGCCGCAAGACTACCATAGCGGAGTGGCCACGCTGGGTGGACCCATCCGCTCCAGGAGCGAAGCCGTACGACGGCTGGCCGATTACGATTAATCAGCTCGAAAATGGGCTGTGGGGAGCAGAGTGGGAACTGGATCGTATCGAAACGGCGGGCTTCCAGAATCCGGTCGTGCAAGTGCAGGACGAGACGAGCGGCGCAGTCATTTACACACTTCGGATCAACGGAAACGCATTTACGCCGCTGGTGCGGAATGCCGGAACTTATCGTGTGCTCGCTTATGACCCCGACGGATTTTATCGCAAAGAGTGGAGAGGTTTGCAAGCCCGAAAGCGGAGTTAATGTATGCGAACAGGAACCCGTTTCTACTTTCACGTGGCGCGCGCCGCCTTGCGTGCCGCGTCGACATTCGTGTCGGCGCCGGGATAGGCCTTTGTCTGTTTTATCTTCCGAGAATCGCGAATCAACTGAGCCCAATTTTGCGCCGAATGCTTTGAGATGCCTTTGGGTGCCGCGACAACCCCGTCATCCAGGTAAACCGTCGTCTTTTTCAACCCAGCATCGGTGTAGCTAAATTTTAGCTTCTCCTTGATCAGAATCGGACTTGATCTCTCACTCGAAATGCACCAAAACTGCCGTTAAATCGTCTTGCGGACTACGCGCCGTGATCTGCTGGAACAGTTGATCGAGTGTGGAAGCCGGCGGAGTCCCATTCGAGTTCACGAGAAATTGCCGCAACCGTTCGCGCCCAAATTCTTCCCCGGTGACATCGAGTGCCTCCGTAATCCCGTCTGTATACAGGAGCAATCTGTCGCCGCTTCGGAACGGAACGGATATTTCTGTGTAGGTCGCGTGAGGAAACGGTCCCATAAACAGGCCGTTCTCATCCAGAAGCAGGGAATCGCCCTCGGCGCCGCGGGCCAGAAGACTCGGCGGGTGGCCCGCTCCGGCGTAGAGGATCCTCCGCGATCTTCTATCGATAGTGGCGCAAGCGGCGGTGACATACTGGCCGCCGAGGCTATCACGAAGCATCAGTCCCAGGCCGGATAGAATGGCCGCCGGGCTCATACTGTTTCCCTTTTGTGCTGCGAAACACACTTTTAGCATGCAGGAGACCAAAGCTGCCGGAACACCGTGTCCCGACACGTCCGCCACCAGAATGGTCAGGAAATTTTCAGACGGAACCAGAAAATCGTAGAAGTCTCCGGCCACTGAGGTCATCGGCTGATATCGCACAGCAAGCTGTACTCCCTCAAAATTGGGAGCAGATTGCGGAAGGATCGAAAACTGAATACGCCTAGCCGTGGACAGCTCTTGCTCCACGTTCACGAGCTTCCGCTCCCTTGCAAGCGCTCGCCGTACGGCAATGGACGCTAACCCGGCCAGCAAGATCAGAAATCCGATAGGTTCGACGCTTTGGCCGGCAATCCGGAAGCCTTCGTTCTCGAGCAGAACGAAGAAACCGAACACGAGCATGGGCCAAAGCAGAGGCGTTACCAGAGGATTACGCGCACGGCGCCCGATCAATACATGCAACACGATCAGCAGCGTCCCACAGATAACCAGTACGTTGTTCAGTACATCAAGCCAGTGCCGGCCAGGAAACAACAGAGCGCCGGGAACAGCAACCATCGCGAAAACGATGCATACCCACGTCCAACCAGCTATGGTCTTTTGCCAGCCGTGTCCAAAGAGTTCCAGCGCGAACAGCGCAAAAGGAATGTTGATCACATAGGTGATGCACAACACGAATGGACGATACTCTGTAGCCGGCGCGTTGAAAGCGTCGCGAACCAGTTCGTTCTCTGCAAACAGACGAACCGCATAGAGGATGGAAAACAGGCCTGTCCAAAGCAATAGGCGGTCGCGGGATCTGAGCCGCGCGAGGAACAGCGAACACGCCCCGGCGACCGCAATTATGGAAGCCAGGCCAAAATAGGGAAGATTGAGGCGCAGCGCCGAGTTTACGACCTCGCGAGGAATAGCGTCCACGGAGACAAGACTACCCTAATGTGAGTTCTACTTCTATCTGGTCTGCGACCTTGACACCGAGCGGGGAGCGTTAGCCACCCCCATCTGGGTTTCCGCGTTGAGGTGGCCTCGCGCGATTGCTGGACGCCACCCCAACATATACAGCTAAATGTGGGTCTTTACTGTTCGCCTTGAGTCATGATCCGCATGGCTTCCACCGGATCGGTGCTGGCGGTTCCCGAAATCGACTGATCGCCCCAGATCGATTGATCGCCCCAAATCGATTGGTCCCCCCAGATCGATTGATCCCCCCAGATCGACTGATCGCCCCAGATGCTCTGATCGCTTGCAATCGCCTGGTCGCCCCAAATGGATTGCGTTCCGAACAAGGTCGGACTGCAGACGGTTGTCGAGTTGCAATTGAGGGTTGCCTCATTCAGTCCAAGCAAACCCAGAATGCCTCCCAGCAACCCTGGAATGTAATGGGCGGTTGGCGAAAGCGCGGAATTGCGCGGAGTGGACGTATCCGCCAGCGCGGCTTGGATATCGAGATATCCCGCCCCTACCGTAAACACGTCGTACTCGCTTGTGTAGCTCTGGCCGCTGGCCGGATCGTAAGCCGTGCTGGTTTTTGGGAAGCTCTTGTATGCCGTCCGCATTAGTTTGTATTTCACCTGGTCCGGGGTGAGCGCTGGATTCGCTTGCAGCAACAGCGCCGCTGCTCCGCTCACCGCGGGTGCGGCCATGCTGGTCCCGCTCAGCGTGAAATAGGACGTCGAGAGATCGGGCTGCGAGGTCTGCTCGTAGTAGCTGATCGGAACCAGATCTTGCGGAAACTGCGTGGATAGTGTGCCATTTGGCGACAACAAAGAGACCACTAAATTGCCCGGCGCTACCAGATCCGGCTTCACCACGTGATCGATCTGCGTCGGCCCCTTCGAGCTGTAACTGGCGATTAGATCGTCCGTGCGCTGCGGAGTGCCCATGCTCTTCATCGCGCCCACGGTAATCACGTATGGGTCGTTGCCCGGGGCCGTGATGGTTCCGTAGCCGTTATTTCCGGCGGGGTTGTCGCGGCCGCCGTTTCCCGCCGCTACCACCACCACAATGCCCGCTTTCCACGCCGACTCAACCGCCAGACAGAGAGGGTCGAGCGCATAGCTTTCATACACCGGCCGCCCGAGCGACAGGTTGATCACACGAATGTTATACAGCGATTGCAACTGAATGGCTCGCGTGATGGCCGCAATCACGCCGCTGTCGGTGCCCACCCCGTTTGAATCGAGCACTTGCAAATCGATCAGTTTCACATTGGGCGCCAGACCGACAAAGTGGCGAGTGCAGATACCGCAGTTCGAATCCGCTCCATTGGCCGCCAGAATGCCGGCTACGTGTTCTCCGTGTCCAAAGCCATCTGTTCCATCGCTGCCGACAAAACTCTCGCGATACACCACGCGGCTTCCGGCGCTGCCTTGCAGGTCGTCATGGTCGGATATCCCGCTGTCAATGACCGCCACGCCAATGCCGGTACCATCCAGTCCCGTGCTCCAGGCGGCTGGTGCATTCACGGCCGCCGTTGTGTTGTCGAGCAACATGTGTACTGGCCGGTCCGGCGAAATGGAAAGCACTTCCGGGTTGTACGCCAAACTCTGCAGGGTGGCCGCTGGAACCGAATAGGTCCCCGCTTGAATCAGGTCCAGAGTTCCCCGCACCGTGCCGCCCAGATCGCGGATCATCTGATGGTGCGCGAAATCCGGAGCGTGTTTGAACCTGACGATCACATTGACATGGCTTTGCGGATCCAGATTTTGCAACTCCCGAGCAACGTAAGCCGTTTGAGCGAGAGAGACGGTTCCGAAACCGATGAAAATCGCGACGCCTGCAAGAATTCTGTTCATAATTCCTCGTTTATGTCCCAAGTGCACACCGGTTCCGTTCGCAAATACACGCAACGCGTAATGTTTGCGGCTGGAACACCAGTCTTTAAATTCAAATTTTCCGGTACGGCCTGAACGGGCCGTCGCAACGACAGGAAATCACCAGAGGCCAAAAGAACCCTTGGCTTCCGGTCTGAGGGCTAGGTTGACGCGATCTTGGGACTTGGATAGATTATAGGCTGAACGCTCACGAAATTTCCACGGAATATCCGGTTAAATACGCGAATATCCGATTTATTACAGAATTGCTACACCCACGTGCTGCGGCGTTAGCGGTCGCTCTGCTCTGCCCGGTTGCGAACGCCTTTTGCGCGGCCAACCTGTTGCCGGGCGCGGGTCCCGCCTGGCCCATGAACAGACTCCGTCAGGAAGTCTGGCGAACCGAAGAGGGTCTGCCGCAAAATACAGTTCCCGCTATTGTGCAATCCGCCGATGGCTATCTCTGGGCGGGCACGGAGCTGGGATTGGTCCGCTTCGATGGACTGCGCTTCACGGTTTTCGATAAGAGCAATACTCCACAGCTAAAAAGCAACGTTGTCGACACCCTGTTGCAGGATGCGCGAGGCAATCTGTGGATCGGCACTGTGGGTGGCGGGCTGACGCGCTTGAGCGGCGGCCAGTTCCACACCTTTACGACGCACGATGGTCTTTCGAATAACTCTATTTCGTGTCTTCTGGAGGATTCTTCCGGAGACATTTGGATTGGAACTAACGGTGGCGGCCTCAATCGCCTGCATCAGGGGCGCTTCACCTCTTGGAATACCGACCAGGGCCTTGCAGACAACCAGGTGTTCGCGTTGGCGCACGGCGCGGATGGGGCCCTATGGATCGGGACCCATGACGGCCTGAATCGGTTTTCGAGCGGCCGCTTCCAAATTTATCGAACCTCCGACGGCCTGCCCAGCAACTACGTGCGCGCGCTTTTAATAAACTCCGGAACCTTGTGGATCGGAACCTACGGCGGCGGGCTCGCGCGTTTTCAGGACGGCAAATTCACCACCTTTACGACGCGAAACGGGCTGACCAGCAACTCGGTTGTTTCCCTCGGCGAAGGGCCTGATAAAAGCCTGTGGATCGGAACCTACGGCGGCGGTCTGACTCGCTTGTCCGACCACGGTTTTTCTGCTTACACGACTCAGAATGGCCTGCCGAATAACGATGTCTGGTGTATCTATCACGACCGGCAGAATGATTTATGGGTTGGCACTGGCGGCGGCGGTCTTGTCCGGCTGTTCAGTCAGAGCGCAATTGTGTCCTACGACAAGAGGGATGGCCTTTCGAATAACGTAACGCTCCCGATCTTCGAAGATCGGGAGGGCAACATTTGGATCGGGACCAATGGCGGTGGACTCAACAGGTTTAGCCATGGAAAGTTTACGTCTTTCACGACAAAAAACGGTTTGGCGGATAACCTCGTTTTCAGCATCTGCCAAGGTGAGGACGGCGCGCTTTGGATCGGTACGCGCAAGGGCCTGAACCGGTTCAAGGACGGCAGATTTGAAACATTCACGCAAAAAGATGGACTTCCAAGCGATGTGGTGATCGTCGTTTATGCCGACAGCGGGGGGGCGATTTGGATCGGAACGCGCGCCGGGCTCAGCCGGTGGAAGAATCACCGGTTCACGACTTTTACGACGAAGGAAGGGCTGTCCAATGACGTTGTTCGAGCCTTGCACGAAGACCGCCATCGTCGGTTGTGGATCGGAACCGGCGGCGGTGGGCTGGACCTGTTTGAGAATGGCCGGTTTCAGGTTTTCGATAAGCAGCGCGGGCTTTCAAACGATGTCGTGCTCGCCATTCACGAAGATAACCAGGGTACGCTTTGGATCGGCACCGACGGCGGTGGATTAGATCGCCTGAAGGATGGCCACCTTTTCTCTTTCACTACGAAGGACGGTCTGCTGGACGATGCGATTTTCCGGATTTTGCAGGACGATCGAGGCAACCTTTGGATGAGCTGTAACAAGGGTATCTTCCGCGCAAGCATACAAGCCCTCAACGAATTCGCCCAAAAAAAGATTGACCGAGTTCCGGTGATCTCCTATGGAGAATCCGACGGGATGAACACGCCGGAATGCAATGGCAGCTTCCAACCGGCAGGATGGAAATCCCACGATGGCCGGTTGTGGTTCCCCACGATGAAAGGAGTTGTTGCCATCGATCCCCGCCGCCTAACTACCGGCCCCAGGCAGCAGTTGACTTTGATCGAGGACGTGATCGCGAACGAACAGAAGCTTCCAGTCCGGTCCGGTTTGCGCATAGAGCCGGGAGCCGGCGATCTCGAATTTCACTTTTCGGCACCAAATTTCCGTTCTGCTCGCAGGATTCACTTTCGATACCAACTGGCGGGATTCGATAAGGGCTGGGTTCATGCCGGATTGCGCCGCGCCGCTTACTACACGAACATTCCGCCAGGGCGCTACCGGTTCAAAGTGGAGGCAACCAATGAGGATGGAACGTGGAGTTCGGCGGGCGCCTCGCTTGCGCTGACCTTGGAGCCTCATTTCTATCAGACGTTCTGGTTCTATACGCTATGCGGTTTGGCCATTGCGGGAATGGCTTTGGCGATGCACCTTTCCCGCATGAAAACCCTACAGGAGCGTGAACGCATTCTGGAGCAACATGTCCAGCAGCGCACGGCGGAGCTTCGCAACGAGATCGCGGAACGCGAGCGAGCCGAACTGGAGTCATTGAAGGCGAAAGAAGCTGCCGAACGGGCCAGCCAGGTGAAGAGCGAGTTTCTTGCGAACATGAGCCACGAGATTCGAACCCCGATGAACGCCATCCTCGGCATGACGCAGCTCGCGCTCTCCGGGGAATTGAGTGCCCAACAACGGGAGCATCTGGAAGTTGCGCGCGATTCGGCGACATCGCTGCTCCGGGTGATCGACGACATTTTGGATTTTTCTAAAGTGGAAGCGGGCAAGCTGGATCTCGATCCTGTCGATTTCGTGGTGCGCGAAAGCCTGGAAGCAACGTTGAAGCCGCTCGCGCTGCGCGCTCAGCAAAAAGGAATCAAGCTGGAGTTCTCCGTTGATCCGGACGTACCGCCCGTGGTCCATTCCGATCCGCTGCGCCTGCGCCAGATCATCCTCAACCTCGTGGGCAACGCGTTGAAGTTTACAGACGAGGGCAGCGTGACGGTTCACGCCGGATGCGAAGCCTTGAACGCGCCCGAGGTGCTGCTGCATTTCAGCGTGCGCGATACGGGCGCCGGTATCCCGGACGAGAAGCTGACCTCCATTTTCGAAGCATTCTCTCAAGCAGACAGTTCCACCACCCGGAGATACGGCGGAACCGGACTGGGACTGGCTATCTGTAGCCGGCTCGTGCAACTCATGGGAGGTTCCATTTGGGCGCGGAGCCAAGTCGGGCAGGGAAGCGAGTTTCACTTCACCGTCAAGGCTATGATCGCTTCGGGCGAGCCAGTTGTGCATCCAGAGGCTGCCCCAACAGCTCATACGGCATCGCTCGCCGCGCTTGCGCGGCTCGGCAAGGCCGATTTCCACGTCCTCATTGCGGAAGATAATCCGGCGAACCGCTTGGTGGCCCGCCTGATGCTCGAGAAATTTGGTATTCACATCCACGAAGCGAGCGACGGGCTGGAGGCGCTCGCGGCCGCGCAAGCGCTTCGGCTGGATCTCATTCTAATGGACTGCCGCATGCCGGTAATGGACGGCTACGAAGCCACTCGTCAGATACGGACGCTGCCCCCGCCCGCCTGCGCGGTGCCGATTATTGCTTTGACCGCCAGCGCGTTTAAAGAAGACCGAATCCGGGCCGAACAGGCCGGCATGGATGACTTTCTCGCCAAGCCGTTTCAGGACGCGGAGCTTGTTCAAAAATGCTTTTCGTGGATGAATGTCGCTCGCCCGGCGCCTCCCGCCCCAGAGTTAGACCGGCTCAAAGGTTATTCGCCGGAACTACTTCGGGATTTGATGCAGATCTTCTTGGATACAGCGCCTCCCATGTTCCACAAATTGACGGGCTCGATACAGAGCGGCGACTTGGAAGCAGCCAAGGCATCCGCTCACTGGTTGCAAGGCGGCGCTTCCCGGCTGATTGCTCCGGAGTTCCAGGAGCAATTGATCCACTTCGAGAGAACGTGCTCGGCGAATTCGCCGGCGGTTTCAAACGAGGAAATAAAATCGTTGACGGAGTCGTTTCGCCGCGCATGTGAAATAGCGGAGTCGTGGCTGGTGGAGCACAAGGTGGTTAACTGACGGAGCGATATCATCGGCATATGGCAGCCCTCGCGGATAGCCTGCTGGAGCACGTACCGGAGGAAGTGTACCTGAATTCCGAGGAGTTCGAGTACGACGAATACCTGGACGGAGTGGTGATTCAAAAAGCTGTGCCACACAAAAAGCACGGACGCCTTGTCGTATTCTTGGCGGCTTTGATCGAGCAGTCTGAATACGGCGGCGCGGTTGAAGTACGCTCGAAACTCGGTCCCCGGCATTACCGCCTTCCTGATCTGGCGGTTGCTCCCAAAAAAGAGTGGGCTACCGGGGCTGGGTATCCGGAGAAGCCTTACTTCCTCTGTATCGAGATTCTCTCCAGCCGGAAAGATTTCAAATCCACAGTGGAGAAGTGCCATTTGTACCACGTCTGGGGCGTGCCGCATTGTTGGATTTTCGACCCGGAAGCTGAGACTGCATGGCAATATGATTCGGGCGCAGAGGTGATTAAGATGACTGAGCTTTCGGCGGGCTCCTTACGGCTGAGCGTCGCAAGAATCTTTTCCATATTTCACGAATAGCCGTCGCGGCTCTGCAAGTTAAAATGAAGTGTGAAACGACTGGCAGTTGTAGCAGGTCTGGTCGTCGTAGTTGCGGCTCTGGCAACAGTCGACTACAAAGGTATCCAGAGCATCAAGAATCTCGAAGCACAAGTTACTTCCCTCCGGCAAGACGTCAACAGCGCGACTCAACTCGCGCAGGAAGAATCCGCCGCCGCGGCGGCCGCGAGCCAGCGCGCCGACGTAGCCGCCGCGCGCGCAGAAGCCGCTGCAGCGGGACGGCAACAGGCCGAAGCCCAAAAACAGCAAGCTGAACAGGATCGGGCGCAAGCTCTAAGCTCCGAACAGCAGGCGGCCCAACAGGCCAAAGCCGCGCAGGATCAGGCCAAGCAGGCCCAGGATCAATTAGTCCAAATCCGCCACGAGCGGCAACAGGAGTTGGATCGGATGCAGGAGGCGCTGAGTAAGATCGTTGATACGCGCCGCACGCCCAACGGCATGTTGATTACGTTACCCGATTCCACATTCCGATTCAATTTCGATAGCGCAGAGCTCAACCAGAAAAACCGGGAGCTGCTCAGCCGGGTGGCGGGCATTCTGCTTGTCTCGAAGGGATACGGGCTCTCGGTATTCGGCTACACGGATGACGTCGGCTCCGACGATTACAACCAGCAACTATCCATGCGCCGCGCCAAAGCCGTCGAGGATTACTTGGTGAAGGCAGGCATCGATCCCGCCATTATCAACGTGAAGGGATACGGTAAGACCAGCCCGCTCGTGCCGGGCACGACAACTCTCGCGCGAGCCAAGAACCGCCGCGTCGAGATTGCGCTTACTGACAGCGAAATCAAGTACGTAGGCGAAACTCCGTCCGGTGACCGGTAAGCTCACACGTCGAACCTGTATTGCTTGTTTGTTGGCAGGCACGCCGCTCGTGGCGCGTTTTCAAGCTAAGAATTCCGCAACGAACAACGATTGGGTCTGTCCCATGGATCCGGATTATCGGTCTGACAAACCAGGCTTCTGTCCGCGATGCGGGATGAAGCTGGTTCTACACGTGCCGGACCGGATCGAATACCCGCTCGAAATCGAGCAGTCGCCCGACCTGATCCGTCCCGGCGAGACCGCCATTCTAACGTTTCGTGTGCTCAACCCGGAAACGAATAAACCGGCCGAACACTTTGAGATAGTGCATGAGAAGTTGATGCACCTGTTCGTTGTCAGCGAAAATCTGGAGTTCTTCGGACATTTGCACCCGGTTCCGCAGCCCGACGGCTCCTTTCGCCTGCCGGTGCAGTTTCCGTATGGAGGGATGTATCGCCTGCTGGCCGATTTCTATCCATCCGGCTCCGTTCCGCAGCTTGCAGTCGCAACGCTGTTCGTTCCGGGAAACTGCCCTCCGGCGCATCTGTCGCCGTCACTCGCCCCCTCGAAAGCGGAGAACTTGACGGCATCGCTGCGAATGGATCCCGAGCAGCCGCTGGCAGCTTTGCAAACCAAACTGTTCTTCACACTCAACCCGGTGGAAGGTTTGGAGCCTTACCTGGGAGCTTGGGGCCATATGCTGGCGGCCAGTGCCGACTTGGTCGACATGTTGCATCTGCATCCGTTTCTGGTCACACCCGGGTCCGGCGTGCAGTTCAATATCGTCTTTCCACGGCCGGGCTTGTATCGCATCTGGACGCAATTTCAGCGCAGGGGAGTGGTGAACACGGTTGTGTTTACGGTTCCGGTGAAGTCGCTATAGTTTGGCGCCATTTCTTTTCTTTCCAGCCGACACGCCGGTAGAAGTAGCTTTCGCGGTGCGTCAGGCGAAGGCGATTCACCCACCAGTAGGGCACTTTGTTAGATCGCGTCACTCCCACGTGAATCCATTCGGTGCCTGGCACTTCGGCGGCTTCATGCAAAACGTGCATCAGCATACGCGGATAGTAGTGGCGATTGCGGTATTGCGGCAGGCAATAGAAATCGTAGACTACGGCGCAGTTTGGCGGCAGTTCGACGTCCTGCTTCAGCTCATCGAGCCTGCTAATCTTCTGACGCTCGATCATCCAGCCGTATATAGCCAGTTTTCCGTCCTCCATTTTTGTGTAGACGTGCTGGTTTGAGGCGAGCCGCCGCTTCCATTCCTTCAGCTTGGGCTCGAGTTCGTCTCCCGGCTCGGCCGGAACGTAGGTGGCGAGATCCTCCCAACGGTCCCGGCGAATCTCGGGATCCTGCGGAAATTTCAGGGCTTCAGCCGGCGTAATCCGGTAAATGCATTCTTCCGTCTCAAAATAGAAGATCCGTTGCGTATGAGCTTTTATCTTCCGCCACGAAAGATGCCGAAGCCGCTCGAGAAACGACGCCAGTCGCGCCATGGTGCAAACCGTTTCGATCATACTATCTGGTTTTGCTAATTTTTACTTTCCCTCGAAGGCTCGACTGGTAGAGAATGAATGAACGCGCGACAGGCGGTTGAATGAAACTCGAGATTATCCGAGGCGCCAACGCGCAACACCGGCTTTCGGAGGCGGGGTTGCTTTCCTCCTGGAATGCCCTGTACGACCGCTGCGAGTGGTCGACGGCTTTCCAGAAGTCGGAGTTTGTCAGGACATGGTATTCGGTTTATGGCTGCCGCTATGATCCGCTGGTCATCACCGGCGTAAGCGGCGAAAGCACTCTGACCGGTTTTTGGGCGCTTGCTGTCGACTGCGGCGCAGGCGAACTGATACCCTGCGGCTGGCCCAATGCCGAGTATTACTGCTGGCTCGCCGACCGCGACGCTTCGAACGAGTTTATTACACGCGCGCTGTCCCAACTATGGCGGCAGTTTCCGAAAGGCAGGCTCGCGCTGTTGTTTCTTCCCCCCGGCACGCCGCTCGATTGGGTAAGCGCACGGCACAAGGCGCTGAAAAGAGCCGTCCCTCGCCCGGTCCGAGACTTGTCGCAAGACACCAGCGCTGCATCGCTTCGAAAGAAAAGCAATCGCAGCCGCCTAAACCGGCTGGCACGGCTGGGCCCGGTGGGATTCCGGCAAATCGAATCGAGCGCGGAATTGGAGCAGTATATCGATAAGCTCGCCGCTTACTGCGATCTGCGGCAAGGCGCGGTCAGCGGATCGCTGCCGTTCCAGGAAGACCCGTTGAAGCGTGAGCTGTTTTTACGCCTGCTCGATTGCCCCGGCCTGGCGCACGCTTCCGTGCTTACGGCAGGAGGAGAACTCGCAGCCAGCCACATTGGATTCTTCAGCAAGTCCGAACTGTCGCTGGGTTTTCTTGCGCATTCGCCGTTTCTCGCCGAGCACTCGCCCGGGAAGCTGCTCCTCCTGTTCCTCGCGTCCAGACTGGCGGAACTAGGCGTGCCCCGCTTCGATCTGACTCCTGGGGGCAAATACAAAGAGCGGTTTCATAACGCTCATGATGAGGCGTATGTAGTGCGTATGTTTGCCCGCCGGCGCGATTACCTACGCTTCTGGTGCCTGCGCTGGATACTCACGACCGCGAAGCGTGTGTTCACTCTTGCTGGGATTGACACGGCTGCGCTGAGCCCCCTCTCCAACGGCAAATCTGCTGGTTTTCCGCTACGAAGGCACATCAGCCGACTGCTCCGTTCCATAAGGCGCACCCTCCAGTCGCGCGGGGAATCTCTCGTCTATATGTTCGAGGGAGGGCCGGAATTACTGCCCCTCTGCTCCGGCTGCGGCATCAACAGAAACCGCGTTTCGGATTTGACCCTCTATCAGCCGCGTTCGTCTTACGGCCGCACCCTTCAGGAATTTCTAAGCGAGGCGCTGGTTCGGCTTAGCCGAGGAGATCAGGTTTACACAGCAGAAGTATCAGGCGAACTCGCGTATTGCGGATGGCTCAGCAGAGTCGCGGGAAAGCGCGACGGCGGTTTCCCGGAACGCTCCATGTTTCTGCGCGAGGACTTTACAAATCCGCATTTCAACACCTGCGAACTGCGGAGGAAAGCAATTCACGCGCGCTTGCGGGATGCCATCGATGCAGGCGCCGAACACATTTTTGCCGAAGTTCGACTTGAGGATCTTTGCACACGGAAAAACCTAGAAGAGAGCGGGTTTGGACGGAGACCCCGCTAACTTCCGGCGGTCGCCTGGTAGCATCGTTGCAGAACTTCGCCTTCGTCTTCCAACACTTGCGTTAGCTGATCGGGATGGAAGACGCTCTGACGTCGCGGAATGAGGGCGCTGGCGCCGGTGATCCAACTGTCGAACTGCTCCAGCGGCAGGTTCGACGTATCCATGACGCGAGGCAACAGAAGGTGATCCATTCCCGGCGCGGCCAGACCGCCTCCGCAGTGAACGGCAGACCGAATGCCGTATTCGCGCAGCCACTGCGGGAATTCCGGCAAATACATACCGCCCGGATAGCAGAAGTGGCGGCATTTGCGTCCGGTGAGCGCCTGCAGGACAGCCTCGTTCTCGCTGAGCTGGCGGCGGAACGTCTGGCGATCCCGCGAGAGCCGGTGGCGATGGGAGTGCAATTGAAACTCGGCCTCTTTCGCCCATTCACGAAGCTCGGGGGCGTTGACGAGATACAGCATCCTCCGGGCGCAGAGATCCTGATAGTCGACGCCCAGATGGCCAGCCAGTTCGCGCAGGAGGTCGTTCTTCGCCGGGCCGGACAGTTTGTGGAGAATTGCGTAATTGCGCACCATCGCGGCGGCTTGCGGCCGTCCTTGGTCGTCGAGAAAAATCGGCTCCGGGAAAATCTCCCTCCAGCTAATTGTCCTGCCGTTTGCTTTCCAGAGCAGATATTCGGCCATGGGGTCGAACACGGGCACGTTGTAGTGGACGTAATACGTCGTCATGTAGACCGTGGTGGGAAACCCAAAGCGCCGCAGAATGGGACGTCCGGCGGCGTACATGCCATAGAAACCGTCATCGATGCCGATGGCGGCGCTGCGCGGGGGCAGCGTCCCGGCTTCCAGGCGGTCGAGCGCTTCATCCAGTGGAAGCACGCGAATGTCGCGCTTGCGCAAGTGTTCCAGCCGGCTCTCAAACAGGCGCGGATGCATGTAGAAACCCGGAAAACACAGGTGTTCATCGTCGGTGGAAACGCCGTGGTAGCACAAAATGACGAGTCGCTGACGTCTCCACTCACTGTTTAAAACCAGCTTGAAGACACCAGTCGCCGCCGCAATGCGCAGCACGGCCGACTTGATTGCTTCTGCCAGCGTCATGGTTGGCGTGTCACTCCCCCGAGAGGGCAATAGCCCCAACCCATCTCAGTAGATTCAGAATAGCTGAACAACCGGCAGTACTCTGCGTACTGCTGGTTGGTTTTGAAGCCGCATTTTTGCGAAACGAAATTTCCGGGGTGCGCAGGCGGGCGGTCACAAAATTTGAAAAAGCTCTATCTCGCCTGAAATGAGGTGTTTAGGCGCTGCTGCAGAGCGCCGTCAGACACCCGCATGCCGCATCCTGGGAAGGAATGCTTATGCGTGAAAAGTGCCACAATTTCCGTACGAGGAGGGCATCCGTGGAGTTGATACGCCTTGCTGTGCTGGCTGGCGCTTGGGTCTCGGCGGCCCTTGCGGCGAATTCGATCTTATCACTCAATCCCGGTTCTCTTCCGGCAGTGCCGCGGTGAACGGGACCTAGCTCGGCACGGAGGCGCTGCTTGCGGCTACCGGGCCGGTTTACGACGTTTTCTCGAATCGCATCTATGCGGCCGCGTCGCAACGGTGCGCCGGAGCCAATTCACCCTTCGGAACAACGGCGGCTGCGGCTCTTACTCCGGAGTGGCTCTCGCGTCCGACGCGGTGAACGCGTTCTACAAGAAATTGCGCGATCAATTTGAGCCGGACAAGCCGCTGTGGGTGACCGAGACTGCCGATGCGGCTTGCGGCGGGAATCCGTGGGCCTCTACTTTTCTGGACACTTTTCGTTACTTTGACGAGCATGCCAGTCTCGCGCAGCAGGGCGTCCGCGGGTGGCTCACAATACGCTCGCGGCGAGCGATTATGGACTTCTCAACGAGGGAACGTTTGCTCCTCGCCCCAACTACTGGGCGGCCCTCTTGTGGCACAAGCTGATGGGAACTCCAGTGCTGAAACTGGCGTCCTCGCCGGCTGAGGGTCTTCGCGTCCGAAGATGCTGGCCGTTCCGGTTGCTTCTCAGCGGTACACGATCACGGCTTCGCCGCAGGAAAGCACGCGTCGAGCTGAACGGGAAGGAGTTGAAGCTGGGCGCGGACGATACGATTCCGGAACTCGCGGGTGTTCCGGTACCGGCAGGACCGATCACGTTGCCGCCCGCGAGTATCACGTTTCTGGCCGTGCCGGAAGCGCAGAACGCGAGTTGCAGGCGAGATGCGCCGTTACTTACTCGATTCCGGCTGGAAGAACTCCCGGAAAATCTGCCGTGCCACTTTGTGCCCGAGATCAGCTCCCTGAACAACCGAGTGGTGATAGTGAATCCCGGCGTACACCCGCGCGTTCTTTACTTCGTTCTCCAGTTCATTCGTGCTACGTATCTCGTGCACGGTGTTGGTGACCGTGCTGCTCACAATAAACGTGAAATTCGGTTTCCCGAAATATTGCTTCAGCGAATCGGCCAGAGCGCCAGTGAAACATCCGTGCGCGGAAGGGTATTCCGGATGGGCAGGCGTATTCACTAGCGGTGTCCAGTCAGGGTCCGGCACAGTTTCAGGATTGCCGTCAATGTCGCCCTTGCGAATGGCCGTGACCGGCCGCCAGAAGCTGTACGTATATTTTGCGTTCCAGCACCCGATCAATGCGTCCGCGGAACTGGTCCAGACCAGTGCAAACAGGCGAGCCGTTTCGGCCGCGTCCAATCCGTGCGCTCCCGCCAAATTGCGCAAAGCTCGCGCATATTGCACGCTGGTATTTTCGGTCCAAAACAGGGCGATCTCCGTTTGCTTGGGTGTGCGCACGGCGCTGTTGATTGCGCCTAAAGCCTTCACCTGGTTGTAGTCGTCCACCCATTCCGTACTCGAGAGCGAGAAGGCCGGCTCGGGAAGGAACTGAGCGGCGCTCCGCATCGTAAACGGCACCATCTTGCCCATCCATGGTGTGACCGGCGAGGCAAAACCCGGCGGAGTCGGAATCCATACGCCCGGTGTCGGCACGCTGGGGTAAGTATACGGCACGTTGGCGCCGCGGCCATCATTCGCTCGCATCGCAATGATCTGATTCGCCGCGGCCGTCCCGGCGGCCACGCCATCGTCCTTGCCGGCCTCCGGCAGCGCCGCGAGCCAGCCGTTATACGTGGCGGTGAGTGCGGGGGATTGGTCGGGAAAATGAAATTGCAATGTGACGTAGGCAGCGGCAGCAACCGCCGCATCGACTGATGCACCGGCCGGGCAACGATGGGCGGCCCATACGAGTTATACCGGTGCTGGATAGCGTTCACCGCGTCGTGAATGGCCAAATGAACATAAGCCAGATAGAGAGCCATGCCGTTTGGGCTGTTCGGCGGAATAAATGAGTTTCCGAGTACCGCAGTCTTGACTGCGATGTCGTTCCAATCGGTCACGGCATTTTGCGCCGGCGCGCTTTGCGGAAGAATAAGTAGGCTGGCGGCGGCAACGAACGTAAAGTGCATCGTCTGATCCAGACGATCGGAGAGGAGGAGTTGCCGGACGGAACGCTAAGCACGCGTTATCGATTTGTGCATGTTCTCTATCAGAATGCGGTTTACCAGGATCTGATGACGAACCGCCGCGTGTCGCTGCACCGTCAGACCGGCGATTTGATGATCCGGTCTTATGGCGGCGAGGCGCGTCGGCTCGCCACCCAACTTGCGACGCATTTCGACCGCGGCCGGGATTTTGAACGTGCGGTAGAGTTTCTCGTTCACGCGGGCGACAATGCCATGCAGATCCACGCCAACGAAAAGGCAGTGGAGCATTACAGCCGCGCGGTTGGTTTTATGCCGAAGCTGGCGTGCGAAAAGCAGTCGTCGATGCTGGCTGCAATTTATCGGAAACGCGGCGCTGCTTATCTCGCGACGGGTCACTTCGGCGACGCCATTGAAGACTTCAGCAATTTGCTGCATCAGGCCTGCAAGAGTTACAACCGGGCGATGGAGCACGGAGCGCTCAATGCTCTCGCCGAAGCCTACCTTTTACGCACATCGTCTGGATGACAAGGCCGCCGGCGAGGCCCTGGGTATCGCGGAAGAGCTGGGCGACGAACGCCTGCGCGTCGAGACGATGGCATTCATCGCGATGCAGCAAGATACGGTGGGAGAACTAGCGGAAGCCAAGCAGAATCTCGACGAAGTCATCCGGATTGCAAGAAGGTTTGAATACAGTATGAATGCGCGCGAGAGGTTCTGCTGGAGGCTCTTCATCTCGCTTCGGACTTACGGCATGGACCTCTACTCGTTCAGACGCAGTTCTTCCTGGGGCTAAGCCTGGGAAGCATGGGGAGGATCTCGGAAGCGCTAACCGTGCTTCGGCGGGATCTTGAAACGGCGCGGCGCAACGGCTGGCGGCTTACCCCCGTTCCTTTCGTCGAATGGAGGGTCCATTCTTTGCTGGGCCGGTTGCGCTTGCAACGGGGAGACGGAACCGCGGACGAAGCTTTCGAAAAAGCCTCCCGCATCGTTCAGTCGATTGCAGCGAATATTGAAGATGAGAAGCTTCGGGCGTCGTTTCTGGGATCGCGCGCTGTGAGGGAATTAAAGCACTGCTAAAGCAGCGGCCGCGGCAAGCAAAGAATGCCGGTCGAGGCGCCCGGCGCAGCCCGAGGGGCCATCCCACAAAAGTCTGCGCAGCCCTAAATGCAGGCCAAAGGCCTACTCCACCATGGAAGCTGGTTGCCGCAGCGTGAGTAGCTCGGGCACACCGAAAATGTTCGCTACCGTATTTCGCATTTCGGCAGATAACGCATTGTAGGGATCCAAAAGCGGTTGCAGCGCGGGCGTTGGAACCGTGCGGAAGGGCCGCTCGCCTGCCGGGGTCTCGATCAGGCGCACAAAGGCTTCCACCACATCGGCGGCGCCGGGCGTTTCCGGCGTGCGGCTAGCCCCCTCGAAAACGCCCTTCACACGCGCCGCGCATTCAGCGGAAGTGCCGTACTCGCGTACGACCGCTTCATCGAGAGGCGGAAGGAAGTTCTCCAAAATCGGTGTCCGGTGAATACCAGGTTCCACCAGGACCGAATCAATTCCGAAAGGAGTCAGCTCGAAACGGTAAGTATCAGCCAGCGCTTCAAGCGCGAACTTACTTGCGCAATACACTCCCATGTAGGGCACCGTGACACGACCGGCCGCGGAACTCACATGAATGAGGAGGCCGCTCCGCTGTTCACGCATGGAAGGTAGAACGGCTCGATTGACCCGAACGGCCCCAAACAGGTTGACTTCAAACAACTGTTTGAACTGCTCGACGCTGTAAGCTTCCGTTACACCCAATGCGCCGATGCCGGCGTTGTTTATCACGACATCAATTCGCCCGGCGTATGTAAGAGCCTGCCGGACCGCCTGCTCGACTGAGGTTTCCTGAGTGACGTCAAGGTCAAGCACATGCAGCGCCCAACGCTCGCGGGTGGCGAGTGATTCTAACGCATGGCGATGGGACGCGTTTCGCCCCTTCGAATCTCGCATGGTCGCAATCACGGTGTATTCGCGTGCCGCGAGAGTCTCGGCGGCGGTCCGTCCGAAACCGGTGCTCGTGCCCGTAATGAAGATAACTGTATTTCTAGGCATCCTAGTCGGTCCTTTCTGCCTTCGGGCAGTATACAGCGCAATAACCGGCCGCGTAGGATACTGAGGATCATGGCAACGCAGGACCGAGCTGTTTCGATTCACCCGTATTTTAAAGTCTCGGACGGGAAGATGGATGAGTTCAAGGCGCTTTGCGAGCAGTTCGTTTCAAAGGCCGCGACGGAGCCGAGATGTCTGTACTATGGCTTCAGCTTTCATGAAGACGAGGTGCATTGCCGCGAAGCCTATGTGGGCGCGGAAGGCCTGCTCGCGCATCTTGATAACGTGGGCGCTCTTCTGAAAGAGGCCACCAAGATTGCCAAAGTTACGCGGGTCGAAGTTCATGGCGTCGAGGAAGAACTGGCAAAGCTGCAAGAACCGTTATCCCGGTTGAACCCAACCTATTTCACGCTGGAGTACGGAATCCGGCGTTAATCATCTCTATAGCCACTTGTCGATTTGCAATCCTTTGCCCGACGTGTCAGTAGAGGGAAGAGTAAACTTATGGAGCAGGCTACTGCGAAAAGGATCTGGACCGGGCGCATTATCAGCGCAGTTCCCGTCCTACTGTTGGCATTCAGCGCGATTCTGAAGCTCTCGAAGGCCGATGCCGTGATTCAGGGAATGGGCCATTATGGCTACCCGGAACATCTCATTGTAGGTATCGGAACGCTCGAGCTGCTGGTCACCATCATTTATGCGATCCCGCGAACGGCCTTCCTCGGAGCGATCCTGATGACCGGTTATCTGGGAGGTGCAACGGCGACGAACGTTCGGGTTGGAGACCCATCATACGTAATGACCGTGCTGCTCGGAATTCTGGCGTGGTTGGGGTTGTATTTACGAGATCGCCGGCTGCATGCCCTAATCACTCGTTAATTCACCCGCACGGCCTGCGCCGGATCGACACGTCTTTCCAATCGCATACGGCGACTAACTCGCAACCGGGTAGGGACCTAAGAACCGCTCTCCGTTGAAGTGAATGAGATGTGAGGGCGCCTCGGCAACCCACACCTCCGTTTCCCAAGCGATCTCTGAAAGATACCGGCTCATAACGCCGCGATTCGGGAACGCCGTGACATACACAAGTCCCGCGTTTGAGCCTGAAAACAGACGGGCGAGCTCGGCATGGCGCTTTCCGTTGACGGGGCCATGACTGGTCACGGATTCGACCACTATCAGCCAATTCCGCTCAGGATAATAGAGCACAACGTCCGGCATCTTTCCGTGTGACTCGATCTTAACTCCCAGCTCCTGAAGCAGCACAGCATCGAAATATCCCCATTTGTCGCCGGTATCGCGGCATAGATAAGCATTCCGCCCGGCACGAAACGAGCTCCGAAGTCTTCAACGATGGCGCGAATGAGATCACTGTGCTCGCCGGGGCTGAGTGTTATCTCCTTGCCCGGCGCAATCTGCACCGGCACGAGATTTTGTTGCCGTTCATGAGCATATCGAGCTGTAAGCGTTTGGACTCCCGCGAGATAGTCGGTTAGATTGTTGTGCCATGGCCGTTTGCCGAAGCTCCGCAGCAATTTGAGCGCTCCGGGTTCAATCTGGTAAACGGCTGCGGGGCTGTTCACCGGACGGTTAGGCTTGTCGGGATTGTAGAGTGCGATACCAGCTTCAACGAACTGGTGCATCGTCTGGCGCCGGAACGTCTCACGGCTGTTCGGTGCATAAGATTTTCCGTAGTGCTGCCGAATCCAATCCATCATGGGCGTTATTCCCATCAGTGGATTTTCCGCCTTCGCCCATGGTTTACCGGGCGGAAGATTCAAAAGAGCAAGCAGGCAAAGTCCGGAGCGTTGGTTTTGCTGCGCACGGGGCAGACCAAGCGAGGCCAGAATGGCGATAGCGTTCTTGATATAGTCGTCAGTACTCATGCGGCGATCTTTGTGAGTTGATCGTCCAGCATAGCCTGTGTCAGGTTCGGCTGTTGCAAAGCCCATTCGCCCATCGCAATCAGAGCCTGGCGGCTCGGAAATTGCATTAGGCGCAAATCACCTGTGTATGGCCGTTGAATCGCCGAAACTGGTCGTCAACCGCCGTGGTGCTTAGAAAAGCGGCGAGGCCGTATGCAAGGGCTTCCGGCAGACTTTTCCGCTGCTCGTGAAACACATTCAGATGATTTTCAAAGCCGAGCATTATGGCACTGGGGAAGCTATCCGGTCTCACTACGCTCGCGACAATACGCCGCCTTTCTTCCTTGGCTGAAAAACGCCGGACGACGGTATAAAAACCATTTGGATATAGCCATTTTTTTGTTTCGTCGTTCAGCGCAATCGCGTTGCCCCGCTTCATACCCTCCTTCGGCCATTGCGCCTCACGGCCGGTGAAATGCCCGGGATAGAGCAAAGGAGCGTCACCGGGTTGCGGCCTCTGCCGGATATAGTTCTTCAGGCGGAAATCGACAACAGGCCCGGTTGATACCTGTACGCCGATCTCGGCCAGTGATGAACGAATGAGCGGCGAAAGCTCAACCGCCGTGTGCTCCGGCGAAGCAGGAACGTGAATGAACTTTTCCGAATCCCCGGGGAAAACAATTCGTTCAAACGGATGCTCATGCGTGGTGAGGTCGGAAAAGCTGTCATCAATCGAGTTAGATATGGTTACAGGGCCGGGTTCCCCTTCACGCTCAAGCCGAATGATGACGTTTTCCTGAAGCACCTGGTCATCTCTGAACGCTTTGTTTCTGGAAGCAAAAAGGTGAATGTGCCGAATTGCGGCCTTGCTAAAAAGGAACTCGCGAAAAGCCCGGTAATAGGGGCCGTTACAGAAGCTACGCGGGATGATGGCGACCAGCTGCCCTCCTGGCTCCATCAACGCTAAAGATAACGCAACGAAAGCTGAATAAAGATTGACGGTCTCGATACCGGCGCGGCGGAGGATAAGCCGATGTTGGGAAGCGCTGTTGATCTTTTTATAGGGTGGATTCAGAATGGCATGGGTGAAGCGTAGCCGGCCCTGCAATCCCTCGATAGCGCCAGCCTCAATGAAGTCAGCACCGGAAATATGCGGTAAGATGCGGAGACGCTCAGCATAACGGGAAAGGGTTCCTTGCAGATGGCCTCGCAAGGTGGCGTCGATCTCGTAAGCAGTTAATTCCACCTTTTGGAAGCAGAAGCCGCCGTTAGCAGCGGCCCATCGGTCCAGAAACGCGCAGGAAAGGGCCCCAACACCGGCTCCTG
Organism: Bryobacteraceae bacterium; assembly: GCA_035651215.1. Taxonomy (GTDB): domain Bacteria; phylum Acidobacteriota; class Terriglobia; order Bryobacterales; family Bryobacteraceae; genus Bog-105. The sequence goes on from DASRGE010000031.1 coordinate 707,831, forward strand.
CGTCTAGAAGCCGGCAAGTCTGCAGTGTGCTATCCGGAAACATGGCAGCCATGAACCGGGCTACGCTGAGCGGCGTCATGAATTGCCCGAGCGCAGATTTCAGTTTGGTGGGTAACACCGCAGCAACCGTCCGACGAACAATTTCCGGGTGATGATCCGGCAAGTCACTGTTACTCATGAATGCGCCGTACTCTTTAAATCTCCAAACTAGGCAAGCTGTCGCAGGATTGCAACTTTAATTCTCGTCCTAAGCTGATTTAGTAGCACGGGAACGTTGAGGTGCCAGAATAGCCGGCGCTCGGGCGTCTGCGCACACGTTGGAAGCGCTTAATCGATGAAATCCTTAATCCGCTCGCAAGGCCCGCGCGGGATCGACTTGAGCTGCTTTCCAGGAAGGCTTCAAGGCCGCAAGGAGCGCGATAAAGAATAGGCAAAGCGCTGCTGAAGCGAGCACGGCGGGATTGCGCGGGCTGATGTCAAAGAGCAGTCCGCGCACCAGTCCAGTGAGGGCAACCGAGCCGCAAAGTCCGATTGCTATGCCAACGCCCGCACACCAGAGAGTTTGGCGCTGCACCAGGAGCAGGAGGTCGCGGCGCGTTGCTCCGAGCGCGGAGCGGATGCCGAATTCACGGGTCCGGCTGCTCACCAGGAAGGCGATGACGCCATATAGTCCGGCGCCCGCCAGCAGGACGCTGACGCACGCAAAGATCAGTAGGACAAATGTCAGGAAACGCGGCCGGTCGTTGAGGCGATACAGGCGTTCCGGCATTGGTTCGAACGTCATTGTGACTATGGGGTCCACCGCTGCTATTTCCTTTTGGACCCAGCGAGTGAGCGTGGTTCCGTTCAACGCCGAACGAAGAAAGATCACGGTCCTTGCTCCAAGCCGGCCGCTGCCGTTCCTGCGCAGGCGATAGTATTCGGGCCACGCCGGAGCGGCCATGCCATTATTCTTCACATCGCGGACGACGCCCACTACAGTGACCCAGGTTGCGCCCCCATCAAGAGAGACTCGTTGGCCGATCGGGTTGGCTGATGAGAACAGGCGGCGCGCCAAGGTTTCGCTGATAACGACGGTGTGTTCCGGCTCGCCTGGCTCTGCCTCGGTGTAAGTTCGGCCAAGCAGCACGGGAATGTTGAGAGTTCGGAAATACTCTGGTGTGATATAGCGCAGCGCCACCATACCCGTCGCTCCGGTAAGAGGCGGCCTGCCCGCGATTCTGATCGTGCTCAGCGGGCGGCCGAGCATCGAACCGGCAGGTGGCATGGAGTCACTGAGGGCAACGTTCTGTATGCCCGGGAGCGCCTTCAATTTCGCTTGCATCTGATCTTCAAAAGCAGCTCTGCGCGCCGGAGTGCCGTAACGGGCGCGGCTTAGATGCGACGATATCGCGATGAGATGGCTCTGGGAAAAGCCCGGCTGCTGCGATTCCACGCGGTTTAAGCTGTCGGCGAACAGCAGGGCACCGGTGAGTAGGACGACCGAACAAGCAAGTTGCAAGCTCGTCAGGACTTGCCTCAACCGCGCGCCTCCAGCGCCGGCAACTCGCCAGCTCATCAGACCTGAAGCATTCGGCCGGCGCAATGCCGGCAATAGCCCCGACAACACTGTCACGAATAGAGTGGCGGCTACTGAGAACGCAAGCGCTCTCGTATCCGTATGCACCTTCTCCAGATGAAGGAATCCGCCGGGCGCCGCATGTACCAACAGGTGAATGCAACTCCAGCTCAGAAGGAAGGCGATAGCACCGCCGGCAAAGGAAAGCACCAAAGTTTCAGTCAGACACTGCCGGGCCAGGCGATTCCGGCTGGCTCCCAAAGCCGCTCTCATCGCGAGTTCGCTCCGCTTTGCATGTCCTCGCGCCAAGAGAAGATTTGTAAGAGTGGCGCAGGCCATCAGCAGGAGCAAGGCTACGGCTCCGAGCAGCATGCGGGAAGCCAGTTTTGCTTCATTCATGATGCGATCGCGGAGGGAACGGATGACGGGGCGGACCTCAACCCGCACTTCGGCTGGGACATTTGTACGGATGCTCAACCGGAATAAGGGCGCCATGCGCTGTCTGGCCTGCTCCACGGAAATTCCTTTCTTCAGGCGCGCAAAGGCGCGTAGAAAGACAGTGGCTGCCGGATCTTGCAAGAGCCGCTCGTCCAGTTGGGCGGGAAGCAGGATGTCCACGTCCTCGCCTTGCGGAAGCACGAAATCAGACGGCAGAACGCCGATAATGCGCACCAGTCCGTCGTCGACTTTCATGACCTGGTTGAGGACGTCAGGCTGCGATCCGAAATACTCTCGCCAAATGCGGCTTGAGATAAGCACGCTGCGTGGCGCATGGGGCTGGTCTTCGTCGCGCGTGAAATTTCGGCCGAGTATGGGAGCCACGCCGAGCGTGGTGAGGAAATTCTGCTGCACGGCGGCGCAGGGGATACGCTCGGTTTGTGCAAGCTGCAAGTCGCATTGCGTACCCGGCCGCATGGCGGTGAGCGACGAGAACACGGTCTGATGAGCGCGCCACTCGCCGTACATGCCGCCCATAGCAAACTCATTTGGGTCGATAGGGGCGTAAACGCCGACCGACACGAGCTGCTGGGCATCCTGGAATGGCAGGCTCCGAAACAGAAGCGGGTCAACAATGCTAAAAACGGTTGTCGCTGCCGTGATGCCGGCGGCTACCGTGGCAATGACCGTCCACGCAAAACCGGGCGAGGAGCGAAAGAGCCGGAATGCGTGGCGCACGTCGTGTGCGAAATCCGTAAATAGTTGCAATGCCGAGCTGGAACCGCGAGCAGCCAATTTGATTGTTCGCATCCTTTTAAGTATAGTAATCTACATTGGGGCGGCCCCCTATGAGTCGCTGCCAGACTGCGCCTCGATATCATGTCCACATGCTTTCCAGGCGTTTGAGCGCGTCGATACCTCTTATTGCGGCGGCTTTCCTGCAGGCCACGCACGTGTTCCCCCAAACACGTTCTGCGCCTCCCAAGGTGGTTGCCGGAATTCCGGTCAATTACGACGAGGCGAAGGTTGGCACTTACACTCTGCCGGATCCGCTGCGTTTAGACAACGGCAAACGCGTGCGCGATGCGAAGACCTGGTATACGAAGCGGCGGCCGGAAATTGTGCGCTTGTTCGAAGAGAATCAGTTTGGGCGAAGTCCGGGCGCACCGGCGGATGTGACCTACGACCGTTTCGACACTGGCACGCCTGCATTCGGCAGTGCAGCCATTCGCAAGCAGACAACGATTTATTTTTCACACGATAAGAACGGGCCCAAAATGGATCTGCTGGTTTATCTGCCTGCAAAAGCGCAGAAACCAGTGCCGCTGCTGCTGAATATCAGTTTTTCGGCGAATAGTGTTACGGTGAACGATCCAGGTGTCAAGGAAGGCGAGGTCTGGAACAGGGAGCACAAGAAGGTTCCTGCCAAACAGGGTTTCGCGTTCGGCAAGGTGGACGTGGTTCCGATTCTGAATGCGGGGTTCGGATTTGCGACCGTCTATTACGGCGACATCGAACCCGATTTCCAGGGCGGCTTGCAATATGGAGTGCGGGCGCTCTACTTAAAGCCGGGCCAGACACAACCCGCGCCGGATGAGTGGGGAGCGATTGCGGCCTGGGGTTGGGGAATGAGCCGGGCGTTGGACTACTTAGAAAAAGATCCCGCAATCGATGCGAAACGCGTGGCCTTGTATGGCGCGTCGCGGCTGGGAAAGACGGTCCTTTGGGCCGGGGCGCGCGATACGCGCTTCGCAGCCGTGATCGCTTGCTGCTCCGGAGAAGGCGGCGCAGCTCTCAGCCGCCGCAATTACGGCGAGACGATCGCGCACTTGGTGGCGCCGGGCCGGTTTCCATATCAGTTCTGCGCCAACTACGCCAAGTTTGCGCAACACGTGGATCAATTGCCGGTAGACGCCAACATGCTCATCGCGCTCATGGCGCCGCGGCCGTTACTCTTACAGACGGGCGATACCGATTATTGGTCCGACCCGAAGGGAGAGTTCTTAGCCGAAAAAGCGGCGGGGCCGGTTTACGAGCTGCTCGGAAAGCAGGGTCTGGATACAAATGAATGGCCACCGGCGGGAGTAGCGATTCTGCATACACTCAGTTACTACATGCATTCCGGCGGACATGGAACTCTACCGGGTGATTGGTCGGTGTTTCTGAAATTTCTTCGGATGCAGCTTGCCGAAACCACGTCGCCCTGACGCGCCATGCGGGTGGATCCGGCGATTTCGCCGCACGACGAATGAAATCGATTAGGTTCCTGATCATACTTCCGGCCGCTGTAGTGGCGATTTCAGCCCTCGCGTACTGGCAAGTCAGACTGGCAGAAGCTGGCGGCGACATGGCGATCCAGCTTCCGCGGCCATCCGGCCCGTTCGGAGTTGGCAGAACCCGCTTCGATTGGACTGATCCTAATCGTCAGGATCGATTTCATCCTTCGCTGAAACGCCGTTTGGTCGTCTGGGTTTGGTACCCGGCGCACGCGACCGGATTGAATTCACCCGCTGCATACGTTCCAGGAAAATGGGGCGAAAGCGCCGCGCGATGGAGTGCGATTACGATTCGCCTGCACATGTCGCCCAACGCGCTCAGAGCGTTTACCACTTCCGCTCCCGTTTCACCGGCATCTATTCAGCACATACGTGTTCACGCGGTTGAGGACGCTCCCATTGCAGATGACCGCAAAAACTTCCCGGTTCTGATTTTTTCGCCAGGCCTCGGGCAAATGCCCACGGATTATACCGGCCTCATCGAAGATCTCGCGAGTCACGGGTATATCGTCGCGGGAATCAACCCGACCTACTTTACGGACGTTACCGTTTTTGCAGACGGGACAGAGGCCGGTCACATGCCGGTCTGGAAGCGCAGTTGGAACGTCGAGGACTACTATCCGATTTGGCTCGCCGACTTTCTTTTTGTGACGAATCAGATTTCGAAGCTGAACCATAGCGTGGATGCGCGGTTCGCCAAGCGGCTGGATCTGAGCCGGCTGGGCGCGTTTGGACACTCCTATGGAGGCGCGGCTGCGATCGGCGCGTGTCATCGGGATGCCCGGTTCAAAGCGGGTATCGATCTCGACGGAAGCCCTCGCGGCGGCGCCGAGAACAATAAGTTAAAGCAGCCGTTTCTGGTGCTTCAATCCGATCAGGGTGTTCATCGCGACCGCGCACAGGTGCGTTTGGCAAAGAATTTGGATTCGGGCCATCTGTTTGTGATTCAAGGGGCTCATCATGCTGCCTTCACGGATGCTGCTCTGCTGCCGCTTGCCGAACCCGGCAGGAGCTGCTGGCTCGGTTCACTGGCGGGTGCGCGAATGCTTTGTATTACAAGCACGGTGGTACGAAGCTTCTTCGATGCAACCCTCTCTGGAAAAGCGGAGGGCTTGACGGCTGTGGAACGCGGCGAATTTCCCGAGCTGCGGATCGAGCGCTGAATGCCTGGAAGCGATGGTTTTCAGCGTAACCATGCTTTGACTTTATGCTGCCGTCAGCCGTGAATCATGCCCGCGAGCTGCAACACTCGAAAGCCGAGCAGACCAGACATTAGCAGCAGATAGGCTCGCAGTGCGAGCAGGCAAATACGTACGGTTTTCGTTATCTTCATCGGGCCAAGATGGTCGATGCCAGCCTTCTGCTCTGGCGCATCGTCCAGAGGATGAATCACCGCGAACAGCGCGGGTTTTTCGTTTCTCACTTCATCGGGCGGAGTCTTGAGAATCATGTTTTCCTCCTAAAGCAAGGCTGCGAGAGCGGCTGAAAAAGCCTGATCGATGGTCCAGTTCAGAATTATTTTTCCGAGCGTGTGAGCAAAGGACGACTGTGCGGGCGCGACTGGCCGGTGGCACCGTGCTGGCTCCATACCGATATAACCCTGCGCGCGAAGAAGTTCCAGAATGGCAGCCGAATGGAGCCGAGTGGCGTCGTATGTCACGGTAATGCTGCCCGTGAGAGGATTCGCTGCGGCCGAGAGCACGCCCGGAACAGACTGAAGCAGGCCAGGAACTGCCGTAGCGGCACAATCGTTCTTCTTGATTGCTTCGGTGCGGATTCGGACGCGGCCGGGAGTCTCGTGGATGTAGATTGGACGATTCCTTTTCATTTCACTTCTCCTCACATTTTTGAAAAGAACTGCGGCATGGCTACCTGAGCGGCCAGCAGCAGCGATAGCGCAAACAATAGGAACACGATGGTCCAGTTCACGATGTTGTTCCAGCGTTTGTTCGCGAACCTGTCGCTCAAAACTTCCCTGTCGTTCAGGAGAAGTTGTAGAAAAACGATGGCTGAGGGCAGCATTAGCCCGGCGAGCACCTGCACGCTCAAAATGATGAGCTGAAGCGGCGCGCGCGGGATGAGCACAATGCCAGCCGCCGCGATTACCGATAACAGGTAGACCGCATAGAAACCGGGAGCCTCGCGGACCGGCTTCTGCAAGCTGTGCGGCCAGCCGCGCACTTCACCGTAAGCCCAGGCGCTCGCTAACGAGATTGCCGTGGTGCCCAGGGCTGCGGCATTGATCATGAGCAGCAGAATCGCGTTCTTGAAAAGCGGTCCGAAAACCGCGCCCAATTGCACCGCCATCTGAGCCGGGTCCGTGAACTCCCAGTGCCGCTCGAACGCCGCATTCCCGGCGAGCATCATGCAGCCCGCCACCAGAACTGTGAATACTGCCCCGATGAACGTATCCAGCCGGGCCCAGGGGAGGTCCGAAGAGCGGAGGCGTTTGTCCGCCACACAGCTTTGCTGGAAAAACAGTTGCCAGGGCGCGATGGTAGTGCCGACAATTGCGATCACTAAGAACAGCCAGCTCGAATTCCATCCGCTGCGGGGGATCGATGGAATCATGCTGTCGCGGAGGATCTCCCCCGCGGATGGATGCACGTGGAATGCAATCGCAAACCAGGCTAGATCGAGCAGGCAGAGAAAGATCACGATCCGCTCCCAGCGGCGGTAACTGCCGGTTAGCACGAGCGCCGCCAAGACAACAGCGGCGAGCGGGACTCCCAGCACGGGCTCTACGCCGAGCTTATCGAGCGCCAGCGCCATAGCGGCGAACTCAGTCACGAGCGTCAGGAAATTGAGGAGCAGAAGGTCTGCAAGCGAAAACCGCCCCCACCATTTCCCGAAGCGCCGGTAGATCATCGCCGCATGGCCTTGCCCGGTTGCGATGCCGAGCCGCACGACCATTTCCTGCACGAAATAACAAATGGGCAATAACAGGACCAGGACCCACAGCAGATGCGTTCCGTATTGCGCGCCGGCCTGAACGTAGGTCGAGACGGCGCCGGCATCGTTGTCAGCCTCCATCACAATTAAGCCGGGGCCGAAGACCATCAGGAATGTAAGCGCGTGTGCGAGCCACCGGCTTCGGACCTGGATTCCATTTGACGTGCTTGCAGTTTCGATTTCCTGCTGAACTGAATGATTTGTCATCAACACGGGAGTTTTCCCCTGTTGTCGCGAGGCGGTCCGCACTGATACGCCCCGCAGGCACACTTTGCCCGCACTGAGCGAAACAACGGACGTGGATGTCTTAGGAAGCGCGAATCGCGGACGTTAGCGAATCAGGAAGGAGCCAGTTTGAGACGGAGGCTCTACTGATTGGGTGCCGGCTTGCTGTTCGCGCAATCTTTTACTACCGCCTTCAGACATCAATGGGCCTCCTTTCTCCTGGGATCTTGGGCGCAGATTCAACGCCCAAAACCACGGTAAACCGCCCTGGGGATTTCTGTCAAGCCACAATCGTGTATGATCAGCGGTGCGAGTGATAGAAGACTTCCTTCAGGACTGCCGTTACACCTTCCGAGTTATTTGGCGCAGCAAGGCTTTCTTTGCGCTGATCGTATTCGTGCTTGCGCTCGGAATTGGCGTGAACACCGCGATCTTCAGCATTGTGGAGGCCGAGATCATTAAACCGCTGCCGTTCCGCGATGCCTCGCGGCTTGCGGTGGTTTGGGATACCTATTTACCTCAATTAGCAAAAGTCGGTATCTCGCCGGCGGAGCTTCAGGCGTGGCAGGCGCAAAGCGATCTGTTTGAAGAGACGGCGTGGTACCGGTATGTGCCGCTGGATGGCAATGTATCCGGGCAGGGATTAGAACCAATCGCGGTGCATGCGGACTTCATCTCGACCAATTTATTCCCGATGTTGGGAGTTGCACCGCTGGCCGGGCGGATGTTCCGCACTGCTGAAGATCCATGGTCTGTTTTGATCAGCGAACGCCTGTGGAGGAGCCGCTTTGGGGGTAATCCCGAAGTGATCGGAAGAACGATACGTTTCAATGATCAGGAGTTGACGGTCGCGGGAGCGATTCCGGCCGCCACGCAGTTTCCGGATTGGGCGGACCTCTGGCTGCCGGAGGGTCCGCTGCTGGGAGACCAATTGACAAATCCGGTCCGGCATGCGCTTAGCTTTGTTGCGCGATTGCAGCCGGGCGTTCGCGAAGAGCAAGCCCGCTCTCGCTTGACTGCGCTGGCCAAGCAACTTGCAAAGGAACATCCGAAGACCAGCACAGGATGGGGAATCCGCGTGAGCAGCCTGCATGATGATTTGACGGAGAATGTACGCCCCGCTCTGCTCGTGTTGTTCTGTGCCGCTTCGTTGTTGTTACTGGTAGGATGCGCGAATATCGCGAGTCTGCTTTTGTCGAGAGCTTCGGCCAGAGCAAAGGAGATCGCGGTGCGCAGCGCGGTCGGGGCGAGCGCGTTGCGCATTGTGCGGCAACTCTTAACCGAGAGCGGCCTGTTGGCTCTGCTGGGAGGATTGGCTGGATTCGTTGTGGCTCGCGTTGCGCTGACGGTCACTCTGCCGGCCCAGTCACAGCTTGACCCCGCCGTCATTCTGTTTCTGTTCCTCACTTCTCTGGTGACGGGCATTTTGTTCGGGCTTGCTCCCGCCGCTCAGTCGTTTCGTACAGACACCCAGTCGATCATGAAATCCGGAATCATGACGAACGCCGGCATGACGACGCGCTCGGCGCTGGTCATTTTTGAAATTGCTTTGACCATGATGCTGGTCACTGGCGCGGCAATCCTGGCCAAGAGTTTTATGCTTCTGATGAACACAGATCCGGGATTCAATCCCAAAGGCCTTCTGACCGTGAGGATTCTCGCTCCTTCTTTGCAAAATCCAGAACAGTTGTTCCACCGGATACAGGAGAGGCTCTTATCCATGCCGGGCGTTCAAGACGTTGCCGCGACCAATGCTCTCCCGCTCATCGCCGATCGCGCAAATACGTCGCGTTTCAACGTGCCGGGCAGCCCGCTGATCAATCCCGACGCCTTGCCCGGCGCGCAAATCCGAACGGCAAGCCCGGATTATTTCAAGGCAATGCAGATATCGCTCGAAGCCGGCCGCTCCTTTACCGAACGCGATCTGAATCGATCCGTGGTGATCATTAACGAGACAATGGCGAAACGCTTTTGGCCCGGACGAAGTCCAGTTGGCCTCAAATTCATCAACGGACCGTGGGGGCCGAAGCCGAGTTGGGCCACAATCGTCGGGGTCGTGGCCGACGTGAAGCAATTCGGCCTGGATTCGGAGCCGAGCCTCGATCTTTACTATCCCAGCCTTGCCGGACAGTATCTCATTGTGAAAACCCGCGGCAATCCCCTAAATCTGAAGAGCGCAGTCCAGAGAGCAATTCGTTCTGTCGATCCGGAATTGGCTATTTCCGATGTGCGGTCGATGGGTGAGATCGCGAGAGCGTCCGCTCGCACGCGGCGCTGGACCATGGGGCTTCTGGTCACTTTTGCGAGTATCGCTCTTTTGCTGGCCTTGGTCGGAATTTTCGGCGTCACCGCGTGGTCTGTAGCGCAACGGACGCGAGAGATCGGTATCCGCATGGCGCTCGGGGCGGAGCGGAGTCAGGTGCTGATGCTATTTCTTCGTCACGGGCTGAAGCTTACGCTGTCAGGACTGGGCTGCGGAACGCTGGCGTCTCTTGCGCTGAGACGTACTCTCGCGAATCTTGTTTATGGCGTAAGCACGGGAGACCCGGCCATCTACATTTCGGTATTGGCGCTGATGTTAGTGGTCGCTCTGCTTGCGTGTTATGTTCCCGCCAGACGAGCTGCAAAAGTAGATCCATTGGTTTCGTTGCGGTATGAGTGAGCCAGGCTTGGATACACTGAAGTACCTGGAGCGGCGATGGCGAGAGAGACTGGAACCACCCGGCGCATTTTCGCAACTTGGGTCAGCGTGCTCGGGTTCGTTCCAAAGGAGCGCGCAAGCTGCGGGCTCAGAATCATGAACTCTGAACAGAATCCAACGGCGATCGAGGCGAGCACGCGAACGACTATCGATCTGTTCAACGAGGCATTCAATCGACACGATTCGGACGGACTCGCAGCTCTGCTGACGGAAGATACAGTATTTGAGGATACCTCTCCAGCGCCGGACGGCAACCGGATACAAGGCAAGTCCGCAGTGTTGGCATTTTGGCGTGCATGGTTCGCGCGTAATTCTGATGCGCGATTCGAAGCGGAGGACGTCATTATCAGCGGTGATCGTGCGGTGGTGCGCTGGGTATATCACAAGATCCGAGACGGGCGGCCGTGGCATTTACGCGGGGTAGATGTGTTTACGGTGCACAACGGGAAAGTGGCCGCGAAGCTCGCTTACGTGAAGGGCTGAACGGAAGCGGCCTTCCACTCACCGGATGCCGGGAATTGCGGCTTCATTCAACGCCTGGGCATTCAAACTGCGCGCCCGGTCAAACGCTTTGGTAGCGGCGACTTCCTGTCCGATACTTTTCAGCGCGCGTGCGAGCGTGTACTGTGCGCTGGCGTCATCCGGGTTCAACTGCACAGCTTTTTGCAATAGTTTGACAGCTTCGGCAGTTTGGCCGAGATGCAGTTTGGCTCTGCCGAGATACAGATAGACGCCGTAGGAATCCGGCTTGAGTGTCTTCGCTTTCTCCAAGTAGGGGACGCCCTGTTCGTATTGATTTTCGCGAACCAGCAGGCTGCCCAGAAAATAATTGGCGTCGTCGTTGTTTGGATTTTTGTTTAGCGCTTCCTTAAATTGCTTGATGGCATCCTCGGTACGGCGCTCACTGATGTAGACCTTGCCCAGTTCGACGTGAATTCCTGGAAAATGCGGATCGAGCCGCAACGCTTCCAGAAAGCTCTGTTCGGCCTGCGGAAAGACTGCCGCGTCGTAAGATGCTTTCCCGAGCAGAAACTCGGCGCGCGCCGGTCCGGCCGCTTCAAACATCTGATGGAACATGGCTTGGGCGGTTTTCGAATCGCCGGCTTTTAGGTAAGCGAATCCCAACAGAAATAAAAGCTGCTGATCGTGGGGATCATCGTGCGCGAGCGCCTTAAGGTCCTGGAGCGCGGCGGGCACCTGGCCGGTGTACAACCGGCACACATCGAGCAATTGCCGCGCCTGCCGGTTCTGCGGATCGAGCGCGAGAACGCGCTGGAAATACGGCAGGGCCCGGCTATGCAATTCCTCCTTTAGGTACACAATGCCAACGTTCAGCAGGATGGATTCGTCGTTGGGGCTCAGGCGCAAGGCGCGCTGATATTCGGCAATGGCCTTGTCGATGCGATTCGTTCGCGCATATAGAATGCCCAAATTTCCAATGGCGCCCACATTGCCGGGCTGCTGCTGCAGAACCGCTTGAAAGCCTTGCTCGGCCGCGCCATAGTTACCAGCCGAAAGTTCTTGTACCGCGCGGTCGAAAATGACTTGGGCGGATTCCGGTTGCGCGCTGGCCAGCAAGCCGCAGAAAAGCAGGCATGCGGCGTACTTCATATACAGGCGGGCAATGAACCGCCCGCCCTCCGGCGCCACGCTTAGAACTCGAACCGCAGGGCCATCTGAATAGTCCGCGGATCGCGCCAGGAGTTCACCTGACCGAATGTTGCATCATTCGCCGCGTTAATACCCAAGCCTGGTCCGAGGCCGACAAAACCGCCGCCCGTATTCACGCCGGACAAGCCCCAAATCTCGGGATGGTTGAACACATTGAAGACTTCAAATCGATACACCAGCTTCATGCTTTCCCCGAGAGAGAAGTTCTTAATCAGACTACTGTCCAGATTCTGAATCCACGGAAAGCGGAACGCGTTGCGGCCCCAGTTGCCGTAAGTACCATCGAGAGGCTGCTGGAACGCCGCGGGATTAATCCACTGCGCGCTGTTCTGTCCTGCATACGGATCACCGATCACCGTCACATACTGGTTGCCCGCATTGTATCCCTGAAGGTTCCCGTTTGCGTTAATCGTAAACGGCATCCCGGAATGAACACTGAGGATGGCGGTAAGTTCCCATCCGTTGAGCAGGAGTCCCAATCCCCGCTTGCTCGTTGCATTGGGGAAGTTGTACACCCAGTCTGTCGAGAAGACATGCGTTTGATCGTAGCCTGCGACAGCGTATTGCGAAGCGATATTGAACGGATTGTTGATTTGGTCGGAATCGTTGTCCACTACGTCCATCGTCTTCGAGAACGTGTAGTTGACATTACCGGTCAGCCCCTTGATGAAACGGCGGCTCGCGCGGACCATGAGCGCGTTGTAACGCGAATAAGCATTCGTCTCCACGGCTGTCAAGTTGCCCCAACCGCGGTACGGCAGCAGAGCGTTGTAGATCTTGTTCACGGAAGGCAGCGCGGTGGGATTCTGCGCAGTGTAGCCGGCCGGGAGCGCGTTGACTTGACGCTGATCCATCAGGTGCACGGCACGATTACCCGAATACGAAACATCCAGTGTAAATCCGGCTCCCAGTTCATGTTGCACGCCGAAGTACCACGAATAAATTGTCGGCATGGTGTTATCGGTCGGAAAGATGGTCATGTTGGGCGGCGTCTGGCCGGTTGCAGCCACACTGAAGCTCGAGACGTTGCCGTAGAGCGCGGTCGAGCTGAACTGGTTCGGATAATTCGAACCCGCGCCAAAATTGAAGTTGTTCTGGCGTAGCCGCTCGTTGAACATGCCGAATCCGCCTCGAATGGCGGTCTTGCCGTCCCCAAACAGGTCGTAGGCAAAGCCCACACGCGGTTGGAAGAAGTTCTTGCTGGGAGCAAAGCCGCGCGGCACGCCGGAGCAGGGATCGCAAATCAAGCCTTCGTTCGTGAGTTCCTGCAGCACGTTGCCCTGGAGATAACCAGTCTGGGTATTGATTTGAGGAGCATTGGCAGGGTTGTACTTCGAGAGATCGACACTATAGAGGTGGAATGTGCCTTCGCCTCCCGGCGTCCCTCCGCGAACGATCGTGTATGTCGGAACGATATGCGCGAAGCGCAGACCGTAATTGATTGTCAGCCGGCGATTGACCTTCCAACTGTCCTGCGCATAAAAGTCCTGCTCCTGAAATCCGAAGTACGGATAGATGGCCGCGTTCGCTTCCGAGTAGCTGTTGAAGTTGCCCAGCATCAGGTTGGCCAAACCGTTGCCGGTGTCCAAGGGCATCGAAGCGCTGGAGCTGAAATCGATGCTGGCGTTTTGCGGCCAGGTAGCGGTCTGGGCCTTTTTGTCCCAGTTGATGTATGCGCCGAACTTCAACGTGTGCTGGCCGAGCACCTTGGTCACGTTTTCAGTGATGGCGTAGTCCTTGCCCCAGTTATGCCAGCCGGGATTGCCGAGGTTCCAATTTGTGGTGAGCCCGCCCGAAGAGGTGCTGTAGCCGGCTCCCGTACCGGTGGTCACGTTCGGAATGGAATTCGTGATGTTGGTCTGCGGATAAAGCTGCGGGAATGTGGCGCCGATCGCGTCGATGCTCACTGGATTGTTGCCCACGATGGACAGCGATTGTGACTGGTGATTATAAGACAGGATGGTTTCCGCAGCCAAGGTGGGAGTGAAGGTATTCACCAGGTTCCAGGACCACGAGCTGCCGGGCTTCGGGCGTACTTGCGGCTGAATGGGGAAAGGCTCCGAGCCCCAAATGCCGGTCTGGAACTGTTCTTTCTGATAGTCGTTCACCCAGCGGAAGAACGTGCTGAACTTCTCGTTTACCTGGTAATCGACGCGCGCCAAATCCTGGTCCTTATGCAGCACGTCGGGATTATTGAAGAAATAGCGGGAGTAGCCCGCACTGGGCGCCGCCGCAAGGCCGCTGTAGTTCGGAATCAGTTTCGTATAAACGTTCAGCAAAGCGGCGCTCTGCGGATTCCACGAGGATTGCGGAACCACGTTGCCGGGGTACGGCGTGCCGCCGGTGATGTTGCCGCTGCTGTCGCGCGTGATCGTGCCGGGCTGAAACACGGTTCCCACCGGGAATTGGGGCGCGTAGGGCATATGGCTGCCCGGAACAATCCAGGAACTGAAATTGCCGCTCAGAATCTGCGAATTGGGGACATCGGCGTAAGCGCTGCCTGGCAGCGTCCGGCGCGTCATTTCCCGGTTGTAGAAGAAGAAAATCTTTTTGTTTTGCGGTGTCGAAAGCTTCGGAATGGGCAGCCACCCGCCGATATTTCCGCCGAACTGGTCATAGCGCAGGGTGGGGTGCAGGGTATTGCAGAGCACGCATTTCGCGTCAAAGTAATCGTTGCGAAGGTATTCATAGGCATCGCCATGGAACCGCGCGGTGCCGGATTTGGTCTGCACCGCGATGGCCACACCTTCCGCGCGGCCGTACTCGGCATTAAAGGCGCTCTGGAGAACGCGGAATTCGCCGATGGAGTCGATGCTCGGTTGGGTGTACTGCGACTGGTTGTCGCCGACGTCGATATTGGGCGAGCCGTCCAGGTAGAAGTTGTTTTCGGAACCACGGCCGCCTAACCCATGGAACTGCGAGACATCGTTGAAGTTCACATTGAAATCGCTCTGAGCGGAGCTGGTCATGCCCGGAACGGTGCTCATCAGAGCGATCCAATTCCGGCCGTTCATAGGCAACTGCGAAATCTGGTGTTGGTTCACCAGAAATGCTTTGTCCATGCTGTCGGTGTCGATAGGCGGAGCCACCTCATTCACGGCTACGGTCTGATTGACCTCGCCGACAGCGAGCGTGATGTTTCCAAGCGCCACCTGGCGGTTTACGTCGACATCGAAGCTGATGGTGGCCTTCTTGAATCCCGGCTTCTCAATAGCGACTTCGTACCGGCCAGGCTGGATGTTCAGCTCGCTAAACCGGCCGTTGGCATCGGTGGTGGCGGTCTTCACCACCTGCGTCTTATTTAGGTCCGTAATGGTGACTGTAGCGGCAGGAATAGCCGCGCCGCTCGGATCGATTACCGTTCCGGTGACCGGCTGGGACTGCGCGAACAAAGGCTGCCGGACACAAAGCGTGGAAAGGAGCAGCCCGAGTAAAAACACCGGGATCCTGATTCGTCTGAAACCGAAATACCTCATAGCGTCTCCTTGGACCTAATAATAGGTACACATAGCTCAGGCGTCCATGCCAATACCAGGGGAGACACCGTAAAAAAGCGGTCTTGCGTTCATTAGGGGGTATAATCAACGCTAACGCCAATGGGGTTAACCGCCGTTAAATCGGAGTCTTTAACGGGTGAGCCCGGCGAGCCGGACGTTCGGCAGGAGCTGGACCGTATCGTTGCGAGCCGGGTCTTCCGCGGCAGCCACCGGTGTCAGGCCTTTCTGCAGTACGTTGTCACGAAAACGCTGGAGGGCGAGGGTCAATTTCTGAAGGAGCGGACCCTCGCGGTACACGTCTTCGGGAGAGAGGCGACGGACGACCTCAGTGACGACAGCATCGTCCGAGTCGGCGCGCGCGAAGTGCGAAAACGCCTGGCCCAGTACTACATCGATGAGGGGGCAAACGACCCGCTCCGGATCGAGCTTCCGGCCGGATCCTACATCCCGAGTTTCCAATGGCGCGCTGCGGCTCCGGTAAGCGACGCCGAGATAGCGCCGCCTCCTGATCCTTCGCGCACACGTTTGCACGCGAATAAGTACATTGTGGGAGCAGCCATGCTGGCCGCTTGCTTGATCGCGATCATTGTGGGGCGCGCGATGTCAGCCCCGCGCAGCGCGTTCGATAGCTTTTGGCAACCGGCTTTCGCGGGAAAAGCGCCCCTCACGATCGGGATCGCGCACCCCATCGTGTATTTGCCCTCGCTGCGGGCGCAGCGGCTCGACGAAGAACGAAATGGGTATCCGAACCCTCCCATTCAGCGGCCCTTGAACGTGCCGCCGGATCTTTTGAATGGGTCTGATTTTTCTCCGATCGTGAATCAGTTTGTGGGCGTAGGGGACGCCGAAACCGCCATCCGAGTCTCCTCCCTCTTTACGCTGCGCCATGCCGTGCCGCGTGTCCGCCTTGCCAGCAGATTGGATTTCAACGATCTGCGCAGCTCCGGAACGGTCCTGATTGGCGCCTATACCAATCGTTGGACCATGGACCTGACGCGCAATATGCGGTACCGGTTTGAATACAATGCCGCCGGAAAACCATGCATCGCGGAGGGCGCCGTCGGCTGCCGCTGGACTCTCACGACCAAGGCCGACGACGGGCGCTCCCCCGAAGACTACATACTGCTTTGCCGTCTCCCGCATTCGGTGACGAACCGTTTTATTGTTGTGTGTGCCGGCCTCAATGTTTATGGGACAGAAGAAGCGGGAAGAATCATTTCGGACCCGGATTCCCTCACGCCCATTCTCCGGCAGCTTCCCAGGCACTGGGCAGATCGCAATCTGGAAATTGTGCTGCATCTGGCAGTGGTAGGGGATGCGCCGGCGCAATCGGAAGTGGTTTCGGTTTATAGTTGGTGATTGTTGCGGCTATGTCGGCCGCTGGCTTTCCAGAGCGATGAGCCGCATTTTGAATTCGGTCATCTGGCGTTCGAGCTCGCCGAGCCGCTGCGTGGTGGAAACGTCGATGTTGCTGCTATCGGCTTCCAGCTTGCGAAAGCGGATGTTGGCCGAGTTGTTGTAGCCGCTGAAAGCGCGCAGCAGACGCGTTTCAGCATCGTGCGTGCGCTCGTCGATGTACTCCAGCAGATGGGTTTCGAGGTTTCCGATACGTTCGACCAGCCGCTCTTCAAGGGCGTTCAGGTGGGCGCGAGTAGCGGGTGTATTGTCGTTCATACCTTTGTCTTTGATAGTAGCGACAAATCCTTGTCCCCCGCTACTCCAACTCCGCCCACATCTCCGCTAACGGAATCCAGATAAAGCGCGGCTCGGTATTGGCGTCGGCTGGCAGGCAAGCGGTAAGTCCGCTCTCAACTTCGCGAAGATCGGCTAGTGAGTACTCCCAAGCCTTACGTTTTTCCGGCCAAATCACCCAGACCAGTGGACAGCCGAGCTTCAGGAGGCGTTCCGCTCGCACGAAGAGATCGCCGATCGTTTGTCCTGGTGAAAGGATCTCAACTCCCCAAAGCGGGGCCTCCGCCAAATCACCGTCTTCATACCTGGCAGACCGTTCGGTAACAACGAGATCCGGAATTATGTATTCGCGTCTGCCGTCCGCGGCTCTTCCCCCGGTCAATACGTTTAATTCCGGCAGCGCCCGGTAGTCCTCTGGCAGCAGATCCCGATTGAGCACCAGGGTCAAATACGTCTGGATCAGGATGTGCCATTTCTTCGGCAACGGCTTTTCGATCTCGCGACCGTCCACCAGCTCAACGTGATAAACCGGCTCCGTTTGAACTGCGCCCATCCGCGGTTCCCCTGTCGTGATCATAACAGCGTAAGTTCCGCGTGTAACAACCTGCAAGCCTCTGTTTTTTTGCCCGCCAACTCACCGGCTTTTCTCCGCGGTCAAACTCGCTCTCCGTTGCGCCTCAATTTCCCGCACGCCGTTTCTGATCACCATCCCTGTTTTCTCTGGCTCATCGGGTAACACCGCGTGGGCGGAGTGCTCAAACCAGATCCACTCTTTTCGGGGCGCCGATAACCTATCGAAATAGTGGCGGGCAACGCCGGGCGGTGTCACCATATCAAACCGCCCCTCCAGAAAGAAAACCGGAACCGGCAAAGCCGGGACGACTTCATTTAAATCCAGGTGATGCAATTCCGGCCATAGGGCTTCGCCGATGGACTGCCCTTTCGAAAAAGAGCGGATCAACTCAAAGGAACTGAACTCCGGCGCGAGAAATGCTTTCAAAGGCGGATGCCGGTATTTCTGCGACATCCCGCCGTAAGTGTTTGCTATGTCGTGCTGGCGAAGCACCTGGTCGCGCGTCCAGGGCGGCGACCCTAGACTGTCGAGCGTCTGCAATGCCTTCGTGTCGTGCCGGCGTATCGCTTGCTCGCGCAGGAGCAAGTGCCCCATTTCGTCGGCCTGTTCCGCATTCACCAACTGTCCAAAGCCGAAAAAGCCGGCAATTCGATCGCTGCAGTGAGCGGCCGCGAGAATGCCCAGAAAGCTGCCCCAGGACGCGCCTGCAAGGTAGACGTGGTCCGTTCCTAAGCGCTGCATGACTATTCTGGCTACCTCGCAGGCATCATTGACGTACCTCGAGATTTGGCGTTGCGCAGGGGGCAAATCCTCCGATTTTCCGGTGTTGGGCTGATCCCAAGTCGCTACGACCATCTCGCGCTCCAACCCGGTCAAGACGCCAAAGAGACGCGCGAATCCGATCCCCGAATCACCGGGGCCTCCGTTCAGAAACAAGATGGCAGGATCGTGACGGTTATGGCCGCGCAGGAGAATCCACTCTTTCGTGCCATGGATTCGAACGGAGAAGAGTTCCTCGATCCGATCGGGTCCCTGCGGAGCCGTTTCCGCTTGCAACTGACGGCCGGCAATATTCCTGTAAAGGAGGAGTGCCGCTGTGGCTCCAACTGCCAGCAGAATGATTGTCAAGCCGATCCATTGGAGCCAGCGCCTCACTTTTCGCAATCCGTAAGCCATGGCGACATTTTTGGGCGGCTCTGCCGGATAGAGGCAGTGCAATCGGCTGATTTTACGGTGTTCCTACGGTACAATCGTGAAACCTGGCTGACAGTTTGCGGCGTTGTCAGCACGTGTCCTATGCCACAGCCGACAGTGAATTCCAGGACCGTCGAACTGGAACTGGCGCGCGTTCTCCAGAGCCGCGAATTTCAGGACTCGGGCCGGATGTGCCGCTTTCTCCGGTTCACGGTAGAAGCCACTCTGGCAGGCAAGGCGGACGAACTTAAAGAGTATTCCATCGCCGTAGCGGTTTTCGACCGTGAGCCGGACTTCGATCCGCGCACGGATCCGGTGGTGCGCAGCGAAGCCCGCCGCCTGCGCAGTAAGCTCGCTTCCTATTACGCCAACGAAGGTGTCCACGATGAGCTGGTCATCGAAGTGCCCAAAGGTGGCTATGTTCCCCAATTTCGAGAACGTTCGGCCCCCACCGATTTGCCTCGATCTCAGAAAAGTACAAAGTCGTATCGCGCATATAAGATAGCGGCGGTTCTGGCGGCTTTAGCCCTCACTCTTGCTGGTTTGTTCCTGCTGCACGCTCGCTGGAACGGGATGCGCTCGGAGCCGGTCCGGTCGGTGGCCGTGCTGCCGTTCCAGAACATGACCGGCGATCGTCAGATGGACTACTTGGCTGACGGTATCTCGGACGAGGTCCTTAATTCACTGGCCTTTCTTGCTGATCTGAAGGTAGTCGCCCGCACCTCTGCTGCTCAATTTAAGGGGCGAAACGTGGGTGTGCAAGAGATCGGGCGGCGGCTCGGGGTGAAAACGCTGCTCGAAGGCAGCGTTCGGACCTCCGCTGACAAGCTGCGCGTCATGACAAGACTAGTCGATGCCGAGACCGGATACCAACTCTGGTCGCAGAGCTATGAATTCCAGACGAAGGATCTTTTCGAGGTGCAGGACGCGATTGCGCAAGCGGTTGCGGAACAACTCGGGCAGGAAGCAAACATGCCCATACGGCGCCTCTCTGCTGTAAATGAAGAAGCGTATAAAGATTACCTTCTGGGGCGGCATTATATAGCGGAGGCAAACGGTAATGAGGCTTTGCTCCGCGAGGCCAAGCGGCTGTTGGAGCAGGCGGTGGCCCTTGATCCGAAAAACGCCGATGCCTGGGCCACTCTAGCCTGGGCCCATGGAACCCTGACCATGACCGGCATTCTCCCGCTCTCAGAAGGTTTGCAAACCACGCTGCAATACGGGCAGAAGGCCTTAGAACTCGATCCCAACTCAGCGGATGCATTATCCGAGGAGGCAATCGGCACCGCGGTTATGTACCATGACTGGAAGCAAGCGGACGGCCTGTTCCGCCGAGCTATCGCCATCAAACCGTCTGACGCTCTTACGCGTGAGACGTATGCCTGGTCCGTTCTCTGGCCAACCGGCCGGCTCGAAGAAGCTCAGCAGGAACAGAAAAAAGCGATCGAATTGGATCCGCTCAATGCCGAATGGCGTGTCGGGCTGAGCCTTACACTCTACTTTCAGCATCAGTATGAGGCGGCGATCCGAGTCGGAAAGGAGGCCTTGGTGTTGAATCCGAGTCTGCAACACGTGGCCGACAATCTGTTGCGGCCTCTGGTCATCACGGGGCGCGTGGAGGAAATTTCAGCTCTGATGCAGCGCTTCTGGAAGGAGGAGCCGGACCACTCGTTCGCCCTGTGTATGAAAGCATTCGCGGCAGGTGATCAAACCACGGCCCGGCAGGAGGCCAAGAGGGCATTGCAACGGGACAAGGATTTCGTCCATCGAGCCCTGCTGTACGCCGTTCTGGATGAGGAGGGGCAAATCATCAGTACTTTCGAGCACGCGACGCTCAGAGAGGGGATGTGGGCGATTGATGCAGCCGTGCTGGACCCCGCCTTTGACCGGTACCGGTCTTCACCGCGCTTCCAACAGATAATGAAGAAAGTAGTAGCGGCTCGCTAATTTGGTTAGCAAAATTGGTCACGACACCAATCCATGGACGCTCGTATCTAACTTCCACAGGAACACTCTATGGAGGCGAACGAGAACAAACCGCCCGATTCCTCGGCTGTCAGCCGGCGTGAATTCGTAGGCATTGCGGTGGGAGGCGGGCTGGCCTCCGCCGGAGGCGCCACCCCGGTAGAACAAACCGCGGGTGCACCGCCCCAAGTGAGTTGCACTCTTAGCATCAACGGCCAGCGCCATGAATTTCAAGTCGATCCCCGCGTAACGCTGCTCGATCTCTTGCGGGAGCACCTACAACTCACGGGTACAAAGAAAGGCTGCGATCACGGACAATGCGGCGCGTGCACCGTGCTGGTCAACAACCGCCGCATTAATTCCTGCCTCACGCTTGCTGTTATGCACGATGGCGACCAGATCACGACCATTGAAGGACTCGCCCAAGCCGCCAAACTACATCCCTTGCAGTCTGCCTTCATCGAGCACGACGGTTTTCAATGCGGATACTGTACGCCCGGCCAGATCTGCTCGGCGGTGGCTTTGCTGGACGAATGGCAATCCGGCGCGCCGAGCGCGGTGACACCGAATATCGCGGTAATGCAACCGGTCGAGCTAAGTGACGACGAAATTCGCGAGCGCATGAGTGGAAACTTGTGCCGGTGCGGTGCGTACGTTGGCATCGTGGATGCCATTCGCTCCGTAGCGAAGGGGAAGAACGCATGAGACCCTTCACTTACACGGCGCCCGCAACAGTTGACGATGCGATTCGAGCCATCGGCGCGGGAACCGATGCCAAATTTATCGGCGGCGGCACCAACCTGCTAGATCTGATGAAGATGGGCGTCGAGCGTCCGGCTCATCTGGTGAACATCAATCGCCTGCCGCTCACTGGTATTCAGGAACATGAAGGCGGCGTTCGCATCGGTGCGCTCGCAAGCAACACGGATGCGGCTAACCATGAACTCATCCGGACCCGTTATCCTGTGCTCGCGCAGGCCATTCTCGCGGGAGCTTCGCAACAACTGCGGAATATGGCCACGATGGGCGGCAACCTCCTGCAACGCACGCGCTGCTATTACTTCTACGATCCGAGCTATCGCGAGTGCAACAAGCGCGTGCCGGGGAGCGGTTGCGCGGCAAAAGAGGGATGCAACCGCATTCACGCGATTCTCGGCGCGAGCAGTGAGTGCATCGCCGTGCATCCCAGCGATATGTGCGTTGCGCTCGCGGCTCTGGATGCCGTGGTTCAAGTGAAAGGACCGAAAGGCGAACGCTCCATCCTGTTCCCCGAATTTCACCGCCTCCCCGGGAATACGCCCCAGATCGATACCAATCTGCATCCAGGCGAACTCATCACGAGCATCGATCTTCCGGCCATGCCGTACGCCAGGCGATCTCATTATCTGAAAGTGCGGGACCGCCACTCCTACGCCTTTGCGCTGGTTTCGGTCGCCGCCATTATCGATCTGGATGATGGTGGAACGATCCGCAAGGCGCATATTGCGCTCGGCGGAGTCGCGCATAAGCCCTGGCGCGCGTTGAAAGCCGAAAAGGCGCTGGCCGGGAAAAAGCCGGAGGCCGACGCGTTGCGCACTGCGGCAGAAGAGGAATTGAAAACCGCGAAGCCGTATCGCGATAACGCATTCAAAGTGGAACTGGCGCGGCGCGCGATCGTCCGCGCCATCACCACCGCACTGGAGTTGACATGATGGACAACACCTTACTAGGCCAGCCGTTGAACCGAGTCGACGGTCCACTGAAAGTCACTGGGCGCGCCGTCTACGCCTATGAACATCAACTACCAAATGCGGTTTACGCGGTGATGGTGATGAGCACGATTCCCAAAGGCACAATTACGGCCATGAATACACGTACGGCGGAGCAAGTGCCGGGTGTGCAGCTCGTGATGACGCACCGGAACTCGCCCAAATTTCCGCAACTGGCTCATCAGAGTATTGGCGGGCCGGGTGGCCGCGTGGTTCAGTGCTTGCAAGATAACCTGGTCCGCTATGCGAACCAACCCATCGCCATGGTTGTGGCGGAGACCCTCGAAGCGGCCCTGGAAGGAGCGCATCTGGTCGAGGTCCGTTATGCCGTGGAGCCGCATCGCATCGATCTCGAAAGCAGGTTGTCACAGGCTTATGCACTGAAGCATTCCAAAGACGCGGAAAAACATCGCGGCGATGTGAGCGCCGCTCTCGCTACGAGCGCCATTCGTATCGACCACGTGTACCGGACGCCGTTCGAGGTTCACAATCCGATGGAACCGCACGCGACCATTGCGGTCTGGGACAAGCCGGATCATCTGACGCTCTATGATGCCACCCAAGGAGTGTTCACCGATCGCGGCCGGGTCGCATCCTTGCTCGGGCTTCCGCCTGATAGTGTTCGAGTGGTGTCGCCCTTTCTGGGGGGCGGGTTCGGCAGCAAAGGCCCGGTGTGGTCGCACGTGATCCTGGCCGCGATGGCTGCGAAGGAAGTGAACCGTCCGGTGAAGCTATCGCTGACGCGCCCACAGATGTTCGGGATGATCGGTTTCCGTTCTGAGACGCGGCAGGCCATCGCGGCCGGAGCAAATCACGATGGAACCATGATGGCGCTGCGCAACGACACCGTCACCCATACCTCCACGTTCGACGAGTTTGTCGAGGGCGCGAGCCGTCCCGCCCGCATGCTGTATTCCTCCCCCAACAACAGCACCTCACAGAAGCTGGTTGAGTCCGATATCGGCACGCCCTCCTATATGCGCGCGCCCGGCGAAGCGCCCGGCACGTACGGTCTCGAAGCCGCCATCGATGAGCTGGCCTATGCCGTAAAAATGGACCCGCTCGAATTCCGGCTCAAGAACTATGCCGAGACCGATCCCGAAGAAAACAAGCCGTGGTCGAGCAAGTCGCTGCGCCAGTGCTACCAGTTAGGAGCGGAGCGATTCGGCTGGGCAAAGCGAAGCCATGAACCTCGCTCCATGCGCGACGGAAACATTCTCGTCGGATGGGGCATGGCGACCTCCGTGTATCCGACACGCCGAAGCGCCGCGCATGCCTCGGCGCGCCTCAACGCCGATGGAACGTTTTCCGTGGATGCCGGAACGCAAGACCTCGGCACCGGAACTTACACGATCATGACCCAAGTCGCCGCGGACTCGTTCGGTGTTCCTGCCACGCGCGTCAAGTTCCGCCTCGGCGATACGATCCTGCCGGAGACCCCTGTATCCGGCGGATCGCAAACCGCCGCCAGCACCGGATCCGCCGTCTATCTGGCCGCGCAAGCGCTTCGCGAGAAGCTGATTCAAATGGCGTCCGCCGATCCACAATCTCCGCTGGCGGGCCTGGGAGCACAACAAATCATTTTTGAGAACGGCCGCCTCTCTTCGCGCACCGATCCTTCGAAAGGCGAGACATTTCAGGCGCTGATTGCGCGCAGCGGCCAGTCTTACGTCGAAGCGCCCGCCGACGCAACGCCCGGCCCTGAAAAGGACCGTTACTCCATGTACGCGTTTGGAGCCCAATTCGCGGAAGTTCGCGTCGATCCGGATCTTGGATTAGTTACGGTCTCGCGTATGTTAGGCTGCTTCGCGGCAGGGAAGATTTTGAATGCCAAGACCGCCCGCAGCCAGCTCATCGGAGGCATGATTTGGGGCATCGGGATGGCTCTTTATGAAGAAGCGCTGACCGATAAACGCCTCGGCCGCTGGGTCAATAACAACCTGGCAGAATATCACGTGCCGGCCAACGCGGATGTCCGGCGCATCGAAGCAATTTGGGTTGATGAGCGCGATGATCACGTCAACCCGATCGGCGTGAAGGGAATCGGCGAGATCGGAATCACCGGCGCCGCGGCGGCCGTGGCAAACGCGGTGTTTCACGCCACCGGGAAACGCGTGCGGGATCTGCCGATCACACTGGACAAATTGATTGCGTAGATTTTTGCCGGGCCTGTTGCGCCGCCGCTAGCAGAACATTTCGCAGCTCGGTCCCGCAAACTGGTTTCGCGAGACAACGGTGGAATCCCATATTGCCGCCGCGCATCAGCTCCGCGCGGCGGCTGAGCGAAGCTAGCAAAATAACGAACGGCTCCTGAGCTGCTCCGCAGTCCTTAATTGCCGGAAGCAAATCTGCGAATGTTTCATTCACAATGGCGAAATCATAGGGGCTTCCGCTCTCCGCGGCCACTCGCAGCACATGCCTGGCCTCCGCCGTAGTTGCTACTGGTTCGCAATGGAGCCCTTCTCCCAAAAGCTGCTCCTGAACCGCGCGGCGGCTAGCCGGATAGCCATCTGCCAGCAGGGCACGCAATCCTTTCAGCTCCTCTCCGAACCCGCCCGTTTTCGCCTTTTCCGGATCGAGGGGTAGTGGCAGCGCAATCCAGAACGTCGAACCTTTGCCCGGCTCGCTCTCCACGCCGATGCGCCCGCCCATCAGTTCCACGAGTTCTTTGGAAATCGCCAGGCCCAATCCCGTACCGCCGAACCGGCGCGTGCTCGATGAATCCAATTGGCTGAATTTCTCGAATAACAGACACAGCTTCTCAGGGGGGATGCCGGATCCCGTGTCTTCGACCGAAATCCTCATTTCCGTCCTCTCGATATCGGAATGGACGCAGGCCACGGAAACCAA
This sequence comes from Bryobacteraceae bacterium, assembly GCA_035651215.1. Taxonomy (GTDB): domain Bacteria; phylum Acidobacteriota; class Terriglobia; order Bryobacterales; family Bryobacteraceae; genus Bog-105. The sequence continues at coordinate 733,172 of DASRGE010000031.1, forward strand.
GACGTGTCCTGTGTGCGTAAACTTGACGGCATTGCCAGCCAGGTTTGTTAAGATCTGCCGGATGCGGCTGCTATCGCCAATGAAATTGCTTGGCAAAGCCGCGCTGTATTGCAGGATGAGTTCCAGCTTTTTCTCTTCCGCCGCGGGTGCCAAAAGCTCCACCACCTCTTGGGCGAGCAACCGCAGATCGAATGGGGCGCGCTCGATTTTCAGCTTGCCGGCTTCAATCTTGGAGAAATCGAGAATGTCATTAATGATGCCGAGTAAGGCCCGTCCGGAATTACGGACCACCTCGGCATATTCCTGCTGTTCGGGTGTCAGTTCCGTATCGAGTAGCAGGTCGGTCATACCGATCACGCCGTTCATCGGGGTTCGGATTTCATGACTCATATTGGCCAGAAATTCCGTCTTCGCGCGGCTCGCCGCTTCGGCGGCTTCTTTGGCGCGCTGAAGTTCTTTCTCTGCCTGACGGCGATGCGTCACATCGCGGAATGCCCAGACGCGGCCCGCGCACTTTCCGTTGACGTGCTGGGGTTCCGAATGGCGTTCCAGCACCCGGCCGTTTTTCAGTTCGATAATGTCGTCGCTCTTCCATTCCGGATTGGCGTGCAGCTCATTAATTTTGGCCAGAAAAGCTTCCGGATCCTTGACTTGGTCCGCTACGTATTCGAGTAACTTCATATCGTCGTGCGCAGCGATAAGTTTGGGAGGTATGTCCCACAATTCCGCAAATTTCGCGTTGGTGTTAATGACCTTGAGCTGTGAATTGACAACTGCAATGCCGTCCCCAGTGGATTCGAGGGTGGCGCGGATCATCTCTGTCTGATTTTGGACACGCCGCCGCAACGTGGCGGCCCATCCCAGGCAGGCGAAGATCAGGCACGCGAGAATGCCTCCCAGCATCAAAGCGCGCGGAACCGTCCACCAGGAGGGATGTTTGAGAATCGCAACCGCGTCCGGCTCGCCGAACCGTATTTTGAAGGACGTGGTCGCGCCGCCTTCATCGGTATCCGTGATGCAGATGCCGGTAATGCGAAGCAAACTTCCCTCACGCAGCGCAGCGAGATTTGCGATCGAAGTGGGCGTGCGCGAGACAGCAGTGAAAACGGTTGAATCCTGCCGCAGTACAAGCAGGACTTCCTTGGGAGTGACCGCTATCTGCGTTAACTGTCCATCGATCTGGACGAGCGCAGAATCCAGGTCTCCTTGCAGCGCCTTATCGGCGGTTGTCTTTACGGGCGCGAGGGGCAAACCCGATCTCAAAACGTGGAAAACGGCATCCTGCAGCGTGGGATGTTGCTCCACGACGCCTGGGAATCCAAGTAGCTCGATCTGATCGCCGGGGCGTGGCGCTTCGGTCTCGCGGCTCTGGACGTAAGCGGCGCCGGTGCTATCGGCGACGTAAAACGAACCATCGAGTAAACGCAGTGTGACGGTTGCCTGAGTCCGAACACGGTGCCCGGCCGCGCGTTCCTTCGTAAACCGTTGGACGTCTCGCAAGGGATGGATGGCAAGCAATGCAGGGTTCGGGGCTTCGCGGAGGGTATGCAGATAGGCGATGCTTGGAACATATAATGACACCCCGAGTAATTGATTTTTGGCGTTGAAGATCGCTCCGCAGTTTCCGCTTAACAGCGCCTCCGAATCGATTAGCCTCGATATGTCAATGCCCTGGTAATTCGGCGTCATCACTATGACGATGCCGCCCGGGAGCGCGAGCCGGAGAATGAGTAGCTTCGAGATCGGGTCGATCTGCGCACTCCGGACGGTCCCCTGCACTTCCACCCATTGCGAATCTTCGCGGCCAGTCATCATTTCGGCAAACGTGACAGGGACGGTATGCGCCAGCGGAACTCGTCCCAGCCGTCTCCAACGGGGTTTGCCTATCTGCGGGGCGAAATCCGGCTGCTCGCTGACCCCGGTTATCTCGATGACATCGCCGCTCTCGAGCGCCGCAGCGCCATTCGGCAGGTGAACCCAGATACTTCCGGTTGCATCCTGGATGAACAGGTCGTAAGCGGCAGTGTTTACCAAATTGGCATCGAATCCTCCACTGATGCCGTAATAGGTCACGGTCGCCGTGAGGTGGATCGGATAGCCTTTATTCGCTTCAGCCCGGGTAAGTTCCCGGATCTGCTTCACCGTTGTTAGTGTCGGTAAACTCTGCGAGAAGGCAGACGAGCAGAGGGAAACGAGGGCCGTAGCGATCGTCAGAATGATCCGATGGCCCGGACGCCGGACATTTCGCTTTTGGGCACACATAATCCCTCGTTAAGTGGTGCGCTGGACTGTAAGAATCTTCTCTATTTTGCCAGCGCCGGAATAGGTGAGCCCAGGAAATTTCCGGTATAGATCGGAGGCGTAAGCGACCACAGATCGGAACCCCGCGCGTAAGCAAGGGAATACCTCTTCAGTGGCGGTCTTCAACTCACCGCGGAAGTTGCGGCGCTAACTTCTGCACCGCCGGTGCGTCGCTGCCCAGCCAATCCGGATGCCGGGCCGTTGTATCGAAGTGCCAGGTCGTCTTGAATAGTTCGTATTTGCCGTTGGCAGCCGCTTCCTGTGTCTTCGAAAGGAGCGCCGCAACCTGCTGCTCGTTCATCGGCTGAAACGTCTTAACTGCTTCGCATGCCTGTTCCAACATTTCGGGTTTATCAATGCCCGTGATCACCACGGACGTAGGCAGATTCAATGCATAATGCAGACACTCAACGGGCTGCACGGTGTTGCTCTTCAGAATGATTCCATCGCCGAAGGGCTTCATCCCGAGCACGCCGATTCGCTGCTCCGCCAGTTTCGGCAGAAGAAGCTGGGCAAAACTGCGGTAATGCGCGTCCATCACATTCAGCGGCATCCGCACGGTATCGAAGTGAAAGCCATGCTTTGCAGCGACCCATCGCGCCGCCTTCGTTAAAAATCCGGTCGGGGTCGTCAAACGGTGGTGGAAGCGCAGAAGGGAACCAGATCGAGGTGATCCGTCCTGAGCCGCTGCAACGATGTATTAATTTGATTGATTGCCAGGTCTTTCGTGCGGCCGTCGATTTTGGTCATCAGAAAGACCTTGTTGCGTGAGCCATTTTCGGCCAGCGCTTCCCCCATCCAGCGTTCGCTGCGGCCTTCGTTGTAATCCCAGGAATTGTCCATGAACGTGATGCCGCGATCAATTGCCGCATGGATCAGCCGCTTACTCTCCGCTTCGGTGATACTGGCTTTGGCCAGGTGAGATCCGCCTAATCCGATGGCGGAAACCGTCTCGCCGGTGCGCCCCCAGTTTTCGATAGAGCATGTCTCCCCGCTTTTCTCCAGGAGAACTGGCCCGGGGCAGCTTCGAAGCATCAACCGTTGTTGCCGTTGCTGCCCAAACGCCGAAGCAGCCGTCAATCCGCTTGCGAACATCCCGTGCAAGAATTCTCGCCCTTCCATAGCTTTGCCTTGGTGATCGCGCTTCGAAGACAACTGTTTCAGGGTCTTCAAACGGTACCGATAAACTACTGGCCCGTATAGCGCAACACCTGTTCGCGCAAGGTGTTCAGATCGGTGGTCAGCCGATCCGTTTCAAGAAGCACGAACTCATCGGCTGGCGAGAAACTGCTGCGGGCCTGGAGCATGCGGCGGTGATCGTCTCGCAGTTTGGGCAGAGCGCGCTGGGCACCGGAAGAGCCGCGCAGCGCCGCGGCCAGGAAATACAACGTAAGTTCCACGTCGTTCGTGTAGGTTTGGAAAGCTTCCGGCGACGTATGCGCGGGAGATCGCAAGATTCCGGCTTCCAGCGCCATGATCGAGTGCGCCAGAGCATGCGAACTGGCGAGCATGGAATTTAAACAATCGAGCTTCTCTGGCGTTGTGCCTGGTTCGGAACTCACGCGGTCCACGGAGCCCTCCGCGTTCGACCGCGCGCGCCTCCAGTCGGCGCGCCGTTCATCCAATTCGGCTTCGAGCGCCGGGCTGTCTTGTCCGAAACGCTCCACTACGGCCCGGAAGTAAAGCCGGCAGGCATCCAGCATTTCCGCCAGGGCCTGCGATACCTGAGTGCGTTCCCAGGTGGGCCAGAGCGCATAGGCAATCAACGCGAATACTCCACCGAGGGCAGTGTTCAAAGCGCGGAGCGTGACCACTTCGGCCGGTGGGACTCCCGTTGCTGCAATCAGAAACACGATCAGCCCGCTGATGGCAATGCTGAAAACTCCATAATTCGCCGGACCGATCCAGCGCAGGAAAAATGTGTAGGCGCCCACCAGAATCAACTGCGCGAGAGCGGCGGCTGAGGCCGGGAACAGATGGAATAGGACTGTTGCCACTACGAGGCCCGCGAACGTTCCGATTAATCGGAGTGTTCCCCGCGCGAAGGTTGTGGTGAAATCCGGCTTCAGAATCACCGCGACCGTCATGGGCAGCCAGTATGATCGGTTCCAACTCACGCCGCGCCCAATCGCATCGGCAATCGCCACGCAAATAGTCAATCGCAGCGCATGCCGGAACACCGCGGAGCGCATATCCAGATTGGCGCGCATCGTGGCCAGCCAGTGACTCAATTGAAGCCTCCATGGCGGCGCCTGTTCCAGCTTGAGAAACTCGCTCATGCCTTCCGGAGTTGCTTGCCCGGCCAGCCGGACTATGGCTCGAAGCTGGCCAGCTAGCACGTCGGCGGCCGAGGCCACTTCCTCCGCCAGCGCGGAAGAACCCTCGGCTTTGTACGCCTGCGCCCGATCGACGAGTTCATGCAGCCGCTGCAAGAGCTGCGGCTGCTCTTCCGGGCACTGATTCGAGATGAGGCACCGTCCGACCGCGCCTAAGAGCTTCGAACAGATTTCGAGCAGTTCATCGAAGTAAGCAACGGCGTGCTTGGCAGTGTCCTTATGTTCTCCTTCCAGCTCGGGACGGAGCCGGCCTAGCAAAAAAAACGATAGCCGGATCCGGTCCGCCTGGTCAAACAGCAGATGCAGCCGTTCGCCTTCGAGGCTGCGATCCCGCCCCAGCGCTGTAATCACATCTTGGGTCTGTGCGCTGGGCGGGTTGAGCGGAGTCGAAGCTTCCAGTCCGGAATTCGGATCGATTTCTTTTTCCAGATCCAGATACACTTTCGCGATCGCTCGCCGCTCTGGCTCGAACCGGCGAACGGGCCAGAGTAGCAGAGAGAAGAGTGTCTGGAGCAATCCGCCGCCCACCACCAGCAGTCCGGCGTAGAGCGCACCCTTGGGCGACAGCGCGCCGCGCGCGCCAAATACGATGAGAGTGACCAGCGTATTCAGCCCCAGATCGCCCGCGCGGGAACTAATCGACAGGAGCATTCCGGCGATAAACGCCCATAACCCGGCGACCGGTATCGCGGCCCAGTTGTATTCGCCGGTAATGGACCCGGTGAAAACCGCGGCTCCGCCAAGAACGCTCCAGGCAAGCATCCGGCGCGCCCGTTGCGCGTACGGATCGTTCCCGTCCGCATAAGCCACGTTCAGCGCGCCGGTCGTTATCGCAACCGCGCCCAGTGGGTTGCCGGTCGCAATGCCGGTCGCGAGCGGCAGGGCCACCGCCAAGGCATTGCGCAGGGCCAGCCATGGATTGTTGATCTTGGCCTTATCAAATCGGATGAGCGTACGCCGGAGCGCCGATGACGCTTGCGGTCCTTCGTTACCGGCCATCAGCCCCGATACGTTCCATACATGAATACAGTTTGCCTTACCCATTTAGGTGCTGGCAGCATCAAACATGTATGCGCAAGCGGGTTGCCGGGTTTCTTGCAGTTGCAGTAGTGTTCACGCCGTTGCTTTGTGCGCAGCAGAGTGACGAGCCGTTATCGGTGAAAGACAAGTGGCAGAATTTCGTACACGAGACAGTGAATCCTCTGGTAATTGGAGCAGGATTCTTCAATGCCGGCATGTCGCACCTGACAAACTCCGCTCCAAAGTACGGAACTGATAGCGGGGCATTCGCGGCGCGGTTTGGAGCCTCGACGGCGGATATCGCTTCCCAGAACTTCTTTGGCGACTTCCTGTTCGCCTCAGTTTTTCAAGAGAATCCGCGATATGTGCGGCGCGGGCCACAGTACGGCTTCTGGTCGCGCTTGGGGTATGCCATCAGCCGCGCCGTCGTGATCCGGAGCGATACCGGCGCGAATACCTTCAATTGGTCTAACGTGCTCGGAACCGGTGTCAGCGCGGGTTTCGCGAATGTTTACTACCCGCCTGCCAGTCGAGGCGCCAGAGCGACCCTATGGCATTTTGGAAACGGCGTGCTGGGCGCAGGTCTCGGAAATCTGGCTCCTGAATTTTGGCCAGACTTCCGAGACAAGTTTTTCCGGCGCCACCACTGAGCCGTTTGTGTGAAATTGTGGAGCAGGCGTTTTCGCCTGCGCTCCTACCACCGTATCCCGACGGTCAACGGCACCATTGTGGTATGTGTGCCATTGGTCAATCCGTTGTAGTACCGCGCTTGAATATAGAGTTGGAATCCACTTCGGGGCAGCGGAATGTTGAACCCGCCGCCGATATCCCAGACACCGGCATTGTTACTCACACTGCCGAGTACCTGATTTGCCGGAATCAACGCAGGCCCGAAATATCCCCACCACGGGTCGAAAACAAAGGTCTGCGCCACCACCGGTTGCGTGAACGTTACGGTGCGCCGTAGCCACCCACCGCCGCCTAGCACGTAGAAACTACCGCGTCGTAAAGGAAAGCTGACCTTCGGGTCAACGGTTAACGTGTAAACGTGACCATATCCGTCGGGTTCATTGAGCCGGGAAAGAGCGCTGCCCGTCAAGCCCAGAGCATCGAACGAAAAAGTTCCCAGTACTCCGAGATACTGGTTGATGTTGAAACCGGCGGCAGCTTCGAAATTGCCGCCGTAATCCAGATCGTTGCCGATGCGTCCCGTGGGCATGGTGAACCCGCCTCCCACGTTTGCAGTAAAGTGATGGTACTCGCTTTGTGCAAAGGCGAGCGGCGTGATCGCGATCGAGAAAATCAGAAGTGAAGTTACGCGAAACGACTTAGTCTTATACATCAGGGTAAAACCTATTTGGAAGATTCACAGCCTCGGATGAGTGTTATATCCGAATGTTTGGCAGGTGGCTACAAGGCGAAAAACAATGGATTGGAAGGAACATGGCGTCAAGATCGTGCGCGCTGGAGAACTGGATGCGAATACGCCTCAGACCCCGGGCATGACGCGCGCAGCGGCGATTACGCATGCGCGCACCGGAGCTACTAAGTTGTGGGCGGGAACGGTTGTGGTTCAACCGGACGCAAAGACCGGCCCCCACCATCATGGTGAGCTGGAAACCGTGCTCTACATCGTGAGGGGCCGTGCCCGGATGCGCTGGGGAGATCGTTTGGAATATAGTGATGAGGCCGGACCGGGCGATTTCATTTACGTTCCTCCCTATGTGCCGCACCAGGAGATCAACGCGAAAGCAGACGAGCCTTGCGAAGCTGTCGTAGTACGCAGCGGGCAAGATCCCATCGTTGTGAATTTGACTATGGGGACTCCGGAACCCGCCAGCGCCGGTAAAACGTCCGTTCCGTTTCACCCAGAGCGGTAAGATGGAACTGGGTTGATCCTCCTGAACAGTCGTTGTCCATATCTGAGATTGATCGCACTCGCTGCCGCGATTTTTCTCTTGTGGTCCAACCTGGATAACGTTCCGGACTCGCCAGAGCTGACCAACTCAGGTTCCGGAGCATCTGCCGCCGCCTACGCCGTACATCACTCATCCGTGTCTCCGGACAGCACTCGCGCCGCATCCGGAATTGCTTCACCTCCGGTATTCAGCGCTCAATTTATTGCAGATACGAGCTGCAATACGCTGCCGTGCGAGGTCACTCGTTCTCTGCATCAAGCCGCCGATCCTTCTCCGCCAATTGGCTGAGAAGCTGTGAGAACGGGCAACGGAGCCGCGACCGAGCCGTGCAGGGCGGGCCTGCTTTAGCCCGAAAGGGAGCGGCTTCCGATTTCTCACAGCAACCGATCTAAATAGAACACTTCATCAGGTGCGTTCCGCTGGGCCTGAAACCGCGTGCCGGAACTCGCGCGTCTGCTCTCGTGGAGTCACAAGAAAAACCTTGCAAAGGAAGGATCGAACGTGCAGAAATCAGAAATTCTGAAAGCCTGGGGCAAGATTCTGAAAGGAAATTGTCCCTCGTTATCCATTGAAATTACGCGTGAGTGCCCGCTTCGCTGCCCGGGCTGCTACGCGTACGGCGATGACCACCTGGGCGGCGGCATTACCTTACGCGAGCTGAACGACCGCAAAGGGCAAGAGCTGGTGGATGGAGTGATCGGTATAGTGGAGCGGCTGAAGCCGTTACACGTATCGCTTGTCGGGGGAGACCCGCTGGTGCGATATCGCGAGCTGCAGACCATGATTCCGTTACTGCTCGAGCGCGGCATTCACGTGCAGATCGTGACTAGCGCTTTCCGCGCTCTCCCATCCGATTGGGCCACTCTGCCACACGTCAATGTAGTGGTCTCCATTGATGGCTTGCAGCCGGAGCACGATGTACGCCGCAAACCCGCGACCTACGATCGCATTCTGAAAAATATCGCTGGGCAGAAAGTTACGATTCATTGCACAGTGACCGCGCAGATGATGAAGCGGCCTGGATACCTGCACGAATTTCTGAGTTTCTGGACGCCGCGAGCTGAAATCTGTAAGGTTTGGTTCAGCGTCTTCACACCCCAGATTGGCGAGGTTTTGCCGGAGATTCTCACCGCCGAAGAACGATTTCGGCTGATCAGGGAGCTGCTGCAATTGCGGCAGGAGTTTGCCAAGCTCGACATGCCGGAGGGATTAATCCGGCAACTGGCTGCTCCGCCTCACAGCCCGCGGGAATGCGTGTTTGCATTAACCACACAAACGATCTCCGCTGATTTGCGCACGCCCATTACTCCGTGCCAGTTCGGAGGAAATCCCGATTGCAGTTCTTGCGGATGTGTCGCATCCATGGGGTTGGCTGCCGTCGCAGCTCACAAACTGGGCGGTCTCATACCCGTGGGCGCAATCTTCAAAGCTTCTTTGAAGATTGGTCAGTTGAGATCGGGCCGGGTGCAACCGCCGCCACTACGACCCGGGCCGGCGTTGCGGGTTCTGCCGTGAGAGGGGGAATGCGCATGCTAGCGATACAAACTTCGACGCAGCAGAGTGAACTGAACGCCCTGCGCGAACTGTCGATCCAACTCGGGCAGGATCCGTTACTTGTTCAGGCCAGTACGGGTAATACCTCCGTGAAGATTGGAGGCTCGTTGTGGATTAAGGCCTCGGGTAAATGGTTTATCCACGCGGACGCGGACGATTTCTTGATCTCTGTCGATCTCACCCGGGCGAGACAGTGTCTGAGCCGGAACATGGCCATACCCGAGACCGAAGCCAGTCCATCGGGCAGATGTGCCTCGGTGGAAACTGCCATGCATGCCGTGTTGCCGCACAAGGTTGTGGTCCACGTGCACTCCATAAACGCGATTGCCTGGGCCGTGAGGCAGGACGGGCCCGCCATTCTGAAGCGTTGCCTTCAGGGCCTCGCTTGGACGTGGATTCCCTACACACCCTCGGGAACGTCTTTGGCGAGAGCAATTGAGAGAGCCGTATCCTCCCGCCCCGACGCGAACGTGTTTATTCTGGCGAATCATGGTCTGGTTGTGTGCGAGGACAGTTGCCGGTCCGCGGAGCAGTTGCTCGAAGAAGTCGAAGCGCGCCTGGCGATCAGCCCGAGACCCGCGCCGCAGCCCGGAGCGGCCGTACTCGCGCGCGCCGCTTCCGAACCCGATTGGTGTCTGCCCCAGGATGCGGTAATCCATGCCCTGGCTGCCGACCCACTGGCCCGGCGTGTTGTGTCAGGTGGTGTTCTCTATCCCTGCCAAGCAATGTTTTTGCCCGACTTGGTTCCGTGCCTGTCGCGCGAGTGTGGAGATCGGGCTGTTGTTTTGATCGATAGAGAAGGTGTGCTCTGCAGGAAATACATGACAGCGGCACAACAACAGGTGCTGCGGGGGTTGGCGCAAGTTGTTCAGCGAATCGACGGTTCGGCTCCCGTGCGATATTTGACCGCTTCGGAAATCTGGGGCGTGCTCAACGGACCGGCGTATCAGGGCGCACTGGTTCAATAGAGTATAAGAAATATGCTTCGGCGAGCTTTTCTCTCTTTGCTTCCGATCACCCCTGCGTTGCTTCGTGGCGCGATGAGCGACCCTTGGACCTCTTCGGATCTGCTTACGCCGAAACAACTCGCCCAGTCTCGCGGAGGCAAGCACATCATCATTTACGTGGGTTTCCCATCGCTCTATCGGGCCGCACACATCCCCGGCGCAGTAATGCAAGGTCCGGCATCTAAGCCCGAGAGTTTAGAGAAGCTTAAGCAGTTTGCCCGTGAGCTCCCGAAAGACCGTGAGGTTGTCCTGTATTGCGGATGTTGTCCTTTCGCGCAATGCCCAAACATACGCCCCGGCTATAGCGCGCTGCACGACATGGGATTGAAGAACCTGAAAGTGCTTGTGATCGAGCACAACTTCCACACCGACTGGGTTTCCAAAGGATATCCAACAGAACCCCGACCGTAAGGGAGGGGATCAATCGGTGCTCTCTCATACTGGGACCATGGTTCCCGCCTCAACTCTTTTCACTCCGTTACAAATTCGCGATGTGCGCATCCCCAATCGCATCGTGGTCTCACCCATGTGCCAATACTCGTACGAGGATGGCTTCTCAAACGAGTGGCAGTTCGTGCACCTCGGTAGCCGTGCGGTGGGAGGCGCGGGCCTCATCATCGTCGAAGCGAGCGCAGTGGAGGCTCGCGGCCGCATCTCACCGTGGGACCTGGGGATCTGGAAAGACGAGCACATCAAACCACTCGCGCGCCTCATTGGTTTTCTAAAACAGCATGGCGCAGCTCCGGCGATTCAATTAGCGCATGCCGGGCGCAAAGCCAGTACGGATGTACCATGGCGCGGCGGCAAATACATCCCAGCCGGTCAAGGCGGCTGGCTGCCGGCTGCGCCAAGTCCCATCCCGTTCACGTCCGGTGATCCAGCGCCTCACGAACTCAGCGTTGCGGAAATTCGCACCATCATCAACGCGTTTGTGGCGTCGGCAAAGCGCGCGCTCGATGCCGGTTTCGAAATCATCGAACTGCATGGCGCGCATGGCTATTTGATCCATGAGTTTTTGTCTCCACTCTCGAATCAGCGCGCGGATGAGTATGGAGGCTCACCCGAAAATCGCATGCGCTTCGCGCTCGAAGTCATCGACGCGGTCCGCAAAGTCTGGCCCGAACGCTTGCCGCTCTTCCTGCGCATTTCTGCGACTGATTGGGTGGAGAGTGGATGGAAGCCGGACGATTCTGTCACCCTCGCGCGCGCAGCCGGAGAGCGTGGTGTGGATCTGATCGATTGTTCTTCAGGCGGCACTGTCGCGCGCGCGAGCATTCCGGTAGGACCGAGTTACCAGGTTCCCTTTGCGCAGCGCATCCGCCGGGAAACAGGCTTGTTGACTGGCGCAGTCGGCCTGATCACCGAACCGGCTCAGGCCGACGCGATTATTCGTCAGGGCCAGGCCGATCTGGTGTTACTCGCACGCGAATTTCTCCGCGAACCGTATTGGCCGCTCAAAGCAGCGCAGGCGCTCGGAGCGGAAGTGCACATCCCGGTTCAATACGGAAGAGCTTTTGCCGCCTGGCGCGATAAATAGTCGACTTGTGGCGGACGCAGTCCTGCGTCCGCGATTCTCGACAAAAAATAAGGCCGGAAGATCTCTCTTCCAGCCTTGCTAAGTTGGAACGCTGCCCTTAAAGTCTTATCGGCGGAAGCCGGGCCGTCCATAATACCCGCGGCCGAAATAGTAGTGACCGCCCCACCAGTAGCCGCGGCCTCCGTAGAACACGAACGATGGTCCCCAATAATACGGGTAATAGTAGGGGTACGCATAAGCGTACGGATAAGGCGCTGGCGGTGGAGGAGGAGCCCCGCCCGCGTAAGCGCCAGGACGCGGGCCGTAGTTGTACTGCGGCTGGTTATACTCGTTCGGCTGCACGTAATGGAAAGCCTGCGGCGCGTTGGCTGTTGAAATCGTCACCGGAGCTTGCAACCGAAAGGTCAGCACCTGTTCCGGGTAAATCACGCTCGCGTGTCCATGCGTCAGCAGAACGCCTCCGAGCGCGCCGGCACCCGCGCCGATGGCGGCTCCAGTGCCCCAGCCGATAGCCGAACCGATCACCGCACCCAAAGCCGTGGTTCCCACAATCGTACCCGCATCGTTACCGTTCAGACCAGTGCCCTTGCGGCTGATGAGTTGCGATTGAACCGGCACCTGCTGTCCGTCAACCAGGGTTAAATCTGTCAACTGAATACCGAGCCGCGCCGTTTCGCCCAGATGCGACTTCTTGGTATCGACTACTTGGCCGGCAATGGTCTGTCCGGGTTCGGCGACAACCACGCCATTGACCACCAGCGGCTGAACCAGGCTTGCTGTAAAAGAGTCGCCGGGCTGGTTCCGGTCCGAAGACAACATCTGGTTTACGCGAACGGTGAGAAACGTTCCGGCCGGAATCGTCAACTGTGCCGGAATAGCTGCGCTCGGCTGCTGGTAATTGGGCGGCGGTGCTGGTGAATTGGTGGGCTGTTGCCCATCTGCCTGGGGATAGTTATTGGTGTCCGGGGGCGGAGCAGGTGCCGCTTGATCGGGGGTCGGCGCTTGCGCTGAATCGCCGACCCGCTTCCATCCATTGGAATTCTGCGCAAATGCTAATGTCGACGCGGCCAAAAAAAGAGCAAACGTATAACGGGCCGTGTTCTTGAATGACTGAGTATGTATGCCGTGCATAGTTGTCGCCAAAGCCTCGACACTCAGTCTGATGCACGTACTCTGCCACGCGTTCCGTCGCGTTTTCAATGGCTTAACCGGGCCGCGACCGCAGGGAGCGGTTATCCGCAACCAGACTGGTGGATTTGAGCCACTCAGTGCAGCCTACTCCGCAAATAATGCACGTACGACTTCACCGCCAGCGCGGCAACAATCAGCAGCGCAATAAAAAGCGCCGTCCCTTTCAAAGCCACAAACGCCCAGATCGTCAACAACACATAAAGGACAATGGCTGTCCTCGGGCCAATCGCGCTGCGGGGTGTATCCGGGTCGTTCATTCGGCAGGCATGTTGTAGGCAAACGAGAACGCCAAACGAACCTGCATTCCTTTATAATCGGCAGGCAGAGGCGGCAGCGGGTTCGACATGCTCAAGCCGGCTACAGCGGCCCGGTCCAGCGGTTCCGAACCGGACGGATCGGCGGTGACCAGCTTCGGAATACTGCCATCTTTATTGATCATGAATTCAATCACGGTCCGGCCGCGAAGAATTCCCATGCGCGCGCTTTCGGGAATTACTCGCCGCCAGTTCGCGCGTACAATCGCCAGAATGCGCGTCAAATAAGGCCGGAAATCGGCTCCTTGCGGATCGCTCTGCAGTTCCACTGCAGCATGTTGCGCCGGGGCTTGGCCCATCGAACCGGGCGAGCTTGGCATCGGCTCTGTTTGCGCATCGTCGCTAATCACCAGCTTGCGGCCATCCGCATCCTGCGCGAGTCCTTGAACGGCGGCCTGCACAGTGGCTTGCGGGGGCTTCAGCTTCGGATGCGGATTGGGCGGAGCTTCGGCTCCAATGTCCTGAAATGGGCTCGCAGAAGGAGCCGGGGGCGGAGGCGCAGGCGACGGCAATCCAGTAGGCGAGCCGGAAGGTAGCGCGGCCGGTTGATGGACAGCCACGTTGGGCGCTTCAGGCAAAATCTGCGGCGCGTTCTTGGCCAGTTGCTTGGGCGTGACCTGCTTCGGAACTTCAAAATGTTTGGTGCTGGGGCGCGGTGCTGCCGGCGTAGGTCTCGACGCTTGCGAAGCCAGCAGATCGGCCAAATCGATCTGCTTCGAAGGCTTCTGCCGGTTGGGCTCTTTCTGCGTGAGAATGTCGCGCGGGATGTATAGCGGAACGTGTCGTTCGATTGTTCTCTGTGGTTCCGGCGCGTTATGCCCAATGACGCTCGGAATCTGAACGGCAAGGAAAAACAAGACGGCGTGCAGCGCGACAGAAGCCGCAAAGATGCCGACCCATTGCGGACGCGTCCGCTCGGCCGGCCATTCGAGCAGCAGGTTCAGATCGGGCGGCGCTACTTCGGCCACCTCGGTCGAAGCTGTGGAAACATTGGACATACTGCCGGTCGGTGTAACGACGTTCTCGAACGGGCCCAGGTTGCCCAGCCAAGAAATTGGTCAGCTTCGGGAACGGATCGTCTCAGCGACTAAGTTTGCGTGTTCCTTAATGTTAGCAAGAATCCCCTCGGCCACCCGCAGCGCATTCGTCGCTTGAAAGGCATCCACTCGCGGCGCGGTCCGCTGCCGCACCGCGCGAAAAAATCCAGCCAATTCCAGTTGAAGCGGTTCGCCGTGAGTGATTGGAAGCTGCTGAAACCCGATGTTCCCGTCCTGAACAGCCAGGCGAACCGCATCCTGCCGCTTATAATCCAACGAAATATATTCTCCGGGCTGGAACAGCCGCAGCTTGCGCACAGTTTCGGTAGACACCCGGCTAGCCGTCAAATTCGCGATGCAGCCGCTAGCGAACGAAAGACGAACATTGGCGATATCCACGCGATTAGATAAAACCGAAATACCGGCTGCGCGAATTTCCGCGGGTTGCTCGCGGGTAAAACTGAGCACGATATCGAGGTCATGAATCATCAGATCCAGCACCACGTCGATATCCAAGCTCCTTGGAGTAAACACGCTGAGCCGGTGGATTTCAAAAAACAGCGGGATCGTCAAGACCTGCTCCAAAGCCACAACCGCCGGATTAAAGCGTTCCAGTTGGCCCACCTGGAGAATCCGGCCGCGTTCTTGGGCGAGCCTCCCCAAGCGCTCGCCGGCCTCCGACGAGGACGCAATCGGTTTTTCCACCAGAACGTCCATCCCTGCTTCCATCAACCGAGCCGCGATTGCTTCATGCGTGACGGTCGGCGTGGAGACGATAGCCGCATCAACATTGCCAATCGCTTCCTCGATATTTCGAAATGCCGGACAATTGTGCTCTTTCGCAATCTGCTGCGCGCGTTCGAAATCAAGGTCGACGATAGCGGCCAGCCTTACATCCGGGAGTTGACTCACCACTCGCACGTGATTGCGGCCGAATGCGCCGGCGCCGATAACTGCGACACGAATCTGGGTCATGCATCTAACGGCGCATAACCGACGATCGTCAAGCCCGCCTCGTTCGCTCTTTTCAGCATGTCTTCTTTATCGAGTAACAGCGTGCGTCCGGCATCCACGGCCAGCGCAGTCGTATTCGTGGCGATCATCGTCTCAACGGTCTTCGGCCCAGCAACCGGAACATCGAACAGCAGATGTCCGCGGCCGCCCGATGCTTTCACCAATCGAAGCGGCCGCCCGTTCGCGAGCGATGCCGCGCGTTGCAGCATGGCATCGGTGCCCTCCATAGCCTCAGCCGCGACGCATGCCTTTTCGCTAATCGCGACGCTCTGGCCGATGTCGACGCTCGCGAGAACGGACGCGAGTCGCCGGCCGTAGTGAATATCGGCTTCTTCTTCCTTAGTCGGCTTGCGCCGCGTGAGCATGCCTTCGGGCGCTAACAAAGGCTTCAGCAGGCGCGTGGAATCAACCAGCTCAATGCCTTCTTCATGTAGAACTCTTTGGATGCCTCCAATGAGCGCGGCGGTGTTCTTTTGCTTCAAAGACGCGAGCAGCTTGACTAAACGCCAATCCGGCCTCACCGAAGAAAACAGGCTGACATGCTTCACCTGCCCGGCCATGATTACTTCGACAATGCCTTCGCGCTTCAGGATCTCGATCAATTTCCCGAGCTGCCCGATATTAATCCAATGGAGCGAACTCGCGAACTGCGCCACTTCCGGAGCCGCTTCGTTTTCAATCGCCACCACCACGACCTCATGCCCTTGCCGCCGGGCCGTTTCGAGCGCGAGCAACGGAAAACGGCCGTTGCCGGCGATCATCCCGTAGCGGTTACTTAACGAAGCCATTCCTCGAAGCGCCAATGAATTCGATGAGATGAGCGATCTCGGGAGTCTTCGGAACTTTCTCCTCAATCCGCGCGAGCGCTTGAGTGGTATTCAGGCCGGCACGCGTCAGAATGCGCAGCGCATTTTGAAGCGCCTCGATCGCCTGGTCGGAATAGCCGGTTCGTTCCAGACCGATCCGGTTTGCTCCGTAGACTTCGGCATTGTGGTCCGACGCAGTGATGGAGTAGGGAAGTACGTCTTGCTTGATCACGCTGTAACTGCCCACAATGGCATGCCGGCCGATCCGGCAAAACTGGTGAATCGCGCTTAAACCGCCGATATTGGCGTAATCGTCCACAATCACATGTCCTGCGAAGGTGACGCCGTTCGCGAGGATCGTGTGATTAGCGATCCGCACATCGTGCGCCACGTGAACGTAAGCCATCAGCAGATTGCTGTCTCCAATGGACGTGACCATGCCGCCGCCTTCGGTCCCCCTATGAATCGTGACAAATTCGCGGATGGAGTTGCGGTCGCCGATGCGCGTCTCCGATGCCTCGCCTTTGTATTTTTTGTCCTGAGGCGCAACGCCGCAAGAACAATACGGGTAGAAAAGGTTATCTTCGCCGATCGTGAGCTTGCCTTCGAGAAATACGTGGGCGACCAGGCGCGTGCGCGGGCCAATCGTGACGCCCGCGCCAACGATGCAATACGGGCCGATTTCTGCGTCGGAAGCGATCTCGGCATTGGAATCGACGATCGCTGTAGGGTGAATCGCCATGCTCAGGCTAGCTGAGGCTCGGGAACCTCCGGCCGGGGCTGCGGCGCGGAAGCGCGTTCCGTGAGCACGCACATGAGCGTGGCCTCGGCTGCCACCTGTCCATCTACGGTAGCCCGGCCCTGCATCTTCGCGATCGTGTGCTTCAGCTTGATCAGTTTCATTTCCAGGCGCAACTGATCGCCGGGAACCACGGGCTTGCGGAACTTCGCCTCTTCCACCGAGGCGAGAAACATGATTCTGCCGCGCGTATGCGGCGCGATTTTCGCGACTAAAATGCCTGCCACCTGCGCCATGGCTTCGATAATGAGAACGCCCGGCATCACAGGGAATCCCGGAAAATGTCCCGTGAAGTGCGGCTCGTTCACCGTGACGTTCTTGAGGCCGACGATGGAATCGTCCGTGATCTCGAGGACCCGGTCGACCATCAGCATCGGATAACGATGGGGCAGGAGTTCCGATATCTCTTGAACGTCCATCGATGGCATGAGAACCGCTATTATAACAGCCGATGCACCCTTTTCTGCGCTATGTCACTGAGAAACAAGCAGAAACCATCGCAAACCTGAAAGCCATGGTGGAGTGCGAATCGCCCACCGATTCGCCCGCGGACGTGAACCGCTTCGTCGACTTACTCGTCGAGCGAACCAGAGATATAGCCAAAGCGAAAACATTCAAAGCAGACGCCTGCGGAAAACATCTGCGGCTCGACTTCGCGCTAGCCCCGCGCAAAAAATCGGGACAGATTCTCGCGCTGGGACATTCGGACACCGTCTGGCCCCTCGGCACACTGAAGACCATGCCCTTTCGCCAATCAGGCGGACGGCTCTGGGGACCTGGCGTGCTCGATATGAAATCGGGATTGGCCTTCTTTGTGATGGCAATCCGCACTCTGCGGGATCTCGATGTTCCCGTTGCGCGCAAGATCGTTCTGCTTGTTGTATCCGATGAAGAGACCGGAAGCCGCACCTCACGCGCGCTCACCGAAGCAGAAGCAAAGCAGAGCGATTGCGTGCTTGTGCTGGAACCGGGCACGGGCTTGACCGGCAAACTGAAGACCGCTCGGAAGGGCATTGCAAACTATGCTGTCGAAATCACCGGCAAGGCAGCGCACGCGGGAGTCGATTTCGAAAACGGCGCAAGCGCCATCCTCGAAACTGCGCGGCAGATCGAAAGAATCTCAGCTTGGACGGATTTGCAGCGCGGTATCACTGTAAATCCCGGCGTGGTGAACGGCGGAACACGCACAAATGTCGTCGCGGCACAAGCGCGCGTGGAGTTCGACGTACGTGCCGTTCGCCTGCGCGATTCCCTGTCGCTCGATCGCAAATTCCGCGCGCTCAAGCCATACGATAAACGCTGCACGTTGCGCGTGGAAGGCGGTCTGAACCGTCCACCTATGGAGCGCACAAAAGCGATTGCCCGGTTGTTTGCAAAAGCGCAGAAGATCGGAAACGGACTGGACCTGCAACTCGAAGAATCTGCCACGGGCGGCGGATCAGACGGAAATTTCACGGCGGCGCTGGGTGTGCCGACCCTCGACGGTCTGGGTGGCGTGGGAGAAGGTGCGCACGCAAGCAACGAAAATATCTTAGTGAACCGCATCGCCGATCGCACCGCCCTCCTCGCCGGCCTCTTGGCTAGCCTCTGATCACCTCTGAAAAAAACCGTTCAGCTCCCCATATGGAACAAGCTCGCGAAAACCACCAAAACTCCCACTCTCCGCAATCTCTTTCGCAGCTCTTATAAATCCCGTCCACGCCGCGCGCGCTAAAGACGATCCCACACTAATCCGCCGCACTCCCATCTCCGCCAAATCAGACACGCGTAGTCCAGTATCCGAACCCATCAGAACATTCACCGGCTTCGGTGCGACTGCGGACACGATTCCCTGCATCTCCTCGCGTTTCGTCACGCCGGGCGCATAGAGGACATCCGCGCCCGCCTCTACGTACGCCTGAAGCCGGCGTACCGACTCTCTGAATGCCTCCGGATGATTCACTAGATAACACTCCGCACGCGCCGTCAGCAGCACGCCAGTCCCGGATTCGTCAATCGCCTTCCGCGCGGCCCGCACGCGCTCAACCGCCAAGGAGAATTCATACAGGGGATTCGCCTCTCGGCCCGTAGCGTCCTCCACCGAAAGCCCCGCAACTCCCGTATCCGTGCACGCTTTGACATTCCGTGAAACTCCTTCCGGTTCATCAGCGAACGCGTTACCAAAATCGGCATTCACTGGCAACTCCGTCGCCGCCACAATCTCCGCAATATGGGCCAGCATCTCGGGCATCGGCACGGCTCCATCCGCCAACCCGCGCGCAAATGCAAAACCCGCGCTGGTGGTGGCCAGAGCCTTAAATCCAAGCTGCTCCAAATACCGGCACGAGCCCACATCCCACGGATTCGGAATAACGAAACATCCACTTGCGTGAAGATCACGAAACACCGCGCAGCGCGCGCTCTGGTTTGGCATGCAACTTTTACTGTACCGGCCTCGGCCAAGCGCCCGCGGGCGTAGCCGGATTCACCTTCCGTTCCTTTGCTTCGGCATAAGCCTGCTGCACAGGTTGAGGAAAAGTCTTGATCATCTCATCGATCTGAGCCTGCATCTTCTGAACAATTTCCGGATGCTCCGGCGCTACGTCGTAACTCTCGTCCGGGTCGGTCGCGAGGTCGTATAACTCGGGGCGGGGAAGTACGAAATTATGCAAGCCGCCGGGCGGAGCCGGCACGTACGGCGCCGTGTTATAACGCGCCACGTGCAGCTTCCAATTCATCCATCGGGCGCATTGCAGGTTCCATAAATTGAAATACAACAGCGGAGCCCGGTCGATCGAATCTCGCTGGCAGGTCAGCAGCGGCCAGATATCGATCCCATCGAGCGGTTTTGCGGGCATCCGGCCATGGCACAACCGCGTCACCGTCGGAAACACATCCATCATTGACGCCAGCGCCGCTGAGACTCGCCCAGCCGGAATCCTGCCCGGCCATCGCGCGATAAACGGTTCGCGAACGCCTCCTTCAAAGGTCGAATTCTTACGCCCGCGCAGCTTACCCGGACTGCCCTGATACCACGGCCCGTTGTCGCTCGAAAACATCACAATCGTGTTGTTTTCGACTCCGGTCTCCTGGAGCGTGCGTAGCACTTCGCCGACGCTCCAGTCAATTTCTTGGACAACATCTCCGTAGAGGCCCTCGCTCGACTTCCCGCGGAAGCGTGAAGACGCCCCCAGGGGAATGTGCGGAAACGTGTGCGGGAAGTAGAGGAAAAATGGTGAGCCCTTCGAGTTACGAATGAAACGCGTCGCCTGCTCGGTGTATCGTCGGGTCAGCGTATCCAGATTGGCCGGATCCTCAATCACCTCCGTGTTGTGCATCAACACGCGCGGTGTCATGTCGTTGCTGTACGGAATCCCGTAATACTCATCGAACCCGCGGCTGGTGGGCAGATACTCGACCGGTCTCCCCAGGTGCCATTTGCCGATGCACATGGTTCGATAGCCTTGCTCTTTCAGCACGTTCGCGAGCGTCTTTTCATCCAGATCCAGCCCCTCTTTATCTTGCGGAAATAAGACGCGCGGCACTCCCACGCGCGTCGGATATCGTCCCGTCAGCAGCGCCGCGCGCGAAGGCGAACAGACTGGATCCGCCGAACAGAAATTCGTAAATCGAACTCCCTGAGCCGCCATCCGGTCCAGATTGGGTGTCGGGATCTTCGATCCGTAGCACTCCAGATCGCCGTAGCCGAGATCGTCACATAAGATGAACACCACATTGGGCGTTGTGTTGGCGGCGGCCGCGAAACTGTTCGCAACCGCCGTGCCCGCCAGCGCAGTCAGAGCCTCTCTTCTTGTCATAAGCCCGCTCAGCATTATGACGCAGTGCGGGCCTGCCCGATTGGGTTCATCCCTTAAACGAGTGAAATTCGCCGAGCGGCGAAGGCAGCTTGGGCGTAAAGGGAACAAACGGATAGCTGACTGACGTGTCAAACCCCGCGGCCTGGGCGGCGCTCATATCCGCGAACGGCGTCAAGGCATCCACCGCCTGTTGGATGCGAGTCCAATGCAGCGTCCTTTCATAGCCGTTATTATTCGGCGGATCGACTGACTCGGCGACGCCTTGAATGCCCGTAATCGTCTCAATCGGACCTCCTACGGACGGATCCACGCCTGGTCCAATCACTCTCGCAAGCGTCCGGTGATCGCTTTCAATGCCCATGATCCGGGCCGCCGTCACACGCAGGTTTGCGTTGCTAAATTTTCGGACTCCCACAAGGTACGCCGCGATGAAAGCGTCCTCGAGTGTCACCAGAACGTTCAGTGTCGTCTGCGCGTCCGAAAACATGTTCGGCGGGTAAAAGAACGAAGTAAATGGGCTTGGTTGGCCGGTCACCGACTGCTCCAGTAAGTAATGTGACATTTCTTCCTGCCGCGCCGCCTGCAAATATCCTTGGTCGTCTGCCGCCAGCAGTGGAAAGAAAGGAGCCAGGTTGATGATATTTGTATACGTTGTAACGGCGAGCGCCTCCGCGATCTCCGCGGCGATCAGTATGTTCCGGTCGCCTCTGGTGAGTTCGCGGGAGTCATCGTCGCGGTCATCGTCGCCGTCGCCGGCCAGGACAGAGGAAGATGTAACGGCCGCTGCGCCCGTAAGAGATGCCAGCTTCAGGAAAGAGCGGCGGTTTGGAATCGGAGTTTTCATGCATACACCTCGAGATGAGATTTCGATGGAGTAATACGAGAACCGCACGTGATTTGGATTTATGCTGGTGGACCAGTCTTGCTTCCCTCCGTGTGGCGATCCGTGATATCTTCTCCCAAAGGGCCGTTACGGGATGCTGCAGCGGGAATCGGGCACACATACTGAGAGTGCACCTCTGCGTGAACGCTCCTGGAGAGAATGCCTTCACGAAATTCAGAAGGGAAATCCGGATGCCCTGGCGCGTTTGTATGACACAAGCGCCCCCTTACTGTTCACGTTGGCCCTTCGCATTCTCGGCAATGCAGCCGATGCGGAAGAGGTTTTGCTGGACACGTTTGAACAGGTGTGGCGTACAGCCCGCACTTTCGATCCGGCCCGTGGAGGCGTATGGCAATGGCTGGTGCTGTTGACGCGCAGCCGCGCTTTGGACCGTCTACGCAGCCTGGCGGGCAGGCGGTTTCGTGAGCACTCCAATGTCTCCAACCAGCCGGAAATCAGCAGCCCCGCTCCCCTTCCGGAAGAAGCAATTGCGGCCAGCCAGCAGCAACGCCGGGTCCGGCAGGCCCTTTCCGCTTTGCCTCCTGAACAACGAAAAGCGCTGGAGATGGCCTATTTCTCCGGACTGACCCACACCGAAATCGCTTCCGCTCTCGGTGTGCCGTTGGGTACTATTAAAACCAGGATTCGCATGGCCATGGACAAGCTCCGGATAGCGCTTTCTGCAGTTCCTACCGGAAATTCCGCAACATGACACCCCAAGATCACGTCGAAGAGTGCCGGACAGCCGCGGCGCTTTATTCTCTTGGCGCGTTGCCGCCTGAAGAGAGCGCCCAGTTCGAGCAGCGGCTCAAGAGCGGGTGTCCATTCTGCACCACAGAATACGCCGAGTATGCCTCTCTCGCTCTCGAGATCGCAGCCAGCGCTCCCACCCAGAACCCGAGTCCGTCGGTGCGCCAGCGTTTGATGGATCGCATTGCGGGGAGCGCTGCTTCTTCGCTCCCGATAGAAATGACTCTCGTTCGCGGTGGCGATACGCCATGGTTGCCCCTTCCCTATCCGGGTGTGGAACTCCGCCGTCTGCTTGGACAAAAAACGGTGTTGGTCAGAATGCAGCCAGGCGCCGTCTATCCGCCTCACGAACACCGCACGGCTGAGCAATGTTACGTTTTGGAAGGCAGCGTTACGGACAGCTCCGGCATCACCGCTTTCGCCGGCGATTTTGTGTGCATGGCCGCCGGAAGCACGCACCAGGAAATTCGCACCGAAACAGGATGTGTGTTTCTTTTGGCCTACACGTCCTAACCCCCAATCCAACTCGCCTGTAACACGCGTATATATCCAACGAAGGAGAAATATGAACTTACGTTCTTCGTTGAGATTTATTGTTGTCGTAACTTCCGCACTAACTTCGTTCACGATCCACGCCAGAGATCTGGACCGCCGTGTCTGCACAAACGAAAGCATTCGAGGCGAATTTGGCTTTATTGCGCATGGGACCACATTAGCGGCGCTCGGCCTGCCCGCCGCGCTCACCGGTGCATTCGCAAGCAGCGGATCCGCCATCTTCGACGGGGCTGGACACTTCACTCTGACAGCCACCAGCAGCTTTAGCGGAGTTGTTCAAGGGCCCTCCACTCTCACCGGGACATACAGTGTCAATAGCGATTGCTCCTATACTTCGGCGGCGAGTAACGGAGTGTCGTTTCAAGCGGCCATTGTCAATGGTGGGCGCGAGTTATTCATTCTGCAAACCACACCCGGCGTGGTAATCACAGGCGTAGCGAAAAAGCGGGGTGCCGAACCTGACCGCGAACGCGAGGACCGGCCGCGTGCCTGTTCCGCCGCGCGTTTTGCCGGCAGTTACGGTTTTCTTGCCGATGGGTCGGCCGGAGCGCCCACCCTTCCCAACACTCCCTTTGGACCACTTGCGGGAGTAGGAATCATTGATGTGAAACCCGACGGCACGTTTACGATGGCCGCGCGGCGCAGCGTCGGTGGCGTCGTGGATCCCGCGCCTCTCCCGCTCACTGGCTCCTACAGCGTCTCTTCCGATTGCACCGCGGAACTGGTCTTTGACGTGGGCTTCCACTTTAACGCGACAATCATTGACGGCTCCGAAGCCGTGTTTGTGGAAACAGACCCCGGCACTGCCGTTACGGTTGTTTCAAAGCGACTGTGAATTTCTCACCTGGGGCAGCCAATCCTGGCTGCCGCCGCTTTTCGGCGCGGCGCTCTGATCGCCTCACCTCACGGCCGCGCTTCGTAAACAATATTGAACGGCGTTTCGGCCGCTCTTCGGAAGCGGCTGAAACCGGCCGAAGTGACCACTTCCCGGATACGCTTTTCGCCGGCTTGCGCTCCCAGGCAAAGCGCCACTTCCTGAGATCGCGAGCACGGCGTACAGAGCAGGGTCGAAAACGAGTAGTACACCCGCCCCACCGGATTCAGATTATCTTTCAGATCATCATTTGCAAACGGCTCCACAATCATCCACGTGCCATCCGCGGCCAGCGACCCGCGAACATGCCTGGCCGCGCCCGCCGGATCGCCCATGTCATGCAGGCAATCGAACATCGTGACAAAATCGTAGCCGCTGCCCGGAAACTCCTTGGACTTCGCTACTTCGAATGTGACTCGATCGGCGACACCTTCGCGCTGCGCGGATTCGCGAGCGCCTTCAATCGATTTGTCGTGGTAATCGAATCCGAAGAACCGTGAGTTCGGAAACGCCTTTGCCATCAGTAACGTCGATGCGCCTTTTCCGCACCCCACGTCGGCCACCCGAGCGCCGTGCTCTAATTTAGGCTGCACATCGGTAAGCGACGGAATCGTAACCTCGAGCCTGGTCTCATTCGGCATCGACGGGCTGCGGGACGGCTATTCCCAGTTGGAAGGAAACCGGCTGATTCGCCGTATCGATGAAGCAATCCGCCACGCTCCCATCACTCAGGCATCCGCGGTGGCCCGGTTTCCATTATTGACTGGCGGAAGCTGGAACAATCAGATGACGATCCTGGCAGATAAACGAATCGTGGCGGACCGCGACGTCAATTTAAATGCTGTTATGCCGGGATTTTTCCAAACCATGGGTATCAGAATCATTGCGGGACGAAACTTCGATGAACGCGATATCGGCCTGCCGGGCGAACGAGACTCACGGTCGGCGATCGTGAACGAAGCGTTTGTGAAGCGTTATCTGGGAGGGCGGAACCCGCTGGGGGCGCGCATCTGCCAGGGTTCCGGGCCGGATGCCAAGCCGAACACCGAAATTATCGGCGTGGTGTCGAACTTCAGCTATCGCGGGATTCGCGAGCAGTCGGAGCAGGCCTATTTCCCGTTCGAACGAGAAGGCGCAGCCACCTTCTATGTACGGGTTCATGGAAACGCGGAATCCTCTTTCCAATCGCTTCGTGCGATTGTCCACAGCATCGATCCGACGTTGCCGATGACGAACTTTCGTACGGTGGGGGAACAAGTGGACCGGTCGTTAAATACCGAGCGTATGCTGGCGGCACTCTCCACCAGCTTCGGTACGCTTGCTCTGCTGCTCTCGCTGGTCGGCCTCTACGGCGTGATGTCTTTTGTGGTCACGCAACGTACGCGCGAAATCGGGATCCGGTTGGCCCTGGGCGCTGATCGCTGGTCCGCAATTTGGCTGGTGCTGCGCGATGCGCTGGCGATGATCGTTGCAGGAATAGCAATCGGTCTCCCGGTTGCTTGGGCTCTGGGACGACTCGTAGAATCCCAGCTCTACAACGTGAAACCCTTCGATCCGGCCGTCATCGCCATTGCCATCCTCGTTCTCTGTGCGGCGGGGCTGGGCTCCGCGCTCATTCCCGCTCATCGCGCCTCGGGCGTCAACCCGACGGACGCACTACGAGCGGAGTAGCCTCGTTACGCGTTGTGGTGCTTCTTCGCTTTGTGGTGCTTTACCTTGTGCGTTTTGTGATGCGATGCCGCATTGGCGGGAATGGCCGCCGAACAGAGCACTAAACCGGCTAGCATGGCAAGAAAAATTCTCATGGGAATACCTCACCCATTAGTGCCGCTAGCGTTCGCGATCTCTCAATAGCGATAGTGGTCCGATTTGTAGGGACCCTCGACGGACACGCCGAGATAATCCGCCTGCTTGGGACTCAATTTGGTCAGCTTAGCGCCAATCTTTTCCAGATGCAGCCTCGCGACCTCTTCGTCCAGCTTTTTCGGAAGCGTGTAGACGCCGATTTTGTAAGTATCGCGATTCTTCCACAAGTCGAGTTGGGCGAGCGTCTGATTGGAGAAGCTGTTGCTCATCACGAAGCTCGGGTGGCCGGTCGCGCAGCCCAGATTCACCAAGCGGCCTTCCGCAAGCAGGAAAATGCTGTGGCCGTCGGGGAAGGTGTACATGTCCACTTGCGGCTTGATGTTGGTGCGCTTCACGCCCGTTTCGGCATTTAAGCGATCCACTTGAATCTCATTATCGAAGTGGCCGATGTTGCACACAATCGCCTGATCCTTCATGTAGCGCATGTGCTCCAGCGTGATAATATCCACGTTGCCGGTGCAGGTAACGTAGATGTCGCCCCGCCCCAGCGTGTCTTCGACAGTGGCGACTTCGTATCCCTCCATGGCCGCTTGTAAGGCGTTAATTGGGTCGACTTCCGTGACGATCACGCGAGCGCCCATGCCGCGTAGCGATTGCGCGGAACCCTTGCCCACATCGCCGTATCCGCAAATGACAGCAATCTTTCCGGCCATCATGACGTCGGTGGCGCGCTTGATGCCGTCGGCCAGAGACTCGCGGCAACCGTAAAGGTTATCGAATTTGGACTTGGTTACCGAATCGTTCACATTGATGGCGGGAACCAGCAGCTTGCCTTGTTCCTGCATCTTATAAAGGCGGTGAACGCCGGTGGTGGTTTCCTCCGAAACTCCGCGCCATTCTTTGGCGATATTGTGCCAGCGGCGTGGATCTTCTTTACGAACTTTCTTCAGAAGATCCTTGATAACTTGCTCTTCGTGACTTCCGGACGGCGTATTGACCCACTCGCTGCCCTGCTCCAGCTCGTAGCCTTTGTGAATCAGAAGAGTGACATCACCGCCGTCGTCCACCACAAGCTGTGGCCCTTTGCCATCCGGATGACTGATGGCCTGGTAAGTACACCACCAATACTCTTCGAGCGTCTCGCCTTTCCAGGCAAACACCGGAACACCCGCGGCCGCAATGGCGGCCGCTGCGTGGTCCTGAGTCGAGAAAATATTACAGCTTGCCCACCGGACATCGGCCCCCAGAGCCACCAGGGTCTCAATCAACACAGCCGTTTGAATGGTCATGTGCAGCGACCCGGTCACGCGTACGCCGGCGAGCGGCTTCTGCGGCGCGTATTTCTCGCGAATAGCCATCAAGCCGGGCATTTCGTGCTCGGCGATAGAAACCTCTTTACGGCCCCAGTCGGCGAGGCTTAGGTCGGCTACTTTATATTCCGTTGCGGTTCGATTGAGGGTTACTGATCCCATATACAGGCTTTTCCATGATAGCGTTCGAGGGTACCTGTTCTTCTCTCGCCTGAACAGCAGCGTAGCCGAGTCCGATTACGGACACGAACATCATGAGCACTTCGCTATCGCCCAAATTGTATTCCCAGAGGCCCCCTATCAGGACGCCGATGATGACGGCGATGGACCCGTGTAGCACAAAGAGCTGCTCCGAGCGCATCCTTTCCACGCTCCGGATGGCCACCGCGTAATCCCAAATTGCCAGGCCGATGAACCACAACAGCAGAAGCAAACCGGGGATTCCCCGCTCTGCCGCGTATTGGACATAGATATTGTGCAGATGCCCGTAATATCCCGGCGGCAGCGGCCGCTGGATGCTGGCAGGCAGGTATGAATTGAAATACCGGCTGATCTCTTCCGGGCCTAGGCCAAACCAGGGATGCGCCTTGATCATTTCGAGACCTGTAACGAAGGTCACCACGCGAAAGCGATTGGAATCCACATCGGCCCGCGGATGAACCAGAGAGGTCAGGCGTTCGCGCGTCGCGGGCGGCGAGGCCACGACAACAATCGCTACGATCGCCGGAACGGCCCAGATCATCCGGGGACGCCAGCACCAGACCAGATACAGCACAGCAGCAACACTGGCCCCCCAAATGCTCCGCGTCCAGCCCAGCAGAATCGCCGCGGAAAGAATCGGAATACTGACGAAATAAACCCAGTTCGGCATCCGGCGGCGCGCGAAGAACCAGTGTGCCAGCAGTAAAGAAAGCACGCTCAACTGCAGAGCGCCGAAAGTCATCCAGTGGCTTTCAAACCCCGTGATGCGGCGGCGCAGGTACGCGATATAGAAACCTTCCGGCGCAAATCTTTCCGTGCGGTACTTGATTACGAACTGCACAAGCCCCCAAAAACCCGAGGCGGTGGCGGCGGCAGTCCAGGCAGCGATCAGGTACAAAACCTTCGAAAATTGCCGGACGAAGATGCTGTAAATCAGCGGAATAAAGAAAAAGACGAAAAATTTGCGAATCTGCGCCCGGCCCTGCCAGGGGTCAGGGGAAAGCACGTCCGCCAGCGCCGTCCAGAAAAAAAACAGCGCGAGCGGAATCCAAATCCGCGGGAATTGGAGCTTTCCATAGAAAATCAGCAGCAGAATTCCCAGGCCGAGAAATATCTGGCTGGCTGCAATGGAAACGTGAATCAGGCCCGCAGCGGTTATAGCGACCGCCAGCAACAGGCGGTCGCGCATTTCCTGACTCACGTGCATGAAGCGACCAGTATGACAGAATGAAAGGCGAAAACAGCATGGAAGCCTATCTACTCAGGCACGGCGCGGCGGAGGAAGCGCGCCAGAGCATGAGCGACGCGGACCGCTCGCTCACAACAGATGGCCGCCGCAAGCTCCAACAGGTTTTGCAGGCGGCCAAGCTCGGTGATACGAAACCCACGCTCATCCTGAGCAGTCCTTTGAAGCGCGCACTGCAAACCGCGGAGATCGCTAAGCGGGTCTTAGGCTACAAGGGCGAGATCCTCTCCAGCACCGGTTTAGTCCCTGGCGCGACAGTCGAGCAGGCGTGGGACGAAATACGCGCTCATCGTGACGAAGCATCGCTCATGCTGGTGGGGCACAACCCATTATTTGAAAATCTTGCCCCTTACCTGTTGCATTCGCCTGGCCTGCAGATGGATTTCAAAAAGGGCAGCATCGTCCGGATCGATTTCGAAAGCTTTCCGGCAGAGCCCAGGGGCATATTGCGCTGGTATTTAGTTCCGAAATTGACGGGCGCGGGCGGCTGACCTACCGTCTATCATGTAGTTGGGTCTTTTCATGGGTCTTTTGCGTGGCCGCGTATTTTTCACGCGCGCTCAATCGGTCATGGTTTCACTCCTGCTGGCCACTGGCGTTGCGGCTGCACAAGCCAATTCTTCGCAGCCGGCCCCATCGGCCAATGCAGAGAAAAAGCCGGTCCCGGGTCAAGCCGCACCAGGAACCGGACAAAGCGCGCCCGCTGAGCCGAATGAAGCGTCCGCACCGCAAACACCGCTGGAATTCGAATCGCATGGGATGGAGTACCAGGCCCTGACGAAAGGCGGGATTACCGTCATGTTCGCGGTGCTTCCGCCGCACATAAAAGACTTCGACATGGTTCAGGTCACGGTGACCAATGGCTCGCTCGTTTCCTGGACGGTAAAGCCCAGCGATTTTTCGTTCGTGCGCCAGGACGGCACGGTGCTGCAAGCGGTGTCAGCAGATGAGGTTGTGGCGTCGCTGCTGCAGAAAGCCAGCCGCAATGATGTGATCAAGCTGCAACTGTTGTATGAGGATTCGATTTATGCGCTTTCGAATTTCCGGTCCACGAACGGTTACGAGCAGCGGCGCGAAGCGGCCATGGCGCAATTTGTGAACCGCAGCTTCAAGGCCGCTGCGGAAGCCTCGGCGATTATTCTGGTCGCGACGAGACTGAAACCCGGAAACAGCACCGACGGAGCGGTCTTTTTCGAAAACAGAAGTAAGGACAAGACGCTGGGACCGGGCCGGTTCATCGCGCATACCTGCGGCCAGAGATTCGAATTTCAGGCGTATACGGAGTTGAAGGTCAAATAGTGCCCGCTGGAACCATCGATCTTCATTCCCATACGAATGAATCGGATGGCACGCTAACCCCTGCCGAGTTGGTTGCGCTCGCCAAGCGTTTGGGGCTGGATGCTCTGGCGATTACCGATCATGATACGTTCACAGGCTATGAGAAGGCGCTACCTTTCGCGCGTGAGGCCGGGCTCGACCTGGTGCGCGGAATCGAGCTGAATTCCCGGTTCAGGCTGAACGATCATTCCGGTGTGCAGTACGTTCATCTGCTCGCATATTTTCCGAGGAATGAGCCGTCGCCGGATTTCTCCGCCTGGCTGAATGGAGAACGCGACGACCGCCGCAACCGGAACCGCCGGCTGGCCGAGGCGCTGCAGGAACAGGGCGTAGATATCACCCTGGAAGAAGTGGAGCAGCGCGGCCGCAGTCTGGCAGGACGGCCGCATTTCGCCCGCATTCTCGTGGAGAAAGGCTACGCCGTTAATTCGGAAGATGCATTCACGCGCTACATCGGCGAACAGGCCCCGACTTACGTCGAGCGCCAGAGCCAGGATAGCGAGACCGTCATTCGCAAAATCAGGGACGGAAACGGCATTCCAGTGGTCGCGCATCCGGTGCGGCTGGGCTTAGAACGCAGTGAAGAACGCGAAGCTCTTTTGCGGTTCAAAGCCGCTGGACTGCTTGGATTGGAAATTTATCATTCGGAGCATCCTCCGGTTCTACAGGCGCATTACCGCCAGCTTGCCGAAGAACTCGCCCTGCTGCCAACCGGTGGCTCCGACTTTCACGGCGCGGTGAAACCGGACATTCAACTCGGCACCGGGCTGCGGGGGAATATCCGGGTTCCGGTGGAGTTTTTAGCGGACATGCGGCGAGTGGCAAGTTAAGCACTATTCGTACAATAAGTCGTGTCCGCTGTTCTCCCCCGGCTCCGCTTTAACCTGGATTTCCTGCCGTCGGCCGATCCTGCGCGGCCGGGCCTGTACATTCGCGATCCCTACCATTACTCCGATGCGACGCTGCTGGTCCCGCCGCCGCTCGTTCAGGCGCTCGAATGCTTTGACGGCGTGCAGTCGACGCTCGATCTGCGGAGCGAGCTGGTCCGCCTTACGGGCGAGATTCAGGTCGGCGATCTGGAGAAGCATTTATACGATTCACTGAACGAAGCGGGATTTCTCGAAAACGAACGCTACCTCGAGATGAAGGCCCAGCGCGAAGCTGAATTCGCCGGCGAAGCGGATCGCGCCGCTGCATTCGCGGGCTCGGCTTACCCGAAGAACGAGGTGAAGCTGCGTGAGTTATTAACTGCAAAGGTTGGCGCAGCACAGGGAAATCCATCCGTCGTGGGAATTGCCGCTCCGCATGCCAGTCCGGAGGGCGGCTGGGACTCCTATCGCGCTGCTTATCAGGCCCTGCCATTTTTGGAGGAAGCTGCGGACCGGACATTTGTGATCTTGGGCACTTCGCATTACGGAGCTCCCGACCGTTTCGGTTTGACGCGAAAACAGTTCCACACGCCGTTTGGCCAGGCGAGAACTGCTCAACATTTGGTTGACGAGCTAGCTGCCTCCGCCGATGGCGCGATCCGGATGGAAGACTATTGCCATGCCGTGGAACATTCCATCGAATTTCAAATCGTGTTCCTACAGCATCTCTACGGGCCGGATATCCGCATTCTGCCGGTTCTGTGCGGTCCCTTTGTAAAGAGTATCTATGAAGGCGGCCTGCCCGAAGATAATCCGCAGGTTGCGCGATTCTTCGATGCGCTCGCGAACATCGCGGCCCGCGAAGGCCGCAAGCTCTTCTGGATTCTCGGTATCGATATGGCGCACATGGGACGCCGCTATGGAGATCCGTTACGCGCCACCGCGAATATCGGCGAAATGCTGGCCATCGAACAGCGAGACCGCGACCGTATTCGCAATATCGAAGCGGGCGATCTGCGCTCTTTCTGGTCGCTCGTTCAGGACGGGTGCGACGATTTGAAATGGTGCGGCTCTTCCCCGCTCTATACGTTCCTGAAGATCATGCCGCAAATTCGCGGAGAACTGCTGCAATACCAGCAATGGCAGATCGATCCGCACAGCGTTGTCAGCTTCGGCGCGCTGCGGTTCGAATAGTTTCTATTGCTTTCCCCCGCCCCACCAGTAACCGGGACGCGCGCGAACCACCAACCCAGGCCGGTTCACATTGACGCGAATATTGTGAAAGCCCGGTTCTTCTTTGTCGTTGGGATTGTAACTCAGCAGATATTGGCTGTTGAGATCCTTGCCAATGTCGGTGATTGCCGCCTCCAAACCATGCTCCGTAGCGAAACTGTAGATGCGTCCGCCAGTAAAATACGCGAATGCTTCCGCAGGTGAGCGCTTGAACAAATCATGGATCGAGTGCAGCAGTGGAGGGATCGCGTTTAGAACATTTCCATTTTCCGTTTGCACCATCATTGTGTCATTCGGAGCACCATTTCCGCGGATATTCGGCATGGACTCGGAGGGAATCCCACCATTAGGCGGTCGCGGATACCCTGGTTTTTTCATAACTGCGGTGAGCACTTTCGAAATGTCAACCGGGTAGACAATGATGTTGTCGAATTGCATATCGCGGATCGTTTCCTGCAAGTGAGCTTCACTGCCTTTGTCGACGTTGCGGCTCAGCAGGATAATGACGCGATGGCGAACGTTGCGTGGATCGTGGCGCTTCAGCATGTGATCGGCTTCGACGACAGCGTCGATCAAAGCCGCGGTACTCGATCCCGCCGTGATCTTCTGCATGGCGTCATCGATCTTTTGCGGATCGCTGGTGAAGTCCTGCAAGTGCTGCATGCGGTGATCGAACGCCAGAATTGCGACGTCGCCTTCCTGACCGGTCACTAAGCCGTGAATCAGCGTCCCGCTGCGGCGGATCTGCGGCAGCAGCGGTTCGATATCGGCATTTGCCTGGACCACAAGCACAACAGAGAGCGGCTGCTCCGAAAAATCGGTGTTGATCTTCTGCAGGTGATTGTTATCGAACAGTTCGAAATCGCTCGTTTTCAGGCCGTTCACGTAACCATGGCCATCGGGGTCTAGGACCGTTACCGGTACGAGCACGTAGCGCACTCCGATGCGAATGCGGTTCTCTTCAACCGCGGGATCAACGGGTGAAGCGGGTTCCATGCTGCGCGGCGGAGGCTCGGTCGCGGTCTTCGGCACGGGCTTGGGCGGAGGACCCAGTTGTCCGGGCTGCGGAGGAGGGCCGGGCGGGAGCTGACCCGGCGGAAGTGTTTGAGCAATGCTTAGAGCAGCAACAAAAAAGAAGCTAATGACCACGCCGCATTTAGCCGGCCAATTTGCCATACACTTTTGAGATGTCTCTGCATCCTGCCGAGTTACTAGCACCGTCTCCAGTTTCGCATTTAGTGTCCCGGAAGCAGGCTGACGATGCTGTCTTTCACCCGTTCGCCGAAATTAGTCGTCAACGACCAGGGACTCGGCTGCCGAATTACATGCAAATCGCCCCGGAGCCGGTCCACATGATAGTTCGTTCTTCCATCTGGATCGCGTTCAAAGCGGACATCGAGCACGGCATCCCCAACGCGTAGATTCGCGAGTTTCAGAAACGGCAGCCATTCCGGCAACCACGGATCGAGAAACAGCACATTCAACGGGGCATACGGATACAGCCCGAGCAGCGCTTGAATGACTACAAACGGCGCGGATGCAGACCACGCTTGCGGTGAATCGGCGCGCGGATACAAGCCGGGGAACGGATGCTCGGCGTCGCGGCGATGCCCCGCGAACACTTCCGGCAACCGGCAATGCTCGAACAGGGAGGCTGCTTCGAAAAACGCTTTGGCGAGCTGGTGCGTCTCAGCGTGCAGGCCGTAACGCGCCATTGCTAAGACAAAAACACCGTTTTCCACCGGCCACACCGCCCCGCGGTGGTACGCGAACGGATTAAACGCCGGATGCTTCGCCGAAAGCGTGCGGATGCCCCAGCCGGAAAACAAATCGTCCTGTAAGAAGCGCGCCACCATGGGACGCACCAGCGACTCGTCCACAATTCCGCTGGCGAGACAATGGCCCGGATCGGAAGCAATCGAACGGATCACGCGCCCGCTTGCGTCAATGCCCATCCCGATGAACTGCTCCTGCTCCATCCAGAACTTCTCGTTGAAGCGTTTCTTCAACTCTTCCGCTTCGGCATAAAGGCGTTTCGCGGTGTCGACTTCATCGAGCCACCAAAGCAGTTCCGAAAAATGCAGTTTGGAAGCATAGACAAAGCCCTGCATCTCACACGTGCCGAGCGGATCGGAGACTTGTTTTCCGTCCTCATACACGATGGCATCGGACGAATCCTTCCAGCCCTGATTCTTTTCTCCCTGTTCGGAGCGCGTCTGATATCGATAAAACCCGTCCCCGTACACATTGGTGTTTTCATCGGCCCAACGCAGCGCCTTGATTGCCGGCTCGACAAACGGGCGCACGGCCTCTTTATCGCCCGTCCAGTGCCAGAGAGCAGAGACCAGCAGCGGATAGTGAATGGACGCAGTAATGTCGCCGTAATACCGGGCGTGCGGCGAGAAGTTCAGGGCCGCCAGCGGATTCGTATGCAGCTCGTGCACCATGCGGCCCGGCTGCTCGTCGCGCCAATCGTTCGTTTCTTTGCCCTGCGTAACCGGAAGGTACGCCAGGCTGCCGCGCACCGGCTCGTTCGACAAGAGATTCGACTCCCAGCTTGCGGCGATGACATCCCGCCCGAAGAATGCTAAATACGACGGCACGCCCGCGGCAAACGTCCAACTCCGGTCGGATTGATCGAGGTCGAATAGCCGCAAAGCGAACAGATCTTGGCGGGAGCGTTCCAGCGTCTTCTGCACGGCGGAAGAGAGATTGGCCGCCTGCTGCGAGGTGAAAAAGGAAGTTGCCTCGGCGAGGAAGCGGACTCGCTCGGAATCCCAACTCTCT
Organism: Bryobacteraceae bacterium; assembly: GCA_035651215.1. GTDB lineage: Bacteria > Acidobacteriota > Terriglobia > Bryobacterales > Bryobacteraceae > Bog-105. The sequence goes on from DASRGE010000031.1 coordinate 767,656, forward strand.
GAGCCGGGCAACCACTGTCCTTCAATTCCGATCGAACATTCAACGGATGCACGCCAGCTCTCGTGCGGCGCAAGATGGACCGTGAATGCGATGTTGCGGCCGTGCCGTCGCGGCGCGCACGCCGCGTTCTGCACATGCAGCCGGAGGGCGCGATGCATCTTAGCCACGCCTTGATTGCCCTGGTGATCGAAGGCGTGCTCCACCGTGTAATCGAGTTCCAGAACCCCGGCGTGTTCTCCCTGCTCGCGCCAGCGCCGTTTGAGCTTGCCTTTCTGTTGGCGCTTGCCGCTCTGCGCCTCGGACGGATCGGCGAAATCGGCATCCACTTCGAGCTCCAACTCGACGGTGGTCTCGATCTGCGTATGATTCGTGAGCTCGACTTCTTCCAGGAAACCGTTTCCGGCTGTGCGCATGAGTTTCAGCTCAATCGTCTGCTGCGCGGCGTCGGATTCCTGCGTGTCGGTATCGCGCCAGTTCGTGGGGAGCGCAAGATAATAGCCGAGCCAGCGATGCTGCTCCACAGCGGAGAATGTGCTGATGGTGGGAGCCTTGCCGTTCACCAGCCAGCGGTAGCGCGAGAGCATCCGCGTCTGAAAACACCACACGCCGTGGTCGCCGCCGCCCGAAATGAAACCATTGTCGCCGGTCACAAGCACGGTTCTGCTCCGGCTGATATATCTCGCGGAATCGCGCGCTGATAGTTGGATCAGAGTGTTCAATGCTGTGTTCGTCCCTCGAGAAGATCAATTATGTGCGGTATTACAGGTTCCACCACGCCGAGCGAGTGGACTGCACCGCGCGGCGAGCCGGGAAGATTCACGATCAGCGAACGGCGCCGAATTCCTACGACAGCCCGGGAGAGGACCGAAAACTTCGTTTGCTCCAGCCCGCGCATGCGCATCAATTCGGCGACGCCGGGGATCTCGCGATCCAGGACGGCACGCGTTGCCTCGGGTGTCACATCGCGCAACGCGATCCCGGTGCCACCGGTGGTCAAGAGAATGGAAGCCGCTGACGTGTCGGCCCATTGCTGCAACCGGGCGGAAATGGCATGCTGCTCATCCGGCACGACCGCGCGCGCGGCAACTGTCCAGCCCAGTTCTTTGCAGCGTTGCTCCAACGCCGGTCCCGACAGATCGTCTCGCGTTCCTGAAACCGCCGAATCGCTGACCGTGAGAATCGCGACGGTAATCATTCCGAATTGCGGCGGTAGGTACCCGACTTGCCGCCGGTCTTCTCAACCAAATAGACTTCGCGGATCTCGATCGCTTTGTCCAGCGCCTTCGTCATGTCGTAAATCGTCAGAGCCGCAACCGCTGCGGCTGTCATGGCCTCCATTTCCACGCCCGTTTGGGCCGCGGTGGAGGCGGTCGCGATGATCTCGATTCCGGTGTCCTGCATTCCAAACTCGACACCGGCGTGCGTGAGCGGCAGCGGATGACAGAGCGGGATCAGGTCGGCGGTCTTCTTGGCGGCCAGAATCCCGGCGATGCGCGCCACCTCCAGCGGATTGCCTTTCGGATTCTGCGGCAATGCTCGAATTACGTCGGGCCGCATACTGACAAACGCGTGCGCCGTGGCGGTGCGGGTCGTGATCTGCTTCCCGGAGACGTCGACCATCGCGGCCTCGCCCGCCTCGTTGTAATGGGAGAGCCGGTTGCTCATGGCTTGAGCATGACACGGATCTCATCGCCGATCTGCCAGGTTTCGCGATCGTGATCCGCGACGAGGAAGATGTTGGCTTTGGCCAGCGCGGGAATGTCGCTCGATCCCTGCCATGGGATGTGGCGCAGATGCTGACCATCGGCACTCAACCGCGCGGGCAGGAAGCGCGTCAGACCGAGCCGGTGCCGGAACGGCGCTTCGAATTTCGCCGTGAGCAGCGGCAAGATGGGCTCGGCAACACCCGCCAGCAGTTCGAGGGCGGGCCGCGCGAACAGTTGGGCAGTCACCAAACTCGAGCCTGGATTTCCAGGCAGGCCGAACACCGGCTTGTTGCCGAGAGTTCCGAAAGCGGTCGGGCCGCCGGGTTGAATGCGCACGCGCTCGAAATGAAACTCGACGCCTAGCTCCCGCAGCGCCGGCTTCACCAGATCGTAGCGGCCGGCCGAAACGCCTCCCGTCACCAGTAGAGCATCGTGCTCGAGACCTCTTTCGAGCAGCGGGCGCAGGGCCTCTTTTGTGTCGCGCGCGATGGGCAGGATCTCCGGCGTCGCACCGAACGAGCGCACCAACGACGCGAGCATATACGAGTTCGAATTCCGGATCTGGTGAGGAGCCGGCTTCTCCCCGAGATCGACAATTTCATCGCCCGTAGCTAGAATGGCAACCGACGGCCGCTTCACAACCTGAACAGATGCATAGCCCGTCATGGCAAGCGTCGCGATATGGCTTGCATCGAGCGGAACGCCGTCCGGGATCAGGATGGCGCCCGCTCGCGCTTCCGCGCCACGCTCGTTAATCCACTGGCCGGGCTCGGCGCGCTGGTCGATCTTTACTCCCTCGGATGTGCGCACGGTGTGCTCGACCATGACCACCGCATCAGAACCTTCCGGTACGGGAGCGCCGGTCATAATCTCGAGCGCTTCGCCGTCTGCGAGCGGAGCCTGCTCAGTCTCGCCGGCACGGACCTCGCCGCGAACCCGAAGAGTCCCCGGCAGATCTTTTGATTTCACCGCAAATCCATCCCGGAGCGATCTGCGGAGGGCCGGATAATCCCGGTCCGCGGCGATAGCCGCAGCCAGGATGCGTCCATGCGCCTGTTCGAGCGGGACGTGTTCGGGGCGGCCGGGCCGCAGAATGGCCCGGACCGTGTCAATGACGATGCGCCGCGCTGGGTCAAAGTCGAGGGCCACGCCTCGGATTGTACATAAAGTGGCAGCGGCAAACCGCCGATAGGTGAGTGTGCGAGCACTGATGGCCTATCTCCTTTGTGCGTTCTTTGGCCACCGCCGGGCGTGGGCGCTGGATCAATCGTTGCGGCGGGTGATTCCGTTTTGCAGGCGGTGTAAACGGTCGTTTTGAGGAGCGGCCCCTCCCTCACGGTCGGGGTTCTGTAAGGCGGGTTAGGACGGCGTCGACCACTTCCGAGGTTGAACTACTGCCGCCCAGGTCGGGGGTGCGGATTTGCGCGTCGGCGAGCACGGCGCGGACCGCGTGGTCGATGCGCGCTGCCGGTTCGGGAAGCCCGAGATGATCGAGCATCATAGCCGCGGAAAAGATCGCCGCCATCGGGTTAGCAACTCCTTTCCCCGCAATATCGGGCGCTGAGCCGTGAACCGGCTCAAACATGGATGGATGCCGTTTACCAGGGTCCAGATTGGCGCTGGCGGCGAGGCCGATACTGCCCGTCACCATCGCGGAGACGTCGCTCAGAATATCGCCGAACAGGTTGGAGGCCACCACCACATCGAAGCTCTGGGGCCGACGGATAAAGTTCATAGCGGCGGCATCGACCAGCAACGATTCGGTTTCGATCTCCGGATATTCGGAAGCGATTCGCTGGAAGGCGCGGTCCCACAGGACCATGCTGAAGCCTTGCGCGTTCGATTTGGTGATGGACGCGACTCTGCGCTTCTTGTTGCGGCGGCGGGCGAGATCAAACGCGAAGCGAATGATGCGCTCCACGCCGTGCCTGGTGAACACCGCGGTTTGAATCGCGAGTTCGGAAGCATGATTCTCATGAACGAAGCCACCCGCCTGCGCATATTCGCCTTCGGTGTTCTCCCGGACCACAACCATGTCGACATCGCCCGGCTGGAGACCCTTCAGCGGCGACTCGACGCCCTTGTAGAGAATGGCCGGGCGAACGTTCGCGAACTGATCGAAGGTGCGGCGGATCGGCAAGAGCAGCCCGTTGAGCGTGACGTGATCGGGAATTTTCGGATGGCCCACTGCGCCTAGCAGGATCGCGTCGTGCCGGCGCAACAAATCCAAGGCGTCTTCCGGCATCATGCGTCCGTTCTGGAAATAGTAGTTGCTTCCCCAGTCGTAGTTGACCGGCTGCAGCGATACGCCGGAACTCGACACCGCGCGCTGCGCCACTTCGAACGCCGCGGGCGTGACCTCGCGGCCGATTCCATCTCCGGCGATGATTGCGATCGAGAATTTATGCATTGGTTAGTGAGCCGCGGTCCACGCCGGTAGTTCCGGAATGGCTTCGCCATCGGCGCGCGGGTCCGAGGCGCCGAAATTGACGCCATCCTGATTGTTGCGAGTGACTGCGTTGCCGCGGCCCATTTCCGTCGAAAAGGGAGCCACCACTTTCAACTGATGTCCCTTTGCGGTGAGCTGGCCGCGAACGGATTCCGGAACGCGCGCTTCAATCAGGAGATCGCAACCTGCAAATGTGGGCTTCGTGAATCGCGCGGCGCTCAATGCGGCTTGGATGTTCATTCCGAAATCGACCACATTCGAAACAAACTGAGCGTGCGCCTGGGCCTGATTGAAGCCGCCCATAATGCCGAAGCCGATGCGCTGATCGCCTTTCTCCATAAAGCCGGGAATGATGGTGTGCAGCGGACGTTTGTGAGGCTGGAGCGTGTTCGGCTGATCCGGTTCGAGCGTAAACAATTGTCCGCGATTTTGCAGCGCAAAGCCCGTGCCGGGCGCGACCAGTCCGGTTCCGAAAGAACTGTAATTGCTCTGAATGAGCGAAACGATGTTGCCCTCGCGATCGATTGCAGTCAAATACGTGGTTTCGGCCGCCATGGTGTTGAGCCGTTCCGTCAGTTCGGACGGCAAAACGCTGCAATGGGCGTGGTTCGGATCGATGGAGTCTGCCCGTTTGCGGGCGAGGTCTTTCGATAGGAGCTGCTCGACGGGCACGTGCGTGAAACGGGGATCGCCGACGTATCGAATGAGATCGGCATAGGCCAATTTCTTGGCTTCGATCATGACGTGCAAAGCCTTTGCGCTGTTGTGATCGTATTCGCCGAGCGGGAATTGCTCCATAATGTTCAGCATGCTGAGCGCGGCGATTCCCTGCCCGTTCGGCGGCAGCTCCGAGACCTTCCAACCGCGGTATGTGGTGGAGATGGGATCGACCCATTCTGGCTGGAAATCCGCCAGATCGGCCTCGGTCATCGTGCCGCCCTGCTGTTTCGAGAATTCGACCAGCTTGGCAGCGAGCGGCCCGGTGTAAAAGCCGTTGCGGCCGTTTCGCGCGATGAGCTCCAGCGAATGGGCGAGATCCGGATCGCGAAAGACAGTGCCTGTCTGCGGCGCATGACCATCAGGCAGAAACGTAGCGCGAAAGCCGGGCTGATCCTGAAGGGTTTCGGCAACCGATTGCCAGACCTGCGCCACTACTTCGGCAATCGGAACGCCGTTGCGCGCATAGAAGATGGCGGGCTGCAAAATCTGCTCAAACGAGAGTTTGCCGAAGCGCTGATGCAGAGCGTCCCAGCCTGCAACCGCTCCGGGAACCGTAGTCGCGTTAATGCTCGTGCGCGGAATGGTTTTCGTGATCCCCTTCGACTTCAGAAACTGAACCGTGAGCCCTTGCGGCGCCCAACCGCTCGAATTCAAACCATAGAGTTTGCGAGTGTGCGCATCGTAGACGATCGCGAACAGATCGCCGCCCATGCCGTTCATCATGGGCTCGGTGACACCGAGCACCGCATTGGCGGCAATCGCGGCATCCACCGCTGTGCCGCCTTCCCGCAAAACATCCGCGCCCGCAGCGGAGGCGATGGTTTGACTGGTAGCGACGACCCCGTAGCGGCTCACGACCATGGAGCGGCCGTAATCGCGGCCGGGTTCGGTCTTCGAACCGGCGGATTGCGCGAATGCAACGGGAAGGTAAGTCATCAGCGCAAGCGAGAGAACGGCGGAAAGTCGCATTTGAGCCTCACAGAGGGGGGTGAAAGCAATTACTGTTTTACTACGTGACGCCCCTTCGATCACAGCTCTGTCAGGCGGCCACCACCTTTCGCTTACGCTCAGGGTTCTGTTGCAGGTTGCGGGCGACTTCGGTCAGAACGTATTTCAGAACGCCTTTGAGTTCATCGAAGGGGATTTGCACGTTGCCGGGGAGCGGGGCTTCAATATAGGAGCGGAGCTCGGTTTCGAATTCCTGGTCGGCGGCTTTGGCATTTACGAGACGAGCTTTGGCCTGGTTCAGTTCTTGTTTGGCGGCCGCTTCGGCCTCTTGGCGCTTTTGCGATTCGAACCCAATTTCGGCTTTTCTCTTTTCGGCTCTG
>DASRGE010000032.1:0-132273 GCA_035651215.1 Bryobacteraceae bacterium
AATCTCAGTACCTGCCTCGCGGGTCAGGCCGTCGGCGTCAAGGAAGTCGACGATGGCATCTGGCTCGTCAGCTTCATGGAGTACGACCTCGGCTATGTCGATTTGGAGGAGAAAACCTTGCAGCCCTTGGAAAACCCCTTCAGGCCAAAGTGTTACCTATGTCTTAGGAACAATCTGTCACCCATGTCTCCGGGCTGGACACATTAGAATCATGGTCGGGGCGGCGTGATTTGAACACGCGACCCCCTGCGCCCAAGGCAGGTGCGCTACCAGGCTGCGCTACGCCCCGACATGTGAAGCTTTCTTGATTCTAAACCACTTCCACGATTTGTGACACTGTCCCGGTCGCCCAAACGGGGCCCAAAGTGCCCCGACCGTGACAAAACCGTGACAAAACCCCTCAATTCACCTTCTCCGTGACAAAACCCAAAGGCGCCTCATTTGCTTTCCGGTTTAGCTTCTGAAGGGCCTCTCTCTTCATCTGTAGTTTCATTTGCGAGTACTTCTTGAACACCTTGGCATCACCCTGCCTCAGAAGCTGCGTGACCCACTCGTCCGCGACCCCGCCCGCGCTGAGACGGGTGGCATACGTCGACCGCAGATCGTAAATCCGGAAATACCGTACTTTAGCCCTGCGTAACGTCGCGTGCCAGACGGTCTTCAGTGTCTTCTGATGCCCGCTTGGATTCTCGTCGCTCGGAAACAACCAATCTCCCGTGCCTGAGATCCGAATTTGATCGCGAAATGCCTCCAGAGCGAGATCAGTCAGCGGCACTTCTGCGATCCCGTTCGGTGTCTTCGAATCTGGAATCCAAACGACGGCATTTTCCAGATCAACCTGCTCCTTCTTCATCGGCATCAGTTCCTTGTATACTCGCAGTCCGGTTTCCGTGATGATCCGGATGATATTGCGCAAGTACTCGGGAGCCTGAAACTCGATCCGTTGCTGCTCGGACCAGGTCATGTAGTGCGGCCGAAACAAACCCTTGACCTTCACGGGGAACTCCACTCCGGCACAAGGGTTCGCCGGAAGCAGCTTCTTGCGAACGGCAATATTCAGCATGCGTCGAAGGACTCGCAGCTCCTGATGAACGGTCGCCGGTTTGAGCCGATCTTTCTGAACAACTCCTTTTGCGGTCCTAAACTGAACACGAGCTTGCAGTCGCCGCCGAAGATAATGCTCGATATCGTCTGCCGTGAGATCACCAATGGGCCGATTACCGAATGCATCCTTCAGGTGCAGCCCGGCTCGCTCGTTCGCCTCGTGGGTCTTTGGTGCGCGGATCGGAGGTTTTGAGTAGTTCTCCAGAAAGAAATCGACCCACTCCGCAAATTGTAGCTGCTCTCCTTTCCGGACGACCTCAAGGATTTTGTCGTCCCTGGCCTGAAGCCGCTCGCGCAATTTCCGCTGCGCTTCCTGCCAGTCGTTTGTGTTTGTTGATTCCCGGATCCGTTTACCGTTCCGGTCGCGATACACCATCCATAAAACTTTGCCGTCTTTACGGGGGTATATAGCACCATCGTGTTTACTCGGTCTTGGCAATTCCCACCTCCTGTTTGAAAGTTGCGCGAAAGGGCTCGAGATCCGACTTGAGGAACCGGATGTTTCGGCCCATCACGCGGAGATGGGGAATCTGCTTTCGCTCTACCCAAAGATACACCGTTTGAGGGCTGACACCCAGGAATAGCGCCGCCTGGCGAACCGTCATTGGGATTTCATGGGCGGATGCGAGCGGCAGTGTTCCAAGTGCCCCGTCGGAATTCAGGGGGAGGCTCTTAACGTTCATGCCTATTTGTACGAATTCTTTTGGTTTCATGCAAAGGGCCTCTTTGGAGACACTGCAAGTGACAATTTAAAATCTGAGCCGAGTGTTGCGGAACGATGTTGGGCCCGAAAGAAGCGTCCCAGCCGAAACTTTGGCGCGGCAGATCGGCGAACACAGTCCTTTTTTCAAGATGTCGAGGGCCATGGACAGCTTCTTTCGGAGCCTTCGAGAAGAGCTCCAGCTTGCTGATGACCAATCGGCACGTTGCTCTGAACAGAATTTTGTAGAATTTTGAGGTATTGCTCTGAATAGCGCTGGTTTTTGGTTTTTGAATGGGCCGGATTTTCTCCAGAGCGGGTTTAGCGTTGGCGGCCATAGTAGCCGCGCTCGTGGTGATTGTTGTTACCGTCCAAATCGGAGAGCAAATCCGCACTCTACTCTTACCGCCATCTGAAAAAACACTTCGGCGCGCAGATGAACTGGCGAACAATGGCGAGTGGCTGGCAGCCGCTCCAGTCTACAAGCAGGCGGAAGTGCTGTTTCACCAGCAGGGCAATCCCGCCCGGGAGCTGTATGCAAGAGTCAGCCAAGCCCCTGCCGAAATCGAATCTGCACCCCGGTCATTATCAGATTGGCTGGCCTTGCTTAATCGGGATTTGACTTTTCCCGGCGCCGCTGATCCCGGCACTCGCCTACGGATTCTCGAAATCAAAGGGCAGATCGAAACCAACTACGATGCCGCCCTCGCGCATGAGACTTGGGTCAACATCCGGCACCTTGCGTTGCAGCAACACGAGTTTCAACTAGCGAACCGCGCCTATGGCGAAGATGCCATTGCACTCTATATGCTGGGCGATATGGCGGGGGCAAGGAAGCAGGTCATGCGGGCATACGCTGCTGCGAAATACGTATTTCGCGACCGCGCCGGACAGGTCCGCTTCGCCTCTCTGATCGGCACCGGAATGGCGGAAAACGGGAAGTATCAAGATGCCCTGCGGTACCTTGACGAGGCGATTTCGCTTGCAAAGAAGAATTCCGGTGCAGCGTATCCCAGCGTGGCCGTCAATGCCAAGATCGAGGCGCTACGCGGACTGAAGCGGTTCCGCGAAGCGCTCGCCTTATGCGCCGAGGCGATGCGGATACCGGAACAGTATCATTTGCGTGGGCGCCTGTATCAGGTTCTTGAGACGCGGGCGCACATTTTCGAGGACATGGGAGACCTGGGGCAGGCCACTCGCGACTATCGCCAGGCGGTCGAATACGCTAGACAACTGGGCTACTGGCGCGGTCTCACGGAAACCGATGGTCCGCTCGCGCGTGTTTATGAAGAACAAAATGAGCTTGATACGGCTCTGAGAAGCGTCAACGAGGCGCTGGATGCAAACCGGCATATCCCACGCGAAATGTACTTCGCGCCGCGAAATCTCGCCATCAAAGCAGAGATTTTGAAAAAGCTCGGTCGAGTGGCGGACTCCAACAATTTATATGAGCGCAGCTTGGCTCTGATCGATTCGCTGTTAATTACGGCGCCGACTCCCAATATCGTCAACTCCATTATCACCAGCCTGTCCGATGTTTATTCCGGGTATTTTTCCTCGCTTTGCGAGCAAGGAAAATTTGCGCAGGCTTTCTCCGTGATTGAGCGCGCCCATGGCCGCGTGGAAGCTGTGGCTCTCCAGAGCAAAAGACATCTTCCTCCGCATGCTCCGACGGCTCAGGAGCAAGAGCTGACCGCTCTCAATTTGCAATTGATCGCCACGGGCGACCAGAGGCGGCGCGACGAACTATCAAACCGGATCGCCGCAGTCGAGGATCAAATCGATTCCGATCCCTGGAGCCACGCCGTTGCGACGCAGCCAGCTTCCTTGGAGGACGTGCAAAATGATCTTCTTCCACAAGAAGTGCTGATTGAATATGTGCTCGCAGAACCCCTCTCTTACGCTTTGGCAATTACCCGCACATCGGCGACCCCGTATGCTCTTTCAGGCCGGAGCGCCATCGAGCCAGCCGTTCAGCGCTATATCGAACTGATCAGCAAGGGAAACACGGATACGCAGCTCGCGTACCGCCTATTTGTGAAGCTTTTAAGACCAATTCGTGAACTTCACGATCACACTTCAGCCGTCTTCGTGCCAGACCGCTGCTTACATCTGTTACCGATGGCTGCCCTGTACGATGGCGGGCGTTACGTTCTGGCTACGCACACTACCAGCATCGTTCCGGCGGCGACCGTGTTTCATATTCTTCGCACTCGGGCGCGGCTCGCTGCAATACGAGAACCGTTTGTGGGCGTTGCTCCGTGGACGGAGGAGAGGAATGGCAAGCACAACCTATTTGCGGCAATTTTGAATCCGTTACGCGGAGGCGGACCGCGAAGCACTGATTTCGTTCCTTTGCCGGAAAGCGAGCACGAAGTGGAGATGGGCCGCAAAGAGATCGACGGTTTGCTCGGAACAAGACCGAACCCGGCACAGCTTTTGATCGGACCTAATGCTACCGAGGAAAATTTCAAGAAACTGCCGCTGGCCGATTATCGTGTGTTCCATTTAGCGCTGCACGGGTATGCCGACATAGAACACCCAGATAGAAGCGCACTGATCTTTGCACCCGATCCGCACGGCTCCCGCGACGACGGATTACTACAAATACGAGAGGTTCGTCAGTTGCATTTGAATGCGGCACTGGTTGTGCTATCAGCATGCAAAACAGGCCTCGGACCCGCGGGAGAGGCCGGTATTGCCAATCTCTCGACGGCATTTCTCCAGGCTGGAGCTCAGGCGGTTGTATCGTCTCTATGGGCTGTTGCGGATCGTGCCACTAGCGAATTCATGGACCAATTTTATTTGCATCTAGCTTCCAATGAAAGTAAAGCGGAAGCGTTGCGCAATGCGGGGCTAAATATGCTCACCGCTGGTTTACCGCCGTACTACTGGGCAAGCTTTGAGATCATGGGCGATCCAGACGGCACAGTCGCGAAAGGAAACACGTTATGAACCTGACCGTGGAACAGAAGCGGCAGTTACTCTCCAAAATCGATGAGAAGGTTCAGAAGAGATTCTATGACCCACAATTCAGGGGACAGAACTGGACCGAGCTGGTGTCTCACTATAAAGACCAGATCATCCATTCTTCATCTCCGGAGGCCTTTGAAGGCGCAGTCAGTACGCTGCTTTCAGAACTTCATAGCAGCGGCACTGGGCTCCTGGGCCGGGACACCAAGGTCAGCTCGCGGAATTCCATTTCAGCCAGCTTTCGCAGAGTCGCTGATACCCCCGACGGTGACCGTTGGGTTTTCCAAGATGTTCAGCCAGGCGGGGTGGCGGAGCGGGCTGGAATTCGACCAGCTGATGTCCTTATCTCGATTGACAGCAAGGCTGCTCGGCCAGCCGAGCAGCCGGATTTTGAGATGGCTAAACGCATTCCGATTGTGATCTCGCGAAACGGAGAACACACGCAAGTTCATCTAGAGCTTCGTATTCCAGGTCCGAAATATCGAAGCAACCCGTACTCTGAGCCGCAGAGCGCCGTTGCGAAGATGATCAATCATGATCTTGGCTACCTCAAAGTCTCGCTGTTTCCCGGCATGATTGGAGTTGATTTCGCGAACCTCTTGGACACTCTGTTCGACGGAACCCTACAGAAGGCCGAACGGCTTATCATCGACCTTCGAGGGAATCCGGGAGGCGGCATCGGCGGCATTCGTTTGATGAGCTATCTGACCGCCGATAAACGGCCGATCGGCTACACCCTGGACCAAAAGTGCACCATCGAAGGGCGATGCGATCCTCAGGGTCTACCGCGCTTCGGCCGAATTCCCAGATCGAAATGGGGAATCCTGCCACTGGCGGTGCAATACCACAACAAGGAATGCGTCGTCATTGAAACGGAAGGTCGGGGTCCGCGTGCGTTCCACGGAAAAATCGTGATTTTGATCAACGAGCATTGCACCGGCGCGGCCGAAATGGTCGCTCAATTTGCAAAGGAGAACCATCTGGCCACGCTGGTGGGCATGAAAACAGCCGGGCGGCTCAACGCACATTGCACGTTTAAAATCGGGTTCGGCTATCGTCTCATGATCCCGACGGGCGCATATATCAGTTGGAACGGAAGACGTGCGGAAGGGCACGGCATCGAGCCCGATGTGCAGGTGGACTGGTCCTTTCCAGAAGCCCAACTAGGGCGCGACACCCAGCTTGATCGTGCTGTCGAAGTCGTTGGGGATCTCTAAGCTTCGTTGTAGGAAATCCAGAGGGCGGAAGTAATGCCCGAGCAGGTCCTGATGCCGTCAAGTCGCTACGAAACCAGAATGAACCCGCTGCAGCGGCACGCAAATCGAGGACGGCGCCCAACAAATCACCAGACTTCCGCCATCGCGCTGGCAGTATTCCTTCTATCCTTCTGCGAGTGCGCTGACCATGGGAGGATTGCGGGGTACAGCATCTAATATTTGATGGGTTGACGGGTCAGCTAAAGAGCTAAAGCGGCACAGGTTAGGATCGAAACTTATCAACTTCCAAGGTGAAGAGGAAAATAGTAACTCGCACCTTCGTCCTCACTTCTGGTCGAAAGCCAGTACGATCCCTTGTTAAGGCCTGACAAGTCGAGCATCACCGTAACGATCTGACGCGGTCCATCCGCAACGGCGCGACCGACAGCTTTGACTAAGGTTGAGTTCTCGCTGCGATCGCGACAAATGGCGATTTGATACACACCGGGCCGCGAAAAACGTGGAAGAATCACCTTTAGCTCGAGCGGCGCCGGCGGCAGGTGAATCGTTTTTAAAGGTTTCTGGGGCTCAGCACCGCGAAGCGCATCGGGCTCATCGAACAGATCCGCGATTCGACGCTGGTGCACGATCGATGTAATGTTTGTTGTGGCGCCGCTTGGGTTTGAGTGCCGGGCGAGTCTCCATGCCGCGAACCCTATGCCTACGGCTAGAACCAACACGGCTGCGATAGCGATCCGATACATCCGGTAGCGGCGGCGCGTCTTTGCTACGAAGATCTCCTCTTGGAGGCCCAACATCTCCCGGAGGCAGGGGGAGCAGTGTTTTACGTGATCGTAGCCGGGGTGATCGGCAGGCCACGGGGTATTCGCAATGTCCCTGAGGACTTCTCTTCCGGGGCATCCTTTGCGTTCCGGATTGGGGTAGGCGGCGAGGGCTAACTCCTGCAGAGTCCGGTGTATTCGCCTGAACTCGTCGTCGGATAACGGCGCTCCGTCCACCTCAGCATTATGTCCCAAGCGCGTTCCGTATCGAGTCCATGATCCGTTTCATTCGCTGATCGATGCTGTTTCTCTCCAATCCGAGTTTCTTGGCGATTTGCTTCCTGGTTAGCCGATCCGTGCAAATTCCGCAGACCTGCTCGACGAGCTCCCGATCTTTTTCTTTCAACGCGCAGAGCGCCACAAATGCTTTCCTTTGACGCTCCCGCTCGATGAGCAGGTCCTCGATACTCTGTCGTTCATCAATTACTTCGTCAAACTCAGCGCGCGGCACGAAACGAGACTGCCTTCGGATAGCCGTTCTATTCAGGTCATGCACCAGATCGCTCACGGTCTTGCCGATCGCTTCTCTCAGGCAAGAAGTCCGACTATGTTCGAGAGCCGCCTTCAATCGACTCGGCAGCTTGTTGCTGAACTCATCAACCGGCACAGCTTCATGCAGATTCCGGGACACATACGAATAGATCCAGTCATGCATGCTTTGCAGAGTCTGTGACATGCGATCTGAGCGTTCTGTTGCAACGGACTCGTCACAACCTCGATTTTGCTGCTTCGAATCCGCGTTCCCAGCCATACTTTACAAGCCCCGGTCTGGATGATGCCCATTTTAATGGAAAACTTTTTGGAAATCTTGTCATATTTGGGTTTCGCCGTGCCTATACAAAGTAGGAGCAGTTTTTTTTAGAGATTTTCGTCGCCGGTTCCTCAGTTGCCAGCGATTGTGAGGTGTAGTCTATGCCCGCACGACCTGCTTCCCCCCAGGCAGGATCGCTTGCCGAAGCGCCGCTTACAAGCAAACGGCGACGTTGTAATTTTACGCCGAAGGATGACCAGCGGCTGCGCGCGTGCCGATCGCGGCAGGAACTGCTTGCGGTGATCTCCAGCATCGCTCAGGAGACCGGTTTTTCGAGGCGGAATGTCGTGAACCATGCAAAGACTCTCGGAGTCTGGAACAAGTTTGAGGCGCCGCCGCTGGAAGATTCGGCGATTGTCCGGCTATTCAGCAGTTCCGCTACGCAGGAGGACCCGCTCGACGCAGTCGCAACACAGTTGCGCATTAGCAAGACGGCTGCCCGCCGCCGTATTTACCGCAGCGACGATTGTGCCGAGTCCCTGGTAGGCGGCACGTATTCCGCTCGCGAGGTAGCCGAGGGCTTCTGCATAGGGCGTGACCGTCTCAAACAGCTGATCGAATCCGGAGCCCTCCGGGCGAGGCGACTACAGCGCTCCGGGAAGCTGCGGATCTCGTCGGAGGCGATCATCGATTTTGTTCGCGAACATCCACGCGAGATTTCATGGTCGCGATGCCTAAAGAAATCGCTCTGGCTCCGCGACATCCTCGAAAGTGCGCGTTATCAGGAAGTATCGGCTCTTCTCTACGTTTCAGCGAAGAGCCTGCGCAGTTGGGTGGAACGAGGAATATTGCGCCTGAGATTCGAGTCTAACAACGTCGCCGAGTTCTTTTCGGACGAACCGGTGTACCGGCTGCTCGACGAATACCCTGAGCTGGTCGATATGCCGAAATGCATAGCAGCAGATCCGGAGTGGTTCGCCCGTTACGAGGCCGTTCGGGGCCAGTATCCCAAACGGTTGCTGGCCTCAGAGAAGCCGAAGAGTTCTGAGCACGGCTCCCTTGCAACGTGCCGCATTCTTTTGCGTCGACGCTAACCTGCCGCTCGATAGAACTCTTTTGGCGCGGTTTCTCGGTGTTTCTGTGTGGCGCAACCGCCATCCAAAAAGCGACGACTGGGTATGTCGATTGTCACATTTGGCCCTGGGAATGTCGATTGTCGCATTTGGCCCTGGGAATGTCGATTGTCGCATTTGGCCTCGGGAATGTCGTTTGTCACATTTGGCTCCCGGAAGATTCCGTGGAGTCGGCATAGCATGAGAACCAGCTGCCCAGGCATCTTCCATTCCCTGAAAAATACGCGGATCTGCGGTCGCATAGAAACCGAGGATCGGGTACGATGCGCTACGTGTTTCCTTCGACGGAAGATCTGCGCGCGCGGCTCCACGCCGCAAAATATGTCGTGAGCGACGCTCATGCCGAAGTCGTTTTTGATACGTTGCGCAGCAATTTGGCGCTGTTAGTCGAAGGGCCGCCCGGCTCCGGGAAAACGGAACTGGCGCGCGCCTTGACGCTTGCCGCCGGCACGCAAATGGAGCGCCTCCAATGCTACGAAGGCATCGGCCAGGAGGACGCTCTCGGCAGTTTCGATCGCGCCTTGCAGGATCAATTTCTCAGAATAGGCGCCGGCCATACGGACATCAAAGAATGGCCACGCCTGCGCGAGCAGATCTATACGCTCGGATTTTTCAGCACGGGGCCATTTGTACGCGCCCTGCTAAGCGAGAACCCTTGCGTTCTGCTCATCGACGAGATTGACAAAACTGACCCCGCTTTCGAAGCCATGACGTTTCAGCTGCTCGAAGAATGGCGGGTCACGATACCGAAGCTTGGCACCATCGAGGCACGAAGCATACCGATTACAGTTCTCAGCTCCAACAACACGCGCAGGCTCAGCGATCCGCTCCGGAGCCGGTGCGCCTATCTGTACTTCGAGTATCCAACCATTGAGCAAGAGCTCGAAATCCTCAGACTGCGCCTAGGAACGGATCTCTCGTCGAGCTATGCCCAGATCGCCGGACTCGCGAAAGCGTTGCGCTCGTACCGTCTGCTCAAGCCGCCGAGCATTCGGGAGATCCTCAAGCTCGCGCAAGTATTGCGCGATCGTGGCTGCGCCAAGATCACGCCGGATATGCGAGACACACTGCTTCCCTTCCTGGTGAAGACGGCGGAAGACCGCGAAAAAATGTTGCTCACGCATAACTTCAACCGTCTTTGCGCGGACGCGGTGAAACACACACGAGAATTTTTGGAAACAGGCGACCAGGCGCCATCTACTACAGCCGCGGCCGAGTTGATGGAAAAAGCTGCTGCATGAAGCCGCTTTTGGCGCTTCTTTTCTGCTTTACGGCTGCGAGCGCAGACAATCGGACAGCGGTTTACGTCCGGCCGTATGCGGAGCAGATGGTCGAATACTACGCAGCGCAGTATCGCATTCCGGCGAACATGGTCCGGGCTGTGATCCGCGTCGAGAGCAATTGGAACCCGGGTGCGGTATCGAGCAAGGGGGCCCGGGGCATGATGCAGCTCATGCCGGGCACCGCGCGCTCGCTCGAAGTGACTCACCCGTTCTGGATTTACCAGAACATCGGCGGCGGAACAGCGTATCTGGCCTATCTGTACCGGCGTTTCGGCGGAGACTGGCGGCTGGCGCTGGCAGCCTACAATGCGGGTCCGGCCGTTGTAGAAAAACGCGGACTGCGGTATTCATCACCGGGAGTATTTGCATACGTTTGGCGCGTTCTGGCGGAATACCGCGCGTTGCTGCAGGTGAAAGGACAAAAGCATTGAAAAGAAACAACACCATCTTTTTGCTTGTCGGAAGCCTCGGTTTTCAGGCGCTGCTGTTCGGCCAGACCCCGGATCTGCCAGAAGATGTTGAGAAAACGCTGCCTATTGTCGAGCCGCATGTGATCCATGATCATGCCGACTATCATGCCGCGCGGCGTGTTTACATGCTGCCGCACTTTGCAACAACCGTGCGCATGCGAGATGCCGTGCAGAGTATCGTGCTCGGTGATACGAAGTTGTTTCGCGCCGAGCACGACGAAGGAGATGCATCGCTGGTCATCGTGCATGCCCTCACCGCCGAGCCGGCGCAAACTAATGTCGAGATCACCACCATTTCCGGCCAGCAGGTCGTACTCTGGCTCGTTAGCGAGGAGCACCCAAGAGCTCCCGTCGACTTCGCGCTGGATTTCGACGCACCCGCACCGAGCGGGGGCGGTCCCTTCTGGCGGCCGGAGAGCAAATCACCCAGCGTGCTGATTGCACAAACGATTTCCGTTGATCGGAATACGGGCGCGAAAGAGGCTGGAGTGCCTTCACTCACGCCCATCAGCTTCCCCGCTTTCCATACCGATGCTGACCCGAACACGCATCTCGATGAACTACTGAAACGGCAGCAGCAGGCCCCACTGCCCAAGCTGTACGGGCAACACCCCGAACCAATGAAAGATGACAATCACCTGAAAGCCGGGGTCAGCGAAGTCATCGATGGCGGCGGCACCGTGATCGTCCTATTCAGCCTCGTGAATACGGCGCCGCACGCGATCGCGCTGCTTGCGCCTCAGGTGCAGCTGGGCGGACAGGTGAAAAAGAAATGGACCACCTCGGATCAGCTCCCGGTGCTTGCCTACCGGCTGGATCGGGAACGCCTCGAGCCCAACGGACGGGCGAACGGCGTAGTCGTCTTCGAGCGGCCCAGTTTCAAACAGGCGAAGCAGTGTTTGTTTTTGCAGCAGGCCGATTCAGGCGCGGTCGATGAACCGGCACTGGCGCCGATCGGCTTCGGAATCTCGACCGAGAAAGGAGGCGTCGCCGAGTATGGAAACACCGCAAAATGACCTGCATCCCGAACAGGAGCACGAGCCGGAGCACGAGAAAGCACACACAGGCACAGGGGACCTGGAGCGGCATGACGGCTCCCTTTCCGCCGAGGAGGTAACGGCCGAAGTCGATGATTTCATGGAGCACGAAGCCGCTCCGGGAACGGAAGAAATTCGGGGCGACAAGCTTCGCGAGGCGGTTTTTGCCAAGAATACGATCCCGGAGCCCGAAGTAAAAGGAGTAAAAGGCGAAGAGGAATCAGTCAGCTGGTGGGAAAAGGTCAAGCACTCGGCCCTATACGGCAACAAGCAGAAGGCGGAGGCGGCAAAATCCTCGAATCGTAACAAGCGCCGCCAGAACAACACCGGCATGCTCGTCGCTAGCGTTGTGGGCGTCCTCGTAGCGGGGGTGTGGCTCTTCACCGTTATGTCGGCGCCCGTTCGCAAGCCGCCAAGGCAGGAAGCTCCCACGACACAGCAGCCGCAGGCTGCGACGCAGAAATCCCTCACGCCGGGACTCGAGGCGCATCCGAATGAGCAACAGCCTTCTGGCGATAATTCGGTTACGGCGGCCGATATCCGCGCGACGTCCAACGGGAGACAGCAGGCTTCGAGTACAGCTGAGAAAAAGCCGGCTAGCGCTTCCGAGGACCAGGACTACGCACTGGGCAAGATTCCTCCGCCTCCTTCGGCGCCGGCAAGTACCCCGGCACCTCCACCCGCACCGGCGCCGCAAAAAAACCCGCTCGATACGACGGCGCTGGTCTTCGTCCGCCATGTCGCAAACGATTCCGCCGGCACGGAAGGCACGAAGCTAGAGCCAGCTTCGTATCAGCCTGCTCTTGCCCTCAAGTCGCAGGAATTCGATTCGTTGGTAACGGGCACGCGGCTGGTGGCCCGGCTCGAAACCCCAGTCAGCACGGCCGTATCGCTGCCAGCAGTCGCCACCGTGGAATACAACTACGAAGACAAAGACCATACGCTGTTGATTCCGGCTGGCAGCCGCGTTTTCGGAAGATTGGAACAAGCGGATGCACAAGGGTTCGTGGGACTCCATTTCACGTCCATTCAGCGGCTCTCCGATCCGGCTCCGATTCCGTTCGAAGCGCGTGCCATCGGCCTCGACTATAAACCGTTGAAAGGCGTGGTCACGGGACGCAACCGCGGCCGCCGCTTCCTGGTGCGTGCAGGGACCGGTCTCGGTCAAATTGCCGCAGCCACAGTCGGAACGACGCAAGGAACGGGCGCCACCGACGCGCTGAACTCGAATGTTCTCATTCGGGAGCAAGTGATGAACAACATCGGATCTGCGGCCGATCAGGAAATCCAGCAAATGGCATATTCCGAACATCGGGTCGTGACGCTTCCCGGTAACACGCGCTTTTATCTGGTGATCGACCACCAGGCAAGGCCACGCGAGCGTCGCGAAACGCACGAACAACAAGTTTTGGACTCCAATACCAGCAACGCCAGTGTCCAGGCCCAGTTGCTCGAATTGCGGAAAGAACTCGCCGACATTACGGCCAAGCAGACGCCGCTCGCTTCACAGCCGCTCCCTGTACCAGCTTCTGACACGACCGGCATAAATACCACGTCAACGGTTCCGCAACAATAAGAACTCGCTTCCAGAAAAGGGCGAGGGAGTTTGGGCAAAAACGCCGAATTTTCCCGGCCTCTTTTTTGTAAAACTTGTATGTATGCGCGAGTTGCCGCATCCTCGGAGTCTGTCGGGGCTGACTGTCCTCGCCGTTCTCGCGGTCAACGGGCTTCTCTTTGTGATAACCCATATTGCCGGCATCAATCATCAGTCATTCGGGAACTGGGTTCTCACAAGTTGGCCTACCCTGATTGCGCTGGGCGCGGGATTATTTTTGCTCGAGATGGGTCCGCTTCGCTCGCTGCCGTTGTTCTTGCGAAAGGTAATCGCGTTCGTCCGTTATACGATCTTCTACCTTGCGCTTCTGTCGGTCCTGCCCCTACTTGGGATGGGACAAATCACAGGCCCCATTGTCTTCGTCAGCAGTGGTATCTTTTTCCTGTTTGTCATCGTGAAGCTTGCGACGTCCTTTCGTTTTCCCCGCGGTTTGGGCGGCAGTAGCAGCAGGATGCGTGCTGGAACCAGCTCACTCCAAGACGGGTTGCAGAGCAAAAGACCGGCCGTGCGATTCAGCGACGTGGGTGGTCTCGATTCGGCCAAACAACAGATTCTTCAGCTCGCTAAAACGCGTCTCAGCGCGGGGAGATTTGAGAAGCAGGGAATCGTGCAGAACGGCATTTTGCTGTATGGTTCGCAAGGAACCGGTAAGACGCTTCTGGCGGAGGCAACGGCTGGGGAACTGGGCCTTAACTACATGTATGTCTCCGGTGTGGCCTTGAACGGCATGTGGATCGGAGAAACAGAAAACAACATTCGTCGTGTGTTTTCCGAGGCGGCACGAGGGCGGACGCTTTTATTTCTGGATGAGATAGACGCGTTGGGAGCAACTCGGCAGCAGCAAACCAGCGCATCAGTATCCGGCACCCGTGTCTTTAACAACACTACGATTCAGCTGATGCAGTGCATCGATCAGTACCGCCGTGTTCCCGGCCTGCTAATCATGGCAGCGACGAATACTTTGGATAGTCTGGATCCCGCCCTGATCCGGGATGGGCGTTTCGATCTGAAGATCCGGTTGGATCTGCCGACTGAATCGGAGCGCCGCCAGATTCTGGCGGCACTGTTGCGCAAGCGTGGGGCTGATTTCCAGGTGGAGACGTGGGCGCGAATGACCTCCGGCTACAGTCCCGCGAAGCTGAATGCGCTGGTCGATCGTGGCGCTTCCATTGCAATGGCCGCGGGCGAGTCCTTTCGTGAGAAACACCTGGAGGAGGCATTCGGGGCAACCGGCGGCAAAGACCGTCCCCTGATTCAGCCGGTCCAGTGGGAAGACCTCATCGTCGAGCCTGCGGTCGAAGAAGAATTGCGGTTATTGGTACGCCAGCTAAAGATTCGAACCGGCGCGGCGGTTCCCGTCCCGACCGGCGTATTGCTGGCCGGGCCTCCCGGAACCGGCAAAACAATGATTGCACGGCTGCTCGCGACACAGACTTCCCGCAGCTTCTACCCGGTGACCGCGGCGGACCTGCTGGGCTCGGGCCAGGGCGACTCGGTGAAGCGTCTGGCGGAACTTTTTTCGCGCGCCAAAGAGCACAGCCCGTCCATCATTTTCTTCGATGAACTCGACGGATTGTTTGGCAGCACCCATACCTTTGCGTCCTCGCACGATACCCAGTTCATCGAGCAGGCGCTGATCGAAATCAGCCGGATCGAACCGTCTCATCAAGTGTTGCTGGTCGGCGCCACGAATCATCCAGACCGGCTCGACTCGCGCATCACTCGCGGCGGCCGCTTCAGCGAAAAGATCGAGATCACCGTGCCCGGGCCAGCCAACCGGGAACGGCTGCTCCGGAAGCTGCTGGCCGGCACCGCCAGCGCCGTGCCTCTTTCGCAGCTGATCGAGAAAACAGCGGGCATGGCTCCGGCCGATATCGAAGCGATTGTGCAGGCGGCGCGGCGTTTTGCGTTCGGTCGCTCGGATCGCGACGACCGCTTGCCGCCGCTTGAGCTGAGCGACTTCGAGCGCGCCATCGCGCGCGTGCATCCGGCGCGCTTTGACGAACCTTTGCACTGCGTTTAATTCGCTGACTATTCCCAAAAACTTTTCTCTCCAAGGCCCTTTATTTAGAGGCTATTTGCATCTCTTTTTGAGATGCAGTACATGCACCCTGTCCGCTCGCCACTCTGAAATGCGAACCCGGACAAGGAGCAAGAACGATCCATGTTTTCACTTTTCGCTTCCCGCCTGCACGCAGTCCGCCTCAAGGGTCTGATGGCAGCGGTTGTTTTCTGTTTTGGGCTGCTCATGGCCAACCCGGCCGTGATACACGCGCAGACCAGCGGGGATGCCGGCCCTGTCGTCGGTAAAGTGGCACCGGGGCAATCTGCGGCGGTCCCCGAAGGCACTGCCGAGTCCGTCCTCAGCTATCTGGCAAATGTGATTTTCCCGCTGTTGACGGTTGGGTTTCTTGCGTACGTTGTATTCGCCTTAAAAACGGGCCGGGGCTGGCTGGTAGGAGCCGTGTGTGCCGTCTGCTGCCTCATGCTAAGCGGTCTAACGCGCTTGCTTGAATACCACGTTATGCAAGGCGCTGCGGGGATTCACTGAATTCGGTCTCGGATTCGGGCATGCACCTCGCTTTTCCGGAGGCGGTTCGCCTAAAACGATCCGTCTCCGCCTTTTGGATATCTTGCGATGAACTACCCCAGTCTGCTCGTCGATGCGATAGCGCTCATGATGGCGCTGCGAATTCCTGCCGCGCTGATCTGCCTGTACAAGGCGGCTCTCTCGATGGGCAGCGGTTGGAACGCAAGCGGCATTTTCGCCGGGCAATTTGGCCGCTGGATGGGATGGGCCATCGTGTTTCTCACCTTGCCGGAGCTCCTGCTGTGGTTCAGCGGGCTCGACTTGTCGGCCACGCAACAGGCTGTTTCCGATGCGTGGCTTTCCTCGTTTTCGACACAGGCGAATAACTTCGTGAGCAATCTCGTCATCAAGCACCTCGCGATTGCGGTGGGCGCGTGGTTCCTCATGCGGGCGGTCTTCAACATCGCGCACGGAGAATCCCCGATTGCCTCACTGCTCGGTTGCTTCGCCTTGCTCTCCCTGAATTCGCTCTATGTACTGATGCAGCAGTATCACACAGCCGGGAATGCCTATGCGACTTCGGACATGGTGATGAGCTTGTGGCAGTTTGCGGCGAGCAAGCTAGCGCCCGTGGCTGCCGGCGTTTGCGTGATGGGCATCGTATGGTCCGTGGCGCACAAGCGGCCGTGGTTGCATCTGGCCGGTTCCGGGTTTGGGTTCTTGTGTCTGTTTGGGCTATGGGCTCTGACCAAGAGCTATCTGGGGCTCTCATAATTTATGAATTTTTATACGGGCGCTCTCCATGCAGTGAACTGGGCGGCAAATGTTATTTGCCCGATTCTCGGTGCGTACTTCCTATGCGTGGCCTTGTACTTCTGTGGTCAGGCGCATAATTACGGCCAGGCGCACAGCCGCTATACGCACTACTGGTATGCCGCCTGGGGCATGTTCCTGATTCCGGGCCTCATGCGTTTACTGGAAGCGTTCACCGGAAACGGGGCGAATGCCAGTGATCCGGACACGTACTATCTCGCTCTCAACTCGGCCTGTAACTGGCTTGCCAATGTGATTTTACCGATGAACGCGGTCGCTCAGTTAGCGAAAGCGATTGGCGCCGGAAGTGGAGTCTTTTCGCGTACGGGTCATACCCCGGTTTGGGGCCCCACACATCACGTCTTCATTGGGCTGATGTCGCTGTGCTTGTCGGGGATCGTGAAGCTGATCCTGCACTTCATTAATAATGCGCAGGCGGTGGGGTAACGGCATGGCACTTGAAACGACTCGAGTACAGAGGAACTTGCAAGTCAGAATGCTGTGGTTCCGCTTTGAAGTCGAAGACTTGATTCTGCTCGGTATTTTGTGGGCCGGAGCCCAACTGATGTCGAACTTCATTCATCGGACGATCCTTGGCGTGCTGGCGGAAGTCGTTCTGCCCTGGATTGTGGTCATCCTGACCTACATCGGCATCCGGCTGTTTAAGTACAACCGGCCCCCGGCGTATTTGTGGGATCTGCTCGATTACATCCGCCTGCCGAAGATCTGGTGCGCCTGCGAGCCGGATCCTCTCGAACCCAAGCCATACCTGCGCGAGGACTTATAACCCATGCCTCAGACAACCAAGCAAGTCGAAAGCGCCGCGAAAAATCCAGCCTTCTGCAGCCTGATTCCGCTGTTAGAGCTGGTCGACAACTACGAAGTCTTACGCCACGGCCCGCTTTCGGCTCTGTATCGTGTTTCGCCTCTGAACAGCTATTTCCAGGGCGATGAGGAGCGAAACGAAGCGAGCGAGGCTCTGCACGCGTTGTTGCGGGCGATGCCGGACAACCGGGCGCTCCGGCTGCAGGTGCGTTACGACACAACAGAGGGAGTGGGCGCGCTGCTGGATAACTTCGAGCAGCAATTGCGTTCCCGCCATCCCGTTTTAGCGGCCCTCGATCGGGAGCAGCTCAAGGTCTGGCGCGAACGGGATCAGCGCGGCGCGTTCCTGAAGCGGCATTACACGCTGGGCTTCCAACTGGATCCGCGGTTGTACACGTTGCTCGACGAGAGATTCGGCAAATCCACGGACATTGCGCTTCTGAGCCGCTTCCTTCCCAGTTATCAAATTCAACGATCGTATGAGCAGCACGAGCGCATCCGGTCCACCTTCGAGAGCCTGCTCGCGGGCTATCAAGCACTGCTGACGCTGGCCGGACTGCGCTACGAACGGCTCACGACTGACGATCTTGCGCTCGAGCTCTTGCGCACGCTGAATCCGCTGGCTGCGTACCGGCGGCCGTGGCGCCCCGAGCTTGGCAACCGCAGCCTGCGGGAGTGGATCTGCGATGTCGGGATCGAAGACGAGGGGCCGGGTTGGCAGCAGATGAACGGGCTACTCTATACCGTCCTCACGATGAAATGGTTGCCCGAGAAATCGTTCCCGGGTGTCATGCGCAAGCTGATCGAGCTCGATTTTCCGGTGAGCTGTTCGGCTGAGATCGTGATTCCCGGCGAAAGCAAGGCTCACCACTCCTTGACGAAGCGCCTCACCCGGACCGAAGCGGCACAGCTGGGAGCCAATGCGAGAGCGCGCACTGATATCGCGGCGGCAGTCGCGGGCGAGAGTATAACCGAAACCCTCAAGGCCATCCTGGCCGGCAGGGAACGGCTAGTGGAATACAGCCTCACGGTCGTCGTCCGCACCTCGCGACCAATTCTGACGCCCGTCGAGCGCGAGCCCGCGCATCAGGAACTCGTGCGGCGCCGCGAGCGGGTCCGCGCCGCGCTGATCGCGACCGAAGGCAGCAAAGTGATGGACGAGAAAGAAGCCGTCCGGCGCTTGTATATCCAGTCGCTGCCTGGATTCTGCGCCAAAACGCGCCGCGAGCTGGAGTGTTCTTCCAAGGTCGCTGCAAACTTTCTTCCGGTGGAAGGGCCTTGGGAAGGCATGGAGAAAACTCCGTTGGTTCTGCTCGAGACACCCATGAAGCAGATCATCGGGTTCGATATGTTCCATCCCACGCTTGGGAATTACAACATGCTGCTGGTAGCGCAATCGGGATTCGGCAAATCGTTCGTCGCACAGGCACTGCTGCTGATGGCAGCTCGCTCCAATCCCATGTTCTGCATCATCGAACCCGGCATTACTTATACGCCCCTCGTGAACCTGATGGGCGGAAAGGTGATCACGGTTTCGCTCGACGGCGAACATGCGATCAACGCCTGGGATTTGCCGGCGGGCGCAAAGCTCCCAACCAATCAGAAGAAGAACGAGCTCAAGAATCTCACGCTCGAAATGATGCGCTCCAGTCTGTATGCGGATGCGGCCGAATCCGATCCCGCCATTCTCGAAAGCATTCTCGATCAGGCAATCGAGGAGATCTATAGGCGTTTCGCGGAATCGAGCGATGTGCCGACTTTTTCTGAACTCTACAGCGAACTCGACCACTGGCACGACAAAGTGCCGAGCGTGTCGGAACAGGCGCGCAAAGCCGCGATTCGGCTCAAGCCCTGGGTAGGGACGGGCGCGTATGCTTCATTATTCGACCGCCGCACGACCTTCAGCTCGAACAATAACTGGTTGTACTTCCGCATCAAGCCGCTTAACAGCGACAAGCGCCTCGCGCGTACCTATCCGATGATCATCGCCCAACAAATGGCGGCCCGCTCGACTGCCACGAATGGCCGCCGGTCCATTGTGGCGCTGGACGAGAACTGGGACATGCTGGATTCGCCGCACATGGCGCCCCAGGTTGAGCAGAGCTTCCGGACCGCGCGCACTAATAACGCCAGTATCTGGGGTATTTCGCAAGCAATTGAAGACTACACCGGCTTCCCGGAAAAACCCCGGCCCGCCGGTCCCGGCATTCTACAGTCGATCTCCGTCAAGTGGATCGGCAAGCAGAAGGGGGACGGTGTTGCGTTGAAGCAGCACATGAACCTGTCGGCTAAGGCCGTCGAGACCGTGCGAACCCTCGATCCGCCCGTGATGGGGCACTCCAGTCAAATGCTGCTGGTACTCGGTGAGAACCAAACGACCCAGATTGTGCGAGTGGTGCCAACCCCTTTGCTCTATTGGATCTGCACTTCGTACGGGCGCGAAAAGCAATACCGCAGCTGGGCTCTCGAGCAAAATCGCACCCGGCCGGCGCTCGAAGTCTATCGGGAACTGGCGCGGAAGTTCCCGCACGGGCTTTCGAGTTCACCGATTCTGCCGGAAGAGGAAATGCTCGCGCATGAGGTCGAGCGGGAACCAGAGGAGGAGCAGGTCATGGCCGAGGTGGCCCGCTAAGAAAGGGGTTTTTGCATGATAGGCGTGCTCGTTGTAGTGTTTACCGGAATGTTGGTCTGGATCAACCGGCACGATCGCCGATGCATGGCGGCGGCAAGCGGCGTACTCATCGCACTGCTATCGGTGCGACCGCCGCAAGCGCAGGGACAGGGTTTGTTGTCGGAGATCAGCGTTGTCCTCGAAACGGTGAACACGTTTCTGGGGACGCTGCTCTCCACGGTAAACACGGTTCAGAACGATCTCCGCTCGATCCAGCAGGTCTCCGTATGGCCGCAGGCCATGATCCAGCAGGCGCGAGCGTATTCGACAAACTGGGTCAACACGTATCAGCATCCGATGCAACTCTTGTCGCAGTACGTGCCGGTGAGCGCCACGCTCGCGCAGGCGCGCTCTATCGAGCAGGTCATGACCGACCGCGTCGGAACAGACCTGCCGCAATTGAACAGCGTCTATAAGCAGGTCTTCGCAGCCGTACCCACCGGCAAGCGGATGTCGCCGGGGGACAAGGATCTGGCGGACGTCGACGATGCGCTCACACTGGACACGCTCGAGCAAGTCAAACGCGGAGAGCAGGTGAACACCACCGTGCGCACAGTCGGGGATCAGTTGGAAAACATGAGCACCTCGGCGGCTCCGGGCACTGCGCCTTACATCACGGCAACGGCGCTGGTGACAATGCTTCGCTCGCAAGCCGCCACGCAGAAAATGTTGGCAGCCTACCTGCGGTTGGAGGGCGCACACCTGGCGCATGAGACAGCCGATCTCAAAGGGCACATCGGCGCAACAAACGATCTGCAGCAAGCGGTCCGGCACATCCTGAACACGCAATAGAGAAAGGAACACGGCAGATGAAAGCTTTTTTTTCATTCCACGACGCAGCAAACCGGACGGCTTCCTGGATTCGGGCGCACACGTATCCGGCACTGGCCACCACGGTTCTGTTGGCCCTCCTCACGCCGCAGCAGGCCGTGTGTCAATTTGTCAGTCCTTGTTGCATTCAGATGTCGCTCGGCTTGGCGCAGATCAACGGGAGTCTCGTGAGCACGATTGGAGGCGACCTGAAGAAGCTGAATTCCATTCAGAGCGACATCCGCGATTTCGAGCAGAAGGTGTTGTATCCCGCAATGCTGATTACTCAGACGCGCGCCTTACTCGGCGGGCTCTGGAACAGCATGCATGTGTTCACAAACGTGTTGAACAGTCCCTTGCACTCGGCCACTTTGCCGAATCCGTCACAGCTCGAAACGATTCTTCTCTCCCGCAATGCCACGAATATTGCGCAGGTCGGGGGTGTTTTTCAGACCGTGTATGGACCGACCCCGGCGATCAACACCGCTTCACCGGCGGATCGGCAGACGATTGATTTGAGCGATGCCGTGGCGCAGGATGCCATGAAGCGAGCGATGATTTACGACCAGATGGCCGATGCCGAGTTGCAGGCGGCGGACCAAATGCAGCAGGCGATTAACAATGCGGCGCCGGGGACCGCTCCGATGATTGAAGCATCCACCGCGGCGTGGCTCGTGAAGTCACAAGCCTATACGCAATCGGCGATGGCGGATCTCATGCGCGTGCATGGAACCGATTTGGCGAACACAAACAGTTTGCTGAAGCAGCGGGCAGCATCCGGGCAAAGCTTACAACATCAGGTGAGCGGAGTGCAGTAATTATGGCATCGCCCTTCTATTTCGAAACGCTTCTGACAACGGCTCTCACTGGGATTAACGGTGGCGGCATCACGGCAGCGATGAGCCATGTCGGCGAGGGCATCATCGTGGCAACTGTTTTGTACCAGGTCTATGAAACATGGTGGCGCGGTGCCGACTACAACGAGCTGGGGACAGTGCTCATTAAGGGCATGTTAATGACAACGTTGCTAGCGAACTGGAATACTGTTTTTCATTTGGCGATGGACGCCTTCAATACGGTTGCGAACACCATCATGTCGCACACCGGAGGTGGCGGAGATCTCGTCAAGCAATGGATACAGCAGGCCCAGACAGAGTGGAACAACAATTCCGCCAGTCAAGCTCTGTGGAGTCTTGCAAAGGGCGGGATATCAGCAGCGATTACGGCGGTCCTCCTGGTTATCAGTTACATCGCGCTGGCGCTGGCATACGTGATTTTCTCGTTACTGTACCTTCTCGCGGGTGTCGTTCTATATGGGCTTGGACCTTTGGTTTGTGCCTTCTATCCAAGTGGCAGCCTGGGCCTGTACACGAAGGGATACCTGAAGGGATTCGCGACCTGGGGGATGTGGCCGGTGCTCTATGCGCTCTTCTCGAGCCTGATGGTCCTCATCAATATGAACACGGTTACGGCGGTCGAGAGTGCCAATGGGTTCTTGGGCTTTCTGAGTGGCCTCGGCAGTACGTTGCTTATCGGGATTGTCAGCTTGGTTCTCGCAATCGCGGTGGCGCTGATACCGGTGTTAGCCGGTTCCATCATTAATGGGGATGTCGGCGGAGCGATCGGCCGTGTTTCCCGAAGCGCCGTGGGTCTGGCCAAAGGATTTGGAAAGGGTGGCGGAGGTGGCCCCGGCGGCGGAGGTGGCGGGGGATAACTCGCCGGGGTGGATCAGTTCTGAGAGAGCAA
Organism: Bryobacteraceae bacterium; assembly: GCA_035651215.1. GTDB lineage: Bacteria > Acidobacteriota > Terriglobia > Bryobacterales > Bryobacteraceae > Bog-105. Next base: position 22,500 of record DASRGE010000032.1, read on the forward strand.
CCGTGGGGTGACCATGAGCTTAGATAGTGTAGAAAAACAAAGGAAAGAAGCAAAGAAGAGCTACCACTACTGGGATTTCAACGGCCAATTGCAAGCCCGCTTGAATCTCGCTTTTGGCATCATCGCGGTTCTGGCGCTCGTCGTGATCGTGCAAGGCGGCGGGTTATTTTACGCGTTTCGCCAGATCGCGCATCCGCCGATTCTCAAAGAGAATTCGGATGGCTCTGTCATCGTGGCTAACGTGCGCGTCACCGGCCCGGTTTCTTCACGCATCCGTCTGCTACCCACTGCGGAGATTCCGCCCGATGAGGTTGCGATCAAGTTCTTCATTCGCAAATTCCTGAACAAATATTTGAGCTATCAGCCTGCAACGGCCGACGCCAGCCTGGCCGATGCCTTCAACATGATGACTCTCAATCTTCGGCAAGCGTCGATGAAGAAAATGCGAGAAGTCGGGGAGTTCGACAAAATCCAAGCCCAGCGGATCGTCAGCAATTTCAGTGTCATTCGCATCGACCCAGTCAACGGTGTCAATCTGGCGTACACGGTCCTGGGCGTGCGCGAAATTCACCACACCCAGGACGGCAAAGAGACGAGCGATCGCATTGTCGCCCATTACAATCTGCGGCTGGCTCCGGTGGCCCGAACCGAGCGTGATGCTAGCGGACTGCGGGTGGCCGAATTTTATGAGGAAGCGGTGATGCGCGAGGAAAGCAAAGATCTGGCCCAGCCGGACGGCCTGATGCAACGTGCCGTGCACCAGCAGCTCGCCGCCGATGCGGGACTACAGTAACTGTGTCGTCGCGACACAATTGCAGAATGTTTGCAAATTGAGTATCTATGATGAGGCATGAAGCATTCAAGTTTATCTGCGGAGCAGCGGAAAAGCATTCTGGTGATGCTCGTTTCCTTGAGTGCCTGTTTTGTTATCGCTTCGCCAAACTTGATCTGGGGCGTGTCATCGGTGGCCGGTGTCCTGACATCAGGGCTATCATGTTACGCCCTGCTCCTCTTTGTACTTCATCTGAAGGGGCTCGAACTCCAATGGCCGGCTACGATCCGCCGCTGGCAGGCGCTCGTTCTGCTGTGCGTGGCAGCGTTATCGGCCTGGGTTTTGGTCTTTCTGCACGCGAACCCGTTCGCGCAGAAGGTTGCGGCGTTTGCTCCCGCATGTTCACTAGCCGGATTGATTCTGGGACCGTGGCGCGGGCTGATGCCGGTTTCGAAAACTACGCGAGAAAAGCAACGTCCGAAGGAAGAGGAGAAACTTAGATGAATAGTGCTGCCGCGATCGCGGAAGTCCCGGCACAGCCGGCGACGGAAGGCGTCCGAAAAGGGCGGGTCCGGGAAGGAAAAGGCACGAAGCGCGGGAGTGTCAAGCCGAAGGCCAATGCTCTGGAGCGTTATTTCCTAGGGACCGGTTCGTCTGGAGAGAAGGTCGCCATGGGCCGTGAGCTCGCCAGTGAGCAGGAAGCGGTGGTTGCCGCGTTTCAAGAGAAAGCTACATTTTTCGTTGTGACGGAGTACCGCGTCGAAACGCAGTTCAAAGGCGCGAATGCCCTGTTGGTGAAAGAAGGGGTATCGCGAGCGGATCGATAGCCGGGTTCGTTCTCCTCAATTCTTGTCTACATGACAAAACCCAGACTTGGGACTTTATTTCAATCCTGAAAAACGAAGGAGAACTCAATCCAATGGAAAAAAATACACCCTGTCTTCTGATGCTGATGGTGGGCCTGCTGCTTGGCAGACTGGTCCCCCTTCCGCAACTGGAAGTGGTGGAGATCACGACCCTGTTCATTCTTGCTTTCTGTCACAGAGGCAATATCCTGAACGGAGTCCGACGCCTTGCAACGCGGCCCCAAGTCCGGGCGTACGTCGTACCGCGCTACGCCAAAGCACACCAGCATGTGGCCAGCTTTGGCGTCGTGAAAATGATTGCCTTCGCGGCAGGCATCCTCTTGGGCGGGCTGTTGCTCGCCGTCGATGCGCTGCAACGCGCGGCACACTAACCCAGACCGCAACGGTCTGTAAATAAGTCCCTCTGATTGCAAACCCGCCTGGGCTTGCATTCGGCCCCATTCTGGCTTCTTTCGAGAGGCCTTTGTCAGAAGTAGTTTTCTGGCGCAAGGCACTCGCGGAAGAAGACCGGCAACGGTTCTCTCCGGACGTGTCTTGCGCTGGTTGTTCTTAACACCACCAACACACTCAAGGAGAAAACTCAACGTGAAAAAGAATCATATTCTGCCGGTGATTAATGTCGAGATCGACGAGGAAGGACGCGTAGTGAAGCGCATGCCCAAGATCGATAGAGAGGGACAGCTCATCAACACGCTGCTGCATCGGCTCTATCCCGAGATCAAGGTCGCTCGCGTTTCGGTTCCCACCTTTTCGCTCGACGAAGTCGAAACCGAAAAAGTGAAAGATGCGCTCAGCAGCTTCACGCTGAACGGGATCGAATACCGTCTGATCGGCGCCGGGTCCTCTGCAAAGGATGGCACGTTCTACGCAGTGGACGCCAGGCACGAAAAGCAGATCGCGAAGCGATTTGCCAACTGGCCGCAGGCAGCCATCACTTACTTCGGCATCCTGGTCAGCGACTGCAAGACCCTGTTGACCGAGGATTATGCCCGCGTTCTGGTCGTCGAAGACCTCGAACTCGGCACCAACGATTGCCGCGGCTGGATCTCTCAATCGCTGTTCACGAAATTGGGGCTTCCGGAAAAACGCTTGTACCAATTTCGGTTGGCGATTGCGGATATTCAGGCCAAAGGCTGCTTCAAGGTGATGAGCGACGAGGTGGCAGCAGCTGCCGGGGCCGACATCATTCTCCCGAAGAGCGCCACGAAGCCTAAAATTGAGCTGGGACTGATCGATTCGATCTGCACCAGCTTCCGTCTATGGCATTTCCCGATTCACGCCCGCGTGTTTCAGGGCCCCCTGGTGCTTGGCATCCGGGACTATTCCAGGCCGGGCATGCAGTACAAATCGAGCTACACGCTCATCCAGCACGCCACGGAGGAGTCTCTCGAAAAGGAGATCATTCCGGCAGCGCGCGACGATGTGCGGCGAACCGTTCAGGCTGCGCTCCAGGGCGATTACTCGCTGCTGCTCGAATCCATCGGAACGAGCCAGGTGCAGCAGAGCCCGACCGACAATGAACAATCCGAGTTCACCTCGTTTGAGACTTCACTCGCCGAAGCTCTTCTAAAGGTCGATAACTCGGGCCACTCGCTCAAAATGCCGTACGTGCAGAACAGGTTGCAAAAGCTGTTGGCGCGCTGGGCATTCAAAGCCTGCACTGCCGGCTTATTCAAACTGCCGGCTTTCGCGCTGATGGACGACGGTGTTCTCTTTCTAAAGGGCAACGTACTCCATTGGGCTGCCGACTGGATTCCGCCCGATGCCGCAGCTTGCGATCTGGCAGCGAAAAGCGGTTTAGAAGTGCGGTTCCCGGTTCGCAAGAAAGCGGACCTGCTGCCGTTCACACGCCTATCCCACTCCGAGTCGATCGAACTCCTCACAGCGCACTTCGCCGAGAACGGCGTGAGCCTTGAGAATACGGTGGTCGCGGATATCGTGGACCAGCAACTCTTCATCGAAGGCACGTTCGCGATGCACAGCGAAACCGCGGCACAGAACGGCGGCGACTTCGATTACGACTGCATCTGCGTGATCCCATCCAGCACCTTCCCTCGCTTTGTCGAGAGCCGGGTGCATATGAAAGTCGAGACGCGCACGAAGAACAAGAAAGCCCGCCCCAAAGCGCCTTGGTGGAATCTGGCCGAGGTGGCGATGGAGGCGAAAGGCAATCTGATCGGATGGATTACCGATATGACCTCTGCTGCGCTGGCGGGTGGCCGGTTCGAAGAAGCCGAGGAATTATCGGATCATCTGCAGAACGCACTCGACGCGCTAAAGCACGACGTGACGGTCGATATCAAACGGCTGCGGGAGATCCAAAGGGAACTTCCCCGGCTTGCTTGGATGGCGGCGAAACGCGTGGAGCGCGTTGACGACATGCCGCACAAGATCGACGTCGTAGGCTCCAACGATATTGTTGGCCGGCTCTATAACGCGATCCGGCCGGATATCCAGAACCTCTTCGAAGCGGTCAGGCCGCTGCACGAGTTCGCCGGACTCATGCGCGGCGGAGCGTATTCGAAGGAGATGTTCGAGGAGTGCCGCGCCAAAGTCGAAGAATTCCGAGCGCTCTGCAAGCAGAATCGCGACCGCACCGAACAAGTGCAGCAACAACTAGCACGCGTTCAGGCGGAATTCGACCGGCTGCGCGAGTACTACAAACAGAAAACCGAGCTCACGTACGAAGACCGGCAGGCACAGCGTGCTGCCGGCCGACGATTGGATCGCGCCAAAGCCGCTATCAAGGCGAACGAGGAACGGTCTAAGGCGGAGTTTCGGAATTTCTACCTGATGATCCAACTCTGGGCCAAAGGCAAGGCGGACAATCGTCACGGCTGGGCCAAAGCGCTGTGGTCGATCATTACCCAATCGACCCACGAAAAAGCCAGCGGGGCGTTGTTCTTTCAGGCCTTTCCACAGGAGTTGCTCGATGCCATCATCGAGCGCACCGGCGGCCAACCGGTACGCCTGCAAATGGCGGACCTGCCGGACGGCGATATCCGGTACGACGCGGACGGTAACGTCTATCTGCTCGAACCGTATCTCGCTTCGGATGGATCGGCGCAAGAAAAGCACATCTGGCTCTTCCAAATCCAGAACGGCCGGATCTGGATGGACGGTACGCCCGGGCAGCGCGTTCAAAGCTTCCCGATGCAGGCCGGCCAGGGAGTCATTCGCAATGGAGAAGTACTCTTCTCCGATATTTCGCAGCGCCCGACCAAACTCTGCGGGACGGTTCTTCGCAGTTTGGAAGACCGCCGCAGGTTCCTGAAGCGCGCTGCCGATCGGTACGGAGCGAAATTCGTTGTCTATGTGGAACACGATCCGCAGAGCCGGCGAGTGATCGCCTCCATCAACGACCTGCAACTTTTTCTCGAAGGCGCGGAGCAGCGGCCGTGGCTGGCTGCTCCGTTCGAGCCCGCGGAAAAATAAGCCGAGACTGGAGCATCCTCACACCCGGGGGATGTTCCAGATCCTCGCCGTCTTTTTCCCACCTTTTCCCTCCAGAACCTCTATTTATATGCTGATTTGCATGTTCGTGAGCGATTGGGTATTGGTTCTGGTGCATGGAGCAATTACCCATGACATTTTTTCGCCAGCCGCTCTTCCCAGCGCTTCTGACAAGCGCTTTTCTTGTTTCGGGACTTCAGGCGCAGCGCATGACGTCCGTCTCCATAACCCCCGGAGTGATGATTCCGGTTCACACGGCCAAGACCCATTTAACGGTGCTCGATCTGGACAGCCCGATCGAAGATGTTGCGGCCGAGAATAGCGCCTTCGACATTCAATGGCGCGGGCATACGGTCTTTATCCTGCCCAAGGAAACGAATCAGTCCACGAATCTCTTTGTCTGGACCAAGGAGGGCCGGGCGATTTACGAACTGCTTCCGCCGGCCGACAGCATCCAGAACATGGATGTCTCGATCGATACGCATTTCCCCACCCGCGCGCCGGCGGTGAAGCCGGCTGCTGCGCCGGCCTCCGATCCGATCCCGTCCGACCTGCTTTTCCGAGCACAGCCCGTCGAGTCGAGCGCTAAGCAACCTAACCATGGTTCGCACTTGTTGATTAGCGACGTCTACCGCTGCCAGGACAGCTTGTTTCTGCGCTATGAAGTTCGCAATAACGGCACCGCCAATCTGAAAGTGGACGAAACGCCAGTGGTCACGGCCGCTTCCGTCTCGCACCTTCCCGCAAATAAACCTGTCCAGCTCACACCGGAGAAGGCGGCGGCGATTACAACCGGAGCGCCGCTGCCGCTCATCGCCGACCGTACGAGCGCCTCCTTGCTAGCGCCCGGCCAGAGCAGCCGGGGTGTCATCGGGGTTCACATTCCACCTGGCCAGACCCCCCTGGCCGTGCGCGTTTCCATGCCTTCGACGCCTGCTCCTCTGCAAGCGATGGTGGTGATACCGTGACGCCCAAGCCCATGTCCAGCACCGAAACTGTATATAAGGATGCGCCGAATGGGTCCCAGCGGGTCACGCACGGCTTTGTGCATGCGCGCTTCCGGCAACTGCTGAAACGGGACGGGGATACGGGACTCTCGGTTCCCTGGGAAAAGGCACTCTTCGAACCACCGAACCCGCTGCCGCCCAATCCGAAAGAAGGAAAAAGGCGCGCTCGGCTGAAGCTGCCGGTGTTGATTGGACTCCTGATCGCCGGCACAGGGGGTACGCTCTTCGTCTGGTTCTCATTTCTCCAGTAAAAGGAAAGTCTTGATGCTCCAGAAATTGCGAGATTACTGCGCTCGCGAGGATATTCGCGCCCGCTTGATGATCGGAATTTTGGCGTTGATCGTGCTGGTCTATGCGATGGTCACAATCTTTGGCCGCTCGATGCCGCCGGAGAATCCGAACAAACCATTGATTCTGCGGGTCCATCCGGAACGGCTTCTGGCGATGGTCGCTGCCGTTACAGGATCCGTTCGGCTTGCGGATCACTTTCAAAAAGGAGAAAACCCAATCCCCCCTTTGTTTTGGATCTTCTGCGCGAGCCTAATTCATCTGATGTCGATTGGGGTTCAGCTCGGATGGTTCTCGGCGGGGCAGGGCTGATTCCGGGAGGCGAAACATGCAGCAGCGTCCTTCTCACTCTCACCAGAACCCGATCGACGACAACCCCTGGCTCGCGGGGTTCTTCATCGCCGTGTTTGTCTTTCTGGGTTTCTTTGTTCTCAGTCTGCGTTACCACATCTCAACTCTCCAGTGGATGGAAGGAGGAGTGTACATCGTCCTCCTGCTTGCGAGCATCTGGCTGCTGTTCGCCTGGCGGAGCCTGGATCGCAACCGCGACTGCGAGCCGTTCCGAATGCCTTTAGATCAGGACGAACTGGAAGTCGAGAAAGCAGCCGATCAGGGAGCAGTACTACTTGGTTATACGCTCGACAAAGCGCCCGTGATCTGGACGGACCGGACCCGCGCCATGCAGGCGCTGCTGTGCGGCATGAATGGTTCCGGCAAGACCACCATGCTCGAAAACATCGTCAGCCAGGATCTGAAACGCATGGTCGGGCCGCCCGGCAAATGCCGCCATTTGCCGATGGTGATCTTTGATGGAAAAGGGGACGCCAAATTCCTCGATAAGATGCTGCCCCATATTCACCGGGCCGGCCGGATGCACCAGCTACGGATCATCGCTCCGTCGCGCCCGGAGATCTGCGCCCGCTACAATCCGTTTTTCGCTCCGGACGGCCGGTACATGGAGCGGGTCAATATGGTCTTCGGCTCGTTCAGTATGCGCCGGGATTTCTTTACCAAGCACCAGTTCGATTACCTGTCGAACATCGTTCGCATTCTCTATTACACGGGGCGCCTCTACAACTTCTACGACGTGATTGTGATGATGCACGACGAGATCGTGCTGCGGGAGCAGATCGCGATTGCGGAACAGGAACTGGCCCGCAACGGAAACGTCACGGCGCAGTCCCGGCTGAATTTCGAAATGAGTGTCCGCACGCTGCTGCAATCGTTTGAGGATCGCGAACGCGTTCCCAAGATCCAGGGCCTGATCAATGAGTGCATGACGTTCACCGACGACGATCTGGCGGCAATCACCAGCCACTATGACGACCTCTTCTGTGTGGAAGAAGTTGTCGAGAATGATCTGATTTTGCTCGTCAGTCTCAATGCGAATCGCAACACCGATGCCGTAATTTCGCTCGGGCGCATGATCTTGCAGAACATTCAACTCACGATCGGGAAGCTCTACGAGGATCTGGAAAAGTTGGACGATCCGCACCGTCCGTTGTTCTCTGTCATTCTCGACGAGTTCCCCGCGTTCTCGTACAAGAATTTTGCGCACATTCAAAACACGGCGCGCGGCTCAAAGACCGGATTTCTGTTTTCCATGCAAGCGGTCCCGCAGCTCGATGATGTTGCGCGCGGGTTCCGGGAATCGGTCACCGGCGCCGGCGTCACCACCATGATGTACCGCATCAAGGACGAGGACACCGCAAAATTCTTTCTGCGCGCGAGCGCGGAACAAAAGGTAAAAAGCCGGACCGTGCAGGTGCAGAAGCCGCTGTTCGGGAAATTCCGGGAAACTGGTGTTGCCACCGAAAGCGACAAGTACGAGACGCGCTCGAAAGATTTCAGCATCAAGAACCTCCCGATTGGCCGATTCGAAATGCTGATGGGCGATGACTCGATCGGCATGGTTCACATCACCGTGCAGGGCCGGTTACCCACCCCCGCCGAGATCCCCGGCTTCAAACCGGAACCGTTCCGTGCGGTGAAGCCGGAACACATGCCCAACTTAGGCGCACATCTGCGCTTTAAGGATGCAAATGCACAGAAAGAATTCAAGGCCAAACGAAAGGAGTTTCAATTCAAGCGATGATACGCCGTCGGTTGATCGTACCTACCATGTTGTTTTTTGCTCTTGTCGCCGGCGGTGCGGCACAACAGTCGACTCCGCAACGGAATACGGCGAAGCCGTCAACGTCCTCGCTGGCGCCACATCCGACCGTCGCATCGGCAACGCCGGCGTCCCGCGTCGGCCTTCGGTCACAGCCTTTTTTTTGGGATGACTCGCTCAAGATGATCCGGGACGGCGGCTGGGATATTGGGTCCTGGCTGGCGTACCGGCGCCGGCTTCTGGTCGAGGCCAGTCTGACGAACCGGTACTTCTGGTTCTGCACCACCTCATACGCCGCGAATGTACTGTTGATCTATTTGTTCTACGCCTCGCGCGTGAGCGAAGACCGCAAGATCTGGAAAGCGACGGAGGTGATGACGGATCTCTGGAACTGGGCGCTCTATGCGGACTGGACCGCGCGCAACGCGATCGACAAATACAACAAACATATCGAGCGTTGTAACGGGGTGGCTGAGGGCGAGAGCGCACGGGCTGCCAAGAAGAATACAACAGATGACGAGCTTATACGCGTCAAGAATGAACGTGATGCAATTCGGCAGCAACTTACGGCTGCGCGGCAGGAAATTACTGAGCGCGACCAAGCGATCGCCGGCTTGAACACGCGTGTCGACGAACTCGCGAAATCGATCTGCGGCGGCGGCGACTCCCAATTGACAGTGCAGCTGATGGAGAAGGTCAATATGTTGACGACCCGCAATCAGCATCTGGACCAGCAACTGAAATCGGCCCAGGAGAAACTCCGGCAGCTGGCGGGAGAACAACATTCATGATGCTGGTCGCCATCGAAGGATTCGGGAGAATTTGGGAGCGGCGGGTTGGAAAGGATCCCGGCGACCCTTCGCGCTTTTCGGCGCACGCGGCTTTTTACAACACGACCGGCGTGCCGGACGGACAGACGGGAAAGATTCAACACCGTTGGAAGATCGGCGGTAAGGTTCGGTTTCAGGGCGGCAGTGCGTTCGACTCGGCGAGAGTGGAGAATAACCTCGGGCGCGTATTCGAGTGCGACGAGCCAGAGCAGCGGTTCACCTGGCTGCAGATGTGCTGCAAGCGCAAGCTACAGAAACCGGAAAGGCCGGATTGGTTTCTCTTTCGGGTGACCAGCGAACGAACCGGCTGGATCAACTTCAAGAGTGATGGCGCCAAATCCGCGAACACGTTTCTGCTGTCGTATAGCGCAGGCCGGATCGAGCAGGAAGCGCTCATCCTCATGAAACCGGACACGTGGGTGCAAGGCCGCAGCGGGCGTCTGGTCGTCGAACCGGATCCGCGCCATCCGTGGCGGGCCAGGTTGCAGTATTTCACAACGAGCGATTTGGAGGAACCCAATGCCGCGATATGAGAAGGGAACGATACACCTCACCGAGACACGCGATTACCCGTTGCTACGCCAGATCTTCCAATCGGCGTATGCAACTCGCGCGCAGTTGTTCGAGTTCATGTTGCTGCGCAGGCGCGAACGGTCCGCAAATGCATTGAAGAGTCGCTTAACAAAACTCGTGAACAATGGACTCGCTCTGAGAGTTGCGCTACCTGGGATCCCGGAAACGCTATATGCGATCACGGAGGCTGGGCTGGACCTGATGGTGATCCGGGGCGAGCCGTATGCGGGACGCGGCTGCGGCGTAGATCGCCCGCAATCGACCGCCAGGCACGCCGTGCAGCTCAATGCTCTCCACCTCGCTTTCCTACGCACAGGAAAACTGCGCGAGTGGTTACCAGAGACAGAAATCTGCTCACGGAACATCCTCGCCGATCGTGCATTCGCCAAAGACTACGATGCGGTCCTGTCAATTGAGCATGCCGGCGAACTGCCCGTTACCGTCGCGTTGGAGTATGAATACTCGCAGAAGCGAGACTCCGGCTATCAAGAGATCGCTATCCGATTGAACAGCGAGCAGCATGTGGATTTTGTTCTCTACGTTGTGCCGACAGCATACCTGTACGGAAAGCTAGCGGCAACGTTCAGGCACTGTAGCCAGCCCGTGGCAATATGCTTGGCAAGCGATCTTTGTCAGAAAGTATTTGATGCCGGAGTTGTTCTTGCTACTGAAGGGTGGCGCATGACTTTGCAAGAGCTCATCGAGATCAGATACGCGGTCAAGCGCGGGAGAACGGAAGCGCCACTTGCACGTGCTCGGGCTTAAGTGCAGACGCGGAGCTTTGCGGTCCATTGTCGGTCCATTCCTTGGCTATTGCTTACCATCGGCGGCCGATTAGCCGCCGATTTCCCCCAACTACCGACGGAATTGCCGCCCATTGGCCGCCAGTTGACTTTTTGGGTTCCTAGCAAGTGCCTGCGGGCCAGCTACTTGCGGGTTTACTTAGTTGTAGATTTGATGCTCTTGTTGGTGATTGGGACGTGAGCATAGCGGTGAATGCCATCTGGAGCGTTCGATATCGACCGGTTCCGCTTGAGCAGACGCGACAATCGTCCAGTTGTGGGCTGGCGCGGTCTTGAGTCTCCCGGCCGATCTCATGTCGAGCGCAGTTCCGTTCACAAGCGGTTTTCATCGCTGATGCAGGAACCATAGCAGCAGTATCACGCTCGTCAGCTTCCGATCAGAAGCGCGAGCACTAACCTGAGCAGAGTTGGTGCGTTCTGCTGAGGTTGTGATGAAATTTCTTTCTGCGGCGGCGCCGGTGGCGGCGTCAGTGTTTGTGTAGCGTGGTGCATCTGCACCTGACGCAACTGCATACGCAACTCGTCGTTCTGTGCTCGCAATTCCGCGACGTGTTGTTGTGAGTCCCGACGTGTGCGCAGCGCGTCCGCGATGTGAGTACCTGCCGTGGCCGGTGTATTGCTGCGAAATCGCTCAGCAGGTCGAGCGCTGTACTGTTTCCGGAATATCCGATACCAGCAACCCGGTACCCGCGCTTCTCCGACCGCGCACAGGAGGTCGGGATTCTCGAAAATACTGAACTGCTCGCCACTTCGCCGCCGCGAATCAGCGGAATGATGTCCGCATTCGTCGTACGGATGGCGTGTGTGAGTTCCGGCGCCGACAGCAGTTGGCCGGAATCGGTTGCAAGATAATGTGCTGTCGAATCCGCGCAACGGTTGGCAGAAATCCCCGTACACCTGCGCTTCTGCGAACGCGAGTGAATCACGGCGATCATTGGCTTCGTTCGTTCAGCAAATGGATTGCGATTCGCAGCAACCGAATTCAGGATCTGCAAGGTGGATGCCTTTGGGCAGCGTCCGTTCAGCGTTGCCGAGCGTCCAGCAGCCGGAGCTCCGTGACAGATATAACCTCGAAAGCGGAGGATCGGAATTGCTTGGAGACGCGTAAGGTACCTCTCGCGCAAACGTAATCGCGAGCGCTTGCACCGGCTCGGCATGACGTATTTCGGAATCGTGAGCTTGAGCGACTCGGCACTGCCACTCGCGTCTCCCATCAGCGGCACACCGCAGTAGGTCTGACCGCTTCGCAACTTGTTCTCAAAGCCGCCGAGATAGCGACGACGTGCCACAACCAATCGCCCGACGCCAACTCTTTATACAGACGCTTCGCGACGAGCGCCTGCAGGAATTCGGTTGACGCTCTTGACTGTGCTCATGCGCGACGATGCCGCGCTTGGCTGTGTGTTGTTGTCGCGTCCTCTTTCCCACAATATCCAGTCCCGGAATTTCTGCAACGCACGGTCGGTCGGTTGGTGTCGTTCCCTGTTTCCCCCTTCGATCGGAATTTCCGTTTTTCGCAAGGGAGTTCCCTGTGAGTGATGCTGTCCAATTACAAGTTGTCCCAGTGCCGGACAACACGTGCCGTAAACCGAGGCACCGGCTCGACCACTGGTCGCTTCGGGTTTCACCCATCCCGCACGACTGGGGCGGCATCCTCTTAACCGGTCGCGTCTTTGGCCATGCGGAGTTTGCCGATAACAGCGAGATCGTCACCAGTCCACTCTGGCTGATGGTGCGCACCGAGGCTGCCGATCTTGGTTACACGAACGCTGCGGTTTACGAACTGTGTGCAGCGCATCCCGATCTCGTCGCTGCGCTGCTCCAGGCAGTCTGATCCGCGTGGCCGATTTTGCTCCGCTTCTGTTTGAGTGGTCCCGGATGAGTTTGGCCAGACGTGTCGTTTCCGCGGAGCGTTCCCGTTGCGCGCGCTCTCCACTCGTGGGGCTTACTCGTGAGGAATCTGTATCTACCAACATTGCCAGGTTGAGGCCGTACGCGTGTGGCAGCTCCGTCGCAAATGTCGGAGCACTGCGCTTTCGCCGTTCTGATTTTGCGAACTTCCGCCAATCAGAGCGCGCGCGTGCTGGCCTGTCGTTTTGGACGATAAGGCGTGTCGGCAGATCGACGGTAGTTTTCCTTTCATCGTCCGAACCACAACGCGCTTTGCTTTTCCAGTGGCGGTGACGCGCGGGTTAGTCGCCTGTGCCTCCCACAGGTCACCCCGGTTCAACTCCGGGCCGCCACTTCCTCTCTGAACAATGCCGCGGGTTGAGCTGCCTCCAAGCGGGGCTCTCCGCTGGACGTTTGTTCATCTTTGCTGACTACAGTTCTGGCTGCTGCACGGTGTCAGCGCCGGACCGTGCCTGTGTTCCTAGATCCACAGACGGAGTCGAAACACCGCTCTGTTCCGTTCCCGCACCCTGGAGCTTCCTCTATGAACGTAGTGAATAATGCCGCTGTCGCACATGCGACCACAGAACACACGCGCTTAGAAAATTGGCAATTGATTCGGGGACATCTGGTCGGAATCGTGTCTGGCCATCCGGATCATGCCGATGGCGAGATGATCCACACCAGCGATGTTCTCACCGTTGTGAAACACCGGCGCGTTCGCACTCGCAATCGCGAGTACCAGTTGGGAAGTCCCGATCCGACCTGGGCCCGACTGCTCCAACTCATGCGCTCCAGCCCAGACGCAGCGCTCGAAATCGTTGCACTTCACAATTCAATTCACGCCCGCGCCGTGCGCAGACGCTAATTTCCGGCCTTCGTTTACGCAATCACTCACTGATTGCGGTCGCGCTTATCCGTGTTTTGTCACTCCGGTTTGCCAGCGCCGTTCCGCCGGATCGCGATCACGGAGCGTACGCATCTTTTTCCAGTTCGGGGTTCTGGTGAAAACCCTGGATCAACGGTTCCGCAGCCGTTCTGGCCTGGCGATGCAGGCTATTTCCATCTGAACAAAGGAGTACACGTCCATGAACGCTTCCGTCGCTTTTCGCTGGCTTCACGCCGAAGAAATTCTGCTTGGACGCAAACAGTTCGAAACGGTGGTTTCCCGCCCTGCGAGAAAACCCGCACAGTCAGTAACGCCGCGCTTTGCCGGCATTCCCATCCCAAGCCGCCGGGCAACCGGAGTTGCAGCATAAGAATTCGTGCGTGGCGCGGTCAGGCCTCACCAGATCCGAGGCCGGAAACACCACGGGAAGAAAGCGGAGTGGTACGTATATGACAATGCCCGAAACGCTGCTGCACTCTGGCTACGGCATGTTCTCGACGATGAAATTGAGCCGCTGTATCAGGAACTGCGGACAGGGCGCGCCGCGGCAGTTCCGATTCAGTTCTTGTCGCGTGTCGGTCGAGGAGCATTTCCGTTCATCTTGCTATTCGTCGCACTGGACGCGATCGCCTGCGTCCTGCTTCTTTATTAAGCGGCCGCGTTTGCTGGGACTGCGGTGGCCCGCTCAACTTCATCGGCGGGCAAATTCGCTCGCTGGGCCTATCCTTATATAGGTTGCGCTATACCCGATATAGGTTGCGCTATACCCGTGCGGCAAGGCCCGCCGTGCTTCGGATCCGCGAAGGAGCAATCAGGGCCAGATTCGAGAGACAGTGCTGGGTCCGCTACCGTCGAGACTCACCATCTTGACCAAAGCCCTGGGCGGGCGGCAGATTCCACTTTTGCCCGGACCGGAGCCGCACGGCCCGCGGCAGAAACGCCGGCAGATCCGCCACCGAGATCAGTCCTTTGTCCAGGCTGTAAAGAAGACTGTTCCTCTGACAAGGACGACATAGCCTGTTCGGCAATAGCGGCCGTTCGCAGACGGAACCACTGCGTTGGCTATGTGGCATTCCGGATTCACACCCGCAATAGTCTCTGTTGCGTATTCCTTGCCACATAGGGTTCCTTCTGTCCGCCTTTTTCATCTGCCGGTCTGGTTGTGATCGGTCGTCCACTTCTCTACCACTTCAAGGAGTCACCATGAAACGAATCCCGTTTGCGGTGGTCATCGGCCTGTTAATGCTGGTAACCACCTTTTTCACCGGCTGTTTCCCGCAGCCAGATATGAGCGGCACTTACACAACGGCCGTCCATGCCCGTCAGGGAAACGGCCGCGGCTGGAACGGCACTGCTGAAATCCTGCTGATGCAGACCGGCGCTTCGCTCACTGGCCATATCACGTTGCATCATCCGGACGCCGGCACCGTTGAAATCCCGATCACGTCGGGCTTCGTGCGAGACGGGAAAGTCGTGTTTTTCGGACACGCAAACCTGCCGCTCGGCACCGTGGATCTGAAATTCACCGGAGTTGCCAAGACGACTCGCATCGAAGGCGCAGTCAATGTAGATTTGGACTCGCTGTTAGGCGAGGAGCAGGATACGGCGACGTTGTATCTTTCGAAAGCATAATTCTGCCTAGGAAAAGGCCGCTTTTCCGGGCTATTTGCATCCGTTGTAACCGCCAGGTATAACGGATACCCGGCGGTTCTTTCGCCGCATTTGCATCACTGGACGGTGTTGATTGACACAACAGTACCTCTTATATTGCGACGGCTCCTGCCTGGGCAATCCAGGCCCGGGTGGTTGGGCTTATCGCGTCTTGGAGGGCCGACGCGTCATGCCCGAGCAGTCCGGCACAGAACAAAACACCACTAACAACCCGATGGAGCTGCGCGCGGCGATCGAAGGATTGAAGTCGTTTCCGTCCGCAAGCAACATCGTTGTGGTGTCCGATAGCCGGTATCTAATCTCCGGAATGACCGACTTGCTCCTGCTCTGGCAAGCCCGCCATTGGCGATCGAGCAATGGTCCGGCGATCCGGAATCAGGCTCTTTGGCAGGAGTTGATTGCAGCCAGTAAACGACACAGTGTCCGCTGGCAATGGGTTCGAGGGCACTCCGGCGTGCCCGAACAGGAATCTGTCGACCGCCTGGCGGCTGCTGCTGCCGCAAGGGCAGCGCAAGCTGCTGCTTGAATGAACGGTAGCGTAGGCTCCCCGCCTCATTCCATTTCCTCCACCACGTAATCGGCGCAGCGCTTCACGACTTGCTGTGCTTCACCGGACTTGCACATCTTCCGGGACTTGTTCTCACCCGAGCAGTTCCTGTTTTTCCACTCGAACCCTCCGTGTGTCTACGCACGAAGGCCCTTGTTTCCCCAGGAGATAACAACATGAATTCTTCGTTGGTCCGCCGTTGGCGGAACGCTGACGCGATCATTTTGGCTGCCGTATATGGCAAGCGCGCAAACACGGTGCTTTCCCGTTCTGCGAGAAAACCGGTTGCTTACGCGAATGCCACTCGGCCGCAGGCAGGCGGGATTCCCATTCTCCGCCAGCGTGCCGCTTAGGTTAGGTTTAGTCCTATCCTGTCTAGGATTCGGCCAGAGTCCCAGGCTTCATGCAACTTCGTCGAGCGAGAGCGCATGGCAGAGCCGCCGTGTGTCTTCCTGCGCCTCCGCTCGACTGTTTCCAAGCAGTGATTTGTAAAGGAGAACAAGAGTATGCAAAAGAAAGTTTCCATTGAGCGCTCCGTATCGCTCGGTGATATCGGTCTTCACGAAGCGGCGGGCGCTGACAAAGCTGTATTTGCCTTCCTGAACTGGGCCGAAGCGGTGGCCACGCGGTGGATTCAGCACCGCGCCGGCATTCTGCTTTGTGTTGCCGTTCCCGGCGATCCGCAGAGCGGTGCCTGCTAT
Organism: Bryobacteraceae bacterium; assembly: GCA_035651215.1. Classification (GTDB taxonomy): domain Bacteria; phylum Acidobacteriota; class Terriglobia; order Bryobacterales; family Bryobacteraceae; genus Bog-105. The sequence continues at coordinate 38,903 of DASRGE010000032.1, forward strand.
CTGTACGTGCGGCGTGAAGGCGTGTTCCACTGTCTCGAGTTGCCGGGCGCGGATAACGGCCTGTTGTCATCGGAACAGTTCGACCAGCTCGTAAGGCAGTTCCGGCTGATCGATCTGGCGCGGCGGCCGAGAAAATTGTACGCCACGAATCCACCGGAATCGCAGCATTCCCGGCCATTTGCATCGGCCGCGTAAATCGGGTAAAGCACTCGTGTGCTGCTGAATGTATCGCTGTTTGCGAGGTTGTTGCGATGACTTACCGCACCAGGGCTCGACCGGAGCAGATCCGGGATTACTGGGCACTGTTCGTGAACCGGCGTGCCTACACGATTCAATCCAAGCGGCCCGACGCCAACACGGGCCGCCACAACTATTTTCTCGCCAAGGAGTTCCTGCCTGATCAGCCACCGGGTCCACCGCTCGGACCTCCGAAGCCGCTCGATGAGGCGACCATCCGGGCACACCTCGAAGGACGGCTGACCATTGGTCTCTACGCGGTGAATCCGGAGACGCAGCGCTGCAAGTGGGTTGCGATCGACGCGGATTACGACCGCGCTCTGTATGACTTGTGCGCGCTGCAATACGAGCTAACAAAAAAGGGAATTGATGTCGCTGTCGAGCAGAGCCGCCGCGGAGGGCATCTCTGGATCTTTTTGAACCAGCCCTGCCTCGCCCTCGAATGCCGTGCATTCATTTCGCACATCGCGTCGCAACTGAACGTGCCGATCAAAGGCGCGCGAAAGGAAACCGGCGCCACGCAGGTGGATGGCATCGAGATCTTTCCCAAGCAGGACACAGTCGAGCCCGGGCAGATGGGAAATGGTCTGCGCGGGCCTCTCGGCGTGCACCAGGCAACGGGTCTTCGTTACTACTTCTATGGCGCCGACGATTTTAGCCTGGAGGCTCAGATCGCCTATTTGGCTCAGCGTCGCCGGCTCACCGAGGCACAGCTGCGCGCCTTCCTCGATGAGTTGCCACCGCCGGAGCCCAAACCATCTGCCCCGATTCGTGTGTACCGGCATTCGCGGTCCGAGGACCCGCCGCAGTTTTCGATTCTCGAGCACGTCGAAGTCAATTCACGGCGGATTGCGAGCGGCAACTATGTGACCGCTTGCCCTTCCTGCCGCGAACAGGGTAAAGACAAGCACGGAGACAATCTGCACATCAAAGTGTCGGATCCACGCTTCTACCAGTGCCGGGCCGGTTGCGATAAGTACTCGATCCGCGCCGCGCTCGGCTGTCCCATTCCTGTCGTTGCAGGGGGTACGCCCTAATGCAGACCGAGACGCAACGCCAATATTTTCCAGAGAACTGGAAGCCACTCGAGCGGTGGCTTTCCCTCGCGCTCTGCCGCAGGATGTTTTCCTGGATGTGGAACGAGCACGGCTACGAATGCTATCGTGGCCGGGATTCGGGCGAGCTGCTTCATCTGGATGCGCTGGGGCAGTGCTGGGACATGACGGAAATCGGCGCGATTCCGGCGGACTTCGCGCAGCATTTCGAGTGCTGTACCGGGACTGCCTACACGGATGATTTCACCGAGGTCACGCAGCACGCCGTCGCTTTGGAAGTGGAACACGAAGAGGATGACGATGACGAAGAGGACTATTTGCCGGCAGTGCATCCGCCCAATGGGGAGTCATTGAGCCGCATCGTTCAGCATTGGGCTTCGGCGCATAACGTGGACCCGGTCAAAGTACAGCCGCTCTTGTCGGAACTGATAATGCACAAAAATGGCCTGCTTGCAGAACAGGAGGAGCAATGCCGAACGTTTTTGAAAACGACCCAATGTTGGCTCAAATAGCGGCGAACGGGCGGCCGCTTCCAGCGGAGAAAGACCCTGCCAAAACGATGAACGGTGCAGCTCGTGGGGACCGCCAGGTTCTCGACGATCGTGGCGTTTCGTTACCCGAAGAGTACCGGCAGGAATTGCGTCGCCTCCGCATCACTGCCTGGCGTGCGATGAGCATCGCTTCGAGCGGCCACGGTCCCGTCGTGCGAGGTACCGAATCGGGCGGCGCTGTAGAGCACATCGGTCATTATGTGACGTTTGCCGCGGAGGATGGTCAACCACTCGAATGGCTGCATCCGCAGGACGCGATTGCACCCAATCAAACGCATGCGGTCGTGGTCGCGCCGACGCTTCTGCGCATCGAAGTCTTCCGTCTGCAACGGAATTATGAAGTCGCGACCACCAAACACACGACCAAGACCGTCGACGGCAAGCCGAAGCTGGTGAGCAGTATGGTGTTTCGCGGCCATGGATTTCTAGGTCTCGAGCTCTGGAACAAAGAGAAAGCGTTTCGCGGCGCCGTGCTGCCAACGTTTACGACACGCGGCGGTGATGAGGTCTCCGTGCCCGAGGCGTACCAGGCCGCATTGAAAGCTGCCGTGGAAGGCGCGTCGTGTGTGGGCTGCCAGCATTCGCACTACCTTCAGGCGCGGGGTCAAATCATCAACAGCGACGGGGAATAGCTGATGTTCGGAATGTTTCGCGGCGGTCTGAAGAGTTTCGCCCTGCTCGCGGGCGCGGCGCTGATTTTGGCGCTCCTGTTTCATGATGCGATTGCGCAGGCATTCCGCAATGATCCCGTTTTTCAGCAGAGCGGTCGGCTAATCGCGCAGGGACAGCAACTGCTGCGTCCTCCGATGATGCACTTTGCACCCGACGAGAATCTGGAGCGCCTCGATATCGAGCAACTCCGGAAGACCCGCGCGCGGGCGGATATCAGCATGTATGCCTTCACGGATCGAGAATTGGCGCAGGTTCTCAAGCAGCTAGCGGCAGAAGGTCCAATCATCCGGATCTACCGCGATCAGGAACAGTTTCAGTCGGAACAGGCCCACTCCCATCGCGGTCATCCGAGCACCACCGATCTTCTCCGGGGTGTGGCCAACATTCACATTCGTGTCAAAGGCGGCTTGGCGAAGGACCTGATGCACCAAAAAGACTATTGCATCGACTGCGCGAATCACGCGGGCACACTGCGTGAAGGCAGCGCGAACTGGTCTATCGGAGCGGAGCGGTTTCAGGATAATGCGCTGTGGTTTACATCGCAGCCCAAAGAACTGGATGCATTCGAACGCAAGTTTGACGAAATGTGGAACCGGCCCTCGAATCGGATCGTGCAATAGGAGGCTACGCGTGCGCTTTGGAAAACTTTTGATGACGAGCCTGTCGCTCGCGATCCCGGTGCTGGTGGTTCCGGCTGTTTGTTTCTCGCTGAATCACCTGGCGTTACTTTGGTCCGTCATCGCCATCGGTATCACGCTCTGGAAACTGCGGCGCGCGAAGCGCATGCAGGCACTGTCACAGCGCCCAACGAAAGGGGTGATAACGAGGCTGGCACTCGCCACGCTCTTGCTCCAGTTGCTGGCGTTTGTCTGGATTGGAGCCGTGTGGGGACTGCAGGGCCTCGCACAAATCATCGCTCAATCTGCTGCTGCCAGCCGCATCGTGGGGTGGATTCAAGGGCAATGGTTCGCTGTATTGGCGGCCTGGTCCGTTCTGTTCGCTCTCGTCTGCGGTTTGTTTCGCCTCGCGCGGCACATTCTGGCATGGCATCAGCGCACGATCGCTGCCGCGGCGCATTTTGATCGGTTATGAAAATAACCGCCGCATTATAGAGGAGTCGGAACACCAAACGCAGCAACTCGCAGCGGTTTAAACCGTGTTCGCTAATTCAGGAAAGGAGGGCCGCGATCAATGGCGTCCCGCAGTGTAAATAAAGTATTTTTGATTGGCCATCTGGGGCGCGATGCCGAAACGAGGTTTACGCCCTCCGGTGTCGCGTGTACTCGCTTTTCTGTTGCGACAACCCATAGTTGGAAGGATCAGCAGAACGACGAGTGGAAAGAAGAAACGAACTGGACGAACGTGACAGCCTGGCGCAAGGAGAACTTAGCCAATTACCTCACTAAAGGAAAGCAGGTACACGTCGAAGGCCGGCTGCAATCGCGCAGCTATAACGACCAGGAGGGCAGAAAGGTGTATGTCACCGAGGTTGTTGCCGAAGATATAATCCTGCTCGGCGGCCGCGATGATTCAGCCTCCGGTGCGCGCTCGCAACGTAGCGATGCGCGCCGACCGGCACAAGGAAACGGCAACGGCCGTGGGCCTGCCACAGCCACCGAGGATGATCAGTTCGACAATATGGGCATCACTGATAACGACGTGCCATTTTGAGCGCTTCGATAACTGCTGCCTATCTTGGCAGGTGAAAGTCCTGCGGCAGGAGCTGGTTCATCGCCGGGCGACACCGTGGCGGTGAACTGCTCCTTCTAATGAAGAGTTCTGTCGGACACGGCAGACCGTTTCTGCATTTGGAGATCTTCGATTATGAGGACTGTTACGACGTCGATCGAGCGGCCGTTGACTGAGCCCGAGCTCGCTGAGCTCGGTAAGCAACAGGCGCGGCTGCTTCAAAATATCGGCGAACTCGTAATGCAGAAAAAGGTTGCGGTCGACGAGTTTAAGATAGCGATCGGCCAAAAGCAGAAACAGGTCGAGGATATCTCCAAACGCATCAATCTGGGCCTGGAGCGCCAGGATGTCGAGTGCGATGTGCTGCTCAACACACCCGAGAAAGGACGCAAGAGTTTTGTTGCCGTCGCCACTGGCCAGATCCTAAAGATCGAAGACATGACGTCCGCGGATTATCAGAGCCGGCTGTTCGATCCGGACGAGCGCCCCGAGAAGGAAACGGGATCCAGTGGCGGCCTGCCGGAATGATCGTCGGGCAGTGTTGCCTCTTCTTAGCTGGTGGCAGTGTTCCGAAAAGCCGCCATGTGAATCTTAGATTGACACGCGGCTCGCGCGCACGCTCTCTGGGGTCCCGGAACGATACACCGATCTGTGAGTGCCCGATTGAAACTTGCTCTGCGAAGCGTGGGCGGAAAGGCAGGAAATATGCACCATTTCGATGTTGTTCTCAAACTCCTGCTGCGCAATTCGTTTGCGCGCGTTGCCGGGCGACCCGTGGCGAGATGGCTCGAAACGGAACTACCCAAAGTGCAAAAGCCAAGTATCGACATGCTGGGCGAAACCGTCGATGGCGAATTGATCCATATCGAACTTCAGAGCGGGCATGACGAGGAAATGCAGTTCCGGATGCTCCAGTATCTTGGTTTGATCGCTAAACTGCATCATCGGATACCGAGGCAGGTTCTGCTCTATGCCGGCCGCGAACCGTTGCGGATGCCGAGCGAAATCGCCTGGGCGGACGGGTCCCATCGCTATCAATTAATCGATATGCGCGATGTGGACGGCGAGCCGCTGCTCGCCAGCGCCGAACCGAGCGATAATGTATTAGCGATACTTGGGCGGCTGAAAGACAGCCGCACGGCTGTCCGTAGCATCTTGGCAAGCATTTCGACATTGCCTCGGGAGAAAGCAAGCGAGTATTATCAGGCTCTGCTGATTCTGGCGGGCTTGCGAGGTTTGGCGAAGGCGGTTCAACAGGAGGCACAAACAGTGTTCACGATCGATTTTTCCGAAAACGAAGTGCTGGGCCCCGCTTATCGGCAGGGGCTCGAAGAAGGTCGCAAGAACCAGTTGACGATGGTGCAGGAACTAGTCGAGCAGCGACTCGGTAAGCTGCCTGAGTGGGTCGAAGAGAAGCTGGCGCAAGCCTCAACCGATGAACTCAAGGCGGTCGGGCTGCGTGTGCTCACCGCATCGAGCTTCGAGGATTTGTTCCGCTGATCACCTATTGGCCGCATTCCTGGGGGCCAGTTCACAGCTCCAGTTCGTCCAGCGTTTTCGCTTCCAGCAAACGGAGAGCAAGATCCTCAATGCCTGAGCAGGAGAGATGTCGGAGGCTGTGCTGATGATCTGGGGCCAGAGGCCCAAAACGGTGCTCAATGATGCGGCGCACCATTGCTAACATTCCTTCGCGCCGACCTTCCTTGAAGCCTTCGAGATAAACGGGATAAAAGACTTGGTTCCCGGGAATTTCCTCGAGCACCTCTTCCTCAATCCATTGCCCGCTCAAATCGGAGAACCGCTGCTTGGGCACAAACCTGAATGAATTGCCGTAGCCGAGAACTCGCTGGCAAATTAGTCTGGCGTCCCACCATTGCATGTCCGAACCGCAACTGGTGATCTTGATACCTGCACCGTAATGGTGCTTCGCAATGAGCAGTGCCGCAGTCACTGCCACGTCGTAGGGCTTGAATGCAGTTTTGCACCGGCCAGGTTCGTACTTGCCCAGCAAGAAATCCTCGTGGCAGCATTGGCCATCGCAGCGCCGTTTGGTGGCGAATGTCATGAGTGGCGTATCGATGAATCGGGTAGTAGCCGACGAATCGATGCCGCAGGCGTACTTTGTGGGAAACAAGACCACGGGACCATCTACTTTCTCGTCCGCAGCCGCGGATGCCATTGAATTGAATGTAATCGTCCGTAATCTCAGGGACACCGGTGCCGTCAGGACCTGCGATTGGACAACCGAGATCAACTAATGGCAGGACGAGCTTCTCAAAATCTGCTCGAATCTTCCGGAAGGCACCGCCGAAACGCCTGGACCTCGCCACGGGTGATAGCAGCCCATCCGCTAAAGCTCAGCTCAACTCTCAATTGATTTCGCTCCGATTCGCTTTTGCGCTTTCAGCAGATCCGGGGGGCTGATTCTGTCACTTGGATTTGCTCAAAAATGAAGAACTTCATCCCGGAGGTGTACCTATGCCTGTTCTCTCCGCCGGTACCGAATTCGTGCAGTTCGATGAAGCCGCTCACGTGTACACCGTTGCCGGTGCGCAACGCCCGAGCGTGACTCAAATTCTGAAAGATGCGGGTCTGATCGACACAACCTGGTATACGGATGAGGCTCGCGAACGGGGCCGAGCGGTTCATCTCGCCACGCAGTTCCTCGACGAAGATGATCTCGATTGGAACACCGTTCTGCCGCAATACCGAGGCTACGTCGAAGCCTGGGAACGCTTTAAACAGGAGTCGCATTTCATCATCAGCCGCGATTCCGAGGGGAAGCTTCTGATTGAATATCTCCTGTTCCAACCGGTCTCCGGCTACTGCGGCATGCTCGACCGGGTGGGCACGATCGGCACGACCGAATATCTGATCGACATCAAAACGGGAGATCCGCAGGACTGGCACGGCTATCAACTCGCCGCCTATTCGCAGTGTGTACCCAATCCACACTCCCGTAAACGCATGACCGTTCACCTGCGCGCGAATGGTTCGTATTCGACTCGCGAGCATGCATTGACTGCGTTTCCTTATCACTGGCAGGTGTTCGCCGCCGCGGCCGTAGTCTGGCACGCAAAGCACAGAAGGAGAAATTCTCATGCCACAGTTTCCGCAGCGTAATCTGTTTTCGAGCGGCACGCCACAGCCCAGCGCACTCCAGATGATCCGGCGTGTGGCTGAGCGGGAGAGCGCTCTCGAGATCAGGGAGGAAGAAGGGACGGCACAAGCGCCGCAAGCGGCCGAGGATCACTCGGCATCGGACGATGCGCGTTCCACCTTCAAACAGCGCGCCAGCGCCCTTCAGGAACAGATCCAGGCGCTGTCGTTTACGAACGTGGAGGATCTTTCGAAAGCGAACGAGCTGCTCGCCTCCGTTCTCTCGCTGAAGGACGACATCGAACGCTATCACGAACCGATCAAGCGCCCCTTGAAGGAAGCCCACGCCGCTGCATGCAAACACGAACACGACGATCTCGATCCAGTGGTTGCGCTCGAAAAGAAGCTGAAGCAGGGGATCGCCGCGCTGGATGTAAGACTGCGGCAACTCGAAACTGAGGCCGCACGCGTCCGGCAACAAGCTGCTGCGGAAGCCGGTTCTGCCATGCAGCAGCAGATGATCGAGGCCGCCCGGCAATCGGGAGCTTCCGAGCAGGTGCTGGCTTCGCTCGGAGCCATGGAAATTTTGGTTCCAGTGGTGGAAACGGAATCGTTTGCGCGGCCTAAAGGCTACTCGACCCGCGATCAGTTCGAAGTCGAGGTGACCGATATTCTGCTGCTCGCTCGGGCGGTTGTTGCCGGCAGCGTCCAGAAGGAAGTGCTGCAGGCGAATACAAAGCTGCTTGCGGCGATGGCCAAGGCCTCCAACGGAGATCTCCGAATCCCGGGAGTCCGGATCACGAAGAAGGTGAATGTGACAGGGAGGAAAACGAGATGAGCACAACGATCGCCATTGATCGCAGCAAGCTGTATGGTGTGCTGCACGAGCCGAGCGGCCGCCCAATTGTGCGGCAGGTTCGAGTTCTCAAAGTCGGGATCGGCGTCCCGACCGGGCCCGACGTACATGTGTGGATTGACCAGAACCACCAATGGTCCGTCGAGGTCGGAGCGTACGTGAACGGCAAACGTCAGAGCCAGGTGAAGCGGCTGGCGCAGCGCGCGGATGCCGAAGCCTTCTATGCCCAGCAGCGAAAAACCGCGCCGGAGCGGAACGCACCACGGAAGCTGCCGTATTTCACGTTTCTGCGGACCGATTCGCAAGGCAAGTTCGTCCACGATTTCGACACCATCGAACTGCACGGACCCGTTCCAATCGAGATCGATATCGTTTTCCTGAACGAGCAAGCGTTTGACGCCTCGTTTCAGGCGTGGTCCACATCGAAACTGCTGTGCGAGGGGAACGGTATCGATGCACGCCGGAATGTGGAGTGGGCCCAGTCACCGGACGAACGCGCTTTAGCGGAGCAAGCCCGCAAGCAGAATCAGCGCTTCTTTCCGATTTTCGGCGGCTGTTATACGGCCGGCTGCCGGTTTGCCGTCGGCGACAAGCGCCAATGCAAGCCGCATGGCAAGCTGACGTTTCAGCTCATGAATGCCCCGACTCTTGGGGGCTCCTGCCAATTCGATACGACCGGCTTTCGCTCGATCGCTCAGCTGGCCGGTTCGCTCGACCAGATTCGCCTCATGACGGGTCGGGGGAACCCGGAAGCGGGTAGCGTGGCCGGGATACCGCTCAAATTCGTTCTCCGTCCCTACAAGGTTCAAGTCGGCGAAAAGAGCAGCATTCAGTACGGGGTGAGCCTGGAATTTCGCGCCAAAAGCCTCGAAGAAATGGCCCGCCTGCTGCATGCCCACACGGCGGAATTCCGGCAGCTAGTCGCGTTGCCGGCCCCGGCCAACGCGATTGAATCCGAGCCAGCCGGTCTCCGTCCAGAAGAAGATTCCTTCCGCCCGGAGGAAGCGCCCGGGGACCCCGATGCGATCGAGACTCCGGAGGAGGCGGCCGAAGCGGCGGCTATGACTGGCGAGTTTTACGGCCTGTTCCCCGAGGAACAGGAAGCAGCGCCGCCACCTGCATACTACCCGCCGGCGCCGCACATGCCCCGCCGCCGGTCGGATACGGCGCATCAGGAGGCTCGAGCCTGACCGCGACCATCGGCGCAGCCGGATTTCCGACCGGCTGTGCCGACACCGCCGGATTCATGCTCGAATGACGGAATATCAATCACTTAGCCGCGCGGTTGCATCGGCTGAAAAAATTCATATACTCCCGAGACGCGAGGGAACGAAGGAGTAACGCATGACTGAAGTTTTCTTGGAACCGCCGATGGACGAATCACCGCTGCCGACGGTTTCGAGCGCCGAGGCTGCCGGCGATCCGGCACGGGCTTATCTGCGCGATGTGCGGCACTATCCGCTGCTCACCCGCGAGCAGGAAATTGATTTGGCGCGACGCATGGAACGAGCCAATGCCAGAATGTTGAGGACACTTTCGCGCCTTCGCCTAACCGAACAGCTGCTGATCGAAACAGGAGCCGCAGTAGCTTCCGGACAGATCCCGGTATCCGAGATGCTGTCGGCCTCCGATGGTCCTGACCTCGTTCCCGATGCCAAAGAGACGGCTGGGTGCAAGAGACTCAAAGCTCTGCTATCCACTGCGCTCTCGAAAGTCGAGGAACTGCGGAGCGAGGCGGATCGCTGCCTGGCCGTTCTCAATCCGAGTACCGCGAAACGGAAGCGGCGCGGGGCGCGCATCCGTAGCTATCCACGCCTTCTGGTTGCGATCTCGCGTGAGATTCAATCCCTGCCCTTTACGCCGGAATTCTTGAACCGCATGGTCGAGCATCTGCGCGAAACCGAGCGCTCTCTGCAATCGGTTTCCGAGCGCCTCAACACCGCCACCGATCCAGCTGTGCGGCAGTCGCTGCTCGAACAAGGCAAAAACGAAGATCAATTGCGGCGAGCGGTGGCCAGCATTGCCCTAGCCGAGCAAGACCGGACCGCCGCTCGCGAGAAGATGGCCGAATCCAACCTTCGGCTTGTCGCCTCGATCGCCAGGAAATATGTGCGCTCGTATGACAGCGCGGACCGGCTGCACGATCTCATTCAGGAGGGGAGCGTCGGACTGCTGCGGGCCATTGACAAATTCGATTACCGGCGCGGTACCCGTTTCGCCACACACGCGACCTGGTGGATCCGGCAGGCCATCAACCGCTTTCTCGACGACCAGATCCGCGCCGTGCGACTTCCGGGTCATGTGATTGCAACGATGCACCGCATCTCGCGTGCGCAACAGCAGTTGGAACAGCAACTGGGACGCGAGACAACGATCGAAGACATAGCGTCGGAACTCCGCATAACAGCCGAGGAAGTACAGCGGTATCAGCGCATCCGGCAGGAAATATCGCTTCACGCCACGGTGGGCGAGGAGGAGGAGTCCACGCTCGCCCAGTTTCTGTGGGATACCCGCGGCCTTCCGGCTGGCCATCGGCCGGAGGACGCCGTCACCTATCAAAAGCTCAATGAGATTACCTTCGAACGGCTGGCAAGGGCCTCGGATGAGCTCTTAAAGACGCTCAGCCAGCGCGATCGCACGATCCTCCAGTTGCGCTTCGGTCTCATAGACGGCCAGGAACACTCTCTCGAAGAGATCGGAGCGCGTTACTCGGTCAGCCGGGAACAGGTCCGGCAATGGGAGACCGAGGCGTTGCGCAAGCTTCGGCATCCGCGCCGCAGCTCGCGGCTCGAAAGGTTTGTGAATGCCAACTTCGAGTAGGCCGCGGCGATGTTACTTCAGCATGTTCCCGTTGATGCGGTTGGCATTCCCTGGGAGCAATGGATCGAGCAGCAGCGGGAGCGTATTTTTGCTGAGGCACGCGCTAAGCGGCTCGCCGCTTCGGGTCCCTCCACGCTTGCACAATCCCTGATGCTTCGGGAAACGGAGCTTTCGCGTGTATCGCGGGTTCAAGCGGCGTTGCCGATCCATGGTGTAGTGCGTGTTTAAGAGGAAAACGACATGGACCTACAACCCGAACCCTATACAAGCAGGCAAGACGAATCGCCCGGAGCGGTTTGTCCTTACTGGCGAACTGGGCATTACGTCTGGAACAATCGATGTCCATCGCATCTGGTGAAGAATCCTTTCCATTTTTCGTTGGAGGAACTAGAACTTCTGGTGAATCTCGTTAAGAATGCGGAGTCGCTTGACAATGTCTGGCCGATCCTGGATCGACTTCGCGCGGCTCGCGACTGAGGCATCGTCTTATGAGTATCGGAACAAAAAGTGTTTTGTTTGGCGCACACTGCTTTTTCTTGCATCCCTTGTTTGTAGCGCTCGCTTGGACCCGGCTCTACGGCTTTCCGCGCGACTGGCGCCTCTATCTTGCCTTCTTCGTGCACGATCTTGGATACGCGGGCAAAGCGAACATTGACGGCCCGGAAGGCGAGGAGCACGTCCATTTCGGCGCAGCGATTATGCGCCGGCTGTGCGGCCGCGAATGGGAAGAGTTTACGTGCTGCCACTCTCGCTATTGGGCGAAGAAAACTGCCCGACCCTATTCCCGGTTGTGTGTGGCGGATAAACTCGCTTTTGTCTTAACGCCCTTGTGGCTGTACATTCCGATGACGCGCTGGACCGGCGAGCTTGCCGAGTATATGCGGCGCGCGCGGTTCTCGCTCGACGATATTCGGAACCTCGAGCTCTGGGAAGCACGGTGTCTCCAGTCTGGAGACGAGCACAGCTTTCTGGTCGGTTTGCGTTCGTACACCAACCGCTGGGTCGAACACCATCGCGATCTCGCGGAAGATCACTGGACGATTGCGCGTGATTGGGCGCGTGGCGAAGAAACGAGGCCCGCGGTAGTCCGCTAAGCGTGCCGCCGGCGCTCAGAAGGGAAATTTTATTTATGACGATTACGGCCGAAGCGACGCACACAGGCGAGCGGGTTGCAAATACACCCGGGCTCGCATTTTCCCGCTATTTCACACGGGAGGCGGGTGATGCGGAACACGAGCTGAGATGGGAACTGCGTACCGCAAGCATTACCGATGCGAACGGCAGCGTGATCTTTGAACAGCAGAATGTGCTGGCGCCCGCCAGCTGGTCGCAAACAGCCACAAATATCGTGGCCAGCAAGTATTTTCATGGCCGGCTGGGAGCGCCGGCGCGCGAACACTCAGTGGGCCAGCTCGTCGCGCGTGTCGTGGATACGATTGCGAAATGGGGACGGGAGGACGGCTATTTCGATGGACCGGAATCGGCTGCCAATTTCCGGCTGGAACTGGCACATCTGCTGCTTCATCAGAAGGCGTCTTTTAATTCTCCGGTGTGGTTCAACGTAGGCGTTTCCGAGCCGCGCGGTTACGGTTTCGTGTACGATCGCGAGCAGGATGCGGTTCGTCCGCTGCGAGGCGCCGACAACCGGCCGCAGTGCTCGGCCTGCTTCATCAACTCCGTCGCGGACCGGATGGAATCGATTCTCGACCTCGCCAAAACCGAAGGCATGCTCTTCAAATACGGGTCAGGCTCGGGAGTCAATCTGTCCACGCTGCGCGAAGAGGATGCTCCTCTCTCGGGGGGCGGCAGAGCTTCCGGTCCGCTCAGCTTCATGAAGGGTCTTGATGCGTTCGCCGGCGTCATCAAATCCGGCGGCAAAACACGACGCGCTGCGAAGATGGTGGTGCTCAACGCCGATCATCCCGATATTGAGAAGTTCATCTGGTGCAAAGCGAAGGAGGAGAAGAAAGCACACACGCTCATCGACGCGGGTTACGATTCGTCGCTCGATGGCGATGCCTACAGCTCGATTTTCTTCCAAAACGCAAACAATTCTGTGCGCGTCCCGGACGAGTTCATGCGCGCGATCGAAGCGGATGGCAATTGGTCCACGCGCAGCGTCAGCACCGGGCAACCCGTCAAAACCTATAAAGCGCGGGATCTGCTCCGCCAAATAGCCGAAGCTGCGCATCAGTGCGGCGATCCGGGCTTGCAATTCGATACCACAATCAATGATTGGCACACCTCGAAAGTAAGCGGCCGGATTAACGCATCGAATCCGTGCTCCGAGTACTTCTTCCTGGATGATTCGGCGTGCAATCTCTCCTCGCTCAATCTCCTGAAGTTTTTGACTCCCGGTGGTCGCTTCGATGTAGCGGGATTCCGGCATTCGGTGGATACGCTGATCCTGGCCCAGGAGATTCTGGTGGACCGGGCGAGCTATCCCACGGCAAAGATTGCACAGAATTCGCACGATTTCCGGCCGCTCGGCCTGGGCTACGCGAACCTCGGGGCGCTGCTCATGGCGCTTGGATTACCGTATGACAGCGATTCGGGCCGAGCTTTGGCGGCCGCTGTGACGGCCATACTCGGCGGGCAGGCGTATCTCACGAGTGCTCGCATTGCACAAGCAATTGGATGCTGCGCTGGTTTTCCGCAGAACCGCGAGACGTTTCTTCAGGTCGTCAATAGGCACGGATTTGCGACCCGCAACGTCGAGGAGGATGAGGCGAGCTGCGAGCTCCTCTCCGCCGCCCGCGAGTGCTGGCGCGAAGCTTACAGCTTGGGAAGCCGCGTTGGCTTCCGAAATGCGCAAACCACCGTGCTCGCCCCCACCGGCACAATTGGTTTCATGATGGACTGCGATACCACCGGTATCGAGCCCGAGCTCGCTCTTGTAAAACACAAGAAGCTTGTCGGCGGCGGCAGTATGCGGATCGTGAATGGCACTGTGTCGCGTGGCCTGCACCGGCTTGGCTACACGGCGGAGCAGGTCGAGGCGATTGTTCACTTTATCGACGAAACCGGCACCATCGAGGGTGCGCCGTGCATCAAGGACCAGGATCTGGCGGTGTTTGATTCCAGCTTGCGGCCCCACAATGGCAAGCGCTCCATCGATGCGCGCGGGCACATTCGCATGATGGCCGCGCTCCAACCGTTTCTTTCGGGCGGGATCTCGAAGACGATCAACATGCCAGAAGAGTCAACGGTAGATGACGTCTTAGATGCCTATGTGGAAAGCTGGCGACTGGGACTGAAAGCCGTAGCGATTTACCGCGACGGTTCGAAGCGCGTCCAGCCTCTCAGTGCAGGCAACACTGTGCCGCCCCAGGAGAAGGGAGCTCCTGCTGCGATGCAGCCGCTCCGGCGCAAGTTACCCGATGAACGTTCGTCGATGACGCATAAGTTTTCGATTGCGGGACACGAAGGCTACATCACCGTGGGTCTTTATCCGGATAACACGCCGGGTGAGATCTTCATCTCGATGAACAAGGCCGGGTCCACCATCTCGGGCCTGATGGATACGATCGCCGTTTCCGTCAGCACCGGGCTACAGTACGGTGTCCCCCTTTCGTTCTTCGTCGATAAGTTCAGTCACGTACGCTTTGAGCCGAGCGGCTGGACCGGCAACCAGCAGCTGCCGTATGCGAAGTCGATCATTGACTACCTGTTCCGCTGGCTGGGCAAGCGGTTCCTTGGTCGAACGGATCCGGCGGAAGTCGGCGACAGCATGGGCCTTCGGCCGACCGAAGCGGCGCCGCAGCAGGCGCTTGCGTTCGAGCCGGTTTCCGATGCTCCTCTCTGCTCGGAATGCGGCGGTATCATGACTCGGAACGGTTCCTGCTACAAATGCGACAACTGCGGAGGAACGAGCGGGTGTTCGTAGGAATACGACGGTGCCTGAAAGCCGCCGCACTGGCGTACCGCCTGAGAGGTGCATTGCGGAAAAAGTTTGTAGACGATTGTTTTATGGAGGCAGGGCTCCAAGATTTAGGTTGTGATCCTTCCGTCAAAGCCCGACGTTCTTTTCTCGACTACTCCGCGTCTCGCGTCGGTCAGACCTGGACAGAAGAAGATCATACCGCTTTGCTTCGGCATTTGGCTCAAGTCGACGAACTCTGCATCGCGATCTGGCAGCAACTGGCTGCGCGGTTGGAATCGCAACACTAGCGGAGCCGGCAGGTTACAACCGAAACCCCACAACCCCAGAGAAATCGAATACAAGCAGTAGCAGTCGTGTTGTTCCGCAGGGAGCGCCCCTGAGGATCTGTAATGTGCGCTTCGGCGCACGCGGCAGCGGAGGAAGCAGGCCGAGGTCGTCAGATTGCTTCACGGGCCGGACCAAGCAGTGATTCTTTGCGCGCGGAGATTGCAAGACAGACCGGCCTACGTTCGCAAGCGAACGGGAGGTGCGCGTATTCGCCGAATTGCGCCCCGCTGGATGGACGCACCGGTTCAGGAACGCCGCAGTGAACCAGGCGTGACGGCTGCCAGAGGCAGTACAGAACCAACACTTCCGAAGACGGAGGCCTATCTATGCCCGCTTCTGCCTATGAGCGCGTGCAGCTTGGCGCGGCTATTCTGGATGCCCTGGACAGTCGCCGCGCGCGGACTGATAACGATATGCTCCATCGCGATCTGGAACGACGGATTATTCAACGTGAACTGGACGAGTTAGAGCGAGAATTAATGGCCCACAACGAAGCAAGAACGGAACCAAATTGATGGTAACTACCCTTGGTTGCATGTTCTGGCGCCCGCATGATCGCCAGTCCTTTTGCGGCGAAGGTTGAGTGCGTCGGTTACTGAATTTTGAACATACGGAGTGTAGCATGGATTTTGTGAGCTACACCATTCTGGTGTCTGCGATCGATCTCACGCGCGCCTGCTGCGCCAATGAGCATTACTTCGAATGGCTTGAGAAATATGAACCGCTACTCGACTGTTCGCTCGGTATTGCCCGTTACTTCGCGGCCGCGGCTGGCAGGCTCGACGAAGCGCGAGGCGCTTCCTGCGACAGGTTCGATGAATTCGACGCACGCGACACACTGACGGACCTGCTTATGTCTTCTCCTCCGTTTGCCGAGGAGCACCTGCCGACCGTCGCTGGACGCGCGATACAGGAGTGCATCGAGTTCGGCGTAAACGTTGGAGCCGCGCGGCTGGGCTGGGCAACGGCTGCACTCAACCGGATCACTCCGGAGGATCAATCATGACGCTGAAAACGCCCGAACCAAATGGGCCGGCAATGCTCGACAACTTTGACCGGCTCATCGGAAGTTTGGAAGGATTGCCTGACGTAACAAAGACGAAGCCCTCAACCATCAGGACCACACAGCCCTTGATCGGAAGCTCTGAAATGTTCATTGTCACGACTTTTCGGCAAAGGGATCGCGGGGACACGATATTCATCGAGTGCATCAAAGCCGAAGGAAGCTTTCGGCTGGCAATTCCTCCGAGGGTGGCCGAGACGATCGCACGACAACGCGAGGCGCTCACCGACAAAGTGCGGAGTAAGTCGGCGAGAGCCGTGGCAGCGGAGCGAAAAGCAAGAGGCGAGCCGCCAGCCTTCGTTGCCAAGAGGCGCAGCGAAAAGTGAGCCGTGGCCGCACGTTTCATCGCGGGCAGCGGCAGGGATGAACAGGAGAACCGATG
The DNA here is from genome assembly GCA_035651215.1 of Bryobacteraceae bacterium. Classification (GTDB taxonomy): domain Bacteria; phylum Acidobacteriota; class Terriglobia; order Bryobacterales; family Bryobacteraceae; genus Bog-105. Next base: position 55,537 of record DASRGE010000032.1, read on the forward strand.
ATCCGTTATCACGGCGTTCCGATCACCCCCGGAATTGGGATTGCGCGCGCATTTTAAAAGACGGCACGCAATGGTCTGGTTTACGAACCGTCCGCAGTTAAGAACGTCGCCGGTATCTGCCAGTCCTTCGTACTCGATAACGGTGCGTTCACGACCTGGAAACGCGGACATCGCTACCATCCAGCCGAATATTACGCCTGAATCGACGAGTGGTGTGGAGATCCGGGTTTCGATTGGGCTTTGATTCCTGACGTGATTGATGGCGGTGAAGACGCCAATGATGACTGGCTAGCCGATTGGCCCTTCTGCGCCGATCCTTTTGCTGTCCCGGTCTGGCGCCTCTCAGAATCGCTTGACCGTCTCGATCGCCTGGCCCGATCCTAGTCCCGCATCGCTCTCGGCGCCACAGGCCGGTACGCCACCATCAGGAGCGATTTGTGGTGGATGCGCATGGAGCCATGGGGGTCGTGTGCACAGAGGGCGCCCGCGCGTGAAGCTGCACGGCTTGCGCATGCTGGAGGCCGAGGTCTTCACACGCTTTTCCTTTGCCTCGGCCGATTCCGCGACGTGGCGCGCAATATCGGTTTGGACAAGCGCTGGCCGGCGACTCGTTATCAACCAGCCAATTATGCTGCGCGGGGTGGTGATCGCTGATCGAATCGAGGCAGTGAACAGCGCTCCTCGCTGGAACGGACAGGCGTTGCAGAACGCGTTGGAGTTCGGAGAAACTGCCAGTCTGTTCGACGCAGCCCACCCATAGAACACCCCATTTAGCGTCGGCCGCCATAGACAACATTTGCGCAAAAAAGGCTTGCGGAACTATGCCCAAACAGTTACAGCCGTCTCTCTTTCCCGTCCGGCAGCCTGTGGTCGTTGCCAATGGCGTCGGTGTGGACAGCATGGCGCTGTTCATTTACATGAAGCGCACCGGCTGGCGGCCGGACCTCATCCTGCACGCGGATCCCGGCTCGGAATTTCCTCAAACTTACGATTACATCCCAGTGATGAACCGGGCACTCGCGAGCTGGGGTTTTCCCACGATCACGGTTGTGCGGTATGTGCCGAGCAACTTCAAGCACTGGCCGCCGTACTACACGCTCGAGGAAAACTGCTTCACCAACGGCACGCTTCCCAGTTTGGCGTTCGGCTTCAAAAGCTGTTCCCAGAAGTGGAAAGTCGCGCCGCAAAACAAATACTGTGAATCCTGGCCGCCCGCAATCGAATGCTGGCAGCAGGGTGGCCGGGTGCTCAAGCTCATCGGATACGATGCCGGCCCAAAAGATCAGCGACGCTGCAATCACGTTGGCGATCCACAAGATCCACGCTACGAATACCGGCACCCGCTCACGGAGCTGGGCTGGGATCGCAAGCGCTGCATCGCCGAAATCGAGAAAGAAGGTTGGCCGGTTCCGCACAAATCCAGCTGCTTTTTCTGTCCTTCGATTCAGCCGAAGGAAGTCGAAGAACTGCCGGCGAATCTTCTGCGCCGGATCGTGCTGATGGAAGCACGGGCCAAACCTCGACTCCACAAAATCGAAGGCCTGTGGCGGCGGAAACGGCAGCGCGATGACCGGCTGGCTCGATTACCGAATTCATCCGCGAACAACGGTTACTTCCCGCCGAGGAAATCGACCGGATCGTGCATAAAGTACCAACTGAGCTGGTTCGCTATCAGCAAGCGTACATGGATGGCGCAGCAGTGCCACCGTTCTCACAATTCGTTCAGATCCAGCTCGGAGGGGATTCGCATGGCACATAAACCGCGCTCGCGATATCAACGTATGCAATTGGCGATGGCGCTCGCGCAGGCCATCGAACGGCAAGCAACGGAGGACGGCTTGAAGGAAATGGCTGCCGCAATTCAACTCGTGCTCGGCGCTCCAGCGGAACTGCTTTCGCGAGAACGGCTCGGCCGGATCCAAACCATTTTGCACCAGAATAGCGGCAGCTGCTGTTTCAAGCAGCGGGGCTACAAATGGAAATTCGAACAGGGAGTCTGGTCGGTCACAGCCTGCACGGCTTGTAAGAAGTTCACCAATTGGGCCGATGCACTACAGGCGGCCATGAGCGACCAGGAATTTCGGGAATTGAAGCCAGCCCCTGCGCTCCGGAGGTAGCCGTCCATTCTGCATCGGTTCCGTACTTCACGTTTCCTGCTTTTCAGGCAACGCGAAAGCAACTGGACCGGCTCCATGCACAAAAGCGGATTGGATATGAGGCAGACTTTCCCGTTGTCTTTTTGTATGCAGACCGATTCGCGATTGAGTATGATCCGCAATCGCCGGTCGCCTACTACCTCATCGCGGAGCGATCCGCGTACCACGCCACCGATCTCGCTGATCTGGAGTTGAACTTGTACGAGTACGCAATTGCATCGAAGGAGATCACCGGCCCAGGGTCAGCTATTGCAAAGCTTCGATGCATACGGCTCCTTCAGCAGCATCCAGACGGTCCACATCGCCAGAAACCCTAGCATCCTGACGTGAACGAGGCGCGCCAGGACACGCAGCTCAGGCGCGCGTCGAGCCACACAGCTAGCACGATCGCCGCGTCCAGACACAGGACTGCCGCCGTCGCATAACCACCCCCGGAGACCGTGAGCCCCGATGTACAGCACGATGCCCCAGGCTTCCAACCAGCCAACCCAGGGGCTAACTGGATGCTGAGGTCTGCGGGACAAAGTCCGTGCTGAACATACATACCCCCGGAATTGTGATCAATGCGTTCAAGCAATATTCCAACAAAACGGAAGACGACGCCGTCATTTCGGAGCCATCCCTTGGCCAAAACGGCCATCGGATCGTTCAAATCACGAACAACAAACAACAACAACAACAACTACGACGGAGAAATCCACTATGGCTCGCTATGCCGCGCGCCGGAAGCTCGGGTATTACCCGCTTGTAGAAAACGAGGCAAAACGGATCCGGCAGTTTCTCCAGTTTCCGAATACCTGCGCCGCTATCGATCCGTGTGCCGGTACAGGGCGCGCGCTCGATTTGATCGCCGGACGCACAGGCGCCCGGCTGTATGGCATTGAGCTCGATGCGTTCCGCGCGGCGGAAGTTGCGAAGACCCTCGATGAGGTTGTCCAGGGCAGCACATTTGATGCGCACTCGCCAGTGGAGTCGTACTCTCTGCTCTATCTCAATCCACCGTACGACGATGAGGTGCACGAAGATCGTTCGCGCCGCAGTGAAGCTGTGTTCTTGGAACATTGTTTTCGCTGGCTGATGCCTAAAGGTGTGTTGATTCTGGTGATTCCCGCTCAGCGGGTTAACGCCTGCAGCACCATCCTGGCTTCGCATTTTCGCGAGGTGGCAATGTATCGGTTGACGGATCCCGAGGCAGCAAAATACAAGCAAGTGGTGCTCTTTGGCGTGCGGCGCAGCCGCTACGAACGCGAGCGCCTAAAGGATAGAGACTTCCAAGCGCAACGGAGCTTTTTATCGTATGCGGCAGCTGCGTATGCAAAGATCAGCCCGCTTCGGGATACACCGGACCGCAGTTACACCGTTCCGGCGGGACCTGCAGCCATTCGCCTGACGTACCACGGTCTGCCGTTCGATGCGATTGAAGACTTATTGCCGGCTTCGCGGGCCTACCGTGAGGCCGCGCGCAGCGTTTTCGCTCCGCCAATTCATGTTGCCGGGCGACCGCTTACTCCTCTGCACGAGGGGCACGCGGGCATCCTGAGCTGCTCGGGTTTGCTGAACGGTGTCTTTGGGCAGGGCGAGCTTCGTCATGTGGCGTGCTGGCAAACCAGCAAGAAGATCGATCACATCGAAGAGACGGACGACCGCGGTGTCACGACACTGCGCGACCGCGAACGCTTTACGCAATCCCTCACTTTGATTTACGCCGACGGCGGCACGGCAGAGCTTTCCGAGGAAACCGATGCAGAATGCGCACCTACGTCTCGGCAGGCTTGAATACATCAAGCCTGCCATTTCGCCCAAATCCACGCCCACTCACGTGACCGTCACGATGGACCGGCTCATTGTAGAACCTGCTTCTGATGAAAAGCAGCCGCCGCGGTGTCATTTGCTCTCGGTCTTCGGCGGGGAGCAGGAAATCGCAGCGATCCATGCTGCCATCGAGGACCAAGCCAATTTTCGAATTGCCGGCCCGGATCTATCGCCGATGGTCGTCACTCTCGGGGAGCGCGCACACACGTTCCGCGGCTTGATTCAAGCGCCGGGCCGCCGGCAACCGGTCCGGCATCTCGTGTCTGTGTCTCAGGATTTGTTTGAAACGCAAGCCGGCGCAAACGCGCAGGCGGACCGCACCATCGTTTACAGCTCGGACCCGGAATTCCTGGTCTATCGTCTTGGCGTACGCTTCGGCATTCCTCTGCTCCCGTGCTGGAGCAGCTGGATTGGATCGGACCTCACACGGCAAAATCGCGTTCATCCGTTGCTTAGTCTCGGCTGTAATCCCGTGCTTGTCAAGGCCTCCAAACAGGAGTTACTCAATCTTATTGCCGGCGCAGTAAAGCGGGGAGTTCTGTCGATTCCCGATAAGCCGTCCATTCACTGGAGCGTCCCGCAGGCATTTGCATAGACGAGCTCCGATAAACTCCGCTTCCGTTTTCCATTCGTAGCCGACTCTCTGTGCGCAGTTTCTGCGCGGCCCTCACGAGGAGATTTTTGTGCAAGAAATTCTCACGATTTCGGACTACCTGCGCACCTTCTCGATGGAGATCGGAGAACAGGTGGTGTCTCGCTTCCCGCCTTTACACCAGCCGGGAGATCCGGTTTCGCCTCATCTCAAACGGCTGAAGCGCCGGCCGTTTCCCGGGCAGGAACTGGCCATCATGGGCATCGTCAAGGCCTGGGAGAAGCAGGCGAGCGCTATGGCGCTCGCCGAGTGTGGAACCGGCAAGACGCTGATCGCTCTGGCGAGCATTTACGCCCACGCCGAAGGACGGCCCTTCACCGCGATCGCGATGGTTCCACCACAACTCGTGCTGAAGTGGGCTCGCGAGTGTTTTCTCACCATCCCCGGCGTGCGTGTGTTTCTGATCGACGGCGTGCGCAACGGTGTTGGGTCGAATGGTTACTCGGGTGTGAACGAAGTTTGCTTTCGTAACGGCCAGGTCCGGAGGGACGGTTTCAAAACGACCCTCAGCGATCTGCGGCTGGCCAAAGGACACCGCTCCGCACGCGAGCGCTGGCGCCGGATTTGCCCCGGTCCAGCCGTCCTCATAATTTCGCGCGAGCGTGCCAAGCTGGGATGGTTCTGGCGCCATGCGTATCGCGTTTCGCGCTCGGGACCCTATAGCGGCTGCGTGGTTAACCCGGATACGGGAAAACCGATCCTCACTTCCGATGACCAGCTGCGCGCTCCCGACTTCAACAAAGCGAAACATGCCGAAGTGGTGATGCCGGATCCAGAAGCACCGGAAAAGAGCCGGCGCACGTTCTTCAGTGCCCTATGGCAGGCGGATGCGAAGAAAATTCGGCGTGCTGCCCCGGTCGACTTCATCGGCCGCCACCTGCGCGGGTTCTTCGATTACGCCATTGCCGATGAAATGCACGAGCTCGCCAACGACACAGCACAAGGGCAGGCGCTCGGGACGCTTGCTTCCTGCGCCAGGCGCACACTCGCTCTGACCGGTACGTTCAGCGGGGGATACGCGGACGAGGCGTTCAACAATCTCTTCCGGCTGTATCCGCAGAAGATGCTCGCCTCCGGCTTCGAATTCAGCCAGTCTGGCCTGCGCTCCTTCGCGGAAGCATACGGAGTTCTCGAGCACATCACGACCATCGAACCGGCCGACAATGCCTGCTCGGAGGCGCGTGTCACAAAACAGGTGAAGCGCCGCCCAGGAGCATCGCCGCTGCTCTTCGGCCATTTTCTGATGGACTCGGCGGCTTTCTTGTCGCTCGAAGACATTGCGGAAGCTCTGCCACCCTACGAGGAAGACGTTCTGACGGTTCGCATGGACCCGCAGTTGGAGAACGCTTATCGCGCGCTCGAAGACGACATCAAGCACGCGCTCGAAGAATACGGCAAAAGCCAGTCGCTGTTGAGTGTTGGCATGAACGCGCTGTTGCTTTATCCGGACCGCCCATTCGACATGGGGGACCTGACTGCCTTTGTTCACGACCCCGACACCGGAGAACGGCAGAAAATTCTGATTTCGCGTCCGGAGGACCTCGACCGCTCCGTTTACTACGCAAAAGAGCGCCGCCTGATTGAAGAGGTCCGTCGCGAGCTGGCGCAGCGCCGCTTGTGTCAAATTTTCGCGGTCTACACCAAGAAGCGCGATGTCACACAGCGCTTACGCGATCTGCTCGAACGGGAAGGGATCCGCGCCGAAGTGCTCACCACGCAGATTCCACCGGAGCGCCGCGAAGTCTGGTACGAGGAAAAGCTGAAGCATGGCATGCAGGTCTGTATTGCCCATCCGCGTTTGGTCATGACCGGGTTAGACATCTTGGCCATGCCGACCATTCTGTTTTACGAGACCGGCTATTCCACGCATGTTCTGCGGCAGGCAAGCCGTCGCAGCTGGCGTATCGGTCAGAAACAGGCCGTGCGCGTCTGCTACATGAGTTATTCCGGCACAGCTCAGGAACGCTGTTTGCGGTTGACGGGCAAAAAGATGCTTGTCTCGCTGGCGCTCGAAGGCAAACTCGCCAACCATGGCCTGACCGCGATGGAAGATGACGAGGATGTCCTCACCGCGCTGGCACGCGAACTGGTAACCGAGAAAGGTATTGGCGAATGCGCGGCCGCGGTCTGGAAGACATTAAAGCAGGGCCACACTAACACGGCACTAGGTCATCACCTTGCGAACGCAGAAACGAGTGGTCCGGGTTCGCCGGAAGCGCCAGTCTTTGTGCCGGAGATATTCGAAACTCGGCCAACCACTTCCGGCGATAAGTTCGAACAGCTCTCGTTCTGTTTCTAAGCGCGCAACACAGGAGTCCGAAGAGTCTCCTGTAGTTCCTAATTCACCTAACAGTCCCCGGATTGCGACAGCCGCACTGCATGCGATCCGGGCATTTCTTTTAGGAGGCATTTATGGCTCGTACTTCCGACCACTTTGTTCAGCAATTCCGGGCCGCGCGTCGCGTCTCGACTCCCATTGTGACGGTTCGTACACCGGATCCCGAAAGTAGTCTGGCATTGATGAAGGGCACTCTCCAGAACGAGGAGATGCCGCTTGTGCGATGGGACACCATTCGTGGGCTGATTGGCATGAACGATGCCGGCAGGCAAGAGATCGCGCGGCTGTTTGGCGAAGTGGCGTCCTCTGCGGTTGTCTCCCCGATCGAGGTCCTGACCCAGTTCTATCGCGCTGAGCCCGATGCGATTCTGTTCCTCTCCAACGCTCACCGTTGCTGGAACGATCCCGCCGTCGTGCAGGGCATCTGGAACGTGCGCGATGTATTCAAAGCTCATGGCGCCATGCTGGTTCTGCTCGCGATTCCGGGCGCCCAGTTGCCGGCCGAACTCTTCCAGGACGCGCTCGTCCTCGATGAGCCGCTGCCTGGCCCGCAGGATCTCGAGCGCATCCTGTTTGAACTCTACCGCTCGGCCGGATTGGGCAGCCCGGACGAAGAGACGGCCAGCAAGGCAGTAGACGCCCTCATTGGGCTGAGTGCATTTCCCGCAGAACAGAGCGCAGCCATGTGTCTGCATAAGAACGGTCTCGACGTGGCCGCTCTCTGGGAGCGAAAACGCCGCGTCATCGAAGAAATTCCCGGCCTGAGCATTTGGCGTGGCAACGAAACGTTTGCCGATATCGGCGGCTGCGAAAATGTGAAGCGCTTTCTCAGCGCGGTGGTGACGGGCGCAGAGCCGCCGCGGGTGGTTGTGTTCTGCGATGAGATCGAGAAGGCCTTCGCCGGCACGGGCACCGACACTTCCGGCACAAAGACGGAAATGACCGGCACGCTCTTGAGCTGGATGCAGGACCGCGAAGCAGATGGGGTCATCTTCATCGGTCCTCCAGGCGCCGCCAAATCCATCGTTGCCAAAGCGACGGGTAATGCGGCCGGGATCCCGACCATTGCCTTCGATCTGGGCGCAATGCAGAATTCGCTGATCGGGGCGAGTGGGGAGCGTCTTCGTGCCGCGCTCGCCGTCATCGACGCGATTTCACAGGGACGCAGCCTTTGGATTGCCACCTGTAACGCGATCGCCACGTTGCCGCCGGAACTTCGCCGGCGCTTCACACTGGGAACGTATTTCTTCGATTTGCCGACAGCAGAAGAGCGTGAACAGATCTGGAAGATCTATCAAGCAAAGTATGGAGTGCAAAGCGAACGGCCGAACGACGACGGATGGACCGGCGCGGAGATCAAAGAGTGTTGCCGCAAAGCCTACCGGCTGCGGTTGTCACTCATGGACGCGGCCTCCTACACGGTGCCCGTGTCACGCTCGGCCGCTGAACATATCAAGAGCCTGCGCCAGTCTGCCAGCGGTAAGTTTCTCAGCGCCTCGGCTCCCGGCATTTACCACTGGGACGAGAACAGCGTAACACCGATTGCAGGCCGCCGCTTACGGGCCGCCGGCGAATAGCGCAAGGATATCGCCGCAGCGGTTCAGCAATTGGCTGCTGCGCCCAAGTTCCATCACCCGAAACGAGCATCATCAATCAACCACCACCAAAGAAAAACCGATTACCCGGGAGGATTGCATGTCGAAATACGATCAGTTTGCAACAGTTATGAAGGACGAAAGCTTACTGGTCTCCGCGCTCCAGGACCTCGGGCACACGGTCGAGGTCCACAGGGAAGGTATTCACATCCGCGGATATTGGACGGACGCAACCGTCCCTGAGCCTGTTCACATCGTGATTCGGGCAGCTACACTCGGCACGAGTTACGCCAGCGATATCGGATTTACTTGTCTGCCGGATGGCACCTATCGTGTGCACGTCAACGACATGGATCGCGAGTACGGTCGAGCCTGGCTCGGCCGCGTGCAACAGCGCTATAAAGAGCGCGCCACCGTTCAGATGGCTCAACGAAAGGGATATATCTTTCGCGGCCGCGAGGTGATCCAAACCGAACGCGGCGAGCAGGTCAAGCTCCTGTTCGGCACGCGCTGAGGCTAACCCGAATGTCGAAATACGATTCTTTTCAGACGACCTTAACGGAGGAAGCGCCGCTCGTGGCCGCGCTTCAGGCGCTCGGGTATCCCGTCGAGATTCACACAAACGGCGCTCCGCTTTTCGGATATCAGGGCGACGAGCGGCCGGAGCGAGCTCATCTCATCATTCGCCGCCAGCATCTTTCTTCGTCTGCCAACGACATTGGTTTCGAGCGGGGCACTGATGGCCGCTTTCGAGCGATCGTTAGCGAGTACGATCGTTCGTCCGGTTTTGGCGATGCCTGGCTCGGGCGCGTTCATCAGCGCTACAAGGAAGAGCGCACGCTGGCCATGGCGCGGAAGAAAGGCTACATCTTCCGCGGCCGCGAAGTGATTCAGACGGAACGCGGCGAACAGGTGAAATTGCTGTTCGCTGCGCGCTGAAACCGGAGGAAACCACCCACTATGAAACAAATCACCGTTTTGATTGACGAGGAAGGTAATTCCTCGGTCGATTTGACCGGCTTCACCGACGGCAGCTGCGCGCGCACCATGAAAGACTTTCAGGGCGATGACCAGCTGGTAGCGGAACACAAGAAACCGGAATACTTCCGTCAAGCACAGCAACAGCAATGCGAGCATCGGGAGGGCCGGCGCTAACCGCCTTGCCATGCGCATTCACGCCTTTCTCGAATGCAGCCTGGTCAACGGCCCGGGCCGGCGAGCCGTGCTCTGGGTTCAGGGCTGCCGTTTAGCTTGCCCGAACTGCTGGAATCCTAAAAGTCACTCGATGGCTGGGGGCTCTCCCGTATCCACGCGCGATCTCGTCCGGCGAATTCTTGGCGAGTACGAGGCAGGCCGAATCGAGGGCCTTACGCTCTCCGGCGGCGAACCGTTGCACCAGATCACGGAAGTACTGCGGCTCTTGCGCAATTTGAAGCGTGAAGCACCGGAGTTGAGCACTGGATTGTTTTCCGGTTATACGGAGCACGAGCTCGAGCAGGGCCGTTTTCAGACGTATTTCCCATCGAGCATCCGGCTGCGTCAGGCGCAGTGGCGGGAACTCGAACCGCTGCTCGATTTCGCCATTCTAGGCCGTTACAACCAGCAGCAACCCTGTGCCGATCCGCTGATTACCAGCCGCAACCAACGCCTGCGATTGTATTCCAGCCGTTACCGTCCTGCCGATTTCCACGAACAAGCCGTCGAGGTTTCCATCGAATCGGACGGACTCACCCAGGTGACCGGGTTTCCGATACTCGGTTCCATTTTCTAAACGTCATCAGAAAGGGGACTCTCACTATGTCTGCCGTTCTCACGGCACCTCTCGCATCCGTAGACAATCCCGGTCAGGATCTGGCACGGCGAACGGTCTGCATCAAAGTCCAGCGTACACGTCTTGGCAATTCGCGGAAGGTCAGCGCGGCCAAGGTCGAAGTCGATACCGATAAGACGCTGCTCCGCATCTCGAAGCGGCTTTTCGATTGCAACGAGTACAAAGCGATCAGCAACTTCGATGCGGAAGTCAGTAAGTATCTCGAATCGGTGTGTCTTCCCTTCGAAAAAGGAATTCACCTTTGTCCGCTGCCGCTGCTGCAGCAAGTCGATCAGAAGCTGAAGGAGTTTGCCGTACGCCGGCCGGCTCTGGTCGAGGCCTTCCTTGGCGTTTATCCGGACCTCTGCGCACACGCGCCGGAGCGCCATCGCGCGCTGCACGATCCGCGTGATTTTCCATCTGTGGCGGAGGTGCGCCAGGCATTTTCGTTCTCCTGGCGCTACGTCAGCTTCGGCGTGCCCGACAAACTGCGCGACATCGCTCCAGAACTCTGGGACGAGGAGCGCAGCAAAGCAGCACAGTTGCTGACGAATGCCGCCGAGGAAGTGCAGCAGGTCATGCGAACCGCGCTGGCCGAGCTCGTCCAGCATCTGGCGGAACGCCTGCAAACCACCGACGAGGGCAAGCCGGTTCGCCTTCATAAGACCGCCGTCTCGAATCTGCTCGACTTTCTCGATACGCTCGATTTCCGGAACGTGACAAATGACGCGGACCTGAAGCGGCTTGCCGACGAAGCTCGGGCATTGCTCACAGGGGTGAACATGAAAGACCTCAAAAGCACGGGCGATCTTCGCCAGCGCGTCCGCGAGGGCATGCAGCAAATCGCGACCCAACTGGATTCGATGCTGGTCAGCAGGGGACGCAAGATCCGGTTAGAGGAAGAATAAGGCGGCCGAGGCTAGGCCGGTTTCAACAACGAAGGTAATGTCTGCGAGTTGCGCATCCCACAACCTTCTGTTCCAGCTTTGCTCGCCGGCAAGCGCCCGAAAGCATTCAAGGGAATCAGCGGGTTCTCGATGAAGTCAGAGCGCGTCAGAACGGAGTCGAGCACGAAGTTCGTGAGGGACTGATTGGCAGCGAGCCGGTCGCCGGAACCCTTTGACTCCGGGGCTGATCAGGATCTTTCCTGACCACCCCAGGGATACGCGGGGCGCTCTCTTTGTTGGGTCCCTGGCAGAACACGGCCAGCGAACTCCGGGCTTCCGTACGAGTCGCATCAATACCTGTTTCCCATATCAAACGTATGTCCCCTCTACAGCAGCAATGGGCTGCTTTTATCGCGCTCGTTCGCTATTTCTCTGCTCACCACGCCGCGGCGAAAATACGTGATCGACTATTTGCCGCACTTCAGCAATGCAAAGATCCGGTGCTCTCGCTCGACGATCTGTTACTGCGGGCCGGTCTGAGTTTCTTTGCAGACGATCTCAACGTCGACCTTGCGTTAATGGAGTTCGTTCGTGAGGGATGGCTTGCGCCGATTGCGGATCGGCCCTTCACGTTTGCCCTGAACCTCACTCATTCAAAATGCCTGCCGTTTCGCTCAAATCAGGCTGGCGGCGAGTGATCGACGGCTCCGCGTAGGGGCGGTGGCCCGCGCAGTTCGTGTCCATCGCATCCCGGAGCACCTGTTTGCCCATTAGGTGATCAACCTACCTGCTGAGTCTTTCCTCCCATGTCCAACAACTCTTCGTCATTTCGAATAGGACAACGCGTTGCCGTGTCCTACAACTACGTGCACCCAAACCGGCATCTCGGCCAAATTGTGGCAGTCTCACCGAAATCCATCCACGTGCATATCGACGGCGAGTGCCGCGCGGCTCGTTTCTTCCTCGCTAGGAACGGCAACTGGCGCAGCGAGTTTGGCCGGAGCGTATCGATTCAAGTTCCGCCGGGGTGATTGAATGAATCAACGCCGGCGCAGCCGGCGCGATTTCTACCGCCCCGCCGGCGAAGTGAATTAAAGCGCTGGGCCGTTACACCTGATCTATCCCCGCAGCAAGTTTCCGACAACCCGACATCTCCGGCAGTGAGCACATCGATCCTTTCGTGCGCCTGCAGCGGAGATCGATCTTAGTTGCCAAAAACCCAATGGGCTTGGAACATGACAAGCATTTCGGGTGTCTCCCGTTACACTTGTCCTTCGACGTATGCTTGCAACCAACCGAGAATCTGAGGCCATCCTTTGTGACTTGCGCGTGAACTGTCGGTTGTCAGGCCAGAATGTGTCAAGCGGACGGTCGTGATGCCGTTCTTCTCTTCCAAGTCAAAACGCACAATCGACTCGCTCGCATCGTCCTGCCAGTTCGGAAGCCACGTGAAAATGAGCAGGCGGGGCGGCTCGATTTCACGATATTCTCCACTCACTTCGAAAGGTTTGCCACCAATACCATCGCCCCGCATCGTCCATTTGCCGCCAGGGCGGAGGTCGGACTCCATATGGGTTGTCTGAAATCGCCCCTCGGAACCCCACCATTTGACTCGCTGAACCGGGTCGGTCAGGGCTTTAAAGATCCGTTCCGCGGACGCCTTGATGGCGATTTCCTGAACGATAGTGTCGCTTACGCTTGTCGGACTCATGAGCTCTTTTTCTCCTTATGGCATTCAGTTTCTTCGACATAATTCTTCAGGCTGCGCATGCTCTCGCCCCAAAAGGTTTCGTAGTCTCGTAGCCAGGTGTTGACCGACCACAACGGTTTGGCATTCAAGCCGCAGACGCTTGTCGTGCCACGTTTCTGAGTAGTGACCAAACCCGCCGATCGCAATAACCGGAGATGCTTTGATATCGCCGGGCGGCTCGCTCGAAAATTCGCCGCAATCTCACCCACTGTAAGCCGGCCGTCCCGAAGGAGGCGCAAGATCTCGCGGCGGGTCGGATCGGCAATCGCCCGGAACACAGCATTGCTTCGCTGACGGCCAATCGTAACCATTCGGTTACCATCATGGTAACCAAATGGCTACGATCTGTCAACGGGCGGTAATCGCCAAGCATCGTTTGAGCCCTTCAATATCTCGTCACGCTCGATTAGGACTCGCGAAACCGGCTTGTCGGAAACAGAGATCGCGCCAAAACAGACTGGGCGACTGGCTACTACGTTATAAACCTCTTTGTTCGCTGCGGCTTGCCCTTGGCTGACGCTGGAACTCGCCCATATGTTCGAGCAGCCGATGGCGTAGTTCCCGCCAGGGCTCGGCCCGTTCTTCAGATGGATATTCGAGCACCCTTTTGAACGATTCAATAAACCAGTCGGGCGGCGGACACTTGGTGTCCTCCATCGCCTGAAGCGCTTCACACAGCGTCCAGAATTCGCGGCGTGAGTCGGCCTCCTTGGGCCGAAGATTCAGCAGTTCCCGCTCGAATTGCTCTTTCGTTATCGGCTCTTGCAAGAGTGGCATCATTCTGCGTTCGTTGTATCCCATGTCGCCGGAATATGCAGAAACGCTCGTTTTATGGCGTTCTGGAGGTTTTTCGCATGGCGCGATTACAAAGTTTTGCCGGGCGACGGCATCGCACTGCTCTATCCCAGCGTGGGAGCGAACCGGCATCCGGGGACCGTACTGCGGTCACGCCAACATCCATCTCCACCCATGTCGATGGCCTGCTGCGAACAAAGCAGTTCCATTTTTCGCGCAAGGGGCGCTGGCTCAACGGGCGGTTTGCAACCGGTTTCCTTTTCGGGTATGTATCGAAATACGGTTTTTATGAGTTTTGTAAGTACCCTGTTTCGAACCGCGGTAGTGGCAACCGCCTTGGAAACCCTAGCGCTCGCATCCCAGCCGGTTACGGTAACGATGCAGGACGGCAGCCAGATTAAAGGCACTTTCGCCGGCGGAAGCGCCGATGAGATCAAGGTCGTTGTCGCCGGCCAGACGCTCACGCTCAAAACGGCCAATATCGAGGCCGTGAAATTTGATTCCAGCTCTGCGCCGGGCCCAGCCCAAGCCTCTAAGCCGATCAACCCAGTACCGGCCGTTCCGGTAGCCGAGCGCGGGGGGACGACCATCCCCGCCAATACGCCGGTTATCGTCCGCCTGATCGATCCGGCGGATTCCAGCCACGACTCTCTGGGCAAGGAATACCGTGCGTCTCTCGATGAACCGCTCGTCAATCATACCGGAGGAGTTGTGGCCCCGCGCGGCTCCCATGTGTTGATCGTCCTCGCAAATCGGCAGGAATCTGGACATTTTGCCGGGAAAACGGAACTCCGGCTGGCGTTGCGTTCTTTGACGATTCAGGGCAAACGCTACGACGCCTCCTCGACAGATGTCGTGGAAGCGAGTTCCTCCCGTACCGCGCGCTCGGGAAAAACGATTGGCGGGTTGGCCGCGGCTGGCGCCGTGATTGGCGCGATCGCAGGTGGCGGGAAGGGCGCGGCGATAGGAGCGGGTTCCGGCGTCACACTGGGCACGCTTGGACAGGTGTTCACATCCGGTCAGCGAGTGCGGGTGCCGTCGGAGACGCGGCTCACCTTCCGACTCCAGCAGCCCTTGCTGGTGAATTGAGGGCTTTGCTTGGCAGGATTCACTCCTCCGAATGAAGCATTACGCGGTTGCTCGCTGTGTGACCGGGTTTGCAACGGTACCCTCGATTCTCGCGACCCAAGCCGACAAATCTTTCAGATGCGGAATGCGGCCGGCATATCCAAGAGTTGTTCTGGCGTTTTTCGGCTCGGTCCGAATGGCGTGGCGAGTCGTTTGCGCATACGACCGCAAGAAGGCGTTGAGCGATGTGTTGGGACGGAAGATATAGCTCGCGTGTCCGGCCTGCGGAATTTCGGAGACGACCGTCTGATCGAAGACGAACAGGTATTCATTTCGGAACAGATAGACCGCCCCGGCACGGGCGGCTAATTCCCGGTAGAAGCATTCTTCGTAATCCGGCTCCCAGTTGATCCATCTGGCTTCTACAGGGGACCGAACACCGTGTGCGTGACACCACTCCGCAGCTTGTTGGGCCTCGATGGTTTCCTGCTCCAAGCGCGCGCGCAACAGCGCCACGATCTCGGCGTGCGGATGAAAGTGCTCCCAGAAGGCGCGCGCCGCGTCGAACCGCCGCGCGACCGAGCATGAATTCTTTACGTGCAGCGTGCTCTGAAATGGCTGGGACCAGATTCGCGGCTGAAATCCTGTTTCGGTGCGCCGGAATCGTGTCTGTTGCCAGAAGATCGCTTTCACCGTAACGGAGCCGAGCGCCAGGTGTGCCCACGTGTTCCACTTGTCCGTCCATTGCATCGGCAGCAAAGAGGAATCGAAGTGAATGAGCATGCGCTTGCGCGCATCCCGGTAGACGGCCTCCGGCCCTTTGAATCGAAAGCGGCGTAGGGCAAGCCGCACACTTCGTTGTTCGGTGCGTGGAAAAAAACTCATCAAGCCATTCACGAGAAACAACTCACCCTTCTTCCGACCGGTGGCACGCATAATTCCGATGGTCCAGGGCGGGAACGCGACGCCGGCATCGGGGTCTTCGAGCAACAGCAGGTAATCTCGTCGCAGATCCGGATCGAGCAAGATCTGCAGGCCGCGCGCGAGTTGAGCTTGCATGTAGCGGTTGGACTCGCTGCCCTTCGCCTTCAATTCCAACATGCGCACACGGTACGCCAGCCGAATTTCCGCCGACGTGCTGTTCTTGCGAATCCCGAGAACCTCGAACCAGCTCGGCTGGTCTGCCCAACATACGGATCGATCCGGGGCGAAAAAGTAGTCGCGGATTTGCGCGGCCGTGACCAGCACCTTGGAAATGCCGTGCTGGGCTGCCGTCGCATCCAGCATGACGAAACCACGACCGTGCCGGTCTTGTTTGGGCGGTGCCGCTGCTGTGCTGGGAATTTGAACCAGATCGAGACGTCCGCCACGCTCCAGATGGAGCGCCGTCAAGCGATCGGCGACAGTCACGTCCTCCGCTACATACAATCGGTCTGTAACGGAGATTTGCCCGCGCCATTCCGGGCCGAACGCAACCACCCGGCCGTTGCGGAGCTCACACCGCAGTCCCTCGTTTGTAGGAATTGCTGCTACCACGAGGTGGTTCCATGCAGTTGCCGGCATACGCACAACTGTACGGATTTCTTGCGGGCTTGCAACTCCCGTTTTGTTTCAATACGTTTTTGAGGAAGCGATGAACTATACGTGCTTGCCCCTCCTGTTCACGCTGGCGTGCCGCATGGCCGTCGGCGATACGTTGATTCTGAAGGACGGACAAAGGATTGAAGGCCGTTATCTCTCCAGCACGGATTCGGCGGTTCAGTTCGAGGTGAACGGTAAGCCGTTCACGTATTCGACCTGGCTCATTCGCGAGTTGCGGTTCCATTCCGGCGCCAGCTCGACACGAGCTCCGGCCGCGGCATACAGTGGACCCCGCGGAAAAAAACAGGCTCAGTTCTGCACCGTATTGCAGAATTACATTCAGGCCCGGAACAAAGTTTCGGCCGAGCCCAATCCCATCCGCCGAGCCGAGATGCATCCGCCGGATGCCTGGAGCTTTGAAGATTCGATTGCTCGCGTTTTCGGCCCGAACGGCGAGTTTGTGGACTGGACCGGGCGCCTGTTCTTTTCCGTGACTGGCGCGGACGTGGTACTCACGTTTCAACCCACATGCGGATCTGGTTTCTCTATCTCGTTCACGAACGGCTACCCCGCCGACCAGCGAGCCAGCGCGCGAGCAGCACGCATCTCGCTTTCTTCTCCTTTGGCGGATAAACTTCGCGAGGCCTCGCCTGGGAGCGTATTTCGTGTGTCGGGTCGTTTGTTTGCTCGAACTGGAGCTCAAAGCAGTCGCTTGCTGAGTGCAGGCAGCCAGACGGATGCACGGCAACGCTTCGAAGGCGCTCAAGCAAATGTCGCGACCAATGTCACCAATCCGCAGTATCTGGCGCAGTTCACCGACATCGCTCCGGCAGACCATTAACGGCCGCGCTGCGTAGTGCCTTGAGCGAATCCTGTACGAGGAATGCGCAGCGGAGCCGGGAACGGCAGCGTCGGCAACGCGCCGGCGGCACAGGTGTCTCATTGGATATCCCAGCGTGCCGGCCACTGATGCCGCAATACATCCAATACACCCGAGTGCTTCCACGTATACGGCGTGATAGCGTTTCTAGGATTCCCAGCGGCCCCAAAATCTTATCGATTACTCTCTACGTCTTCGCGGCACTTGCCGTGGTGTGTGGCATCGTCATGCTTGGTTTTGGCTGTGGCGGAACCAGCCCATTCTTGCGCTGGCCGGGGCAGTTGAGACGTACCTGTTCATCCCGGCCTGGCGCTTCGGCCAAAAGCTGCGACGCGAAAACAGGATGATCCGGCTGCTCGAAATCCGCCTCAACCGTGCACGCACGGCTACACCAGGCGACTGCGCATTCTGATTTCGGCGCCCTTGATCACGGCTGCAGTCCTGATCCAAATACTGAGGAGATCACCATCATGGAAATTGTGGTTCGCACCACCGATTTTGCGCGAGTCCTTCGACTTGTGCAGACTTTGGCAGACCGGAAAAATACTATGCCGGTGTTAGGCACGCTGCTGATCCGAGCGGATGCAAAAGGTCTGACGGTCAACGGGATGGACATGGATCTGGGCGGAATTTCATACTGTCCGGCGACCATACAAGCACCGGGGTCGGCTGCCATTCCGGCGCAGCGCCTGACTGAATACGTGCGAATGCTTCCAGAAAGCGAGCTGGTGCTGAAGGCACAAACAAGCGGCTGGGTATCGCTCAGTTGCGGCCGGTCCCGATCACGAATCGCGACCATCTCGGCCGAAAGCTTTCCGGAACTGCCGAGACCGCCGCGCGAGGGCGCTTCGTTGTCAACCGGCGTGCTGGCAAGGCTCATGGAGAAGGCGTCCGTTGCGGTTTCCTCCGAATCGGTCAACACCAATCTCGCTGGCGCTCTCCTGAAGATCGAGACGTCGATGGTCAGCATGGTTGGGACGGATGGTCACCGTCTGGCGCTTGCGACGGCACCCGTTGAGATGCCCGCGCTGAGAGAGCCGGTCGATGTTCTGATCCCGCGAAAGGCGCTGGCGGCGTTTCTGCGTTTTGCGGAAGGACGCAATGATCAGCCGGTTCGCTGCGCCGTTACGGACAACCACATATTCTTCGTATGGCAGGAACGTCTGCTGTTCAACCGCAAACTGAGCGGCACTTTCCCCAGCTATGAGCGGGTGCTTCCAAAGAGTCATGCGGCCTCCCTCTCGCTGAATCGCAATGACTTGCGTAGTGCGCTCGAGCGCGTCGCGCAGTTCACCGAAAGCAAAACGCGCTGTGTCGTCGTCGAGGTGTCCCCGAACCAGGTGTGTGTTCGCGCCCAGGATGGTGCGGTCGGAGACAGTGAGGAATCCCTTGCGACTTCGTATGCCGGTGAGCCGGCGCGTATCGGATTCAATGCGGCCTATCTCGCCGATTTTCTGAATCGCGCGGAACACCAGAACGTGCGATTGCTGTTCAACAACGCGGATACCGCGACCGAATGGCAGCCCGCGAGCGAAGCTGCAGCTCCGGACTTTCGGTACGTCGTCATGCCCATGCGAATCGGCTAGCGGACAAGGAGTTTTATGTTTACTGAGCTTGAACCTTTACTTGCAGATCGTACGCTGCTGCTGACACTCTCGGCGGTACCAGGCGGCGCAATCCGCGTGAACGTCATTCCGAAATGCCGGAACGAGAACGATGCTGCCGAGAAAGCCTTGGCGACGCCGCTCTCGGTTACGGGTACAGCGGTCGAACTGGATCGCGATTTGCCGGCACAGCTTACCGGCTATGTGCAGAGCATTCTCGAAACGGATTCCACGTTAAATCAGATCCGGGAGGCTCACAAAGCCGCCGTGAAAGAGCTGGAAGCGGAGAACAAAAAGGCGCTGGATGCAAAGCGCAAGACAAACACCAGCTGCAAACCGGTCACAAAGCCCGACGATAAGCCGGATTCAAAAGATGACATCAAAAAGGCGACCGAGTCGAAGATCCCGTCGCCGGTCGTCAGCCTGTTCGACGAGCCGCCCGAACCAATTGCTGCAGCTGCTGATCCGAAGACAGCAGAGCATGTCACGGCTTGAACCTGAGCAAATAGGGAAGAGAAGAAACTTTTTATGCCTATTCAAACGCGCGCCTTACAGCGCAGCTTTAACTACATGGGGCTGCAACTGGCAGATCCGGACCCTGAACTGACGCCCGAGCAGGTACGTGATGTGTACGCCGCCCAATACCCGGAGATAACGACTGCCGTGATTGAAGGACCCGATGCAAGCGGCGACAAGCTCGTCTACAAATTCACTCGGGCGATTGGCACGAAAGGATGAGCAGCGACACGGAGTTGCTCGAGCAGGCCTTGCGCGAACTCGATGAGTTCGCGAGCGATCCTCACCGGGACCGTTTACTCGAGAAATTCAAATGCAAAGACTCGCGTCAACTCTCGGAACTTCTCGGCAAAGCGCTCCAAAGCCATCCGGGCTCCTCGCAAAGGCAAGAGCGCGTCGCCTCGCTGTCCGTGCCCGCCGGCCTGGTACACCCGGGCTGATTGCGCCAGGACCTGGATTCACGATTCCTCAGCTCCGTCCTGAGCACTGCGAATTCTCCGCACGCGCGGCGTCGTTTTACGCGGCGCAGTTCGCCCAGAATTTGCTGCGCGCTCGCGTTGCTCAGCCGCGAGACTGGTTTGCCACAAGGAATATCGGTAGTTTTCTCGAATGCATTCTCAAACAGTTTGTTGGCGAACGGGCCGAGATCATTGACCGGGCGTTCAGCCTGTATTTGAGCCTGAGTCCCACCGGCGATCGATACGACAGCCAGGACGAGGAACCACGGCCCGAGCGTGTCCTGCTTTCGTTCCAAGTGATCGACACCGTGGCCTGGGTCAATTTGATGCCGGCTCTCGAACTGCTGGCGAGAGAACACGAGCTTCTGCCGTCTTTCTTCTATCACTCGCTCCGCGAAGCGATGTCGCGCTGGTTCCGTGTGTACGATCTCGATGACGCGCGCATGCGCTGGGACGATTGGGTCGAAATGCGTGCCGAAGAGGAAGAGTACAAGAAGGCGGAATGCGAGCGGGAGGGCGCGCCGTATGAGCCAGCCGCTTTACCCAAAGAACCTGCTTTCCCGGCTTGCCTGCAGTCCACCAGGCCCGAATTGCCATACCCGGCTATTTCTTTGGCACGACGAAAACGCGCTCGACAGCTCATTGATGCTGTGGAATCGCTCGCCGAGATCAGCCGGCGGCCGCATCCTCCGCTGGTGACGCTATCGGACGAGGATCGCGAGGAGCTGTACGTGGAGTCGGACCCAGACGTCCCCATGCTCGCTTTGGCCTTCGGCAATCATGACATCATCACGGAATTCCTGAACGAGGAAATCGAAACGGCAGGGCAAGTAGCGATCGAGCCCTGGCCGACGATCAAAATGGACGGAACACAGGTGGACTCGATCCGCGATGCGTTTGCTTGTGGACATTGCCTTAGACACGCTGGCAGCAGCCGCTCGTGTGCTCCTGCTCGTGCCCGGATACGAACCGCTTCGGTAGAAAGAAGGTTTTCTTATGCGTCTCTGCGCAGATTACGGCACGGATGCGCCCCTGCACTTGGTTTCGGCGATCCTACTCTACGGAAGTAAAGATGCTCTTTACGGCAATCAGAAGATCCGGCTGGCTACGGTGCATACGCCCGAAGCGAATCCCGCCGGTGGGCTACCGATTTTGAGTGAGGGACAGCCCATCTCCAAGGCGTTTCTCGAAACACTCAGCCGCAGCTTGCAAAGCGAGCTTCCCGCTGCCTGGTTGCCGGAAAACGTTTTGATCTGGTCGCAGCGTCTGGCCGCCTGGTGGGAGCCGGCGCGTATTCGTCCGATGTTCTTCAGCCCGGAGTCGGACGGCAAGACGCTGGACGGGAAACTGTATCCGCACCCCGCGTTGTTGTTCGCTGTCCGCGACGGGCATCTATCCGTGTGGGCGCTCGCCGGCAAGACGCGCCCAACGCCCAACACGCAGCTCTTTCAGGCACCGTATTGGAACACGTACGAGCATGGCGAGGTTTGCCACGGTTCCATGCAGACTCCTCGCTCGGTCGATTTAGACAACCTGAGGCAGTGGCCCGATGCGTATTTCAACAGCCGGTTTACGCATACCAATCTGCAGCGCTCTTTGTGCCGTCACCCGGAAGGCTTTCTCGGCATGTGGCGTGATTTGGCGGGGCGAAAGCGATTTCCTGTTGAATATTTGGTTGCGAAGAGACCTCTGCGCGAGACGCTATGCCAACACAATGCGTACACCGGCTGAAGGGCCGAATGCTCAACGATCAGATTTCCATCGCCGTCGTAGGGTGCGGCGGCACAGGCTCGGCCGTTCTTTCCGGGCTGCCCTATCTGCATCACGCGCTGCTCGCGGCCGGGCATCCCAAAGGCCTACAGGTTTACGCCATCGACGGAGATCGCGTGAGCGAAATCAATTGTGTGCGTCAGCCGTTCACGTCCAGCGAGATTGGGCTACATAAAGTTCACGTCCTGATGCAGCGGCTCAACGTCTTCTGGGGACTGGATTGGGCGGGAATTCCGTGCCATGTTCGCTGTGGCCGGGACGTGCCGGATGCGGATTTCGTCATCAGTTGTGTCGATACCAGGGCGGCTCGCGCGATTCTCGCCCGCATCGTCCGCCTGAAGACGCGACGGTTTCACTACTGGCTGGATTTAGGCAACAATGCCAGTTCGGGGCAATTCGTGCTCGGCGAACCATTGCGGCCAAATCGCAAAGGTACAGCGATGCGCCTTCCGTGCGTCGATGAACTCTTTCCCAAAATCGTCAATGCCAGGATGGATGCGCGTGATACGCTGCCAGCCTGCAGCGCAGCGGAATCTCTTGTGCGGCAAGAGCCCTATATCAATTCGATGCTCGCCCAGCATGCTCTTGCCATGCTGGCACGGCTGTTTCGGCACGGAGTAATCGCATACCACGGCGGATTCGTTAGCCAGGAGACCGGACGGGTGACTCCGTTGCCAATCGATCGCAACACGTGGGCCCGGATCCAGAACCCAAGACGATTAAACATCGCGGCCTGAAATTGCCAAGGCCGAACTATTGTCAACTCCGGTTGAAAATTCCCCAAAAATCCGGCCGAAAATTCCCCAGCCCCCGCGAGGTGGTGGTTGACAGTTCCGGCTACCCGGTTCACCATGACAAACGGCTGGTGAAGCGGAGGCGAGCAATGCAGGAGTGCAACTCGCCAAGGAATAGCCGGTCGCAGACTCATCAACACGATGAAGCCGGGAGCGAGCCCATAGAGAGCTTCGCTCTCGGCACAAGACATCGGATTGATAGATCTGCTGATGCCTTAAAAAACTCACAAGGCAACCTTCCGTTTACTGCGACTGTTGGGAGCGACAGCAGGAAAAACCGGCGGCTCCGGATTCGGTTGCTGATCCTCAGGGCGCGGCAGCAGACCGGCACGGCGGCGATCTTTCAAGCGATAGCTTTCACCCCGAATGTTGATGGTAGTGGAGTGGTGCAATAAGCGGTCGAGAATCGCCGTCGCGATAATCGGATCGCCGAAGATCGAGCCCCAATCGCCGTAACTTTTGTTACTGGTCAGAATGATACTGCCTCTTTCGTAGCGAGCGCTGACCAGTTGAAAGAAGATGGTGGCGCCCAGTTCGTCCAAGGGCAAGTAACCCATTTCGTCGATAATGAGGACCTTCGGTGCGAGATACACACGCATGCGGCGATCGAGCCGGCCTTCACGATAAGCTCGCCCCAGGTCATCGACCAAATCGTGTGCGGTCATGAAGTAAGCGCCAAAGCCGGCCTGGATCGCTGCCTCCGCGAGTGCGACACTCAAATGCGTTTTACCCACGCCAGGCGAAGCAGTCACATAATGCACACGATTTTGAGTGTGTGACGGTTTATTACCGTTGGCACCCGTTGTTTGGGCAGGCGGTGCGAGTTCATCGACGGCATAGGATCCGCTCGGTGGATTACCTCCATATCGAACTGCCAGATGGCACGATCTGTGGGCTTCCAGCATGGATGTTTGACTCGGCGTGCCTCGAGTTCATGATCGGCGATCCGTTGATTTCAGTTGAGGCGTTGATCGCTCTCCGCGATCTTCTGAACGCCCTGCCCACCGATGCCGGCAAGTGCGATAACCCTGTGCTGAATACATTCCGTACGGGGGACACGCATGAAAGCTCCGGGAAACCGGCACCTGCAGCTAAATCTGAGACTGGCAGATCCATCGCCGACCATGGAGGCCAGCGAGAAAAACGAGGAACTGCTCCTGGCGATTATCGATCTGCTCCTGGAGGCAATCGCGACGGACGAATGCGCGGAGCCGATGCCACATAGGAGAACTGAAGATGCATGCTAAGATCACGCCCGATCGGCTGCAGCGCAAGGCCGTTGTTTATGTACGCCAGTCTTCCATGGGTCAGGTGATGCATAACCAGGAGAGCCAGAGACGGCAGTACGGCTTGGCTGAGCGTGCATCGGAACTCGGCTTCCGCGATGTCATGGTCATAGACGAGGATCTTGGAAGGTCGGGGTCTGGGACGGTGGAACGCCCGGGCTTCCAGCGCCTTGTGGGCGAAGTATGCACCGGCGAAGTGGGCGCCGTGTTTTGCATCGAGGCGTCACGCTTAGCGAGGAACGGCCGCGACTGGCACCATCTCATTGAGCTTTGCGGAATGACTGATGTGGTAGTTATCGATCCGGACGGTATCTATGATCCCGCCATCATCAACGATCGGCTCCTTCTGGGTCTGAAGGGCACGATGAGCGAGTTCGAACTAAACCTGCTGAGACAGCGCTCCGTTGAGGCGATTCGTCAGAAAGCACGCCGGGGGGAGCTCCGATACTGCTTACCCGCGGGTTATGTCTGGACGAATAGCGGGAGGATTGATAAACATCCAGATCAGAGGATCCAGCAAGCGCTGGGGCTTGTCTTCCTGAAGATGACTGAGCTCGGGAGCATCCGACAGGTCCTGTTGTGGTTTCGCCGACAGCGGGTGGAACTTCCCGCCAGGGACGTGGAGGACCCGGCCGAAACAAGATGGGCGCTTCCCGTGTACAACACCGTGCACAAAATCCTGACCAATCCGATGTTCGCTGGAGCATATGCTTTCGGTAAAACGTGCGCCCGTACCGCCATGGTTGACGGTCGTGCCCGAAAGACAATCGGTCACAAAAAAGCCCGCTCGGAATGGACGGTGTTGCTTCACGACCACCATCCCGGGTACATTTCATGGGAGCAGTATGAACGCAACCAGGCTGTGATTGCCGCCAACGCACACATGAAATCCCGGATGCAAGCCAGAGCCGCACGTGGCGGCAAAGCGCTTCTTGCAGGACTGATCCGTTGCCGCCGATGCGGCCGCATGCTGCACATTGCCTACAGCGGTAGTAAAGGTCTCGTCCCGCGCTACCACTGCAGAGGTGCGCACGTTAATCACGGCGAGGACTTCTGCATTTCGTTTGGAGGCGCTCGCGTAGACGACTCGATTAGTCGAGAGATACTGCAGGCTATCAGCGGTAATGCCATTGAAGCGGCAGTCAGCGCGGCTGAGAAGCTACGCAGCCAGCAGCAGGAACAAAGACGGCTGCTTGAGTTGGAACTGGAGCAGGCACGTTATGAGGCGAGGCTCGCGTGCCGCCGCTACGAGGCCGTGGACCCGGATAATCGCCTGGTCGCAGCCGAACTCGAAGCACGGTGGAACGCTGGGTTGCAAAAAGCCCGGGAAATCGAAACGCGCATAAGTGCTTTTGACGCTCACGACAGCAGACCAGCCATACCGGACAGCGAATTGCTAATGAGCCTCGCCCATGATCTCCCAAGTGTATGGCGAGCAACCTCGACCATGCGCTTGAAACAGAGAATCGTTCGCATCCTCATTGAGGAGATCGTTGCGGACGTCGATGAGAAACATCGGGAGGTCGTTCTGCTGATCCATTGGACTGGCCGCCACTCGCAACTCAAGGTGAAGAAGAAGGCCACTGGCCAACATAACCGAACACACAGCCCCGAAGCTGTCGAAGTAACCCGACGCATGGCGAGCAGCTACTCAGATGAACAGATCGCGGCCACTATGAATAGAATGGGCCTGCGCACAGGCACCGGCAACTCATGGAATGAACAGCGCGTTTACGCGCTACGTCGTTCACACCATCTGCCGCCCGCAACATCAAACGGTGTGCAAACACTTACCCTGGAGCAAACGGCTGAGCGACTTGGAGTAAGCGCTACTTGCGTGCGCCATTTGATCGAACGGAAGCTTCTTCCAGCTACACAAGCCATCGAATGTGCACCTTGGCAAATTGCGGTCAGTGCCCTTGAGAGTCCTGAGGTGAGGAATGCCGTCTCGACAGTGAAGAATCGGCTGCGCCGCCACGGCAGGAAAGCGAACGAACAGCAGGATCTCTTCAGCCGAATTGGACGAGGTGAAGCATAATGTCTCTGGATCGGGCGGTCCGAGGAAAATGGCGTTGCTAGCCTCGTGCACAAAACGCAAGGTGCGCAACTCTCGAATCTGCCGTTCATCGATGGAGGGTTGAAAACCGAAATCGAACTGATCGAAGGTCTTCACAAACGGCAGATGCGCCAACTGCAAACGTGCCCGTAAATAGCGGCTTCGCCGTGCATCCACTTCACAGGTGAGCAGCTCATCGAGGAAGTCTGCATAACTCGTCTCTTTTTTCGCGGCCTGCTCGAGTAATGCCTCCAAACGCGCTTCCAGCGCCTTCAGTCCAAGTGAGTTCAGCATAGTTTGCAAGCGCTCGATCGGAGTCATTGCGCACCTCCGGCGGCTAGGCCTTCATAAGCCGCCAGTGGTCGAATCTCCACCACCGGCGCGGTTTGGCGCAAGTGCACTAACGTTTTGCTATCCGGCCTGCGCACTCCGAGCGGAATGCCCTCGTGATGTTCGGCTTGCGTGACGATCACATGTTTCCGTGGCGCCAGCAGGTGGCGCGCGATGCGCTCGGCACCGTAACGAATCTCCACGTCGCAATCACAGTTGCGAACCCAGACTTGCTTGCCGGCATACTCCCAAGGCACCGAGTAGCGGCTGCCCTGCCAGGACACATACGCATCACGCGCTACTTTTCGCAGTTCGTCGTCGCAGTACGGATAAGATGGTCGCCCGACGATCGGCTGTAAGTTGAACTGATCCGCATCCCAGCGTGCAGAGACTTGCTGGCGTGTAGTTCCGTGCACACGCTGGTTGGCCACTTCCCAGACCCAGGCGCGCAACTGTGCATTGAAATCGTCCAAGCAACCAGGCTCGCGGCCTTGCAAGCCGCAAAGGAAATTCCGGCGTACATGCTTCACGCCGGCCTCGATCTTGCCTTTTGTTTGCGCCCGGTAAGGTCGACACCATCGTGGCGTGAATCCCCAGTAGCGCGCGAAGTCCAGAAACACCGGATGCCAGACGATCTCGCCGCGGCTGTCGGTCTCCAGCCACACCGTTTTCATGCGATCGTAAAGTATTTCCTCCGGCACGCCACCGAGTTGCCGGAATGCTTCCTCATGCATGCGCAGCAGAGTACCGAGCTTCTGGTCCAGCGCTGCTTCGGCCATCATCATCCGGCTGTAGCCGAGCGTGAGTGTGAAGCCCCACAGCTTGTACTCTCGGCCCTCCAGTTCGATGTCGCCCAGATGACCCCAGTCCACCTGGCCTTGCTTTCCCGGCGGTGTCTCGAATCGTCGCACCGCAACTACGCGTGCCGATTCCCGTTGTGGCCGCAGCCAATCGGTCAGAATCGTGTAACTGCCGCTATAGCTGCGCTCGCGCAACTCGCGCAGCAGCACCCGCGCATTCCAAACACCGGCTGCTAAGCGTTCCTGTAGATACGGCTTGAATCCGTCCAGTTTGCTCGGCTGCGGCTGACGCGGCCGATAAGCCGGAATCCCGTCCGGCACGACCAAATACTTACGCACCGTCTTGCGGTCGTAGCCCGTCAGTTCGCTAATCGCCTGGATGCTCAATCCCTGGCGCTTCAGCCCTTCAATCTCTTGCACGTCTTTCCCCCGTAGCACATGCCGCACCTCCCCGTGGCGGTTTCGATGCGGGTATACACCACTCGCCAAGGGCTGGGGAATTTTATTCCGGTACTATGGGGATTTTTGCACCGGCGCTGACACGAGCGGCCTCGACCCGTCCGATCCGTAGCGTCACGTCCATTCGCATCCGAGACATCGGGATGTTTTCTCCAGTTTTTGTCTGAGTGAACTGTGTACAAAACCCGTTCTCGCCTTTGCCCAACCGTCCTGTCGGATTCCAGACGGTCAGAACCATTTTTCGTGATTCACTGCGCGACAAAATGCGCAGAGCAGATGGGCAGCGCGCGTCAGCAATTCCGGGACAGTGGAACGGGCTGGACGTATTGCCGTGAAGCCGTGGGCAACAATCGAACTCAGAACTGTCCTCCATGGGCTCGAGGGGAGCGTCTGTGGTTTTTACGTAAAGAGGCAACACCAACACGAGTGCTGCGAGAACTGATGTCAAAGCCAATTCAGTTAGATTCGCCACGCGACTTTCTCCTCACGGCCATAGATAAGCGCAGCAGGTTCCATTCACCTGCTACAATCGCCGTACGGATTTGCTCCGGTGTTTTCGCGGTATTGTGCATGCGGTTTGCAAGAAGCGCCTCTTTGACACAGATAGTGCAATCTGCCGCATGCTTCGAGCGGTAGCAATCGAGGAGGCTGCGGTGACCCATTCTGCTGCACCAGCAATAGCAGGGCTGCTGAGCGAGCACCCGCGGAATCTTCAGAGCTACCGTGTACGCTTCCTTGATAGATGGATCTGTAAACTGCGCCGGTGCAAGTGTTGCCGGAAGTGGTTCGACCGCTATCGTCGCGGCCAAGAATGGTGGAATGTCTTCATCAGGCTTCTGAGTAACTCCTGTAGAGCCGCCCTTGCTTAATAGCCAAAGACCCACGATGGCAGCGGCAAGGAAAGGGAGAATACCAACAACTCTCCATTTATCGTTGGCAGCGAACGTGGCGCCCTGCTTTCGCCTTTGTTTCTGAACTTTTGAGGGCGAAGATTTCGACATGTACTGCACCTGCCTCAACAGTTAGGAATCAGAATCTCTTTCACCCGATCGCCGCAACGTACCATGCTTGAGCGCCCGTTCCTTCATCAGCGCAAAGAATACGGGCACGAGAATCAGCACATGGATGGTGGACGTAATCATCCCGCCGACAATCGGAGCGGCAATGGGCTTCATCACATCCGAGCCGACTCCGCTCTCCCAAAGGATGGGAACCAGACTCGCGAGAACTGCACAGACGGTCATCAGTTTCGGGCGCAGGCGCTGGACAGCGCCCTCAATGGTTGCCGCCTCGATATCTTCGTGTCGCAACGGAGTACCGGTAGCCAGCCTGTGGTCGAGCGCTTCGTGCAGGTACACGACCATGACTACGCCGGTTTCGACCGCGATTCCAAACAACGCGATGTAGCCCACCCAAACGGCAACACTGAAGTTGTAGCCGAGCAACCATTGAAGGATTAGGCCGCCGGTCATGGCGTATAGCGTCGGAAAGATGAGGACGGCCGCTTCCGTTACGGAATGAAAGACCATATAGAGCAGCAGAAAAATGACGAAGAAGACAACCGGCAGAATAAGTTTCAGACGTTCTTTGGCGCGCAATTCGAACTCGTATTCTCCCGACCAGCGGTAGGTGAACCCAGCCGGCATTTTCAATTGCTCCCGGAGAAGGCGATCCGCCTTTGTGACGAAACCGCCGTAGTCGGTGGTGTTGAGGTCGATGTACACGTAACCCGTCAACTGAGCATCCTCATCGCGAATCATCGAGGGTCCGCGAGAAAACGAAATCTTGGCGACTTCTCCAATCGGAATCTGTGCCCCCCAAGGGGTCGTGATGACTACTCTTTCAAGCTGTCTCACGTCATCCCGGAAATCCCGGTTGTAGCGGACGTTGATCGGAAATCGCTGCCGGCCTTCGACGTTCTCGGCAACGTTTGCTCCCCCAATGCCGGAGGAAACAGCCCGCTGCACATCGGCGACCGTGAATCCGTAGCGGGCGGCCTCAGCCCGATTTACCTCGATATTGACGTAGAACCCTTCGGCCACACGCTCGGCAAAAATCGATCGCATTTCCGGTAGTTTCGAAAAAAGCTGCTGGACCTGCGCCCCGACCTGTTGAATGCCCTCGACGCTGGTCCCTTGAATCTTCAAACCAACGGGCGTTTTGATGCCTGTCAACTCCATGTCCAGCCGATTCTCCACCGGCATGGTCCAGGTATTGGACAGGCCCGGGAATTGGAGTTTTCCATCCATTTCCTGGATCAGCTTCTCGTAAGTCATTCCGGCCGGCCACTGCTCCCTGGGCTTCAGCATGATCGTGGTGTCATACATATCCAGAGGAGCGTTGTCCGTTGCGCTGTCGGACCGGCCAATCGATCCGAACACGCTTTCTACCTCCGGAAAAGAGCGGATCATTCTGTCCTGCTCTTGAAGCAGCTGCGAGGCTTGTGTAATCGATATTCCCGGCAAGGCCGTTGGCATGTACAGCGAGGAGCCTTCATACAGGGGCGGCATGAATTGGCTGCCGATGCGCAAAGCCAGGGGAAAGGTAACAATCAGGAAAAGCAGATTCAGGACCAGCGTGGTCTTGCGATAGCGAAGGCATAACCGGAGAACCGGCAAGTAAAGAGCTGTTGTGAAGCGGGAAATCGGGTTCTGCGATTCGGGCCGCAATCGCCCTCGAATGAAGATCACCATCAAAACCGGCACAAGCGTGATCGAGAGAATGGAAGAGAACGCCACAGCCAGCGTTTTGGTCCAGGCCAGCGGGCGGAACATGCGTCCTTCCTGCGCTTCCAACAAAAACACCGGCAAGAACGAAACGACAATGATCAGCAGAGAAAAGAAGATGGCCGGGCCGACTTGTTTCGCCGCATCGAGCAGAATTTTCCGCCGCTGTCGCTCGGTCAAAGTTGCAGGCTCTTCCGCAACGCCGGGGTGTAACGCTCCAGGGTTATGGGATTGTGTGGCTGGATTGCCTGATTCTGGATGAGTGTGTGGATTCCGTTCCGAAAGATGCCGGTATCCGTTCTCAACCATCACGATGGCGGCATCAACCAGCACGCCGATTGCGAGCGCTAGCCCGCCCAACGACATGATGTTGGACGTGACGTGCAGATAGTACATGGGGATGAAGGAGGCGACAACCGCAATGGGCAACGTAAGGATGGGAATGAAAGCGGATCGGAAGTGGAACAGGAAAACAATGATGACAAGGCTGACGATGATTGCCTCTTCCAGAAGATCCCGCTGGAGGGTTTGGATCGACGCATCAATGAGTCCGGACCGATCGTACCCAGAGACTATCTGAACACCTGGCGGAAGCGACGGCGTTAGCTCCGCAATTTTCTTCTTGAGTCGATTGATTACGTCGAGGGCGTTTAGGCCGTAGCGCATGACAACAATTCCGCCGACCGTTTCGCCTTCGCCGTTCCATTCCGCTACACCCTGCCGGATATCGGGTCCATAGGCGACTGTGCCCAAATCTCTCACCAGGACAGGAACACCGTTCTTGGTGTCCACCGGAATCGTTTCCAGATCGCTTAAATTACGCAAATAACCGAGGCCGCGGATCATGTACTGCGCGCCGCTGAGTTCCAAAACCCTTCCGCCGACTTCGTTAGTGCTCTGCTGAACGCGATCGATGACAGTCGAAAGAGGGATATGTAAAGCTCGCAGCTTATCCGGATCGAGCCGAACCTGGTATTGCTTCACAAAGCCACCAATGCTCGCGATTTCAGCAACGCCCGGCACCGTCTCAAGCTGATAACGCAAGAACCAGTCCTGTAGCGTGCGAAGATCAGCCAGATTGCGCTGGTGGCTCTTGTCTACGAGGAGGTATTCGTAGACCCAGCCAGCTCCGGTCGCATCCGGGCCGATCACCGGATGGACATTGGCCGGCAGCCGTCCCGCGATTTGTTGCAGGTACTCGAGAACGCGGGAGCGCGCCCAATAAATATCCGTACCGTCCTCAAAAACCACAAACACATACGAATCTTCAAACATGGTCTGAGCCCGTACGGCCTTGACATGCGGCGCCGCGAGCAATGCCGTCACAATCGGATACGTGACCTGGTCTTCGATAATGTTCGGAGGTTCTCCAGTCCAGCTCGTGTGGATAATCACTTGCACATCTGAGATGTCCGGCAGAGCGTCTAACGGGACATGCCGCAGAGACCAGATGCCCGCGAGGACAAGGAAAAAGGTGCCAGTGAAAACCAGGAAACGGTTCCGGGCGCACCAGTCGATCCAGCGGTTGATCATCTACATTCCCGCAGTGGCGCTTACCGTGATTTGTTTGCTGGCGAGCGTTTGGCCATTTTTCTGCGCGGCGATGCTGACCTGCCATGTGCCCCCACTCTCAAGCTTTCCGGTCCCTTCGTATTGGCCGCCTCCCTTCTCGCTGAGATTGGAAACGGTACGCATGGCCGACATGCCCATGGCCGGCATGGCCGGCATGAAGAAAGTCACCGAGACTTGAGCGCCGGTGATCGGAGCTCCACTTTTATCTGTGAGCTTGACCCGAAACGTGTTATCTCCCTTGCGCGGCGGAGATGGCGCCGTTGTGAAATCGAGATTGGCCGCCGCCGGTTGCGTTGTTGAACCTGCGCCCGGAGGTGGCGGGGCGTACGATCCGAGCGCCGCCTGTAGCTGGCTCTCCGAGTCGACGAGAAAATTGGCGGAGATAACGATCTTCTCCCCTGCTTTGAGGCCCTTTTGGACGATAAAGTCGCTTCCCGTGCGAGGGCCAAGTTGGATTTCGCGCGGTTCGAGATATCCTCCTCCGTGATCTACAAAAGCAATCTGCCGGACGCCGGCCTGGAGCACTCCCGATGCTGGAATGGCCAATTGGCGGCCCATGGGAATTTGCAGTCGAATATTGACAAACATTCCCGGTTTTAACTTCACGCGCGGGTTCGAGAAGACAAGTCGCACACGCTGGGTTCGCGTGTTCATATCAAGTTGCGGCCATAAGTAGTCGACCAGCCCTGAGAACGTTTGTCCTGGAAACGCATCCGTAGTGACTGTGGCTGGCTGTCCGATTGCCAGGCGGCTGCTGTCCGATTGAAACACTGCTGCATAGACCCAGACCGTCGAGAGATTTGCCACGGTGTACAGCCTGGTCCCTGGTTGCACATACATGTTGGGTAATGCATTCCGTTCCGTGATGTATCCGGATACTGGCGAGTCGATCTCGAGTTCGTTCCGGACCGTTCCCGTGGATTCCAACTTCGCGATCTCCCGGTCCGGTACTTCCCATTGCTTCAACCGTTCACTCGCGGCATTGAGCAGCGAGCCCGCACCTGCGGCAACTCCCGGGACCGAGCTGTGGAACAGCTCATCGCGATTCTGTTTGGTCAGGAGATACTCCCGTTCGGTTGTCACCAGATCGGGGCTGTAAATCGTAAACAGCGGCTCTCCCTGGCGAATGTATTGATACGTGGCATCGGCAAACATTTTCTTGATCCAGCCGGGAAAGCGTAGTTGCACGTAGGCTAGCTTGGTCTCATCGACTTCCACGTCTCCGACCGTGCGAAGTTCGTCGGCGACAGTTTTCATTTCGACTGTGCCGGTCTCGACACCAATGCTTTGCAGGCGCTGCGGTGTCAATTGCACGGGAGCGAGTGGGATCTCAGGCGGAGCGGTCGGCGCATTGCCTGCCGCATTACTGGCTGGCTGTCCAGAGGACTGGCGGCCTTCTGTCGCGGGCTTCTGCGCCCCTGAGTCGCGGTGATGCGCGGACCACCACACGTAGCCAAGACCACCGGCGAGCAGAATATTTGTAACGAGTGCTACTCCAAATGCGCGGCGATAGTTCTTCATATCTTGTTCCTGCCTTTCACTTGGACCGCTCATTCAGCGGAATCCCGGTGATCTGCTCGAGCGTGGCGACGGCGAGTTCGTGATCCAGAAGATTGCGCCAGTATTCTTCGTCCAGCCGCAGAACGTCCATAAAAGAATTCAAGAGAGTCTCGAAATCCTCTTTATTCGTTTCATAGGCGGCGAGCCCCGCTTTGAACGTATTCGCTGCTTGGGGAATCAGGCCTTGCCGATAAATATCGAGGACTCGTTCTGCTGTTTGGGCTTTGAGGTATTGATCCCGAACATCGAAGTAGGCTTGCTGAATTTGCGCTTCGTAATCGCGGCGCGATTGGTGCAGTTGCTCCACGGCCTGTTCTACTTCAGGCCATTGCTTTCGGCTGCGATGGATCGGAATCCGAGCTCCCACCGTAAGCATGTAGTAATCCGGATATTGAGAGGCCGTGTGCTGCCACATGTACTGCAACGTGAAATCCGGATAAAAGTCTTTGTGAGCCATCTCGAGCTGTACGCTCTTGTTTCGGGTCATTTCCTGCTGGCCGCGGATATCGGGATTTTGAGTACGAACGTCGGCCAGCAGCTCCTCCACGGGAATCCGAACCGGAGTTTTGGTAGGACTGTCGGGGATAATATCCGCACTGCCAAGGGGACGATTTAGCAGCTGCTTCAGCTTGGCTTGCAGGCTGAAGTGCTCCTGATGATGCATCTCGATTGTGGCGAGG
This sequence comes from Bryobacteraceae bacterium, assembly GCA_035651215.1. Taxonomy (GTDB): domain Bacteria; phylum Acidobacteriota; class Terriglobia; order Bryobacterales; family Bryobacteraceae; genus Bog-105. The sequence goes on from DASRGE010000032.1 coordinate 89,472, forward strand.
AGTTTGGTCTTCTCTAACTGCGCCTTCAGAACGTCTTGCTGATTGCCTTTCCCAACGCGGTAATTGGCTTCGGCAATCTTTGCGACCTGATCCAATAGCTTGCCGTCCCGATCGAGAAGCTGCAGTTCTTCGAGTTCGTAGGCCAGTTGAAAATACGCCGTTTTCAATTGCTGGATTACCATGCGGCGTATCGATTCCACACGAGTCCCGGCAACATCGGCCTCTGTCTTTGCCGCTTCTCCCCGGAGACGAAGTTTGCCTGGATAAGGAAGCTCTTGGGAAACACCGAACCCGATGTAGGCAAAGTTGCTGGTTGTATAACCCGCGAATGGAGCCGGATTTCCAACCGCAAACTGCTGCACCGTGAATTCCGGATCAGGAAGCGTCGATACTTGAGACGGTACCTGCGTCGCCGCATGCCAACCGTGTTTTGCAGCCAGAATCTGCGGGTTGTTTTTCTCGGCCTCATCCACGAGCGCCGCGAGGGACGAGTTTACGCCTTCCGGGACAACTTGGCCGGGCATCGCTGAAACCTGCCCCGGCGGTAGTGGCGATTGGGGAAGAGACTGCGCCATAATCGGCATCGACATGTTCTGTATGAGCAGCCATAGAGCGAATGTCTGTGCGCTCGTTCGCAGCAGCGCTGGATTTCTAGTGAATCTCGGCATGCCTTTCTCCTTCGCGGTACCCAATGTTCAGTTGTTGCGCATACACGTGATCCCATAAACGATCGAACATTTCTCGGGTAAGCGGCTCTTTCAACTCGAAATCAAACGTCTCGAGATGACCGCCGACTCTGAATCGATACGGTTCGGGATGCGCGATCGTCTCGATATCGGCCCAGCGCCAGCTCCGGGCATCGCCTGTCTTCGATAGATAGTCGATCCCCGAATCGCTGAAGCGCAAACTCCCGCTACTGCCACCAGTGGCGGTTTTGTGGCGAGCAGGAATGATCGCGAAGCTGGATACTTCCGGTAATGGATCTCCGTTAATCGCTGGCTTACCGACTCTGTTCACCAGTTCGGCCGCTATTTGTGGAGGCATTGGCGTCTTCAGAGTGAACTCGAACGGGCGGTCTCCAGGAACATGCCAGCGGCGGTTCTGGTAGCTAACAAGAGAGAGCTTCCGTGGATTCGAGAGAACAACAGTCCGGATATCTTCGAGGGCCCATTGAATGGCCTCTCCTTTGGTGGGATGAAAATCGATCCCTTCCGTGGAGAGAGTGAGAGTGCCCGGTGTCGATTTCGGGAATCGATTCAACTTCGCTTTCGAGACCCAATGCAAAGAACGCGAGGCATCGTCAGGCAAATCGCTCGCGCTCCCTCGAATCAGGCCGACAGAAATGACAGCAGTCCAAACGAACATTCGTGATGACATTCTTTTCCTTTTTCGACCGCAAGGTACATGCGCGAGCACGAAGGGAAAGGCCGATGCGACACGGCCTTTCCTCGCGCCCGCTGCATCACACCTCTGTTGCCGCTTTCAGCGCGCCATTTGAATCTTGGCCACGGTGATCGTTTTGTTATCGGAACCCAAATCACCTGTCACTTGCACCTTCTGGCCAGCGTGCTTCTGCAGGTCTGGAAGGTCCTGATTGGCAACGTCGAACACCTGCCCCTTGCTGACAAGGACGTACTTATTGCCAGCCTTCACGCATTCAAGAGTGCAATCTCTTGGATTTACCTTCCGGCCAGACTTTGCCATGGCCTGATGACTTGCCCCGCACATGCTGTCACTGATTTCGCCCGTCCATGTTTGCTGAGCAGCGAAGCTTAGCGCTGGGGCAAGCAGTAGGCTTGCGGCAATCGAAAGAATGGTTCGTTTCATTTTTCTCATTAGTCCTTTTCCTGAAATTCTGTCCGCGAAACTAGGGTTCGCAGAGTTGTTATGCCCTGTGTAATTCGGCGCCTTGCCGCTTCAGAAGTGAGCGGGCCGACGCCTTACACCTGGTGTGCCGTACCTGGAACTCAGGCGCAACAGCACACTTATGTCGTTAGCTATGTGGTGACGAGAAGACGGAAGGACTAAATGAGAAAAGTAGAGAGGAGAGCTTGCCGCTGGTGTGGTGATTTTGGCGGTGAGCCCAGGCGTGCTTCAGAAGCCCGCATCAATTCTTGCAATTCAAGCGACGCCATTGGCGAAGGCAACACAGGATGGATTACAGCAACGAGAGGTACCGGAGGTTTAACTTTCTGCTGAATCTCAAGTTGCTGAAAGTGGCAAGGCTTTTGCTGCGAGCCATCGTTCTTCGTGCGTTTGCAGTGACCGGCAGGATCGCAGCAGGATTTCTTGACAACCGGGGATTGGAAGAATTGCGGACATGCGACACAGCCGCCCCAGAACAATGTTGCAACCAGCAACAGTGAGAGAACCAGATTGGCTCCGCGTTGGAACACTTCTCCTCCTATAGTATACGGATGCAATGCAATTTGTTAGGCGCGGCCTTGCCCTTCTAGCGCAAGGCTTGGGAATACTATGGGGCAACTCCGTCCGATGTTCTGCTCAGCCTAGGTGCGATCCAGAGCAGCGTCACCGACGTATACAATCGGTGCTGGCGTTTTTTGATCCGGGCGAGTGACAGAAATGCTTTTAGGGCATTCGGATGTGCGAAAAATGTAAAAGAAATCGGCCTCAGCGCCATTTGAGGTGAGCGGAAATCGGTCGCCGGCCTATTGGCCTTCGATGATGACAAAATCCTGCCTGGATTCTCGTAACAAACTGGATTCTCTTAACAAATATGGGACTAAGCCTCGCCTCCATTTGCGTCGCCGGCGTGGAAAGGTCTGCCGGTCCACCATCACGAGCTTCGAGTTGTTCGAGTTTAGTTTCTGAGAGCGGTGAATGGTCGTGAACTCTCAGTAGTTCGCCATGGTTTTCACCTGGCGCGGCAGTGTGGGCTGCGATGATCACCGAGGCGGTCAAATTCGGTGATTTTCTGCACGATGCAGCACGTGTTCAGGCTGCGGACGTGGGAATCCGTCCTATGCCGAAATCGGAAGCGACGGCGATACCGTCCGTTACGGAGCATGCCGTCGAGCTCGATTTCCTAAAACAGCTCCGAGGGAAAACCGCGCGCCTCCACGTCGTTCCTTATGAGGATGGATGAGCTTCAGATTTCACGTCCAACCTTTGTGAGGAGATGCTGGGCCTTCGCCAAAACGGGCTTGGCCCGAACTGACTGTGCGAACTTTTGTGAAAAGCCACGCGAAGTGCCGCATGATCATGCTGCCCTGGGCCGTCTGCTTTCAGCGAACAGCGTGGGTTGGCGTAGCGGCCAGCCTGTTGTGATTGATGGCTTCAGGCACCTGCGGATTCTTCAAGAGTTGAAGGCGATCGTAGCTTCCCAACCGTTGTTCTTCGTTTTCCTCGATGCCGAAGAAGGTGTTCGCCGGCCAGCGGTCCTCAACGGTTAAGAGAGGAACGCTCCGGCGCTAACCTGCCTCGCGAGAATAGAAGTTTACCAGGATGCCTTAACCCGACTGCCGCTTGCAGCGCACCTGGTCGTATCCAGCTCCGTGGGATCAAGTAGCCGGACTCATACGGCCGGTTACGTCGCGCCTGAATGAGGCGGTTGACTTGAGCTGAACGCGCTTGTACGTGCTTTGCGCGAAGAAAAACACTTGACTCTGGAGTCTACTCCAGAGTGTATGTTGAAGTCGTATGGTCAGAGCCGGGATTCAGATCGGGCAAGTATCGGCGGATATTCAGCGCATTCAATTCATTCGCCGCGCGCAGCGGCTGGGATTTTCTCTTCCCGAAATCCGGGAGCTGCTGGTCATCGAGCGCGACCAACAGGAACCCTGTTCTCATATGCGGGAAGTGCTGCAGGCCAAAGTGGCCCAAATTCACATTAAGGTTGAGGAACTTCGCATGTTAGAAGAGCAACTCACAAAAAGCTGCGAACGTGCGAACGCAAGCTGAAAGCCTCCGGCGATTCGCATAACGGCCGCTGCCCCGTGCTCGATGAAATAGTCGAGCGAGGTTCGGATGAAAATTGAGGTTTTGTATTTCGAGGGCTGCCTGAACCACGCACCTGCTGTGGACCGGCTCAAAACGGTTCTCCGGCAGGCGGGATTGGTGACCGAGGTATCAGAGATCGAAGTAACCCACGAATTGGCCGCAAAGACGCTGAGGTTTTTTGGATCGCCGACAATTCGCGTCAACGGGCTGGATATCGAACCCGATTCTCGGAGTGTCAAGGATACGGGTTTCGCATGTCGGCGATATTCGGGCGGGCTGCCCTCAGAAGAGATGATCCGAACGGCACTGAGAGAAGCGGGAGTTCTAAAGGATGCGTGAACAAACGAGCAACAACAGCATCGCCGATGTCGGCAGGTACAGCGGTACTCGCGCGGCACTCGCGAGCATCGGCGCGATCGGCAGTGTCCTCGCCGCGTCCAGTTGTTGTCTGCCGATCTTGCCTTTTCTTTTCGCGGCGGGATTTGCGGGCAGTTCAGCGTTCCTGAGTGCTGCGAGACCGTACTTGCTGGGAGCGTCAATGCTATTTGTCGGCCATGGGTTCTATCAAGCCTGGCATGCGAAAAAATGCCGGCGGCGGCCGAGCGTGATCGCCTCTGTACTGCTGTGGGTAGCTGCGGTTTTCGTGGTTATCTCGATCTTCTTTCCGCAAGTGATGGCAAACGCCTCGGCTACTTTGCTGGCTCATTAATTCTATGAGCCGCAAACATGTCTTGGTCGCGATCTTTGCTATCGCGCTAGCAGGAGCACTCTTCTATCTTTATGGCGGCAGCCAGACGCCCAGCGGCCAACCTCCGCTACGGAAATTGACAGCTCAGAATGCAGCCGATCTCAAAATCGCTTTCAACGCAGCGAAGGACGACGTCCGCGTGCTCCTGCTCTTATCACCCACCTGAACAGTATGTCTGCAGGGGGCCTCTGCAACCGAAGAAATGCTAAACCAGTTTGCGGGCAAGGCGCTGCGAGCCTTTGTTGTTTGGGAGCCGGTGCTGCCAACAGACTGGACATCGCCCTCAACGGCGACATTGAAGCGGATTGCCGATTCGCGGGTCGCCCAATTCTGGGACAAAAGGCGATTGATTTCTCTCTCCATGGGAGAGCATGATCGTCGCAGCGTCGTATGGGATTTCATCGCCGTCTATCGGGCAGGCGCGGTTTGGAGCGATCAACCTCCGCAAGCAATGTACCAAGGCGGTCCCGTAGTTCGTGTCATAAAACCTGCGCGGGCCGGACTGGCGCAAGCGTTGCTCAGTAGGGAACACCTCCAGTAGAGATGGGCCCCGCGGAGGCGATGGAGTTTCTCTGGCGCAAACGTGTTCATCTAATCGGAGCGTCCAGCGTAGCGCCATTCGAGTACGAAAGCGATTCCGACGCCTATGACCACAAATGGCCAGACCAAACGAGTGTCAACAGGAATAGCATGCGTTTCTGACAGTAAGGAAACGAGACCGGCCATGAGCAATAGCGGAGCTGTAATGCCGCAGTGAAGAGTGCGATTTCTAAGCCAGCTTGCCGCGCAGCCGGCCGCCATGGCCAGATAAATTGTTGTCGCTGAAAAGGTTCGGAGCGGCTTCCAGTAAATACCTGCGACGCTCAGTAGTCCCCAGGCAATCAAGGAAGCGGCGACCCAGTACCAGATCGCGGCGGGCGTGCTGCAGCAAGCGCTCCCCATTCTCGCGATGATCTTTCGATCAGGCGCTTTTTTGGGTGGGTATGCGTTCACGGTCTTCATACTGAAATCGTACGGTCTGGAGCGTAGTCCAGAGTCAAGCCAGCCGACGTGAACTCTTGAGGAGCTTATTGCTGCTTATCTTTTTATCTCTTAGAAAGCCCTGCGATAGAAAGCGCGATCGGACAAAGTCCGAGTGATGGAAAGGGTCACAGAGGCGACACTGCGATACAAATCGCCTCGGTCGTAGGCAATAAGATTTGTAACCAAATGTCCGCCCGCAGCTCTGTATGTGTGGCTGCGATCGCTCCTCGCTCACGAGCTAGCTTCTTCTGTCCAAACCTAACGCTGCGCTCAGAATTTTGTCGACCGGATGAGAACTGTTAAAACAAGTGTCATCACATTGATCGCTTTGATTGCGGCCGTCTTCGCAATCTGTTACGGATTCCTCAGGTCGGAAGGTCTTAGTGCCCGTAAAAAGCCGAGCAATTTCGAATATGCGATTGCAAACGGCGCTTTAGCCCTGTCGATTCCAACCGCTGCAAAGGAGGCGAAGAATCCGATGCGCCCCGCTCCCGGCGCTCTCACCGAAGCACGGAAATTCTATTCCGATAACTGCGCAGTTTGTCACGCCAATGACGGTACCGGAAAGACCAACACGGCCAAGGGCCTTTCACCTGAGGTGCCCGACCTCCGTGCAGCACACGTACAGAAACTGACAGATGGAGAGATGTTTTACATCATTAAGAATGGAGTGCGTTTCACGGGTATGCCTGGCTGGGATTTGTCTGACGGGCATTCTTGGCAACTGGTTTTGCTGATACGGCAATTCGCGAACGAGAACACCTCCCCGCAGCAGGAGAAGTGATTACCCCTCCCGCGTGTGCCCAGATGCAGTGTTCCGTCACCTGAGCAGAACGAACGCCTTTCTCGCTCAAATATTTTAACGTTTTACGCCAACGTTACGCGGCGTTAACAACACACTTCAAGTTTTCTGCCTAATATAGTATGCTCGCGGCGCATCGTAACATTCCGTCGACTCGGACTTTGTAGCGCTACGGCCGTTCCGTGATGCTTTCCAATCGGGACCAGAGCGCAACCACTTTGAGCGATGTCGAGATCGTTGAACGCGTTCTCGGCGGCGATGCGGATTCATATCAGCTCATAGTAAGGCGATACAATCGGCGCTTATATCGTGTAACTCGCGCCATTCTTCAGGACGAGCACGAGACAGAGGATGTTGTACAGGAAACATTTGTTCAGGCTTATACGCACTTGAGCCAGTTCGCAGGCCGATGTCTTTTCTCGACTTGGCTGACCAGAATCGCAATTCATGAGGCCTGGCGCCGAATCAAGAACCAGCGGAAGGAATGCGAGATCGATGCGGCTGCGGCGTCGCTGCGAAAGATTTCTCGGGTGACTCACACACCTGAAGACGATCTGCTCACAGGCGAAGCTCGAACTATTCTAGAAGAGGCAATCGACGCTTTGCCTGAGACTCTGCGAACTTTGTTCGTCATGCGGTCTCTCGAGGAGATGAGCATTCTAGAGATTGCGAATTGTCTGGAAATTACCGAAGAAGCTGTTAAGATGCGGCTCTTCCGGGCGCGACTTGCGTTGCGGCGAGCTCTTTATGATCGCGTGGGCGCGACAAGTTCAAAGGCATTCCAATTTCTCGGTGAGCGGTGCGATCGCGTTACAATGCGTGTTCTTTCGCGAATCGCTGGGCATCACCAGGAGGGCGGTGAAGCGTTCCCTCACTGAGTCAGTTCATTTCCGCCGTCTTCTCACGATCCTAATCGTCATCGTCATCAAACGGTTCGCGGCGAGCGGCATCCGCGGCCTTTGCTAAAGCGATGACCGCGTCAAAAAATTCCTGCGACTGACCGAGAAAGAGTTGACTGTTCGCGATGGCGGTCGCCGTCACCACAGCGCCTGCGTTTCGCTTGCGCGAAGGCCGAATCACCGAGCAAGCCGGGAAATGCCGGGCAATAAACGCGCAGGGCTCGGGAAAGATCAGATTGGTTTGAAATTCCTCGCCGCCAAAAGGCGGAGAGTTGAGATCCGGGAAGAATACGCCTGTTTCCGGGTCTCTTACACCAGCCAGGGGTTGGGAGACGGCGTTTCCGGCTTTGTCATGCCACACCGCGAAGTGGTCTACCTCCACGCCGAGAATGCTCACGAGAACCCGCAGAACCTCTCGGCTCGACACGTTGAGGATCAGGTTCGTGTATACGCTGGAACCCTTCTGGTCGAACGTCGCAAAATGAAACCCAGCTGTGTTAGCGATCGCCTGCATACGTCTTTGCCGAGGGTCAGTTGGAGGAACCGGCTGTGGTTGGTCGGGCGGGGTATCGGTGTCGTTTAGTGGGATGGACGGCTGGTTTACGATCTGTACGGCCTGCGGGAACGGTCCGCCACCCAGATCCGGATTCTGCGTACTGCGGTATTGGGTGTACCAACTGGTGTCCACAGTAAGGTTCATAAGATTAGTGAGCCTCCCGATCTGTTTGGCGCCGGTCGCCCGACTGCTCGGTAGAGTACGGAAGGCATCCAGGTTTACGGCTGTCTCGCCTTTAGACACGAGGTAGGCGTTGAGAAACGCCGCGTGGCTCATCTCATCGTCAGTGTTGTCGGAGATATATTGCGGCATATCGCTGTCCAGGTTTTCTAGCGCCAGCTGGTACGCCGGATTTCCACCATTCACTCCGCCGAGTTCGTTGTATTGCTGCCAAAAATCACTCTCAACCAATTCGGCTGCAGCTAGAAATTTAATGATCGCTACATCCCCTTTGGGGAGCTTACGGTCGTCGCGCGCTATGAGTTCTCCAGTGGAAAGCGCTGCGCCTGTCACGCTTAGGCCTGCCAGGAAGGATCGCCGTCTGACAACACTGTGCCAGCGGTTATCCAGATCATCGTAATTACGTAACATGAGTTATTCCCTTCTGCTGCTCGGCTCGCAGCCTGTCATCCTCAATCGACTGATTACTTCTCGTTCTGGTGTTTCGTCTTCTTCGGCCCAAACGTCAGGCTCCGCAGGTATTGAATGAGGTCGCTCTTCTCGTCACCGGTAAGGCCCAGGCCCATGCAAGTGTCATAGTGATCGACAACATCTGCCAGTGACCGGAATCTCCCGTCGTGATAAAACCCGCCCTTCTCATGCGTAAACAACTCGCCGATCGGCGAAGTCCGATAACGGTGATCCGGCGCCCGATCAGCTTGAAAACTGTCAATGCAGACTTCTGCAGGCGTGTGCAGATTCCATCCGGGATCGGTCCAGATTGGTTCGACATGGCAGCTATTACACTTTGCCTTACCGCTGAAAAGCTCGTCGCCACGGTCTGCGGCGGCTTGATCGAAGCTCCCGGGCGGAGGCTGTGGTGCAGGAATGGCGAGCTGATAAAACTGCAGAGCCTGAAGTTTTGACGTGATGTGATCGTCATCCGGGGAAATATGCGGAAGGTCGCCGAAACCATGAGCGGCGGCGATCGGAAACTGGGTTGCATCATTCAATCGCGGATCCCAGAATCTCCCCACACCATGCATTTCCAGGTTTGCCACGAAGGCATTCCAATAGGGCACGGATCCCCATCCTGTCCACGTATGGAGATTGACTCCGCCCAAGCCAAAGGCCGGCGGGATTAGCGACGCGCCCGAGACATGCGTCCCAGTGAGCACACCGTCGGTCATTTGTTCAGGATTGAAGGCCTTGCCATCGAGCGCCAATTCCGCATCGAATTTTCCGGGACCCCAACTGTTGAGCACGGTTCTCACGTTGGACTGAGTTGTAGAGAGTAGATCGGCAAACGAACTTAGATCAGGCGCAAGCGCAATAATTGCTCCCACGTTTAAGTCACGATTGGGCCAACCGTCCAAGCGCCGCCCCACGCAGCCCGTACCAGGGTTTGTATGAATCACACCTGCGCACAGAGCAGGCATGGAGTCATCGACAGTCGAGTGGCAGAGTGCACATTGAATTCCCATAGATGTGAGGCTCCCGCCAGTATCGAAAAAGCCGGTTACGCCAACCACCGCGTTCAACTTAAGCAGTGCAACCGTCACGGCGGGATCGTTGAGATTTACTAGCCCGTGTCGAAGTTGTTCAAGCAAGTCCCTGGGTAAGGCGTTTGCGTCAATCTTCAACCCAACTTCAAGAGCCTGCTTAGGACTAACACCGGGACCAACTCCTCCCAACTTTGACCCTTCGATGGCACGATGCAGTTTCAGCGTATCGCCCCAGAAGACCTGATCGCCGAACGTATCGTGGCGAAAGATATGGCGTCCTTCGGCGGCTAGCCGAACTGCGTTGTCGGCCGTCGCATCCCGATCGGCCTCCTTGCTCACCGATTGGCTTCGACTCTCCCGCGCCGTCAATCCGAGAAAGATCACCAGAGCGAGAAAAACGGTACCGGCTAAAGCGCCGGAGCGCAACAGCACATTTCGCCTCATCTCCGCGATCCACACCATCCATCTCTTGGCCACGCCCACCCCCTGTAGCAATACCGCCCTAATAGAGAAAGAACCGAATCGAAGGTAACTATGCGGCCGTTACGAATTTGTAAAGCTTTTGTGATGCTGATTCCCCTTCACGGCGAAGGGCAATCCTGCACCGGCAAGGAGAGTCCAGCGACGGTGGGACGAGGGGTTGTTTACCTTTTCACCTTCTATTTGCTACGTAAAGCTGCGAGGTTGCGAACAATGTTTTGGATTGGGGATGGGGAGCCAGCCAGCGTTGTCATGATAGAGGGGACAACAATATGTGGGTCGACCTATCTGGGACGTTGAGATGGCAAACCCAGTTTGGGCCAGGCGCTGAGTTCCGAAAGCCCGCAGACCCGGCCTCATTGAATCGATGGTCTATATCCAGCAGCAGCGCTGGGAAAAGGTGAGCGCTAGCGACCAGTTCTGGCAAGCGCAACGAACGGCCCGGTCTCAACTCTTCTCGTGCATAAACGATGCTCAGAATCTACTTCGGCACGGCTATCGCAATTGCCTTACTCTTCTTATCAAGCGCGGCGGTCACGCGGTCGTAAGCGTTGGCGAATGCTGCGACGCCATCCCGCTGCAGCTTTTCTGCAATTTCATCCAAGTCGATTCCGAAGGTGGCCAGACTGCGCAGTTGTTTCTCGGCTTCAGATACGCCTTCCAACACGGTCGCGCCTCGGACGTTACCGTGCTGCCGGAACGCATCCAGCGTGTCTGGGGGCATCGTGTTGACCGTCTCCGGGCCGATAAGTTCCTCGATATATAGAACATCCCGGTATTCGGGATTTTTTGTGCCTGTGCTGGCCCAGAGAACACGCTGGACACGGGCGCCTCGATTTCGCAAATGTCGAAAAGCATCCCCATCAAAAATCTCACGAAAGCGCCGGTAAGCGATCTTCGCGTTCGCTATCGCGATTTTGCCGCGCAAAGACAAGGCTTCGGGAGAACCGTTGGCTTCGAGCGCGCGATCGACAGCCGTATCAATGCGGCTGACGAAGAATGAGGCCACGGAAGCAATCCGAGCCGGGTCGCGAGCATGCTCCAATCCCCGCAGATATGCCTGAGCGACGGCTTCGTAATGTCGCTGCGAAAACATCAACGTGATAATGACATTGATTCCTTCGCTGATCAGTTGCTGTACGGCTGAAACGCCTTCCTTCGTAGCTACAACCTTGATCATCAGGTTTGGCCGGTTCACCTCCTTCCAAAGGCGCCAAGCCTCCGCGACGGTTCTGGCTGTGTCCCGCGTCAATTGAGGCGGAGGCTCAATGCTCACGAAGCCATCGCTGCCGCCGCTCGCCTCATAGGTAGGCCGCAATACGTCGGCAGCCATGCGAACATCCTCGATCGCAAGCTTGTCATAGGCGTCCTGCGGAGCAAACTGCGCATCGCACCTTAGCAGACTGTTCAAAGCCTCATCGTAGTCGGTGCTATCGTCAATTGCTTTTTCAAAAATGCTTGGGTTGCTTGTGACTCCGGCGACCCCGTAATCATCGATCAGTCGTTTCAGGCCACCGCCCGCGATCAGCGCACGACGGATGTAATCGAGCCAAATTGACTGGCCTTGCGCACGTAGGTCTCTCAAATGATTACCGGAGGTTCCTTGAACTGGCATGCGTCCTCACTTTCTGTTGCGGAATATATGTCCGCTATACAAATTCGGAATGTTATCGAGCGCAGATGTTACGGCTCGATTCCGAGAGACTCTGGGTTGGCGATATGAGCAAAATTACGGAAGTTCAAGAGTCGTTTTCGGTTGATCTAGTTCAGCAAACGGGTATCCTGGCTTTCAGCTCGAATGAATAAGGCTGACAGGTGCCTGCGTCCAAAACATCCGTCGCCTGACCGCGTGGTCCCCGCCGCTTGGGGCGGATCGTCGACGCGCCGATTTTCGTAAAACCGAGCCGACCGCGTGTGTAGGAACTGCTACAGCTTTTTAGCTCTTCCCGCCCGAGCTTTCAATATTGGAGACCTTTATCGTATTGCCGGTCATTTCGCCTGTAAGGCGAACGCTCTGTCCCGCATGCTCTTCCAGCCCGGCATAGTCTTGGTTCTCTATGTTGTAGATCTTGCCGTTGCGTACGAAAACGTATTTGCCTCCGTTTTTTACGCATGCGAGCGTGCAATCACGATCCGAAATCTTCGCGGTCCCGTGTTCGGCTACTTTCTTGTGTGAAGCCCCACACATGCTATCGCTGATTTTCCCTGTCCACGTTTGATCTGCGGCAAGGCCGGAAATCGCTGTTAGCATCGCAGTGACCACCACGACTGCTAGTTGTTTCATAACGTTCTCTCCTTTTTTCTTGATTCGGCCGGGCTTGAGCACGGCCATAAGACTTTAGAATTTTGGGTAAATGCTGCGACATTCCCTTCTGCTGGCGCGAAACCCTCCTTCTTCCGCGCGGAAATCGCCGATGCTCTGCAGCGTTTTTTCGAGCGTTTGCATAACTTGCTTACGAGCTAAATTCCTGGCTGAGGCGGCCGAGCGCCAACGCCCCCAAAGACAATCCGAAATCGCGCAAAGCGATGTCGAAGAATCCAGGAATAATTAGCAGATTAATCACGATTCCAAGTAGCCAGGCGGCTACAACGTACGCCCCGATCCGGGGCTTTATGGCTACCAGGATGCCGGCCACAATTTCAATGATTCCGATCACCAGCATGAGGCCATGCCCCCCTATCGGTGACAGATTCGCGATGACCGGAGCCAGGTACATATCCCAGTTCACCAGCAGATGAAAGAACTTATCCAATCCGGCAATTACCGGAGCAACTACGAAGGCGACATGCAGGATCTGATAAGCCTGGTAACCAGGTGAGCGGCTGGTCCAGCGTGCAACGGCGCCCGCTCCTCCACTCGTCATGGTCTGTGTCATTTCTACTCTCCTCAACCGACATCGTCATGTCGGACACAGGTACAGAGTGCCGCGACAGCAATTGGTTACAACACACAACCAGAAGACTTGTAACTCTATGTACCGATTCGACTCTGTATGAGAAGAGTGAACTCCGACTCGACCCATTCTGACCTGAGCTTCGCCTGGAACTCGCCGCTATCGGACGATGAAGTCGTGGCGCGTGTGCGCGCCGGCGATACAGCTCTTTACGAGGTTCTCATGCGCCGGTATAACCAGCGCCTGTTTCGGATAGCACGTGCGATTCTTCGCGACGACGATGAAGCGGAAGATGTCGTACAGGACGCGTATGTGCGTGCGTATGTTTCGCTTCATCAATTCGCCGGGAAAGCGCAATTTTCGACTTGGCTGGCGAAAATTGCTGTTCATGAGGCTTCGAGTCGGTTGCGGCAACGGAAGCGGCTTCAGCAGGAGATTCCAGTAAATTCGGATCAAGAAGGTCAGAGTATCGAAGCGATGAAATCTTTAGATCCAGATCCCGAGCAAGAGGCGCTGAGGCACGAAGCAGTGTCTCTCCTAGAAGCAGCAGTGGACGCGTTGCCGGACATGTACCGCTCCGTGTTCGTGCTGCGAGAAGTTGAAAACATGAACACAGGTGAAACGGCCGACTGCCTCGATTTGACGGAAGAAGCCGTGAAAGTTCGGCTGCTTCGAGCGCGCCATATGCTTCGAAAAGAACTGTACGCGCGAGCAGGGGCGACCAGTTCCAAAGCGTTTCAGTTCATGGGAGCACGTTGTGACCGAGTTGTGCACCGGGTCTTCGATCGACTTTCGAAGCTGTGATCGGAATGAAAGGTGATTGAGGCGGAAAGGGCAACTCTCGCCGAGTTGGATGAGATTATTTGGGGAGCGTCCACGAGCCTCGGAATAACGAGCGGACGAAGTAGCGTCACAAGCAAGGGATGCCGGCCTTTGAAATTGCGGTCGCCGGAACGGCGCCACTTGAGGTTCACCCGGCTCGACCACTTAAAAGTGGAACAGCAGGTCTGCCACGCCGGTCAGTCTAACGGATACTGCTACTACCCTAAGCCCGAGTCTCCGAGGCTGGTTCGATATGCACGAGGACTTCCGTGATTCGGGGATAGGCAGCCAAGATCGAATCTTTGACTTGATGTGCGATTCGGTGGCCAGATGTGGCGGATAGTGTGCCATCCACCAAAACGTGAAGATCGACGTAATATCGGAAACCGACTTTTCGGATGTAGCATTTGTCGAGACCCGCCACGCCCGCTACGCCTTCTGCGGTCCGCCGTACCTCCATAGCCAAATCTGCCGACGGAGAGGTATCGAGTATTTCTCGTACCGGAGGCTTGATTTGACGCACACCATTGAACAATATGATCGGCGAAGCACAGAGGGCGGCCCAGTCATCTGCCGTCGCGTTTCTCGTGAGGAGCCCAATCGTGATTCCGACGAAAGCCAGAGCCGAAGTGATCGCATCACTCAGGTGATGCCAGGCGTCAGCTTTCACAGCGGTACTCTCAATACGTGCGCCTACCGAACCGACGTAGCGCGACAAAACAACTTTTATAACGACAACGGCCAACAGCACCGCAAGCGTATAGGGTTCAGGCAGGCGGTGAGGTGTTCGAGTCTCAGATATGCTCTCGACAGCAATTGAGATCGCCGCGCCGACTAGCGCCAAGCTGACGATAATCGCTGCAATCGGTTCCGCCTTTCCGTGTCCGTACGGGTGATCTTGATCCGGCGGCTTGATAGCTATCCATAAGCCGACGGCGACAACAGAAGAGCTAAAAACATCACTGAGCGACTCGATTCGATCCGCGATCAGGGCAAAGGAATGCCCAATTAGTCCGGTCAGACACTTAATAAGGGCAAGCGAAAGGTTAACGGACCCCCCTATAACGGAGGAGCGGATCCCCTTTCGAATCTCCAGCTCCGTAGTCTGCCGAGGTATCGCCATCGTTACGCTTTCTTTACCGATCGCAGTTCGCAATATCGATTAGATGAGATTCGAGCAGCCGTGATCGTAGTTGACGCGCTGAGCCGCCGTTTGATTCCCTCAACTCTTGCTGGGGAGTAACTTCACAACGATTTCAAATACGTCACAATTTGCCAACGTTCCTCGTCCGGCAGATGAGAGAAAGATGGCATCCCTCGTCGCAGCGACCCGTTCTGTAAGATCCAAAACAGCTTACCAGGGTCTGCTTGACGCACGAGAGGATTGGTTAGTGGGGGAGCCTTACCGATTCCCTTGGCATCGCGGCCGTGGCAGGCAGCGCACTCCTGCCTAAACAATTTTGCGCCCGCTCGCCGATCCGGTTCACTTCCGGCGAATGGGTTCCGGCGTTTTGCCGCCGCGGGAGGTACCCGTTGCAGCAAGTCTCCCGCAGGACGGCCAAGTGCCGCGAGCGAGGCAGCAATGGCCAGCGCCGCGAAAAAGAGCAGTCCTCGCGTCATCACCGTCTCCCCTTGTCGCCTGCAAACATTTCCCGGATAGCCCTCCCGGCTTGCGCCACTTCATACGAAACGCTGAAGCGGAATAGCATTGGCAAACTCTGTGCCGTCACGCCAAAGCCCGGCGAAAACCGAAAAAGAGGGCCATTGGGCAGTTGCCACGCAATCGTTGGGGCGACATACTGCGATGTATCGGTGAGCCCGAAATCCTTGTGTGTTCCCAGTCCGCCATACATCTCGACTCCGGCTTGAAAATTCTCAGCACAAAACGTGCAGCGATCCGGTTTCGCTCTCAGCGCCAGCGGCCGACTGGCTGCAACAGCGTACCCGAACTCCCACGGTTCATGTCTGAGATTTTTCTCGACAATAAAATTCTCGGCAATCGTCCATCCCTTGACGTAACTACCCAGGATGAGTTTGGTTTCGATCTCGCGTTCTTTCTCCTGGCGTGCTTCGGCGTTGGAGCCGAGGAAATCGTCATTGCCGTCGTGCCCCACAACTTCCAAGAGGCTCTTGTCGGCGGCATTGATATCTTCAAATTCGACGTATAGGACGGGGTTGATCCAATGTTCCCGGGGCAATACTCGAAACCGGTTCTCCAAGCGAAAACCAGTGAACACTGTGCTGTCCGACGCAGTTGCCTGGCCATCCAAATAGAATTCAGTGGTCCACCAGCCTGTCGTTCCATATTCAAATTCCATCGCTGATCCAAGGAATCGGTTACCACCCGCCGGCTTAGCGATGACCCCTTTCGTGTCAATCTCCAGATTTCCCGGTTCTTCCATTTGATGCGTATAGGTGATGAAATTGGGAGCTTCCCCAGCCCAGGCAGAAGCCAGACAAACAAAAACTCCCGTGATCGCCTTCGCGAGCCAGCGGCTTCCGAATAGTGCCCGCTTTTGGTCTCGAATAGACATAAGTCTCCTTGCGCCTCGCGAACTTGGGAAGGAGCGTGCCTACAATAAAGAGTCGCGAGCCAAACCGGTTCACGGCGTTTGTAACGGGGTGCTCCCGGGAGACTCGGCTAAAAGTGATCCGAGAGCACCTCTCTGTTTTTCTTCCGATCCGCTGAACCGCGAAGCTAGATCTCAAAAAACAGCAGCAAAACCCTGGCTGCGGACCGGTTATGAACTTATTGCAGATTAGGCCAGAACAGTCGCCGCCAGAAACAAATTTTCAGCAACTGAGTTGCATTTCAAACCCGGATGGTAGCATATCGGACTCGAACGGTCGTAGATCGAACGGGCTTGTTCGGGATGAGTCCACAGGTCGCGCATACGAGGCGGATCGGGGCTTCCGCTGAATACAACGGATCCGTAGCAGCTACGGCCGAACTCTGTAAACGTAAATGGCCGCATATCCTGCGTCTTGCTCGCGTTGTGAGCCATAGCGAGACAAGTGTGTCACCGATCAATGTAAGAGTAAGCAGCAAACCCGTCTGCGACTCACTTACCCGATGCTATTCAAGCACAAAACCAACACCACTGATAAGGAGTCATAAGCGAGCAACCGGGCGTGACCGCGTCAAAAACATTTATCTCGCGGCAAATTTTAGCGCAGTGCGCTTAAGGGCGAGTTTTCAGCATGCCGCCTTTCGGTCTCTTTATCAGTGAAGCCGCCCGGCGGAAGCCTCACTGGGTCGAATAAACGCGAACCGCGGCCGGCTCAGAGCCCTGACGTCTAACCGCGACGAACAGCAGGTCCAAGTCAGGAGAGAAGAAACCTGTTCGTGCGCCTTTAACGGTGGGGACTTTGGCAATTTCCTTGTAATGGTCCGGGTCCTGCTGCTGGTATACAGAGATGCCGCCCTCGCCACCCGTAGCATAGACCCGCTTGCGGGATTTGTCGTAAAACGCATCATCAGAGTCCCCAATTGCCGGTAGCTTCTCGATGAGCTTGCCACTATTTGTATCCAGAACACGCACTTGAGCCGGTGTTCGGCAGACAATGAATAGACGATGATCTTCTTCGTCGAGAGCCATCGGGTAGTTCGAAACGGCTCCACCGGTTCCCCACGTGGTGACGACCGACGCCGTTGTCCGATCGACGACCGCCACTTTTTGCGATTTCGGCAAGTTCACGAAAAGCCGAGGCCCGTTCTTCTCCAGCTGAAAAGATTCAGGGTGCGCGTCGAGCGGTATTTCGGCGACTTTCGTTCCATCCTCATTCATCACGGCAAGAGCGCCGCTTCCGCCTCCATATCCGACGTATACATTTTTCTTTTCCGCATCGAAGCGGACGTTGTCTGCATCCTCACCGAGTTTCACGGTTTTTATGGGCGCGTAAGAAGCTCCGTCGAAGATGCGTAATGAGCCGTCCTCTCCGTTAGCAACGTACAGTCGGTTCACATCCGGCAGGTAGAGGACGCCCTGGGGCTCATGCAAACCGGTGATGGTGTGGATGCGTTTGCCGGCTTTGAGATCGATCACTTCGACGGTGTCGTTCCCCAGAGCAGCCATGAAAAAACGTTGGTTTTTCACGTCGATCGACATGTGATCGATTCGGCCCTGTACGTCCGGGAGCGGAATGGTTTTCTCCAGGCGCAGCGGCGCAGTCGACTGTGCGGTGGCGGCAGTTGCGAAAACAAAGAAAGCTTCAAACAGTCGCATTTATTTCTTCTCCTTCTCCACAACCGCCTCGTACACGACCATTCGAGCAACGGGGTGGCCATTTTCCTTCTGCTCCGGAGCGTAAACGCGGTGACTGGAGGTATCGACGGCAAGGCTGTGTATCGTCTTTTGAACCGGAAAGTCTTCGATCTTCCGAAAATGCTGCGCATCGTCTTCTTTGTAGACAGCAATGACGCCGCTGGAGCAGGCAGCATAAATGCGGCGCAGGCCGGGGTCGAACTTGACTACGTCTGCGCCCGGCGGAAGCGGAAGATGAGCGATAGCATGGTGGCTATCCAGCGCAAACACGGTCATCGTCCGGCTCTTTCCGCAAAGCAGAAAGGCGCGATGTCGTTCAGAATCGATGGCCATTCCATGATTGAACTGGCAACCCTCGACAGGGTACTGGCCGATTATGCGATCTGTTGCCGGATCGATCTCAGCAACCTGATTCGTGCTGCGCAGATTGACGTAGACCTTTCGCGCGACGGAATCGTACTGCGGCATACCTGTTTCACTGTCGAATCTGAGAGTCTTGACAATTTCGTCTTTATCAACGTTAACGACTGCCACCGCTTTGCCCAGGGTGTCCGAGACGTAGACTTTTCGAAAGGGTGCCGCATATGTGCTTCCGTTCGGCTTGGCAGCCGTGGGGAGCCTCTTTATTACGGCCATTTTGTGCAGATCGACAACGCCGATCTTCTCCTCACCCCAATCGGAAGTGTAGACTTTTCGGAGTCCAGGCACGTATTCGAGTCCGGTGATTCCAGGAACGCCGGGGATGGCTTTGATCAGCGCGTTCGTGCGGACGTCAATGACATAGAGAATTCCCGGCCCGAGATGCGCGGAAAGTAGATAGCCATCTTCGTCGTCCATGGTGAGATAATCGAACCTTTGGCCTTTAGGACCAGGCAAGTCAATGGTCGCGACTTTGTGTAACGTCTGGCCCGATAGATAGGCCGAGACTGCCGTAAACAAGACCACAAGGCGCTGGGCACGATTCGCTTGTTTGCGTTTCATATCTTTCGCCCTGATCCGTGAAAAACAGCACCGACTTGAACGTCAAGTGCGTGCCGGACGCTTTTCGCCAGTTGAACAGCGTTTCCTTCGGCCCAGAAACGTACGAAGACAGATTGGGGGTGTTCGCCGAGCGTGTGATTTCGAATGGAAGAGATATTCATGCCTTTGGCGCGAAGAGCCGCCAAGAGCTTTCTCAGTCCATTGGGAGTCTCGACGAATTCTCCCTGAACGAGCGCGTGTTCATTTGTACCCGCTACTGAAATCCACGTGCTCATTCCCATTTCCCGCCCGACGAGTTCGCCGTTCAGCAACGTCCTGGTTCCAATCGCTGCCTTATACACGCCGGCCGTGACCGTTCCCTTCATGGAAAGGACTGCGTCGAGTGGACCTGGATCAATTGCGCTCTCAACAGGAATCGCGGGTTTAGAACCGCGCTTTGGCGAGATAGCGGTAGTTCGTCGGACGCGCTGCATTGCATCGAGGCCTCCACGAAACGCGGAAGCAAGCGTTGGGAAAGAGCCGAGTCCCGTCACGTCGACCGTATGAAGGTGCGGCCCGTCAAAAGAACAAGAGGTTGCCAGACCCGTTACATCCAAGCCGGCGTTAAGAACGACATCCAGGACAGGATTGACTTCGTCATCCAGGAGAAGGTATTGGCCCGTAAGCACTGCCTCGTGATGGACACCCGAGGCAAAAGCAACCCAGGAATTTAACCCCAGATTGGGAGAGAGCCGTTGATAGTCCTGAACAATGGTTGCTTCCTCTCTAGGAAGCGTGATTTTGTAAACGTCTTCTTCTGGTACGTAAGTACCCTTGTGACGCATTACCCGGTCAATTGAACTGCGAGCTTGTTCCGTTACTTCGGCCGCGGCCGCGCTCGCGAGGAGACCTATGGTAATCGCTGGCACATAGAATGTTATGAGCCGATGCACGATTTCACCCCTTACTTGCAGGCCTCATCCGAACGTTTAGATGAGCGCCTTCACGGACTTCATCCGTCCCCCGGACGAGCACGGTATCTCCTTCGTGGAGCGGACCTATAACTTCGACCAAATCGCCTTTGGCCGGACCCTTTTTGACGTCGACCCATTCTGCGGAGCCGCTCTTCACGCGAATGACAAACATTCGCTCGCTTGTGCTCACTATGCTTGAATTGGGAACGAGCAAAACGGACTGCTTCGCTCGTATCGGCCATTTAACTGCCGGATACATACCCGCAGCAAGGCAACCGTTCGTATTAGCAACATCCAATTCCACTGGCATCGTGCGAGTTTTCGCATCAATGGCCCGCGCGATTCGAGTTACCGTACCAGCGAACGTTTCACTCGGATACGCGGGAACGGAAAACGTCACTTTGGCGCCTTTGACGATGCTACCCACTTCGGCTTCCGGAACGGGAACAACCAACCTCAAGTGATTGACCGTTTCCAGTTCGAACATGGGCAGCGAGCTTTCTCCTGTGCCTACCAGCGCTCCTGGATGAATATTCCGCGTTGTAATCACTCCGGAGAAGGGAGCTGTAACTCTGAGATAAGCCTGCAGTTCTTCGACGGCTTTCACAGCGGCTCTGGCCGCCTCGACCGCAGATTTATCTGCGGTCGCCCTGGCCCGCTCAGCGTCGAGCTGTTTCTCCGCCTGGATCAGTTCGTTGCCAGCGATCACACCAGGAGTGCCCGATGCTTCCTTCATGCGCTCGTACGTGCTTTGTGCGGCGGCCACGCGGGCTTCCGCTTCCGCTCGCTGAGCCTCGGCAGCTTGCACTTTGGCCTCCGCTTCCGCACGTTGCGCGTTCAGCTCGGGCGCGACAATTGTGGCCAGTAGTTGGCCCTCCCTCACAACCGAGCCTCGATCGACCTCCACTCTTTGAACAAATCCTGCCACCTTCGCATGAATAGCGACTCCCAAATAAGGTGTAAATTCTCCAGGAAGAATAACCATCTGATCGAGCGGGCGTGAGATGACCCGAACCGCTTCGAGCTGTTGCGCACGTCCTACGCCGGTGAGGGAATCAAGGACGATTACTGTGAAACACGCGGTTGCACAACAGTGCGCGATGTTCAGCTTACGCTTTCTCATAGTATTTGCTTTCGGGATCATATGGGTTCAGAGATGGTGAAACGTTGCTAGACCGGCCCTGCAGAATTGCGTATAGCGATGGCAGAATGAACAAGGTTGAAACAGTAGCAGCGGCGAGGCCTCCAATGACCGCTCGTCCAAGAGGAGCGGTTTGCCCGCCACTCTCTCCAAGTCCAAGCGCCATGGGAACCATGCCGCAGATCATTGCTGCGGCCGTCATCAAAATGGCGCGTACGCGGCTGCGTCCGCCTTCCACGGCCGCCTCTGCAGCCGATGTTCCCTGCTTGCGGCTGAATTCCGAGAAAGTGACAAACAGAATGGCGTTTGCGACCGCCACGCCGACCGCCATGATGGCTCCCATGAACGACTGCACGTTCAAAGTCGTCCTGGTCACGAACAGCATCAAGCCGACGCCACACAGCACAGCGGGAACGGTAAGCAGAACAAGTATTGCCAACCGAAGCGACTGAAAATTGAACGTGAGCAAAAGGAAGATCACCAGAATCGAAAGCAGCAGGCCGATTCGCAATCCGGAGACAGTTTGGCCTAGAGGCGCAATCTGACCTCTGACGGCCACTGTAACTCCGCGGGGCGGCGTTCCGGCTCGATCGACCGCCTGTTGAATCTGCTTGGCCGCATCTCCAACCGATTCGCCATGCAAGTTTGCAGTTAAGCTAATCACGCGCTGCATGTTGTATCGGTCTACTTCGGCCGCTGTGGTTCCGTATTTCACGTCGGCAACATCCCGAAGCTGAGCTTGTGGACCATCGCCAGAGACCTGGAGCTGTTTCAAATCCTCGAGAGATCGGACACGGTTCTGTGGGATCTCCACCTGAATCTGAAATCCATTGCCGCTGACAGGATCGCGCCAGTAGTTCGGGTCCACGAACCGGCTGGAAGAGGTGGCAGCCACCACGGACTTCGCGATGTTGGCCATCGTAAGTCTAAATTGACCGGCGCGGTTTCGATCCACTGTAACTTGTACCGTCGGATAGTCGAATGGCTGAGCATACTGAAGATCGCGAAGATTCCTGATCCCGCTCATCTCGCGGCGAATCTTCTCGGCAAACTGGCGATTTGCTGGAATGCTCGGTCCCTGCACGGCCACTTCAATCGGGGTTGGCGAGCCAAAACTCATGATCTGGCTGATAATGTCGCCAGCTTCGAAGGACACACTTACATTTGGTAACTCCTTTGAAAGATCTTGCCGCAACCGTTCTTTCAGTTCCTCGCCGCGTGGCTTTGCATCAGGCTTAAGGGCCACGAGCATCACAGCCTCCTGAGGTCCGCTCGTAAAGAGGAAGATCGTGTTCACCGGGTAGTTTGGCGGTTGCACCCCCACGAAATCCGTTTCTATCGCGACATTTTGCGGACCTACTTCGCGTTTAATGATGTCCAGCGCCTTCAACGCGAGGACTTCCGTACGTTCGATACGCGTACCTGTGGGAGCGCGCAGACGTAGCTGGAATTGCCCTGTGTCTGTGGACGGAAAAATTTCCAGGTGCATCTGCGGTAGCAAAAGAAAAAGCATGACCGCCGCTCCAATCGCGTACGCGCCGGCAATACCCCATCGCCAGCGGATTGCGCGTCCCAAGAACGTGCCGTAGCGGTCGCGCCAGCGGGATCTGCTCGTAGCTCGCCGCGTTTCGTGCATCATCCAGGTTCCGAGGATCGGCACTAATGTCGTAGAGAGCAGATAGGACGAGATCATGGCAAAACCGACGGCGAGCGACAACGGGACGAATAGTTGTCGGCCGACACCCACCATAAAGAACGAAGGAACGAACACAGAGAGGACGCACAACATGGCCAGCAATCGTGGAAGTGCAGTTTTGCGGCAAGCTTCTACAACGGCTTGAGCCCGCGACATCCCGGATTCGCGAGCGGAATCGAGAAGGGAGTGAATATTCTCAATCTCGACTGTCGCCTCGTCGACCAGCACGCCGACCGCGAGCGCGAGGCCGCCAAGTGTCATGATATTGACCGTTTGCCCGGACATCCACAGCCACACGATGGCTGAGAGAAGGGCAAAAGGAATCGTGATAACCACGATGATGGAGCTGCGCCAATCCCGAAGAAACAGGAGCACCATCACGCCGGTTAGCACAGCTCCCAAACCAGCTTCTGTCAGGAGGCCTTTAATCGAATTCACCACGACCCGCGATTGGTCGAATTCAAGCCGGATATCGACGTCCGGCGGGGCGGCCGCTTTCATTCGTGGGAGAGCCTGCTTTACCCGCTGAATCACCGCCAGGGTCGAGGCGTCGGAACGCTTCGTGACCGGTATATACACGGTTCTCTTCCCGTTTACGTGGGCGTAGCCGACGACGATATCCGTACCGCTTTCCACGGCGCCGATGTCCCGCAAGTACACCGAAGGGCCGCTACCGAGGCGGATGGGCGTATCGAGAAGGTCGTCGAGCTTGCCTCCGAGAACAGCGTTTGTGGAAGCGATTCGCATCAAATCCCCTGTGCCCACAGTGCCGGCAGGCATAATCACGCTGCTTCGATTGACCGCCATGATCGCTTCCTCCGGGGAGATGTTATAGGCATTCAATTGTTCCGGCTTCAGATGCACGACGATAGTTCGTTGGTTGCCTCCAAACGGCGGAGGCGCGGACACTCCCTCCAACACTGCGAAAACAGGCCGCACGCGATTCAGCGCAATATCCTGCATTTCGCCAACACTTCTCGTTGGGCTGGAGAAGATCAGTTGTCCGACCGGAACGCTCCCGGCGTCATACCGCACGATAAAGGGTTCAACCGTTCCGGTAGGCATGAAGGCTCGCGCACGGTTCACGTACCCCACTACTTGCGCCATCGCCTGGCTCATGTCGGTGCCCGGATGAAACACGAGTTTCATCAGTGCGACTCCCTGGACGTTCTTGCTCTCGACGTGCTCAATCCCAGTGATATAGAGGAAGTGATACTCGTCGTAGTAGGTAAGGAAACCCTCCATCTGCTGCGGGTCCATTCCACCGTAGGGCTGAGCTACGTAGATCGCGGGTGCTCCGATATTAGGGAAAATATCCACGGGCATGCGCCGGATCGCAAGGAAAGCACAAAGTGCGACGGCCACCACGGCCACTAGAGCCGAGATCGGTCGTTTCAATGCTGCTAAAACGAATCGCATTCAGATCCTCTATTTGGCTGCCGTCAGAAATGGTGTTAAGTCGCCCTGCGCAGCAGCAACGCCCAACAGCGCCCGCCAAATTCCGAGCTGGGCTAACGAGTTATCAATCTCGGCTTGAGTGAGGAGGCGCTCTGCCTCAGCTACCTCAGCGATATTGCCCAGTCCCGTTTTGTACCGTGCTGTAGCTTGCTGCTCTGTCGCGCGAGCCGCCTGGAGTTGAATCGGCGTATTTTGGGCGACGCGACGCGCCCCTTCCAGAACCGCTTTGGCTTTCAAGATGTTGCCGTTCAGATCTTGAAGCGTCTGGCTGTATTTGGCTTCGGCGCTTTGCTCGTTGTGAGCCTCCATTTCTTTCTTCGCGTGAATCGAGAACCAATCAAAAGCCGGAAACGTAACGGTCGCGCCAAGCGCCCAGTTTTGAATGTTCGGACCGAGACCAGTCGCTCCTCCACCGATTCGGCCATCTGCCTGAACGCCGGTTCCACGCGCGAATGCCGCGCCTTCGACATAAAGCCGCGGGTAGTAGGATCGCGCGAGCACTTTTTCTCGACTTTTGACCTCCGAGATGGCGGCCTGCCCCGCGAGCGCCGCCGGATGCTGTGTTGCGGCCATTTCCGGAAGATTTGCGGGGGCCTGTGTGAGCAAAGTGTGGGATTCGATCGCAAGCGCATCCGGAGCTACGCCCAGCAGAGCGGCAAGAGCGGCGTACGCGACATTGCGCGCTTGCTCGGCCTGAATCTGCTGCGTTCGCGCCAGCGCCAGCTCTGCTTGCGCGCGAGAAGCGTCCGCTCCGGGGCGGAGTTCATTTTTCGCGAGTGTTCCAATCACTTGCTCCAAAACCTGGGCGCGCTCCACGCCTGCCTTTGCAGCGACAACCGTCTGTTCGGCCGCAGCAATGGTTAGAAACGCATCAGCGGCGGTTCCCGCGACCTGCAATTTCGTCACATTCACTTCCGCATTCGCCCGATCTCTTGTCGCCTTGGCCGCATTGACGGAAGCGCGGCGCTGGCCGAAATCGATTGACTCCCAGGAAATAAGCGTTCCCACGGCTGAGCCCCAAACACTCTGGCCGGAATTGGTTCCTAGTACTGGACCCGTCATGGACGGAATCACGGATTGCGGAAACAATTGCCCGAACACATTGTTGTGCGTGGCGCGGTTTACCTGACCGAGAAAATCCGCTCGGGGTAGATAGCTTGTCCGCGCCAGGTTGATTCCGGCGGCGGCAGCCGAAACTTGTTCCATGGAGCTTCGAACGGCAGGGTACTTGTCCAACGCTCGTTGGACGGCTTCGGGCATGGTCAGAGCAGTTTGCTGTTGAGCAGTGGCAACGAGCTGCGCAAAGCAAAATAAGAGAGGCATACGGATTCGTCTATTCACGGTTCTAATCAATATGTTTGTCTCGCGATCGTAGGTAACTTGCGCGATCACTGTCTACTTACCGGCTAACTCCTTGACAAGCAATGCAACCCGTTCAGCGATGGCCCGGCTTGCATTTTTATAGTTCTCGCCTGGGGATGGGATATTCCAGTCCTGAAGCTTGTGTGCGGCAAATGCTTTTAATGTGGGCAACGCACATCCGAGCGTAATCAGGCGGTCTGATCTTAAGGCGTCATCTTCGCCAAGCAGTTTCGGTTGCCAAGCGCGAATATTCAAGCCCTCGGCGGCCAGCGCGCTTTTTACATAGGGCGGTATTTCCTTGTCCGGATGAACGCCCCGAGCGATGGCCCGATACGGCAATCCATTTCTTGCCGCCAGGTCGTTAAAGTGAGCGGCAGCAATGACACTCTTCGCGCTACCGTGCTCACAGACGAAAAGTATCGTGTGGGCTCGGACACCCTGAGTTGGAGCCGGTTGGGCGAGAACGAAAACGCTCGGAAGCAGGAGCAAACTGCTAACGATCAAAAAGGACACCGCGGGCCGATTCGTGTGCATGGCAAAGTACTCCGGTCGCGCCTCGAATTAATGACGCATTGCAGAGTTTTGTTTCCCGAGTTGGTCCAGAGCTGCCTTAAAACCCGTGGCCAGTTTCTCGACCGGCCCAGTCCCCCAGTAATGCAGGAAGTAGATCGTAGGCTGTCCCGTCGTCATGTGATTGTGAATCGCCACGACATTCAGACCGTTGCTTCGAAGCGCTTTCAAGACAGGCGTAATTTCTTGCGAAAGCATGGCCACGTCCCCGGCCACTTCCGCATTCGAATCGCTGCCGAAGAAGGCCACCCAGGTATTGAGCCCCATTCGGGCGTTGATCTTGGCCCCCATTTCGGTGAGGTGCAGATCATCGCGGCCCACGGTGATCTTGTAAACTTGACCGCTCTGCTCGCCCTCGTGACCAACGATGGCAGCAATTTTTTTCGTGTCAATTTCACCGGCTGAAACACCCGAAGTTCCACCGGCGACGGTGCTCTTGTGCTGAGGCGATCCATGGCCAATCAGATCGACAGCAGGTTCCGCCTCTCGGGCGAGATCCGCCGCCCGCCCGTGGCCGTGTACATGCATATAAAACAGGCGCGGGCTCTCAAAGAAAAAGTGGTTGTGCAACGCCGTGACTTCCAGCCCGTTATCAAGCAGTGCCGACATGACTGGATTCACTTCGTCTTCTTCGAGGACGAGATCGCCCATCATGACGTCCATCCCACCCTCGCCTTTCGTCATCGCAAGCCAACCTCCGAATCCGAAAGCGGTGGGCGTAGCAATTCCATCAATACTCACCTTCAGATCGTTGCGGGGAATATTGATCTTCAGAACGTTACTCTTGTAATCACCTTTTTTGCCGAGCGTCTGCAAGACACTGGCATAGTCGGCCGGCATTTCCTGGGCGGAAGCCATAGTTGCGGCCACAATCAGAATCGCAGCGAAGCTGCTCAGTTTCATAGCTACTCCTTCACTTGGTTTCATGTGATCACTTGGTTTCATGTGATGCAGATCTCTCCTTGCACTCTGCGTAGAGGTCAAGATTGCTGAAGCCGTGCGCGATCCATCGCAGTGCTTCGCTGGCCGCGTGCGGATTCGTTGGGCGGGAATCGGCAGCCCGTACGATTTCGGCGAGTAGCCGAAGAGCGCGATCGTTCAATGAATGTTTGTTCAAAAGGGAATCGAACGAAACATCTTCCCCGTGGTGCCCTAATTCACATCCCGGCACGTCGAAAAGAATTCCGTCCGTGATCGAAGACCAGTCCGTGTCGTTCGGCAAGAATTCGAATTGAGCATCGGAATCTATGAATCGCTCTATGAGCCACGAACGGGCCACGCTGTCCACCTTCACTTTTTCGTGGGTAATCCATTTCATCGTTGGGCATCCTTGGGGGCGACCGTAAAATCGTCGAAATACGTGACGCTATCGGCCTTTGTCCAGAGACCGACCTTGCCGGGCTTTGAAAAAGTTGTATCCTCGGCTTCGAATAGCTGCTCCTGATTGAAGAAAACGGCGATCTTTTGACCCGCAAACCTGACTTCGAGATTGTTCCAGTGGCCACTTGGAATCAGGTGCTTGACTCCGTAGGATCTGGATGGCAGGCCTTTCGGCGCGATCGAGGTTCGGACGCCGTTTTCGACCTTGTAGACGACGACATTGCTTTCGAGGGCATTCGCCCGAACGATGTAGTAATTGTTGGGGTCCTGATAGCGCCAGACGATCCCGGCGGCCTGGTCTACGGAGCCTTCTACGGCTTTGAAAGCAACGCTGAGCTCACCATCCTGAATCGACGCGCGGTTCCAGATCGCCAATGGAAATCTGCCGGCCGTTTTATCTCGAGATAATTGCGCGAGCACGTTTGGAGGGCTCGGCGCCGATTCATCGCGCACAATTTCCCAGTCCGGCGCCGCTCCGGCATGGGTCATCGCAATGGTCCAGTCCGCGGGAAGTCTGCCGGGAACGCCTTGATCAAACCGGATAGTCTCTGCGTACGTCAAGCCGATTGGTAATGCCATGAGAATGAGGAGCAGGACCCGCATTCAAGACCTTCCAGCCCCACTGTGCAATACAATTCTGAGGATTCAATGAGTAAGCGGCGGCCACTCATCAATTCCTCAGAATGCAGGGAGATACTACGGAGGCAGAGATGCGGATTCTCCTCGTCGAGGACGACCAAAAACTCGCCCGCCAACTCCAAAAGGGACTTGCCGAACAGGGCCATACCGTTACATTGGCTTTCGAAGGGCACGAAGGTCTACTCTCAGCACAATCCGAGCCATTCGACGTGTTCGTTCTTGACGTGATGCTGCCCGGGATAGATGGTTTTTCGCTGGTCCGGCGTCTGCGAAGCGCGGGATCGAGTACACCCATCCTGTTGTTGACAGCACGAGACACGGCCGAGGATATCGTTATGGGGCTTGATGCCGGGGCTGATGATTATCTGACGAAGCCTTTTTCCTTCAAAGTTCTATTAGCCCGACTCCGTGCGCTTTCAAGACGGAAGCAGGTCGAGGCGAGCGCACAATTGCACATAGCGGATCTCGTTTTGGATCCGGCCACCTATGAAGTGAGGCGGGCAGGAGTTCCAATTTCACTGACGCCCAGAGAGTTTGAATTTCTGGAACTGCTGTTGAGGAATTCCGGGCGCGTGCTCACGAGAAGCCGGCTCATTGAAGCCGTCTGGGGCAATGAGCGTGACGTTGAGAACAATACCGTTGACGTTTTCATTCGCCAGCTGAGGACGAAGGTGGAGCCGCCTGGGACTTCTAAGCTGATTCACACAATCCGCGGGATTGGATATACGCTACGCGAGGAAGAGGCGGCTTGAAACGATACTCCATCGGATTTCGGCTTGCCGCCTGGTATTCCGTCGTGTTTGCTGGCGGTCTTGCCGTTTTCAGCCTGGCCGTCTGGTTCGCGATGCGCGCGGCGGTGTATCACGCCATCGATGATGAGCTTCGGGACCGCGTACAAGGCGTCCATGCGTTCATGAATCGCCAGATTTCAGCGTTGTCGATGCCAGAAATCCGCGATGAATTTCGTGAACACAGCGTCCTCGGGCCTGGCGGCGACCTGTTCCAAGTTTGTGACGCCCAGGGGCAGTGGCTATATCGATCCGTGCCGCTCGAAAGCAACAACGTGCCGATCGAGAAGCCATCCACTTTATATCGTCCAATGTTCGCAACAACTCAAGTGGCAGGTCGCCCGCTGCGCTTCTACTCGGAACGAATCCTGGTGAACGGTCAACCGTACACCGTGCAAGTAGCAGCTCCGATGCACGAAGCGTTTGAAGCCATCGAGGCGTTCGGCCTCATTCTGGTTCTCGCGGTTCCGGTGTTGCTGATCGCAGCTAGCGCAGGAGGTTATTGGATCAGCAAACGGGCGCTCAATCCTGTAGACGAAATCTCTCGAGCAGCCCAGCGGATCAGTATTGAGAATCTGGCCGACCGGCTGCATGTACCCGAAACGGGAGATCAGCTTCAGCGACTTACGGAAACGCTGAATCAGATGTTTTCCAGACTCGAAGCGTCGGTACGCAGAATGAAGCAGTTCACAGCAGACGCTTCGCATGAGCTGCGCGCACCCATTGCCCTCATTCGAACAACCGCTGAAGTGGCAGTGCAGAGAAGGAATCGGCAAGCCGCCGAATATCTGGAGGCATTGGACGACATCCTGGAGGAGTCGGAGCGGACATCCCAAGTAGTAGACAGTCTGATGCTCCTGGCGCGCGCAGATGCTGGCAAGGAGGTTCTCGAACGCGGGCTGGTGGATGCCTGCTCGATATCCCGCGCGGCGGCCGAACAAGGAGAAAAGCTGGCCCGCATCAGAGAACTCGAATTTTCTGCTTCCATTCCTGACGAGCCCGTGTGGATTCACGCCGATGCCGAAGCGCTTCGTCGCGCGCTTCTAATTCTGAT
Source organism: Bryobacteraceae bacterium (assembly GCA_035651215.1). Taxonomy (GTDB): domain Bacteria; phylum Acidobacteriota; class Terriglobia; order Bryobacterales; family Bryobacteraceae; genus Bog-105. The sequence continues at coordinate 119,607 of DASRGE010000032.1, forward strand.
CGATAATGCTGCCAAGTACACCGCCGAACGAGGGACGGTGCGATTCGATCTATCGGCGAACGACGGATTCGCAAGATTCAGCGTTAGTGACACCGGGATCGGGATCGCACCGGCTGATCTTCCACACATTTTTGATCGTTTCTGGAGAGCGGACAAGGCTCGCTCGCGTGCACACGGAGGAGCCGGCCTCGGTCTATCTATAGCAAAATGGATTGCGGAGAGTCATGCAGGGTCAATCTCTGTAAAGAGCGAGGCCGGCAAAGGGTCCGTTTTCTCTTTGAGCGTTCCTTTGGAGAAATAATGCTGGAGTTGGCCCTGCACCTAAGCACGGCTGCTACGAAACGAGCCTAGCGGCTCGCCTTTCTGCATTACCAGTAAGCAGTTCCACAACAGGCTCTTCTGGCATCCTTCGGCCCCGTTCGCGAGACTTTGTAGCCCGGTTACGCCCCGGGCGGAGAGGATCTGCTGCGAAGCCGCGGAGAGGTTCTGGAGCCGCGCGTCACGAAACCGTTTAGCCAGACCGCACTACAGGCCGCAATTAAAGCCGCTCCGGGTGATAAATTGCAAACGCACACGGCAACGTTTCATGATCTACTTTCTTGACGCCAAAGGGTTGGAAAACTGGCTGGCATTCAACTGCTGGATATCTGCCTTCCAACCATGTATGGACATTACCTGATCGTGCCACGTTAGACGATCTTGGGCCGTAAGCGGTCATCCGGACTGCGTTTCGCCGGAACGGTGGATGCGAGAATTCGCCGCTGAATGGTGTGGGTGAATAGTCAAACGTATCGGCGCAGGCTCTATCGAGGACCGTCGACCGCAGCGCGCCCAAGTTGGTCGACTATGCCCAATGCTACGCTGACCCTGTGCATAGGCAGGGTGTTCTGCATTTGGATCGCTCGCGATCGGGCTTTGATTATCTGACGGGGGATGTTGCGTTTCATACCGTCGATGGCTTCAACGGAAATCCGACTTTGGGGGAGTTCAATATCGATTGGACTGCGCCGACCTCCGGGACAATCACAATCGCCGGGGACATCTGGTATGCTCAACAGTCTCAGTCGAGGAGCAATGACTTCTCACTCGAACTTCTTCGGAGTGGCGTTGCGGTTGACACGATTGAAAGAGGGGCCATTGCGTATAACTCGACTGTTGGTTCTAACCGCAGCAGCCCCGACCCGTTGTCTAGCAACGGGAGCATAACGGTGAATTCGGGAGACGTGGTCGAACTGATAGCCATGCGGAGCGTGGGTCAAGCTGCTGGCTCGGCAGATGGACTGCGATTGACGATCACTGAAACGACCGGAACGACGGCAATACCGGAGCCGGAAGCATATAGTCTTGCGCTGCTGGGCTTCGGTCTGGTGTTCGGGTTAAGATCTCGTCGTCATCGGCCTTAATTGGATCGGTTCGGATCACCACTACAAAACGTTGTCGTCATTCAATCGAACCGTATCTGAATGAGTGCATCGCCTTGTTCCCTTTACTTCCCGCAAATACCAATGAGCGCACCTTGCGGGTCGGGACGGTACGTACTTTTCAAAGCATCATAAGAATGGTTATGCTGCATTCGTGACCGCCCTTGTCCCGGCACTTCCAACTACCCCAACGATTCCCGTCCAAGCCGATCCAGACGCGCAAGTGATAGCCCTCTGGCTCCATGGTCGCGGCTCAAACACGGAGGGCGCTTACACGCGGGACATTGCCCGGTTCCTCGCGTTCGTGCGGAAGCCAATCCCTGAAGTAACATTGCGCGATGTCCAAGAGTTCACCGACTCGTTGACTGGAGCCGTGAGTACCAGACGCCGGATCATTTCAGCTTTGAAATCGCTGTTTTCGTTCGCGCTCAAGATCGGCTACGTTCGCTTTTCCGTTGCAGCCGCCGTGCGTGCGCCGAAGGAAATGGACACACTCGCTGAACGCATCCTGCCGGAACCCAAAATTCACGAGATGATTGCACTCACGCCGGAAGGTCGAGACCGGATGCTCTTGCGGGTGTTGTACGCTACTGGCGCTCGTGTCTCTGAGATCTGCGCCATCAAATGGCGGCACGTACAAGCGAACGGCGACTCCGGGCAGATCACTGTTTTCAGTAAAGGTGGGAAGACGCACGCCGTTCTGCTGCCCCAGTCACTTTGGAAAGATCTGGTGGCCTTCCGCCACGATGCCGACGAGGATGCGCCCGTGTTCCTCTCGCGTAAACGCCGTGGGCATCTGACCCGTTCACAAGTGTTGCGAATTGTTCAACAGGCGGCTCGGCGGGCGGGAATTCGAAAGAAGGTATCGCCGCACTGGTTCCGCCACGCTCACGCTTCACATGCGATAGATCGAGGTGCCGGGATTCATCTCGTCTGTGCTACCCTCGCTCATTCTTCTATCGCAGTCACCGGGCGTTATCTTCATGCCAAGCCGAGTGAGAGTTCAGCGAAGTTTTTGGCCGTGTGAGTTTACGGATGAACGCTCTTGCCCGACGATGAAGTCGTGGGAAGCTTATCCTCCTACTCTGGACGATACCAACGGGCAGAAAGTCGGCGGAAGCCTCCAGACTCGGTTAGAATGCAGCAGTGAGATGGATTGTAATTGTAGCGGTGATGGTTGTCATCGTCTCGTCGGCATACGTGATTCGCTACGTATGTGAGTCGCGGCGCGAAAGAGTTCGAGAAGCTTCGTATACGACGATTCTCCGGGAGTACGCGGAACAATTTAAGACTGGATTGACGCGAAAAGAAGCCGAAGAGCACCTTCGGGCCAGACGCATCGCCTTCACACACACGTGTTGTCCTTACAAGGCCGGAATAGTTGCGGATCTGATCCGAATCGGGCGGGAGAAAGCCGGGTGGCCTTGCAGGGAAAAGTGGATCTACATCGGGTTCGACTTCCATGCTGCGGAGCCACACGACGATCCCTTGAAGGCTTACGAAACCGATGTCTTGGACGAGGTAAAGATATTTCGTCAGATGGTCGGCTGTCTCTGATTCGGCAAAGTGCCTGTGAAGTCCGCCTGTCGAATCAGTGCTCGATGGGTTAGTGGCAGCGGTAACGAATCGGCCAATACGCCACGAATTGCTGATGGAAAAGCTGGATGTCATGGGCGGGCGCATTCGTAACTTTCGATCACGCTACTGACCCGTTCCTACCGTCATGAATGCGGCTGGCGTCACACCCGAATCGTTAAAGGCCCGAACTCAGCGCGATTGATCGGCATCACTAACCTTTCTCTTTTTCGGAGTCTTCATGGGCTTTCGAGTTTTGCCGATGAAACCCGGCTGTCCGTCGCAGCACGGTACGGGGTGAAGTACAACGGCCCCTGAGTGGCAGGGACAATTGCAATCGCGTCTACGCTTCATGGTGAATATTCCGTTCGCCCACTCAAATGATATCCACTCCGGCATTTGGGGACGTGAAGCGCCTTTTGCCCACAAAGCCACTTTCAATGATTGTGGGCTTCAATGGTCCACCACACGGAGCGCTTTGACGATCTTGGGTATATCGGTCTGGTCGATGTAAAACCGGAAGACAAGGTATGCGCCGCTTGTGAACTGACCAATGGCTTTACCCTCCACGGTAATATGTCCTTTCCCGTCCCCGAAAACCTTCAGGCGGATATTGGGTTCAAGCGGTTGGAGTTCGGCCACACCCGAGAGACTCTGATAAAGCTGTTGGAGTACATCAGCAAAATGGCGGAGTTCGCCCCTGTATGCATTCCACCGGAAAGTTCCCGACCAGACATCACACTGGACTGTGACGTTGCAGCTTGACCAACCCTCGTAAGTGTCTCCCATTATGTCAATGACAACATGCTCGAATTCCTCGCGACCGATTACGACTTGACCTGGAGTGCCGTCAGACACAGTGCAACTATCCCTGGTGCCATCCTGATAATAAATGGCGATATCGGGCAAGTGCAATTCGCCGGGGCGGAATAGCCAGCTTGCCCACTTTTCTAATTCGCGAGCTTTGACGCGGCCACCCCATCAACAAGCGGCCCGCGTCGCGATAGCGAATACGGCCAGCGCCCAAAAGAGCTTCGAAGAAAGCTCCAAAGGACAACTGCTCCCCGTGTTCGATGACATCGCACGCAGCTTCAAACCAACCATCTTTGAACTACTCCAAAACCAACGATGTGAACGCCCTGTCGCACGGTGAACGTCACGCCCGGTTGCAGCTTGTCGTAGGCAGGATGCGGATAAAAGATCAGGCACAAAGTGGCCTCTATTTCCTCACCCGGTGTTACGACCGTGGGTCCCTCGTGAAAGGCAACGCCCAAGTATTCCTCCGTTAGCTGGTTCCCATCTCTGAGTGCGTGTCTCTGCGCTGGATCACCGATTACCAGAAGAGGCCGATACTGATTACCGCACAACGCGCCTGACCGAAACGGATTCCTGCGTCCTCCCGCGCTGGCCGGGAGGAAAGTGACGCGACATTCGATGAGCGGAGCCATGCCGCCCGCTACTTATATCGGCGACGGTCTTCTTTGAGACCTTTCTCCGATACAAAGCCCTTCTTGCAGCGATCACAATAATAGCCGTTTATGAATTGCTCTAATGGAGGTTCCCGTAGGTTTTGGGGCTGCACATCGTCAACCCTGAGATCCGCGACATACTTAAGCCTCGCGTCCTTGCCCGGTGCCGGAACCCAGGCTTCGTCGATGAGCAAAAGTTTTGGATGCAAGGTTGATGCTTGGCCGCAGATCGGGCAGATTTCGGGGGGTTCCTGCATGTTCATATCGTCTCGCAGATTGGGGTCTACGCTGGCGGAACCGATCCCTAGGTGACGGGGTGTCTGCCTGTTCTGGGAATGAGCGAATTACGCATCAGAAAAATCCTTTTCGCCGATCATTCGTCTCTTCCGAAGCAAGCAAACGGACGATGGATTGAGCATGGAACAGTATTCTCGTGAAACCCGTGTCGAATTGACTTCCCTCGGCTGGCTATATGTGGCCGACCGTCGCCTCGGAGATCTGTCGAAATCACGGAGTAAAGATACGCAACGCAAGCTGATGAGACGAGCCAAAGCAGCTTTGAGTTCTGCCCGGTCGGAAATTGAAGCGGGCGAAGTCCTGAGAGAAGCTCGGTAGTCGCTCAGTCTCCCGCTCGATGGCGTTGCCCGAACTCAGCGACGCTTTTCCCGGAATTGCTGCGTCACAACATCCGTTGCGGATCATTCCGGTTCGCAAGAAAATGCGATTCTGGAGAGCAAATGAAAACTATTCCTCTTGCTTTAACATTGTTCGTGACATCAGTCGGATTTTGCCAGCAGCCCGCAGCAAACGATCACGATACGCTGGAGTCGCTGCTCGTAGAAGTGCGCCAACTGCGTGCAGCTATTCAGGCCATGACGGTCGCATCGCAACGTGTGCAGATCGCGCTTTCCCAATTGCAGATCCAGGACGCGGCGGTCGCTCGTGCAACACAGCGCCTCGATACCACGCACAGCAAGTGTGTAGGAGCCGAGGCAAATCGACAGCATACGACGATGGAAGTTCAAAGACTACAAACGGTTTTAGACTCGGGCACCCTTCAGGACAGTCAAACGAAGGAGATCCAGCCCAGGCTGACGGAACTGAAGGGCATCCTCGATACTCAAGCTGCGGAAGCGCAATCGTGCCAGACAGCAGAGGGCGAAGCCTCGGGTCAACTTCAAAACGAGCAGACAAAGCTGGCGGCGTTGCAGGAGAGGATCGAGGGCCTCGACAAGAGTTTGGAGAAACTGAGTGGCGCTCAATGAAAGACTCGCATCCAGCAATCGAGTCGAGCCGCGTAGGTCTGTGTGCAACGTGCGTTCACTGCAAGCTGGTGCGTTCCGACAGAGGCTCAGTTTTCTATCGTTGTTCGCTGTCGGAGCACGACTCTCATTTCCCAAAATGTCCGCGACTTCCGGTCCTAGAGTGCAGTGGGTGGAAAGAGCGGGACGGCGATCCCGATCAGCCGGGGGTTAGGGTCGGTTTGTAATCGGGCCGCGTCTTTAGGCGCTTCGGAGATGTAAGGCCGGAACTGTCGTCCGGCCATTCTGGATGTTTAATTCTTAAGATCCATCGCCTCCTTCAAATGCTTCGCGCAAGCTTCTGCCGCTGTCTGCCTTCCATGCAGGGTGTTCTTTTTGTTGACGGCATAGGCGAACACAACCTCCCCACTCTTGAGGTCCACCAGCTTGACACTGGCTTGGTCGTCTGAATGGATTTGGCCCATTAACGCGACCTTGGCCCATCCTGGTCTCTGGTGATCGGAAACGCCCGACAGGTCGTAATCGGCTTTGTCTTTTGTGTCCACGATGGTTAACGGGACCTTCTTCTTTTCGAGTGCAGCAGCCAAATACGTGTCAAAGCCATCGGCGGCTTCGATGTAGATCTTTGATCCCGGTTGAATCTTCTTTTGCTGTGCAGAAGCGCTCAACGAGATCAGTGAGCACACGACTGCAAACCCAATACTCAGTTTCTTCATGGTTTCTTCGGGCAGGCAGATTGCGCCGGGGCTACTGGCAATCCGTTTGCCGATTTCATTTCCTTTCCTGAAACTCATCGGCATCGATGCATTGACTGGTAGTGTTCCGCAGATTCAGAATTTACTGGATCACGCTGACGGAGCCAATCTCTCCGCAGACTGCGCGTGTCCTCAAGGACAAGAAATCGAGAGTCAAAAAAACCGGTTCGCCCATAGTTCGTCTTTTGTGAAGCAAGCTAATAGCCGATAGATTGACTATAGAACAGTATTCTCGTGAAACTCGTGCTGAGTGCTCACATTCGAATGAGTTATCGACGTACACACTCGCGGACCAGGAAGAGGATCTGCGAGTCATCACAGGGTACGCGGCAATCATGCGCGTGCATAACGGACGTTCCAGATGGCGAGGTCCCTTTTTTGACGGCAACACCGTGAATGACTTTATCCGCCGACTTGAAAGACTCGCCGAACACGCACCTGATGCAAATGCACAGCGAACTTTCAAAGACCTCGCCGATCAAGTGGCGGGCCTTCAATTGAGCTATTTCCTGCCACACGGATTTGGGCGTAAGCTCATGCAGCCCGATTGTGGAAATGGACTATGCAGCGAAAACCGCATGGTTTGCGAGTTCGGCGGTCCAATCAGCGAGGGGATCATTGCAAATGGAATGGCTTATGAACACTGCCCCTCCACGCATGTATGTACCTTCTAACAACCGTGCTTCTGGATGTGGTTCTGGATTCAGCCCAAGCCGCTTGCTTGCGCGTTTAAGAATGCGTCCCTCATGTCGTTTCGCAGAGCAGCAAACTCCTTCGCATTCGGTTTACGCTTCGGGTCAGCAATTTGGTGGATGATTTCGGATACTGTCCTGGTGTGCGTGGAGATGGTTTGGCTGGCGATGCGCAGCAACCGCTGGCTGCAAGGGGCAAATTTCTCGGGGAAACATGTCATGCACCAGATCAAGACATCGAGTTTCATGCGTGGCGGGTCCTCCGTAAGTCTTGGAGGTAACCCTTACGGAGGGCCAGGATGGCCCCAGTTCGCTGCCTCTTAGTAAACTTCGAGCCGTGCAGCGGAATTTGACCGTTGACTAACCGACACGCTCACGCGGAAATGGTTGCGTACCTCCACGCTCAGGAATACTACGAACCAGAGAAAACGCTGGGCTAGACTGGGAATGGCCATAGTGTGCGCGGAGCGCGGGTCGAGTGCCGTTCCGCTGAATTGTTCAGAGTCATCTCATCGGCATCGAGTTCATGGCCTGAGCCATGTAATCGGCAGTTACGAAACGAAGCCCTTGCTATTTATCGCGGGTTCGGCCTGATCGACCTTCACGCTGGTTTGCCGGATTACCTTTCAGCGCGAGAACGCCGAGCACGGCCAATCCCACCAGAGGACATACTGTAGTACCGGGTTCCGGTGCAACTGCTCCCGCACTCACGGGGACTGGATTCGAGCCGTTCGCGATGGCGTAGGAATAGGAGCTAGACGGGATTACATTTCCGGTTCCGGTGAACCCTGCCGGGAGAAGCAGGAACAGATAGTTTTGACTGGACGAGTTACCTACTTTAAGCTCATCGCCGGCAGTGCTTCCGGTAAATGGTTGAATCGTCCCGAAGCTGTACCGTTGCAGGGCATCCAGATCGGCAACGACGGCTCCCGTAGCACTGCGGAACACAAGCTCCCAGCTATAGATGAATATGCCGGTGGGACTCACCGGCAAACCGGTTGCATCAAAGGCAAGGGAAAACGAGCCGCCCTGTATCGGGCTGTTCGTTGTCGATGCTCCTGCAAACCTGCCAGTTATCAAAATCGGAGAAGCCTCAGCGGGCTTGGTGGTCAAGAACGTCAAAGCGGCGATGACGAACAGAACCGGAAAGTTGCGCGTGTGCGCCTTTCGGCTCATGACCGAAACAGTATAGCCCGAACCGGCATCTCGTTCGCTCCTGTTCGCGAAGCCAATGCGTCGCTATTCGGTCGCTTCGCGTACAGCGGAATAGGCCGACACAAACCCGGATCACGGCCTTACGTCAATGGCCCGGCAGCCGTGGGCTTCAAGCCAGCGCGCCGATAATGTGCCGGTATTCACTCTCCGTGAACGCTCGGCAGGTTTCGGTTGTCACACTCCCCTGGGTTGCGGTGCTGAGAAGAGCTTTGGCTAAGGCTACATCATCCGGCGCTTCTATGACCGCGATCATGTCGTGCTTGCCCGTGACCATATAGAAGTCCTTCATTTTGACGCCTGCGGCCTCAAATCCCTCGCGGGCAGCGTATAGCCGTGACGGACTCTGCTTTACATTCTAAAACCCTTGCGTCGTCCATTTGAGCAATTGCAATGTAGGTGGGCATAGTTGTATCCTATATCGCCGGATTCTATATCAAAATGAGTCGGGCGGAGTAGCGATCAGATTTGCCCAGATGCCTTAAACGTCTACGCCGAATTGGACTATCCGCTGCTTCAGTGCAAGTAATCTGGCGTCCAGTTCCTGACGTGTAGCGGCTGGCATGTCGAAACGGTCTGCCTTGGCTGAGATTTGGCGGCAAGCGGTAACCGCGTTGGCTACACTGCCTTGTTTTGTTTCGGGCCAGCCCGAAATTCTCGCGGTCTCCCGGAAACGTGAATGCCCCATCAAGATCCGTGAATAAAATTCGTATGACGACGGCCCGATGATCGGAAATGTTCTGCCCAAAGATCCCGCGCCACAAACTACCGCCTTCCCGAATTTTATTAAAGCGAAAGTTAGGCGGCCTGCTCCTCCGTATCGAGCATTACCCGCCAGACGGCAACGCATTCACCGCCCTGGCTCTGGAATACCAACAACTTCCGACCGGCTGCACGGTACCGCTCACCGGCACGCTCGTAAACCATCTCATATCGGAACGTGACCACCGACGTATCACCCGCAGCATCGACCTGATGATCATAATCGCGAAACTCATGGATTTTGGCGTTGTGGCAGAAATCCCGGAACCCGGCAAGAAACTCTTCCCATCTGTGTATGCGCCCGACGAAGTGAGGGAACACCATCACAATCTCTGGGTGCACCATCGGCGCGAGGGCTTCCACATTTCCGTCGAGCCAGAGGTGGTTTATCCGGCGCATTGTCGCCTCCGCCGGTTCGTGTTTGGATTGCTGTCCCATCCAATTGCTCCTTCAATTCAGGCCGCAGCGCAAGCTCCGCGTTGCAAAGAAATGGCCACATCCCGACACACTCAGCGAGTGCTGATTTCATTGGGAACTATCGCGGGTCTTCAAATGCAGTTCCGGCAAACGGCGCGGGTCGGTCTTAGGAACAAGGCCAGAGATCGCGCTGCCTTGGCATCGATGTAGATGACGAAGCGCATTTCCTTACGGGCCAGATCCGGGTTGATCTTACTCAGCACCTGAGTTGCAGGTTCGCCGATCTCGACCTGATAATCGAGGCGCAGGAATGTTTCCTGACCGGTTGCCACATCAACGAATGCCGGTACCCCGTTCCCGTAACTTAGGACATGGCGGCCCGGTTTCACATTGACAGCGAAGAATGTGCCGCGCTTGATCTTCGCAACCACCGCGCCATCACAGGAGATGGGACGCCAAGAACGTGCAGCCGTTTCCCGCTCGGCATACACGTAAATTCGCCCGAGATCTTGCGGCCTACCAAATTGCACGGACATCAAAGCTAGAAATGCGAAAGCAGCAATGCGCATGATCTGCTCCTCGTATGCTATCCCGGCAGTGCGATCAAGATTCCGGGAAGTGGCAGATCTGTACCCGTGACTCAATCGGCTTCCATTCCAAGCCCGTTCGATTCGTCCTCGCGACACCGACTCGTCCGCTTCGCTCCCGTCGCTCGTCCTCGCTCACTCGGTGCGGACAGCACGCATCTGCCGAGATCCAGCGGCATTCGCGAGACGCGGGTTAATCGGTTAATACATGAACAGCGACAATCGCCAGGATCCTGCGGCTATCAATGTCGCTCCGGCCACCAGCAGGGTCGCGATGTGCGGAGCGAGAATTGCGGCTGTATGTCGCAGCGCCTGCCGAAGTTCAGATCCGTTTGTCCATCTGCTCCAGAGAACCATGCTTCCCGTAATTAAGACCGCCAGCGGAAGAGCGATGAGCAGCACCCACAGACCTGTGTGTGGACGTGCTGCGTACCACATAACAATCGCCTGAGCGGTGTGAGCCGGTTCGTATCGCAGCGGCTGCAAGTTACGCACGAAGAGCGCCGCCATAAACAGCACGGCAGAAACGATCAGGAGGAGTTCCGTTGTGGCAACGAGATACCGGGCAGGCTTCATTGGTACTTTATAGCGCAAAGCGGACCGATATGCAAGAGCTTTGGTACTGGCATCAATTCCGGTCTATGAACTGACGTTCCCTGACACTCATCCTGCCTCACCCCACGTGTACCCGTTCCGTGGTGGCCTCCAGCCGCATTGAATAAGTGATATGCTCGTTCTCATTTCAACCTTGTAGGAGGGTCGCATGAAACACCGCATCGCCGTCTCCGGTGCCGTTCTGGCACTTCTATTCAGCACGGCTGGAACAGGGTTACCGCAAACCACCACCGTGCCCTCTAAGATCGAAGTGCAGGTTCGCTATTCAGGCTCGGGTACCGTTGATCAGAAACATAAGATCTATGTTGTCGTGTGGGATTCGCCGGATTTTGTGAAAGGCCAAGGCGTTACGCCTGCCGCAATTCAGCCCACATCGTCCAAGGACGGGGTTGTGACGTTCAATGACGTGACAAAGACGCCCGCTTACGTGAGTGCAGCATACGATCCCAGCGGCCAGTGGGACGCTCAATCGCCGCCACCCGAAGGTTCATCTTTGGGACTCTACAGCAAGACTCCGGGCACACCCGCACCCATTGAACTGAAACCCGGAAAAACAGTCAGTATCGAGTTACCCTTCGACGACAGCGTCAAGATGAAGGGAGGGCAAGCGACGCGGTAGCGCAGTCGCGGTGCCGTGATCGGCACGGATGCACTGCTGAACTAAAAGTGCTTATCCGGCCCAATGAGGTAAGCACACGGGTCTCAATTCCGAGCCGTTGACGGACATACGACTGCACACGTTAGTCCCGCACCGCAATAATTCCCAATCGCCCGCCCACGTCTGGGCCATCTGCTGCGTAAAGAGTTTTCGACAGACCTTTATAGGTTCCGATTACGTGCAGTCCCGCGTTCTCCAACAGCCGGACGATCTCCGTAGGCATATAACAGCGCCATCTGGCGTGCTTTTCGATCAGCAGCTCGCTTATCTCCGGGACCGCCGCTCGCGCATAAGGGGCCCTAACTGCAAGACCGTTTGGATCCGGTGTTCATGTGAGCGGTGGCGATCAGCCGGACCGGAGTAGCGTAACAGTCCTTCGGAATGGTTTTGTTTGAGATGGATGTGTCTGGACCTGTTTTCAGAGCAGCGGTGTTCAGCTGTCAAGTGCGGGACGGGCGACGTGCAGCCTGCGCTTGCCTTCGAGAGAGGAAGCCGGCGGAGTTGAAAATTGCCCGACAGAATCAAAGCTAGTATAAGGCTGAGGAGAGATATTTACACATCAGAGCCTACTTATATTTAAGAAAGTAATATGTTGATAGGCCGTCGTTATTGTTTTCATAAGGCCACACTGTCGGTTCGGGAGAGCGATGATCGGCGGTGCCTCCAGATGATTCCCGTCGATTCTATTGTCTCAGTGAGTTCCTTTTCAGAAGACGGGCGTTTTGTTTGGGTGGATTGGGAAGGAGCCCGTCTGATGTTGTTCAGAGAGGACTTTGTTGAGCGAACTGCACTCGTTGAAGCTTTGCCAATACCTGAGCGCTTCCTCGTCGTCGCGACCTCAACAAGTATCAATTGAATCAGGAATTGGGGTAACCAAAGATTGCTGGTCAGGCAGGTACACTGGTGGGAAAATCGTGATCGTGTTCACGACATATGATTGCCGCGAATCGACGCCTGTTCTCAATTGGCGGCTGTCGCCTGCTTCTGGTCTAAGCCTTTCTTTAGCGATTCTTAGTGTTGCCTTAATCGGAATTTGTTCTTTCCTGTCAGTCGAGTCATATACCGGTTCAGCCGCATTGAGGATCGCCGGAATTTAAAAATCGGCCTATTGATCTGAATGGCTGAGGTCAATAGCGGAGTGGAAATCTCTCTGGGCGGCGGCAGAGTTGCCGAGAGCGCGCTGGACCTTGCCGCGCATTGAATACCCGAGGCTGAATCCGTTGTCCAGTTGCAGAGCTTTGT
>DASRGE010000033.1:0-52768 GCA_035651215.1 Bryobacteraceae bacterium
AGGAGGCAATTGGACTCGGCACAACGGTAGTCGGCGCGGAGTTGTATTGCTCTCGCTGGAATGCTTGCATCCGGGGCAGGGAAGCGCTATTGAGATCGCGCAACTTGCGAGAGGAAATTTCTGGGATGTAGAAAGCGGAACCCAACCCGATGAGCTAGGTATAGGGCTAAATTTGTTCGCCGCGGCAGCACGAGCTCGAATTAGGTAACCACGTCGCCCTACCCTGCCGTTCTGACTATTCCTCTCATTTATCGCTGGAGGCTTCGAGCTGCCACGGGGTCTAGCTCGCGATTCGTACCGCTCCAGTAATTCGAAATGTGCATGTACAAAGATAAATCCGAGCCTCAACAACTCGGGCGGTGAAGGTAACTTTCCAATACGCTTTCGATGGAGTTTCGAGTTAAACCCCAAGAGAGATGCCGTGCTTGGCTCGGGCACATGGCAACTCGCGGGATATCCTTTCATCAGCTATGAAGAGGGGTCGGAGCAGGAATCGCTATTCCGTTCCGGCTCACGCTTGTTCTCCCGATTTTCGGAATGTGAGACTCGGGAGAACAGCCAATTACTTGACCTATAACTGCTACCAATGAAAAGCTCAGCATTGAGATTCGTTTCTAATTCGCTCGTTGCCATCCGCAACGCGCGAGCCCCATAGGTGCAATCTGGTAAGATTCACAATGTAAATTCTACACCATTGTGTAGAATTTATGCGCCCCCCCATTATCTTCGAGTCAATAACCGCATTTCTCGGGGTTATCTTTAACTGGTAACTCAGAAAAATCCTAGAGCCCTAGGGCCGGCGAGGCACTTATGCCAGTCCACGTTCGCCGGAGGTGGGAGTCGGCTTAGATTCCATCCCTATTGGGCCATGGCCCTTTGTTGGAGGGCCACGTCGAAAACGCAACAGAAAACACTGGGCGAAGCGCTGCTCCTCGCCAAGACTCACGTTTGCTGTGCTTTTCGCTGAGAACTCGAGCGGGTCACAGCACCTCCTTTGTATGGAGAGCGTGAAATCTCATAGTGCAGTTGCGATGCTAGATCCTTACTTCGATCATCCCGCCGAAGATGCACTCGAACGCTTCCTCCTGCAGCAATGCCAGGAGGACGAGCTCGAGGCGGTGGAAACACATATCATTGGGTGTGAGTCCTGCATAACACGCCTCGAAGACCTCGAATTTCAGATCACCGCGACGAAGCTCGCTCTCCAGGAACTGGAGAGCGAGCGAAGCGCCAGGGAAGCCGCCAAACAGCAGCATTTCTGGAAATCCTGGTTCACCATTCCTACCCTGTCATGGGCAGCCGGCGCAGCCTGTCTCGCACTCGCACTGCTCGCCGCTCCCCGATTTGTTCCCGCTAATGTCAATCTCTCCGCTTACCGCGGGCTGGAAAGCCCCACGGTTCCCGAAGGACGCCCCCTGGATTTGCACTTGAACGCCGCGGATCTGGCCGAAGGCCGGGTGGGCGTCGAAGTGGTGGATAGCAACGGCTCCGAACTCTGGAAAGGCTCCGCCAACATCCAGCACGACCAAGCCGAAGTAGTAGTTCCCCGGATTACCGAACCGGGCGCGCATTTCGTGCGCCTCTATGCCCCTGCGCAAGACGATGGCGAGGGCCGCCTACTGCGCGAATTTGCTTTCGATGTTCAATAGTTTCGTGTCCCCATCGGGGATGCTGGAAACCCCTCGCCTTTAGGCGAAGCTGGGCGCGCTTCACGAAGAGCGACCTCAAAGGTCATTTGGTGTGGGCGCCGAAATATCAGAAAGCGGTGCTGAGGGGGGAAGTAGCGATTTGTCTGCGCGACGTGGTGCGGCAGATCGCCGCAGAACACGAATTGGAAATTGTACCGGGAAGGTCGCCCGTCAACAGGTATACCCGTTCGTCCCGTATCGACCGAATCAGCCCGTGAGCCGATTTGTGCAGTGGCTGAAAGGGATCAGCTCGCGCGTATTCTTACAGGAGTTTCCACACCTGCCGAAGAAGTCCTGGGGTCGGCATCTCTTGGGGGCGAGGTTATGTCGCTGTCCAACTCGGCCACCGCCATCGACGAGATGACCCGCGAGTACATTGATGAGCAGGAAGGCGAAGAGGTTGCCCACGGCAGTCGATTTCCAATCGGCACCGGTTGAACTCTCGACTTGCAGTCGAGGGTTGTTCAGGTCGTACACTGGGATAGTTCCGACTGGTAAGAATTGACGAGCCAATAACTCCAGGTTCTCCCCTGAGTCGCGCAACACCTACCGATGCGCGAAGACTAGAACTAACTCAGTTTAGCGTGGGACTAAATGAGATATCCCAGGCTATGAGATGAGTAAGTATGGCATGGGTCCAGTTGAATCGTTTGGCAGATGGAACGTTTCTTGTCTCTTTAGCTACTCGCTATAGTAGCTCTCCCTTATCCTCAGTGAGTCTGTTATCCTCCGGTCTCGTACGATCTTCATCGAGGCTACAGCACACCGCTTAGTGCTACACTTTTTGGTTACGGTCATTGCCGCACGGATTTTTGTAGGCCTGTTAACTCAGATCTTGATGCCATGAGCATGGCAGAACTGTGATCGTCCTCTCGTATTTCTCCCTCAGAAGTTTCCGCGACAAAGATAACTATTGTTTGTAGCTCTATGTCTCGTTTCCATCTCGGAAAGGCCGCGAGGGCGTGTGTGCGTTGCGCGGTGTTGCCTTCTATGGTTCTTCTCTTGCCATCTCAAATGCTATCCCAGACGAATCCGTCTGCGCAAACGTTTCCGTCCACACTTGTCGGTAGTAGCTCTTCGCCCATTTCACTCGAATATCGGCTAGCAGGACTCGTATCAGCTCCTACTGCATCGTTCGCAAGTAGCAGTACGGAATGGAACCTGTCGAGCTTCACTTGTTCCGGATCGTACAACTGCGTCGCGAGCATAGTATTCTCTCCGCACTATCCAGGACGGCGCCAAAACGGATTGCTGCTTTTGGACTCGTCAGGCAACGTTCTTGTGAGTACTTCTCTTTCTGGTATTGGAAGCGGACCCGAAGCAGCGCTGTTTCCGGGAATGTTGTCGATCTTGATCGGCACCGGACTCCCGGACGGGTACGGAACTCCGCAGGCGGGTCCGCCGACAGGTACTCCAATGCGGACTCCGCAGTCGGTCGCAGTCGACGGACAAGGGAACGTCTATGTTGCGGATTCTCTCAGTAATGTTGTTCTGGAATTATCTGCATCCCAGCAACAGATTTCTATTGTTGCTGGGAATGGGCTGGCTGGTTTCAATGGCGATGGCGGACCAGCGACAGCGGCCATGCTCAATGGGCCTACGGGCGTTGCGGTTGACGCACTCGGGAACGTTTTGATTGCGGATAACGGAAATAACCGTGTCAGGCTTGTGAGCACGGCGACGCATCTTATTTCCACTTTTGCTGGCGGCGGAACGAATCCCGGTACGGACACGCTAGGCGATGGCGGACCGGCCACGGCGGCCACCCTCAACGGTCCGACAGCCGTTGCTGTCGATGGTTCGCAAAACGTCTACATTTCTGATTCTTGGAACAATGTGATCCGGCGTGTGGATCCTTCCGGAACGATCACAAGAGTGGCCGGTTCTGTTCCCGGCGTTGCGTTCACCCCTGGTGAAGATAATCTCGGCGATGGTGGATCAGCTACATCCGCGTTGCTTTCAGACCCCACAGGATTGGCGGTCGATGCAACGGGAAGTACACTTTACATCGCCGACACGGGCGACAACCTAGTCCGGAGAGTCGATCTGACGCAGAATACGATTTCCGTTTGCGCAGGAAACGTGGCGTACGGCGGAATTTTTCAGGGCGATGGCGGGCCAGCAGTTAATGCGGGGTTATCCGCGCCCAATGCCGTAGCTGTTGATGCAGCGGGAAGTCTCTATGTCGCTGACACGAACAATCACGCTATACGGCGGGTGGATGGGTCGACCGGTCTGATAACAACGATTGCAGGCACGGGCCGCGAGGGCTACACGTCTTCGGGATTGGCGAACGTTGCTCTACTGGAGCACCCTTACGGGCTCGCGATCGATGCCCGAGGAAATCTCTACATCGCAGACTACGACAACTGGGTCGTGCAAAAAGTTCAAGTGAACGGATTATCGCGCGTATATCCGGCTACAACCGTCGGCCAGATAAGTACGGATCACCCATTTTTTCTGGCCAACATTGGGAATTCACCACTCACACTTGATGTTTTCGCCATATCTTCGAACTTTCTAGATAGCCGTGTTGGCTTACCGGGCGAGTGTTATGGCGGAACCACTATTCCCGCGGGTGGAACATGTTCAGCAACCATTGCTTTTGCGCCGGCAGCCGACGGCTCGCTTGTCGGTTCCGTTCTGTTTTCGGACGATTCTCTGAATTTTGCCGCAGTTTCTCAATTCATCAATCTCACCGGCGTGGGCGTGTCAGCCGCCCAGATTCAACCAAACATATCTTCCGTCATATTTCCGGATCAAATCGTGGGCACATCGAGCGCTGCCTATACGCTGATTCTCTTGAATTCCGGGAATCTCGCCGCCGCCGTTTCGTCAATCTCTATCAGCGGTCCGAATGCGGCGGACTTCGGCGAGAGCAATCGTTGCCCTAGCAGTCTGGTACCGGGTGGCACCTGTACGGTTTCCATTACGTTCACCCCTTCTTTCGTTGGCGGAGAATCGGCCTCCCTGTCGATCACGGATTCGGGTGTTGGCAGTCCGCAAGTGGTGACGCTTGCCGGCACCGGCGCGCGACCTCCCGCACCAGTCGTTTCGCTTTCTCCAACCAGTTTGAATTTCGGCAACCAGAATGTGGGCACCACTAGTACTATCCAAACGATCACGTTATCTAACCTCGGCTCCGCCGCCTTATCGATTGCAAACATCTCGATTCCCCCAGATTTCTCTGCCGCCAACACGTGCGGGACAAGTGTCCCTGCTGGCAGCAATTGTATGATTAGCGTCTCGTTCCAGCCCTCCGCGGCGGGCATGCGCGGCGGGCTGTTGACTATTAAGGATAACGCTTCCGGTTCTCCACAGTCTGTTTCCCTTTCGGGCAACGGTGCCGTGGTGCCCGCCGCTTCGGTGATGCCGGGAGTTCTTATTTTCTCGAACCAAAGTCTGGGCTCGTACAGCCCGGCTGAGTTTATTACACTCTCGAATACCGGCTCTGGTTCTCTATCGATTTTGCAAGTTTATACAACGGGAGATTTTTCCGAAACCAATAATTGTGGTAGTTCTGTCCCGCCGGGGCAGCAGTGCAGCATTGCCGTATCGTTCTCCCCGACTGCTCTCGGCACAAGAACTGGGCTGCTAACAATTGTGGACAACAGCTCTCTCGGGACTCAGCAAACGGTTTCGTTGTCTGGAACAGGTGCCGGCACGCCACAAGCGATTTTATCCCCGATGACGATAACATTTCCAACTCAAAATGTCGGCTCAACCAGCCCGCCTCAGGAGCTTTCGATCTTGAATGCAGGTTCGGCGCCTCTTTCTGTCTTCGCGATTTCGGTAATTGGGGATTTTGCAGAAAGGAATACGTGCGGCGCCACGCTCGCTGCGGGAAGTAGCTGCACTGTGTTTGTGACGTTTACACCCAGCACGACCGGCCCGCGGGGTGGCGCGATTGTCCTTTCGGACAATGCTAGTGGCTCTCCGCAATCGGTCACCCTATTCGGCACGGGGTCCGGCGTTCCTCAGCTTTGGATTTCTCAGGCGAGCATCACGTTTCCGGCCATTCCACTGGGCAGCAGCAGCTCCGCCCAGATCGTCTGGTTGTCGAATACTGGGTCCGCGCCTCTCTTGTTCAAAAGCATCACCGCGACGGGCGATTTTGCTGAAGTGAATAATTGCGGCACGCTGAATACTGGTAGCCAGTGCATTCTATCCGTTACGTTTACTCCGGCTGGCACCGGGATAAGGCAGGGTGCTGTTATGATAGCCGATAACGCGCCCGGGTCGCCACACGCCATCGGTCTTTGGGGCAGCGGCGCTGGTACTGCGCAATTTTCAGTGGCTCCCCTGTCGCTAGTCTTTCCCGACCAGGAAGTGGGTACGTCCAGCGTAGTACAGACCGCCACTATTTCGAATACAGGTACAGGTCCGCTGCTGCTGGAGAGCGTGACTCTATCGGGCGTAAATGCCTCCGATTTCAATGAGACTAGCAATTGCGGCGGTCAACTCAATCCGGGAGCGCAGTGCTCGATATTGGTAAGCTTTAGCCCATCCGCCGCTGGACTACGAAACGCCTCGGTAAGCATTGCAGACTCTGCGGTCGGATCCCCTCATGTTCTGAACCTAGCCGGCACAGGAACCGGAACGGCGCTTCTCGTTATGAGTGTGTCCAACGTGGTTTTTGATAGTGAGCCGCTCAAGCAGGCCAGCACACCACAGCTGATCGTTCTCTCGAACATAGGCAGCATACTCTTCGATGTTGCTAGTCTAGCCATTTCTGGCGAAAACTCTTCGGATTTCACTGCCGCGAGCAATTGCGGTAGCACGGTAGCTCCACTATCGAGTTGTGTTGTTGCCGTGACGTTCTCCCCGACCGATTCTGGAGCCCGGACTGCTAGTCTTACGATCAGCGATGGGCAGTCCTCGGGTTTGGCGTATTCTGTAGCCTTGAGCGGTACTGGCATTGCCCAATAAATCTCGATGCGTGACTACGTTGTGCATTTGGATAAAGCCATGAGCCCGAACTGGTGATTCAGAGGCATAGCTTCGAATTTCGGATCTCAACGGGTCAGCGAGGCTCGTTCAATCGTTCGCGACGTTCCGCCTCAGTCCGCTCGGTGTGGTACTTAAACTAACCAGCCAAGGGCTGCGCCCTTGATATCCCTGAATATTGAGCCGTTGAGATAACCCGACGGGGCGTTCATAAGGTAGGCTTCCACGTATCTGACCACACTGGAGGTTCCATCAACGTCTTCGTCGAGCATCACAAAGATAGCATTTGGTTTCGATACCGATGCTTCGATCGAATTCTGTTAAACGGGCTGATTCAGCCCTTCCAGCAACCGCAACGAGTAGGTTGGGTTCGATACTTATCGCAATCAATATCCGGTGAGTCGGGATGTGCTGCACGAGATCGCTGATCAATTCACAATTAGCCTGGATATCTCACGAATTAGTGGCAAAGAGCCGCCGAATCTGGC
Organism: Bryobacteraceae bacterium; assembly: GCA_035651215.1. Classification (GTDB taxonomy): domain Bacteria; phylum Acidobacteriota; class Terriglobia; order Bryobacterales; family Bryobacteraceae; genus Bog-105. The sequence continues at coordinate 7,124 of DASRGE010000033.1, forward strand.
ATAAACATTTGTGCAAGCAGATGTTTAGAGAACCAGAGGAGGCGGCTCTTTCTATGACAGAGTGTACCCAATCGAGTTTTGAGTTTTCAGGCGCGTGGTCGCGATCGGTGGTGGCGCGCTTCGATGGAGGGAAGATCACGTCAGACGGCGGCGGTCTGCTGTTGCGCGAGGTGGACCGGCGGATTGGGCTATTAAATCGCCTGAGCGAGTGTTTTCAGGACGGCCGGAGTCAGAGCCGGGTGCGGCACAGCGTGCGGGAGATGGTTGCGCAGCGAGTCTACGGGTTGGCGCTGGGTTACGAGGATCTAAACGATCATGAGCAATTGCGTGAAGACCCGCTCGTGATGCTGCTGGCCGGAAGCGCAGACGCGGAGAGCGCGTTAGCCGGAAAAAGCACGCTGAATCGTCTGGAGTTGGCCGGGGAAGCGGGCGCAGAAGACCGCTACAAGAGGGTCCACTATGATGCGGATGCCATCGACAGTGTGCTAGTGGCAGTGTTTCTGGAAGCTCATGCGCAGCCGCCGCAGGAGATCGTGATTGATCTGGATACCACGGATCTGCCGTTGCACGGCCATCAGGAGCAGCGGTTCTTCCATGGCTTTTATTACCACTACTGTTACCTGCCGCTCTACATCATCTGCGGCGAACACTTATTAAGAGTGCGGCTGGGCCTGCCAATATCGATGCCAGCGCCGATGCCCTCGAAGAGGTAGAGCGCATCGTAACGCAGATCCGTCAGAGTTGGCCGCAAGTGAAAATCATTCTGCGCGCTGATTCCGGTTTCTGCCGCGAGTCGCTGATGAGCTGGTGTGAAGCCAACCAGGTCGAGTATGTTTTCGGCTTTGCGCGCAATGAGCGCTTGCGACGCATCATCGATCCGCAGATGCAGCAAGCGGCTGCGCTTCACCGTGCCAGCGGCCAGGCGGCGCGTGTCTTTACCGAGTTCACTTACGAGACCAACACGAGTTGGAGCCGGCCGCGCCGTGTGGTCGCCAAGGCCGAGCAGATCGAAGGCAAAGAAAATCCACGTTACGTGGTTACCTCGCTGGAGGCTGCCAGCTGGCCCGCGCAGAAGCTGTACGAGCAACTGTACTGCGCGCGCGGCGACATGGAGAACCGCATCAAGGAACAGTACTCGTTATTCGCGGGTCGAGTCAGTGCGGCCACCATGCGAGCCAACCAATTACGTCTGTATCTTTCCGCTGCCGCCTATGTGCTGCTGAGCGCCTTTCGCCGGCTCGCGCTTACGGGCACAACTTGGGCGCGGGCGCAATGTGAGACCATCCGCGCCCAGCTCCTGCGCATTGGCGCTCAAGTGCGCATTACAGCGCGCAAGGTCTGGATCTCCATCGCTAGCAGTTATCCGCATTGGCGTATCTTTGCCCACGCCCATCAGCAGTTGCGCTGCTGAATCGTGCACGCAGTATAGTTCTTTGACAACTTTGCGTTCCCAAATGCCAGTTCGTGGCGGAGCTTTGCCCGAAAACGACATTGCCCTGCATTTTGGGCCGAATCTTCGGATCGCACCGTCCTCTGTTTCGACGCCGCCGGAGCCCAGTTCGCCCTGAACCATAACTGGTGAGATATCCGGGTTAGGTGGTGAACCGGTCACAGAAATGGGGCGCCTATTTTGGAAGCGCCGGAAGGCAGGCGGGACCATTTTTGTGGACCGCTACTTCCGTCGAGCTCAGCCCGATGAGTTGGTTGCGATTCTGAAGGCACGGGAACCTGCCCGCATTATGATCGCAATCGGAAACAAGAAAGAGAACCGGTGGCGATCTACAGATCGCCCAGCGCTGGGTCATTCAATACTACTTTTACGTGAACGATAAGCAATGGGGCCGGATGTTGGTTCGGGTTTGTCCTTATCTTCCGTTTTCTGCGCGCGTGTGCCTGAACCAGCATTACTGGCTCGCCAATCGTCTCCGGCAGGAAGGCATTGATTTTCGGCAATGCTCGAACGCATTTCTCAATTGCAGTAACCATAACGGTCTAACTCTGCCTTTGAGTCCCTCTCGAACGGCAGAAGGTACATGGCGTCTTTAAGCCGAATTGTTGCCAGCTTCGCGTTAAAGTAGTCACAAATCTCTACCGACGTCCCGCGGGGCAAAGTCACATTCCAGCCCAGTCGGAATGTTCCGTTTCCATTGGGTAGCAGTGGCATCGCAGACGTGTCGGCGGGCAAAATGTACTGTGCTTGCATAGTGCTCAATCGACGAGAAATCAAATCGGAATGAATCAGATTATCTGTGGCGAAGAGGCGGAAATCTCCGGCTGACGCTTAGCCATCGAAGAACGCACGGCAGTTTTTTTGGCAACACTTCGCTGTCCGCACGTCCCGTGTAGTAGACGGGGATTGCCGTTGCTCTCTCAATCCGCTCTCAACTGTCCGGCCTAATTTCTGCTTCGTGGCCGGGATAATGACAGCGAATGCGGTGCCGAAGAGATTGGCTACTTGGCCGCTTTCCGTTTGGCCGATGGAGAAGGCGAGATGCCGACCTACAAAAGGTCGTGCCGTCACGCTGAACGCAGCCCTCGATTGGGCACCGGGCAGGATCCCCGGACTACCCAAAATAGAGCCCTCGTGCCTTGAATACGGCGAAGGGCGAGGGAGTACCGTGACGGCTGAGCAGCCGAGGCCGACAAGCAGATCATGAGAATGCATAAGGCTTGATGCCATTAAATTTTCACCATCGCCGGATCGAAGATCCACTGCCGGGTCTATGTAGAGTCTACACGGGACCGCAGATTACCTGGATGACGCTGACGAAAAGTCGCGGAGCCGGAGGAAGATCCTAGAGCCTTTCGCCGTCCGCACCCAGTCATCCATCATGCCGGGCCATCAGAAACTCTGGCGGCTGACTTCGACGTGTAAGGTATGAATCCGGCAATTATGGTGCTTGCGAATCGAAGCGTGCCGTTTTGGCTGTACGATCTTAACTTGGAGGGCGTTTCCACTCAAGAACTGGCGAGAGCCTATTCACTTGTACCAAATGGGTGCAGAATCAGATGAGTCGGTTCGGATGATGCTCAAGGATTAGGTGAAACTCGCTCTCCTTGAATCGCCAACGCACCAAGTTGAGCTGCTCGATGCACGTCGCTGCTGAAGCCGTTGTGGGACGAGGGAACAGCGGTAGGGTCTTCGCGGTCACAGGCAAGCTGTGAACTCTGGGGTCTGCCGAAGAATTTTAAGATGACGCCGCACGAAGACAGGCAGCCGGGCAGCGCGTGCTTGTACCTCTTGAAACAACCGCGCTAACGCACCTCTATCACCGCTTGAAAACCAGTCGGACGGAATGCCTTCGGCGGCAATGTGCAACTGGTCCTCGTTCAGCATTCGCATCATTTCGATAGCTTTATCACAGATAATCTGGGTGTCCGGGAAACCATAGACAGCGCGATCCACGTAGAGCCCATATCCGGGGACGTCTTCAAGTTCCCAACGATGGCCCGCAAAAATGAGACCGTGATCGATCAGCCAAACACGAAAGATAGCTTTGCCCCTGCGCGAGGGCGCTCTAACAAAAATGGCTTGACGTTTATCGGTATTCCCCAGCAATTTATCAAGCACGAACGCTTTGGAGAAATCTTCCAGATTTTCCACGTTCGCCAGCAGCTTTCGGGGAAGAAAATCGTATATAGCCATGCTGTTTGGATCGACGGGGCACTGCGATCCGAAGTGAATGCCAGAACTCACCGGCACTTTCTTGTTCTTCATCGAAAAGTGCAGTGAAGCCGCCTGTTGAACCGCCCGCGAGAGATACAGCAACCGGATCGGCGGGGTCGAAATTCCAAACTGTTGGAACAATCTGCTAGCGATGCATTCGTTGATGAGGGTGCGGTTGCCTTGGGGGTTGCGCGCAAACTTGGCGACGTAATACCGGCCATCGTCGCCCTCAACCAGGTAAGCTTGCGAGCCGCCTCGCATGGGTCGTATTACGGATTGGACGTTGACAACTTCAGAAGTCATAGCAACCTTGTTCCCCGTCTGCGACTCGCTAGACATCTGCATGGGCGGTTCGATTCGGCTCGGGAGATAACACGCGTCCTATTCGGCTCCCACACTGCAAGTAGGCGGCTGGCTGGCTCCATAAACCGATTCCGTCTTGCTTCACCTTGGATTCCCCACCAGTCATCGCGCACTCCACCGCCCAAAGTCTTATCGATAACTCTTGGGCTAAAGTAGAGAAAGCGTAGAGGCACTCCGCTATCGAAGATCTCTGCATCGCATGCGATTGCGTCGAATTCATGTCTAATCCGCGGCGTGGCGAATGGACCCTAATAGTTGCCGAGTTGCCGGAGCGGCCTGCTCAGTCAATCGGTGTCTTATTCGCTGATATCGGTGCCAACCGGCTATACGTGCGCCTCAAACAGGATTGGTGGACCGATTTTTCAAGCCAAGATGACGCAGAGGTCTGGCGCGAACTGACCGAGGACTTTGAGCGTAGGGCGCAGGAGATGGGCGCGATCCATTTTCTGGACTGGCTAGAAGATACCGCATCGCATACTCTGCGGATAACCGCGCGACAGCCAATCTCATTCCGCGATCCAGAGATTACCCTCGGCAACCTCTATCAGCAACATGTGGTGGCGGCCGCCGAATGACTGGTCGCCTCGGTTGCACAATTCGTTATATGGGGCCTGAAAAATCGATAAGAATTTTCCTGTACTGACCGCACCAAGGGTAAAGCATCAAATGGAACAGGCGAATATCAGGGCTACTTTGGAAGCAAAGCATAGGGAATTGCTGGGCGGCATTGGGAGTCGGGAAGACATTCGGATCGAGAATGCCGCCGATCCGTTCGATAATTTGCAATTGCAGATGAACCGGGAGGTCGTAATCCGCACGCTCGATTCCGACTCCGCGCTGTTGCGCCAAATAAGCGGGGCGCTTCAGAGACTCGAAGAAGGAACGTTCGGGATCTGCCTGGAATGCGAAGAGGAGATCCCCGCTCGGCGCTTGCAGGTGCTGCCCTGGGCGGCGCATTGTGTTTCCTGCCAGGAAAAGGCGGATCGCCGGGCTGCGCAGGTAGGCGATGCATTTTGGACTGAGGAAGACTGAAGCCGATCCGGCCTTTAGACCGGAAACGGCGTTGAACTGCAACGCCACGTTTTCATGCACCATCGCTACGGTGTAGGTCCGCACACATCCTGCCCGATAGGCTCTGCCGGACAACCTGAAAAAGCTGTATAACTGACTACATGGCTCTTTCCGCAGCCGAACTGGATGCCCTGATTACCGATCTGACAGGTCAGTACAGGCAGCTTTCTCGCGAGTATTCGGAGATGGCGGGTCAAGAACGTAAAGATGAAATCGCTGATACGATGAGTGCCATCGATTGTCAGCTTGCTCGTCTGGAAGAACAGCACCAAATACTCTCCAATGTGCGCACTTGGGCAGTGGGAGCCGGTTGAACACAAGATCGAGACTGTCCGGTAACTGACCCCAGACTCCGGGCCGATCAGCCCTGGATCGTTTCAGGGATGCCGCGTTTATGCATGATCCGCAGTGCTTCCAGAGTTTCGGACCACTGTTGGAATCGCTCTTCGCCGTCCCATTCGCCAGCATCCTTGGCGCGTTTCGCTTCCGCCGTTTGCTTCTCGGCGATCTCGATCATCTTGGAAAGAGAGAGTTTTTCGGCCATGTGAATTGCCGAGTATACACCATTATGCTTGCTCGGTCGAGTAATCGTGTGCCTGCGTAGCTGAGGATTGATCCGGGTCTTGAGGAGATGAAAACAGCCGAAATGACTGCTGTTATGAATAGCCTACGATTTTGGCCGCCGTGCTGCCCTCGTTGTTCGCCTTTGCGCAGGTCGCGCCCTTAGCAGCCTTCCCTCAAACTGCGACGGAACAGTAGAAAAAGGCAACGGTTTATGTAGCGAACACCGGGAAGCGCTATCATCCGGCCGGGTGCAGATATGTCTCCGGTACAGCACTCGACCCCTGAGCCTGAGCGATGCCGTGACGGCAGGGCGGACGCCGCGTCACGTTTGCCGCCCGCCTGTTCCCAAAGGATAGGCGCAATGGAGGCATTCCAGCCGAGGACGCACGCATCGGGCAGAGTTGATTGAAGAGACTCTGTTGCGAAACCGAGTTGAAAAGAATTGGAAGCGGCTTGAGATTGGGCCGCATAGCAGTCGGGCAACTGTGTTCCGATTCAGGAGGCTGAATATTCAGTACCCGACCGCTATACGCAAGAAAAGTGCTCCGAAGAAATGGAACTCTGTATCAGATTTGCCCTGTTGAATTTACCCCTGCGGCGCAGATTGCATCGGGGAGAATTTCTGGGCCGTGCACAGCTTTAGAGGAACGCTCCACTTACTTCGGACAGCCCGGGGACTTCTCTTCGGCGGGACTGCTCTTTTTTGTTTCCGCTCGCCAAGGCTCTCGTTCGATTGGGGATGGTCGCCACTAGAGGAACATGCGGCTATAGCCACTACCTTGATGGACATCCTAATGGACCAGGAACAACCAATCACTTGCCCTCACTGCCTGTGCGGGCTAACCGAGCCGGAAGTGCGCAGCATATTGGGACGGTTCGCCAGGTCGAAGCGACTCAGTTCTCTGGGCGCAAGCCGATTCGCCAAAATGACTCCCGAGCAGCGCAGTGCGGAGGCGTCGCGTGCAGCAAAGGCACGCTGGGCGAAGAGGAAACTCGTCTAGTTTGCAATCCCCCCTTTGCGACTACAAATCTAATTCGGTGGCCTCACGGCCATTCGCTGGAGTACGGATTTTTCGTAGAGGCTGCTGCATGACATGGAGCGGACGCATGTACGGTTCATGCCCACATTTCCCTGCCAATTGTAATGACGCATAACGTGAGCAGCTAGGTTTTGTAACCGAGTAATAGCGGGTCTGTCGAACCCCGGAAGACCAATGCAGCTTGCCACCTGAAAAGGCTCTAATACCCCGCTAGAGCACCGGGTGTCTTGCTCGACAGTTGTGTAGGCGAACGGAGCCGACACCGCAGATTTCGCGGGAGTGCGGAAGCTTCGATAGGCGGGAGGCCACAGCCGTAATGGCACACCGGACATGCCATCCTGCGAGACCTGACCGACCAACGGTGCGTTGGTCTGTGATGTCGCCGGATTCACGGCCGTCCGCTGGTTTAACGTGGCAACGCCGAGCCGCAGCGATGCGCCCGCGACTGAGAAATTGAGATGCTGGTAAGCCAACGGACCGATCTGCTGAACGCTTTTGCTTTGCGCAAACGCCTCAGCGCCGAGGACACACAGAAAGAGAGCACCCGTGGAAAATATGTTCATAGCGGCGCGGCTATCCTTTCCCCAACCCGTGAGAAAACACCACTAGCATGGCACCTCTATACAACCGACTACAATTCACTGAGGAATGTGACAGGGATAAGTGTACCGGTACACTTATCTCTGCGGCGACGGGTTTATGACGAAATCGGCAGCACGCCCATTCATGTTTTCACCGGCCCGAAGGTCGATGCGTCTGCTACGGATTCGAGCGGCTCAACCCAACTAAGGCGGTATTGGCGACGCGCGATTAAAGCGCCATGCAGATATTGCCGACCGGAACGACCGCATTAGGGGACCAAACGCTTGCTGTCACTTCTCACGTTTCGCCGGGTTGTTTGACATCTCTCAGGGCTGTGAGACCGTGGGTGCCAGATCCCCTTCTGACCGCAGCGCACAAGCGGCTATCAACAGGGGTGGATCGATATATTGAGAGCGCCAGGCTGGAAGATCCTGAGTTCTAATATGGAATTTGTCCGTCCATTTTGTTGAGCTGGATTTCCATTCCAGGCGAGAGTTGAGTGTCTAGATATGTAAGCACTGCGAGTGGACTCTACTGATTCTGCGGCCGCCCGGACAAAGTCCAGAACCGATCGGCATCCTGCTTCTCGATCACTCGACCGACAGCCTGCATATTCGCCTGCGCAACGACCTCCCTAGAATCGATGAAGACGTGAGGGAAGTCCTTGAGGAGCTGGGTCCGGACCTTGGCCACGACCGCTCCCGTCTCCATATCCACCGCGTGCTCGGCTTTATGCGCCAGATGCGTGCGTCCGTCCTTCATCTTCGTGATGCGAGCATCCGGATCGTGCGGATGTGTCCAGTCCTCGTTCGAGCCCTTCTTGGCACGCTTCCGGTCTAGTCTCGCCAGTTGCGCACGCGTCGGCGTTTCGATGCCGGATTCTTGTGCCAAGCGCTGCAAGAACTCTTCATACTGCTCACCCGTGTCGCGCCGCACGATGCTGCGCAACGCCGCGTTCGCTTCCAGCGTCGTCGCATCAATCCCGATCGTCTGGCCGCGTAAGAGACCGTGCTCGGCCAGAATCTCCAGCAACCATACGAACACCAAGCGGTGTGTTTCTACATCGATCAAGCGCCGCGTCCGCGAGATGGTCGTGTGATCGGGTGCTGTCTCGTCCAGCGCGATGCGCAGGAAAGCCCGAATTCCCAGCGAGTCCGCAGCACGCCACGCCATCCCACGTTCGCTGTCAATGCCTTCGAAATACCCGACCATCAGCAGCCGGAAATAGATGCCCGGCGCCAGTCCCGGCCGACCCAGCGTCTTGGCGTAGAACCGCTCACATACCCGCTCGACAAACTCGTCAAACTGACATTCATCCAACAATCGGTTCAGCCGGTCATAAAAAGGATGGCTGGCCGGACGTGCGAGTGCCGCCGTGGCAACCCATAGCTCCTCTTGCCGTTGCCGCTGCTGCCGCGTCCCCATCGCCATACCGTCAGTGTACGCTGAAACATTTTGTATGGGAAATGGTTTTTACTTACTTGCACCCCGGCAGCTAGAGCAGCTCTCCGGGGAGATGGGAGGGGAAAACCTGTTGCGACTCCTTGAGGATCAGGCTTCCCTCACGTTTGAGGTTGAGAATCGTCGGGAAATCCAAACCGCATCGGTAGACGATACGCTTGCGGACTTGTTCCGCCTTCACGTCGGCTTCACAAACAAAACAACCCAGCCGATCTTTCTCGGGGAACGCAATCCGGTTTTCAGCACGGGCGAAATTCATTCCGTTCGAGAAAAGCTGCCGATCTCCCGTGTAGTGGGGCTCCAACTTCTGAAAGCTTTGCAAAGCCCGACCTCTAGTCTGACCGACATCGAAGGGATCGTAAGCAAAGATCCAGCCGTTGCTGCTCACCTGATCAACCTGGCTAATGCGGGCTTACCAGCTTACCGCCCTGTCGCGAAATCCATCCGAGATGCCCTGGTGCACGTTGGCCTCGATCAGGCAAGAATACATGTTTGGGCAGTGTGCATGCGGAGACTTTATACGACGCCCCACCTTCAGAGAGTCTGGAATCATTCCCTCGACACAGTCGAGATTGCGCGTGAAGTGTGCAAAATGGCTGGAATCGCTCAGTCGATGAGGCAAGCTTGGCAGCTTTGGTTCACGACATCGGACAGATCGCTTTAGTTGCGCTCGGTGAGCGATTCGAGAATCAGTATCGGCAACTCCGTAGCGAGGGACTTTATCCGGTAGAAATCGAACAGCGCCTCTGTGGACTCAGCCATGCGGAAATCGGAGCGGATCTCCTGTCGGACTGGCACTTTCCGGGAGACCTGGTAGAAGCCGTCCGTTACCACCACTCCCCGTCGAGATCCCGTTCGGCTCTAGCTGGCGTTTTGTATATAGCGGAAAGCTGGGCCGACAGCCACGAAGATGTTTACGGAATAGCTGAGCACTCGCATGCTTTGAAGCGTTTGAGGCTTGACTCCGCGAACTTCTTCGTAAACAAGCGAAGTGATCCTGATGTTCATTTACTTCGTTTCGCGGCATGAGCGCCCTATCGGTCAATGGCTCGGTGGCACAACTCCTCTCAATGCACCTGGGGTTGAAGCAACCAGGGGCCATTGGGCACCGCATGTAGACACCTGACTGCTATTACTGATAGAGCTTTCGGACGGGCTGCTGCGCCTGCCAGACTGGAATCATGCTCGTGAAGCTTCAGGAAATCGAACAGGCAATCGACCAGCTAAGCCAGTCAGAAATAGATGAACTCCATTCTTGGCTCGACCAACACCATCCGCATTCCATCGACATCCGGATTCAGCGCGACGCGGACTCCGGTCGGCTGCACGATACGATGGACCGTGCCGTTAAGGATGAGGCGCAGGGCCGGACCACCCCATTATAGGTGCTGTCGGCCATGCTTGACGACCGACGACCGAGAAAGAAGCGGGTGAAGCACCGCTGAATCAAATTGTTTTTAATTGTGAGATCGCGCGAGTGCAGGTGCTAGACGGGTTCTTTGACCGCACATACGCCGTTTCCGAGATCGAGTTGGACGACCCCGATGACGGAATGACGATGAGAAAAGCCGTTTGGGATGCCCTACCATGACTGAGCGCAGTGGGGTAAAGGAAATCCTAAACGGCAATCCTCGCCCGTGAGTTCGGAAAAACACGTTCAAGTCCGTAGATTGACATAAGCGGCCAACAGTATGAACGCAAGCTCCCAGCTCGCCAACACGACCTTCCTTTCTCTAATCCTCACAACAATGCTTAGTGCTCAGAAGCTGATACCGGCGGGATCTCTGATCAAATGCCGCGTAGCGGAGAAGATCTCCTCAAAGGTGACGGACATAGGGGACCCGGTGGTTTGCGACGTAAGCCGCTCGCAGTTGCCGTATGGTTCCCGACTGCTAGGTGCGTTCCAAGAGTACAAAGACCCGAGTCATCTCATGGGGAAGGGCTGGATGCAACTCGTCTTCGATCGCATTCTGATGCCGCCGAACCGCGCGACGTCGATCTCCGCAAAGGTGTAGCAGGGCCCGGGATACCGAGTGGATAAAGAAGGGCATATTCTCGGGCAGGGGCACGCAACCCGCGATAAGGTCGAGTGGCTCATCCCGCTTCTCTGGCCGATCGATATCCTCAACCTGCCGCGTCGCGGGCCGACTCCGGTCCTCAGGCCCGAAACGCAATTGACCCTCAAATTCATGGAGGACATTGAGGTTCCGATACAGCAGGTTTCCTATGAGCAGGTGCCCAGCATCTCCGATGCGGATTCGGCCTTGCAATCCTACGGTCTGGTCCCACCTGCCTTCGGTCTAGCCCGCGCTCACCCCTCATGGACCAAGCCCTTTGTAGATACATGGCGGGAGAAGAACACCGAAGAGTATATTCAGCGGCAGCAGGCCGCCAGAGCCGCATGGGAAGAGCAGGAGGCATTTCGGATTCGCCAACCGTAAAAAAGATGGAATCCGAGTCCGGAAACGGCGTGCGAGTCTCGAAGATTGAAATGTAAGCGACTGCTGGTGCCGCTGGGATAAAGAGCGGTTAAACGGGGCGGCAGGGCGCGTCCGACGGCCAGCGCTCGTTGCATTCATAGATCGACTGTTACGAAACTGAGCGCACGAGGGCGACAGATGATTGAACCTGATTCAGAGTTCGAGCAGTTCCTGAGGACTCTCGACAGCGTCGGCGAGATTTCCCTCATTGACGGCGGCTACCGTGTCGTTGTCCATCTCCCCGAGCCCTGGCCGATCAGGATTCCTGCCCGCCAGGCTGTCATTGATTGGTTGAAAGAAAAGCAGCGCGATATCCGGGTCCTCTGGCATGTGCAGCGACCACCGTATATTTGCCCTTCGGACCCGGAAAAGGCTAGACCACCCAAGCCGATCACCCTGGACGAGTATCCCCGTTACGTGACCAAACCTGCGCCCGATCCGGAGTTTGAAGCGTTCTGCCTCTCAGTCCCCGACGTTTTGGGCGTAGCGATCGGTAAAGAGGAGTACATCATAAACGTCAACCTGAAGAGCCTCTGTCCTGTTCGCCGCGCTGTCTATCGCTGGATGGCAAACCATGGACGGCATTTTGACACCGAAATTCCGGGGAATAAGCGGCGACGCGCCAAGCTCATACGAGGGACTAGACCGGGTCATCAGCACATTGACCTATGTCCACAAGCCCGACTGCGAAATCAAATCACCTGATCCAACTGAAACCGGCAAGGACAAGGGCCGAACAAACGATTAGGGCATATGTCACCAGAAATTGAAAAGCTCTTCTTCAATCGCTGGTCGTCGTAATCGAAACTGGTTGCGACGCCGTTGCCGAGAACGCGCCGCGGGCCGCGGTAGGTATAGCGCACCAGTTCGGTTCCGGTCGCGAGTCCCCCGGTCAAGGCCCCGGCCGTTTGGAGAGTGATGGACAAGAGACGGCCCAAAGGGTCGAGCGTTAGCATGTCCGAACGCCCGTCCGGGTACGTCATCAGAGCGGTGCCCGCCGCGTCGTCGTAGGTCAGGGTAGCTGTTTGGCCGCGGCAGGATGCCGAGGTGAGGCGCAGGCTGGAATCGTAGGTGCGCATCAGCGTTATCGCGCCCTGCGTCATCACGACGGGACGGCGAAGAGCATCCCGGAACAATGCAACCGGGGCGGTGGGTGCCACACCGGGCGCCGGAGCGAAGGCGATCCCAGTCAATCCAGCATCCGGGCCGTAGCTGTAGGTGATGGTGGTGCCGCCGGGTGTTATCTCGCGATCCGTCTGTCGCCGGATACCGTAGATGAACTGATGCACGCGGCCGTCCGGATAGGCGATGGCGGTGCGCCGGTCCCGGTCGTCGTATGTATAGGAAGTACTTTGGCCCTCCGGATCCGTATACCGGATCTGCCTGCCGGATGCATCGTAGGCGAAGGGTGTGGGTGGCGCCAACGCCGGGTTCCACCTGAGCGGCCACGGCGAGAAGCTCGCCACGCATGCCGAACGCAAGCCCGACGACTCGTCCGAGAGGGTCCGTTTCGGAAATGGCCAGATCTCGTGCATCGTACGAGGTACGAGTCACCCGGCCGAGGGGAGCGGTGACGCTGGTGCGTCGTCGCCTGCTGTCATATCCAATACTCCAGGTAAGCGCTTCGACTCCGCCGCCGGGGAGAGCCTCGCGGCTCTGGACAGAGATTAAGTTGCCGGCCGCATCGAAGCCGCGAATAAGCGTATTGCCTGCAGCATCTCCCGCCTGAATGATCCGGTTCAGGCCGTCGTACTGAAACAGGGTCGCGTTGCCCCGCTGATCGGTCCGCCGCACGACGCGTTCGTCAGCGTCGTAGGTCAGAACCGTGGTGCGGGCGTCCAAGCGGCGGCGTCAGGGGCGGCCCCGCTCGTCGTAATCGGTGAACGAATCCAACAACGTGCCCACAACTCCCGGGGAGGTGAGCCCGGTGATCCGGATGCGGTCGGCTCGATCAAAGCGGGTTGAGCGCGAAAAATGCTCGACGACTATGCTGCCGGAATTCGCGAGTTTTCTGATGAACGGCTCCTGGCGATCTATGAAAAGAATCTGAATTTACGGGCCGACGATCTGATAGAGATTACGCGAGCCGAACTAAACGCCGCGGCCTGCTCAAGGATTGAACTAACTAAACCGAAACGTTCTTGCGCATCCAAGCTGGTGCTCCAGTTCTCAGTTTGCTGGTGTGGCAAGGTCGACCTCCGGAGCATTACCGATAGAAATCTCTAGACGTTGGTGGCACTTGGATCATCGGAGAGATTGGGAATCGGCTTAGCCTTACGGTCGGTTAACGCCGATAACGTTTCCTATCGGGACGTTTGCGTATTCGAGTCCCGCTCTCTCCGCACCCAGAGACCTCGAACCTAGTACGAAGTCCCACAGGCGTTCTCATCTTAAAAGTTTGGGCCCGACCCGTGCAACAGTACGTTGGTACCATCACCATCATGCAGAACGCGTCCGAAAGCCCGTGCACATTCTGTGCAACTTATGAATTCTATACTGATTGAGGGTCTGTGTCCCAAGAAGCCAGCGGAAAGCCATCCGTTGAGTTGGCGCACGATCGAGAGATTGCCCGTCTGGCGGCAATTGTCGATTCGTCAGACGACGCAATCATCAGCAAATCCATCGAAGGCATCATTGAGACCTGGAATGCCGGGGCCGAGCGCCTGTATGGATATACCGCGCAAGAGGTTATTGGCCGGCCCATGTCCTATCTCCTTCCGAAGAACCTGCTCGAAGAAGAGCAGCTTATTCTCTCGAAAGTCCGGCTCGGCGAGCGCGTCCAGAACTTCGAGACGCTTCGCATTCACAAGGAGGGACGTCCGGTCCAAGTCTCTCTGACGGTTTCGCCGGTTCGTGACAGAAGCGGCGAGATTGTGGGCGCCTCCCATGTAGCGCGGAATATCACCGAGACAACACAACTGCGCGAAAAGCTGCAGGTTACACAGAAAATGGAGGCTCTCGGGCGCTTGGCGGGCGGCGTAGCGCACGATTTCAACAATCTCCTGACCATCATTACCGGCTACGGCGCCTTGTTGCAGGCTAGCTTGAAGGACGATGCCGCGCGCCGCGAGATGGCCGACGAAATTATGGGCGCTGCCGAACGGGCAGCCGATCTGACCCGCCAATTGCTGGTGTTCAGCCGGCGCCAGCGGGCGCGCCTCGAATCCCTGGACCTAAATGAGGTCATCGCCAAGAATCAGACAATGCTGCGGCGCCTGATTGGCGAAGACGTAGAGATGAAGACCCAGCTCGATCCCTCCCTGCTGGAAAGGGTACGCGCCGACTCCGGTCAGATGAGTCAGATCCTGATGAATCTGGCTGCCAATGCGCGCGATGCGATGCCGCGCGGTGGGACGATCAGCATTCAGACGGGAAACTGGATCATCGAAAAAGATGAATATCACGAGGAATTAGGCTTCGCGCCCGGGCGCTATGTCCGCCTGCTTTTCAGCGATACCGGGCATGGAATGCATGCCAGGACGCGCTCCCGCCTGTTCGAGCCGTTCTTCACAACGAAAGAAGTCGGGAAAGGAACCGGGCTGGGAGTGGCGACAGTCTACGGCATTGTGAAGCAGAGCGGAGGCCAGATCTCGGTGTATAGCGAGCCGGGGCGCGGAACCACATCGCGATCTATCTCCCGGTTACTGGATCCATGGAGCAGCAATTGCCGGAGCAAGCGCACGTGGAGGCTCGCGGAGGACGCGAGACCATCTTGCTGGTCGAAGATGAGCCAAGCTTAAGAAATCTTGCGCACTCGATTCTCAGGACAAATGGCTACAACGTGCTGGTGGCCAGCAATGCGGAGGAGGCACGGTCCAAAGCACAGGCTCACCAAGGCTTAATCCATCTGATCCTGACCGACATCGTGATGCCGGGTATGGACGGCCAGGCTTTGGCTGCCGAAATTTCTACCGCGCGGCCGGAGATCCATATGATTTTCATGTCAGGCTATAGCGACCACGCGATTCTAGAGCGCGTGCTTTCCATGCCAAGCACTGCCTTTCTGCAGAAACCGTTCACTCCGTCTGAGCTGCTCCAAAAGTGCGGCAAGTACTGGACGCGCGGCCTCACGCCGAAGCCGATGATGTTTCGCGAGCCTGAAACTGGCTCTTGAGCAGATTCAGCAAGTCGTCCTTTGTAAAGGGCTTCGGGAGGACGGGCACGTGCGCCAGGCCGCTCTGCTGCGAGAAAGCCATTTCTCCGCCGCCCGTCATCAGTACGAGCCGGAGGGAGGGAATCATGGCCTGCAGTTTCTTCGCTAAAGCTACTCCGTCGAGATCCGGCAACATATAGTCGATTAACGCGACATCGACGGTCCGTGTCTCGACTTCTTTCACGGCTTCCTCCGCCGAGGTGGCGGTGAGGATCTCCCATCCTTCGTTGCTGGTCAGGGCTCGTAAGAATTTCAGCAGGGGCCGTTGTCGTCCACGATAAGCAGCACGGTTTTTGCCGCTCAGACGGAAGCGAATCGCGGGTCTGGACTTCAAAATGGAGGGCGTCGCCGGCGCCGGCCTCGATCATCACCAAAGAGCCTGCCCGCACGCGGTTTTCCGCTACCATCGTGGCCAAAGGCTGTGTCAGATAGCGGTACACAGTCCGCTTCAGCTCCCGGACGCCGTATTCGGTACTGACGCCCCGATTGAGCAGGAATTGCCTGGCCGATTCCGTCAATGCAATGGAAAAGCAGTCGTTGCCCAGCCGGCTGTTCACGTGATCTTGTAAGTCTTCGATCTGATTGTCGAGCACACGCCGGATCGATTCAGCACTTAACGGCAGGTACGTGATCACGGCATCGATACGATTCAGAAACTCGGGAGAAAACATCTTCCGAAGAGCCGTTACCCCAATGGCTTCGAGCTTGCCCGCCAGGTCCTCCCTCTGACCGGGTGTTTTGGACGCCACTTCAAACCCGAATGAGGGTGTCATCTGGCGCATCATCTCGCCGGCTCCCAAATTGCTCGTCATGAAAATGAGCGAGTTCTCTAAGCTGACGACCGAGCCATCCGCCAGCGCCAGCCGCCCTGTATCCAGAAGGCCCAGCAGCACACGAGTTAACGCCGGAGCGGCCTTTTCGATCTCGTCGATCAGAACCAAAGAGATATTGCATTCCGGAGTGATCGCCTCGGCCAGTTTCTGCTTCGAGAGGGCGGGTACTGTTTCGCCGTGTCCGATGTAGCCGGGTGGTGCGCCGATCAGCTTCGCCACCTCACGATCCAGTTGAAACTGGCCGCAGTCTATGCGGAGGTATTTTTGCGCGCTGCCGTGCAACGCCTCCGCCAGCACCTCGACCGTGCGGGTCTTCCCAGTACCCGTGGGCCCAAGCAGCAGAAACACGCCGATCGGCCGGTTTGCTGGAGAGAGTCCCGCCTGAAACGTTTGAATAAACGGAAGGATACGCTCTGCCGCGTTCAGTTGACCAACGATCTTGCGGCTGAAATATACTGCCAGGTCGGGATGCGTTAACCGGCCGCCGTTCTTCCATGCAACCTCCTCTCCTGCGCGGCGCAACACTTCCGCACCTTACTGCCTAATTCGGCAAACTCCTCAAGGCCGGAAGGCTTGGTCATGTGCGCCTGAGCGGCGACATTCGCCTGGAGGGTCTTCTCCCGGATGACGTCCTCCGGATGGCAGCTCAGGATCAATACCGGAATGTCTGCCAGCGCTCGCGTGGAGTTCATTACCTGAAGAACTTCCGTACCTTCGCGCTTGGGCAGATTGAGATCGAGAATCACCAGATCGGGGCGCAGGACTTCTCCCGGAACGACTTGATTCAAAAGATAGTCGATCGCCTCCTGCCCGTCCGCTGCTACTGCGATTTCGGTAGGCCAGGCGGCTTCCTCGCGCAGTGCGTAACGGATGATTTGCACATCGACCGGATTATCATCGACGATCAATATGCGAGTGGGAGCGGCGACTCGCGTCCCTGGGTTCAATCCGAATCTTGATTTTAAAAGGGATTCGCCCGCTACATCAAGCTGAATTTCTGTCCAAAGTGCGAATTCAACGCTTTAACGTCCTTGCCTGTCGCGGGCAACGTCCCCGAGTCCATGAACCATCACGCACTCCGAGAATGCTGCATGTCCGCTTGGCGAGACGCCAGCTTGGTCTATTACTCGCTCGGGCTGAGCCGATAAGCAAAGGAGAGAAGTAGCGGACGTGCATTCCTCGGCTTTGAGTCGGATGCAAATTCCTGAGACGGATGAAAGACGCGCCGATGATGGAACTGCCCATTGAGACTTTGAGTATCATCATCCTGGATAGCCGGGACCCCACCATCCAGTTCTTACGGCTTGCCCTCGAATCTGCCGGATACGAAGACGTGCGTGCTTTCACTGATTCCGCAGCCGCGCTCGCAGCCTGTATGGAGCGCAGGCCGGATCTGGTTTTGCTGGGCTTGACTACAGTTCCTTCCGACGGACTTACGGTGATGAAGGACATGCTGGAAGCGGCCGCCGGCGAATTCTATTTTCCGATTCTCGTCCTTGCCGACGATCTTTCTTGCGACACGAAGCTACAAGCGTTGTTGGCCGGCGCCAAGGACTTCCTCCCGGAGCCGGTCGATGCTGCCGAGCTACTGCTTCGAGTACATATGCTGCTGAAGACGCGTGCGCTGTACAAGCATTTGGATACCCAGAACCGCGCGCTCGAAAATGCGGTTGAGCAGCGAATCCGCGATCTGGCCGAAGCGGAAGTAAAAATTCTTCACAGGCTCGCAATCGCATCCGAGTATCGAGACGACGAAACGGGTCAACATACGCAAAGAGTAGGACTGCTTTCGGCAATGTTGGCTCAGCAAGTGGGTAGCCCTGCAAAAGAAGTAGAGCTGCTGCGGATAGCGGCTCCCCTTCATGATGTGGGCAAGATAGGCGTTCCAGACAAGATTTTACGGAAATCGGGTAAGCTCAGCCGTCAGGAGTTTCAGCTGATGCAATCACACACAGTGATTGGCGGCCAGATATTGGGCAGCAGCCCGTTCGCTGTTTTGCAGATGGCGGCTCAGATTGCAAGATCGCACCATGAGCGCTGGGATGGCGCAGGGTATCCAGATGGGTTGGCCGGTGAAGCCATCCCGTTTGCAGCGCGGGTCACTGCGATCGCCGATGCCTTCGATGCGCTTACACATCCGCGGCCCTACAAGGAGGCGTGGAGCCTGGAAAAGACAATTCTAACGATCGAGGCAGAATCGGGCCGGCATTTCGATCCCTCGCTCGTGCCGCCCTTTCTGTCGCTCCTGCGGGCGGACGGCTTGCATAAGCTGGCAAACCGGCTCTCTGGAGAGAATCGATATACGAACCACATTGATATTCGTGTTCTTGATGAGTCCGTGCTCATCCCCAAGCCAAGATAAGCGACATCACAGCCCCAAAAGCTTCGGTTACAGTTAATCGATAGCTGATGCTGCTGCGGATACTTCCAGTGCTGGATCGACCCGACTCATGTGCCCGCTCGTAAATGGGCGTGGCCCCATCGCTCGCATTACACCGCAGAGGCGGGCGCCTTCTGGAGTTCAGGTTCCGCACCGGATTCTGTGGAGGAGATGCCGGTGCCTCCAATTGAGCGGCCCGGCAGTGCGCTCGTGAAGTAAGTGCTAAATCAAAACCTGCCTCATTTCCTAACCGAATTCGTACAATCCGGAGAGACTGTCTGAATCTGGCTATGTACTTCTGCGGCTATGCGAAAAAGAGAGGCAATTGCAGCGCCAACGTGGGTCGGATGAAATGTTCCCGTAAATCGCTCGTTTGGAAGAAACGCTGAAGAACTCCCGTATCCCTGGTACACCGGCAGGGCCTAGGAATTAGTTTCCATGTGCCTGCCATTTTTCCATACAGGACTCATGCCAGCATGGTGGGATCAAGGTCGTCCACGCGACACGATCATTACTAGAAGCTGGACCGGATGGCCAAGTCCACTCGGCGATCTGCTTTCCACTATAGAAACACGGGCCGCCTAAGCTCAAGCCGAACCCAGTCGTGGCTTGTCTCCCAATCGTTGACGCAGGGAAAAGCCGTTCGCGACATCGCCAAAACGCAGCGGAGGGATTCGAAAAATTGCACGGACAGCGAGGCTGTCGGCTGGAGACCTTAGACGTTACGGTCCACGAACCGCGCCACGTTTGCGGTCCGGCCGCGCCAACTCATTGAGTGGCTCAGCCGTCACCCGGAGACGATCAGCGTGGCAGCGTTGAAATGCCGAGTCCAAGACCTAGTGCGCAAGTCTCGCGTTGGAAAACACACAGGGCAGTAGCAGAAAGGAAGGACAGCGATAAGTCGTAGCGTAGGAATATCGGCCGAGGATGCCGGGAGAGAAGCCGGCGCGGCGCCAGTTGTGGGCCGGGATTCCGATTCCGCCATTGTTCGCAGGCGAGCCGCGCTTGACGCTGCGCGTAGCCGAATTGTTGAAGTCAATATCCGCAAACGCCACAGCAGCTACTGCTTAACGGTTTCGAGCAGACGTGGTTAATACCAGAGTCGGTTACATTCAGCGCTCAAGCTACGGCCGGTCCTGAGAGCGATTGCGAGACGGAATATTCAGGCAGCCGAAGAGAGCACACAGTACAAATAGAATCGGAACGGCATGCACAAAGAAGCTCAGCATACAGAGAAGTAGCTGAGCTTCGCGTATTCTCTATACGGATTTTGCATGCCATTTCATTCTGGTTTGCGCGGGCTTCGATACTGCCGCATGGATCGAAACACGTCTGAGCAAACCCTTTTCTAGCCGGCCATGTTTTACGGGGAGAAAAAGGAGGCAGCCGGAGGAGGAGGTGACACGGCTGCCAGTTTACAGTGGAGCGTTCATATAAAGGTGTGTGAACTGAAGAGAGCTTCTCCACAGCGGTCGCCGTATTTTAACGGATCAGCAGACCGGCTCCAGTTCTGCCCATCCGGGATCGATCCAGCTTCTGTCTCGTCTCGAGCGTGCGTGAATTCCTGCCGATAAGAAAAGGAAAGCGTGGAGCGCGATGGAAGGAGGAGCCATCCAGGGCCGCTCCAGCGGCCCGCCCACGTTTTCGTGCGGCAGCCTTTTGTCAATTGAGCATCCTGCACACCCCCGGTCGATTGCGTTTTCGCTGAATGAAGCCGAGCGATGGGCGACATCGGCGGGAAATGGAAAGTTGAGTCGGGGCAGTTTGCGAAGCGCGTCATAAGAAGGGAATATCCCTGACATTTCTCACGGGGTAGCCGCACTATATTTCGGAGGCGCAGGAATTCCCCCTAACACTGCGCAATCGAGCGCAGAGGAGTTGTTCAAACTACATGGACTGGTATAGGGCGCGTCCGGATTCACAGGCGTCAGTTCAGCTTTTGGTCGTCGACGATAACTTCGCCGACGTACAAATGCTGGTCGAGACCTTCGAGCAACTCCGAATGGGATGCGACATCTGCCTGGTCCCCGACGCACTCCACGCCATCGAATGCCTGAGCCGCAAAGACATGTGGTCGAGCGCCATGCATCCAACTCTGATCCTCGTGGATTTGTATTTGCCCCGGCTTAGCGGACACGAGTTTCTTATCGAGATCAGACGCCGGCCGGAATTCGAGAACGTGCTGGTCGCTCTGTGGACAGGGTTATGCTCGCCGCAGGCAATCGAGGCCGCCTACGAGTACGGCGCTCAGATGTGTCTCACGAAACCACACAGCTTGCAGGGCTGGGTCCAATTGGCTGAGTCGCTTGCCGGGATCATGGCGCAACCAAGGTGCAACATGAGCACGCCTGCTCGGAACCGGCCGGCATCTCGTCTTTCGAGCCCAGGGGGTTACTTACGGCACTGTTTGGAAGTTTGCTCCCAAACCACCGAATGATAACGAAGGCAGCGGCGGCACCGGTAGCGCCCGTGGATGGGCCACATCAGATCGTGATGCGCGAACCGGCACCACCAATTGCCGAGCATCGAAAAAAGGAACATCTGCTCCGTGTCACAAACCAACGACGTGGACATGATCCGTCATCCCCGGAGTTTAACCGCTAGTCGGGATCGTCAAAAGGCAACGGCCCGAAAATGAAACGCACTCAGGCATTTGGCGAATGAGACTGGTCTAACGAAACATTCCGGCCTGAAACGTACAGGCCCTACGCTTCAATGGGCGAGCGAACCAAATATCCATGACTAAAGACAGGATTGACTTCTCAGCTCACGTGCTGAACATGCCGTTTAGTGTTGGGGGAAAGTGCTTTTCGGCAGTCCAGTTCAGCCGGCTCCGGCTGCCCGAGTGCGTCTCTTTCCAAACACGCGAAGTTCTTCCAGACGCGCCAGTTGGTCGTCGATCGCGCCCATGGTTTCGGCTATGTCTTCTCTACGTTCCTCGTCCGCTGTCTCCGAATACTCGCGAGAAAGCTGCCCGTACTGATCTGTCAGATCGGTAATCAGGGCATCCAGTTCGGCTGCGGATAGAGCCATGTAAACACTTATACAGCTTTTTCCAGTAATCTGGCGACCGCTAGGGCGCACAGAGCAACCTTGACAGACCGCTCTCGCAGTCAGTCCGCACCCCGAGTGGGCCTCAATCTTCGGCAACCAGCCACTCTGTATGGTCCGCTTGCACGGCTCGCCGGTCCGCCTTCTCTTGGCAGGGAACGCAATAAGCGGCCCATGGCAGCACCTGCAAACGCCGCGCCGGAATTTCCTCTTCGCACTCCAAACAGACCCCGAACGTTCCCGTTTCGAGTCTCTGAAGCGCCGATCTGATTTGACGCAACTGAGTCGAAGCAGAGTCGAGCTTACGGATCATCAACTCGCGGTTCATGTGCAGTTGCAGATTGTCGAGTGCATCGGCGGCATTCTCGATCCGGATGTCTTCCCGATCGTTGATCCCGGCCAATCGCTCGTTGTGCTTTGCTTCCAAAACAGCCCTGATATTCGCTTGTTCCATTTGTTCGCTTTCCCCTTGGTGTATTTGGCGCGGAAAAATTCTTCCGGACATGAGAGCCTTTTTGCATTCGATGCAAGCGCCCCTTTTCAACCCTGTAGAGGTCTTAGCGGATGTTGAAAACTGGGATATGAAACTTCTGGTGCTGCTGCCGGTCAACCCCCAAGGGAGCGGGGTGTCAGATCGTAGCTCTATAGCCAAAAGCACAGGGCAGCCAGTTTACGCGGGCCCCGACGTCATGTGGAAAAAGAAATTACGCAAAATGGAGCCAGATTTGGACGGCTTGAAACAAGCTTTTAGAAGCAATAATATAGCCCGGTTTTGTTCAAGCTTGAGTTTTGCTCATTTTTTCCACAAGCGATCGCAAGTAACCCGATTCGAAAATCACGGATTTAAGACCTAACCTAAGAGCCCTTGCATCAGCAGAAGGGCTAAAGAACAGGCGAAAACTGGCCGCGGCCCCTCGAACGGAATAGAGCGTCAATCGGTGAAGCTACAGAATTGGCGCTATTTATTTCCTGATTCCTAAATATTCTGCTAGAATTCAGACGTAATAGCGAATACACCGCGACGATGGAACTTCCTGCCCGTACTCTGGTCGCAACCGGCCTGTCCGCTCTGCCAGTGCTGGCCATGGTTCTGGATCCAAGAACTCTGCTCGCATCTTATACACGTACACGCCGCAAGAAAGAAGCGGTTCGCCCGCCGGCCGAAGCGAAAGTGTGCTGCGCTAAACCGGCTCCTTCCCGCTGAGTCGGCTTGGTACGAATTCTCCTGGTAGACGACCACCGGGCGCTGCAGATCGGTCTGCGGGAAGTCCTGTCGGAAGAGTTTCCGAATCTCGAGGTGGAATACGCCAATAACGAAGAGGCGGCTTTGACGGCTCTGGCCAAAGGACACTGGAACGTGGCCATTGTCGACATCAACTTCCCGGGAAGAGGCGGGCTCGAACTCATTCGACTGCTGAAGCAGCGCCGTCCGCTGCTGAAAGTGCTCGTGTATACGATGCACGCCGAGCAGGAGTTTGGGATTCGCGCCTTGCGGTCGGGAGCGGATGGCTACTTGACGAAAGATAGTCCGATTGAAAACCTGTTTCAGGCGATCCGGCAGCTTCAAGCGGGGCGCAAATATTTGAGTAGCGATCTGGCAGACCGGCTGGCGTCCGCAGTGGCCGAGGATTTCGATACCAGCAAGCATGAGAAGCTCTCCGCCCGCGAATACGAAGTGTTCCGCGGCATGATCGAGAACAAGAGTCTGACGGAGATCGCGGCGGACCTTGAGATAAATATCAAGACAGTCAGCACTTACCGCGTTCGGATTTTCCAAAAGCTACAGGTTGACAACCACGGCGAGTTGCTTCGCTACGCCATGAGGCACGGATTGATTCAGCAATAAGTGCCCGGAGGCAGA
The DNA here is from genome assembly GCA_035651215.1 of Bryobacteraceae bacterium. Lineage (GTDB taxonomy): Bacteria > Acidobacteriota > Terriglobia > Bryobacterales > Bryobacteraceae > Bog-105. The sequence continues at coordinate 30,630 of DASRGE010000033.1, forward strand.
GGGGCTTCCGACTTGATTCCCAACTGAGCCATCGCTTGCATTTCACAAACAGCATTCACAGACAAACGATGATTGAAAAAGAGAATGGGCCCAGTGCTGCGATAGCGAATGCCCCGCCGCATCGTGCTTTACAGCGGCCCCTGGTTCGGAATATCGAATCCTGGCTGATCTGCATCGCAGCGATTGCGCTGTTTGTGATCGGCCGGGACGAGATCCAGCAGTACCGGGAGATTTCCCGAATGCACAAGCGCGTTGAACTGGCGGTGCTCGCTCTGCAAGCGGCGGACAATGTGAAGGAATTACTGTTGCGCGCCGAGACCGCGCAGCGTGGCTATCTGCTGACCGGTTCGCCCGCTTATATCCAGCCCTATTGGGGCGTAACACACGAAATGCCGGCAGCACTCGGGGATTTCGCGAGCGCGATGCGGCAGTTGTCCATCGATCCGCAATTGGCGGTCCGCATTCAATCTTTGGCAAACGCCAAGCTGGAAGAAACCTCCCGAACCATCGCTCTCCACGACCGGCGGGGTTCGGCTGCCGCGATCCAACTGGTGGAAACGAACAGGGGCAAGCAGCTCATGGAGCAATTTGCCGGCGCGAGCAGCCAAATCAAGCAGCAGTGCGTTCGGGTATTCACGCAGGATTCTCAGAATCTGGAGCGGAAGGCCCGGCGCGGGCTGTTGATCGCCATCGCGGGACTGGGCAGTATTCTCGCGGTGTTGTTGTTCGCTGCTGCCCGGCTTTGGGGCTCTTTCGCGAGAATCGGGAAACTGGTAACAGAGTTGCAAAGCGCCGGCGAGCAGTACCAGTTGCTCGTCGGACGGCTTGAATCGGTGCGGGAAGAAGAACGGGCGCATCTGGCGCGCGAAATTCACGATGCGCTCGGGCAGACGCTCACGGTCATCAAGTTGGATATCGCGATCGCCTCCCGGAAACTGGCGGGTGTTCCGGAGATGGCACCGGCGACCGCCAGGCTGGACCAGGCCACCGGCTCTCTGGACAAAACCATTCAAGCGCTGCGCCGCGTCGCCAGCGAGCTGCGGCCTCCTCTGCTCGATACCGCCGGACTTTCGGCCGCGCTCTGCGCCTATACGGAACAGCTTGCGGAACGAACCGGGCTGCCGATCCGCTTTGACGAAGAGGGCGAAATTCCGGCGTTGAGCCCCGAGCAGCGCATTGCAGCGTTCCGGATTGCTCAGGAGAGCCTGACGAATGTGATTCGGCACGCCGCGGCCACCGACGCTAGGGTTCACCTATTGGGAAAAGAGAACGGAGTTCAGATCGTGATCGAGGACAATGGCGTCGGCTTCTCAATTGACGGCAATGCGGCGAAGCGCTCCCTGGGGCTGCTCGGCATGCAGGAACGCGCCCGGCTCGCCGGCGGGGAACTTTCCTTTGAGAGCCGTTTGGGGAAGGGAACCAAAGTGGTTCTTTTCATTCCGGTGCTGAAGCCGGAAACGATCGTATTTCCGTGACGGGCAACCAAGCCCCAGCTTGGAAGCCTATCCGCGCCTCTCATCGTTACTTTGATTCTGTGTAGGCGAACCTAAGTTAGACTAGGCGCAACAAGCAGCGGATTCGTTTTCGTCTGTTTCCAGTTCGCTGCTCCCGCATGTCTCTATTTTCCCTGGTGCAGCCGATCTGGATGACGCTGGAAACTCGAACGGAATAGCCGATTTCGTGCAGAGTTGAGGCCCGGAACTGCGCACATTCAACACTTTCATCTTCGCCAGTAGCGTTGTCCGCTTGATTTGCAGGAGGTCGGCCGCTCGCGCCCGGTTGCCTTGTGAAACTGCCAGCGCCTGCTCAATCAGCGAGCGCTCCAGATTCCCAACTGTCTCGTCGGAATTGACGCCGTCGCGTGGAAAAAACACGAGCGGGAGCTTTGTCCGCCCGCCTTGCTCCGGTTTACCCGATCCGAGCGCCGCGAAATCAGAAATCTTCAGAACTTCTCTTGAGCCGCTCAGCACAACGGCCCGCTGGATGTGATGTTCGAGCTGCCGGATATTGCCCGGCCAATCCCGATTCATCAGAAACATCTGCGCTTCCGCGTCGATCTGCTTTTTCGGCGTGGACTCTGCCTGCGCCATCTTCTCGAGGAAGTGATCGATTAACAACGGGATGTCCTCGCGCCGCTCGCGTAGCGGCGGAAGATGAATGGAGACAACATTTAACCGGTAGAACAGATCCTCGCGGAAGCGCCGTTCGCGAACCGCTTCTTCGAGGTCCACGTTGGAGGCGGCGATCACGCGGACGTCCACCCGCACGGTTTCCGAGCATCCTACGCGTTGAATCTCCTGTTCCTGCAGCACTCGTAAAAGCTTTGGCTGCGTAGCACGCGGCAGCTCGCCGATTTCATCGAAGAAGATAGAACTCCGATTCGCTTGCTCGAAGCGGCCCACGCGGCTCGCATGTGCGCCCGTGAACGCTCCCTTGGCGTCCCGAACAACTCGGCTTCGACCAATTCGGAGGGCAACGCCGCACAGTTGAGCGCGAGTAGGGGCGAGCGCGACCGCGGACTGGCGGCGTGGATCGCCCGGGCAATGACTTCCTTCCCGGTCCCCGTTTCGCCGCTAATCAGCACCGTGCAGCGTTTCGAGGCGATTAACTGGATGATGTCGCAGACCTCGCGCATGGCGCGGCTTTCTCCAATGAGAAACCGGCGCCAACGTGCTGTTTGTGATAGACAGTCCAGATCGGATCGAGAGGCCGTATCGATTAGTTCAGAACCACCTGCATTCCCGCTCATTGTTTAGGAAGTACGGAAACCGTGGGATTAGTTTCCCAGGAACCTGACGGTGAGTTTGAGCCGGCGCTGCCCGCGGTCTCCCAGCTGCGCTTTCGCTCGCGACTTCAGGAGACGAAATTGGGTCTCGGTCAGGGACATCTCCCGGCAAATCTGCTCGGGCCGCTGCTCGCGAAGGTAGAAGCGCTCCAGGATCTCGCGGCACCGGGGAGCCATGGTTTCCAACGTCTCCTTCATAATCTCGACCCGTTCCTTCTTCAGGATCTCCTGTTCCGGGCTTAGCCTGACATCCGGAATGTAAGGAGGGCTTTCCGGATCCGATTCGCGCTGCCGCTTTCGAACCGCTCCGTCGATATAATGCGCGATTTGGCGGCTCATCACAGCCCGCACAAAACCCATCACCCGCTCCGGCTCGCGCAAATCGCCGCTCTGAATCGCGCGTACCACAATCAGCAGAATCTCGTGCATTTTGTCTTCAACGTCCTGCGGCGCGACCTGCCGGGCCAGGATGTACCGCAAGCCGCGCGTAAACACGCGATAGAGTTGCTCGACACCAGCCGGGTCTCCGGCTTGGATCTGAGCGACGATCTCGGTCCAATTCTGGGAAGGAGAGCCGGTGGCCTTTTCCGTTTCCACATACGATGGAACAGCGCCATCTGTGGACATCGAGGAAGTTTCCGCTGACGAGAGCATGCTTCTGTATGGAGTTCCTTTCGAGTGAATCAGAAAATCTTGGTTGGACGCGCTCCGAATCGTTAGGCGTGGGCTAATGCCTGCTGAGCCTCTGCGATCTGTTGCGGCAACCAGTCGAGGAGATCGGCTTTGTCCAGAAATGCGCGAGCCCCGAAATGAAAGCAGAGCCGGCGTAATTCGTCCGAAGGAGCGTTGGTCATCACCACCGTTGGGGTACCATTGCCTGCCGTTTGCAAATGCCGCAGTAAGTCAATTCCGGTGCTGCGCTGCAAGAACAAATCCAGCAGGGCCAGATCCGGCTCCGATTCTCGCAGCAATTCAATTCCTTCGCTCGCGCTTGTGGCCGTCCCTGTAATCACCGCGTCCGGCGCTTCGCTCGCCAGAACCGATTGGATGGCGGAGAGAAACTCGGGGGAGTCCTCGACGATAGCGACTCGCAGGGGCCTTGTGCCGATCAGCATGTTGTCATTCTGCGATGTTTGCGGCGGAAGCGATAGTCGATTTCTGTCCGATTTCTTGTAATCTTTTCAGGCCTATTTTGTAGGAGTACTCCTACAAACCAACGCCACAATGTGTGAATCCACTTATAGTCTTATGATCCGGACCGATGAGAGATTCGGAAACACCGGTGCCCTACTCGTTGGTGATGCTGGCCCAGGGCAATCTTCCTGCAACTATGGAGATTCGATTGACACAGTACAGCTTGCAGCAATTTTCGATTGATTGGTATGGGGCGAACCGCTCGAAAGAAGCGAAGCATTTGCCGGAAACGAGGCAATCATGCGTAGAGAATTGATTTCGGAAACCGATTATGAGCCGCTCCCTCTTCACGTTCGCCTGTACGCAGCCCGAGTGAATCCGAAGCTGTTCACATCTCCGGCCGATAGCGAGGTTCCTGAGCAGCGCAATGCGCGGCACACGGCATCAGAATCGTTAGAAATGCGTGAATCGATAGCCATTCAGGAACATGCTGCTTGGATTGACCATCCTTCGGAGGACCTGCTGGAGGAGTTCTGTCTGGAGCGATTTCCCAGCAATACCGCCCAAGCGATCGAAAAACACATCGGCCGCTGCGCCCGCTGCTTGTACCGCTGTCCGGATCGCGCCCGGTTCATCGCCTGCTTCCGCCAGGCCATGACTCGCTAGCCTTCCTTCGATGCACGCGAAACGGTTCGGGCTGTCCGGCGGGACTGAGTCGCGCAGAACCCGAGCGCCTCTGAGACTTTCGTTTTTCTCTCGACACTTTGGAAGTATGCATCCAGCCATTGCGCTTCTGGGAAATCGTTCCGTGACATTCGCCCTCTATGATTACCATCTGCGAGGGGTCTCCGCACGAGAGCTGGCCACCGCATACTCTCTTCCGCTGTCCTGGGTGGAAGAGCGTCTGGAAGCGGTGCGCCTGTGCGTAAAATATCAAGTGAAGCTTTCACTTCACGCCCCGCACACACCAGCGCCTGCGCAGCAGCTCGTGGCTTAGCAGGATTGAGTAGAGCTGCCGCACCTGCGGTCATTTGTGCTTAACTTATCAGCAGCCGAGCGGATATAAATCTGCATTGAGTCGCCTCCTCGCGCGTCCTGCGCTAACACGGCTCTGCACATTGCATTCTTCGTAGTGCGACAGCAAGCCCCCGAGAAAAACTCCGCAAATGCAAGAGGATTTCAATATTAACTGGTGATTGTTGCACAAAAGGCATTGACAATCCATCGAATTAGTATTAACTAGAACTTAGGTCTACATACAGCGAACGAAAGGTCTCGGAGCGCCGGTCCCACTCAGGGCTCCGGGAGGACTCCACGCGTGAGGAGCAAGGTCGCCTCCGTCTTTTTCAATTCCGGGTCTTGCTTCTCACGTGTGTCTCAGCTCTGGTAGATATTAGCCCGAGAGCACTCCTGCCCCGATCGAGTTCCGCCTATCTCCAGCAAACATTCCGCAAGAGGCGCATTGTGGAATCCACGATGCCCTTCACACTTGGCTGAGCAGGCCAGCCTAAGCTCAACGCGGAGCATTCACTGCGTAATCGGATCGGCATCTGACACGGCAGGTCTACGCGTGTCATTTCCGCGGAAACGAAGAGTCCCGCCTATGTCGATCTTGCTGCCTCGGAGAGGATTTTTCCCAAATAAAGATTCGATGCAATCTGCTCGATGACCTCTGTATGAGACTTCCGTCTCCGCTTGCGATGGAGGCTGGAGCTCACCCTGCCAGCCGACGAGCAAACTACCGCCTGAGTGATGCCACGTCCATTGAAGCCGGGGAAATTTTGAAACGGCTGCGTAGTGCCGCCCATCCAGTTCAACTGGCTGGCCGCCAGGCATGGCCGACGATTGCTGCCGTCACATTCAACTGGGTTATCATTTGCGGCGCCGTTTTCTGCATGTCGCTCGCGTCGTGGTGGGTACATCCGCGCTTCTGCTCATTGTGGCGACCCGACCGCATGCGCTGCTGGTCCTGCTGCATGACGCCAGTCACTTTCTGCTTTGCCGCAGCAACTTTTGGAATGAGCTGATCAGTGATCTTTTCTGTGGTCTGCCCTTTGGCTTGACCACTCAGGCATATCGCACTTGGCACACCATGAGCACTTGAATACGGAGGATGACCCGGATTTGATCCGCAAAGTTGGCCCGTAAGGGCAACCGGAGGAGTGGCGGTTTCCTTTGCCGGGCTATCGGCTGACGCGGCTGCTCGGAAAAGATCTGTCCGGAGCGGGCCTGACTTTTGTGCTGCGCAACGTGTCCCAATTTGCTAAAGAAAGCAAAGCAGCGCTCGGAAAACTCCAGCAAGCCGTTCTATCCAGCTTCGCTTCGTGTGGGCTACGCAGCGGGAGTTCTGGCGCTTCTGATTTGGAGCGGCAGGCCCTGGTTGCTTCTTTATGCGTGGTCGGTCCCGTTGTTTTGCATATTAGCGGCCACATTCTCCGAATTCGCAGCATCGCCGAGCATTTTGCGCTGCCCAAAACGCACATCCTGAATGAGTCGAGCGTGATTCATCCAGCCTGGTGGGAGTCGTTTCTGCTCGCTCCCCATCACGTTTCCCTACACTTGGATCATCATCTGCTCCCGTATATTCCGTGGTACCGGTTGCCGAAGCTCCATAAGAGACTTCTCGCAACGGACGAGTACCAGACGCTCGCGCACGTCAATTCCCGTTTCTTTTTTGGCGGTAGGTCGCTCCTGGCAGATATTACGCGAATCCCAGATGATCCTTCTTCGCAGTTGTGAAGCATGATCCGGGTGTGCAGGCTCTCTGATCGTGCGCAGGACTTGAAACCGCGGCCGCTGGTGAAAGATTCCAGCAACTCGCGCCGTCATCCACCTTCCCCGCCGGCCTTTGAGGGGCAAGGGCCCTTCGGCCGAATGCTTTCGCTTTCCTGCGACGGCCTCCCCTCTGCATTGCGTAAAGGAAGCCAGCTCAGGCATGTTTTGAGCTGATCGAGTTCAGCTACAAGGAGCTGCCGCTGTGCTTCCGATATCTCTTCTGCCGTCTGCAGGGCCCGCGAATACGCAGCTCCTGCCTTTTGGCGAGCCGTGTCGCCGTCCTGATGATTGCCCAACCGATAAGCCGCCCGGCTGCTGGAGAGGAAGACGCGCGCCAACTCGATTTCGCTGCGAATGAGCTTTAATAGCAATGCGGAACTGGCTGAATCCATGTCACGCTCCTGTACCCTCTAGTTCATTAAGCTCGCCGGTTACTGCACAGTCGTGCTACCCATATGGAACATCGCGGGAGATGAACCTCCGCTGGCATGGGCGTCCGCCCTTTCACACAGGGGCTCAGCCGGGGATTGAAAAATACAGTGGATGCAATATTTTTGCTCTTGAGTGAGCCGGTATGACTCTTACTGAGGACTCTTGCCCTGCTTGAACCCGGATAAAAAATAACATGCAGCCGGCAACGAATTCCTAATACCACCCGGTAGACATGGAAATAAGGGATTTCCGCAGCGGTTCCGTAGAAACAATCACTTACAAAGGAGATCACGGGCCGGGACTCTCTGGCGCGGTAATTGCGATGAATAATTCTAAATCCACATGATTAGTACTGTCGTTTCCCGTACCCGGAATCCCATTCTCAAGCTGGATGTCCACGTCAAAACGATGGATTTGGATTTTCCGAGCTCTTTCGAAGAGATGACGCAGACTCTGATGGAGCATATACTCGAATGCCGTCATTGCTGGCTCGTTGCCTCTGCAGATATCGATATTTCCTTGCAGGAAGCCGGATGCGAAGCCTGCAAGCAAATGTTTTCACGCTTCCACTCCGAGTTGCAGATCCGGCAGGATCTCGCCTCCGCGGCACACGTGAGCGAAGAAACCATTGAAGAGTACTGTTTTAATCGGCTTTCCGAACAGGAGGGAGCTTTGTTTGAGCAGCACCTGAGAATGTGCCCCAGTTGTGCCGGGCGGGTCTCGCATCGCCGGGAGTTCATCCAATGCCTTAAGGCGGCTTTGACGGAGCAAGTTGCCGATACGGGGGACTCAGGCGCCTTGAATGGCGTGCTGGGAATTCACGTTCCAGAGCGCAATCTTAGCCTATGCGCGCCCATTCTTGCCTAATGAAAGCCCCACAAGTTCTGCGAAGGCGGCGCGCCCGAGTCTTACCCGGGGTAAGCTAAGGCGCGTAATCAATGCAAGGCGTGTTCTTCACATTACCAATTTAGAGGCTAACCGAGTTCAGCCAATCGAAGATCCAAGCCGGTCAAAAAGCCTTGAGGGGAACGCGCGTCCATGCCCCTCAAGGGATGGAGGGTCATCTGTCCCCTCCACGCGTCTAATTCAGCGATTCAGCCCGCCACTGCTTTTTGGCACCGCTCGTTTGACAACTCGCGCCGCTGCTCTTCCAGAGCCGCCAGCTGGTATTCAATCGACGCCATCAGATCGGATAACTCGATCTTGCGTTCGTAAGGTGGTATCTCTGAATACTCACGAGATAATTGCTCATATTGATGATCCAAATCAACGATGAGCGAATCAATTTCGGCTGCCGATAGCGCCATACAGTAATTTATACCCGAACGGCGGCAAATCCCCAAATGGGTTAACAGGCTCCGCAGTTGCGTCTCAAAGAGTACAAGAAGCCAACCGGTCTAAGGAGATGGCTTGCTCACGCCTCAAAGCATGTGGATCGCGGCAAGGAATGCTGTCCTGAAAGAGTTATTCCTTTGGTCAGGAATCGATACCGGATCTGTATTCCCTATCCCGCGGTGCCAACCTGCCTTACAGGGGAAGGTTATCGAAATTCCGATTTTACTGACTCGATTGGCTGAGAGACATGGCGGCATGAAAGTCGCGCTGGGCTGCGGAGCTGTTGCCGATAGCCCGCAGGACCTTACCGCGCATGGAGTATCCCAGACTGAGCTTGCCGTCCAATTGCAGAGCTTTGTTGGCTTCTGTGAGTGCCTGTTCCGTCTGGCCGAGAGAGAGCAAGGCCTGGGACAACGCCAGGTGCGTTGCCGCAATTCCGGGTTCAAGACCTACGGAGGCTTCGCAGTCCCGGACCGCCGATAGGGGATCACTTGAAGAAAGAGCGAGGCATCGGTAGTAATAGGCGTTCGAATCCGCGGGATTCATGCTGATCGCTTGGTTCAGCGTCTGAACAGCGTCCGTGCCGCGGCCCATGAGATGGAGAATCAGTCCCAGGATTCGCATCGCAATTCCCGAGGTCGGGTCGGCCGCAACTGCGGCACTGAGGCTCCGAACAGCCTCGTCGTAATTTTTCTGCTTCGCCAGAAGCAAACCTTGATTAATCAAAATCGGGACGGAACTGAGCGCAATTTTCCGCGACGCCGGCCTTGCTGTTATTTCGTGCAGAGTTGAAACAGTTTGCGCTGCGGGATTAAGAGTTCGGGAACTGCCATCCAGCGGCCCAGCGCTCGATTCCGTGCCGAACGCCTCGGTCATGACCGGGACAAAGGTGCCGGCCGCCGAATCAAATTTGGGATCGATGTGCAACGAACCCATCAGACTGGAGGCGATCCAGGGAGTTTGCAGCGCATGCGATTCGCGGACGACATTCCCCCTTACTTGCTGAAACATGGCATTGATATCCAGCGAGGGATCTGACAGGGACTTGAGCACCGCTTTGGTGAATAATCCGTGCGTCTCACCCGGATTGTCGCTTGCGGTCGACCCGGGTGCGGTCCCGAACGCTAAAAACGTTCCGCTGGAGGTGACCATCGGCGCCCAGCCGCCGCGCAGCGATCTGCTGCCGGAGAACGGATTGTCGCGGCAGGCATCGAGGATGATGACTTGTGTCGTAGCGCCGTGTTCGATAAGTTTATGCAAGAGCAAGGAGAGAGAATATGCCTGGCGAACATCGTCCGCAGAAGAAAGACGGAAGTCGATGGGGATCAAATAGTTTTCCCCATTCACTTGCATGCCATGACCGGAGTAATAGATGAGTGCTGTATCGCCGGGGTGTAATCCGTTTGCGAAGCTATCAACGGAATCGCTCATTGTCTTTCGATCCGCATCCAATTGACGCGAGGTGATGTATCCGAGGGCGGCAAGCTTCTCGGCAATCGCTTCGGCGTCATGGCGCGCGTTCTGCAAAGCGTTCCCCGGATAGCTGTCGTTACCAATCACGAGCGCCTGGCGCCGCGGCGCGCCTAACGCCAGAGTGGCGGACATGAGTCCTACCACAGAAATACCGAGATACTTGTTAAGAGTGTGTAGAGAATTCATGGGGTTCAATCCTTACTTCGAGCTGTTGACGGCCTGCTGGGGTGTTTTGTCGGAATCCGGGGCAGATCGTTGCGGGTTCAGCCGGCGCTCGAGTAGCTGGAGAGCGGAATGGAATCCGCCTTTGGTGGAAGCCGAATCGGAATTCTCCACATCGGTGGAGTCGGATTCCAACGAGTTATCGCCCAATCCGTCAACCCCCTGTGCGCTGATGCCATTTTTACTCTTCTGAGATTTCCGCTTGCCTTTCTTAGGGTGCACCGCCGCGCTCCGACTTGGTGGCGATATAGGATCTGTATCTGCGGACGAAGCAGGAGAAGTCGCATCGGTTTGTCCAGTGCTTGGCTCCGGCGCGCTCAGGCGCATCAGCTCTGTAGAGAGCGCTTGTCTTGCCAATCCCGAGGAGATCTCCTCGCCTGCGGTGCCTGAAACGGGAGCAGCTGATCTGTCCGGTTGTAACTGGCGCGCAGCGGGTTCGTAAACGGCTTCCAAAGAGTCTCCGGGAACTGGCGCCTCCCGATTGGTAAACGTGATCGTATTCGCGGACGCTTCGTAATCCTCGCCGGGCTCCAACCGCACGCCGTTACGATAAACCTGTATGGAAGTCCTCGGGTTCGGAACACGGCTGAGCGTGAACCGGCAGTTCTTGCCATCGATCGCCCCCGAGGGTACTTCTGTGAGGCAGCCTTGGCCGGCTCCGCAGGCGGGATGGCCTTGAGCGACACATAAGGTTGCGAACACCGCAAGAGCAACAACAGCCTTTAGCGTTTTCAAAAAGTCTTCTCCTACTTGTTGGCATGGGACAGATTAGAGCGCATTCCACGCGCGCCATCGAACGGAAGAATCGAACTTGTGCGCATATTTTGCCTTCGCGGCTTTCGGAACGCTTTGCATCACTGTGACCAAGTTGTCGGGCAGAGCAGTGACTCGTTTTACGTCCGCACTTCGCAGGGAGACGGCCGGACGTAGAGTACGGGTGGCGCTATCCAGGAAAGCAGCCAGAGATTGTTCTGCGTTCCGCTTGGCGGTATCCACGCGGAAGCGAATGGCGCGGGCTCCGGAGGAGCCAGGCGCTTCGATTTCGTCCAGCAAACGATTGTTCGCATTCTTTGCCGTGTCATACGATTCGAGAAGCTGCGCATAGACCGGCTCGGAAGGATCGACGCTGGCCTTAATATCGCGAACGAACTGCTCGGCAAGAGTCTTGTTCTGCACGAACGTGTTCAGGTCTTCCATAGCCTGGCTGGCCGCCTTCAACGTCCCAGGGCTACAACCACTTGTGCTGAGACTGCAGATCAAGACGGCCAGGCAGGCGGGCGCCAGGCCGAAATACTTACGAATGGATGTTGCTGTCATAAACCGCTGGCTATTGGGGAGGTAACTGAGGACACCTTGGTGCCGGCACAAGAGTAGTCAGCCTTACGTCGGATTAGTCTCGGTCGTGTGGAAAGGCCTGGTTGCAGATCGTCAGGCCGGTGGGGAGAAGAAATTTCTGGGATGTGGGAACCTACACAGCAAGCCGATAAGACAGCATGCGGCTGACTCTTTGCAGCTGCGGACAGTATGACCTCTCCCGAGCAGACAGCCGACATACTCCGTTCGCATTCCTCGTCCACCGTTGCTCATGGGCAGCAGTGGAACGTGACGTTGCTCGCTCCAGCGCTCGACTGGGCGCCGAATACGTGTGAGGGATTTAGCGTCAATCCGGACAAGCACGCGCAAATACTGCGGGACATTCAGATTATGCGAGGACAGGTGTATCGAGAGTACGAGCCGATTGCGGCAGAGCTGCTAAGCGATGGCCGTCATTACGACCCACTCGATGAGAAGAGCTGGCATATCGTCCTGCATACGCCGGCGGGATACATCCTCGGATCTTCTCGTTATCGCGTCATCGAGAACGGTTTTGAAGACTTGGGTGTCAGCCGCTCCGCGCTGGCGTCCTCGCCAGAATACGGCCCATTACTAAAAACCGCCGTCGAGCGCCACATACAACAGGCGATCTCGTCGGGTGTACAGTATGGCGAGGCTGGCATGTGGGCGCTCCGGCCCGAGGCGCGCTGCTCGACGGCGGCGGTGACCATTGCTTTGGCGGCGTTTGCGCTAGCAAAAGCGCTGGGCGGCGGACTCGGAATCACGACGGCTACGACCCGGCACGGATCGTCCGCCATTCTGCAGCGATTGGGCGGGTCCACGTTTACCGAGTTGCCGTCCTACTACGAACCCAAATATGGCTGCACGATCGAAGTTGTGCATTTCGATTCGGCGAACCTGCACCCACGCTACCAGGCTCGGATGAGGAGAGTGGAAGAGGAACTGGCAAGCTGCGATAGAATCGGCGCAAAGTCGTGTCGGGAAGATTCCCCTGCCGGCGATCCATCTTCGCAAGCCACAGCGGATCTACTCGCACTCGGCAGGCGCCTGGCCGCATCGACTTCTTCTGCGCCGCGCTATTCCCAAACCCTCACGTAAGGGCTCAATATTCAGCTCAGAACCTGAAAGATGCCTGGCGAGGATAAATCTGATCTCGACAGTTCTAGCAAGGAAGACACTTCTCCAGTAAGCTAACGGTAAGGTCAGAACCGAACCTCACGCATTCGTGCGGCTGGTTCGGTTCGTTCTGCATGGCGACATGCACTTTATCCTTCGGTCAACTAAAAAGAGGAGTCGAAACAGGAATTTTCATCCCGTTCCGGCTCCCGCTTATTCTCTCGACCTTCGATTGCGAGCTCGGGAGAAGAGCCAGTTACTCACTTCTAACTACTCTTAAAACAAAAACTAAAAAAAGATCGCAACCCCGGGCACGTTAATTCGTCGGGCTGCCCGCGATCTATTGTCAGGCCGGTGCCCTCCGACTTTTCTGCAGATTGAAATCGTTTGGGATGACTCTTCCCAGCATCACATTGGAACGATAAGATCTGGGCGGGCTCACCGCAGGTTACGACGCTTCACGGCGACACCGACTATGATCCATTACCTCCTTCGAATCGTTTTCTGCACTTTGGCCGTACTTCGAGTGGGGCTGCCTCATCCCTGCAATGCTCAGGAGTGGCGATCCGTGGGGCCGTGGGGCGGAAGCATTACTTCCATCGTCTCGGACCGTCATTTGCCACGGCATTTATTAGCCAGTGGAAGAGGCTGTCTGCTTTACTTTTCGAAGGATGCAGCGGCGCAATGGTCGTTCCTTCCGTTTCCGAGAGAAATGTCGTGTGAGATCACGGCAACATTGATCGACCCCAATAACCCGCTGCACTTTGTGGTCGGCGTGACCGGAAGCTCGAAAACAGGCCTCTGGGAGAGCCGGGATGGAGGAAATACCTGGACTGCCAACGCGGCCTTTGCTTCGCTATCAGTACGGGCTTTGGCAAGTTCTGCCAGCAATCCAGCAGAAATTGTTGCAGGCTCCAGCCGGGGTGTGTTTCTCTCGCTCGACGCCGGTGGCGAGTGGCGCCGTATTTCGGATGCAGAGAATGCGCAGCTCATTGGCATCACCGCGGTCGCCATTGATCCGCACGATGAAAAGACAATTTATGCCGGAACGCCGCATCTTGCTTGGAAAACGAGCGACCAAGGGAAAAGCTGGATCTCCATTGCGGAAGGGATGATCGACGATTCCGATATCTTTTCCATCTTTGTCGACCCCGGCCGCGCCGGATATCTGCTCGCGAGTGCCTGCAGCGGGATCTACCGAAGTTCCGATGGCGGGAATACCTGGCACAAGATTGCCGGAATTGCGAACACATACCGCCGGACACACGTCATCGCGCAGGATCCGGGAGAAGCATCGATTCTCTATGCGGGCACCACGCTCGGGCTGCTGAAGTCCAGCGACGGCGGAGCGACTTGGCGCCAACTGAGCGGAATACCAGTGAATTCGTTAACGTTTGATGCCGGTGACCGGCATCGGTTGTATATCGCCTCGGAGGATGGCATATGGACTAGTGACGATCGTGGCGTGAACCTGAATCCAGTGAACTCCGGCTTTGTCGCGCGGTCGATTCGTTCGGTAGCGGAACTCTCCGGGAATCGCCTGTTTACGATGGATTCTGAGGTTGGGGACGGAACAGTTGTATTTGAAAGTAAAGATGGAGGGGAAACGTGGAAGCGTGTTGAAGCCGCCGGTCTGGATGGAATTCATCTGACCCATCTTGCCGGATTCTCCGACATTTTGGTGGCATCCGACGCAAATCGGGTGTATTTGTCGAAGGACGACGGCCGTAGCTGGACTGCGATCGTCACAGGCTCGGGGCTTTGCGACAATGAGCTGCAATCGGCTCGAATCAATCAGGTTCAAATCGTTGGCCGAAGCGGGCAGCCGCTGATTCTCGCTGCCACGGACCAAGGGCTGTTTGAAAGCGGCGACCTCGGCAAGGAGTGGAGAAAGGCTGTGGTAGGAAGCTCGACGGAAATTTCGAATGTTTATTCTTCCACTCCCCAGAACGGGCGTGTTGTGCTCCGGAGTGCCGAAGCCATGTACCTATCGAATGACGGCGGACAAACCTGGGCTCACCTATGTGTGCCGGTCGATCTTTCGGAAGTAAATGATGTGGCGATACCCGCCTCAAATGATGTCCCGATTCTCCTCGCCACTAAGAAGGGATTATTGGAATCCCGGAACCACGATACGGCTTGGGTGTTTCATTCGGAAGAGCTCCCCCTTTCGACGGTCACAAGCGTTGTCTACGATCCGTCCAAATCGAGACGCGCCTACGCCCTCCAGTTTGGAAACATCTTTGAGACCAGCGACGGCGGCAATTCCTGGACGATGCTCTCGAAGAGCCCATCCTCGCTCCGCAAGCTTTGGACGGCAGCCGGCTTCCCGGACAGACTGTTTGGATTCACGAACGATCTCGGAATTGTATTGAGAGCCGGGCTTTAATGTCAGCCAGTGGAGTTCTTCCGGGATGCTCCTCCCGCGTAGCAGGCGAGGTCCGGCACTCCGGTCCAGACACCATTGGCAGAAGCACCGCATTTTCGCGGTGCTTTTTCGCTGTGTGCCGAGCATGTTCGACAGCTCGAAGGTGAAAGTCGTTTTCACAACCTGATGGAGGTGAAGTGATTAGCGAAACGCAAGGGCGTCGTCCTGAGATGGGGTCTGAAAGAAGCGTGGAGCAAACGTACGAGCCGATGTACAAGAACCGGATCAGAGGCATACGGTGCCGGACGAGTTGGCAACTGACAACGAAGTCCATCTCCATCAAGGGCACTGGTTGTAAGCCAACTGTAGCTGGTTCTTCTGCCGCTTGTCGCTCATCGAGTTGCGCTGCGTACTCACCGCTCCCATTAACCCTGGCGGGGACCGTTCGGGCCTTCATCAGTTGCGTGACTACTACGCCCTCTGCTGACTTCTGCGGCGTGGTCGGGGATCGAATCGCTTGCGGTGAAGCGCCCAGCCGAAAGCCCGGCTACCGAACAGTTGGTGGAAGAAGCCTGTGAGCGGGAAAACTGCAAGCAGGCATTGAAACGAGTCAAGGCGAATAAAGGAAGCGCTGGCGTGGACGGCATGACCGTTCACGAATTACCAGAGTTTCTGAAACAGCGCTGGCCAGCCATCCGGGAACAGTTGTTGAGCGGGACTTATCAGCCGCAGCCGGTGAAACGGGTGGAAATCCCGAAGCCGGACGGAGGGGTGCGAAAGCTTGGCATCCCGACGGTGCTGGATCGATTTATCCAGCAAGCGGTGATGCAGGTTCTGCAACGCAGATGGGACCGGACGTTTTCTGATCACAGCTACGGGTTTCGGCCCGGACGCTCGGCACATCAGGCGGTGGAAGCGGCCCAGCAGTATATGACCGCGGGGTACCGCTGAGTGGTGGATCTCGATTTAGAGAAGTTCTTTGATCGGGTGAACCACGACAAGCTGATGGCCAGAATCGCGCAGCGGATCAGCGATAAGCGCCTGCTGAAGTTGATCCGGGCGTATCTGGCCGCTGGGGTGATGGAGAACGGGCTGGTGAGTCCGGTGGATGAGGGCACGCCGCAAGGCGGGCCGTTATCGCCCTTGCTGTCGAATATCGTGCTCGACGAGCTGGACCAAGAGTTAGAGCGGCGCGGCCATCGATTCGCGCGGTATGCGCGGGATTGCAATATCTACGTTCGCAGCCGCCGAGCGGTGAGCGGGTGATGGAAAGCGTGACGCGATTTATCACAGCCAAGCTCAAGCTGAAGGTCAACGGCGAGAAGAGTGCGATGGGGCGGCCCTGGGAACGAAAGTTTCTGGGCTTCAGCTTCACGAATGCAGGCATACCGAAGCGGCGGATCGCGCCGCAAGCGGTGGACCGGTTCAAGGAGCGGGTGCGGGAACTGACGTGCCGGACGCGTGGGGTGAGCATCGAATGGATGGCCGAGCAACTAGCTGCGTATCTGCGCGGCTGGATCGGCTATTTCGGTCGGTGTTAAACGCCCACGGTGCTGCAAAGTCTTGAGGAGTGGATCAGACGCAGGCTGCGGTCTGCGATCTGGAAGCAGTGGAAACGCGGCTCAACGCGCTTCGCTGAGCTTCGCAAACGGGGCATTGGGCTCGATCTCGCCGCACAAACGGCGGGCAGTCCCCACGGTCCGTGGCGCTTGGCGGGCTCGCCGGGCTTGCATCTCGCGCTGCGCAATGCCTACTTCGACTCGCTCGGGATTCCCAAATTGACTGCGCGCGGTTAGCTCAACCCGCCGAACCGCCGGATGCGGACCCGCATGTCCGGTGGTGTGGCAGGGAGGAACGGGTGACCGTTCCCGCTATGCCGATTTCAGCGGTACAGTTTTGAAACCGGGGCCAAAAGCTGAAGTGTTCGCTCTGGATTGGATTTCCGGCGCCACTTCCAACGTGCCGAGTCGCTGCACTCCCCGGCTCGTTCGCTCGGAATCAACGATTCATTTTCAATGGTGCAATGTGCCAATGCGCAATCGGGAGTTCTTAGCAAACGTTGGGCGCAAGCTGTGGAAGCTCATTCAATGCAGCGTCCCGCTCGAAATCTACAGAAAGCCGAAGCTCTTCCCAGTGCCCTGACAGGATCTCTTCCAGATTCCGCCGCCGGCGCTGTATCTGTTTGAATAGGCCGTCGAGCGCGCGATAGTCTTCCGCAGCGAACCAGTCCGCCGGGAGCTCCGCAATCGCCGAATAGAGATCTTCCTCGCGGATGTTGCCCTCCACCCGTCGAATCGCGTCTACATAAATATCGGCAATATTGGTTACCGAATAGGCGGCCAGATCGAAATAGACGGCAACGCGAGGCAAGTCGCGGATCACCCATTCGCGTCCCCCGAACATCGTCCCGTGGTCAATCAGATAAGCGCGGAAGCCGCCCCTTTGGCGATCCCGCGCGAAGATCGCCTGCCGGGAATCCGCCTGGCCCAAAGCGCAATCGAGCACAAATATTCTGAGGAAGTCGGTACGGTTGAGGAGCCGCGTCAAAGCTTTTGCGGTAGGAAATCGAAGATGGCGGTGTTTCGCGGATCGACGGGACACCGGGAGCCCAGGTGAAGCCCGGGCTCAATTTTTACCTGCCGGTGAGCCAGCGAGAAATACGAATCGTCCGACACATCCCTTGTCGATTCGCTTAGCCGGAGCAGCCGGATTTCCGGCGTGCTGATATCGAGCCGTTCGAGAATGCGCCAGGTGATCCACTCGTTGATCAGCGTGCGCGTGCCCTGAGGATTCCGCTGAAACTTCGTGACGTAGCATTCACCGTCGGCGCCCTCTACCAGACAGGCTTGGGAGCTGCCCCGCATGCGCCGCAGGACACGCTTGATTTCAATAACCCCGGTCAAGATCGCTGCAGTGCTCAACTGGCTTCGTAGCAGGGATTCTTGATCGCGTCCCGTAGCTCGAGTCCGCAAGCAGTCGGAAAAGTTAAATAGGAGCAGTCAAGAATACCCATGCCGCAACACAAGTGGAGGCTGATTCGCTCTCCAATCCCCAAGAACTTATCGTCCAAGCTCCCGCGATTTTCGAATGGAATCGGTTCACTGCTGTTCACGTGCAATCTTCGGCTAAGCAGCCGAGTCGATTGGCTGGAGAATCTCAGCAACTCATGGGAAGCGTCTTGCTAAAAGATTCAATCACCCCATACGTAACCGGACACAACACGATAACCGGACACAGCCGGCTTATTTCCGAGTTGCGTTCACAGCGCGTAACGGTCATACTCAAGCATTTAACCTAATCATATGAAGCTACTGACGACGTTTTTGCTTTTGGCGGTTTCCTCCTATCTCAGAGCGGACACGTTTCCGGTAACATTTATTTGGCAAGGCGGACTAATCGCCACGACTCCTTACGCGACGTCCGACGGCGCGGTGTTTCTGCCAGCGACGATCAACAGTATCAACGATTCGGGATACATCGCTGGAGCGACGGTCAACGGACCGCAGCTATTGAGATCTGCCGGCGCCTGGAACGGAAATGCATTTACCACATTGGGAGCCCTGTCGGGCTATAACGAAAGCTTCGCGAACGGCCTGAACAATGCCGGCGCGCTGGTCGGAGTATCTTTGGGCAGAGGCGGCATCCCGGCTCAGGAACCAACCGAATGGATCGGGGGGCGGATCGTCGATTTGGGCTTGGCTCCGGGATTCATGCAAGGCTCTGCCGATGCGGTCAATGAGGCCGGGCAAGTCGTGGGCCTGCAGATCACGTCTTCGGGAGAGCAATCCGCTACTCTGTGGGCCAACGGAAGAGTTACCGCTCTGACTGCGCCTTCCCATTACAGCGAGGCAATCGCGATCAACAACCTCGGGGTGATCGTCGGAGGCGTGGACGGCCAACCGGCCGTGTGGCAGAACGGAGCCCTATCGCTCCTGCCGTGCAGCGGCGGTGGCAATGTCTACGGAATCAACGATTCGGGTCAAGCCGTCGGCATCTGCGGCGGCCATGCGTACATGTGGTACACGACGACCGGAGCGGCAACGGATTTGGGACCGGGCGTTGCCCAAAGTATCAACAATGCGGGAGTGGTCGTTGGCCGGGCGGGCGCAGACCTCAGCAATCCGCTCACGAATCAGACTTTCGTGTGGAGCGCTTCCGGAGGCATGCAGATCCTCTCCGGTTTTGCGTGGTCGGAACCATTTGGTATCAACGACGCAGATTCCATCGTGGGTTACGGAGAAGTGGCTCCGGAGCCGGCCACGCTCTTTTTGTCTTTTGCCGGTCTGGGAATGATCGTTGCCTCGCTCTTGCGAGGCCGGGCGAGAAAGGGAGCCGGAGTCTTTGGGCGCTGCCTGATCCCGGCGGCACGCCCGCCCTGGGAAGTTTGATTGAAAACCGGCCTGCCGTTTGCTACGGTCGATCAGGGACCGGGCCGGAGCCTAGAAGTCTCTCGCTCCCAGCTTCTATATCCATAGCAGGAAAGCGCCTTGTTTTAACGATGTTTTCCTGACGCTTTGCATCATTCACCACGCTTCGCAAAGCCGTGGTGCAAAGCCCTTCCTCCTCGTGATAGAGGCGCTGTGCCGTTGGCGTTGCACGTTCCATCCTTGTCAAGGATACATTTCCGGGCGCATCGGGGTACTTGATTTCCGCGCTCCCCGTTGGCGCCTAGGCCTTGGCGCCATTCCGCCACTCAACGGCAAGGAAGCTGCTACCGTGCTTTCATGACTATCCAACTCGACCCTGCACCCGATGTAGAACGCGGCCTGCTTGCGCAAGCCGAGCGTCACGGCGTGTCGCTGGAACAATATGTCGAGCAGATCATCACACGGGAAGCCTACCGGCCGCCCTCCGCGGTGGCGGCCCGCGAAGCCGCCGATCTGATGAAACTGAGCGAACCGGTCCGGAGATTATTGTCCGATGAGGAGGTGGATACCCTCTTCCGCCGCTCTCCCTCCAATAGCCGGCCGATCGATCTTCGATGAGCAGTGGATATCTGCTGGATACCAACGTTCCATCGGAAACACTCCGTCCTCAGCCCAATCGCCGGGTGGTCTCGTGGCTGGAAGCCAGGCCCAGGATTCTCAACTTCTGAGTGTCATTACCGTAGGGGAATTGCGTCGCGGTATCCGGCTCTTGGACCCCAGCGCCAGGCGAACGCAGCTTGCCTATTTTGTGGAAGTAACCGTTCCGCTCTGGTTTGCCGAACGCGTCCTCCCCGTGACCCAGACCATCGCGGAGCGCTGGGGCGCGCTCGATGGCGAAAGGCAATTGGCCGGACGTCCGCTGAATATGGCCGATGGTCTGATCGCCGCAACGGCTTTGGAACATCAGCTCACGGTTGTCACACGCAGTGAGAAGGATTTCGCCGGCCTCGGTGTGACGCTTCTCAATCCTTGGGAGGGGAAAGGGCAATCATGATCGCCGTGCGGGATTGCGCCGCGTCTCGGCCCAACAATCCGTTCCAAAGCCACTAAGCGTATGATCCGTCGTTTCGAAATCGAACCGCGCCCGACCGCACTCGGCGGCGGGTGGCGTCTTCGCCTGCTGCACGAAGAACCGGATGGTTCCGAAACCGAAATGGGTGGCGGCATGTTCCCGCCCGAACCGGACGAGGGCATCAGTTCCGAGGATGCGTACGCCGATGCCCTGCAAGCGGAGGAAGACTGGCTGGCCTCTTTCCCGGAGAGCGAAGCGTGAGCGAGCAGGCTTCCATTCCCGATGCCCGCGCGGAGCCGTGCGGCCGACGCTAGGCACTCGATGCTGCCACCAACGAACGACATAAGTCGAGTCGCTCCTCATTCAGAATCCGGTCACACTCTACGCGACATATGGGACATCATCAGCACCAGCGAGCCCGCGCCCAAAGCTTTGATTAATGTGGGATGCTGCGCATAGAACTCACTGGCCCTCTCGACAATCGAAGGATCGTTCTTTTCGGCCCGTTCGGCGAGTTGATGAACAGTTTCGAATGGGATTTGATCTGCCTGTTCAGGAGTGAGCTGGGAGCGACCGCCTAGATGCTGCCCTAAAATTCCGGATACAGCAGTGGGTCCGGCCGAACCCAAAAGGTGGCTCAAGATACCTGCTCGTTGCCGCCCGTTCGAATTGCGGAACAACGTGCTCAGCATTTCAGGGAATGGGGGTGTTTCATTAGATCGAAATGCTTCGACCAATGCACTCGCAAGATGCGAACGCGGAGCCGCACGAGAAACCCGGTCGAAATCCTGTGGCGCGTTTCTCATGTTTGCTGTAGCGGGATCTGCATACTCTTCGAGAGGTCCCATGAGATTCGAGAGTGACATATCGTCTGCCTGCGGTACAACGAGCCTGTTGCGAGACCCTATAGCTCTCGTGTGCCCGTGTTGCTGTACGAGTAGAACGCAACTAGATAGGGTCACGTTGCTTGTGCCTTGCCAATTCCTGTTCCAGCCCCGTATCGAACCGCATCTTTCATCATGTTCCAGGCGCTTTGCGGATACGGCCCGTAGTCCAACCGAATCTCGACCTCCGTCTGTGCCGGGCAGGTGGCCTCATTATTTATCTCACTGGTCTGAAAAGCTGCCAAGGACCAATCACCCAAGCTGCAATCCAGGTTAGCGCCGCAAATCCAATGATGAATACTGGTGACCATTTGAGGCAGCGGCGGACGTTCGGTCAGACCATTGATTCCGCTTGGATCGTTGTCGGTCTTCCTGGCGCCGGGAACATCAATATTTATCCAAGCACCGAAACCTTGTACGGATCCGTCAAATACAATGTTCCGGACGGGTCACAGGCTCTTGATGTTACCGGTGACGTAGATAACGGTGCCGCTCTCGGCGTCGAACAGACGATCAATACGACGCCAGGTACGACATACGACCTCTCTTTCGAGGTCGGGTCGACTTTGGGGCAGCCCGCCATCGGTAAGCATCACGTGAACACCATAAAAAGCGAGCTCAAAATGATTGCTTCGGATTTCGAAATTGAATTAAGTAGTTTGAGCAGCCCAGTTATGAGGCAACAGGTTTCGCGCGCCTAAAACGCATGCCGCCTCGCGTGAGCCCACGCCCCGGCGCCAGAAAAAACGCATCATAAGCCGGATAGGCATCCAGTTGTAAATAGCCTTTGTATCCAGAGAGAAACTTCTCCGGTCCGGCCCGTTCCCGCGTCGGTGTATAG
>DASRGE010000034.1:0-33078 GCA_035651215.1 Bryobacteraceae bacterium
GGCGCGGCGCAAGCGCCAGAACTGCTCGGCCATTTCGTTGACCAGGATTTCCTCGGTTTCATTCACCGGCTGGTGTTCGGAGCGCAGTTTGGCTTTGAGCGTGTCCAAGGCGTCCGGGCTTTCGGACGAAAGCGCGAGTTTGCCGGAAGGCAGACTGTATTGAGAAAGATTGAGCCTCATACGCCGCGAGCGTCGCATGCCGGGCGCGCGGAGGCAGCCAAAATTCGGGCCTAAATCACTGAGGCAATTGGCGGAAATTTATTTTGCAAATGTGAAAATGTCTACTTATGGCAAGAATCGAACGCGCGTTGCTGAGCGTTACGGACAAGAGCGGAATCGTGGATTTTGCGGCCAAGCTGCATGCGCACGGGGTCGAACTTATCTCGACTGGGGGAACGGCGAAACTACTGCGGGAGAACAAGATTCCGGTCCGCGAGGTGGCGGACATCACCGGATTCCCGGAGATGCTGGACGGACGCGTGAAGACCATTCATCCGCGGATCGCCGGCGGGATTTTGGCGATACGCGCGAACGCAGAACATATGCGCGCGCTCGGCGAGCACAACATTCCGGCGATTCAGATGGTGGTGGTGAACCTCTATCAATTTGAAAAGTTCGCGCAAAAGCCGGGGGTTACACGGGAAGAGCTGATCGAGAATATCGATATTGGCGGGCCGACGATGATCCGCGCCGCCGCGAAAAATTTCCAGGATGTCGCGGTGGTGGTTTCACCCTGTCAATACGATTCGATCTTACGGGAGATGTCCGCAGGCGGCGAATTGGGCTTTGCTACGCATTGGAAACTGGCCCAGGAGGCGTTCGCACACACGGCAGCGTATGACGCAGCAGTGGCGAATCGCCTGATGCAGATTGATGCGAACGGCAAAGCGGTGGCCGAGGAGCTGCCGGAAAGATTGTTGATCGCGGCGAACCGAGCGAACAGTTTACGATACGGCGAGAATCCACATCAGAAAGCGGCTTTGTACTGCCTGGGCTGCGACGGCGTGGCGGGCGCGGAACAGCTTCACGGGAAGGAGCTTTCCTATAACAACCTGGTAGACCTGGATGCGGCCTGGCAGCTTGTGCTGGAGTTCGAGCAGCCCGCGGCCGCGATCATCAAGCACACCAATCCGTGCGGCTGCGCCGAGCAAGCAACGCTTGTAGAGGCGTACCGAAAGGCGCTCGAAGCGGATCCAATTTCCGCATTTGGCGGCGTGCTGGCGTTTAATCGCGAACTGGACGGCGCAGCGGCTTCCGAAGTGAGCAAGTTGTTTGTGGAGGCGATTGCCGCTCCGGCGTTCTCTTGGGAAGCACTCCAGATTCTCACGGCCAAAAAGAACGTGCGGCTGGTGAGAGTTCACCCGGTGGCGCGGCCGGAACTTGTGATCAAGTCGATTTCCGGCGGACTACTGGCGCAAACGCCCGACACGCACGCACTCGATACCGGGAGCGTGCAAGTGAAGACGAAACGGCAGCCCACGCCCGAAGAGATGCGGGCCCTGTTGTTCGCGTGGAAGGTCTGCAAGCACGTGAAATCGAATGCGATTGTGTATGCGCGCGCCGGCCAAACGATCAGCGTGGGGGCAGGTCAGATGAGCCGCGTGGACAGCGTGAAGGTGGGGGCGATGAAGGCAGTGCTGCCGCTGCAAGGGATTGTGCTCGCGTCTGACGCGTTCTTTCCGTTTCCGGACGGCGTGCAGGAAGCCGCCGGGCATGGCATTACGGCGATTATTCAGCCCGGCGGCTCGGTGCGGGATGAGGAAGTAATTCGGGCGGCGGATGAATTGAATTTAGCGATGGTCTTTACCGGGGTAAGGCATTTCCGGCATTAGATGGCGGCACCGCTCGAACTGAGCGGAGAGTATCGTGGGATAAACGGTACGGGGAATCAGCAAACTTTTAGCACTTGGCAACGCACGAGCGCTTCAAATAGGCTCAAAGTTCGTATTTAATTTTCGGAGCTTTGATGACCTTTGTTCTCCTTACGCGAACTTTGCCCTCGATACGTCCACGGCCGCAATTCCTGTCAGTGGTATCGATGTTTCTCTTTTCGTTGATTTTTTTTGCCTCACCGGGTTGGGCACAAAACCCTGCGCCTCACATTGACATCCTTTCGCCCGCCGCGATTGCACCTGGCCGTGGACAGGATCTGCCGCTAAAAATAAAAGGCACAGGCTTCGCGCCCGGCGCACAGGTCAACTTCAACGGTACGAACCTCACACCTGCCTCGATCACTAGCACGGATATTACGGTAATGATCCCAGCAGCAAACTTGGACGCGGCCCAGACAGCGAATGTGACTGTGGTGAATCCAAATACCGCACCGGCGATCGGCGCGTCAAATGTGGTTTTCTTCCCAATCGTGAATGCGACGGCTTCGGTGACCACAAATCTAACAACCGTCGGAATGGATAATGAACCGTTTTCGGTCGTTGTCGGCGATTTTAACGGTGATGGCAAACCGGACATTGCGACAGCTAATAATTGCGCCAATCTCAGCGCCTGCGGCAGCGCAGGCAACGTCACGATCCTGCTCAATGATGGTCGTGGGAACTTTTTCGCTGCTCCCGCTTTCTCTTCAAGTGTCGACGCGGTCGCGATAGCCTCCGGCGATTTCAATGGGGACGGCAGATTGGACCTCGCTATTGCCGATAGCTGTATAAACCGCAGTAGCTGTACTCCGACTGGAGCTGTCACTATTTTGTTAGGCGATGGAACTGGTAGCTTTAGCCCGGTTTCCAGCCCCATAGTGGACGATCAACCATCATCGATTGCTGTTGGAGACTTCAACGGAGATGGAAACCTCGATTTAGGAGTTGGCGGCCAGTCGGGAACCGTCACCATTCTCCTGGGAGATGGCACGGGTCAATTTAGTGCTGCATCCTCTTTTCGAGGGGGAGATTCCATTGCAGTTGGAGATTTCAATGAAGACGGTAATCTCGATCTGATCGCTGGTAGCACTCTTCTGCTGGGCGATGGAGCGGGCAACTTCATCGCCACGTACAATACAGGGGCTCAAGCGGGTGCGGTGGGCGACTTTAACGGCGATGGACATCTGGACATTGCAGCAACCTCTTCTGGAAGCGTTCTGATTCTCCTAGGCGATGGCAAAGGAAATTTTGTGCAGACCGCTTCTGTGCCAGTAGGACTGAATCCCGGCCAGGTTACGATTGGCGACGTGAACGGGGATGGAAGGTTGGATCTGGTAGTGGCAAATCAGGCGGCAAGCGAGTCGAACTACACCGTTGGGAGCGCGAGCGTTTTGCTGGGCGATGGCACCGGGAATTTTGGCTTGGCATCCTCTCCTTCAGTTACGTTTGGAGCTCGATCAGTAGCTTTGGGTGATTTTGATGGCGACGGGAAACTCGATATGGCAGTAGCGAGCTGGAATTTCCTCATTTCCGTTCTTTCGCAGCCGCGGGCCTCTGAGATCGGCATCCCAAGCACGCTTGATTTCGGTGCTCAGAATTTGAATGCTAACATAACGCTGCCGCTCACGATCACCAATACAGGTAGGATGACGTTGAACGTGACTGCTGTCGTAGTGCAACCCGGCACAAACGCTGGAACAAACGATTTCACGGCACAATTGAACACCTGCGCAAGCGGCGTGCAACCGGGAGCGAGTTGCTCGCTAAGCATTAGTTTCACGCCCTCCATGGTGGGGCCCGAAAGCGCGATGCTGACAGTAACCGACGATTCCGGAACCGGAATGCAAACTGTGACGCTCACCGGAACCGGCGTTCAGCCTTTCGACAACGCAATTTCGGTTACCCTGTCAAGTACCCAATTGACCTATCCCGGTGCTACCAACGTCATTGTGGCTGTAGCAGGCTCTGATAACGCGAGAGTCACAGGCACGGTCACGCTCTTCGACGGCGCTGCCGCACTGATCACCTTACCATTGAATGGCAACGGTAAGGCTCATTGGTACATCTCTCCCGGCTTAGCAGTGGGCGCGCATCAGATTTCGGCAGCTTACTCGGGCGACGCCAATAATGCAGCGGGGAAGTCCGCACCTGTGGCTGTGACAGTTTCCCCTGCACCGGTCCATCTGAGCGCCTCCTGCGGGAAGGCCTCCTTGGCTTACGGTCAGAACTATAGCTGTACAGTAACCGTCGGTTCAAATGCCGGCGCACCATCGGGAGTGATCATCTATGCGGTGGATTCCAGTGCTGCCGCCGTGATAGCGCTTACTGATGGCACGGCCCAATTCACCCTGAACAGTCCGGTAGTGGGTAGTCACACCGTAAGCATTCAGTTCGCTCAACAGGGTAACTTCGCCGCCTCGGCCGTCAAGAGCCGCAGCTTTACGGTCACGCCCGCGCGTGTTTCGGAGAGCGTAACAGCGTCCAGTTATTCGGCGCATGAAGGAACACCGATCACACTCTCTGCAGTGCTGAGCTCCGAGAGCGCGGGTGCACCGAACGCGCAAGGAACCGTGAGCTTCTATGATGGCAGTACGCTGCTCGGGACGGTGCCCGTGTCCAGTGACGGCACAGCCAGCTTTACCACCGGCGATTTGGCCATAGGCCGACATTTGATTCGGGCGAGCTATAGTGGCTCGGCACAATATGCCAGCGCGACGGCGTCAATCCGCTTGACTATTTCACAATAGATCGCGACGGGCCGTAAGATGATTCGTCATGGCTTCGAGCAGCCGAATTGTGCAAAGCCAAGCGTCGTGAGGAGTCCCGACGCGGCACGCCAGAGTGCGCGCGCCACGTAAACTAATTCCGGACCGACATCGCCGAAGCCCAATCCGCGGGCAGTACGCCTTCAGCGAGCAGTTGTCCTTTTTCGAGATGGCGAATCGTCTTCGCAAATCTCGCGGCGTGCGGGTCGTGGGTGACCATCACGATAGTCTTGCCGAATTCCTTGTTCAGCCGGGCGAGCATGGTCAGCACATCTTCGGCAGCCGCGGCGTCCAAATTACCGGTTGGCTCGTCGGCGAGCACCAGATCCGGATCGGTCACGATCGCGCGGGCGATGGCGACGCGCTGCTCCTGACCGCCGGACAATTGCTTCGGCAAATGCCCGAGGCGGTCACCCAATCCGACCAGCTTTAATGCCGTTTCAGCGTGCTCCAGCCGTTCCTTTTTGCTGAGCCGGGTCAGCTTCAAGGGCAGTTCCACATTTTCCAGCGCGGTCAGCACGGGGATCAGATTGAACGACTGGAAAATGAAGCCGATGTGCTCATTGCGCCAGTGCGCAATTTGCTTATCGCTGAGCTGGCGCAGATTCACATTGAGCACTTCGATGTCGCCGTCGGTCGGTTTGTCCATGGCAGCGATGAGATGCAGAAGCGTGGATTTCCCCGAACCGGAAGGGCCCATGAGCGCCACAAAATCGCCCCGGTTGATCTCCATATCCACCGCATCCAGCGCGACTACATGAAATTCGTCTCGAACGTACTCTTTGGAAAGTTTGCGCGCTTTCACCACCACATCACTCATACGTTTGTCCTCTTGAAAAAACATCCCCTTGCTTACGCGCGGGGTTCCGATTCGAGCTAGGGCGCTTACGCTTCCGGCTCTATGTTTGTGCTTTACTGCTTCACGACTACTCGCTGGCCGTCTTTCAAATTGGCCGGCGGACTCACGATCAAGTCCTCGCCTCCGATCAATCCACTCTCGATCAGGACTCCCTTTTCCGAAGCGCCGCCGGTGGTTACAGAACGTTTGCGGGCGCGGCCATCCACCACCACGAAGACGCTGCCGTTCTGGACCGCGCCTTGCGGAATAACGATCACACGCTTGGCCGCATCACCGGCCTCCGGCTTCACATCGTTGTAAAAAGCCACAGTCGCGTTCATATCGGGACGTAAATAATCGTCAGGATTGAGCACCTTCACCTTCACTTGCACAGTCGCTTTGGCGCGATCGGCTTCCGGTGAAACTTGTTCAACGTAGCCTTGATACTTGCGATCGGGGTAGGCGTCGGTGGTGACAATGCCCTTCTGCTTCGGTCCGAGCTTAGGGAAATCGTTCTGACTGATATCCAGCTCCACTTGCAGGTCGTTCAAATCAGCCATGGTGACGATGTATCCCTTGGCGCCCTTGTCGCCGACAAACCCGGTGGTGATAAATTCGCCCTTTTCCACGTTGCGGTCAAGAATGGTTCCCGTGACAGGTGCGCGGATCACGGTGTTTTGCAACTGGGTTTGGGCGTAGTCGACGGCCCCGCGGGCCTGCTCGATTTGCCCTCTCACCTGGTCGATTTCTTCTTTCCGGGGACCCAACACCGCGAGATCCAAAGTATGCTGCAGGCTCGCGACTTTGGCCACATCGCCGTCGTATTTCGCTTGCGCATCGTCCAAGGTCTGCTTAGCGAGTACGCCATCGTGCACCAGTTGACGGGTACGGTCCAGCGTAGCTTTGGAATCCGCAAGGTCCGCTTTGGCTTGGTTCACATCCGCGCGCGCTTTGGCGATCTCTTCCGGCCGGGAGCCGTTCTCGTCTTCTTTCAACTTCGCTTGGAGATTCGCAAGCTGACCCTGCGCCTGCAGCAACTGCGCGCGGTATTCGTCGTCTTCCAAGCGCACCAGCACTTGTCCGGCCTTTACCTTGTCTCCCTTATCGACGCCGATCCAAGCTACCCGGCCATTCACCTTGGAAGCGACCTCAATTTTATGCGCCGCCACAATGTATCCGGTTGCGGTCAAAATGACCTGCTCGCCCGCGGCAGAGGCGCTCACAGGCGATTGCACCTGAACCACCTGCACCACAGTCGCGGCATTCAACTTCTGATACGCGAGCAACGCGACAATTGCCGCAATGGCCACCACCACGGCAATAACAACCAGCTTCAGCACCGGTTTCGGCTCGCGCGCCCGGCGCGCGGACCGGTCGATGCGAAGGCTTTTTAACTCCGTTTCCATGTCTACACTCACTCGTTAGATCTCCCGAAGCGCGTTCAGGATCTCTTTCTTGGCGGCTTGCCGCGCGGGAAGCAACCCGCCCACGGCGCCCAGTATCAAAGAAAAGAGAATACCGATCATCATCACATCCGGGCCGATCCGGAAATTGAAACTTGTCTCGCTAAATGTGACGAAATTGCCGATACCGGTGGTGATGCGATTCAGCGGGAGCACCAGCAGGCACGCGAGCACGCCGCCGATCAGCGACAGCAACACGGATTCGACAAAAAAGCTCAGCAAAATACTGCCACGGGTGAAGCCTAAAATGCGCAGCGTGCCAATCTCTTTGGCGCGGCGCGCCACCGCCGCGTACATTGTGTTCATCGCGGCAAAGCAACTTCCCACGGCCATAACGATGCAAACGAAATAGCCCAGAAATTGAACCGGCAACGCGGACACGGTCTGGGCATCGTAATATTCTTTTTCGCTCATGACCGCGATGTTCAGCCGCCGGTCATTCAGCAGCGATTTTTTCAGCGCGTCCGCGGTCACTTCATCGGTCGCCTGGAGCAGCGCGGAGCTATAGGTATCGGAGCGGTTGAAATCTGCGGCGACCGAAGGCCCATCACCGAAGATTTCGCTATTCACGGCGCTATCGCCACCATCCATCACACCCACCACCGTCCACAAGCCCTTTCCGAACCGGAGCTGCTTGCCGAGCCGCGCATTGGGATAGCGCTTCGCCACCGACTTTCCCACCGTCACCTCGCGCTGCCCGGGCTGGAACCAGCGGCCCGCAGTGATCTTCAAGTTCCGCATCTTCACGCCACGCATGGATAAGCCTCTCAGCGTTACGTTCATTCCCTCCGGACTGTCCACACTGGGCAGATTGATGACCGATACCACTTCGAGCGAGGCCATGGGCTGACCATCGGAATCTTTTGCAATGCCCGGAAAGCTCTTGACGATCTGAAATTGCTCCTGGGTTAGAAGACTAGTCAACTCGGCGTTGCCGCCCTTGCGCATGATCAGCAGATGCAGCGGATTGGAGGTCGCCGCGAAGGCCGCTTTTAACCCGGAAACGAGGCCCAGCACCGCAAGCAGCACCGCGACTGTCATGGCAATACCAGCCGCAGTCATGATGGTCGTGGTTTTCCGGATCACCAGGTTCCGAACGTTATACGAGACGGGAATTGCCATATGTGTTTGCCTATCCGGTGTAGCGCAGCGAATCGAGAATATTGGTGCGCGCCGCGTTCCAGGCCGGGATGAAGGAGCTAACGACTCCGATCAGTACCGCGACCGCCAGGGCAATCGCGGCCGTGCTGGGAGTTACCGACAGGTTATGAAGTTGGGGCATAAAAGCCGCGGCAGCCCTGCCAACAATCAAGGTCAGACCGGCTGCCAGGGTCAAGCCAATGAGCCCGCCAATGAACGCGATACTGATGGCCTCGCCCACAATCATCCCCAGAATGGCATCGTTGGTAAACCCGAGAGTTTTCAGCACGCCAACCTCTTTGATCCGTTCCCGCACGGACATCGCCATAGTGTTTCCAGAGACCAGCAGAATGGTGAATGTCACCGCGGCGCAGATGCTCAGCAGAAACAATTTGATGTTGCCCAAGAACGAAACGAAGCTGAGCGCAAACTGCTGTTCCGATTCGGTCTTGGTCGGCGGAGAGGATTCGGCGAACATATCATCCACGGCTTTCGCGATGCGCGGCACATCGTCCGGGCTGTCGGCCAGAATCGCTACTGTGCTGATGTAATTCCGGCGCGCCAGCGGAAGCATATCCCGTAGGTAATCGTAATTGAAGAACAGCGTGTCTTGCGCATCCGGATCATCGAAAATACCGACTACCTTCAACTCCAGATTGACCGGGTAAATGTCGCCTACCAGTGTGATGCGATCGCCCAGTTTGAAGTTCAGTTTTTCGGCCAGATCTTTCGAGACGACGCAGCCGGTGCGGTCGTTGATGAACGCGCGCCGCTGGTCTTCCGGCATTACCATCTGGGTGCGAATCTCCATAAACGCCTTCGGCTCCACGCCCATTCGCGCGAAGAAATTCTTGGAATCGCGATTGTCTTTGTAAGTGCCGCCAAACCAGTTCCACACGGAGACCTGTTTTACCCCGGGCACGTGGCGGATCTTGGCTTCGTACGCGACCGGAAGCGGCTGAGCGAGCGACACTTTGTGGCGGGTCACCAGGCGCAGCGCCTGTCCGGGCGTTTCCTGTGCAAAGAACAACGCATGATACATGGCGATCAATACGCCTAGCAGACAAAGCGATACGGCGATGCTGGATATGGTCAGCGCACTGCGGCGGCGGTTCCGCAAACTGTTCTTAAAGGCTAACGAGAAATACCGAAACACACAATTCCCTTTCCAGCTAGAGTACCGTGAATTTGTGGGCCAGGCCCTTTGCTTGCAATCGCCGCTGCCCCAAGCTCCCTGGCCAAGCACAAAGGTATACGAAACGTTGGGTTCTTTGGTTCAGCAAAATTTGGGTCCAAATTGGTTGGAACAGGACCGGAAATTCATGCAGATGGCGCTTGATCTGGCGCGCCGGGCGGCGTCCGCGGAGGAAGTGCCTGTCGGAGCAGTTATCGTATCCGGGGATACAATCATCGGCCAGGGCTGGAACCATCCGATCGGGTCAGGCGACCCAACCTCTCATGCCGAAATGGAAGCGCTGCGGCAGGCCGCGGCGGCCGTGCGGAATTATCGCCTTCCAGGCACAACGCTTTACGTCACGCTGGAGCCCTGCGCGATGTGCGCCGGAGCTATCGTGCTGGCCCGCGTGGAGCGGCTGGTATTCGGAGCGAGAGATCTGCGATTTGGAGCGGTCCGGAGCAAATTCCGGCTGGCAGATTCGGATTTGCTGAATCACCGGGTTACGGTGGACGAGGGTCTGTTCGCGGCAGAGGCCGCGGATTTGCTCAGCGAGTTTTTTCGGGTGAAGCGAAGTTGAACCGGGACGCGGAGCGGCGCGTGAGATAATCACTGGCCCGAATCACGAGACCCGGTAGCCGGCCATCGGGCGAAACCACCTCAATACAGAGCAGCGGTGGCTGTTCGATAACTGACGGGTAAAAGGCTGCTGAGGGGCATGATCATGTTGGCCCGAATTCCTCTCCAGAACGAATCCGTCGACGTAATCGCAATCAGGTCAATAGGACGTATGGAGATACTCATTCTCGCTGACCAGATTCAGAGGCGACGTTGACATGCTGCTGTTTCCAGTGTACCGGCCGTCCGAGCGTTCTTTCTGCTCACCCGGTTATCCCGGGTCTTACCTGCGCGCGCTCAACCTTGATCGACGCCGCGCCAGCCCGCACAGCACAAGCCCGGCACCGAGAAATCCCCACGCTGCCGGTTCGGGCACAGCGGCCGCATTAGGCGGGTCATACATGGTGACCGGAGTTGTGCCGTCCGCTTCGAGAAAGCCGAACGTGAGATTCGATGTCGCGCTGACCGCATCCCATTCGTCGAACCAGCCGGTCGTGCTGTTCGCCTGCGCCGAAAGCATGAGCACAAACGTCTGCCCTTCCCCAATCGTGAGCGGCAGCAGAGTACGGGATTGATACAGATCGATCGGTCCGCAGTTCGAAATGGGCATGCTTCCGTACTGCGAACAGGATGCGGACAGGGGCCCTATGGAAATCGTGAAGTTGTCCGTCCAGGCATCGTCGTTAGTGCCGGTCGCCCCCAGTTGCAAGTTGGTGAGTTCCAGATAACCGGAGCGCGTTGGACCCGCAGTCCGCAGAGTCGCCAGGAACGTGCTCGCGCTGGTGGCGTCCGGAGTTCCGCCTAGAAAGCCATAGCCGCCGCCTGGAAACTCTGTAGGTGTATCGTAGGTCTGCGCCCAAGCCGAAAGGCGCACTGTCAGCGAGGTGAACGGCGTGCTGGGCGACGGATAACTAGAGCCGGACCAGGTGCCGGACGCAGCGGCCTGAGCCGTAGATCCCAGGCCATCCGTGAGCGAGCAGTTGCTCGTTCCATATTGGGAAAGTGTCGTTGCGCTGGTGACAAGACAACCGGTAGACTGCGTCAACGACGCAGCACGCACGCAAAGCACCGCCGAGCATGCAAGCAGGAGAGTACCGCGAAGAATCCTCATTACCCCTCCGAGGGCGATACGACTGCACACAGTATGCCAGGATTACGGAAATTTCTGAATATCCCGTTATTGTTGAGGGAGGTAGTCTATTGCAGACATAGCAGATGAATCGGAAATTTCTTCTGGCAATTCTCATAGCCGCGCTGGAGTGTGCCAGTTGCATGGGTGCCCGGCCGGATCAGCCGCTGCCCGATTCCCGGCTTACGCCAGGCGCTGCCCGGAAGGTAACAACGGAACAGATTTGTGCAATCGGCTATACGAAGCGCGTCCGGGATGTTCCGGGTTCCGTGAAGCGGCGCGTTTATCTGGAATACGGCACAGTCGACCGGCCGCGGGCACACGAAGTGGACCACCTGATTCCGCTCGAATTGGGCGGCTCCAATTCGATTAAGAATCTTTGGCCCGAATCCTACCAGATTGAATGGAACGCGCGCGTGAAAGATGAACTCGAAAACCGGCTGCATGTGCTCGTATGCGACGGGACCGTGCCTCTGCCTGAGGCGCAGCGTGCGATTGCATCCGATTGGATCGCTGCGTACAAAAAGTACTTCCACACGGATCGTCCATTGAGCCCGGCGGAAGCCAGACGGGTTCCGAGGCGCCCTTGACGCATCCATGAAGTGGCTGTTACTACTGCCGCTTGCGCTGTCTGCCGGTCTGCTGTTCAGCGGTCCCTATTCGAGCGACGAATTTCGGTTCGTGATTCTGGGCGACCGCACGGGAGGTGCGCTTCCCAACGTGTATGAAGAAGCATGGCGCCAAGCCGATGCGGATCGTCCGGATTTTGCCATTACCGTGGGCGACACGATTCAGGGTGGCAATGACGTCACCGTGGACGCGGAATGGCAGGAAGCTCTGCGGGCGCTGCCTGCTCAGCATCCCTATCAAATCTTTTTTGTTCCCGGCAATCATGATGTGTGGTCCACGCGCTCGGCCAAGGCTTTTGAGCGCTACACGAAACACCCGCTGCGTTATAGCTTCGATTACCGGCAGGCGCACTTCACGGTTCTCGATAACAGCCGCAGCGATGCGCTTTCTCCGGAGGATCTCGCTTTTCTCGAACAGGATCTCTCGGCCCACCAGGCCCAGCCGCTCAAGTTTGTCTTTTCCCACCGCCCGTCCTGGATTCTCCAAGCGGTACTACTCAATCCGAATTTTCCTCTTCACCGGCTTGCGAAACGCTACGGCGTTCAGTATGTAATCGCCGGGCATATCCACCAGATGCTGCGTTTCGATTTAGACGGGGTCACCTATGTTTCGATGGCCAGCTCCGGCGGGCATTTGCGCGCCAGTAAACGGTATGACCAGGGCTGGTTTTTCCAACACACGCTGGCCACGGTTCACGGGACCGAAGTGAATTTCGCCATCAAAGAGTTGGAGCCGCCTTTTGGGCAGGCTCGCGTCTCGGAGCTGGCCGACTGGGGACCGGCCGGCCTGTCTCGCGCGCCCGGCGCTGAATAGGACATAAAGCCATGCCTGAGCCGCTACTCGTATACTCAAGGTACGCAAAAATTTGAGTTCGTCCGGGATTTGGTATGGCTTGTAACGGACTTGGCGCGGTCACTTACGACCGCTATGTACTCGGTCTGCTCGACGACGCCGGGCGCGCTTGCATTGAATCGCACATTCACGAAGGATGCGAGGCGTGTCTGCAGGGCCTGCACCGGAGCATGAATCTGTGGGTTGTGTTTGCGACCACGCTGGATCATGCGGAACCCTCCGAAGATTTCAAATCGCGTCTTGTGAACATCGCGCAGCTCAGTAAGAAAGTCCTTACGTTTCCGAACGATCTTTCGCCGGCGCAGGTTGCGGGGATGCGGCGGAGCACGTTAATCGCCGTGACCATTGCCGCCATCGTTCTGATTCTCGGCGCCTGGTACGCGGGACAGCAGTCCGGCCGCATGGATGCGCAGCCGGTGAATGCAGAGCTGAACCGGCTGGTGCATCTGTTCGCGACAACACAGGTGCAGCTTCATCAGGAAAAGGAAAAGGGGCAGGCCATGCAGAAGGCCTTGTCGGTGGGAGGCCGCGCCGAGGCTATCAACTCCGAGGCCAGTCTTCAGCGTCAACTCTCGGAGGCTAGAGCGGAAGCGGACCAGTATAAAGCCGTTTTGACGCGCAACCGCGAAGCAGCTACCGACGAGGCCGATGTTCTGGCCGTGCTCGCAAACCCAAACGTTCATCTCGTCGCTTTGAAACCCTCAAAACGCGCGCGGGGATCGGTAGCGTATGCGCTGCTCGCCAGAAATTCAGGGCTGATTTTTCTGGGATCGAGGCTGCCGTATCCCCAGCCGAACCATCAATTTCAGCTTTGGTTATTCCGGAAGGAGCAGCCCAAAGTGATCAGTGCCGGGGTGTTCGCTCCAGTTGGAAACGACCGGACCGTTTTGCGCTTCGAAAATCCATCACTCGTTTCCAACCTCTCGGAATTGGAAGTAACGGAAGAGCCGGCGGGCGGTAGTTCGGCTCCAACCGGCCCGAAACTCTTTCAGGTGAGCGGGTTGGCAGATTAAGAGGAACTTTGCTTACAACCGGACGATCTTTTCGGACCGGTAACCCTTCAGGGCGTTGCGGGTGTCGACGATCAGTTTACTGCGCTCGACAATCGCCGAGTAATCTACTCCGCTATGGTCCGTCACGATCACAACGCAATCTGCCGCAGAAACGCTCGATAGCATGTCCTGCGCTTCCAGACCAGCGCCGTTGCTCTGAATCTTTTTCACGTGCGGGTCGGAAAAGGTCACACGCGCGCCCCGGCGTTGCAACAGCAGAATGATATCCAGCGCGGGCGATTCGCGCACATCGTCAATATCGCGCTTGTACGCCACGCCCAATAGATGAATATGCGAGCCGCGCACCGGTTTCGAGGCATCGTTCAGCGCATTCTGAATCTTGTCTACCACAAATTCAGGCATTCGCCCATTGATGTACCCCGCCAATTCGATAAAACGTGCTTCAATGCCGGATTCTTTGCTCTTCCAGGAGAGATAGAAGGGATCGATCGGAATACAGTGCCCGCCCAACCCCGGTCCTGGGTAGAACGGCATGAAGCCGAATGGCTTGGTCGCCGCCGCGTCGATCACTTCCCAGACATCGATGTTCATCCGGTCGCACATCAACGCCAGCTCGTTCACCAGCCCGATGTTGATCATGCGGAAAGTGTTTTCGAGCAGCTTCACCATTTCTGCGACTCGCGTCGAGCTGACGGGCACTACGGTATCGAGCGCCTGCTTGTAAAAGAGCGCACCGATTTCTGTACAGGCGGGAGTAATTCCGCCCACGACTTTCGGGATATTGGAGGTCTGATACTTCGGGTTGCCCGGATCCACGCGCTCGGGCGAGAAGCAAAGAAAGAAATCCTCCCCCGCTTTCAACCCGTTGGCCGATAATTTCGGAAGCACCAGCTCCTCGGTCGTGCCCGGATACGTGGTGGATTCCAGCATGACGAGCAGGCCCGGGTGCAGATATTCAGCAATCGCATCCGTCGCCGCCACTACGTAGCTCATGTCCGGATCCTTGGTCTTGCGCAGCGGCGTGGGCACGCAGATATCCACCGTGTCCAGTTCCGCAATGGCGGAGAAATCCGTGGTGGCTCTCAGCTTTCCGCTTTCCACCAGCGGTTTGAAGATGTGATCTTTAACATCCTTGACGTAGGAACGGCCGCTGTTGAATTGATCGACTTTGCTCTGCTGCACATCCATGCCGACCACTTCAAAACCGGCGCGCGCAAACTCTACTGCCAGCGGCAGCCCGACATATCCCAAACCAACCACGCCCACCCGCGCGGTCTTCTTCGAGATTCGCTCTCTCAGCCGGTCGAGCGCTGAAGATTGCTCCGCGGCCTCCGCAACTGCCTCAGAGCTCAAAGAAGAACTTCCCTTCACCAATTACCTCCGCTGGTCCAGTCAAATAGATGCTATCGTCCCAGCGAAGCCGTAAGCTTCCCGCCGGAGTTCGGATCTCGACCGGGCTTTGCGCTTTCCCCCTGAGAATAGCAGCGGCGGCTGCCCCAGTCGAGCCAGTGCCGGAACTGCGCGTTTCACCCGCTCCACGTTCGTAAAATACCGCCTCAATTGTATGCGGGTCTAGAACTCTCACGAACGATACATTCGTCCGTTGTGGAAAACGTGAATGTCCTTCGATCTCCCGGGCAATCATTCGCCAATTCTCGGGCAAGTTGCCGACCAGGACCGCGCATTGCGGATTGCCGACGTTGAGAACGACGGCATCGTGTTCGGCGCCAGCGGCCGATAGACGCGCGTGCAGCTCTTCTGTCCGGGGCAAGCCCATGTCCATCTCGAACTGGAACCGCCGGCCGCCTTGTGAGAGAACACGCAGTCGCTTCGGGCCCGCGGCGGTTTTGACAACAACCTCAGGTCCAGAGATTACGCTTCGGAACAGCGCCAGGGCCGCCGCGCAACGAGTTCCATTGCCGGAAATCTCGGCTTCACTCCCGTCGGAATTGAAGAGCCGCGTGGATAGGCCACCATCTTCAGATCGCACAAGCATCCAGCCATCGGCCCCGATCCCGGTGGTTCGGGCGCAAATGTGGCGGGCAATTTCCGGTAGCTTCTCGCCAGGAGCTTCGCCGGCCCAGGTCAGAAGGAAATCGTTCTCCGCACCGTGCAGTTTCGTAAAGGGAATTTCGATCATGGGTCGTTCCGTCGATAGATTCTCAGTGGCGGAGCGCCTTTCACGTGGATGTTTACGCGCTCTCGATAGACCGGCTGCTTCTCGCGCGAAATCGCCGCGGCTACGGCATCGTCATCCCAACTGATTGCGAGCAATTGCCGATGCGCCAGATCCGGGCGTGCGACCGCGGCGAGCCACGCTGGTCCGTTCCCCATATTGAGGGTCTCAGCAAGTGGTATGCGAGCCCGGCAGAAAATGCCGGAAACATCGCCTGTGCCGGAAGCGATCCAGATACCCTGCCCCATTTGATAATGCGCGGCCAGGTATTCCGCCGCTTGCGCAGTCCAGGCGCGCCGCGCGACTGAATTCACTTCCGATTCCTTCCAACAGACCCAATTCTGAACAGAAGGATGAATGAGCCACGGCAAACACGCGACCACGGGAATTGCGAACGCAAATTTCTTCAACGGCAGATAGCAAACGATCGCGCCGGATGCGAAAGCAGCCAGCGCCACAACCGCGATTCCGTATCGCGTGTTGTAGTACGAGTGCGGCCAGAGCCCAGGGACGTGGATCGGCAATTTCGACGAATGAATACTCCAGATGTAAAAAAGCGGGATCAGGAGCAGAAACAGAATTGGAGTGATTACGTTCTTGCGGAACGCGCAGACGATGCCGGGGACTGCCAATAGAACGAGCGGCCATCCGGCACATAACTCGCTCGCGGCGGCGTAGTATCGAGCCGCGAGAATCCAATCGTGATATCCGGCATACCACCGGTTGCCTTGTATTGCTGCCGCCGAATATGGGCCGTTGTAAAAATCGAGCGCATTGGATGTCTCCCACCAGTTGTGCGCCATCCAGTAAAGCGGAGCGACGCTCGCCATCGCGCCAAACAGAATCAGCACCCTTGCGCGGTGCCGCGCAGAAAACCGGGCAAACCAAAGTGCAGCGAATGGGATCAGAAACCATCCGTCATACCGTGTCAGGCTCATGGCCCAGGACGTTACGACTCCCAGGCCGATCAACGCTCGATTCTGTGTTCTACGAAAGCGTAGCGCGGCCCAGACAAGAATTGCCAGCCCCGCCAGGAAAACGACCTCGGTCATCGGGATCGTTGCCAGATAAAGCAGATTCGGATTCAGCGCGAAACAGGCCGCCACCACTGCAGCGGCTGCGGAACTGCCATATGCCTCTTTCGCGGCAAAATAGAACGCGGTCCCGGCGATCACGAAACAAATCGCAACCGGAATGGTCCCGGCTAGACCGGTGCTCCACAACCAGTCATTCCCGACAAAGGGCAAGCAGATCACATGCAGCAGCGGCAGCCACACCGTACCGAGTTGATCGTACCCGGGCGTTCGCGAATCGATCACGCTCCGGCTGATATCTAAGTGGCATTGCGCGTCGCCGTAGTAGAGGATGTAGCCGTGACGGAAACACCAAATCGCCGCCAAGCTCACCCACGCACAGAGAGCGCCGGTAACAATCGGAAATTCAAAATGCCGTAAAGCGCCGGAACTCTTCAAAGCGGCTGTCGATTTCCTTGCGGGTGAGAGTCCGGAAACGGTCAACGCCAAACTCCTCGCAGCAGAAGCTGCCCATCACAGATCCGTAAATCACCGCGCGGTGCAGTTCGTGGATATCGAAATGTCCATTTCGCAAATCGAAGCCGCGCTCGGCCAGATAGCCGACAAAACCGCCGGCGAAGCAATCTCCGGCTCCGGTCGGATCGAAAACATCTTCCAATAAATACCCGGGAACCATGAAGAGCGTATCCCGGCGAAAGAGCATAGCGCCGTATTCGCCGCGCTTGATGACCAAAGTGCTGGGTCCCAGATTCAGAATTTTGTCCGCCGCCTTGCGCAGGTTAGTCTCCCCCGAGAGCAGGCGTGCCTCGCTATCGTTGATCAGCAGAAAATCCCAATTCCGGATGGTTGCCAGAAGCTCATCGCGGGTTTCGTTGATCCAGTAATTCATTGTGTCGCCGCCGACAAACCTCGTGCCGTTCATCTGTTTCTGAACGCCTAGTTGAAGTTGTGGTTGAATGTTTCCCAGAAACAGATAAGGCTGTCGGCGATAGGAAGCGGGAAGCTTCGGCTGAAAATCCGCAAACACGTTTAAGTCCGTCTGCAGCGTCTTGCGGTCATTCATATCGTGCGAGTACACGCCGGACCAGAAGAATGTCTTCCCGGGTACCTGTTCGAGTCCTTCGAGATCGACGCCCTTCTCTTCAAGTAGCGCCCGATCTTCTGTCGCGAAATCTTCGCCGACCACCGCAACAATTGCGGATCTTGTGAAATAGCTCGCGCTTAAAGAGATGTAGGTGCAGGCGCCTCCTAGGGTGCGGTCCCGTCTCCCATTTGGGGTCTCAATCGCATCGTAGGCAACTGACCCGATTACAACCAATGCCATCGTCTCTGCATTGTAACGGGAGGCGCTCTCTATTCCCAGAAAACTCTTTAGACGTCTAGCGCTTACACACAGATCTACCTACAATGTGATGTGGGTTCCGATAGCTTTTTTCTGCGCCACCTTCCCGGTGCAGCTTCCTGCGTTTTTGGTGTTGTTTCCCAGCTTTTCATCGGGCGACGGGTTGGGATTAAACGCCATGTCAACTACATAGCGGCAATTGTTCCAGCAATCGTTTCACTTCTGGCCGACGACCGGTTACGCTCCGTATGGCCTCATTTCGTGTCGCGCGATCTGGTAGGAGCCGGCGTATTGCTGTGGTGGTGGTTGATGGCGGCAATCGCGATTGCGCTTTTTCTGCGCAATCGGATGCCTCAAAAGTTCCAATCCGAGCGCCGCGCGTTTCTCACCGCTTCGACCACGGCGCTGTGCGCCGCTCCGGCCATTGCCCTGGGAGCCGGCGTGATCTTTAGGAAAGACTTTCACATAAACGAGATCGACATTTCGATTCCGAATCTGCCCAAGGATCTTGAAGGACTACGGCTGCTCCAGTTAAGTGATATTCACATCGGAGAGTTCTTTTCCGAGCAGGACGTAGCGCGGGTAGTGGATGCAAGCAACGGGCTGAGGGCCGATCTGGTGTTCATCACCGGTGACCTGATCACCACGAAATGGGACCCCCTCGACCGGTGTCTCCTGCAGCTTGCGCGGCTACGCTCGGCGTCTGGCCTGTGGGGATGCCTGGGAAATCATGAACTCTATTCCAAAGTCCAGAACTATACGACCGCGAAGGCTCGTGAATTGGGTATCCGGTTTCTCCGGCGTGAAGCCGTTCCGCTCCGGTTTGGGAACGCGCGAATCAACCTGGTCGGTGTCGATTACCCCAAACACCGCGAGCGGTATCTGGCTGGAGTCGAGCAGCTCGTTTCAAGCGATTCATTCAATTTGCTGCTCTCCCACACGCCGGAAGTATTTCCAGTCGCCGCGAAGCAGGGCTTCGACTTGACGCTTTCGGGCCATACCCACGGCGGACAGATCAATCTGGAACTGTTCGGCAAGAACTTCAACCTGGTCGATCTCGATACCCCGTACACCCGGGGCCTTTACAATTTGGGTTCGTCTCGCATTTACGTCAATTCCGGCCTGGGGACGATTGGAGTGCCGATCCGCCTGGGAGCGCCGCCGGAGATTTCCGTCATACGCCTGTGCAATACCTGATCCTGAGCGACCTACACGCCAATCGGCCTGCTCTCGAAGCGGTCCTGGCGGATGCCGGAACAGGGTATCAACAAATCATCTGCTGCGGAGACCTCGTCGGGTATAACCCGGCTCCGGGCCCAGTGGTGGATTGGACGCGGCAACATTGCGCAACTGTGATCCGAGGCAATCACGACAAGGTTGTGGCGGGCCTGGAGCAACTCGACTGGTTCAATGAAATAGCCCAACGAGCTGCCCGCTGGACCATAGAGCACTTGGATCGCGATCAGATTAGCTACCTTGCCGGGCTGCCTGCCGGTCCCCTGCGTCTGGAACACTTCGATATTTGGCACGGCTCGCCGCGGGATGAAGACGAATACGTGGCGACGCCTCATGATGCGACCGCCTGCTTCGCGCATTTCGAGCACGCTCTGGCCTTCTTCGGCCATACCCATTTGCAGGGCGGCTTTTTTTCCAAGCGCGGCCGGATCGGAAGCATCCGCGCCGTCCGAAAAAGCGAGAACGAAGCCACCTTCGAGATCGAAGTCGACACTCTCTACATGGTGAATCCGGGGTCCGTCGGTCAACCGCGGGACGGCGATCCTCGCGCGGCGTACGCGCTCTTCGATTCGGAACAAAAGACCGTAACGCTGCGCCGAGTTCAATATGCGGTCCAGCAGACGGCGCAGGACATTGTGAAGGCCGGATTACCCGACGTGCTCGGGCTGCGGCTTTTCCGCGGCCTGTAAGAGGATCTTCAGCCGGTTCGCCGCGGCTGTGCCTACGACTCGGGACAGGTCTTCCGGCGAGGCCTGGCGCACTCGCTCCAGGCTTCCAAAGGTCCGGAGCAATTTCTCCACGGTTTTAGGTCCGATTCCGGGCACGTCGTGTAATTCCGACGTGAGCCGCTGGGCATTACGCCGGGTACGGTGAAACGTGACCGCAAAACGGTGCGCTTCGTCGCGGATGATCTGCACCAGATGCAGGATGGGCGAAAACTTGTCCAGGATGATGGGCTCGTCTTCCTGGCCGTAGACGTAGATCCATTCTTCGCGCTTCGCAATCGAGGCAAGCGGCTGATACGTGTTGCCAAGCGCTTCGAGCGATTCAGCCGCCGCGTGCAACTGCCCGAGTCCTCCATCCACCAGCACCAGTCCGGGGAACGGCTTTTTTTCCTCCTGCAATCTGGAATACCGGCGCGTGATCACTTCGCGCATCGAGGCAAAATCGTCGTTCCCGACCACGGTTCGAATGATGAACTTGCGGTAATCCGATTTCTTCATCTTGCCGTCTTCCCACACCACCATGCTCGCCACTTTGTCTGTGCCCTGGATGTGAGAAATGTCGAAGCACTCGATCCGGCGTGGAGCTTCGGGCAGGTTCAGAGCGTCCTGGAGCGCCTGCTGGATCGCTTGCGAAGAAGGTTTCAAGACACGGAAGCGCTGATCGAAGCTGTGTTTTGCGTTGGTCTCCACCAGCGCCAGCATGGCCTTTTTGGCGCCGCGTTGGGGCGTGCTGATCTCGACTTTCCGGCCGCGTGCTTCCGAGAGCGCCTCTTCCAGTTCCTCGCGGCCTTCGAAATCGCAGGGAACGTGAATATGGCCGGGGATATAGCGGCTGTTCAGGTAAACCTGGCCGAGCAACGCTTCGAAGAAATCCGAAGGATTGAACTCGTGCTGATCTTCCCAGAAGAACTCGCGCCGGTCGACAATCTTGCCGTTGCGCAAGTGAAACAGATTTACGGCCACGAGCGGCGGCTCGGCATGGTAGGCGAAGATGTCGATGTCCTCGCCTTCTACGGCCGCCATCTTCTGCTTCTG
This sequence comes from Bryobacteraceae bacterium, assembly GCA_035651215.1. Lineage (GTDB taxonomy): Bacteria > Acidobacteriota > Terriglobia > Bryobacterales > Bryobacteraceae > Bog-105. The sequence goes on from DASRGE010000034.1 coordinate 21,042, forward strand.
CTCCATTTCGCGCACAGTGGTCATCAGGTTTCGCAAGCTCGCAGCCTCTTCGAAACGCATCTCGGCCGCGGCTGCGTTCATGCGTTTTTCCAGCTCGTTGGCGAGATCCCGGTGGCGTCCATCCAAGAAAAGCTGCACATCGTGCACGGCGGCCGCATATTCGAGTTCCGTGGTTAGCCCCGGCGTGCAAGGACCGAGACAGCGGTGAATGTGATATTGCAGGCATGGATGAGTATGCTTGCGCGTCAGATCGATCTTGCAGGAAGGCACCTTGAAGTGCCGGTGGATAAAGTGGACCAGCCTGTGCGCCAAATTTGCCGGGAAAAAAGGGCCGTAGTAGCTGGCGCCATCTTTCAAGATGCGCCTCGTTACATAGACCCGCGGATACTGTTCGTTCGTGAGCTTGATATACGGATACGTCTTGTCGTCGCGCAGAAGCACGTTGAAACGCGGCTTGTATTGCTTGATTAGGTTGTTTTCCAGCGCAAGCGCTTCTTTGTTGTTGTCGACCTCGATGAAATCGATGTCTCTGGCTTCGGCAATCAGGCTTCCCGTCTTGGCTTCGGCCAGCCGGTCTTCGTTGAAATAACTGCGAACACGGCTGCGAAGATTTTTGGCTTTACCGACGTAAAGCACCTTTCCATGCTCGTCTTTATAGAGATAAACGCCGGGCTGGGTAGGAAGCTGCGCCACTTTCTCACGAAGTTCCATCGGCAGCTATAATCCAATTGTGGCACGCACGCTGTCTTTAGCCTGCCTGTGCGGCCTTCTCTGGGCCTCCCTAATATACGGGCAGCAGAAATCATCTTCTACGCCGAATCAGCAGCCCGCGGCGAAGAATCAAACACAGCAGCAGCCGTCGGTAGACGAGGACAACCCTCCCGAAGAAGACGAAACGGTGGCGCCGGAGAAGTTTACTCTCGACCCGCTCGAATCGGACCGCAACGTCAAGGTTGGAAACACCTACATGCACCAGGGCACGCCGAGAGGTTACCGCGCTGCCCTACATCGCTACGAACGCGCTACCAAGTTCAATCCGAGTAACGCCGAGGCGTTCTTCAAAATAGGCGAAGCCGAAGAAAAGCTCAAGAACAAGGATGCGGCGAAGGCCGCCTTCGAAAAAGTTCTGCAACTCACTCAGCCCGATTCGAAGCTTGCGAAGGCCGCGAAAAAAAAGTTGAACGACAAAAGCTGACAATCGACATTAATCTCCTGTTACTTGTGCTCCAGCCGGTCGCTCAGCTTCGCGACTTCGATCTCCAGATCGCGTAACTGCTTGTTTATATCCGCGACATCTTCACGCAGCGCCATCTGCTTGCGCATGTCCGCGACATCACTCTGCAACTTGGAAAGATCGAGCGCGGTCCGGTCGCTGGTGGTGAGCCGGCTCGAAAGAGCGAACGCTAAGCTCACAACCATGCCGATCACCGAGAGCCATTGAAATAAGGGCACCCGTGCGTTGGCCAGATTGAACCCTTCTTGCGTGTTGTGATGTTCAGACATACATGCCTTCCGTCTTGTACTGCACCTGCCAGATAAAGGAGCGCAGGTGCTTTGACGAGTTCAAGTTAGTACGGCGTGGGGCGCGATGGGATGCGAACGCGCGTTGCGACAGGCCATTCAAGCGCGTGTAACCGCAAGCATGTCAACAAATTGCAGGATTTTTGAGGATTTTTTCAAATGTTGTGAACGCGCTACTCACCCCGCAGCACTTCCAAGGGCCGCTGATCGAGGATGCGAGCGCTGGCGAGCCAACCGGCAAGGTTTGCCAGCAGTGCCGTTGCCACGGCCGCCGCCAGGAGCGACAGCCAATTAAAGTCAAATGCAGCCTCGATGAACTTATCCGAGATGACACGGGTAAACAGGTTTGCCAGCACCGCGCCCACCAGACCCGCAATGGCGCCCAGAATGGTGAATTCAATCGAGAAGATGGCGCCGATGCGGCGCTTCGTGGCACCCAGCGTTTTCAGGATCGCTACTTCGCGAATCCGGCGATAACGCGTCCCAGCCACGCTCGAAGACAGAATGATGATGCCAGCCCCGATCGCGAACATCGCCAGGAACCGAATCACCAGCGCGACTTCATCGACTGCCTGCTGGATCCGGTCGAGCACATCGGCCAAATTCATCACCGTAACGGTGGGAAAGCTCTCGAAGATAGCTTCTTCAATCGCCGGGATTCGGGGCGGGTCTACATGAACAGCGCCGTAATAGACCACGGGTAAATTCAGTAGAGCGCCTTGCGGAAAGACGAGATCGTAACGGACCGCGGCACGGCGTTCGCGCCGAAAAACAGCCACCAGGGGAGCCGTCATCCGGCGTCCGGCAGCCTGGAACTCTACCATGTCGCCGAGCTTCAGATGGAAATCGCGCTGCGCCTGTTCCGAGACGGCGAGCTGCGGCGCTGTCGCCTCCGGCGGCCACCAGCGGCCTTCTTTTAGCTCGATCCCATACGGCAGAGCTTTGGCGGTTGTGATGCGAACCGTCTGCAACTGATTCTTTCGTTGGGCCGAAAGCGGCAGACGCTCGGTAGGAATCCCGTTCTTGGCCAGCATCCGCGAAACGATGTAGCCGGCCAACTCCAGCTTTCCCGTCACGCCCGGCTGAGACTCGATCAGCTTTGTCACTCCGGAGGCATTTCGCACGTCGAGCAGAAACAGATTTCCTTCACGGCCCGGTCCCTCGCGTTGCACCGCCCGTAGCACCGTGTGCTGCAACAAATACGTAGAGAGCGTGAACATGACGCCGACGCCGAGAGCCACCAACACGGAACGCGCCTGGTTTCCCGGCCTATAAAGATTGGCGAATCCGTGCCGGAACGAAGACGGAAGGCGGGCGCTCCAGGCCGCCACAACGCGGCGCATCGTCCAAAGCAAGAGCGCGGCTACTGCGCCGAGCCCCGCAATGCTCGCGGCGAGCCCGCCGATAAAGTACCACCCCATGCGCCACGAGCCGCACAACCAAATGGCAATGAACGCAAACCCAACCAAAATGCAGGCGGCTCCCACGAGCGCGGGAATTCGTTCCCGCCACTGTTTCCGGTTCTCGAGAGCGGCATCTGCCATGTTTCTCCGGAGCACCAGGCTGGGGCGGACGCCGCGAACGCTTAATAGCGGCGGGAGCGTGAACAACAGCGTCGCCAAAATCCCCAAGCTCAAGCCCTGCAAACTGAAGGACCAGTCCCAGGGCACCTGCGGAAGCAGAGAAAATACGCGCTGGATGAGCCAAGGAAAGGATTTCTGGACGATAGCTCCCACCGAAACGCCGATCACTCCTCCCAAAATCCCGAGCCACAAGGTTTGGATCAGGTAGATCTGCATCACCTGGCTCGCGCGGGCGCCCATCGCTTTCATGACGGCAATGGTGTCCATGCGCTGCTGCAGGTGCGAATACATGGCCATCGCGACGCCCAGCGCGCCGACAATCAAGGCAATTAGACTGATCAGACTTAGAAAGGTCGTGGTGTTGTCAATCGCCCTCCCCACGGCCGGGCTCCCCTCGCGGTAATCGCTAATGTACGCGTGCGGAAGCACCGCCTTTACCTCGGCTTTCAAAGCATCCAGATTGACGCCCGGCTTCAGCTTCAGCAGGAAGCGCTGGGCCGCCCGGCTGCCGAACTGAATCAATCCTGTCCGGCGCAATCCGGCCCGGCTCATCAGGACGCGCATACCGGGACCAAACCCGGAGGCCAGGCGATCCGGCTCCGCCAGAAGAGTTCCGCTGATCCGGAACGGCTTTCCGCCCAAGCGGATTTCCTCTCCTGGAGCCACTTTCAGCCGCATCAACAGCTCGGGAGTGACCACCACGGACGCGTCGTCCGGAATGAGGCTTTTCAGAGGGAGCGCAGGAGCGAGTCTCAGTGACCCGTAATACGGGTACACAGCGGGATCGACGGCCTTCACGGAAACCATTTGCGGCACCTGACTGTGCGGGGAGCCCGCCATGGAGACCGTCTCGGTTACTCGCGTCAGCTCGCCATAACGCTTCCCAATGCGGCGCATTGCCGTGAGTTGCTCCCGCGTTGGCAATGCCCAGATCTGAGCTTGCAGGTCCGCGGCGATCAACTGTTTGGCGTTGTGCAGCAGCATGCCTTTGAAGGCATAACCAAAGCCTTTGACTCCGCTCAACGCGGCGACCCCCACCGCCACGGCCAGGATGACGAACAGGAATTTCGCGGGCGTGGCGCGCAATTCACGCCAGGCAATGCGTGAGGCGGTTCCGGTGAACACGGTTAGCTCACCACCTCACTGGAAGTGAGCTCATCGGTGAGGACTTGACCGTCGCGAAGAGTTACAATTCGATCCGCGTACTCCGCCAACCGGCGGTCATGTGTAACCAGAATGAGAGTCGTGCGCTCTTCGCGATTGAGCTGCAGCAGCAGGTCCAAGACGTGCTGCCCGTTGACAGAATCCAGATTGCCGGTTGGTTCGTCCGCCATCAGAATCGGCGGCCGGGTAATAAACGCGCGGGCGAGCGCAACTCGCTGCTGTTCCCCGCCCGAAAGCTGTACCGGGTAATGACTGGCCCGGTTGCTGAGGCCGACACGCTCCAGCAACTGCCGGGCCCGCTGCCGCGGCTGCCCGTTGAACCCGCTCAACTCAGCCGGCAAAAGAATATTTTCTTCCGCAGTCAGCGTGGGGACCAACTGATAAGACTGAAAAACGAACCCAACCTTACGGCCGCGAATTCGCGCCAGCTCATTCTCCGCCAGATTCGTGATATCGATGCCGTCGAGAACCACGCTACCCGAAGTAACCGTATCGAGTCCGGCCAGCAGTCCGAGCAGAGTGCTTTTGCCGCTGCCGGATGCGCCCATGATAGCCAGGAATTGCCCCTGCGGAACGGAAAATGTGATATCGCGCAGGATTTCCACGCGAGCCGGTGGATTTTCGATGATCTTCCAGAGGTGGTTTACGGCAATGGCCGCGGTCTGATCTGTGCCTGCGTGCATGTCAATCTTGAATTGTGGCGAGACGGCGGTTTGCTTTCATTGTTGCAGCTTGTTTCTTCTGCGCGCTGGGCGCCATCGATTCGGGTTGCGGCTCCAACTCCTCCACTAAAGAACAACGTGTAGAAGCCCCCGCCAGTTCCACGCCTGCCGCAGCTCCTGCGCCCGCTCCCCCACAGCCGCAAGACAACCGTCCGGTCATCGTCGCCTTCGGCGATAGTTTGACCGCCGGCGTGGCGGGCAGAAGCTACCCGGACGACCTGCAAGATCTCCTGGACGAGCATGGATACCATTACCGGGTCGAGAACCAGGGAGTCAGCGGCGATACGACAACCGATGGGCTGGCGCGGATCGAGAACGTCATTACCGAACACCCCGCGCTGGTCCTGCTGGAATTTGGTGGAAACGACGGCTTGCGCGGAATCCCGGTGGAGGCCACGCGCAAAAATCTGGAGGAAATGATTGTCCGGCTCAAGCAGGCGAATATTCCCATTGTGCTGCTGGGAATTACGCTCCCGCCCAACTACGGGTCGGATTACATCAAACCGTTCACCGCGATGTATCCGGAGCTCGCCAAAAAATACAAGCTTGTGTTCATGCCGTTTCTATTGGTTCATGTGTACAAAACTCCCGGCATGATGCAGCCGGACGGGATTCATCCAAGCGGGGAAGGCAATAAGATCGTGGCGCGCGACGTGTTCGATTTGGTTAAGCCGCTGCTGAAACGGTAGAGATGCTTTGACGCTCGGCGTGCCCGCTTATCACAGTGATTCAGAGATCAGATCGAGTTCCTTAACACCCAGATAATCGTTCCAATTATGCGTGAGCAACGGCGCCCCATACAGAACGGCAGTGGCCGCAATCCAGGCGTCTGCCGTTTCGAGCCGGCGGCCAGCGCGACGGCTCGTGACTATAACCTGGGCCCATTTCAAGACCAAGTCATGTGATGAGGGAACAGTCACGAATCGAGCCAGAAAGATGTGCAACCAATTGACTCGCTGCGAGTTCCAGGTCGAGAGCAGCGCCCACTGCTCAGGTTCTGCCTCGGTCATGAATGAGATTAGCCATTGCCGGTCTTTAAGATGTGGCAAATAGAATTGCGAACGACTGTCGTTCTTAAACAGAAACGAGACTACATCGGTGTCGATGACGACTGGACTCATGCCGCCGGGTCAGTCTTCACATGGCCACGGGATTCCCGAAGCAGCTTAAGAAATTCATCGATCGACTCGTCTTCTGGCCAGAAGTTGCCGATCAACTCACGAGGACCCCTCGGAAAGGTAAGGCCTTGCTCGGCAATCAACTCCTCCACCGTAGGATGACCGTCGCGTAAGTACTTCTCGACTAAAGACATCTCAACCGAAGTGTAGCTCATAAATCCAATGAACCAACTCGCTACAATGAAGCGGAATTGCCCACCAACCCGCTAGATCTGACAGGTCGCGCCATCCTGGTCACCGGTGCATCGTCAGGAATCGGCCGCGACACCGCGGTGCTGCTGAGCGAATTGGGTGCGACGCTTATTTTGGTTGCGCGAAATGTGGAAAATCTGGAAAAAACCAGGAGTCAATTGCGCGGCGCCGGACACATCACGGCACAATTTGATGTCGCGGAAGCAAGCGGCCTCCCCACTCTTTTGAAGGAGCTGTCCGCGAAAACCGGCCCTCTGCACGGGATCGTGCACTGCGCAGGTGTGTATTCGATTCGCCTGATCCGGTCGCTCGATCTATCACAAATCGAACAGATGTTGCGAGTCAACCTGTCCAGCGCCATGCTGCTGGTGAAAGGCTTCCGGCAGAAAAGCGTGGCCGCCAAAGGCGGATCGGTGGTATTGCTTTCCTCGGCCGCTGCGGTGAAAGGACAAGCCGGCTTGTCGCTTTACTCGGCGAGCAAGGCAGCGCTCATCGGATTTGCGCGGTCGGCCGCCGTGGAACTGGCGCCGGAGGGACTGCGTGTCAACTGTATCGCGCCGGGCTGGGTGGAGACGCCCATGACAAGGGAAGCGCGAGAATCCATGCTGACAGACGAGCAGGCTAGTGCCATCGAGAAGGCCCATCCTCTCGGAATTGGTCATCCGCGCGATGTGGCGCACGCAGCCGCATTCCTCCTGGCGGACACCGGACGTTGGGTCACCGGAACGACGCTTGTCGTCGATGGCGGTTTTAGCGCCCAATGACCGCTATGGTAATTTGATTATTTGTTATCGCGGCCTTTGCTTTGCAGTGAGAAAATGTAGGTACACAGCCGCACAGATGTATAGCGGCTATTGTCTGAATTGATCGACTTCACGGTTTCTAATGTCGAGCATCTCGCTGCGCATTAGGCGCGCAGAAACTCCTTTCTATCGTTTTCTCAAGGCGTGCGCGTTAGTGGTGGTCAGACCGCGGGCGCCGCGAATTCCGCGGATACTCAAGCCGGCCGGACGTGCCGTGTATGCCTTTCACTTTGCAGTTATCGTCGCAACCAGAACGCTGATCACTGTCCTTTATCGCCACCCGCTGTTTCAATCCCGCTGCGCCAGCTTTGGCAAGAATGTTTCGATTGATGGCCTTCCTTTTATTTCCGGCCATACGGAAATTCACATTGGCGATGACGTATATCTCGGCGGAAAAATTGCGATCCACTCCGGCCGGATCCTGGAAGCTCCCGTCCTGAAAATCGGGAACCGCGCGCAGATAGGATGGAACACCAACATAACGGTGAACCAGGAAGTCATCATTGAAGACGATGCAATCGTCGCGTATGACTGCCGCATATCGGATAGCGACGGCCATCCACGGCAGGCCGATCTGCGCGCCCAGCACTGCCCGCCCGATCCGAAAGACATCCGGCCCGTGCGCATTTGCCGCAACGCGTGGGTTGGGAACGGTGCCCATATTATGAAGGGCGTAACCATAGGGGAAGGCGCCGTTGTTGGCGCAAATAGTGTGGTGATTAACGATGTCCCGCCCTATTGTCTTGCCCTGGGTAATCCGGCGGAAGTTTTCTTCCGCAATTATGGAAAACCGTCCGCTCCGAAACGCACAATAACAGTAGAAAAATGACAAGACAAGAGTTCTTAGAGAAGTTCGACGAAATGTTGGAGTTGCCTCCCGGAACGCTAAAGGGTCCGGAGGAGTTGGAGAACCTGGAGCAGTGGACATCCATGGCGATGATCGAGTTCATCGCGCTCGCCGATAGCAACAACGGCGCCAAACTTTCGCCCCGGCAGTTAGCTTCCGCTACCACCGTCGACGATTTGCTCAACTTAGCGAAGGTGTCGTGAAAGGACCCGCATGAGCCGGGTTCACGCCGCTATTGAGGCCATCGAATATCACCTTCCGGAAGCTGTCCTGTCCACTTCCGATCTGGCCAACGCCTTTCCGGGCTGGTCGGTTGAGAAGATCGACGAAAAGACCGGCATCCATGAACGGCATATTGCCGCGCCGGATGAATGCGCATCGGATTTGGGCATCGCCGCCGCGCGAAAGCTGTTTGACTCGGGTGTCTGCCGTCCGGAGGACGTCGACTTCGTCCTGTTTTGCACACAGAGCCCTGACTATTTTCTGCCCACGACCGCCTGTCTTGTTCAGGACCGGCTTGGCATTCCGACCTCTGCCGGTGCTTTGGATTTCAATCTGGGTTGCTCGGGTTTTATTTATGGGCTCGGCCTGGCGGAAGGCCTGATTTCTTCAGGGCAAGCCCGGCGGATCCTGCTGATTACTGCGGAAACTTACAGCAAATTCATTCACCATCAGGATCGAAGTGTGCGCACCATATTCGGAGATGGGGCCGCCGCCACTCTGATCGGCGCGCTAGAAGCTGACAGCGCGCCGCCGCTTGGCCCCTTCGTGTACGGGACGGACGGCAGCGGAGGACCCAACCTGATCGTTCCCACCGGAGCAGCAAGAGCGCCGCGCACCGCGGCATCGGGCTGCGCGCGTGAAGACGAGGCCGGCAACGTTCGCTCCGAAGACAACCTTTTCATGAATGGACCGGAAGTCTTCAACTTCACCATTTCAGCCGTGCCTCAGTGCGTCTCGTCCTTACTGGCGAAAGCGCAGATGGATGCCTCGACAATCGATCTATTTGTTTTTCATCAAGCGAATCGCTACATGCTCGAGCATCTGCGAAAGCGAATGAAAATCCCGCAAGAACGCTTCTACGTGCATATGAGCGATTGCGGCAATACAGTCTCTTCCACCATTCCCATCGCGCTGAAACATGCTCATCGGAACGGCCGCCTCCAGCCGGGAATGACGTGCGCGCTGGTTGGCTTTGGCGTGGGCTATTCCTGGGGCGGAGCGATCGTGCGCTGGACGGCGCGGCCGTAATCATCAATCTGTCCGCAGCGCCCGATACGGATCGATGGCGCTCGCGCGGCGCGCCGGAAACCAGGCGGCGAGCAACGCGGTCGGAAGCAAGATCGCGGTAGTCAATCCAAGCGCGACTGGATCCCAGGGCTGCACTCCCGGCAGCATGCTCGCAAGCAAATGCCCGCACCAGACCACGCCGATAAGCCCCGCTGCAAGCGCGATTAGATACAACGCAAAAGCGCGCAGCACGACCATTCGCACCACTTCGTTCTGCTGTGCGCCGAGCGCCATGCGGACTGCAATTTCACGTGTCTTTTGCATTACGGTATAGGAGAGCAGTCCGTATAACCCGGCCGCCGCAACGAGCAGCGCGAGCGCCGCAAACACGCTCAGCAGCATAGCCCCCAGGCGCCGGCTCTCTACCGACGCGGAGACAATCTCCTCCATGGTGGCGACGTGAAATATGGTCTGGGCCGGATCGACTCGCTGAATAATCCGCCGGACATCCTGCTGCAAATGGGCGGGAGATCCATTGCAACGTACGACGTAGGTCATAATCTGCTTCAGCAGAAATTGCGACCACAGCGTCGCGGGAGGTACTTGCCGGAAATCGAGATAAAGTTCCGGGTCGGATGGCTTGGCAAGTCCCACTTGTCGGCTGCCCCGAACGACTCCAACGATAGTGATTCGTTTAGACGCGGGATCGGTATCGTCAAAGGCGATTTGCTTTCCGACCGGATTCTCGCTGCCGAAATAGCGCTTCGCTAAGACATCGTTCACGATGGCCACGCGCGGCTGATTCAGGCTGTCGGTACGCGCAAAGAACCGGCCCTTAAGAAGCGGAATATCGAGAGCGCGGAAATAGTCTTCGCTGGCGGCGTTCAATTGGGCGCGCGGTGTGTTTTGCGGATTCGGTTTGGGACGTCCTGTAATGAGGAAGGTCGCGGAAGCGTGCCCGTTGCCGAGCGGCAGGAACGTGACGAAGCCGGCGGCCGTAACTCCCGGGATCTGCTCGATCTGATCCAGTTCGGGCCCGTAAATGGCAGTGGCAAAATTCTTACCCGCGGGCTCACTTCCGGAAACCGCGGTTTGCAGCGTAAGCACGTGCTCGGTCGAGAAACCTTTGTCAGTGTGCAGCAAATGATACAGCGTGCGCAGCAGCAGGCCCGAGCCGGAAAGCAAAACAATCGCGAGACTCAACTGAACGACGACCAGCACGTCGCGAAATTTCTGTTGACTGCGGCCGCTTGCGACGGCGCCGGCGGTTTCGCGCAGAGCGGTCTCGATATCCTGCCGCGCTGCCTGCCACACCGGCGCCAACCCGAACAGCAACGCGGAAATGCTGGCGACGGCCAACATCGCGAGGCAGACTTCCCAGCGCAAATCGATCTCTTCGACGCGCGGAAGCACGTGCGCGGCGAGACGTTTCAGCACGCCGAGAGAAATGGCAGCTAAGCCCAGACCCGCTCCGGTTCCGATCAGCGCGAGCAGCATGCTCTCCGTGAAGAGCTGCCGCGCCACACGCATCCGGCCCGCGCCCAAAGCGGCGCGAATCGCTATTTCGCGCTTTCGGCCGAGCGCGCGGGCAAGCTGCAGATTGGCAATATTGGCGCAAGCGATCAATAAAAGCAGCGCAACCGCTCCGAGCAGCGCAAACAGCGCCGGCCGGGCGTTTCCAGTTACCTGGTTTCGGTACAGCTCCGCCTGGATGCCCATGCCTTTGTTGTCATCGGGGTAAGCCTTCGCGAGCTGGCTTGCAATGACTTTCAGTTCGGCTTGCGCGGCGGCGAGTGTCACATAGGGCTTCAGCCTGCCGATAACCGTCAGGTACTCTGTGCCGCGCTTGGTGAGGTCGGCGGCGGGCTGCAGCGGAACCCAGAAATCGCTGTCACGAGAGGGAAATGCGAAGCCGGCCGGCATTACACCCGAAATGGTGCACGCTTTTCCATCCACTGTGAGAACTTGGCCCAGAACCCGCGGGTTCGCGGAGAGATGTTCGCGCCAGAAGCGCGCGCTCACTAACACACTGCAAGGTTTGCCGAACTGGTCCTGGTTCCCCGCGTACGGACGGCCCAGCATCGGCTGAACGCGCAACACGTCGAAGATCGCGGCATTTGCCGTCGTGCCGGAGCTGTGCAACGCCTCTCCATCCGGCAGCCGGAGAGACGCACTGACCTGATAGTACGCAGCCAGCGCCGAGAACGACCGGCCCTGCGCCTTCATCGCGAGAAAATTCGGTAAAGACGTGGAGCCGGTATTACCGTCCGGCTGAACAGACTGGATGTATACAAGCTGGTCGGATTGGGGATAGGGCAAGGCGCGCAGCAGGACTGAATCGATCACCGTGAACATCAGCGCATTCGCCCCGGCACCGAGAGCCAGAGTGAGAACCGCAACCGCGGTAAAACCGGGCTTGCGCAGAAGCTGCCGGATTTCGAAGCGGATGTCCTGAAAAACGCTCTGCATAAAGGTAACTTACAGGCACGCGGTGGGCCAAGCATCGGCGGTCGCATCTGTTTCAAGAATTGCGAAATAATTCCGCCCCAATTCCCTCAACAACTTACGTTCGATTTTTGAGCCCGCCCGTACGGTCCGCGTGCGACGCTCGCGGCGTATGAGGCTCAATCTTTCTCAATACAGTCTGCCTTCTGAAAAACTCGCGCTTTCGTCCGAAAGCCCGGACGCCTTGGACACGCTCAAAGCCAAACTGCGCTCCGAACACCAGCCGGTGAATGAAACCGAGGAAATCCTGGTCAACGAAATGGCCGAGCAGTTCTGGCGCTTGCGCCGCGCC
>DASRGE010000035.1:0-268753 GCA_035651215.1 Bryobacteraceae bacterium
TTGTCACGAGGCTCCAGCCCGAACGGTTCCCCATTCGAACCGCTCGTCAGCTACCCAGGCATATCGACTCCTCCTGGTGTGGGACTCTCACCCACTGGTAATCCGCGCCGTAGAGGCGCACGTGCGCGACATAAATGTGGAAGGCTGGGCCAAAGGTGGCCCCTTGCTTACGCGCGGGGTTCTGTAGGCACCTGAATTCTGCGCACCTCTGGAGAGAGCGCGGCACTTGACAGCGCTCCTTACTTGCATAATAATCTTTATCGTTAAAGTTCGCCACAGCGGCACAAATGTGGTGCTGCTATGGAGATCAGGGGGCACTCGAATGCATCTGGGGCATCGGAGCTTGTCTACAGCCGCGATTCTGGCGGTTTTGTTGTTATTGTTCGCGGAAACGCCGAAAGCGCAGGCGCAAGCGCTTTACGGTTCGATTGTGGGGACGGTTACGGACGCAAGCGGCGCAGTGGTTCCAGGGGCGACGGTTAGAGCGACCGAGAGTGGGACCGGCCAGACTCGTGAGACGAGCACAAACGAAACCGGAACGTACAGCTTTCCCACGCTGCCAGAGGGAACGTATGACGTGGCGGTGAGCCGGCCAGGGTTCCAAAGCTATGTGCAACACGGGGTGGCAGTCACGATTGACAAGATTGCGCGCGTAGATGTTGGGTTGCAACTCGGATCCGTAAATCAGTCGGTTGAGGTCGGGGCACAAGCAGCGCAGTTGCAGACGGACACAGCAGAGGTTCGCACGGAGCTATCGACTAAAGAAATCCAGGAGCTGCCCGTTCCGATCAACCGGAATTACCAGAACCTGCTGGTGCTCGTGCCGGGTGTTTCGCCACCCGCGACTTCCAGCTCATTAGCGGCGAACCCGGCGCGCGGCGAAGTGTTCAGCGTAAACGGGGGGACGGCGGGCGCCGCGAACACGCGAATTGAAGGCGCCAGCGCCGTGAATGCCTGGCTATCGCATGAAACGGCATATGTGCCGGGGCTGGAGGCAATCCAGACGGTGACGGTAGCGACGTCGAGTATGGTCGCAGATCAGGGTCTCGCGGGAAGCGCCTCGATCAACGTGCAATTGAAGAGTGGAACCAACGACATTCATGGATCGGGATTTGAGTATAACCAAAACAATGCGCTGAAAGCCAAGCCCTTCTTTTTACCGGCCGGGCAGCGTAAACCGAAATTCATCGACAATCAGCTGGGAGGCACGCTCGGCGGCCCGATCATACGGAACAAACTGTTTTATTTCGCCAGTTACGACGGGCAGTTCATTCGCCAGAATGCCTCGCAAATTGTCACTGTCCCGACGGCCGATATTCGCGCCGGCAACATGAGCGGATCGTCGACACCGATTTACGACCCGCTCACAGGAAAATCCGACGGTTCAGGAAGAACGAAGTTTGCCGGAAACATGATTCCGGCGAGCCGGCTGGACCCGACGGCGCTCAAGATCGAGCAGCTTTATCCGCTCCCGAACCTGGGATCGGGAATCGCGAACAACTATTACGCAACCGGCGATTATCGGGTGAACAGACACAAAGTCGACGCCAAGGTGAATTGGAATGCCACTTCGAAACTCAGTGTGGTCGCGCGTTTGGGGGCTCTCGAATACACGGCCTTTAACCCGGACATGTTCGGTGATAACGGCAACCCGGTTAACTCGTCGGCTACTCGCGACGGCACCATGACTGGAACCGTCTTTAATGGCACGATTTCGGGAACATATATATTTACGCCGCACTTTATTGTGGACAGCTACTACGGCCTTACGCGTTTAGATAACTCGCAGGAGCCGGTCAGCCTGGATAAAGGGAATCTGGGGCTCTCGTTATTTAACTTACCCGGAACGAACGGGCCGACGCGGCGGTACGGCGGATACCCATCGTTTAGCATTACGGATATGCCGCATTTGGTAAATACGCAGATTCTCCTATCTATTACTTTGACCCTGCTTATGACTATGTGGCGAATGCAACTTGGGTAAAAGGGAATCACAATATCAAATTCGGGGTAGATATCGAGCGCCTCGATAACAACAATTGGGAGTTGGGGACGAACGGCGGGTCTTTCACGTTTGCGGGCGGGCCCACTACGGTCAAAGGCGGACCCTCTTCCAACCAGTACAACAGCTACTCGACTTTCCTGCTGGGTTATACGACGGGCGCGAGCAATTCCTTTATGCAAGGCGATTACGCGACCGGCCGGATGTGGGCAAATAGCCTGTATGTGCGCGATCAATGGCAAGTAAGCCGAACTTTGACGGCCTCGCTGGGAGTGCGCTGGGATTATCTGCCGTTCGGTACCGGCGCGAGCCGTGGGTTTGAAACTTACAATTTTCAGACCAATACGATGTATCTTTGCGGCCTCGGTTCAACGCCGAGAAATTGCGGGGTAAAGGTACCGAAAAAGGATTTCAGCCCGCGCGTGGGCCTCGCCTGGCGCGCGACGCCGACCTTTGTGGTGCGGGCGGGGTTCGGAATCAATTTCGATCCTAATCCTCTGGCGTGGGTGCGCGATTTTGTCGGCGAGGCTGAGTTACAGGTATCCCCGAGCTGGCCCACGCCAGCAAATGCGTTTCTGCCTGCGAGCCTGCTGAGGGACGGGATTCCCGCACCCGTGTTTCCCGACGTCAGTTCGGGAGTTATCCCAAATTACCCGCTGACACAGGCATTTACAGTACCACCGCCGGTGTACCACATGCCCTATATCGAGTCGTGGAATTTCACAATAGAAAAGCAACTGCCGAAGGGTTTTCTCGCGCAGGCCGGCTACGTAGGAGACCGCCAAATAAAACAGTTACAGGTAATGAACGTCAATGCGGGCGCGGTTCCGGGAGCGGGCACCGCCGGCGAACCCCTATTTCAACGGTTTGGCCGGACCGGAAGCTCCGGGCTCATCGAGAATTATGGACGAAATTCATACGATTCGCTGCAGACAAAACTGATCAAGAGCTATTCGAACGGCTTAACTTTGAACGCGACGTATACCTTTTCCAAGGCGCTAGCCCTGTGCTGCGACACGTTGAGCGACAAAAATCCGGCGATTCAGGCGCCGCAGTACAGAAACCTGAATAAGGCCCTATGGGCAGCGAACCGGACGCACATGTTCGCAATGAGTTCGGTCTATCAGTTGCCGTTCGGGCCGGGGAAGACATGGCTAACGCACGGGTTTGCGGGAACCATTGCGCGCGGCTGGCAAATACAAGGCATTTTGACGATGTATAGCGGACAGCCTTTTTCAGTGAGCGCGGACGGCACCTCACTCAGTGCGCCCGGGAACACGCAACGCGCCAATCAAGTGAAACAGAAAGTGGCGATTTTGGGCGGCACAGGCCCGGGGCAGTCCTGGTTTGACCCGCTTGCTTTTGCGCCAGTGACTACACCGACATTTGGCACCGCGGGTTTTAATAGCCTTATTGGACCTGGGGCGGTGAACCTTGATGCGGGCCTGGTCCGCGAATTCGCAGTGGCCGAGCGGTGGCGAATCCAGTTGCGAGCAGACGCGCTGAACGCGACCAATACGCCGCATTTTTCGAATCCCAGCGGCAATGTTTCCAACCTGGTGTTGAATCCCGACGGCAGCGTCAAGAGCCTCGGCGGTTACACGACGATCACATCGACCAATGGAGGGATTGGCCGGGAAGGCATAGACGAGCGGATGCTGCGGTTGGGACTGCGAATCCGGTTTTGAACCTTTTGAATATGAAGACTCGTATGGGCCGTTTTGCGGCGATGGTTGGAGTCGCCGCTAGCTGGACAGCGCTCGCGGGAGGTGAGAATGCTTCGTCCAAAACAGGGTTACTCACGGTGGATTACCGCAAGCTGGTATCGCGGGCAGATCTGGACTACGATCGTCCGTCTTCACGGAGCGAGGAGGGCATGCCCGTGGGGAACGGACGCATGGGTAGTCTGGTGTGGACTTCGCCCTCGGCGCTGCGGTTTCAGATTAACCGCGACGACGTTTTCGCCGAGAACAGTTACACGGTCAGTTTTCCGCGAGCCGATACGGATTACGCGGGCGACTGTGCTTATGTAGACGTCAACCTGGTGCAGGCGGGCGAGGATGTATTCGGCGGCGCGGCATTCCGGCAGAAGCTGTCGGTGTACGACGGCCTGATGTCCGCGCGAGGCAACGGAGTCAGTGCGCGTGTCCTCGCGTGGCCGGAGCGCGATGTCTTCGCGGTTGAGATCGATGACGAGCGAGCGCACCCGGAGCCGGTCGACATCGATCTGCGGATGCTGCGCTACGCCATGGAGGTGATCAACGGCCGCAACTGGCAACTGACCAAAGAGCACGCAGTCCTGGTGAAAACCGCGGAACAATCGGCTTTGTCGCGGCTCGACATTCGCGAGGGCCGTATCGTTCTGACACAAGAGTTTCGCGAGCACGAATACTACGACTCATCGGCAGTAGCCGTTGCCGTTTTGGGGCGAGCATCGAGGGCGCGGTACTTGAACGAAAACACGGTACAACTCTCAGCCGCGGCGGGCCGGGGCAGGTTTACGATTCTGATCTCAAGCGCCGCGAGCTTCGACGCGAAGCAAGACACCGCGGCGCTAGCCCTTGCCGAACTGAATGCCGCTGCGCCGCTGGGCTTTCCGGGGTTGCTGAGCAGAACGGAAGACTGGTGGCACGACTTCTGGTCGAAAGGTTTTGTCCACATGCACAGCGCGGACGCGCAGGCGGACTTCGTAGAGCGAAATTACACGTACTTTCTGTATCTCATGGGGGCCAGCTCGCGCGGTAAATACCCGCCGCGATTCGGAGGCATGCTCTGGTACACGAACGGCGATATGCGCCGCTGGGGTTCCCAATATTGGTGGTCGAATACGGCAGCGTATTACAGGAATCTGATGCCGGCGGGGCGAATGGAAATTATGGAGCCGCTGTTTTCGATGTATAGCGGGATGTACGACGCTTGTGCGCTCGCGGCGAAGCAACAGTGGGGATCACAGGGAATCTGGATACCGGAAACGACTTTTTTCAATGGGCCGGAGAAACTGCCCGACGACATCGCGGCGGAGATGCGCGATTTGTATCTGGTGCGCAAGCCGGCGAGTGCGATGTCGGAGCGATTCCGCTGGTGGTCCGAAACCGAGAATCGTCACAATAGCCGGTGGAATTTCCATGCCGACGGACAATGGGAGCACGGCCACTATATACCCGGCGATAAGAAGCACGGCATTTTCGGCCACACGAGTCACATTATGGGCGATGCGGCGCGCATCGGCTCAATTTACTGGGACCGTTACCTCGATACACAGGACGAAGCGTGGCTGCGCGATCGCGCCTATCCGATGCTCAAGGGAGCGGCGGAGTTTTACCGAAATTTCCCGAATTTCCAAAAGGGAAGCGACGGGATCTATCATATTCACCACGTGAATAACGTCGAGTCGAACTGGGATTCGACCGACACGCGCGCGGAAGTGGCGGATTTGCATCTCATTTTCCCGCTTGCGATTCGAGCATCCCAGATCCTCGGAGTGGACGCGGATTTGCGGGCGCAATGGGCTGAGATTGCGGGTCATCTGCCGCCCACGGTACCGAGTAACCGCGGCATCGGCGCCGGGGGATTCGGCGGGTTCATCTTTGGCAAAGGGACAGATGGCGCGATAGAGCCGCTGGGGGAGGATCGCGAACTCAAGGCGCGCTTCCTCAACTTCAACCGGACCTCCGGTTTTATTGATGTGGCGGGGATCGGCGGAGCCCAAGTTTTTCGGAATCGCCTTCGGCTGAGAGAAGGACCAGGCGCAATCGATGCGGAACACATCGGCGGCCTGACATCGGGCATCCATAGTTCGTTATTGACGAACACGGCCAAACCAGGCGAGGACGCCGTTCTCCAAGTATTCCCCGCATGGCCGCGCGATTGGGACGCCGACTTCCGGCTGCTTGCGCCCGGCGCTTTTGAAGTGACCTCTTCAATGCGAGCAGGACGGGTGGAATTTATTCTGTTGGAATCTCAAGCGGGCGCAGCCGCCAAGGTACAGAACCCGTGGCCTAATTCCCGAGTTGCGGTGTATCGGAACCGCAAGAGAACGGCGGAGCTGCACGGCGCGGTACTAAGCTTCCCGACTACCCGCGGCGAAGAAATTGTTCTGGCACCTAACGGGGCTACGCTCGAGAGTTTGCAAAGAAGCTTCTAACGAAATATTCGAGGGCGTAGAGCGCGGCTATTCGCCCAGGATTTGCAGGACGACGCGGCGGTGATGGGGATGCGCGCGATGTTCAAACACGTACAGTCCTTGCCAAGTGCCCAACGCGAGGCGGCCGGAAATCACCGGAATCGACAGGCTGGTTTGGGTCAGGGCGGAGCGGATATGCGAGGTCATGTCGTCCGGGCCTTCGACGGTATGGCGGTAGCCCTCTTGGCTCTCCGGAACGAGGCGCTCGAAGAAATCGCGGAGGTCGAGCGTTACATCCGGATCGGCGTTCTCCTGAATCACCAGCGAGCAGGAGGTGTGCTGAACGAATACAGTCAAAAGGCCATTGTGAATGCCGGTCTTAGCTATCCATTCTGCGACGGGGCGTGTGAACGGATACAGGCCTTTTCCGCGAGTTGAGACGTTAATGGTGGTATGCGAAATCAAAATTTGTTGATATTATCTCGATTTGCTTTATGGGGATCAGGATTTTATTGCTGGGGCTCTGCGCGTGGACGGCAGTTCTGGCGCAGACGATCACATCGAGTGTAGTTGGAACAGTCAAAGACAGCAGCGGGGCAGTAGTGACGGGAGCCGCTATTTCGGCAACGAATCTGGCGAATAACTCGCAGACTACGGCCAAAAGCGATACCGGTGGAAACTACGTGCTTCTCGGCTTAGACCCGGGATCCTATCGTGTCGAGGTCTCGGCACCTGGATTCAAGACCTATGTTCGGCAGGGCGTCACGCTGGAGCTCGAACAACAGGCCCGCCTGGATGTCACGCTGGAGTTGGGCCAAGTGAGCGAGACGGTGAACGTGGCGGCGAATACTTCGGCGTTAGAGACCACGACATCCGATATAGGCGACGTGGTCACAAACCGCCAGATTCTGAACTTGCCGCTCAACACGCGGAATACCTATTCCTTGATTTACCTCACGCCGGGAGCTGCGGGCTCGATCGGGAACGATTACAACTCACTCAGTTATTCGATCAATGGCGCGCGTTCCGATTCGATGGAGACGATGGTCGGGGGCGTGACGGGCGGATTTCCTACGGTGAACGGCTATTTCGGGATTGGCGTGTTTCCGTCTGTGGACGCAATCGCCGAGTTTAAAGTGGAGGGCGAAAATTACCCGGCGGAGTTCGGCAGAAGCCTCGGCAATGTTACGAATGTCATTTATAAGAGCGGGACGAATTCCTGGCACGGCAGCCTGTATGAGTTTCTAAGAAATTCCGTATTGGATGCAAACAGTTTCTTTTCCAACCGGAATGGTGTTGCGCTGCCGGCGTTCCGCCGCAGTCAATACGGCGCGGTGATTGACGGACCGATCCGGAAGAACAAAACGTTCTTTCTGTTCGACTTCGAAAATTTAAGACAGAGCTCGTTCCAATCGGTGACCACCACGGTTCCGACGCCGCTGCAACGCCAGGGCAATTTTTCCCAGACGTTTACCTCGAACGGAAAGCTGATACAGATCTTCAATCCGTTCACAACAAGAGCGAACCCGTCGGGAAGCGGGTATATCCGCAGCGCTTTTCCGAATAACACGATTCCTGTCTCGCTGATGAACCCGGTCTCCGCGAATGTGACGAACTACTATCCCCTGCCGGACGTGCCTGGTAATCCGGTTACAAATACGAACAACTACTACGCGGCCGGTTCACAGCAGAATAACATCAGCAGTTGGGATCTGCGAATCGATCACAACATCACGGAGACGCAGAAATTCTTTGCCCGGTATTCGTACCGGATGAATGAGAGTATTCCTGCAACTCTATTTCCTGGAAAACTCGCCGTTGCGGAAGGACTCATTACGCAGCGGGATTTTATGCGCGACGCGGTGGCGGATTACACCAATGCGATCTCGCCGACTTTGGTGTTTGATGCGCGGCTGGGGTTTTCTCGCACGCTCTATCTGTATGACAACGGCGGTGTGGGATTCCTTGCGAGCTCGCTCGGCCTGCCGCAGGATATCAACACCGCAGGGAGCCTGCCCATATTTCCGCAAATCACTGCGACCGGATACACGACTTTGGGAAACCAGGACGATCGCCACAATGCCTTTATGACGTACAGCGCCGTGGCCAGCATCACCAAGGTGAAAGGCAATCACACGGTAAAAGCCGGGTTCGACGCACGAATGATCCGGGTAAACGATCACGAATACCGCGACACCTCCGGAAACTACAACTTCGGTGCGAACTTCACGCAAGGTCCGAACCCCAACGCGGCGAGCGCGAACGCGGGAAATTCCATTGCATCCCTGTTGCTCGGAACGGGCAGTGGAGATCTCATCCAAAACTTCAAAGATGACGCATCGCAGAGCTATTACTTTGCCGAATACGTTCAGGATGATTGGCGCGTCACCAAAAAACTGACACTGAACTTGGGTTTGCGTTACGACCTGGATACACCGCGGACGGAGCGCTATAACCGGATGAATTATTTCGATCCATTCGCGATCTCGCCTTTGTCGGGCGAAGTATCGGGATATTCCACGATTCCGGGCGGGCTGGTGTTCGTCGGCGTGAATGGCAATTCCCGCTATCAGTATCACTGGGACAGGAACAACCTTGCTCCCCGGTTCGGCTTCGCCTATGAACTGAACGATAAGACGGTGCTGCGGGGCGGCTGGGGAAACATCTACGGCCCATCGCCGCAAGAGGCGGCCGGCACAGTGGGGCCGTTTGGTTTCCGCGTACAGAACACCTGGGTGGGGTCGCTCGACGGCATCACACCGTACAATCTCTTCTCGAATCCATTTCCGCAGGGATTTTCGGAGCCGCCTGGATCTGCTCAGGGCTTACTGACGAGCACAGGGAACGCGATTGAGGGTGTTTTGCAGGATACCGTGACGCCCTACACCATGCAATGGAATTTCAACATTCAGCGCGCGCTTCCGGGGGATATTACTTTGCAGACCAGCTATGTGGGGAATCGCGGCTTGCAATTGCAGCGAAATACCGAAAGCGGGCTGGATCTGGATCAAATCAATCCAGCCTACCTGAGCTTGGGTTCTCACCTGAATGACCTGGTTCCCAACCCGTTCTCTGGTTTCGTGACTTCCGGCGTACTCGCTGCACCCCAGGTCAGCCGCGGACAACTGCTGCGGCCGTATCCGCAGTTTACGAGCATGATCCCGCTTTTTTCGAGCGGCTCTTCGTCTACTTATCATGCGTTGCAGGTTCGGTTTACGAAGCGGTTTTCGCATGGATTGCAATTTCAAGGCTCATACGCCTGGTCCAAGGTACTGGACAACGGAAGTAATCACCAGAACAGTTACAATATTCTGCCTGATCGGGCAGTTACCAGTTACGACATCGCGCAGCGGCTGGTAGTTAGTTATATTTACGATCTGCCATTCGGCCGCGGCCGGCAGTTCGGCTCCAACGCGCCGCAGACGGTGAACTGGGTTCTGGGTGATTGGCAGATCAACGGAATCACCACGATTCAAAGCGGTACTCCGCTGCAGATCACGGCGAGTAATGTCGCGGGACTTGGGAATCCGGCCGAATGGGCGAACAGCAACGGGAAATCGCCAATCCTTTCGGGCGATGTACACAACCGGCTGAATGAGTACTTCGACACGAGCGTATTCAGCCAGCCGGCTCCATTCACATTCGGGAACCTGAGCCCGTATATAAGCGATCTCCGCGCGCCGTATATGAACAACACGGATCTTTCCATATTCAAGGAGTTTCTCCCTCGCGAAAATATCCGGGTGCAATTCCGCGCAGAGTTCTTCAATGCGTTCAATCGCGTTCAGTTCAGCGCTCCGAATACCAGCGCGACCTCGGCAAACTTCGGCATCATCAGCTCCCAGGCGAATACACCGCGGGAAACGCAATTCGGATTGAAGATTTTGTTTTAGTGAACGCGGACGATGAGCTTGCCAAGAATTTTCCACTTGGGCCTGATGACCCCTCCCTCACGGTCGGGGTTCTGCCGGCAGGTAATAGCGCTACTCGGTTTTCTTTGCTTCTTGCGATTCGCTGTCGCGCAGACTGCTTTGCCGCCATCCGAGCGAATGGTGGTGTTGATCACGCTGGATGGATTTCCCGCATACGCTCTTGACGATCCGAAGCTTCCCGTACCTACCCTGCGCGCGTTGAGCCGGCGCGGCGCGTATGCCCGGCGCATGGGAACCGTCAACCCAACCGTCACCTGGCCGAATCACACAACGCTCGCCACGGGCGTGTTGCCGTCCGAGCACGGGCTCCTCTATAACGGCACGGCAGTGCGCACCGGTTCGTGGCCACCCGTCAAGATTGATTATTCGATCGACAAGGAGCGGATGGTCCATGCTATGACGGTCTACGATCTGGCCCATGGCGCGGGTTTGAAAACTGCGCAAGTGGATTGGGTCGCGATCAATCACGCGCCGACGATCGATTGGGAATTTCCAGAACTGGCAACTGCGAATGATCCGTTGGTGAAGGAAATGATTGCGAAAGGCGTCATTTCCGAGGCAGATGCAGAGGATTTCCGGCGCGCGAATATTGTTTGGCGCGACGAGATCTGGTGCCGGGCGGCCGAATTTCTGATTCGTGAACACAAACCGAATCTGCTGCTGGTTCATTTTTTGACTTTGGACTCTACCCATCACCGCTACGGACCCAATTCGCTGGCGTCCCAGGACGCGATGGGGTTCCTCGACGGCCTAGTGGCGCGTGTGCTGGCGGCGATCCATGCCGCCGGGCTGCAAGACCGCACAACCATTTTGATTGCGTCGGATCATGGATTCAAGCAAGTTCACAAGGAGATACGTCCCCTGATTGCGCTGCGCGCGGCGGGGCTGGAACACAGCGTCTTTGTGCTCTCCGAGGGCGGCAGCGCCATGCTGTATCTCGACAAGAACCGCCTGGATGAGCTTACACGGCGTGTCCGTAGCATGTTCACCGGCACGGAAGGGATTGAGCGCGTCGCGGGACCGGACGAATTTCAGGCATTAGGATTGCCGGATCCGGCAAAGGATTCGCAAGCGCCCGACCTGGTGCTCTATGCGAAGACCGATTACGCGTTTTCCAACCCGCGGGCCGGAGATACGGGGCCCGCGATTGTGACCACCGGACAAGCAACGGGAGCACACGGATACCTGGCAAGCGATCCCGATATGGACGCGATTTTTATTGCATCGGGATATGGAATTCGGGCGGGCGCATCGGTTGAAGAGATTCAAAACATTGACGTGGCGCCGACGATAGCGAAGTTGTTGGATGTCCGATTGCCGAAGGCGCGCGGTAAGAGTTTGGATTGGGCGCTTACTCAACCGTGACGCTTTTCGCCAGATTGCGCGGCTGGTCTACATCGCAGCCGCGGCGAACGGCGATGTGGTAGGCGAGCAATTGGAGCGGAATCATTTCGAGCAGCGGCAGGAGTAGTTCGCGAGTGACCGGGATGCGGATGACGTAATCCGCCATTTTGGCGGCTTCCTCATCGCCTTCGCAGGCAACAGCGACGACTACGCCGCTGCGGGCCTTCACTTCCTGGATGTTCGAAAGTGTTTTTTCGTAATGCACCCGGCTTTCTTCGGATTCCGGATCGCAGGTGGCGAGAACCACGACGGGAAGATTCTCGTCGATCAGCGCATTCGGGCCATGCTTCATTTCGCCGGCGGGATAGCCTTCGGCGTGGATATAGGAGATCTCTTTCAGCTTGAGCGCGCCTTCGAGCGCAATCGGGTAATGAATGCCGCGCCCAAGATAGAGGAAGTCCTGGGCTTTGGAAAGATTTTTGACCAGATCGTCGTAGATGTCGTTCTGAGCCAAAACATGTTCGAGCTTGCCGGGAATCTGAGCGAGTTCCTGCACGAGCGTAGAGGAAGCGACCGGATCTAGTGTGCCGCGCACCTGTCCGAGATACATGCCGAGGATCAAAAGCGCGGTGAGTTGGGACGTGAAGGCTTTGGTGGAGGCGACCCCAATCTCCGGACCGGCGTGCGTCAACAGCGTGCCTGCTGCTTCGCGCGTAATCATGGAGCCGACCACATTGCAGATGGCGAGCGTCTTCGAACCCTTCTGCTTGGCCTCGCGCTGCGCCGCGAGGGTGTCGGCTGTTTCGCCGGATTGCGAGATGACGATGGTCAGGGTGTTGGGCGGGATGATGGGATCGCGGTAGCGGAATTCGCTACCGTAATCGACTTCCACGGGAAGGCGCGCAAGCCGTTCGATGATGTACTTCCCGGCCAGCCCGGCGTGCCAGCTCGTGCCGCAGGCGACAATTTTGACCTGTTCGAAGCTGCGAAAATCGGCTTCGGAGATATCGACCTCGTCCAGGAAGACGCGGCCGCTTTCGAGACCCACACGGCCGAGCATGGTGTCTTTGATGGCGCGCGGCTGCTCAAAGATCTCTTTGAGCATGAAATGCTTGTAGCCGCCCTTTTCGGCCATAATGGGGTCCCACAGAATATGCGAGACCTGGCGGCGCACAGGGCGGCCGTCGAGATCGGTCAAATGCACGCCTTCGGGAGTGACGACCGCGACATCGCCGTCGTTCAGAAAGACCATGTCGCGCGTGTGGCTGAGAATCGCCGGAACGTCGGAAGCGACAAAGAATTCATCGTGTCCGAGACCGATTACAACCGGTGGCCCGGAGCGAGCGGCGACAATCTTGTTCGGATCGGAGCTCGAAATCACGCTGACGGCAAATACGCCCGAGACCTGTTTCAGCGCCGTGCGGACGGCGTGTTCGAGCCTGCCGTTCAGGTGCTTTTCGACTAGGTGCGCAATGACTTCGGTGTCGGTTTCGGTTTTGAAGGTGTGGCCTTCGGCGGTGAGTTGCTTGCGCAGGGAGAGGTAGTTCTCCACAATTCCGTTGTGGACGACGACGATTTCGCCTTTGCAATCGCGGTGTGGATGGGCGTTCTCTTCGGTGGGGCGGCCATGAGTCGCCCAACGAGTATGGCCGATCCCATACAGGCCGGAGAGCGGTTTGTTCCGGATAGCTTCTTCCAGATTTCGCAGTTTTCCGGAAGCGCGCCGCACTTCGACGCACTTTTCGTCCGATAACACGGCAACACCGGCCGAATCGTATCCACGATATTCGAGCCGCCGCAGGCCTTCCACGATGACGGGAACTGCCTCCCGGCTGCCGATATACCCTACTATGCCGCACATAACAACAAACTCCGAAGTATTCCTAGTCTAGAATCTCGACCCGGTAATCCTCAATGACCGGATTCGACAAAACATCCCGTGCAATTTCGTCTAGCGCCTGAAGGGCCATTTCGCGCGAAGTCCCGTCCGCCACTCCGATTTCGAAGTACTTGCCCTGCCGCACCGAGGCTATCTCCTTGTGTCCCAAGCTGTTGAGGGCAGAGCAAATGGTTTGGCCCTGCGGGTCGAGCACGGTGGGCTTCATCGACACGTATACGCGCGCTTTCATCGCACCTATTGTAAGTGCGGCCGCGAGGCGACACATCGCAAAAACATTTTTGGCGAGATTGTTGGAATTTGGTATAAACGAGAGGAAAGGTCGGGCGGGGCTATCGTCAAGATTTGCATTCTGGCCAGCAGCAGCGCCGGAAATTCCACCTTTATCGCGACCGACCGCACGCGCGTTCTGATTGACGCCGGGTTGAGCCGCCGCGAAATTGCCAAACGCTTGGCCTTCATCGGAGAAGATATACAGGCGCTGGACGCGATCCTGGTGACGCACGAGCACAGCGACCACACCTGCGGTTTGGCCGCGATGGCGAAGGTTCGTGAACCGCAGCTTCCGATCTATCTCACCGAAGGCACTGCGCCGTTTATCGATTGGGGCGAAAGCGCACCGGTACTGGAACGCTTTCAGGCGGGACGTTGTTTCCCGGTGGGTGATTTCGATGTGGCCAGCTTTACGATTCCGCATGATGCCGCGGACCCGGTGGGGTATACGCTGGCAGCGCAGGGCGTGAAGATCGGGATCGCGACGGACTTGGGGTACGTCACGGATTCGCTGCGAGTTCATCTGGGGGGAACCGATCTGCTGCTGCTCGAATCGAATCACGATCTCGAGATGCTGCGGGTGGGGCCGTATCCGTGGTCCGTCAAGCAGCGGGTCATGAGCCGCAAGGGGCATCTTTCGAACGAAGTGGCGGCCGATTTCATCGAGAATGACCTGGATGTGCGGGTTTCGACGCTGGTGCTGGGGCATATCAGCGAGCACAACAATCATCCGGAGCTAGTAAGGAACATGGGGCTGAAGGCGCTGGACGGGCGTGCGTTGTTCACCCGGCTGGTGGTAGCGGAGCCGGGCGTGCAGAGCGAAGTGTTCTGGTATTGACCCGCTCGTAGAAACGGTCGACCAAAACCCATTTGGGCCACAGATGGACACGGATGCACACGGATTCATCATCAGTGTCCATCTGTGTGCATCTGTGGCTCATTTTTTTCTGCGGTTTAGGACAATGGTCGTGTTCACGCGATGATTGCACGCTATACACGCCCGGACATGGGCGCCATCTGGAGCGATCAACACAAATACGAATGCTGGCTGCAGGTGGAGCTGGCGGCTACCGAAGCGCTGGCCGAACTCGGCGAAGTGCCGCGCGAGGCCGCCCGGCAGTTACGCGCGAAAGCCGGCTTCGATGTAAAGCGCATCCAGGAGATTGAGCGCGAAGTACGCCACGATGTAATTGCATTCACCACCGCCGTGGCCGAAACGATGAAAGCCGGCGGCGCGGCGGAAGCATCGCGCTGGCTGCATTACGGACTGACTTCGAACGACGTGGTGGATACGGCGCAAGCGCTGCAGATTCGGGATGCGTCCGAACTGATCGCCGCGGGCCTCGACAGTCTGGCAGCAGCGCTCAAAAAGCTGGCCTTCGAGCACAAGCACACGGTGCAGATCGGCCGGACCCATGGCGTCCATGCCGAGCCGATCACGTTCGGCCTGAAGGCCGCGCTCTGGTGGGACGAAATCGACCGGCAACGGAGACGGTTCGCGGCGGCTGCGGAAGAGATGCGGGCCGGCAAAATCTCAGGCGCGGTGGGAACCTTCGCGCATATCGGACCGGTAGTGGAGGAAAGGATCTGCTCGCGGTTAAACCTGCGCCCGGCACCCATCAGCTCGCAGGTTCTGTCGCGCGACCTGCACGCTAACTACATCGCGGTGCTAGCTGGAATCGCGTCCAGCCTGGATAAAATCGCACTCGAAATCCGGCATCTCCAGCGCACGGAGGTGCGGGAGGCGGAGGAGCCGTTTGCGGCCGGGCAAAAGGGATCGTCGGCTATGCCACACAAGCGGAACCCGATCACCTGCGAGCAGATCTGTGGGCTTGCTCGCGTGATCCGCGGCAATGCGCAGGCGGCGTTTGAAGATGTTGCGCTCTGGCATGAACGGGATATCTCGCATTCTTCGGTGGAGCGGGTGATTTTTCCGGATTCGACTATTTTGATTGATTACCTGCTAGCCAAAACCACGTGGCTCATTTCGGGGTTGCGCGTGAATGCAGACCGGATGCGGCGGAACCTGGACGAGACAAAAGGTTTGATCTTTTCGGGTCAGCTTTTGCTGGATCTGGCGGCGGCCGGGATGCTCCGGGAAGAGGCGTACCGGGTCGTGCAATCCCATGCGATGCACGCCTGGGAGACCGAAGGGGACTTTCGCGCGGCGGTGAGCGCTGACCCGGAAATCCAGCATTATCTGAAAGATAAGGGGCTCGCGCAAACCTTTTCGCTGGACCGCCAACTGCGGAATGTGAATACGATTTTCGACCGGGTTTTCGCGCGGGAGGCAGTACCAATATCCATCGAATAGCCTATGGGGATTTTTCCATTTTTCGTATACACTGTTGTCGGACCGGAAAATGGCCGCCCATGCGCAATTTCGGCAAAACGACCTGGAGCTAGCCCGAGTCCTGCTGGTAGACGACGATCTGGCTTCGCGCCTGACGCTCAAAGCAGTACTCGAAGCCGGAGGCTACTTGGTGGATTCTGCGTCTTCGGCTGAAGAGGCGCTGGGCAAGCTGGACGCGCGGCAATACGCGCTGGTGCTGAGCGATATCCAGCGTGAAGCGCCCGAAGGCGGGCTGGAAGTACTAGCCCATGCGCGGCTAATGGACTACAAACCCGCTACCGCCATTCTGACCAAATCGCAAAATAATCGACCCGATGCCCGGCATCCGGTGTTTATCGAGCCGGAAGATCTGCCAGAATTGTTGAGCAAAGTGGCGGAGCTGATCAGCCAGCGCGCGGCACGCATCGTGGAGCAGCAGATGCGACAGAGCGCGGCATTCTGAGGCCCGACTACCCGCAGATGGACACGGATGCACAGGGATTAAAAAGCAAATTGTGCGGGGCCTCGATTTCGTGTATAATTAATCTCGGAATCGAGAGATATGGTGACGACGACGCTAGAGTCTCCCCGGATAGCGGGTTTCTCGTTTGAGCGTTCTTCGGATTTGACGGACCCGAAAGTTCGCGAACAGTTGAGCGGCACTGCAATCAAAGCATTTATTAAGATTGCGGTGCAATGGGGGCTCACGGAATCGCAGGCGCGCGGGTTGCTGGGCGGGATTGCATCGTCTACCTTCCATGCCTGGAAGACCGAACCCAAGAAGCAGAAGCTGACGCAGGACGCGCTGCTGCGAATTTCGCTTGTGATTGGCATCTATAAGGCTCTTCATATTTATTTCGGGGAAGAGTGGGCGGACCGCTGGGTGACGCTGGGCAATCGCGGACCGATGTTCGCCGGGAGCGCGCCGATCGACTACATGATTCGTCAAGGGCAACCGGGAATGCTTCAAGTGCGCCGCATGTTGGATGCCTGGCGCAGCGGCCGTTGACAGAGCCTCCCGTTCGCGCATTTCATTGCCCGGATTTCCACCGCCTCATCCCGTCGCGTTATAGCGAAAGCGGAACCCTGCTTTCAGCGCTCGCCGATAACACCCAAGAGATTGAAGACTTGATTTTGCTCGATGGGGCGACAGACGATCGCGTTCAGAGCGAACACTGGGGATTCATCGGAATCAGCATATTTGAGCTGGTGTACGGGATTCCGAATGCGCACATTGTGAATGGTGCGTTCACGCACGCCAACGAATCGGGATCGCGCTTCAACGATCACACACGCGGCGCCTGGTATGCCGCGGACCGCCAGGAAGCGTCGATCGCTGAGGTTGTCTATCACAAAAGCAGGCGATTGGGCGACATCATTGTTCCCGATGCTCCGGGTCAGCGGCCTGCGCGCGATGTATCGACGTATGACGACTGGCTGGCGGACTTTCAGGCCGAGTTTCATGTGCTGGACCCGCCGGAGGAGTTTTCGGAATTTCTACAGCCGGAGCCTGTGCCGGAGTGTTACGCCGGCTCGCAAGCGCTGGCGCGCAGGCTGCTGCAGAAGGGTTCCAACGGGTTGGTTTACCCGAGTGTGCGATATCCGGGCGCTCAGTGTGTTGCGTGCTTCCGACCGGCGCTGGTCTACAACCCGCACCGCGCGGAACGGCTGGAGATTACGTTCACGGCCAATCAGGCGGGTTACGATCACGGCGTGCGAAAAGTGAGCCGCCAATAACCGCGACGGTCGGACGTCTACCTTATCAACGTAATTCGGTGGTAGAATTTCTACCAACGACATGCCGAAAGCATCATCGAGCCGAATCGAGCTGCTGCAGGGAACCCTGGACATGCTTATCCTACGGACGCTGCTACTTGGTCCGGCGCACGGACACGAGATCGCGAAGCACATCCAGCGAACTACCGATGACCTTTTGCAGGTGGAGCATGGGTCGCTGTATCCAGCGCTTCATCGCTTGGAGCGGAAGGGATGGGTGGTTTCGAAATGGGAGATGGCGAAGGAGAGAAACCGCGAATTTAAGTACTACCGGCTGACTGCCGCAGGCAGGAAGCAGCTCTTAGCCGAAGAATCCAAATGGAAGCAATTGACCGGCGCGATTGCGCGCATCATGTGGCCGGCTGAGGAGAACTAAGATGTGGGGCAGGCGGCGGGAGGAACGCGAGCGGGACTTTGAGCGGGAGATGTCGTCGCATCTCGAAGCCGAAGCGGCGGAGCAACAGGAGCGCGGCGTCCCGGCGGAAGACGCCCGTTACGCGGCGCGGCGCCAATTCGGCAATCCAACTCTGATGAAAGAAGAGGTGCGCCAAATGTGGGGCTGGGGGCCGGCCGAACGCCTGTTACAGGACGTCCGTTTTTCGCTCCGGACGCTCCGAAAGAGTCCGGGCTTCACGATATTCGCGGTGCTTGCTCTGGCGCTCGGTTTGGGCGCAAATGCCGCGATTTTCAGCGTGGTGGATGCAGTGCTGCTGCGCTCGCTTCCGTTCCGGAGCGCCTCGCGCCTGGTTGAGATCTGGGAGGACGCGTCGCACATGGGCTTTCCGCTTGCTCCGCTCGCGCCTGCGAACTTCGTGGATTGGAAGCAGCGGAACCATGTGTTTGTAGATATGGCGGCGCTGAAGGGAGATCTGTATGCGCTGACGCGCGCGGGGAGACCGGAGCAGCTGGAAGGCAGCCCGGTGACAGCCAACCTGTTTCCACTGCTCGGCGTTTCGCCGGTACTCGGACGAAATTTTTCGGCCGAAGAGGATCGTCCGGGAGGCCCGCGCGTGGTGTTGATCAGCTATGGTCTCTGGCAGCGGCGTTTCGGCGGCGATTCGGGGATTATTGGCCGCGATATCTGGCTCAACGACGAGAAATACTCGGTCATCGGAGTAATGCCGCGCGGTATTACGTTTCCGGAGAAATCGGAAATCTGGGCGCCACTGGCGCTTGGACCGCGCGATCTGGCGCAACGGGATAACCACTATTTACGTGTATTCGCGCGCTTGAAACCGGGCGTGACGCTCGGGGTTGCGCGCCGCGAGATGACCGGCTTAGCGGCGCAACTGGCTCGCGAGTACCCGGAAACCAACACGAATATCGGAGCCGTGGTGGTGAGCTTGCACGACCAGCTCGTGGGCGACCTGAAGCCGACGCTCTGGGCTGTGATGGCCGGAGTCGCATGCGTGCTGTTGATTGCGTGCGCCAACCTGGCCGGGCTGCTGCTGACTCGCGGACTCGGCCGCGAACGTGAGTTTGCGGTGCGCGCCGCTTTAGGCGCCGGACGCGCGCGGCTCATCCGGCAGACGCTGACAGAAAGCCTGCTGCTGGCTGGTTTGGGCGGAGCCGCGGGCATACTGATCGCGGTGTTTACGACGCCATTTTTGCGCCAGCTTGTGCCGGACACTTTGAGCGCCTGGTCCGAACCACGGATCGACCTGCCATTGCTCGGCTTTCTGCTGCTTCTTTCGACCTTGGCAGCGGTATTGTTCGGAACGTTACCCGCGCTGCTTTTCTCCCGGCCTGGCCTCTCGGTTTCATTGCAACGAGGCGGCCGGGTGGCCGGCACGGGCAGCACCCGAATACGGAAGCTGCTCATTGTGAGCGAAGTGGCTCTGGCAGTCGTGCTCCTGATTGGCGCGGGGCTGCTGACGAAAACGCTCTGGACTTTAGCGCATGTGCCGCTGGGATTCAATCCAGAAGGGGTGATGACACTGCGGACCTCGCTTCCCGTCTCCTCCAGTTCGCCATACAACACGTTTCAGGCCAGAGTCGATTTTTACCGGCGCGTTTTGGAGAGCGTTCGTGCCATTCCCGGCGTAGCCTCGGCCGGTTACACGACGTTTCTCCCGCTCACAAATTCCGGAGGAACCAGCCCCTTCGTTGTGGAGGGAGCACCGCCGCCCCCGCCAGGCCAGTCTAACGATGCCAATCACCGGGTGATCAGCTCCGATTACTTCAGGACAATGGGCATTCGGCTGCGTGCCGGCAGGTTCTTTCGAAATTCGGATACGGCAAAAGCACCGCCGGTAGCGATGATCAACGAAGCGATGGCGCGCCAGTATTGGCCGGGACAGAACCCGTTGGGGCACCGCTTTCAGCTCGCCGGGGTATCGGGCGTTTGGTTCACGATTGTCGGAGTGGTAGACGATATCCGGCAGACTGGACTCGATGTGAATGGCCGACCTGAGATGTACTTCCCGTACACGCAAGCGCCGGGGGCCCAGGGCTACACGACACCGCGCGATCTTGCCGTGCGGGTCGAAGGCGATCCGGTGGCTTACGCCCGGGCGCTCGAGGCCGCGGTGTGGCGAGTGGACCGCAATCAGCCCATCGCCGATGTGATGCCCATGAAGGAATTGATCCGAGATAAGCTAATTTCCCGTGAAGTTGCCTTGAAACTGATCGCGGCATTTGCCGGACTGGCTCTGTTGCTGGCCGCGCTCGGTTTGTACGGGCTGCTCGCGTACACGGTTTTGCAGCGGCGAGGTGAAATCGGTGTACGGATGGCACTCGGGGCGGAACCTCGCCAAGTTTCGGCTGCGGTACTGCGAGAGGGGTTACAGCTCGTGCTTGCGGGAGTGGCGATTGGGGCGGCCGGGTCGTGGGCTGCGATGCGAAGTTTGCAATCACTTTTGTACGGAGTGGCCCCAACAGATGCCTGGGTGCTGGCCGGATCGGCATTTGTTTTGGTGGCGATCGGATTGATCGCGTCGTATTTACCTGCGCATCGCGCGGCGGCGATTGATCCGGCGACGGCGTTGCGGTATGAGTGAGCGGAGCGGGGAGGCAGCCGTTATCGGGCGCAGCCCGGAAACTCTTGCGTCTGTTTCAACCGCTTCCGAACTATAGCGTCTTCGGGCACCCGGCTGGCTAAGTTTCTGGCTGCTTCACGGGCACGGAGCACGTCCTCGCACACGCCAGGCAGCCGAAGATCCTGCCGAATGCGAGCCGATTCCAGCAGCGCCTCAGCATACGAATCGGCAACATCGGGAGAATAAGCGTCCTCATTCATCAGAACGCTGTACTCTTTCACCGCGTTCTGCTCCCAGTGGAGCGCTTCGCGATTATGCTTCCCGGCGTGCAAGGCAAAGCCCAGCGTGGCCCATGCGGCTGCTCTGTCCTCCGCATTTTGAATGTTGTCGCGATCGGCTGCGTACATAGCGCCGGCTGCATTGGCAGCATCCCGGCAGTATGGGATCGCGCGACCGGCATCGGAAGCGCGCGCAAGAACCTCGCAGAGGTTTTCTTCCGCCACGCTGACGTTTCTTTTCAGATCGGTATCGGTGGGAGAGCGGGCGGCGAGGCGCTCAAAAATACGCAGGGCCATCGTATGTTCACCGGCCGATTCACGATAGCGCTGAAGCGCCGCCAACGCATAACCGACGCCCTCATGCGAAAGTCCAACGACGCGTTCCGCTCTTTGCTTGTCGGCGTCCGTTGCAAGGAGTCCGAGCCGTATCGTAAGCGCTTGTCTTGCAAACCGGAGCGCTTCGTCCGAGTTCCCGGCCGCCCGATCCAGATCCGCCCAGGCAGCGTACGTTGTGGCCAGCATGTACTGGAACTGCGGGGCCCTGGGGCCGTGTTGCAGTAAATCTAAACGCTCAGCGAGGTAATGGTGCGCAACAGCATAATCCCCCTGCATTTGTTCCACACTGGCCAGTCTCCAGAGCGCCTCGGCGAGATCTTTGCGCGCACGGGCGTCGGCTGGGTTCGCGCGGAAAAGCGCACGCCGGATGGCAAGCGCCTTCTGATAAGTGGCCGCGGTATTACGGAAGGCGGTTTCGCCGGATCCGAGATGGGGCGCCCGGTCGCCGACCAAAACACCGCCCAGGCGCAGATACGCCGCGGCGAGATCGCGTTGCACGGCGGGGTCTCGGTTGTCTTCAGCGGCTAACTGGTCCAGATACTCCAATGCCCGCCGAGCCACCAACGCACGAGCATTGGTCGAGCCGGGCAGATTTTGGATTGCGTCGTAGAACTCAAACAGCAGAGACTCACTAATTCGTCTTAAAGACTGCAGGCGCCGGTCTGCCCGGACCTCCGCCGCATGCGCCCGGCGCGCATAAAGGAGCGTCCCGCTAACGCCGGCTGTTATAGCAAACAACAAGAGCGCAGCGACGCTCAGCGGCAGACGGCGCCGCCGCACAAATTTGCGCGCCTGATAGAACCAGGTCGGCTTGCGCGCGGTGACGGGATGCCCGTCGAGGTAGCGGCGAATGTCGGCCGCAAATTCTTCGACCGTCGGGTAGCGCCGTACCGGATCTTTCTCAAGCGCTTTGGAGAGCACACAATCCAAGTCGCCCTTCAGGGCCCGCTGCATAGACGGGGTGATTCCTGGAGCTTGGCTCGCGGGCGGCGGATCGTACTGCTGAATGACACGGCCCGGGTCGGTACGCAAATCGCGGGCGCCCGCGTAAGGCGATACTCCTGTTAGCAGGCGATACAAGAGTACGCCTAGCGAATAGACATCGGTAGCGGTGGTAATGGCGCCGCCGCTTACTTGTTCGGGGCTTGCCGAGGAAGGCGTGAGCAGCCTCTCGAAGTGGCGCGTATGCTCGGATGCGGCATTGCTATCTGCGAGCAGGCGGGCAATACCGAAATCCAACAGCCGCGGCTCACCTCCGGCAGTTACCAGAATGTTCCCTGCCTTCAGATCCCGGTGAACGACGAGATTCTGATGCGCGAACTGGACTGCGGAGCAGACTCTCAGGAACAGACGAAGCGTGCCGGCCAGCAACAGCTTGCGTTCAGCGACATAGCGATCAATCCGCTGGCCGTCCACATACTCCATAACCAGGTATGGACGACCATCTTCGAGGGAGCCGCCATCGAGCAAACGAGCAATATAAGGATGCTCCAGACCGGCGAGTATTTGCCGCTCCGCTCGGAATCGCCGTTCCAGATCCGGGCCGCCGAAGGCCTGGATCAACTTGATCGCAACCAGCTTCCGGTACTGGTCATCGCAGCGCTCGGCCAGATAGACGGCGCCCATTCCCCCGGACCCGAGCAATTTTTGAATTCGGTAAGGGCCGATCTGGGCGGGTTCGCCGAATGGAGCGCGTTCGAACACATTGATCCGGTCTTCCTGCGCCAGCAGAGAAGCGACTTCGTCCCGCAACTCCAAATCATCCCCGCAAGCCGCTCGAAGGGCAGCCTCACGGGCCGGGCCACAGACGTTTTCTACCACTTCCAATACCTGCTTGATACGTTCCCAGCGCTCGCGTGTCATTGCGCCGCAGACTCCATTTCGCGCAGCAGCCACATGCGCGCGACTCTCCACTCCCGCTTCACCGTGGCAGGCGAAAGATCCATAACACTCGCGGTTTCCTCTACCGTCAATCCGCTAAAGAAGCGCAGTTCGACGATACGCGCCTGCCGCGGATCCAATTCTTCCAACCGGGTCAGCGCGGCGTCGAGCTGCTGGACATCCAGTTGGCCGCCCCGGGTCAGATCCAAGACATCGACCAGGGGGACGCGAGCGCCCCAATCCCGCTTCTGCGCGCTTTTGGCGGCGGCATGATTCACCAGAATGCGGCGCATCATGGTCGCCGCCAAGCCGACGATCTGGGCCCGCGAGGACCAATCGACCTGTCGTTGCCCGACGAGCCGCAGATACGCTTCATGGACCAGCGCAGTCGGCTGCAGCGTGTGGTCCGTGGCTTCCTGCGCCAGATAAGAGGCCGCCAGCCGGTGCAGTTCCGCGTAAAGAGCCGGGATCATGGCATCCAGCGCTCGTTTATCCCCGCGTCCCAGCGAGGTGAGCGCAGCCTGAAAGTCGCCCGCCGCCATCCAATTTTTTTTCTATTATCCGATGATCCCGTTTGGCCACCGCTCCGGCGTTATCAGATGAGGAAACAAGATAGGCATGAGTGCCATCCTGAAATCTTTAGTCATTATCACTACATTCAACGCTGCATGCGCTCTGCTCCCGGCCGCGGGCGTGCCATTTACCGTGGAACTGGCTACGCCGCTCAGCACATCGAGCAATCATAAGGGAGACCCGGTGACTGCCCGTGTGATCGATCCGCCAGTATTCGCAGGGGATACGTTGCAGGGACACGTCACAGAATCCCGGCAAGGAAACAAGCTGCACGGCGACGCGGTTCTGAACTTCAGCTTTGACACGCTGCAACATGGCGGGCAAACGATCCCGGTCGAGGCATCGATTACTTCGATTTCGAATTCTAAAGGCCAGGCAGACGTGGATGAAGAAGGCCGCGTGCTTCGCCATTCGAGCAACCTGGGCAAACTGGCTGCTGGCACCGGGGCCGGTGCGCTGATCGGAGGACTTTCGCACGGTTGGAAGGGGGCGGCGATTGGCAGCGGTGCCGCTGCAGCCGCATCGGTTGTACTCATCGAAGTTGCCGCGCAGGGACCCAAGGTCGAGCTGGCGGCTGGATCGCGGGTCGGGTTGTCGGTCAAATCGCGCAACGGCACCGACCTCGCGAGCCTCGCGCCCAATACCGCCGCGGCATCCGCGCCTGCGTCTGCCCCTCGCTCCGAACCCGCGACTGCGCCCACTCAAGCCGCTGCTGCATCGGATCAGCCTGACCTCAAGGCCAGTAAAGTGGAATTCGTGCCCGGCGAGAAGACCGTTTTCTTTGATGATTTCAGCGATATGGCCGAGGACGAGCCGCCGCCGCATTGGAAGCTCCGCGATGGCGTTGTGGAACTGCGGACCGGAGGCGGCATTCGCCAACTCACGGCGGCTTGCCCGGCAAAGCCCAGCCTGAATTCGGCCAGCTTCCCGTTTCCCAAGAATTTCACTGTCGAAATTGAAGCCGCGTTTGGTTCCGATGCACCGTCGATGACGTTTTTCGCCTGGCCGAAAGATGTGGACTGCTGTCAGGCGCCCACCTGGAAAATCGAAATCACTCCGAATGACGTCAGTTTCTACGGCCCGAAAGAGGACAAAATCGGGACGATGAATTTGCGCCCGGCTTCCGTCAATCAACCAATTAAAGTTGCGCTGTGGGTGCAAGAGGGCCGGGCGCGTGGTTACGTGAATGGAGAGCGCGTGGGCGATGTGAATCAGATGTTTGTTCCCGCAGACGCGAAGCCTGCCGATCACTGGACATTGCGAGAGCGCTGCGACCGGGCAAGTGAGGGATGGATCGGGCTACGCAGCATCCGCGTTGCTGAGTCCGCTCCTGACTTTTCGGCTGCTATCTCATCCAAGGGACGCTATGTGACTCACGGCATTCTTTTCGACACTGACAGCGACCGGCTGAAGCCCGAATCCGCGCCGGTCATCAGGGCCGTCGCGCGGGGCCTGGAGAAAAATCCTGCCTTGAAACTCGAAATCGACGGCTACACGGATAGCACTGGAAACGCGGAGCATAATCTGGACCTTTCCAAGCGCCGCGCCGACGCCGTCCGAAGCGTGCTCGTTTCGCAATTCGGCATCGATTCGAGCCGGCTGGTTTCAAGCGGAAAAGGGGTTGCGTCCCCGATTGCTTCGAATGACACGGCACAGGGAAGAGCTGAAAACCGGCGGGTCGAGTTCGTGAAGCAATAGAACGGACTCTATGCCTTGGGCGAGGACGTAAAGAGACGCGCGAGTTCGCGGCCGATACCGCGGAAGAACGGAACGCCGAAGATGCCGACCAGCAGCAGGCTGCCAAACAGTGCCATCACTTCATAGCTCTCGCGGCCCTGGCGTTCCCAGTAGACATCCTGCAGGTTCAGCCATAAAGCAAACTCGTCGAGCGTGAGCGCGGCGGCAACGCCGTAGAGCATGGAGGTGAGCCGGCCCAGCCAGCGCGAGGAGTTCGGCGCTCCAGATCCGATCTCAACCAGCCAACTGTAGCCGACCAGAAGCAGCAGCAGGATGCCCCAGACCAGGTGATGGATGTGGCGGCCGTGCATGGTGACGTTGTGGAACGGGCCGATATCGTTGTGAATGGCGAGTGTGATTCCACGCACGACTACCGCGGAGATGAAGAAGCCGATAGAGGCCAGGAAGAGGCGTTCCCGGCGTGTCTCGCCGAACTGCTCCTTATATATGTGGCGGAGGCGGGTTCCGTAGATGATCAGCGCGAGAATGGCTAACAGAGCGGCGATGATCAGCGGTCCGATCCAGAAGCTGCGGTGGGTCCACGGCATCAAGATCCGATTTTAGTGCGCTCATATTTGACGATGGCTTGGACCAGGCCTTCTACCGTCGAAGGCGATGCTTCGGCGGTTACTGTAAGTCCGTGCTGGAGTGCGCATTCGGAGGTGGTTGGGCCGATGACAGCGATTTTTACTGTTTGAAGCGCGCGAGGGCCAGTGAGTTCGATCAAGTTGTTCACGGCGGAAGGGCTCGCAAACGTGACCCAGTGCGGGAGAGGATCGCGGAAAACTTCGGCGGCGCGGGGCGCGGCGTCGGGCGGGATTACGTTTCGGTAGGCTTCAACGACGTCTACGTGTGCGCCGCGGTTTGCGAGCGTCAAGGGGACGGTATCGCGCGCGATTGCAGAACTGGGGATCAGGATGCGGCGGCCTTCCAGCCGTTCGCGGCCAAAGGCTTCGACCAGAGATTCGGCGTTGTATTGTTCGGGAGTGAGTGTGACGGGGAAGCCATGTTGTTCAGCGGCGCGGCGGGTAGCGGGGCCGATGGCCGCGATGCGAGGGCAAATGGGGAGGAGAGGGGCAATGGCTTCTACGGCGTTGGTGCTGGTAAAGATGATCCAGTCGTATTCGCCTTCTGCGGCGCGCCGGGCGGCCTCCCGTAAGGGGCGGGGATCGGCGGGAGGCCCAATGGCGATTACGGGTAAAAAGATGACTTCGGCACCGAAGTCGCGCAGCGGAGCAGCGAGCGATTCGGCCTGATGAGCGGCGCGGGTAATGACGATGCGGCGTCCTTTCAGTGAGAGCATTTACCCAGCGAGAAGGCCGGCGGCCCCTTGCGCGAGCAGTTCTTCGGCGACGGCTCGCCCGAGTTGTTCGGGAGCGGAGCGGGAGCCGCACCGGATAGCGGAGACGTGCCGCGAACCGTCGGGGGAGACAACCACGGCCCGGAGTTTCAGTTGGTCTCCGGCGAGTTCGGCGAAGGCACCGATAGGCAACTGGCAGCCGCCGCCCAGAGCGGCGAGGGCGGCGCGCTCGCAAGCGACGCTTTGGCGGCTGGGCTCGTCGTCAAGTGCAGCGCAGATGCGGCGAGCGTCATCGTGTTCGCGGGTTTGAATGGCGAGCGCGCCCTGTCCGGCGGCCGGACAGAGCTGTTCGGGAGATAAAACTTCCGAGATTTCGTGTTCGAGGCCCAGGCGGCGCAGGCCCGCAACGGCGAGCAGAATGGCATCGTAGCGGCCTTCTTTCAGCTTGCGGAGGCGGGTGTCCACGTTGCCACGAACCGGCTCGATGATTAAGTCCGGCCGCAGGATTTTGAGTTGAGCGGCACGGCGGCCGGAGCTGGTACCCACAATCGCGCCGTTTCGCAGATCCTTAAGCCGGCTGCCGACAAGGGCATCGCGCGCATCCTCCCGTTTCGGGATCGCGGCGATCGCGAGTCCCGGCGGAGTGTCGGTGGGCAGATCTTTCAGGCTGTGGACCGCGAGGTCGATATGGCCGGCCAGCAGCGCTTCTTCGATTTCTTTCGTGAAGAGGCCCTTGCCGCCTGCCTGAACTAACGAGGCGGTTTGTAGGTGATCGCCTGTAGTTTTGATGATTTCAATCCGTGTCGCAACGTCAAGGCGGCTCGCGATGTGGCGGGCTTGCCAGAGAGCGAGTTGAGAGCCGCGGGAACCGATGGTGAGCAGAGTCAGTGGTCTCCCAAACGGAACATGCGGCGAACGGCGCTGACGAATTCTCCCTGGTGCGCCTGGCGCCGCATCTCTGAGATAGGGCCGTGAGCAATTTTGTTAACGATGCTGCGAGTCAGTGCTTCCAAAGCCTGCTCCTGATCGAGAGTCAGGGCGCCGAGTTTGCCGCGGTACCGGGTTAAGACCTCCTGGCGTATGGTTTCGAGCTGCTCCTGAAAGCTGAGTATGGTGGGAGTCACATCGCGTTCACGCAGCTTCGCTTCGAGCCGCATCACTTCTTCGGAGATAATTTTCTCGGCCTGCTGCGCCACATCGCGGCGGGCCTGCAGGTTGCGCTCGGAGAGGCGCTGCAAGTCGTCGATGTCGTATAAAAACGCGTGTTCCAGACTGTTTATCGCGGGGTCGATGTTGCGCGGCACGGCGATATCGATCAGAAAAACCGGCTGATTCTTGCGGATTTCGATGGCGCGGCGGACCATCTCGCAGGTCACCACATAACCCGGAGCGGCGGAGGACGCGATCACGATATCGATCTCGTTCAGGCGCTGCGGGAACAGCTCGTAGGGAAGCACCTGCCCTTGGAACAGCCGAGCCAGCTCGTTCGCGCGCTCGGGCGTGCGGTTGGTGATGACGATTTCGGCGCCCGCACGCAGCAGATGGCGCGCGGCTCCTTCCGACATCTTCCCCGCCCCGAGGATCAGGACGCGCTTTTTGTTTAACGTTCCGAAGATTTCGCGGGCGAGTTCCACACCGGCGTAGCTGACCGAGACCGCGTTCTGGCCAATTTCGGTCTCCGAGCGAATACGCTTGGCAACACTGAATGCCTTCGTGAGTACGGGTTCGAGCACTGTTCCGATGCCGCCGTGTTCGCGCGATACGTAATAAGCTTGTTTGAGCTGGCCAAGAATCTGCGGCTCGCCCACGATCATCGAATCAAGACTGGACGCAACACGAAACAGGTGCCGGATGGCCTCGCGATCTTCGTAGAGATAGAAATGGGAGCGCACCGTTTCGAAGGTGAGGCCGCCGCGGCCCGCGAGCATACCTTCGAGCAACGCTTCCGGCGGGGTCCCGTTGCTCAAGGCGGCCATCAGCTCCACGCGATTACAGGTCGAAAGAATCAGCGCTTCTGTAGCACCCTTCTGCTGAATGTGGACGAGGGCATTCGGGATCTCGTCGGGGCGGAACGCGAGCTTTTCGCGCAATTCCACCGGGGCCGTCCGGTGATTGATGCCCGCGAGTGCCAGTCTCATCGATTCAAGAACACCCTCAAGCTGGCGTGTGTGGCCCAGGTGATGATGGAGCAGCCCAAAACGCTTACGGCGAGCCAGGCGATGCGGCGTCCGCGCCAGCCCGCCGAGACGCGCAGAAAAATCATGGCCAGATAAAAGGCCCAGGTGAAGAGGAAAAACGCGATTTTCGGGTCGCCGATCCAACGCGTGCCGCTATCGACGAAGGCCCAGATGACACCGGTAACGGTTCCGACCGTGATGAACACGAACCCGGCATTCATGGACTGCGTGATGATGCGGTCGAGAATGGCGAGTGGAGGCAGGCGGTTGGCGGAAGGAGTGAGCTTCTTGTGCTTCAACTGCCGTTCCTGGAGCAGATAATAGACGGAAGCAACCGCCGAGAGGATCAGCGCGGCAAAGCCGATCAACACAGTGGAGATGTGCACCACGAGCCAGATATTGCGAATTTGCGGGCTGCTCCAGGTGGTCACCGGGAACTCGGTGGCTCCGATGAGCGTCATGAAAAATACCAGGGGAAATAGACAGATCCCGAAAATGGAAATTTCGTAGTAGCTGTACGCGAGCAGAAACAGGACCGCGATGAGGAAGGCGCAGAGCGAGCTCGTCTCGTAAAAGTTGTTCAGAGGAAGATGCCCGGTCTCCGCCCACAGTTCCACGATGGAGACAAAGTGGAACACCGCTCCGGTTCCAAACGCGATCAAAGCCGGAACGAACAGGCGGGTGCTTTTGCGGAACAGATAAATCAGCGCGTACAGCAAGCCGCAGGAATACAGGGCGGCAGCCGTCCGCAGCCAGACAACACTCATAGCTGGGGGACTCTTCTTGTTTTAAGCCAGAGGACTCTTCCTTTCAGTATAGGTTCTGTAAAATTTTGGTGGCCGTGAGACGGGACGCGTGGCTTCGATCATCTAAGTGAGTGATGGTGGTCGTAAAGCACCGATATCCGGCCGGATAGTGGAAGGGAGTTTAAGCAAAATTCATGGACGGAGCATTGAGTGGCAAGCGGGCACTAGTGACGGGAGCATCGAAAGGCATCGGCTTCGCCATTGCGGAGGCTCTTCTGCGCGAAGGCGCCAACGTTCTGATTTGCGCCCGGAATAGCGGCGAACTCGAAAAGGCAGCCTCCGGATTGAAGCAGAGCTCCAGTGGAAAGAAGGTGGCGGCGCAGGCGGCGGACGTGAGCAAGAGCGAAGAGGTGGCGCGGCTGTTTGAGGCGGTGGACCGCGAACTGGGGGGCTTGGATATCCTGATAAACAATGCCGGGTTGGGCATCTTCCGGGCGACCGCGGAACTGACGGTCGAAGAGTGGGACCGCGTGATCGGGACGAATTTGTCCGGCGCATTTTATTGCAGCCGCGAGGCCCTGGAGCGTTTTCAAAGGAGCCGGGGCGGGGCGATTATCAACATCAGCAGTCTGGCGGGAAAGAACCCGTTCGCGGGCGGATCTGCCTACAATGCTTCGAAGTTCGGGATGACCGGCTTTAGCGAAGCGATGATGCTCGATCACCGGAGCGATAACGTGCGGGTGAGCTATATCATGCCCGGGAGCGTGGACACGGCGTTCGGGGGCGAGCGGGGCGCGCAGCACGCTTCCTGGAAGATCGCTCCGGAGGACATCGCGGAGATTGTGCTAGGTATTTTACGGATGCCGGAGAGAACCCTTATTAGCAGAGTCGAGGTGAGACCTTCGCGACCGCAAAAGAACTAATAAGAAAATTCCTGAGGGGCAGACCTAATAAGCGCCGTGAAGGGAATGGATTGGCTGCACGATGAAGGAAAGTAGGAAGCAACGCCGCGATGACACTTGGCACGCGATTTGCTTGGGACTAAACAGAGGCGTAAAAAATTCTGAAACCGGACGCCAAGGATTTGATGCGACAGAATCGAGGCACCCGGCACATGAATAGCAAGGAAGGATCAACAGATATGAGCCGGCTCCGGAAAGTACTCGATCCCACCAGGACGGGTAAAGATGCCGAATCACTCGAAAGGACGTTGCTGAAGCTGGTGGTTGGCCAGGATGAGGCGGTCGAGCAGATCGTCAACATCTACCAGATGCACCTCACCGGTCTTTCCGCGCCGGGGCGCCCGGTTGGCAACTTTCTTTTCTTAGGACCGACCGGCTCGGGCAAGACCCGCACGGTGGAAGCGACGGCCGAAGCGCTCGTCCACAATCCACGGGCAGTAATCAAGATCGATTGCGCCGAGTTCCAGCACAGCCACGAGATTGCCAAGTTGATCGGCTCGCCTCCGGGCTACCTGGGACACCGGGAAACTCACCCGCTGCTCAGCCAGGAAGTGATCAACCAGCACCATACGGATACCGTGAAGCTGAGCTTTATCCTTTTTGACGAGATCGAGAAGGCGAGCGATGCGCTCTGGAACCTGCTGCTGGGCATCCTGGACAAGGCCACGCTTACATTGGGCGACAACCGCAAGGTGGACTTCTCCCGGGCGATGATCTTCATGACCAGCAACCTGGGCGCGACTGAGATGAGCGCGCTGGTTTCTCCGAAGCTTGGCTTCCAGAAGAACCTGGCCGGCACGGAAACCGGGAACACGCAGGAACAGCTCAACAAAAAGATGTCGAAGAGCGGCATCGAGGCGGCCCGCCGCAAGTTCACGCCGGAGTTCATGAACCGGATCGACAAGGTGGTGGTGTTCAAACCTTTGGGTCAGCCTCAGTTGCGGCGCATCCTGGATTTGGAATTGAGCCAGGTACAGCAGCGGATTTTCGCCTCTCCGGTGGATAAGTCCTTCGTTTTCACGGTCTCCGACGCTGGGAAAGAGTTCCTGCTGGCGGAAGGAACGGACGTGAAGTACGGTGCCCGTCACCTGAAGCGAGCCATCGAGCGGCTGCTGGTTCATCCCTTGTCGAACCTGATGGCAACCAATCAGGTCAGTGCCGGCGATTGGATTCAGGCGGATATCGATCCGGACCGGAATTGTCTCCTCTTCACGAAGGAAGCCGAAGGCTTGGGAGTGCATGCCATGGCCAGCATGCTGGGCGACACGGTCGAGATCCCGGCGGCGGCAGCGGCAGCACCAGCTCCCGTAGAGAACGTGAAAACGATCGCGAGATCGAATTCGAAGAAGTAAAGATCCAAAGAACCACGCATTGAAA
Organism: Bryobacteraceae bacterium; assembly: GCA_035651215.1. GTDB lineage: Bacteria > Acidobacteriota > Terriglobia > Bryobacterales > Bryobacteraceae > Bog-105. The sequence goes on from DASRGE010000035.1 coordinate 32,025, forward strand.
AAGGCCGGGGTGATTGCCCCGGCCTTGTGTTTTTGCGGAGGACTCGTGGCCTGAAGGCCACGACGGCACGCTGAAGCGTGCGCTACGAGCGCGATTACTGCTTCGCGGAGGCAGTTTCGGTTTTGGCGGTCTTATTGATGTTCTTGGCCTGATCGAGGTGTTGCTGCAGAATGGGCAACGTCTGGGAGGCGAATTGTTTGATGGCCGGGTTCGTTCCATTCTGGGCCTCGTCCTGGAATTCCCGAACATCCTTTTCGTGATCCTTCACCTGCTCCTTCATGTAAGCCTTGTCAAACTGCGGCCCAGACAGTTTGGAAAGCTTATCGATGCGGGCCTGCTCTTTTTTGTCGAGAGTGGTCGGCACGGCAACACTCTCCTTGCCGGCTACCTCTTTCAGTTGGTCGTTCGCTTTAGTGTGGTCGGTTACCATCCGTTCGCCAAACTGCTTCACAGCATCACTCGAAGCCTTCTGCTGAGCGAGCTTCCCGAGTTCGACCTCAGCCAGGCCGCCGATAGCAGCTTGTTTGAGGAACTTCTTATCATCCACCTTTTGAGGTGGCGCAGTGGTCTCCGGGAGAGTTCCAGGGGTTTGCGCAGTAGCCCCTGGAGCGCCGGGAGCACCCGGTGCACCGGGGGATGTTTGCGGGGTCGATTGAGGCATGGTCTGCCCGGCTCCCGGGCTTTGAGCCAGAGCTGAATTCACGGGCGCCAGGCACAAGGTGGCTGCGGAGAGCACAATCGTACTAAGCAGAGTAGATTTCATACGTTTTTTCTGGCGCATGCAGGCGAGTGACGGCCAGCGGGCCGGCTCGCCAGGAACTCGCAGTTCCGCAAGCGTCAGTCTCCTGCCTTTAAGACACTAGCCCGGGCCGCGAAGGTTTCACGGTGGCGTATGTAGCTGGGGAAGCGCAGGCGAAAATGCCTGCTCTACATGGCGATTTGTGTGACACTGATACGCATGGCGAGTACTTCTGCGAGGATAGGCGTTGTTTCTTCAGCGCTATCAGGCGTGGAGGTGCGTTCCTGCCTTGGCACTATTCTGAGCAGCGCGGTTTTCCGACGATCTGCGCGGCTCGCGCGGTTTTTGAGGTTCCTGATAGATCAGGCTCTCGATCCCAACTGCCGGGCGCTCAAAGAGTACACGATTGGGGTGGAAGTGTTCGACCGGCCCGCTACTTATGATCCGCGATTGGATCCGATCGTTCGGGTGGAAGCGCGCCGGCTTCGCGCAAAGCTGCGCGAGTATTACGAAGAGGAGGGCGCGAACTGTCCGGTTCTGATTGAGATTCCCGACCGTGGTTACCTACCCGCCTTGCATCCTCGAACAACTGCAGCGCAGCAGCGCGGCGAAACCATTTCGCTGGTCATCTTGCCTCTGGTCAGTCTGGAAGCAAGCGCGAGTCTTCGCTCGTTTGCCGAGGGCCTTACAGATGAGATCTCGTCGACATTGTGCGGCGTACATGGACTGGAACTCGTGGCGCGAACATCGGCCTTTCAATTTCGCGACCGTCCCGGCGACATCCGGGATATCGGAGCCGAACTGGACGCGGACTATGTGCTGGAGGGAAGCGTACGCAGAGAGCGGAAGCGTGTCCGGGTTCTGGTCCAGATTGCCAGTTCGAGTTCCGGGTTTCGAGTCTGGTCCGGCTCTTACGAGCAGGAAATCGATTCCGTCTTTGCCGCGCAGGCGGAAATCGCCCGGCGCATCGCTTCGGATCTGAGCTGCCAGAAAATCACGGCAAACAGAGAGGTCCAGCGGACGAGCGCACGCACAATGCTCGCTCTGTACCACAAAGGCCGGCGGTATCTGAACAGCCGCACAAACGACGGCATCCGGCGAAGCATCGAGTGCTTCCAGCAAGTGATTGAGCGCGATGCCACGTGCGCGTTGGCGTATGCGGGGCTGGCGGACGGATACAGCCTGGGAGCGCGATACGACGTGCTTCCGCCGCAGGAATCCTGGCGAAAGGCTCGCGCTGCCGCGCTCGATGCGATTCGCATCGACTGTTCTCTGGCGGAGGCGCACACAGCGCTTGGATTCATCGAGCTGCACTATGTGCGGAACACGTCGAGCGCCGAGCGGGAATTCTGCACGGCGATTCAGTTGAACCCCCGCTACGCGCCCGCGCGGCAATGGTATGCCTGGTGTCTTTTGGCCAGCGGCAGAGCCGAACTGGCGATCGAGACGATCAAGGCCGCGCTGGATCTGGATCCTTTGTCTCCAAACGCTCGCGCGGACCTTGCGCTGGCGCTATACTTCTCCAGGCGCTATCAGGACAGCGTCGCAGAATGCATCCGCACGCTTCGCTCGGCTCCGGGCTTCTACCGCGCGCATCAGTTGCTCGGTCTCAATTTCCTGGAGCTGCGCGAGTACAGCAAGGCCATCGAACACTTTCACCTGGCGATCTCGTCCTCCGGGCGGAACAGCCGGATCATCGTCCTGCTGGCCCATGCTTACGCCGCTACGGGCCGTTTCGACGAAGCTCAAAAACTGGCTTCGGAACTGACCTCGCCTAAGGCAGTTTACGTTCCCGCCATCGACTTCGCTCTTCTCTATTCGGCGTTAGGCGACTACGATCGAACATTTCAGTTTCTGGAGAAAGCATTCCTCGAAGATGAGGGCGAGTTGATTTGGATGCCGGTGGATCCGATCCATGACGGCCTTCGCGGCGATGCCCGGTTTATTCCGTTCCTGCAACGTATCGGCGTAGGACCGGATGTAAGAACGATCACGACACAGTAAAACGTTTCTTCTTACTTTCTCGCGCGTTGCAGTTTGGGTATTCTGAGTCCGTCTAAGCAGACTGCCAGGGGGCCACGCATGCTCAAGAACGCTGTTTTGTTTGCCGCTTTCGCCGTGTTCCTATGCGGAACGCGGATTTCCGCCCAGACTGCGGCTGCAACGCTCGCAGGGGTGGTTCGAGACGCGCAAGGCGCCGTGGTCCCGCATGCCACAGTCACCGCTACGGAGATTGCGACAGGCCAAAGCCGCCAGATTACGACGAGCGATTCCGGCGATTACGTGATCACCAATCTTTCGGCCGGCACTTACAAGGTGGAAGTTTCTTCTCCTGGATTTAAGACCAAGGTGTTGGAGTCGGTGGCCTTACAGGTCAACCAGACAGCTCAGCTCGATATCGCGCTAGAGGTTGGCTCGGTTTCCGAGCAAATCAGCGTGACCGCGGAGGTCCCGCTGCTAGCCACAGAGACGTCCTCCGTCGGACAAGTGATCGAAAACCGGTCGATCGAAGGGCTGGCACTCAACGGGAGGCAATTCTGGCAGCTCGTGGCTCTGACACCCGGCGCCAGTTACACGCCGGGCGGTGAAGGGACGAGAACGGGCGGCAGCTCGATCCGTGCCTCCCAGGTAAACGTACAGATCAACGGCACCGGCTTCATCTACAACGGATGGCTGCTCGACGGAACCGATATCACGGAGTATGAACAAGGCGGCACGAACGTGCAGCCGAACGTCGACGCGCTTAGCGAGTTCAAGGTGCTTTCGGCGGATATGCCCGCCGAATACGGCCACACGCCCGACATCGTGAGTGCGATCACGAAGAGCGGAACGAACGACTTCCACGGTACGGTGTTCGAATTTCTTCGCAACGACTTCGCCGATGCCCGCAACTTCTTTGCAACCTCGAAAAATGCGCTGAAACGGAATCAGTTCGGCGGTGTGATCGGGGGACCCATTAAAAGGGACAAGGTGTTCTTCTTTGCGGATATCGAGAATATGCGCCAAGTGCAGGGAATTGTCTTTAACGACACGCTGCCAACCAATGCCATGCGAACAGGCAATTTCGCCGGACAGAAGACGATTACAAATCCGCTCACCGGGAAACCGTTCGCGAACAACGTAATCCCTGCCGATATGATCTCGCCGCAGGCACGCTTCTTCCTGAACTACATGCCAACTCAGAGCCAAGGTGCGTTCAACGCTTCTCAGGATCTGACCATCTATAAGGCGGACATGAAGGTGGATGCGCAGGTTACGCAAGCCGACCATCTGATGACCCGGTACTCGATTGCGGACAATCAGGAAGCCGATCCCAATCAATATCCGGCGCTGGGTGTTCAACCGCTACATAGCCGCGCACAGAATGCAGTGATGACTTGGACCCATTTATTCGGTCCAAGACTCCTGAACGAGGCGCGTTTCGGGTATTACCGCGATTATTTCCTGTTCGGCGCCGTTCTTCCCGGCACGAACTACGATCAGGAAGCCGGCATCACCGGGTTCGAACAGACGCAACTGAGCCCGAGTTTCCCGCTCATTACGTTGTCCGGTTTTTCGGGGTTCAACGGCTCCGGAAGCAACAGCTTGCCGAAGGCTAACCGCATTCGCACCTGGGAGTACAGCGAAGCTCTCACCTACACAACCGGCAAACACAACATTAAATTCGGCGGGCAACTGTATCACCAGACGCATGGCTTCTTCAATGGGCAATCGCAGGAAGGTCAATTTGGATTCACTACTAACTACACCGGTAATGCATTCGGCGACTTCCTTCTCGGTTATCCTTCCAGCGTGTTTCGAGCGTATCCGATCGCCCTATACGGAAACTACGCGAACCAGTGGGCGGCCTTCGTTCAGGACGATTATCGTGTCACGCACAATCTCACGCTGAACCTTGGCCTCCGTTGGGCCTACAACCCGTTCTTCAACGGCATCAATGGCCAGACTTCGGCGTTCGATTATGCGACCGGCAAGGTTGTGATACCAACCACCAGCAGCGGAGCGCTCATTGACCCGATCCCGCAACCGGAAACGCCGCTGCTGCTTCCGCTCTTCACCGATCGCCTGTTGGGAACGAATCAGCTCGGCCTTCCCCAGTCGATACGCAGAACCGGCAGTGGGCAGTGGCTGCCGCGATTCGGGTTTGCCTGGAGGCCGGCGGCCAGCGACAGACTGGTGGTTCGGGGGGCATACGGAATTTTCGACGAGTTCCTGGACACAAACCTGACTCTGCAATGGGCGAAGGTGCCGCCGTTCGAGATCACCCAAACGGTAAACAACACGTTGCCGGCGCCGACTTTCAATTGGGCGAATCCCTTTCAAGGTCAGCCGCTGGTCGCGGGCAATCCACATCCCGGGCAAGCGTGCCCCGGAATCGGGCTTGTTCTGTTGACGTGCGTCACTCCCAATGTCTATTCGGCACCCGGCCAGTTACACCAGACTTACATGCAGCAGTGGAATTTTGCGGTCCAGACGCAGTTGGCCAAGAATCTTTCGCTGACTGTGGCGTACGTGGGAAACAAAACGGAACATGAGCAGTTGATCTCGGTTCCGGATAATGTTCCGGCTCCTGGCCCGGGAGCGATTCAGGGCCGCCGCCCGTACCGGCAGTGGGGCCAATTCTATATGGGCGAGACCAATGGTATTGCCAACTACAACGCCCTGCAGGCGACGCTCGAAAAGCGCTTTGCGAATGGATTCCAGATGCTCGCATCCTACACTTGGAGCCGGTGCATGGACACGGGCACGAATCAGTCCGGGCCCATCCAACTCTCCATGCTGTTCCAAAACTATGCGCCTTGCGATTACAATTTGCCACAGAACCTCGCGGTCAGCTCCGTATACGAGCTTCCGTTCGGCAGAGGACGTATGTTCCTCTCCAACGCGAACTGGTTCGTAAACGGAGTGTTGGGCGGATGGGAAGTGGCAGGCATTCTCACGGCGCGCTCCGGCCTGCCGTTTACGCCGGTCATTTCTGGGGACCAGGCAAATACCGGCCTCTCAGGCGAGCGGCCGGTGCTCGTCGGTGATCCTAATCTGCCGAATCCTACCCCGAACCGCTGGTTTAACGTGAATGCGTTCGCCATGCCGGCCAAGTACACGTATGGGAATTCCGGCCGCAACATTTTGCGCTCAGACAGCCTGATCCAGCTCGACCTGACGCTAGAGAAGCGATTCAATATCGCCGAGAAGACGCAGCTCGAATTCCGCGCGGAAGCGTTCAACATCGCTAACCGGCCTACCTTCAGCGCCCCGGGAACGTCCATCGGCTCGGCGTCGGCGTCCGTTGTGACGAGCACGCTCAATGCAAATCGGATCATGCAATTTGCGCTAAAACTGTATTTCTAAAGTCTGGAGCATTCAATGAGTAAACAAGAGGTCGACCGCCGCCACTTCCTGCGAACTGCGGGCGCACTTTCTACTGCGCCTCTACTAGCCCGAGGGGGGCTGCGGGCGGCTGCTTCGTCCAACCGGATGATCGGGATACAAATCGGGTCCGTCTCGTTTGTCGATGAAGGCACCGAACAAGTCCTCGACATCCTTCAGCAGAAAGGCGCGGTAAACACGCTGTTCCTGGCGGTTTTCACTTACGGCCGAGGCATCGCGGGGCGGCAGGTGCCGGGACAGCCGCTGCCGGACCATGGCAAGCAGGAATACGATCTCAACTTTCATGGCGGCAATTTCGCTACGCCGCATCCGCAGTTCTACAAGAACACCGTTCTCAAAGACACGCGTGCTCCCGACCACGGCAATCTGGATATTCTCGAAATGGTTCTTCCGGCGGCCCGCAAACGTGGAATGAAAACGATCTGCTGGCTGGAGGACGTCTTTCGGAGCGATATCCCGAACATTGAGCAACTGCAGGAAGTGGACCTTCACGGCAGGAACGCTAAAACTCTGTGCTTTAACAACCCGAACTATCGCGGCTTTCTCACCGGGCTGGTGGAAGATTATGCAAGCTCGTACGAAATCGACGGCCTGATGTGGGGATCGGAGCGGCAAGGAGCGCTCAGTAACTCGCTGGGTGCGATGCACGGGGGAGCGCACAACGATCCCGGCCGTGTCACCTGCTTTTGCCAGTTCTGCCAGACCAAGGCGCGCAGCCGCGGAATCAATGTCGAACGAGCCAAGCAGGGTTTTCTGGAACTCGAAAAATTTGTACGCGCCGGGCGAGCGGGCCAGAGGCCCGTCGATGGCTACTACGTCACATTCTGGCGCATTTTGTTGAACTATCCCGAGATTGCCGCCTGGGAGATGCTTTGGACCGATAGCCTGCGCGAGACTTACGCTGCGATCTACAAGACCGTAAAAAGCGCGAAACCCAGCGTGCCGGTTGGCTGGCACATCTGGCATAACAACTCCTTCAATCCGATCTACCGGGCCGAGCAGGACCTGCAAGTCCTCTCCGAATACTCGGATTTTTTGAAGATGGTTATGTATCACAACTGCGGCGGCGAGAGGATGGCCAGCTACATTGACAGCGTCAGCCAGACGATCTATGGCGACACTCCGAAGCAGATGCTGCTCGATTTCGAATACAGTGTCATGAATTATAAAGAACGCAGTTACGCGGAGATTCCGTTCACCGGTTTGTCGAGCGACTACGTATATCGGGAAACCAAACGCGCGTTGGATGGAGTTGCAGGGAAGAAGACGCTGATCTGGCCTGGTATCGACATTGACATACCGACCGCGATCAATCATAGCCGCTCCACTCAGCAGGGAACCAAGGAGGCCGTCCAGGCCGCATTTCGCGCGGGGGCTCCGGGCGTCATTCTTTCCCGAAAGTATTCAGAAATGAAGCTTGCGAATTTGAAGGGCGCCGGAGACGCCGTACGGGAACTCGGCTTCGTCTAAGGATAAACAACTTATGGACGAATTGAACCGGCGCGCTTTCCTGACCGCGATGGCCTCTGGAACCGCGGCGCTCGCCGCTCCTGCCGTAACCGCCAAAAAACCGAATCAGGTTATCGGAATTCAGATCGGTTCTGTTTCCTTTTTGGATGAGGGAACGGAGCGAGTTCTCGACATACTGCAAGAGAAAGCGTGCGTGAACACGCTATTCCTTGCAAGCTTCACTTACGGCAATGGTATTGCCAGCCGCCAGCTTCCCGGACATCCTTTGCCGGATCATGGCGTCCAGGCGTATGACGACGATTTTCACGGCGGCAACTACGCGACGCCTCATATGCAGTACTACAAGAACACGGTCATCAAGGATGTGAAGGCGCCGGATCACGGCAATATCGACATCCTGGAGATGGTGATTCCCGTCGCCAAAAAGCGTGGCGTCAAAGTGTTCCCCTGGAGCGAGGATGTCTGGAGCCCTAAGGTGCCGAATGTCGAGAAGATCCAGGAAAAGGATCTTTACGGCCGCAATGCGCGTACCGTTTGCTTTAATAATCCCGATCACCATAACTTTCTGCTTGGCCTGATGGAAGATTTCACCCGTTCGTACGACATTGACGGAATTATGTGGGGCTCGGAACGATATGGCGCGTTCGGCAACATGGTGGAATCGGTTCACAACCGTAATGGGAACGATCCTTCACGAGTAACCTGTTTTTGCAATTTCTGCCAGGAGAAGGCCCGTAAGCGCGGCATCAATGTGCAGCGTGCGTTCGACGGCTTCCATATGCTCGAAGCCTGGGTGCGCTCCTGCCGTTCCGGCCAGCGTCCGGCGGACGGATATTACACGACGCTTTGGCGCGTTTTGTTCCGCTACCCGGAGATCCTGGCTTGGGAGACCATGTGGAACGACAGCGTGCATGAGACTTACGAGGCCATTTACAAGCTGGTCAAATCGATTAAGTCGCAAATGCAGGTTGGCTGGCATGTCTGGCACGCCCATAGTTTCAGCCCGTTCTTCCGGGCGCAGACGGATATTCAGGAACTGAGTAAGTACTCCGACTATTTAAAGATGACCGTCTATCACAATCTGGGCGGCACCCGGATGGAGACTTACATCACGAGCACTCGAAACACCATTTATGGCGACATGCCGATCGACGAAGCGCTCGAATTCGAGTATCGGATCATGAACTATCGCGAGCGCGGTTACGAAGAGCTTCCCTACACCGGTTTGTCGCCCGATTACGTGTATCGCGAGACGAAACGTTGCGTGGAAGATGCCAAAGGAACAAATGTTCAGATCTGGCCTGGTATCGATGTCGATATCTCCAACATGGATCCGAATTTCAGCCGTTGCACGCCGCCGGTTACCAAAGAAGTGACGCTCGCGGCGTACCGCGGCGGCGCGCAGGGGCTAGTGATCTCCCGCAAGTACTCCGAAATGAAGCTGGCTAATTTGGCTGCCGTCGGCGATGCCTTGCGCGAGTTGAAGATCGCGTAATACGGCTCAATAGGATGAGTGCCCAAGAGCTGAGCGGCGTCATCGACATCCATGCCCACTCCGGCCCGGACAGCATTCGACGTAGTATTGATGCGATTGAACTGGCGCTCGCGGCCAGGCACTGCGGAATGAGTGGACTCGTTTTCAAGAACCATTTCGAGCCAACCGCGTCGCTGGCCTACCTGGTTCGCAAAGCAGTCCCGGACATCGCGGTATTTGGCGGCATCACCCTCAACCGCGCCATCGGCGGCATGAATGCCTGTGCGGTCGAACGCATGGCGCTCGTCAGCGGCGGCTGGGGCCGCTTCGTGTGGATGGGCTCTTTCGATACGGAAGCGCAGGTTCGATATGAAGGTTCCGGCCGGCCATACGTCAAGATCTCTGAAGGAGGCGAGCTTCTGTCCGGCGCCGCGGACGTGTTGGACGTCATCGCCAAACATAATCTCGTACTCGCGACCGGGCATTGCACTCCCGAAGAAGACCTGCTGCTCATTCGCGAAGCTCGCAAGAGGGGCATAAGGCACATCGTCGTGACACATGCCATGATGGCACCCATTCATATGCCTGTTGAACAGATGCGCGAAGCCGCGGATATGGGCGCTTACATCGAGTTCGTCTATAACGGCCTCGTCGGACCGCACAAAGAATTCGAACTGCCAGACTACGCAGCGGCGATACGGACCATAGGTCCTGAACGCTGCGTATTGGCGAGCGACTTGGGACAGGCAGTGAACCCGCTTCATATCGAAGGACTGAGTGCATTCTTTGCGGGATTGCGAGCACAGGGTATATCACAGATGGAAGTCGACTGTATGTCGAAAGAGAATCCGGCTCGTTTGCTCTCTGTCCATTGAGCCACTCCGCAGTTGAGATATCTTCTAACGGGAGGAGTTCGTAGTGAACTGGACGCGGAGAGGATTTATGGCATCGCTGCCAGGTGCTGCAGCAGCGATGTCGTTTGCGGCTCAGCAGGGGGCGGAAAATCGTAACGGGCACGGACCCATCAAGATCACAGACCTGGGGTGCGCCATTATCGGGCGGAACCCGACAGTTCGCATCGTCACCGATCAGGGTGTCTCCGGATACGGTCAGGCGGAGTCCGCGAAACCGTATCTCAAGCCGATGGTGCTCTTTTACAAGAACTATCTGCTGGGCGAAGATCCAACCGATGTCAACCGGGTCATGCTCAAAATCCGCCGGATGGGTGCGTTCAAGCCGTGGGGTTCAGCGGTGAGCGCCATCGAAATTGCTCTCTGGGACATTGCGGGACAAGTAGCGGGTTTGCCTGTCTACAAGCTGCTGGGCGGAAAAATTCGGGACCGCGTGCGCGCGTATAACGGTGGCGTCCGTTTTCCGATGACCGGGCAAACGCCGCAAGATTACGCAGAGAATATGGCCAAGATGAAGGAGGCCAAAGAGGGCTTCACGCTCATCAAGCAGGCGGTCGGGTTCCACAATCCGGCGATGATGCACGCAATGCCGAATGGATGGTATGACGAACCCCGAACGGGACCGCCGCACTCCGATCGCGGCTTGATGACCGAGCGCGGACTCGAGCATGTGATTGCCTGCGTGGAAGCAATGAAGAAAGTCCTCGGCGATGAGATCGGACTGGCACTGGATTGCGGACCGGGCTGGACAGTCAAAGATGCGATTACGTTTGCACGAGCGCTCGAACCGCTTCACATTACCTGGCTCGAAGATCTGATCACCGGCGATTACACGCCGTACCCGAATGCCGAGGTGTTTCGCGAAGTAACGCAAAGCACTTCGATTCCCATTCACACCGGAGAAGAGATTTATCTTCGTGAGAATTTCAAAGATCTGATCGAAAAGCAAGCAGTCAATGTCGTCGGACCCGATCCGGAAGACGACGGCGGGCTGGCGGAAACGAAATGGATTGCGGAGTACGCCGATTTACACGGCATACAAATCGCGCCGCACGGAGTTTTCGACGGATTGATCGGCCTCGCCGCGCATGTTCATCTGGCGGCTGTCTTGCCGCAAAATTACATTGGTTTCGAGTACCCTGTCGGGCAGCCTGACTGGTGGTATCAGATTGTGGACGGCTTGCCGGACCCCATCATGAAAAAAGGATTTATCGATGTCTGGGACCGGCCGGGGCTGGGCGTCACGTTCAATGTTCGGGCGGCCAAGGCGCATCTATCGGAGGAAGACCGTGGGTTCTTCGATTGATGGTAGTTGGCTGCCCCCTCGCTCACGCTCGGGGTTCTGAGCGTAAGAGAACTTTCAAGATGCCAGGACGGGCGGCTTCGGCGAAAGCGGCCGGGGCGTCACGAAGCGGGAATTCGCTCGACAACATGCTTTCGACGTCGATCTTGCCGGTCCGTAACAACTCGATGGCCGGTTCGAAGCGGCCACAGCGCGAACCGACGAGCGTGATCTCGTTGACGATGACGCTGGCGCTATCGACCGGCACTTCGCCATGCACGGTGGATTTCATGATGAGCGTTCCTCTCGGGCGAGTCATCGCAATGGCCTCTTTGAGTCCTTCCGGGGATCCGGTCGCATCGACCACTAACTGAAATGCAGCGCGCGAGTGTTGCTCTTTATTTGAAGTTTCAATGCCGACATTGCGGGCGATCCGCAATTTCTCTTCATGGCGGCCGAAGAGTGTTACGTGCGCGCCGTGCGCGTGTAGCACCTGCGCGATCAAGAGGCCGAGTTTGCCGTCGCCCAGAACCGCGGCGCGCTCTCCGGACGGGATGCGCACCTGATCGAGGATCTCGCAAGCCGCCGCGAGCGGTTCGATAAACACAGCTTGTTCATCGGAGATTTCAGGTGGGATAAAGTGCAGATTGGCTTCGGGCAAGGTCAGGAATTCGGCGAAGGCGCCGGGGTGCTTGACGATGCCCAATACGGTCCGGTTGGGACAATGGCGGCCGAGTCCGATCACGCAGAAATCACAATGGCCGCACGCCAGATTGATTTCACCCGCTACGCGTTGGCCGATCCAGGAAGGGGTGTCGGCCTCAATCACGCGGCCGACAAACTCATGTCCTGGAATTCCGCTGAATCCGTAGTAACCGCGCTGCAGTTCCAGATCGGTGTTGCAGATGCCAGCCACCAGCACCTGAATCAACGCAAATCCTGCCGGACGCGCGGGCCGCGCCGCCTCGTGAACGGTAACCCGCCCGGAATGGAGATGGACGGCAAGCATACCGTCCATTTTCTAATTCGTGTTTACCAGCGGTTCCGGCTGCCGCCGAAGTCGCGCTGACGGCCGCCATTGCCACCGCCGCCCGAGCGTTCCCGCCGCTCCGGCGGACGAGCCTCGTTCACTACCAGCGCCCGCCCCATGAGCGCACGTCCGTTGCACGCCTGCACCGCCTGATTGGCGAGCGCGTCGTCATTGATCTCAACGAACCCAAATCCTCTGGCTTCACCGCTGAAACGGTCCCGAAGGATGTTCACGCTGTCGACATGAACGCCGGCCTCTTCAAAAAACGACTGTAAATCGGCTTCAGTTGCCTTGTAGGGCAAGTTCCCTACGAAGAGCTTTGTCACTTAATTTCTCCTAACTGTTGTTCGGATCTGCAGGATTATCTGGGTTGGCCATCAACGAAGGAAGTCACGCACCAAGGGGAAAACCGACAACTCCAAACTGACTTTTCTATAGTCCCATAAAGCGATTCCTATTAGAAGCCCTAGGGCTCCCGACCCGAAATTCTACTTAGGAGAGGTCTGAGGCCGCTTGCTGATGCGCGCGGTTCTGAATGGAAACAGAACCGCGACTGTGAAGGTGCGGCTGCTCACCTTGGCGTGATCAGGCCGCCGAGTTTGTCCTGCTCGGTTGCGCTTTGCCGCGGAAAGCGCGTCGAATACGCTTCGAGATACTTCAGTCCGGAACCGGTGTTGTAAATGACAATCTGTTCATCGGGCTGCAAGAATCCGCTTGCCAAGAGACGTTTAGCAGCGGCCACGCAGCCGCCGCCCTCCGGCGCGGGGAAAATTCCTTCGCACGCCGCCGTACGGAGGCCCGCGTTGAGCATTTCCTCGTCAGAAACGGAAATGACGGTTCCACCGCTTTCGCGCACAGCGCGCAACACCAAAAAATCGCCCAGCGCTTTCGGTACGCGCAAGCCGCTCGCCACGGTGTGGGCGTTTTCCCAGAATTGGCTCACTTCGGCATTCTCTTGGAAGGCGCGCGTGATCGGCTGGCAGCCTTCGGCTTGCACCGCGATCATCTTGGGGCGTTTCGGGCCTATCCAGCCCAGTTCCTGCAATTCCCCGAAAGCTTTCCACATGCCGATCAAGCCAACTCCACCGCCGCAGGGATACAGAATGGCATCGGGAACCTTCCAGCCAAACTGCTCGGCCACCTCATAGCCCATCGTTTTCTTGCCTTCGATGCGGTAAGGCTCTTTGAGCGTGCTGACGTCGTACCAGCCTTCGCGTTCTTTGCGTTCCGCAACAAGGGCGCCGCAATCGCTGATGAGGCCATCCACCAGCGTGACCCGCGCGCCAAAGGCTTTGCACTCGATGAAGTTCGATTGCGGTACGTCGCGAGGCATGAAGATGTGAGCTTCCAAGCCCGCCGCTGCAGCATAGGCCGCGAGGGCGCTGGCGGCATTCCCGGCGCTCGGAATAGCGAGTTTGCGGAGGCCAAGTTTCCTGGCCATGGTGACGGCGCAGGAGAGGCCGCGCGCCTTGAAAGATCCGGTGGGATTCAGCCCCTCGTCCTTGATCCATAAATTACGCGCTCCGATTTCCCGGCCCAAAGCCTCGGCTCGAAGCAGCGGGGTCCAACCTTCCTGGCGGGTGACGGCCTCGCGCGCATCCGCAGGCAGCACGGGAGCGTATCGCCACATGCTTGCAACGCCGCCGGGCAGCGCCTCTTTCTTCCAGTGCTGCTTAACGCCGGCCAAGTCGTAGTGGACCAGCAACGGTCCGCCGCAGGAGCACAGGTTCAGCACGTGCCCCGCTTCGAATGATTTTCCGCAGCGGGCGCAGGTCAGATGAGAAGGTTGTCCCATACCTCTGCCATGGTACAGAGTCTGCTATAGAGAAAATTTTTTAATAATCCGGTATTTCCTACACGCGCCGCTAATCGGATTTATGCGACAATAGCGAAAGTCAATAATAATTCAGCCGAAGGAGGGCATTTGCAATACCCGCTTAGCCCTGACGAACATGCTGCCATGACGCGGTACGTATGCGGCATCCGGAAACAGTTGCAGGACGTATCTGATCTGTTTACAACGCGATACGGGAAGACCAGCAGTATCGCCGAAACGGCCGTGAAAGCCCTTGTATCCGCCGCTCTGCTGGAGCATGAGCTGGTGAGTTTAGCTAATCACGAAGAGCCAAGCGAGTCCGAAATCGAGGAAAGCGTCGCCACCGCAGCCTAGTCTTCTTAAATGCCTGTTCAGGTTCGCTACGCACTGCACTTTGTCCCGCTGCTTTTATCTCTAGTCCTCGCTTGCGGTCAGGAAACCGTTCATCTGAAGAACGGTTTTTCGCTGGTTGCGGATTCGCATACGCAAACGGGCAACAGGATGCTGTTGCGGACTGGTACGGGGACGTTGGAGATCCCGGTTGAGGATATTGCGGACATTGAAGAGGGCCCATTAGCAATGGGCCCGCAGGCTGACAGCCTGCCCCACGAGAGCTCATCATCCGAAGATGTGCTGGGTGCGGCGGCGGTGGATCAGCAGATTCCGCCCGAATTGGTTCGCAGTGTAGCGAAAGCTGAGTCCGGTCTGCAGGGGAACGTCGTTTCTCCGAAGGGGGCGCTGGGGTTGATGCAGTTAATGCCGTCCACGGCCCGGGAACTGGGGGTCGATCCGGCGCGCGCCGACCAGAATGCGGAAGGAGGCGCGAAATATTTGCGGGAATTGCTGCTGCGGTATCACGGCGATTCGGCACTCGCGCTTGCCGCCTACAATGCCGGACCGGGAGCTGTTGACCGGTTTGGCGGTGTTCCCCCGTATCTCGAAACTCGCCGTTACGTGTTGAAAGTGCTGCGGGAATATGAGCGGCAGCACAAACGGGAACAGACTCCAAAGATCAATAAGCCCAGCGCCACAAATTAGCGCCTGCCGTATAGCCAGCTCCCACGGCTGCGAATAATACAAGATCACCTTTCTTGAGGCGGCCTTGCTGAATCGCATCCTGAGTGGCAAGTGGAATGGTGGCGGCGGTGGTGTTTCCGTATT
The DNA here is from genome assembly GCA_035651215.1 of Bryobacteraceae bacterium. Classification (GTDB taxonomy): domain Bacteria; phylum Acidobacteriota; class Terriglobia; order Bryobacterales; family Bryobacteraceae; genus Bog-105. The sequence goes on from DASRGE010000035.1 coordinate 47,296, forward strand.
TATCCAGATCGATCAGGACATTTTCCTCTTTCAGGCCCAAGCGCTCCGCGGTCGCGGTGATGATGCGCTTGTTGGCCTGGTGCGGGATCAGCAACTTCACATCGGCAGGCGAAAACCCGTGCTTCTGAAGCAGGGCTTCGCAGAGCTCGTACATTTTGCGGACTGCGAATTTAAAAACCTGCTGCCCTTCCTGCTTTACATAATGCAATCGCTGGGCGACGGTTTCGGCGCTGGGAGGCATCCTGCTTCCGCCCGCCGGCATGTTCAGAAAAGGCGCTCCTGACCCGTCCACCTCATTCAAATGACCGATAAACCCGCATTCGCCGTCGGCTGCCGGCTCAACGAGGAACGCTCCCGCTCCATCGCCAAAGAGAATGCAGGTGGCGCGGTCGGTGTAATCGATGATGCGGGACATGGTGTCGGCGCCGATGACGAAAACTTTGCGGTGCGTTCCGGCGCTAACGAGATGCGCGGCAACAGTGAGACCGTACAGAAACCCCGAACATGCGGCGATAAGGTCGAAGCCCCAAGCGCCCGTTGCACCAAGCTGGTTCTGAACCAGACACACCGTGGAGGGAAACATCATATCCGGTGTTACGGTGCAAACGATAATGGCATCGATTTCAGCGGCGGGAATTCCCCGCTGCGCCAGTGCTTCCCGCGCCGCTACCACCGCCATATCGGAGGTGGCCATGTTTTTGTCGGCGATGTGGCGCTCGCGAATACCAGTCCGCTCGACGATCCATTTGTCGTTGGTCTCGACCATGCGGGACAGGTCTTCATTGGTGAGTATGTTGGGCGGGACGTAACATCCCAGAGCGCTGATCTTGGCAGTAGGCAACCGGAACCTCGTGAATTTGCCGCGGGGAGCGGCGCAAAACTCCATGGTACAGTTGGGAAAAATGCAAGTCGAGACTGCTCTATTCTTTGAGTCGGTCGACCAAATTTACGAGCGGGTTTTTCGGGCCGTCAAGCCGCGCACCCCGGTTCCCGAAATTACGATCCGGTTTCGAAAATATGCGAATGCAAATAGCCGGATCCGCCTCGAGGACGGTACTCTTTTTGTCGATATCAGCGACTTGCTGGAAGCCGCTCCGGCACCCATTCAAGAGGCGCTCGCTTTTATTCTGATTTGCAAGCTCTTCCGGAAAACGCCGGATGCGGGCGTGGTGGCACGCTACCGGCGTTATCTGAATCGCGCAGACATCCGGCGGACATTACACCTGGTGAAGCAGCAGCGGGGACGCAAGGCTTTTCGCGATCCCGAAGGCGTGGTTTATGACCTATGCGAAATCTTCGAAGAGCTGAATTTTCAGTACTTCCATGGATTGATGGCGCGTCCGCAGTTAGGGTGGAGCCTCCGGCCATCCCGGACGACGTTGGGCCATTATGACCCGTCACACAACGTCATCGTACTCAGCAGCCTGTTCGATTCGGCAAATGCGCCGGAAATTGCGGTCAAATTCGTGATGTTTCACGAGATGTTGCACTTGAAATTCCCGACGACGCAAAGGGGCTGGCGGCGCTGCGTGCACACGCGTGAGTTTAAGGAATTCGAAAAGCAGTTCGAGAATTACGGGGAAGCGCAGGCCGCGCTAAAGAAGTTTGTGGAAGAGGTTAGCCGGCCAGTTGCCTGCGGGCGTGGTTCTGCCTAGGCTGCGTGAGCCGCGGCGATGTCGGCCACGTAGCTGTTCATCTCTTCGAGGCGGCGAATCAAGCTGCGCACCGGGAGAGAACGATAGCCTAAATAGCAGAAGAGATAATTTGCTTCCGTCCGGAGCACCGCGGCGGAAAACCGGAACTTGAGCCAGACCAGACGCAACGCCAACTGAGACTGGTCTTCCTGGGAGTTGGCCAGCAGAAACCGCGCTACGGCGTGCAAGCGGTTGAAGTCGGCAATCAGCCGGTTTAAATATTGCCGGAAGATATGCAGGCGGTCGCGCCGCAATTTCTTATAAAGCGATAAATCAAAGCCAGGCTGGCGGGACAGAAAATTGAAATCTTCTGCGCTCAGCAGCCGCTGCATGGGGTCGTAGGTCGCGGCCGAAAAGCTCTCGAGCCATTCCGGACTGATTTCCTCAATGCGGGAGCTTCTGGAAAGCCTCGCCAGGACGGGCAAGGCGAACGCGAGACATAGCCCGAACAGGATTAGGGGGGTAATGACCGCCAGCGATGTCAAGTTCGTCTCCGTAGTGTATACAGTACAAGAATATTGATCCAGTTTCAAGTACCCGGAGACCCTTTTTTCACGCCAAGCGAGTTATTTTTTATTAAAGTTGGCGATAAGGCCGGAATTGCCCGGTATCATATATCCGGCTATCCCGCCGAACGCTAGCGCCGGGCTGCCGCCCGGAGTAAGGCAGCGTTCATATCTTCCAACTGGCACATAAGACGGTGCTGGTCGGCGACGTTCCAGCGGTGCCCCAAGCTTACCGATTTGGCCTCGCCCTCGGCCGTAATGGTAAGCGCCATGTAGGCGAAGCATAGGCTCAAAAGGATAGCCATTGCGTTTCCTATACCCTGAGAAACCGAGTGAGAGACAAAGCTCTGGACCAGGAGAAGCCCGGTGTTTATTGCAAAGTAAGCAACGTATCCAATGCTGAAGACGACTAAGTTTCTAGGCAACCGCACGGGAAACCAGAGAATGAAGGCGAGAATCGCCAACAACGCCAGCAACGCCGCGCTACAAATCACGCGCTCCAAGACAAATGTCAGACCGAGAGCGCGGGTAATCGGATCCGCAGAGGCAACATTCAGGCCACCCGCCACATACTGCGGTTTAGCAGTGGATAGCGCAACCAAAATGGCCAGCACAAACGTCCCATTTAAGAGCTTGCGGGAAAACTTCAAAATACCGCGGAAATTCTCAAGAACGGCGTCGAGCAGCGCGTAAACCATCCAGAGCGATAGTATCCAGGCGATGACCCGCAGTCCAATAAAAGTGATCCCATACCGGGTATGCGCATTGGGCTCGTTCAATTCCACAAATGCAATGCCGGAGCTGAGCAGGTCGAAGAGCAGAAACGCGCAGAATACGCGATACACCGCGTGCAATCGCAGCAGCACTAACCGGCAGATGAGTAGGCAGGCAAGCCCATCACTGATAAATTGCGGAATTTCCCAACCGTGGGCCATTACGGCTTATTGCATGGTATTGCAAATTCTTTCGGCCGCGCAACATTGGTCCGGCAAGCAGCGGATTGATTATTGCAACGGCGGAAAGGGAGGATAGAATGACGGCGGAAAGGGAGGATAATAAGGGCTGGTAGCGGAGCCGGAACTCACTGCCGGTGGAAATGGAGGATAAAATGCTGGTGGAAACGGCGGGTAGTACCGGTTCACGGTCGAATGTGTCAGACTGGAGGTCGCTGGCGCGGCCGATAATGGGAGCGAGATTACACTAATTCCGATAGCGAACAACGCGAGGTGAAATAATTTTTTCATAAGGGTTGATTTCCAGTATTTGTTTGGTTTTTTGGGAATACTCTCGACCGTACGATAGCTTGCGCGGTACAGCGAACACTCATCCAGGGCCAACGTTTTCTATCAACGGAACGTAGGTAGTCCTGAGAGTACTGGCGTACCTTGTAACTGCAAATTATCCGTGTATTATTGAAATACGGCTTTAATGTGGAAACCGAGGATGATTCCTGGAAACCAGATAACATCCGATGATCTTTGGTCCCGCGAACTGGCCCAGATTGAGACCGCATACGGCCGGTTGGTTTATCTTGCGGCATTGCGTAACCCGAATACCGGGCGCTATGAACATTACGCATCCCCAGAGCAGTCGGCTAACATCGCGCTTCGGGCCATCCACGAGTCAATTTTTAAACAATGGATTGGAATCCCGCTGGAGCAGAAGAAGGCCGATCTGGAGCTGTACATTGCCGGACTGGACCAGATCGACAAGGCCGAGTTGATCGACGCCTGGCTGCGGCTCACGCCGTACAAAAACCTGGTCCCCGCTTCCATCCAGGGACCTGAGCGGCAAAAACACATTTCCGACTTCGAGGCCATTTTAGGCCTGCTTAAAAATGTGTATGGCGTCGCTTCCCCAGATCCAGACGCATAGCTACGCCAACAACCTGCCCCACGATCTCCGCATCGCCTGGAGACTTGTAAATTTCCGGTGGCACATGCGACGTGGAATGTGCCTGTAGAACCAGCACGCCTTCCCGCTCGACGCACCAGCCGCATCGAAAGCCTTGACGATGCTCGATGAAGTAGATGGGCCGCTCGTTTTCGTGAGCCCACCCGCCGCGCGCCACCCGGCGCTTGCTTTCATCGATTTGCACGAACGAACCCGGCGCGAGAATCGGATACATGGACCAATCGTCCAAACCGATGAATCCATAACGCTGCGACTGCGGATCGAGCGCGCGGAGCATGGCGGCCGGAAAACGTCCCCAGCGCTGAATCTGCCGGCTGAGATAGGACGTGCGCCGCAGATCGAGGCCTATATCCAACTCCGGTAACTCCAAGTACCCCTTTTCCGGAAGCGGCAGATTCATCAAATGCGTCTCTTCTAGCGGTACCTTCGCTGCGTCGGCAGCAAGGTCTTCGAGATGCACCCCATACCAGCCCAGCACCGCTGCGTAATCCAGCCGATAAATGGCGCACAGCGAGTACAGGCGGTAGACGGAGGGAACCGTGCCCTTGTTCTCAATGTCGGCCAGCCGGCTCAGGCCGACCAAAAATTCGTGATTTCCGCGCTGGTAGGCGATACGCTGGCTAGCTTCCTCCACGTCGCGATAGCGCAAATGAAGCCGTTCGCGCGCGCGCCGCAGCATCTGACCCGGTTCCTGCATTCCGCTAACGATCCCCATACCTTAACGCGAGCGGGAAACACCGCCGGAGAGCCTCGACACAAGCCGGAGCATTTGACGGCAGCCGCTCTTTTGTTCTGCTTTCAGAACAGCATAAAAATTTTACCACTGGATGTGGTCCGCCGTTCCTAGCGTGCCGCATTGCGTTTCCCCGGGCCAAACAGTACGTTTCGCGCAGTCTGACTTTAAGAACGAGCGGCTATGGAATGGCCCGGTTAGCAACATTTCTGGTACTAATAGGACTTTGCACGACCGAGGGGAGCGTTGCTGATCGCCAAACAAATGAGTGGAAAAACTAGATATTCCGTTGCATTCCAGGGAGAAAGAGGGGCTTTCAGCCAAGCTGCGGCTCAGAAATTCCTGGGAGACCGCGCCGCAGCGCGCCCCTGCCCTTCGTTTGCCAGCGTGTTTGCCGCGCTCGCCCGTGGAAAGGTGACGCACGCGGTAATACCCATTGAAAACACGCTGCACGGGAGCGTACACGAAAATTACGATCACCTGCTCGAATACGACCTGCCGATTGTGAGCGAAACCAGCGTGCGGATCTCGCACCAGTTAATAGCGATGCCGGGCGTGCGCTTTCGCGACATCCGGACTGTGTTTTCGCATCCCGTGGCGTTAAACCAGTGCCGCGGTTTTTTTGAAAAACACAAGCAAATACAGGCCGCGCCGTTCTACGACACAGCCGGAAGCGTGAAAATGCTCCGCGCGGAAAATCCGGCCGCCGCGGCCGCGATTGCTTCGGCGGGCGCTGCGGAGATTTATGGCGGCGTAATTTTACGGCGGAACATTGAGGACGACCGCCGAAATTTCACGCGATTTTTTCTACTTACGAAACAAAAACAACCGGCCCGCCCCGACACAGCGGGTTGGAAGACGTCGGTTGTGTTCTCAACTGCAAACGTGCCGGGCGCGCTCTTTAAGGCAATGGCTTGCTTTGCCTTAAGAGATTTAAATCTGACCAAGATCGAATCCAGGCCGCTTCGCGGTAAACCCTGGGAATATCTTTTCTATCTGGATCTAATGGGGTCTAAAGATGACACTTTAGTACAACGAGCCCTGGCGGATCTGGCCGAAATTTCCCAGTTCATCAAGATTCTGGGGAGTTATAAGCCCATTTAGCTGTCAGCCGTCAGCGATCAGCATTCAGCTAAATATCGTAGTACAGGGCGAATTCATAGGGGTGAGGCCGAAGCCGGACAGCTTCCGCCTCCGCCTTTCGTTTGTAGGAGATAAACGTCTCGATCAGTTCCTCGGAGAACACATCGCCCTTGGTCAGGAACGTGTGATCTTCCTCGAGGCAGGTCAGCGCCTCGTCCAGCGTTCCAGGCATGGAAGGCACTTTCTTCAATTCCTCGGGCGAGAGATCGTAGATATCTTTGTCGAGCGGCTCGCCCGGATCGAGCTTGTTCACAACACCGTCGAGGCCAGCCATGGTCATGGCCGCGAACGCGAGATAGGGATTGGATGCCGGGTCGGGCGGCCGGAACTCCACGCGCTTCGCTTTGGGGCTGTTCGAGTACATTGGGATACGCACCGCGGCAGACCGGTTGCGGCGCGAGTAAGCGAGGTTGACCGGGGCCTCGTAGCCCGGCACCAGCCGCTTGTAACTATTCGTGGTCGGGGCGATGATGGCGGAAAGCGCGCGCGCGTGGCGCAGCAGGCCGCCGATATACCAGAGCGCCAGTTGGCTTAATCCGGCGTAACTGTCGCCGGCAAACAAGGGCTTGCCGCCTTTCCACAGGCTCTGGTGCGTATGCATGCCGCTGCCGTTATCGCCAAACAGCGGCTTCGGCATAAACGTGACCGTCTTACCGTATTGGTAGGCCACGTTGCGCACAACGTATTTGTAGAGCATCATGTTGTCGGCCGATCTGACGAGGGTATCGAATCGCTGATCGATTTCGCACTGCCCGCCGGTGGCGACTTCGTGATGGTGGCATTCGATATTCAACCCGCATTCGATCATGGTGGCGACCATTTCGCTGCGGAGATCCTGGTAGTGGTCGGTTGGGGGAACCGGGAAGTAACCTTCCTTGTAGCGGGGGCGGTATCCCAGGTTGTTGTGTTCGCGGCTGGAGTTCCAGCGGCCCTCCTCGGCATCCACGAAATAGAAGCCGCTGTGCTGGTTCTGATCGAACCGGATGTTGTCAAAGATAAAGAATTCGGCTTCTGCCCCGAAATACGCCACATCGGCCACACCGCTGTTTTTCAGGTACAACTCGGCTTTTTTGGCGATCCAGCGCGGGTCGCGATCGTAGTGCTGGCGCGTGATCGGATCGATGATGTCCCCGAGCATTACCACCGTGCGTGTTTCGGCAAACGGATCCATGAACGCCGTCGCCGGATCCGGGATGATGAGCATGTCGCTCTCATTGATTGCCGCCCAGCCGCGGATGCTCGACCCGTCAATGCCGAAGCCATCCTCGAACGCGCCTTCGTCGAGCATGGTAATCGGATAGGAGATGTGCTGGCTCAGGCCGGGCAGGTCGGTAAAGCGGAGGTCGACTTGCCGGGCCTCGTTTTTCTTTGCGAATTCCAGAGCTTCTTGTGGGGTCATTCGTTCTCCAGTCAGCAGTATACGGATAGCCGCGTGGCAGCGGACGGGGATGCCAGGTGGTCCGGGGTAAGCCGATAGAATATCGCATTCGGTTTGGGAAGAATGAGCCACGGACGGACACAGATACACACGGATTGAAAGCAAAAGAATTCAAAAGCAAACAATCTGTGTGTATCTGTGTCCATCTGTGGCTCATCTCAGGGTTTTTGCAGCTTTTGAAACTCCTGCATTTCACGCTGCGCTTCAGCGCTCTTGCCTTGCTGCCGGTACATCTTGGCCAATCCGAAATGTGCCTGCGCCGCGAGCGGACTGTTTTTTTCGAAGGCAACAACCTTGTTCCAGGCTGATATTGCAGCCGCCGGATCGCCATCGAGCGAGGCGGCTTTGCCCAGCGCATACAGAGTCTCCGGCATATCGGGGCGGAGATGATCGGCCCGCGCCAATTCCGTACGCGCGGCTTTGATTTTGCCTTCTTCGAGCAGCGCATTGCCGAGACGATAGGCGGCTTCGGCGCTGCCCGGCTGAAGTTTCGCTTCCGCCGCAAATTGCTCCGCTGCTTTCGGCCATTGCTGCGCGCCAGCATAAAGCTGGCCCAGGGCAAGATGAATTCCGCGCGCGTCGGGACGCAGCCGCAGCGCCTCTTCATATTCTTTCTCCGCTTCGGGAACCCGCCGCAGCACAGCATAGTTCTCGCCCAGCGCCTGGTGGGCACGCGCCGAATCCGGATAGTTCGATTGCAGCGCATCGAAAGAATCTTTCGAAAGTAATCCACTCGCGCGGCCCAGATAATAAAGCACGTCCGGATCGTTTGGATGCTTAGCCAGGGCGGCTTCCAGATCCGCGACTGCCGCGGCGAGATTGCCGGTTTCGAGTTGGGCGATCCCGAGTCCGTCTTCGGCGTGAGCTTTCTCAAAATGCGGGATCGCCTGCTTTGCGTAGCCTTCGCTAAGCAATGCATAACCAAGCATCTGCTCCGCTCCCGGCAGATCGGGATTCAGTTGAATAGCGCGTTCGAGCGGCGCAATGGCTTCATCGTATTGCTTGGTATCCATGTAGGCGGCGCCCAGATTGACAAACCCCGCGGGAAGATCCGGAGCAAGTTCTGTTACCTTTTTGAACTCGACAATGGCATCTGCGAGCCTTCCCTGCTGTTTAGCGGCGAGACCGGCCTTGGCATGCTGAACGACATCGGGGGAAACCGCTTGCCACGCGAGACCCAATACGATGACTGCCACGTGCATCAGGGATGCTCCGGCTCTCGCACATGCAGAATCTGATCGGCGCGAACATCCTTGAGGTGCTGGCGAGTTCCGGAAGGCCAGCAAAGATAGACATCCGCGGATTCCGCGTTGCCGAGCCCGAAATGCACACGCTTGTCGCTTGCGGATTCGTAGCTGCCGCCGGAGTTCGCGTATTGCGTCTGGCCGTTTACTTGAATCCGTGTTCCGAAACCGTCGCGGTTGCTACGCGTGCCCTCGAGCGAAATGGTGAGCCAGTGATTGCTTCCGCCGCGGTTGTGAAATACGATTGGCTGCCCGCCCAGAACGCTCATCACGACGTCTATCCATCCATCATTATTCAAATCGCCAAAGGCAGCGCCCCGTCCGGCAACGGGCGTATCCATTCCCGGATCGACACGCTCAAACCGGCCGTGATGATTTAAAGCAAGGAGAGGCGGTTCGCGATAGCGCAGCGATGGATCGATCTGCTCGACGTTGTCCATCAGGTGACTTTGCGCCACAAAGAGATCCTTCCAGCCGTCATTATCAAAATCTTCGAGCCGCATTCCCCAACCCGAGCTGCCGGCCGACAGCACTCCCAATCCTGTTTGAAGGCTGCGATAGCTGAACGAGCCGTTGCCGTCGTTGTGGTAGACAGCATAGATCTGTTTCGCCAGGTTCGTGACGACAATATCCGGCCGCCCGTCGTTATCGTAATCCCGAAAATCCACTCCCATGCCCGCGTACGGTTTGCCATCATCCGAAAGCGAGACGCTGGCTTCCAGGGCACGTTCCGTGAAGGTTCCGTTCCCGTTGTTGTGGAACAGGAACTGCTCCATGCCGTCGTTGGCGACGAAGATATCTGTGTAGCCGTCGCCATCGTAATCGTTGAAGGCGACGCCGAGCGCGCGGCCTCTCTTCGCCGCGATGGCGGAGCGAATGCTTGCGTCCTCAAACGTTCCGTCGCCGCGATTGCGATAGAGCACGCTCGTGGTGGCGGGAAATTCACCGGGCGGGCAATAAGTCTGGCGCGCGCAGATTTTGCTATGCTGTGTGTCCCATTGCATGTAGCGTGTCACGAAGAGATCGAGCTTGCCGTCGTTATCGTAATCGAAAAATCCCGCGGAGACAGACCAGCCACCAGCCGCCACTCCGGCCTTTTCGGTGACATCGGTAAACGTGCCGTTACCGTTATTGTGATAGAGCGTGTTCTTGCCGTAATTGGTCACATAGATATCGGGAAATCCGTCGTTATCGTAATCGGCGACCGCGACGCCCATTCCATAATTCGCGTCTCCGGCATTGGCCAGCCCGGCCGCTTCGGTAACGTCGGTAAAATTACCGTCTTTATTCTGACGGTAGAGCCGGTTCCAATAGCGCGCATCGGAGCGGCCGAAACTTTCAGGCAATCGCATGGGATCAGATAATCGACCGCTGTTGACCAGGAAAATATCGAGCAGCCCATCGCGATTGTAATCGAGTAAAGCGACGCCGCCGCCCATGGTTTCGATCAAGTATTTCTGACGGGTGGGCGAATTGCGGTGCGTGAAATCGAGCCCGCGCGGCAGGCCGGCTTCAAAGATGGCCATGGCCGCAAGGGAAACGCCGGCCACAGCCAGCAAACCGTTCAACACCTTCTCACATGATTGCAGAACCCCGCGCGTAAGCAAGGGGCCATCCTCGGCCGCGGATACATCATTGACTCATTCCAGCTTGGCGTTTAAACTAGGCTAGCTGCATATTGCTAGCGTTTGAGGGGTATTAGTCTCATGTTCAAAAGATCACCACGTTTGTGGCTTGTAGGGATTTGCGCGCTCTGCTGTTTCGCTGTTGCGCCGGTCGCAAGCGCTCAGACGACGTACGGGTCCATTGTCGGAACAGTCACGGACCCGAGTGGGGCGCCGGTCCCGAACACTCCAGTCACACTAACGAACCTGGGTACGAACGAAACACGCACCCAGGACACCAACGGAGACGGGCTGTATCAGTTCGTCAGTCTGGTACCGGGCAATTACAGCGTTGCGGTAGAGAAGCCCGGTTTCAAACGTATTTTGCGTTCGCCGGTTACGGTGCAGCAGCAGACGACCACGCGCATAGATGTGGCTTTGGAAGTCGGTCAAGTGACACAGACCGTGGAAGTGACAGCCCAGACGCCGCTGCTTCAGCCTGAAACCTCATCGCTTGGCACCGTGATCGATCAGCGGAAGACAAACGAGCTACCGCTGAACGGCCGCAATCCGATGAACCTGGTTGCGCTGGTTCCGTCGGTGGTCCCGCAGGGCCAATCGATGCAGAATCCGAACGGAACCAACCCGTTCGCGTGGGGCAATTTTCAGATTGGCGGCGGTATGGCGAACCAGAGTATGGTGTGGCTGGATGGTTCACCGGTCAATGGCGGATATCTGAACATCACCGCGATGGTTCCGACCCAGGACTCCTTGCAGGAATTCAAAGTCGACACCAACAATCTTTCACCGGAGTATGGCCGGTTCGCCGGCGGGGTCATCAACTTTACGACCAAATCGGGAGGCAATGACTTGCATGGCAGCCTGTGGGAGTTTCTGCGGAACAAAGTCTTAAATGCCAACACGTTCTTTAACAATCAGGCAGGAATTAAGCGCGCACCGTTTACCCAGAATCAATTCGGTGGCAATCTGGGCGGGCCGGTTTATATTCCGAAGCTCTACGATGGCCGGAATAAGACGTTCTTCTTTGTGGATTACGAAGGCTTCCGGCTGCGGCAAGGCGCTACTTATACCGAGACGGTGCCTACAGTCGCCGAACGCGGCGGCGACTTGAGTGCCTATGCGGCGGCCAACGGCCTCACCATTTACGATCCTTTGACAACGTGCGACAGCGGAGCTCCGGGCTCCCCCGCCTGCGCGGGACGCGCGCAGTACAGCCGGACGCCATTCGCGAACAACGTGATTCCCACGAGCAGGATCAATCCCACTTCGCTGAAATGGCTGGCGCTTTACCCGCTGCCGAATGCTCTTGGTACTTCCAAAGGGCTGAATAACTGGGTGGGAAATACGAGCCAGGGCGGAAACAGCAATGAAACGGTCGTGCATATTGACCAGAATGTTTCCGATAAACAGCACATCAGCGGGCGTTACAGCTATTGGTACAACCTGAACCTGCCGATCGACCCGATGAATAATGGCGTGTGCCAGGACCGCTGCACGGAAACGTTCACCACCAACAATTTCGTTCTGGCCGACACGTATTCCATCTCGCCGACAACAATCTTCGATCTGCGGCTGAGCTATCAACGGTTTGCGTACGACCGCACGCCGGAGACGCTTGGCTATGACTTGACGCAGCTTGGCTGGCCGGCTTCGCTGAACAGCCAAGTCGCATTCCGGGATATGCCGATCCCGATTATCAATGGTTTCGATACAGCCAACACTTTCGGAAGCGCCGGGACCGGCAGCGTCATTATCGACCGGAACGACAACTACCGGATCGCCAGCACGATGACAAAGATTGCAGGGAAGCACACGTTGAAGTTTGGCGGCGAATTCATGCGCATCACGCACAATTATGCGCAGACGAACAATCCGACCGGCACGTTCAACTTTAACCCGGATTTGACCTCCAGCAACGCTGTGACGCAGACGGGCGGGGCCGGTTTTGCTACGTTTTTGTTGGGCTATCCTTCCGGCGGCGGCAATAGTACACCCAACCTGGTGGCCGGGCAGCAGCTTTACCCGGCGCTGTTTCTGAACGATGACTGGCACGCGACCAGCAAATTGACCCTGAACCTGGGTATCCGGTGGGAGCATGACGCACCCTGGACGGAACGGTTCAATCGTTTGTCGTTCTTCGATCCAACGTTTCCGAACCCGATTCTCAAAGCGGCGGGCATTACCGAGTTGGGTACCGTGCAACTAGTTGGCACGTACGCCGATCATTTGAGGAGCAATATCCGGCCGGACTGGAAGCAATTTGCGCCGCGTATCGGTTTGGCCTACCAGATCACTTCCAAGACCGTATTTCACGCCGGTTATGGCGTTTTCTGGCTGCCCAGCGACGTAGCCTGGAATTACAGCCCGAATAACGATGCCGTTAACAGCATCGGCACCCCGGTGCTCGCGACCATTTTCCCGGGCGTGCCGGCATCCACTATCAGCAACCCGTTTCCGTCCGGCATCGTACAACCTCCCGGACGCGATCCCAGCTATGCGCAGACTCTGTTAGGACGCGGTTTAACCGAGACCTTGCTGAATAATCCCTATGGATATGCGCAACAGTGGAACGCGGACATCCAGCACCAGTTCGGGCAGGGATTCCTGATCGATGTGGCCTACGGAGGGTCGAAGGGCACGCATCTTCCGATGCAAGCCAATCCGCAACTGGATCAGTTACCCGATCAGTTCCTTGCGTTGGGCACGCAGCTCACGCAGAGTGTTCCGAACCCGTATTTCGGAATCGTGACGGCACCAGGTGTCTCGTTGTCGCAAGCGACGGTTTCGAGAGGGCAGCTTCTGCGCCCGTACCCGCAATACACAGGCATGGGAATTGCGAACGAGGGCATCGGCAACTCCATCTATCACTCCTTGCAAGTGCAGGCGACGAAGCGCTTTGCCAACGGCGCTTCCATTTCGGTGGCTTATACGCACGCCAAGCTAATCAGCGACACGGACACGATCACCGGCTGGCTGGAAGGCGGCGGAGTGGGCGGCGTGCAGGACTACAACAATCTGAAGCTTGAAAGATCGCTCGCTTCTTTCGACACGCCGAACCGTTTGGTTGTCAGTTACGTGCTCGATTTGCCGTTCGGGAAAGGGCGGAAATATCTTTCCAATGCGAATGGTTTCGTGCAGGCGACAATCGGCGGCTGGGGCGTGGAGGGCGTTACCACGCTGCAAGACGGATTCCCGCTCCACTTTGGTACAAACTCGAACCGGACCAATTCCTTTGGCGGCGGTTCGCGGCCGAATACAATTCTGGGATGCGACGCTTCGATTTCCGGACCCATTCAAGCGAAGCTGACCGAATATTTCAACACGAGCTGTTTCACCCAGCCTCTGGCCTTTACGTTTGGCACCGAGAGCCGGACGGATCCGCATTTGCGGGGTCCAGGGATTGCGAACTGGGATTTCTCGGCGTATAAGGATTTCCCGCTGGCGCCGGAAGACCGCGTACGCTTACAATTCCGGGCGGAGTTCTTTAATATCTTCAACCGGACGCAGTTCGGGTTCCCGAATCAAACGATAGGAAACACGGCGCAAGGGGTGATCAACAGTCAAGCAAATACGCCAAGACTGGTGCAGTTAGCGTTGCGGTTGAATTTCTGAGTTGCTGACTCTATCCGATACCTTCCACTGCCTTCGGAACCGCTCGCCTGATCGCGGCACGCACCTGCTGCAACTTGGGACGCAACGTGAATCGCAATATAACCGTTGTTACTTCAGCGACGCCAAATCAATCACGAAGCGATACTTCACGTCATTCTTCAGCAGGCGCTCATACGCTTGGTTAATCTGTTGTACTTCAATAAGCTCGACGTCCGCAGTGATATTGTGCTCACCGCAGAAGTCGAGCATTTCTTGCGTCTCCCGTATACCGCCGATAAGAGATCCTCCAATTTTCTTGCGCCCGAAGAGTAGCCCCGGGATTGCGAGAGGCACCGGCTCCGATGGGGCGCCTACGAAATTCAGCATTCCGTCTCGTTTCAGAAGATTGATATATGCGTTGATATCGTGTTTCGCAGGGATCGTGTCGAGGATGTAATCAAACGTATTGACGTGCTTCTGCATCTCGGCGTCACCCCGCGAATTGACAACGTCGTGGGCGCCGAGGCGAACGGCATCAGCGGTTTTTTGAGGGCTGGTTGTGAAGACAACGACATGAGCGCCAAGCGCCCTCGCAAGCTTCACGCCCATATGCCCAAGTCCGCCCAGACCGACGATTCCGACTTTCAGGCCTGTTCTCACATGCGCGTGGCGCAGCGGCGAATACGTCGTGATACCTGCGCATAACAGCGGAGCAGTCGCGGCGAGTTCTAAGTTTTTGGGCACGCGGAGAACGAAGTCTTCGTCTACGACCACGCTTTCTGAATACCCCCCGTAGGTCACCCCTCCGAGGTGCTGATCTGGTCCGTTATACGTGAAGATTGGCTGGCTCGCACAGAACTGTTCTTCACCTTCGCGGCAGGCCTCGCAGGTACGGTCAGAATCAACCATGCATCCAACCGCGGCCAGATCGCCTTCCTTAAACTTGGTGACCGAAGTGCCGATTTTCGCCACACGTCCCACAATCTCGTGACCGGGCACACAAGGATACGTTGTGGGCATGATGTTCGCGAACTCGTTACGCGCGAAATGCAGATCGGTGTGGCAGATCCCGCAGTAAAGGATTTCGATCTGCACGTCTTTCGGTTTTGGCGTACGCCGGCGAATATTTATCGCCGCCATATTGGATGTAGGACTCTGGGCGGCATAGGCTTTCGCCGTATAGGTTTGCGGTGACGTAGCTTCGGGGGTGGGTTTCGCTTGCGTTGCGCTCATTGAGGTCTCCTTGCGAGCGAGGATCAGCCGTTGAAAAGATTTACGCCGGTGAGCCGGGATGAAATTTCTCGGGCCGCACCCTTCAATCGTTCTTAAATATCTTCCTTACGATTTTGTTCCTTGAATTTTCTTCCTGCTATGCTATCGCACCCGCCTATTCTTTCAAAATGGTTCCAGGGGTGAACGCGGCGGTTCTTGCAAGCGGTCTCACCGCCGGGATGGTCGCAGATCCCGCGCCTACTCGCTTCGCAACGCAACCGCCGGATCGGTATGCACTGCGCGGCGCCCCGGAAAGTAGCACGCCACCAGAGCCGTCGCCAGAAGCACGACGATCACCGCCGCATACGTCGCGGCATCAAACGGCTTAATTCCGAACAACAGCGATGCAAAGTATTGAGACGCTCCGAGCGATGCACCAATTCCCAAAGCCACTCCGATCAGTACCGGCCGCATTCCCAGCCCCACTGTCATCCGGAGAATACTCCCCGCCGTCGCGCCAAGTACCACCCGCAATCCAATCTCCGAAGTCCGGCGGCTGATGGCATAGGAAAGCACACCGTAGATCCCGCTGGCGGCAAGCAGCAGCGCCAGCCCTCCAAACACGCACAGCAACAGCGTATTGAAAAGCTGCGGTGTCACCGAACGTTGCACTACTTCATCGAACGAGCGCACGTCTGCTACGGGCAGGTTCGGATCAATCTCCGCTGCGATGGCGCGGATTTGCGGCGCCATCGCCAGCGGATTCCCGCGTGTATGAACCACAAATTCGCTCGTCAGCGCGTTCGCCCCGTTCGGTATATAAACGGTGAGTGCGGGCCCCGCGCCCAGCCCTCGCTCCCGGCTGTCGGACACCACCCCAACCACCTCCGCGTCACGATTGCTCTGCCCTTTCCAGAGCGTTACATGGCTTCCGATCGGATCGGTGTCGGCAAACAATAACTGCGCCAGGCGCTGGCTGATCATCACGTGACGCTGTGGTTCCGGCTGTCCTTTCTCCGCCCAAACCGGCCGGTCATGGCCGTTGAAATCACGCCCCCGGATCAGCTTCAAACCCGCTGCTTTCAGATAGCCCGGCGACACAATCCGCCAGCCGGCCCAAGGCACATCTTTCCCGCCCTGCTTCGATTCCCGAAACTGCGAATCAATGCTCATACCCGGATCCCATCCCACAATCGGCCGCGAGTTCACCGAGCCCGCCTCCACCACTCCTGGTAATGTCGAAAGACGTTCGCTGAAGCGGTCCAGGAATTGTTGCCCCGCTCCGTTTTCCCAGTACGATCCCGGAAAGTTGATAGAGAACAGCAGCCGATGCGCCGTCTCAAAGCCTGAATTCACGTGCGTAAGCCGTTCGAAGCTGCGTATGAGAAGCCCGGCTCCCACCAGCAAAAGCACCGAGAGCCCCACTTCGGCGGTCACCAGCGCCGAGCGCAGGCGGTTTTGGCTGCGGCTGCCTGTCTGGCGGTCTCCCTCCCGCAACGCTTCGGAGATATTGCTCGAAGGCGCTTGTAGCGCCGGCGCCAGTCCCGAAAAGATGCCCACCAGCACCGTTACGACGATTGCGAAACCCAATACCCAGGGATTCAGGTTTGCCTTTGCCAACCGCGGTATGTTCAACGTTTCCAGCGCTTGTAGCGAGCCCAGCGCAAACCACGCTAATAGAAGGCCCGCCAACGCTCCCCCCATGCTCAACGAAAATGATTCCTGCATCACCGAACGAATCAGCCGGCCGCGCCCCGCTCCCAGGGCTGTGCGAACGGCCAGTTCACGTTGGCGTGATATACCGCGCGCGAGTAGCAGGTTCGCCACGTTCACACAGGCAATCGCCAGCAGCAGGCAAACTGCGCCGAGCATGAGCCACAACGCTTTGCGCGTGTTCTCCGGTGCGATCCACCGGCGTGACGGCCACACCACAAATCCAATACCCTTGTCGTCTCTCGGATAAGCGCGGGCCAGCACATTGCCCACCAGATCGAGATCTGCTGTCGCCGTCTCTATGGAGACGCCCGGCTTCAGCCGGCCCACCACGGTAAATTCCCAACTGCTGCGGTTGCTGTTCGGCCGGTATCCGAACGGCATGTATACTTGCACCTCTAAAAATGGTTCGCCCGCCGGGAGCACGCCGATCACCGAGTACGCTTTGCCGTTTAGCCGCAGCGTCCGTCCAATCACCTTCGGATCGGCGGCAAAATGGGTGCGCCAAAAGTCGTTGCCGAGCAACACCACGCTGTTATCCCAGCCGCCACGAGCATCCTCCGCCGAAAAGTCGCGGCCAATGACTGGCGCCACGCCCAGCAGATGAAAAAACGTACCGCTCACATCCGCAATCGTGACTTTCTCGGCTGGTCCCGAGCCGGTCAGATTGCCCTCGTCCTCGTGGTAAGCGGCTATATCCGTGAACACGTGGTTCTGCGCGCGCACATCCCAGAAATTCGCTTCCGAGAAAGCAGCGTGATCCACCCCTCTGGCGAGACGCGTCTCATGCAGTTCCACAAGCCGGTCCGGTTCTGCGAACGGTAGCGGGCGCAGCAATGCGGAGTAAAAAATACTGAACACAGAGACGCTGCCGCCAATGCCCAAGGCAAGCATGGCGATACTCAGCCAGGTGAGCCCCGGATTCCGTCTCAGAGCGCGCAGTGTTTGCCGCATCTCCGCCGCCAGATTGTTGAACAACGACCCTGTCCGCACATCTCGCACCGCTTCTTTGACCTGTTCCGCGCCTCCTATTTCCAACCGTGCTTCCCTACGCGCCTCGCCGGCCGAAAGTCCCCGGCGCGTGTTCTCGTCCGTCAACATTTGCTCGAACGAATTCATCTCGTCGCTGAGGTCCTGTTCCACCTCCCGTCTCCGAAACAGGTTCTGCCAAAGGGCCTTCAGACGCATTTTCTTTCTCCTGTTAGGCCAAACCGAGGGCGCTAGTCATGGCCGCGGAAATCAACCCCCACTGCTCGGTCTGTTCCTTCAGTTGTTGCCGTCCGGCCTTCGTCAGCCGGTAGAACTTGGCGCGGCGGTTGTTCTCTGATTCGCCCCACTCCGATGTCAGCCAGCCCGCCTCCTGCATACGATGCAGCGCTGGAAACAAGGAACCGGGCTTTACGTTGAACGTGCCTTGTGTCACTTGCGCGATGCGGCGCGAAATTCCCAACCCGTGCATTGGGTCGATGCACAGCGCATTCAAAATTAAGACGTCGAGCGTTCCCTGTAAGAGTGCGGTAGACTGCTGCCTTCTCATACAGATAGTCTATATGAAGAGAAGCCGGTCCGCCACAAAAGGACCGTGGGTTCGTTCCGCAGAAACAGAACCGCGACAGTGAAGGAGCGGCGTCTCGCTTCGTTCCTCCGCCTTGGCCCCTCAGACGAAGACATCGATCCCGCCGATCAGTACCGCGCCTGCGCAGTCCGCCACCGCGTCCATGCAAAAGTAAGCCCGGAATAGGAGCTTGGAACGGCCGCCTGGAAAAGCGGCTCCACCTGAGACACTGGAGATAACGATGCTCGGGAAAACAAGCACCGCGATCTCCCAGATGACCCTCGAACTTGGGCCGGAGCGGCATATCTTCCGGGTCAGCGCGCTGAATGCGGCGATCCAGCGCCGGTTTGAGCTGGATTTTCGCGGGATCTGGGTGGCGGGCGAGATTTCGGGATGCCGTCTGGCTCCCAGCGGCCATTACTACTTCTGCCTAAAAGAAGAGCAGAGCCAGATCAAGTGCGCCTTTTTCAAAAGTGCGCTACGGTTCGCCAAATTCCGGCCGCAGGACGGGCTGGAGGTGATCGCGCGCGGCAATCTCGAAGTGTATGAGGCGCGCGGCGAGTATCAGCTCATCGTGGAGTTGCTGGAACCGCAGGGCGCGGGCGCGCTGCAACTTGCGTTTGAGCAGCTTAAGCGCAAACTGGCCGAGGAGGGCTTGTTCGAGCAGAGCCGGAAACGGCCGCTGCCCAAGCTGCCGCGCCAGATCGGCGTGGTCACGTCACCCGCGGGAGCCGTGATTCGCGATATTCTGCATGTACTCGAACGGCGCTTTCCGGGACTGCACGTGCGTTTGTTCCCGGCGCAGGTGCAAGGCGAGGGATCGATTGAGCAAGTGTGCGCCGGGCTCGAATATTTCAGCGGGAGTGGCTGGGCGGAAGTTGTGATTGTGGCGCGCGGCGGCGGCTCACTGGAAGATTTGTGGACGTTCAATGAGGAAGCGGTCGCACGCGCGATCGCTGCGTGCAGTGTGCCCGTGATTTCCGCGATTGGGCACGAGACGGACTTCACCATCGCGGATTTCGTTGCGGATCATCGCGCGCCGACTCCTTCGGCGGCGGCGGAAATTGTGATCTGCACACGGGACAGCCTGCTGGAGCAGATTGAGGCACTGCGGACGAAGGCGATTCAGGCGCTACGGTATCGATTGCTGATGTGCTCGCGCGATCTGACTCATCGCAAGACCGAGCGTGCGGCTGCACTGATCCAGCGCGCGATTGCGAAACGAGCGCAATTGGTGGACGATCTCGATTCGCAATTGCGGGAGCTGATGAAGCGCCTGATGGTTGGGCATAGCAGGCGGCTTACCGAGTTGACCCGGCGGCTGGAGGCCAGCAATCTGCGGCTGCGCTTTGCGCGCAATGCGCATCAGAATGAACTTTTCAGTGAGCGGCTCCGCAAGAGCATACAGACGCGCTTGTGGGAGGCGCGGCGCAGGCAGGAATCCTTGCACGTGCACTTGAGCCAGTTGAGTCCGCTGGCGGTTTTGGGGCGCGGGTATGCGATTGTGCAGAATGCCAGCGGCCACGTCTTGCGGTCGTCAAAAGAAGCAAGGATCGGCGAAGGACTCAGCATCCGGCTGCATCGAGGAAGCTTGAGGACTACCGTGGACGTGAAGACAGATGAATAAACGCGCCATTTGTCTGCTGAGCGGCGGCCTCGATTCGAGCACCTGTCTCGCGATTGCCCGGCGCGAAGGCTTCGAGTGCTATTGCCTATCGTTCGACTACGGGCAACGGCAGATTACCGAACTCCAGGCCGCCGCGCGGATTGCAGAACAGCTTGGAGCGAAGGAGCATCGCGTTGCGAAGATCGATTTGCGGATTTTTGGTGGATCGGCGCTCACAAGCGACATCGACGTGCCGAAGAATCGCGCGACAGAAGAAATGGGCAATGGGATTCCTGTGACCTATGTGCCGGCGCGGAATACGATTTTCTTGTCATTTGCGCTCGCCTACGCGGAAGTGGCGCGCGCTTCGGCGATTTTCATCGGCGTGAACGCGCTCGACTATTCGGGATACCCGGACTGCCGGCCTGAGTTCATCGAAGCCTTTCAGCGCATGGCGAATCTGGCGACCAAGGCCGGCGTGGAGGGTACGGCGAGAATCGAAATCCACACTCCGCTTTTGCGGATGACCAAGGCCGATATTGTGCGGAAGGCTGTCGAACTCGGTGTCGATTTGAGCCTGACGCACACTTGCTATGACCCGGACGCGAGCGGACGCGCGTGCGGAAAATGCGATGCATGTTTGTTGCGGCGGAAGGGATTTGAAGAAGCGGGCGTTCCGGACCCGCTGCTTGTGCCGTGAAGATTGCGGAGATCTTTTATTCGCTGCAAGGCGAAGGCGCCCTGGTAGGCGTTCCCTCGGTGTTCGTCCGAACCTCGGGATGTAATCTGCGATGCGTATGGTGCGATACGCCATACACCTCCTGGAATCCGGAAGGCAAAGACATGCCGCTCGAGCGTATTTTGGCGGCAGTGCAGGAATTTCGAGCGCGTCACGTGGTGCTTACCGGCGGCGAGCCGATGATCGCGCCGCAGATGGTGAATCTCACCAACATGCTGCGGCAGGCGGACCTGCATATCACGATTGAGACAGCCGGAACGGTGTATGCGCCGGTTGCTTGCGATTTGATGAGCATCAGCCCGAAGCTCGCCAATTCGACTCCACGAGAACGGGATGGCGGCCGCTGGGCGGCGCAGCATGACCGGTTGCGGTATCAGCCGGAGATCCTGAAGCGGCTGATCAGTGAATATTCGTATCAATTGAAATTCGTCGTGATGTCGCCTGAGGACCTGGCCGAAATTGAAAAGATCTGCACCAACATCGGGGCCGGGCGCGAGCGCGTGGTGTTGATGCCGGAAGGCACGAGGCCTGAAGTGCTGCGGGAACGGGGACAGTGGCTGGCCGAGATCTGCAAGCAGTGCGGGTATCGATACAGCCCGCGGCTGCACGTAGATCTGTGGTGCGACCGGCGGGGCGTCTGACCGATACACTGGAATTTGACTGAGAACGAGTCGAAAATCCGAGTCGGGGCGGTCAGTTTTCTGAACACTGTCCCGTTAATCTGGGGAATGGCGCACGGGCCGCAGCAACAGGAAGTGGACCTGTCGTTTTCAATTCCTTCCGAATGCGCGCGCCAGGTGGAAGATGGCCGGATTCAGATCGGGCTGGTTCCGGTGGCGGAGATCGCGCGTCAAGGATTGGAAATGGTGCCGGGAGTGGGGATTTCATGCTACGGCGCGGTGCGGAGCATTCTGCTGTTTTCGCGCGTGCCATGGAGGCAGGTGCGCACGCTTGCAGCGGATCTCAGTTCGCGAACGTCCGTGCAGCTTGCGCGCGTGATCCTGCGCGAACGCTACGGCGTGGAAGCCGACATGACCGAGCGCGCTCCGGCGCTGAACGAGATGATCGCTAGTGCCGATGCGGCGCTGATTATCGGCGATCCGGCGCTGCGAATTGAGGCGGAGCAATGCGGATTGGAATGGCTCGATCTCGGGGCCGAATGGCTGGCGTTAACCGGATTGCCGATGGTGTTCGCGGCTTGGGCCGGGAAACCGGGTCTGCCGGTGGAACGCTTGCGGGCGATTACGGTGGGTTCGTACGAGTTCGGGCGGGCGAGAATCGATGAAATTGTGAAGCGGGAACACGAGCGCCGCGGCGTGTCGGCCGCGCTCGCCAACAAGTATTTGCGTGAGCATATCCGGTTCGAGTTGGGCAACGAGGAACAGCAGGGACTGAACACGTTTTGGGAGATGGCGAAGCTGAATGATTACGCGACAACAGGCGATTGATCTGTTCCAGAGCGACGATCTGGTGGGCATCGGGATGGAAGCCGATGCGGTCCGGCGAAAGTTGCATCCTGAAGGAATTGTCAGCTATATCATCGATCGCAACATTAATTACACCAACTTCTGCACCGAGTATTGCAGCTTCTGTGCGTTCTACCGCCCGCTCGGGCACAAGGAAGGATACGTTCTTCCGAAAGAGACGATCCTCGCGAAGATTCAGGAGACGGTGGATCTGGGCGGGACCGGGATACTGATGCAGGGCGGCTTGCATCCCGATCTCAAAATCGAATGGTACGAGGACTTGCTGCGAACTATTAAGTCGCATTTCAACATCTGGTGCCACTGTTTTTCCGCGCCGGAACTGGTGAATATTGCGGAAGTGAGCGGGCTCTCGTTGCGGGATACGATTGCGCGGCTGCGTGATGCGGGGCTCGACTCCATTCCGGGCGGCGGAGCGGAGATTCTGGACGACAGCGTCCGGCACCGGATCAGCCGCTTAAAGTGTTCTACGAAAGAGTGGATCGACGTGCACCGGACGGCCCACTCATTGGGAATGCGAACCACCGCGACGATGATGTTCGGCACCGGCGAGACCATTGAGCAGCGGATGAATCATCTGGAGATCGTCCGGCAAATTCAGGAAGACACCGGCGGATTTACGGCCTTCATTCCCTGGTTCTTTCAGCGCGAATATACGTCGCTCGGCCGGTTTGTGAAGCAGGAAGCGACAGCGGTGGAGTACCTGAAGATGCTGGCGCTCTCGCGCGTGTACCTGGACAACATCCTGAACATTCAGGCTTCGTGGGTGACGCCCGGATTAAAGGTGTGCCAGCTTGGGCTGCGCTTCGGCGGGAACGACGTGGGCAGCATCATGATTGAGGAAAACGTTGTCTCGGCAGCGGGCACGCATCACCGGGCCACTGAGGAACAACTGCGCAAGTTGATCAGAGATGCAGGCTTTGTTCCGAAGCAGCGGGATACGTTGTATCGCACCTATTTTTTGAATTAAGCCTTAAGCACCCGGATATCACTCAGGTTGCGATAATCTTCCGCGTAGTCCAGGCCGTATCCGACCACGAATTCGTCCGGTATTTGGAAACCGACGTACTTCACTTGAACGGGGCGAATCCTACGCTCCGGCTTGTCGAGCAGGGTCGCGATTTCGAGCGATTTGGGATTGCGCTGTTCCAACAGGCGGATCAGATAGCTCAACGTAACGCCGCTATCGATGATGTCTTCGACGATCAAGACATCACAGCCCTCAATGCTTACGTCGAGATCCCGGGTAACGCGCACTTGGCCGGAGCTGGTCTTTTCGCGCCCGTAACTGGAGATGCCCATGAATTCGATGCGGACGGAGGGTCGCGCGAGGGCGCGCGCCAGATCAGCCACAAAGATGAATGCCCCCTTCAGAACGGAGATGAGGTAAAGAGGACCGTCCGGATAATCGGCGTCGATTTGCGCGGCCATCTCGCGGACGCGCTGCTGGATTTGCTCAGAAGTAATCAGAACCCGGTCGACGGCTTCGTTCACTTCTGACAATCTTACCTGTGGCCGCCTCCGCCGCCAGCACCGCCGCCACCGCTACTGTGGCCGCCACCGCCTCCGGCGCTTCCTCCACCGGCATGTCCGCCGCTAAAACCACCGCCGCCGAAATGACCACCACCGCTGCTGCCGCCGAAGTGACCACCACCGCCGCCGAAGTGACCGCCAGCAGCGCCGCTAGGCATTGCGGAACGCCCCGCTCCGGCGAAACGCCCGCCACCACCGGCAATGCCAGGCCCGCGGCCTGCGGAGTTCGCGTGCGCCCAGGCTCCGATGTGTCCTCCATTTCCGGCCGCGGCAGGGCCATTATTGCCTCTAGCCCAAAAGTGTCCGGAGGCTGTAGGCGCAGTGATCCGCGCACCGGTGGGGATGGAAACACCTGCGGAACTTCGAAAGCCGGTTGCGGAAAACGTCCGCAGCGCCGCAGCGCTCGCCTGATGACTTTGCCATGGGGAGCGAGGCGTCGCCCCGGTTGCGGGCGGCCGCCGTGGGTTTACGGGAATCGGTTGCCAGTGGGATCGCCCATGCCAGGGCCCGCGCCAGCGGCCACCGTCCGTCCTGGCGTAGCAGATGGGAGCGTAAGCGACCGCGCCCGATCCAAAAAACCCGTAACCGAAAGGACTGAAAAATGCGAGATCGGCGCCCGGAACCCAGGCCCAAGAAGTGAAGGTATCGTTCCAGAGCCAACCGGGAGAGTTCGCCGCGGTCAAAGCAGTTTGTGCCGTTTGGTAGCTGGCCGCCGAATTATATTCCGCGCGCTCATTGCTCCAGGCGTACAAGTCGTCTTCCTTCTTTCGGTCGAAGTGTTGCTTTTGGGGCGACTGCGCCAGTAAGACTTCGTTCCCTTTGCCGAGACCGATGTTGCGCCCGTTGTCGGAGACCTCCAGCTTGCCGGAGATCACGGCCATGCTGGCCGGCTGGGTAGCGATAAACCGGTACAATCCAGGTTTTTTGATGAGAGCCGAGCTCCCGTCGACGAACATTCGGATGCTGTTGTCTTTGGTGAGTTGATCGACCTCGATCATGGCTTCGCCGCGATGCAGTTCGATCTGAACATCGATCAACGAGAGAGCTTTGGCCTGGACTTCGCTGTTGTCCCCGATACGCAGGAACACGCCGGGCGTCAGCAGGATTTCGGCCTTTCCGTTGTATGTAGAAACCGTGTCGTTGGGATTCAGGAACGGTTTCCCCAGCATCTCGCGCGTGAGGCGCTGCTGGTTCAAGAAAGCATCGCCTTCGAAATAATTGACCCGGCCCGGCCGGGCTGAGATGAAATTGGGCTGAGAGAACGCCAACGTACCCGTTACCCATAGGCCAGCCGCAAAGAGGGTGCATGCATGCGAAAGCTTCATAACGGCTTCTCGAGAGCTTCCAGATAAATATTAGATCCGGGACTGCTCCTAATGTATACGGTGGAGGCAGTATTTTTGAAGGGAACCGTTGCGTAGAGGAACGGGGCGCGGCTTATCGCTGGCTGCCGGGCTGTGGCATCTTGCCGATGAGAGTGCCTATAGCTGAGACCAGATCCGCGATGCGCTTATCTGTTTCCTGGTTCAATCTGCGTTGCTCAGCCATTTGCGCCCTTAACTTTTCGGTTTCATCCGCCTGGATCTTAGTCAGGTTGCTCTGCTTGGTCTCGAGATGAGTCATCACCAGAAAAGCGTCTTCCAGCTCTTTGCGAGCCTGCTCCAGGGCCTTAATTCTGGCTTCGTGATCGTTCATCGCGCTCTTCTTCTAAGTTTAGCCGGAAGGTTACCGTTGCGGCCTTTTAGAATCAAGTTATGTCCGCCAGCGCGGTTGCAGAGGACGTGCTCACGAAATACGAACCAGTCATCGGGCTGGAAGTGCACGTTCAGCTCAATACGAAAACCAAAATTTTCTGTAGTTGTCCAGTGGCCTTTGGTGCGCCGCCGAATACGAATGTCTGCCCGGTATGTCTGGGACTGCCGGGAGCGCTTCCGGTTCTGAGCCGGCAGGCGGTGGAATCGGCGATTAGCGCGGCGCTCGCGCTGCACTGCCGGATCAATCCGTTTTCACGCTTTGCCCGAAAGAATTATTTCTATCCGGATCTCCCCAAGGGCTATCAAATTTCGCAATACGACCAGCCCCTCGCCGAGCACGGGTATCTCGACATTCCGGCAGAAGGCGGCAAGAAGCGAATCGGAGTGACACGCGTTCATATGGAGGACGATGCCGGCAAGAGTATCCACGACGGCTTTAAAGATTCGGATCGATATACGTATGTCGATCTCAACCGCTCCGGCACGCCGTTGATCGAGATTGTGAGCGAGCCGGACATGCGCTCGCCGGATGAGGCGTATGCCTATCTCACCGCGTTGAAGCAAATCATGCAGTACGTGGCCGTTTCGGACTGCGATATGGAAAAGGGGCAACTGCGGTGTGACGCGAACGTTTCCGTGCGCTTGCGGGGAGCGCCGAAATTCGGGACCAAAGCGGAAGTCAAAAATCTAAATTCGTTCCGATTCCTGAAAATGGCGCTGGAATATGAGATTGAGCGTCAGGTGCAATTGATTGAATCGGGCGGGAAGGTAGTGCAGGAGACGCGGCTGTATAACCCCGATACTGGAGTGACCGTCGGGATGCGCAGCAAGGAGCACGCGCACGATTACCGCTATTTCCCCGAACCGGATCTGGTGCCGCTGCGCGTCAGCGAGCACTGGTTGAACGAAGTGAAAGCCAAGCTTCCGGAGCTGCCGGTTGACCGGCGCGAGCGCTTCGTCAATCAATACGGCATTCGCGACTACGATGCGGAAGTGTTGACGGCGACGCGAGAGATTGGCGATTACTTCGAAGCAGCGGCCAAGGTCAGCGGCGATGGGAAAGCCACCGCCAATTGGGCCGCCGGCGAATTGATGGGGCTGCTAAAAGCGGCCGGAAAGGACATCACGCAATCGCCGGTTTCCCCGCAGCACTTGGGAGAGCTGGTGGCTTTGATCAACAAGGGCGAGCTTTCGGGCAAGCTGGCGAAAGAAATCCTTCCCAAGATGTTCGAAAGCGGCGATTCTCCCTCGGCCATTATGGAACGAGAGGGGCTGCGCCAGATTACCGATTACAGCGCGCTCGAACAGATTGTGGATGGCGTGTTGACAGCCAATCCGAAGCAAGTGGAGCAATACAAATCCGGGAAAACCGCGGTGATGGGCTTTCTGGTAGGACAGGTCATGAAGGCCACGCGAGGGCAGGCGAATCCGGCGGCAGTGAACGAAACTCTGAAGCGAAAATTAGGGTGATCTTACGTCTGCGCGAGAGTGCTTCGCTCTTCGTTATGGTGGCGGACGTCAATGCCTTTCACCAGAAAGAGAACATCTTCGGCGATATTGGTGGAATGGTCGGCAATCCGCTCCAGATTTCTGACTACCGAAAGCAAGTACAGCGCCTGAGGGATGTGGCTCGGGTTTTTCTCCATAAAGCTCATCAGCTCGTGATAGCTCGCAGTACGCATGTTGTCCACAGCGTCGTCCGAAGCAAGGACGCTGCGGGCCAGTTCGGCATCGCGATTGACGAAGGCATCAAGCGCCTTGCGCACCATCGACTGCGCCAGTCCGGCGATGTGGGGTATGTCGATCAACGGACGTATGACCGGCTCGCGGATGAGCGCCAAGGCGCTTTGGGCGATGCTGGCAGAGAGGTCGCCCATGCGCTCCAGGTCGTTGTTGATTTTGATAGCGGCCGTGACCAGCCGGAGGTCCGCCGCCAAGGGAGCTTGCAAAGCGAGCAGGCTGATCGCCATCTCATCCACTTCGATTTCGAGCTGGTTTACCCGCGCCTCATTGCGCAGAACCTGCTGCGCCAGTTCCTCGTTTTTCTCGACGACTCCTTGGACGCTCCGGTAAATGGCGCTCTCCACCAGAGCGCTCATTTCCAGAAGCTTTCCTTTGAGGAGCTCTAACTCTTGTTCGAAATGGCGCATCAGCCGAACCGTCCGGTGACGTAGTCCTCGGTCTCTTTCTTACTTGGGTTTTGAAAAATTTTTCGGGTCTCGCTGAACTCAATGAGCTTTCCCATCAGGAAGAATCCCGTATAGTCGGCGAGGCGGGCAGCCTGCTGCATGTTGTGAGTGACGATGACTACCGTGGTGATGTCTTTGAGCTGAAACAGCAGTTCCTCGATTTTGCGGGTAGCGATGGGGTCGAGCGCAGAGCAGGGCTCGTCGAGCAGCAAAACCTCCGGCTCCACGGCGAGTGCGCGCGCAATGCATAGCCGTTGCTGCTGGCCGCCGGATAAAGCCGCCGCGGGTTTATGAAGCTTGTCCTTGACCTCGCTCCACAGCGCGGCGCGTGTGAGACTGCGTTCCACCGCCTCCTCGATCACACGCTTTTTCCCAAAACCATTCACCCGGAGACCATACGCCACATTGTCGAAGATCGATTTCGGAAATGGATTGGACTTTTGAAAGACCATGCCGACGCGGCGACGAACGTCCGTCACGTCCAAATGCAACAGATTCTGGCCATCCAGCAAAAGCTCGCCGTTCACGCGCGTATTGCGTAGTGCTTCGTTCATGCGATTCATGGTTCGCAGGAACGTCGATTTGCCGCAGCCGGAAGGCCCGATAAAGGCCGTTATCTTGTTCTGAGCGATATCGATGCTGATATCGTGAAGCGCCTGAAACGAGCCGTAATAAAAATTCAGATTTCTGGCGTTCAGTTTGTGCGCGGGTACAGGCTTGTTCAGGCTGGAGATTTGCGGTGCGATTTCGGTTTCCTTCAAGAGTTGTTGCTGTTGAGGCGTTGCCATGTTATCTCCTGGAGGACGAACGTCCCCTCGCAATAATCCATCGGGCGGTTATGTTGATGAGCAACACGAGGCCCAGCAAAACGAAACCGGCTGCCCAGGCCTGCTGATGCAAATCTTCCTCCGGCGCCAGCGCATAGTTGTAAATCATCACCGGGAGCGTAGCGATGGGCTTGAGCCATCCGCGGCTCCAGAACATGTTGCCGAGAGCTGTAAACAGAAGCGGAGCGGTTTCACCCGCAACTCGCGCCAAATTGAGCATCATGCCGGAAGCCAAGCCGGACATAGCGGCCGGAACTACAACCGTAAAGATCGTTTTGGATTTGGTTGCTCCGAGAGCCATGGCTCCCTCGCGTAAAGAGTTCGGAACGGCGCGCAGAAATTCTTCGGTGGTACGAACCGCGATCGGGATCATCATGATACCGAGCGCAACGCCGCCGGCTAGAGCGGAAAATTGACGCATCGGGCGCACTACCAGCGCGTAGGCGACGATGCCGATGACAATCGACGGCACACCATTTAACAGATCCACGGTGTAGCGAATCAGAAACGCGAACGTCTTTCCGCTGTATTCGGCGAGGTAAACGCCAGCGAGAAATCCGACCGGCACGCCGATGAGGGCCGCGAGCAGCAGAACCTTCCCGCTCCCGATGATGGCGTTGGCCATTCCGCCACCGGTTTCTCCGGCGGGTTTCGGCAGCTTCGTAAAGAAGTCGGGGTTTAAAGAACGGCCGCCGTGCCAGAGCAGATATCCCAGAATGAAAAACAGCACGCCGATGACGGCTATGGTGGCGATACCGGAAAGCGAGAGCATTACCGAGTTCACGATTCTGCGCCTCGCCGCGATACCGGTGCTCATGATGCCGCCACTCCCGAGCGCGATGTGGTGAGGATCAGGATGCGAGCTCCAGCGTTGATCACAATGGTGAGGCCGAATAGAACAAGACCCAAAAAAATGAGCGAGGAGATGTAGAGTTCGCCACTCGCTTCTGCGAATTCATTGGCAATCACGGCGGCGATGGAATATCCCGGTGAAAAGAGTGATTTTGAAATGACGGGTGTATTCCCAATGACCATGGTAACGGCCATGGTCTCGCCCAGCGCGCGCGCCAGCGCCAGAAAAATGGAGCCGATGATTCCGGTTTTCGCGTATGGGATCACAACTTGCCAGGTAGTCTCCCATTTCGTCGCACCGAGCGCGAGCGCCGCTTCCCGCTGCTCCACGGGGACGGCCAGCAGAACCTCTCTCGATACGGAAACGATGAAGGGCACTACCATAACGGAGAGCACCAGACCTGCGGACAGAATACTCACACCGTAAAACGTGCCTTGAAATAGAGGCAGAAACCCGAAGCTGTGCGTCAAAACGGGTACAAGATATTGGCGAATTAACGGAACCAGAACGAAAATGCCGAGCAATCCGTAAATGACGCTCGGAACCGCGGCAAGCAACTCAATCAAGAACGTGAGCAGATTGGAAATTCGGGGCGGCGCCATTTCGGCCAGAAAAATGGAACAGGCGACTCCCAGCGGAACAGCAATCAACAACGCGAGAAGAGACGTGATGCAGGTGCCGTAAATGAACGGGAGCGCGCCAAATTTTTGGCCGTTCGGGTTCCAGGTAGAGGAAGTCAGGAAATGCCAGCCGAAGGTCTTCACCGTGGGCTGAGAATGAAACCAGAGTTCTCCTGCGATCAGGGCCACCAGTAACAGAATGAGCACCGAACAAGCGAGCGTAACGAGATAGGACAACTCGTCGCCCGCGCGCAAGCGCTCCAGGAAACTGCGGCGCTTGGTTAGCGATCCGTTTGCAACGTATGTGGAGGTGGTCGCCATCAACCGCTATTGGATCTTGCCGATTTGCTCTTGTTCTTTTTCGACAAACGATTGAGGCAAACGAGCATAATTTAAGGCTTCGACGGAGTTCTGTCCGGTGGTGATGGCCCATTTCAAAAAGCCGGTCATGGCTTTCCTTTGCCCGGGATCGGATATTTTTTGAGGCACCAAGAGCCAGGTGAATGTGGAGATCGGGTAAACACTGTTTCCGGGTTCATCCGTGATCGACACACGGAGATCCGAAGGAGTGCTCTTTAAGGCGGCAGCCGCAGCCGTTACCGATTGTAAATCAGCTTTCACGAACTCTCCTGCGCTATTCCTCACTTTGCCATACGGCAGATGATTTTGAACAGCGTAAATCAATTCCACATAGCCCAACGAGCCGGGCTGTTGTTTAATTAAGCCCGCGACGCCATCGTTCCCTTTTGCGCCCAGCCCAACCGGCCAATTGACCGATGTGTTCTTGCCAATTTTGGAGCTCCACTCAGGACTGATCTTGCACAAATAATCGGTCCAGCAAAAAGTGGTGCCGCTGCCATCGGAACGGTGTACTACTACGATGGGGTCGGCCGGCAATTTCACGCCCGGATTGGCTTGCGCGATTGCAGGATCGTTCCAGGCCTTAATCGTTCCAAGAAAGATACCGGCGAGCGCTTGCGGCGTGAAATTCAGATCTTGCGTAATACCTGACAGATTGTAGGCCGGCACTGCCGCCCCGAGGACAGTTGGAAACAGGAGGACCGGGAATCCGTGCTTCTCTTGAAACGCAGCGAGTTGCGCATCGGTAAGCGGCATATCGCTCGCGCCGAAATCGACCGTACCTTCCGTAATGGCGCGAATGCCTCCTCCCGATCCAATGGGCTGGTAATTGATTTGCACATGAGCCACAGATTGATACTCGTTGAACCAGCGCTGATAAATAGGCGCTGGAAATGTTGCGCCAGCTCCGGTCAGAGAAACTTCGCCGCCAGGCGAGCTGCAAGAAACTAAGGCGGCGAGGGCGGCAAGCGGTACAAAGCCAAGCTTAAAGGTCCGTAAAGAGACTCTCATCCTGTTGGTCTGAATCTGTTCCAGTATCGGAAGAATGTCATCAAGGCCGGATGACAGAAGAGTTACAGTTCGGTTAATGGGCCGCTCTCTCACGGTCGCGGTTCTGTTGATGCGGCGGGGCGTAGGTGGATGGTGAAGGTGGAGCCGCGGCCGAGCTGGCTTTGGACCTCTATCGTTCCGCCCATGCGTTCAATGACATCTTTGACGATCGGGAGGCCCAAGCCGGTGCCGCCGGCGGGACGGGCGCGCGCTTTATCGACGCGATAGAAGCGCTCGAAGATTCGATTCAAATCGTTGATTGGGATGCCCACGCCGGTATCGGCAACTGAGATCCGCACTTCAGAATCATTGAGCTGGCCGCATTCGATGGTGACCTCGCCGCCGGAGCGGTTGAACTTGACGGCGTTGTCGAGCAGATTCACCATAGCCTGCTCCAACCGGAAACGGTATCCCTCTACGACGCACTCGTGGCAGTTTTCGCGATTGATGCGGACCTGTTTTGCAGCGGCGGCGCGCTCGATTGTATGGATGGCGGAATCGATGACGTCGAGCACAGATACGCGTTCTGGCGGAGTGGCTGGCGCAGCGTTCGAATCGAGTTCCGAGAGAACAAGCAGATCCGATGCGATGTTGTTCAGACGGACCGCATGCGCGAGGATGATTTCCACGAACCTGCGATTGTGTTGCGCATCGTCTAATGCCCCGTCGAGTAGGGTTTCAGCGTAGCCGCGAATAGCGGTAAGCGGGGTGCGCAGTTCGTGGGAGACGTCCGCGACAAAATCCTTACGGACCTGCTCCTGACGCTGGAGATCAGTCACGTCATGAAGAACGATGACAGCGCCGCCTTTGCCCTGCCCGCCGAGCGGAAGCGCGCGGGCTTCAAACCAGCGGCCCGCAGCGGTTGGGAGTTGCAGACGGTCTCTTTCGGCTTCACCCGTCTGAACAACCCGTTCGAGAATGTCGCGCAGGGCGGGCTCGCGAACAATCTCGTAGAGAGTACGTCCTTCGGATACAGGAGTCCTGGCGCTAAAGGCTTCGGCAAACGATTGGTTGCAGAAGATGACTCGCAGATCTCGATCGACGGCCAGCACGCCTTCCGCCATGCAGGCGAGAATAGCTTCGCGGCGGGCCGATTCCAACTCCTTCTGCTCCATGAGTTGCTGCACGCGATCCGCCATGGACTGCGAAGCGCGCGAAATATTCTGGAGTTCGGTCCATCTGTGGGCGCGTACATAGGAAAAAGCAAGGCCGCCAGCGGCTACGACAGCGACAACGGCAAGCAGCTTGAAAAATACTATTGCTTTTGTTCCCGGCGCAAGATCAGGCAACAGCCAAGCCAGAGCGAGCGGGCAGGAAATCAGGAGCAGGAGCCACCTGCCGGCCAGCTTTGCCACAGCGCGGAGTCAGGCCTCGAGGCGCTTCAGAAACCAGGCTTGACTGCTCAACGGCTTCTTGCCCGGTTCGCGCTTCGGCCGGACATAGGTTCCATCCGGCTGCATAATCCACGCGCCGACGTCATCCTCCAAATACTTTTGCAGGATTCTGTCGCGCAGACGGCGAATCAATCTTCCGTCTTCGATAGGAAATAGAATTTCCACGCGGCGGCTCAGATTGCGCGGCATCAGATCGGCGCTGCCGACGTGGACAATCTCGTCGCCTCCGTTGTGGAAGTAATAAATGCGGCTGTGCTCCAGAAAACGGCCGATGATGCTTCTGACGCGAATGGTCTGACTGACGCCGGGAAGACCCGGCCGCAAGGAGCAGACCCCGCGTACGATCAGATCGATCTTGACTCCGGCTTGCGAAGCCTCGTAGAGAAGACGGATCATGCCCGGATCTTCGAGGGCATTCATTTTGAAGATGAGATGTCCGTCGCCGTGCTGGCGCTGGCGCTGGATCTCCAGCCTGATCAAACGCTCTAATCCCGAGCGCATGCTGTGGGGCGCCACCAGCAGCTTACGATACGATTTCTTGGCCGAGTACCCGGTCAGGTGATTGAACAGGTCGCTAACGTCGGCTCCGATTTCCTCCTTGGCCGTGAATAATCCGAGGTCGGTGTAAACGCGTGCGGTCAGCGGATTGAAGTTACCGGTTCCGAGATGAATGTAGCGGCGGATCGCGTCGCCTTCGCGGCGCACGATCATCGCCACCTTAGCGTGCACTTTTACGCCGGGAAGGCCATAGACAACGTGCACTCCTTCGCGCTCCAGCTTCTGTGCCCATTCAATATTGCTCTCTTCATCGAACCGGGCTTTCAGTTCCACCAGCACTGCCACCTGTTTCCCGTTTTGGCTGGCGTCGAGTAGCGCTTCCACAATGGGCGAATTTCGGCCTACGCGGTACAGCGTCATCTTAATGGCGAGGACATCGGGGTCCTCGGCGGAAATACGCAGAAAATCGACCAGCGGTTGAAAAGATTCGAAGGGGTAGTGCAACAGAATGTCGGATTCGCGGATGGCTGCGAATATCTCGCTCCCTGAAGCAGCGGCTAAAGATTTGGCGATGGCGGGAATGAAAGGCTTGTCTTTCAGGCGCGGGCGATCAATCGAGAGGAGCGCCTTGAGACGGCTTAAATCGATGGGGCCATCGACGCGATACACATCGTTCTGATCGAGTTCGAGATTGCTGGTGAGCAGTTCGACCAGGTGCTGCGGCATTCCCTGATTGACTTGCAGGCGCACGGCATCGCGGAACCGGCGACGCCACACCGCTTCTTGAATGGTCTCCAGAAGATCGTCGGTCTCCAGTTCCTGAATGGCCAGCTCTGCGTCGCGGGTGACATGAAAAAGATCCGCTTCATGGATTTCCATCTCGGGAAACAGCATGCGCAGATTCGCGATGATAACTTGCTCGAGCCAGATGAAGGCGAGTTCGCCGGATTCGGAGGGAAGCGGAACAAGCTGCGGCAGGGAATCCGGCACTTTGACGCGCGCGAAGCGCTCCTCGCCATCGCCGTCGCTTACGATTGCGGCAATGTTCAAGCTGAGATTCGAGATGTGCGGAAAGGGGCGTCCCTGGTCGACGGCGAGTGGCGTCAGCACGGGATAAACCACGCGCCGAAAGTAATCGTCGATGGCGGTTTTCTGTTGCGGGTTCAGTTCATCAAGATCGAGGATGTAGATGCCGGCGCGCCGTAATTCCGGCATCAATTCGTTGCGCCACAGGCGATAGATATCGCGAACGAGGCTGGTGACCTGGTGGCGGATGAGTTCGAGCTGCTCGCCGGGCGAGCGGCCATCCATGCTGACCTCCGTGGTGCGCGTTTCGATCTGTTGCCAGAGGCCGGCGACGCGAACCATGAAGAACTCGTCGATATTCGAACCGAGAATGGAGACGAACTTTACGCGCTCCAGCAGAGGCGTGGCCGGGGTTTCCGCTTCTTCCAAGACACGCCGCTGGAACTCCAGGAGGCTGAGGTGGGGATTCAGATAAAGATCCGGAGAATCCAGACGTCGCGCGGGCGCAGAGGTCTTAGGCGCGGCTGCTGACCGGCGTCGCGCGGAGCGTGCGGTTGCCATACGTGAAGACAGGCGGGCGGTATCCCTTCTTCTTACTGTAAAACTTCGAGTCTGCCGGGCCGTCTACCCGGCTTGGTGCCATACTGTACCAGACGAGCATGCCTGGAACGCGACCCAAAGCGATCGTCTGCCCCATCCTGTTTTTCTTCCTCGCTCTGCAAAGCGCGGCCGCCGCTACGCCTTCCGTGAGTATTACGGCTGAGCGTATTTCGGATAATCCGTTGTTACAGCCCGGCAATGGGTGGACAGAGTTCGCGGTGTTCAATCCGGCTGCAATTCAAGTGGACAAGAAAACGGTGCTGCTGTTCCGCGCGCAGGACCAGAAGCACACATCCCGGATCGGGTACGCGGAGAGCCAGGATGGCGAGCACTTCACGGTACATCCGGATCCGGTGCTTTCGCCGACAACTCCGTATGAAAAGGGCGGCGGGATTGAAGACCCGCGCGTGGTCAAGATCGACAGGACGTACTATTTGACCTACACGGGTTACGACTTGCATTCCGCGCAACTGTGTCTCGCGACTTCGACGGACCTGATTCACTGGCGGCGGAGAGGCGTGATCCTGCCCGCATATAAGGGCACTTGGAACACGCAATGGACGAAATCGGGCGCGATCATTCCGAAGAAAATCAACGGGAAATGGTGGATGTATTATCTGGGCACCAAGACGGATTCCGACGGGAAGGCGCGGGACTATATGGGGCTTGCGTGGTCGAACGATCTACTGCATTGGCGAGACGCTACAGATCATCCGGTGCTGACCCGGCGGCCGGGGGCTTTCGATTCGCGCGTGATGGAGCCGGGACCGCCGCCGTTTATTACCGATGCCGGAATTTTGCTGCTCTACAACGGCGCCAACGACAAGCTGGTTTACGGACCGGGCTGGGTGTTGTTCGATAAACGCAATCCCGGCCGTGTTCTGGCGCGGGCTAGCGAGGCGTTTATGCTGCCGGGGCTTGCGTGGGAAAAGACCGGCAATGTGCCCAACGTGATCTTTTTGGAAGGAGCCATTGAAACCGGGAATACAAGGGGTAAAAACCTCGAAGTTATGGGTTACTATGGCGCGGCGGACAAGTACGTGGGGGGCTTGCGAATCAAAATTGCCTTAAAACAGGCACGCGAGTAGGTTTTTACCGTCTATAAAAAAAGAGGCGGCAAGCTGAGTGCTATGCTCGGGGCGAGGCGGTGTGCGGACCGGTATATGGAAGATCGGAGGACGCCTGCTGTGCGGGCTCGCCGTTCTAAGCGCGGTTTACGCCGTGCAGCGCCCGCTGCCGCAACCGTTCCGGGAATATCCGGGCGATGAATATCGAATCGGGGAGATCTCGCTTCCCCTCGATTACCAAGAGAAGACCGAATGGGTTTTCGCCCGCCTGATGTACCCGTCCATTCCGGATGCGCATTTCCGGCACGCCGGATGGGACTGGACGAAGGGGCATTCGAGTTGGACAAACGATTATCCGCGGGCGGACCGGCATTTCCTGCAGGCCATCCGCAGGCTGACACGGTTGCAGGCGCGGTCCGTCGAGCAGCCGGTGAATCTCGACGATAAAGACGAGGTCTACAACTATCCGTGGCTGTACGCGGTGTTTGTCGGCGAATGGAATTTGACGGACGCCCAGGCGAAGACTCTGCGCGAGTATTTGCTGCGCGGCGGCTTCCTGATGGGCGACGATTTTTGGGGCACGCGGGATTGGGAAGTTTTCCAAGAGAGCATGAAGCGCGTCTTTCCGGACCGGCCGGTGGTGGAGATTCCGAACAGCGATCCGATTTTTCACACCGTGTACGACCTGGACGACCGCTATCAAGTGCCGGGCCAATGGGCCGTGCGAACCGGCGTAACGTATCGGAACGACGGGTATCAGGCGCATTGGCGGGGAATTTACGACGATAAAGGGCGTTTGATGGTGGCGCTGGCTTTTAATTCCGACTTGGGAGATTCGTGGGAATGGGCGGACGATCCTTACTATCCCGAGCAGTATTCTGCTTTGGGCATTCGAATCGGCGTGAATTATATTATTTACGCCATGACGCATTGAAAAACCGCTCCCTTGCGGTCGCGGCTCTGCTAGGGATCTTGGCCGTTTCGGCGTGGACGGCGGATGAGCTGAAGATGCTGCACGATCCGGGCGGCTGGGAGTACGTCACAGTCAGCGAGCCGGATGCAGGAGTTGAAACCACGCACACCTGCTTCGATGGCAAGCCGCATCCGGAGGAATGCAGCGGAAAACTAATATTGCGGTCCGACAATACGTTTTCAAAGCAGGTTTTCATCCATCATCAGGAGGTTTCGCGCACAGGGACTTATAAGCTGGACAGCGACCGGATTGCATTTTTCGATGAATTCGGCAATCAGGACGGCCCGTACGCGATTCGCCTAGACAGCAAAAGCAAAAAGCTGACTCTGGATATGCCGCAACTGCATATCGAGCTGGAGCTGGAAAGCCAGTATCGCGAGGATCTGAAGAACCGGAAACCAGAACCCGGTTAGCAGTGGTGCGTAAACAGCGCAATCAAGATAATGATCGGAATCGGCACACCGAGAAAATAGAGTATGATCGAGCGCATTTGAGTCTCCTTATACGGCCTTCATGTGATCGCGCTGGCGTCCCCCGATGGTTGCGGCATAGCTGGCGCAGAACGCCCCAATCAGGAGCGCCACAAAAGTCCACAGCAGCAAGCGAGCAGTGGCTTTCCGCACCGCATCGGCGGCCCGGCGTGCTTGCTCCAGTACATCGGAGACGCGTTGCGTAGCATCATTCGGACTCAGCCCTGTTCTCGCCCGGACTAACTGAGCCAAATAGGCCCGGCCGGCGGCCGCATTGTCTCCCTGTTTCAGCACATTAGCCAAAATGCCTGCGGACTCGGCGCGGACAGCATCGTCCAGGTTTGCGGCGGGGACGCCCCCTCCCGGAGCTGAACGGAACAGCGCGTTTACATAATAGGCGTTCTCCGAGCCAAGCATTTCCCGGCTGCCGATTACACCTCCGACCAGAGCCGTTGCCGCGGAGCCCAAGAAAGCGGCGGTGATGACAACCGCCACGGCCCAGACCAGGAATCCATGCGCGGTGTCGCGGAAATACACTTCATCGGTGTGGATCGCGGTCCACTTGGTGCGTAAGCGGCCGGCCAGGTATCCGCCGATAGCGGATGCCACGATTTGAATGACAATCAGCCAAATGATGGCAGCGGCATCTACAGCCGATGCCGACGCGTGAGCGCTCGACCAGGGCGATACGGTGAGCAATCCGAAACCCGAACCTAAGGCGAGCAGCGTGAGGGACAACGCGGCGGTCACAAACGCGCCCGCTATCACAGCGGCCCAGGAGACACCGGATGAATGAGCTTCGCGATTTATGAGAGGTTCGCCAAAGCCGGAGGGAGTGCCCGAAGACGTAGTTTGTTGCACAAGAACGTGCCTCCATCAGGTGGTTTCTTGACCCCAGCGAGGACAGCGCTGGACTGTTACTACCTGATGGACACGCCAGACGTACATTGATTTCGTTTTTTTCTGGGCCCCCTCGCTCACGCTCGGGGTTCTGTTAGCGGCTCCCGCTACCCTGGAATTGCGGGCGTCTCGCTGTGGATCGATCGAAGCCTTGGGTGGTTGCGCTTCGCGCGCTGAATTCGCGGAATTACCGGCTCTTCTTTTCGGGCCAGAGTGTGTCGCTGATCGGCACGTGGATGACACGCGTCGCCACGAGCTGGCTAATTTACCGCTTGACGCATTCCGCCTTTCTGCTTGGGTTGGCAAGTTTCGCGGGCCAGGTTCCGCTATTTTTTCTCGCGCCGATTGCGGGCGTGTGGGTGGACCGGTGGGACCGGCACAGAACGCTAGTGGCCACGCAGGTGCTGTCGATGGTGCAGTCCTTTGCGCTCGCAGCGATGGCGTTGGCTGGAATTATCCAGGTTTGGGAGGTGATCGTCCTGATGCTGTTCCAGGGGTTTGTCAATGCGTTCGACATGCCCGCCCGCCAGGCGTTCGTAATTCAGATGGTGGACCGGCGGGACGATCTTCCGAATGCCATCGCTCTGAATTCCTCGATGGTGAATGCGGCACGACTGCTCGGTCCCGCGGTGGCGGGAGTGATTATCGCCGCGGTGGGCGAGGCGTATTGCTTTTTGATTGACGGCGTCAGCTACATCGCGGTGATTGTTTCGCTGCTGGCGATGCACGTGAACCGGCAGCCGCCGCGGACCACAAATAAAAAAGTTTTGCAGGAGCTGGCTGAGGGTTGGAGTTACGTGTCAGGCTCGCTGCCGATTCGGTCCATTCTGCTACTGCTCGCGCTGATCAGTTTGCTGGGGATGCCGTATACGGTATTGATGCCCGTCTTTGCGGGACAGGTTCTGGGCGGGGGTCCGCATACGCTCGGGATTCTGATGGCGTGTATCGGTTTGGGGGCGCTGGCGGGCGCGCTCGCTTTGGCGGCACGCCGGACGGTGCTGGGGCTGGGAAGAATGATTCCCATCTCCGCGTTTGTGTTTGGCGCTGCGCTGGTGGGCTTCGGTTTTTCCCGGTTTCTCTGGCTCTCGATGTGCCTGCTGCTGGTCTCCGGATTCGGAATGATGCGGCAGATGGCAGCCAGTAACACCATTTTGCAGACGATTTTGGAAGAAGCGAAGCGCGGGCGAGTGATGTCGTTTTATGCGATGGCGCTGGCGGGGATGTCGCCGTTTGGGAGTCTGTTGGCGGGGTCTGTAGCGGCGCGGATCGGCGCGCCGTGGACGGTGATTCTGAGTGGGATCGCCTGCATGATTGGCGCGCTGTTGTTTGCGCGGTCGCTGCCGCGGTTACGTGAGGTGATCCGGCCCATTTACATCGAACTGGGAATTCTGCCGGAGGTGGCGAGCGGGATTCAGAGCGCATCGCGGTTGCAGACGGTGTCGGATGATTGAGGCACTGTGGGCTGAAGCCCACAGCAGCACGCTGAAGCGTGCGCGACATGAATAGTGAACTGAGGATTGGGACGTCGGGATGGCATTACAAGCATTGGGTGGGGACGTTTTATCCGCCGCGCACGGCGGGTTCGCGAATGCTCGAGTATTACTATGCGCGGTTCGACACCGTTGAGCTGAATAATACGTTCTACTGTTTGCCGAAGCGGCCGGCGCTCGAGTGCTGGCGCGATTCGACCCCGGCGGGCTTTCGTTTTGCGGCAAAAGGCAGCCGGTTTCTAACGCACATGAAGAAGCTGAAGGATCCAGAGCAAGGGCTCGAAAAATTCTTCGATGCGATCGATGTGCTCGAACCGAAGCTGGGTCCGATTCTGTTCCAATTGCCTCCGAACTGGCAACTCGATTTCGACCGGTTCCAACATTTTCTGCGCGCGCTGCCGGGCGGGCATCAGTATGCCTTCGAATTTAGAAATCCATCCTGGGATGCGCCGGAGGTATATGGGCTCCTCGAACAGCATAATGCCGCGTACTGTATTTTTGAACTTGCGGGGGTGCACTCGCCGATCCATGTCACGGCCGATTTCGCGTATGTCCGGCTGCATGGACCAGGCGGCAAGTATCAGGGCTCCTATAGCGATGAAGTTCTGGGCGCGTGGGCGAAGCGCATCGCGGAATGGAGGCGGAAGCTTGGGGCGATTTATGTGTATTTCGATAACGACGATTCGGGTTACGCCGCGCAAAACGCGCTGCGGCTGAAAGAATTCTGCGGCTCGATAACAGAGTAGTTTATCTAAAGAAGGTATGGCTGATAATTCCGAGGTCTGGCAGCCCGAAGCGAACCCGTGGTTGATCGCGATCTCGGTAATGCTGGCGACCTTCATGGAGGTGCTGGATACCTCCATCGCGGCGGTCGCGCTTCCGTACATTGCGGGCAGCGTCTCGGCTACAAACGACGAGGCTACGTGGGTTCTTACCAGTTACCTGGTTGCCAACGCGATCGTGCTGCCGGCCAGTAGCTGGTTTGGGCTACGCTTTGGCCGCAAACGCTTTTTACTAATTTGTATCGTCATCTTCACGGCTTCTTCGTTTCTATGCGGCGCGGCGCCGACGCTGGGAATTCTGCTGTTAGCGCGAGCGATTCAGGGAGCCGGCGGCGGCGCGTTGCAGCCGATTTCCCAAGCCATCCTGCTGGAAAGCTTCCCGCCACAGAAACGCGGCCTGGCGATGGCCGTGTTCGGGTTGGGCGTGGTGGTTGCGCCGGTGCTGGGCCCCACGTTTGGCGGCTGGCTGAC
Source organism: Bryobacteraceae bacterium (assembly GCA_035651215.1). Classification (GTDB taxonomy): domain Bacteria; phylum Acidobacteriota; class Terriglobia; order Bryobacterales; family Bryobacteraceae; genus Bog-105. The sequence continues at coordinate 88,350 of DASRGE010000035.1, forward strand.
CGATCATTACTCCTGGCGCTGGAGCTTTTACATCAACATTCCGATCGGCATTCTGGCGGTCTTCATGATTCTGCGGTATGTGGAAGATCCGCCGTACATCAAGAACGCAAGACCGGGACGCATCGATGCGTGGGGGCTGGGTTTGCTGGCGGTGTGGCTCGGCTGCCTGCAGGTGATTCTCGACAAGGGGCAGGAAGACGATTGGTTCGGCGCGGTGTGGATCCGGTGGGCGACGCTCGTTTTTGTTGTTTGTCTGATCGCGTTTCTCGTGCGCGAATTGACCGACAGCAAGCCACTGGTCGATCTCACGATTTTCAAGAATCGCAACTTCGCGCTCGGCTGTTTGCTGATCACGCTCTTCGGGGCGGCGATTTACGGCCTTGTCACGCTGCTGCCGCTTTTTTATCAGGAGCTGATGGGCTATACAGCGCTGAATGCCGGTATTATCGTCAGCCCGCGCGGGATCGGCGCCATTGTGGCTATGCCGATTATCGGAATCCTGACGAGCCGGATGGACAACCGCTGGCTCATTGCGTCGGGGTTCTTTATTTTCGCGATCTGCAGTGTGTGGTTCGGCGAGATCAATCTGGCGATCGGGCCCTGGTCGCTGGTGTGGGCGATCATCTTGAGCGGATTCGGCTCGGGTATGGTCTTCGTTCCGCTGTCTACTACGACCATGGGCACGCTGCCCAACGAGCAAATCGGCAACGCGAGCGGATTATATAATCTTCTGCGAAACGTGGGCGGAAGCGTTGGGATTTCGATTGTGAACACGATTGTGGCGCGGCACGAACAACTGCACCGGAGCGAACTGGTCCATCATCTGGCTCCATCGAATCCGTTGATGCAGCACCGGCTCTCGGTGTTGCGCGGCGCGCTTACGAGCACGAATGCGGCTGGGCCGGATCTCTCGCAACGGGGAGCGCTGGCGATGTTGGATCACCTGGTTTCTTCGCAGGCGCGCCTGTGGGCCTATGTGGACGATTTTCGTTACATGGCTCTAGTCTGCTTCGCGTGTTTGCCGCTGGTGATTTTGTTTAAGAGAGCAAGAGGGAGACCCGGGGCGGTGCATGCGGAATGAGGGAAATTGAGCAGCGAAGCGTCGAGATGATCCTCGCTAGCGGTTTCGTGCTCGCGCAGGATCCGCCCTCAAGCGGATCGAGACTAGCGCGATGGCAGTTACTGCGGCGATTAGTCCCAAAACGGCCCAATCACCGCCGAACCAGCGGAAGCCGAGGCCCTCGCCGATCCAAAAGATTCCGAAGGCAGTGAGCAGAATGCCGACCACGAGTTTCAGGAGATTTTCCGGCACGCGAGAGAGCGGTTTGTGAACGGCAATCCCGATCAGGAGGACGACCAGGCCCGCGGCGAGAGCACCGGTAGCGGCGGGCAACAAGAGCCGTCCCGCGGTTCCCACCGCAATTACGATGAAGACCACTTCCAAGCCTTCGATGAAAACGGCTTTGAAGCTGGTTATGAAACCCAGACCGTCGAAGGCTGTATCAATGGCGCCGCCAGCCAGCCGTTGAGTTTGACGCGCGAAGATTGCGTCCTCGTCATGCAACGCGATAACTCCCGCGGCGCGCAGAATGGCTTTGCGCAACCAGCGAACTCCGAAGACAAGTAATAGTATGCCGATTGCCGCTTGAAAAATTCTTACTGGAATGGCGGTGAGGTTCGGGCCGAGAATCGCGACAAGCGCGGAGAGAACGATTGCGCCCCCGGCTGCTCCGGTCAACGAGGATCGCCAGTTTCTGGTGACGCCCACCGCGAGAACAATGGTGAGGGCCTCGACAAATTCGACAAACGAAGCCAAGAACGCCGCGAGAATGGCAGGCGCGCTATGTACCCAATCGACGGGCATTTCAATTCGAAGTTAGCATCGGATTAAGCGATCGTGAGCTTGAGCCATTCTTCCGCGCGGCGCCGGATCGACTTCGCATCGCAGCGCTCGGGCAAGATACCGGAGATGACGGCCACTGAATCGGCTTGCACGTCGAGCACGTGCTGCGCATTTTCGAGCGTGATGCCGCCGATCGCCACTAAGGGTTTTGTGGTCAGTTCGCGGAGCGTTCGCAATCCTTGCAGGCCAACGACGGGATCCGGCCGCTCCTTGGATTGCGTGCTGAAGATAGGGCCGAGCGAGAGATATTCGACCGGCTCTTCGTTTGCGCGAGTCAGTTGAAGCCGGTTGTGCGTCGAAAAGCCCATCACTTCGTCGCCAATGACACGCCGCGCAGCCACGGGTGGAAGATCCTCCTGGCCGACGTGCAGAGCAGCTCCAAGCAAACGCGCATAATCGGCGCGGTCATTGAGTACGAAGAGTACACCGGTATCCTGACACATGGCGGCAATCTCTTTCGCTTCATCAAAATGCGTTTGCGTCCAATTCGATTTGTGGCGGTATTGCAGGATCTTAACGCCGGCTTCGAGCAAGGCGCGGGCGGCCGCTCCTGGTTCGCATTTATGCTTGCGAAGAGCGCCGGTATCGAGGATCGGGTAAAAGCGCGGTAACCGGAAGGGGATCGGGTCGAGCATCTGCATAAGAGGAGTCCTATCGGGCTGCCAAGTAACGGTCAAGAAATCGCGCCGTGCGGCCGAAAGCGTCCTTCAGGGTCTCCTCGCGGACATAAGCGTGGCTCTCCTCCGGATAGAACGCCTCTTCGAACGGCTTGCCTTCGTGGATTAATTTCTCCGAGAGTTGAACGGCATCCTGGAAGAGAACATTGTTATCAACAATGCCATGCAAGATGAGTAAGTGGTCCTGTAGTTGGTTCGAGAAGTGAATTGGCGAGCTGCGGCGATACGCTTCGGGATTTTCGGCAGGCGTAGTTAAGCGCTCTTCGGTGTAGCCAGCGTTGTAATTCGCCCAATCGTAAACGCCGGAGAATGCCGCACCGGCCTTGAAGATACCGGGCGCGCGGAAAAGAGCCATGGCTGTCATGAACCCGCCGTAACTCCAGCCCCAAATGCCGATGCGGGAAGGATCGATGTTCTTCAGAGTCTTAAGGTATTCGACGCCGCCGAGCACATCCTGCAAGTCGGGTCCGCCCATGTTCAAATAGACTCCGCTGCGCCAATCGCGGCCGTAGTTTGTGCTGCCTCGGTAATCCATTTCGAGCACGACATAGCCCTCGCGCGCGAGATAGTTATTGAAGGCAAAGCGCAGTTCCTGATAACTGCCCCACTGCTTCAGCACGCTGGTGGCATAGCCCGAGCCGTGTATATAGACAATGGCAGGGCGCGTTTTTTGATGCGCATCGGCGGGATCGTATCCAGGGGGCAAGAGCAGACGCGCTGCAACGGGTTTGTGATCTGCAAGGGAGGGATACGAAACAAAGCGGCTTTCGGCCCATTGCATTTTGTAGAAATCCGGTAGAGGCGAGCGTGTGACTCGCGCGCCGTTTACGTAGAGATCGAACGGATTCTTTAAGTCAGCTTCCATGGTGGCGCGCGCTTCGCCGTCTTCGGAAACCCAACCGATGTTAAGCCCTTCGCGCTCGGAAAGGCGCTCCGGCGGCGCGGAACCATCGGCCTTCACGCGATAAAATTGCCGCTCGGCGGTTCCGGCCGCAGTGGACGAATAGTAAATGTAGGGGCCGATCCATTGCGGATTGTTCGAGAAGGGATCGGCATGGATCTCCCAGTTGCCGTTGGTAATCTGCTTGAGACCGCTGCCATCCAGATTCACCGTGTAGAGATGCGAAAAGCCGGTGCGGTCACTCGTGAGCCAGATTTGTTTGGATGCCGGATCCCAGCCTGTCTCGGAGAGTTCGATCCAACGATCGTCGTCCTGATGGAAGACAACTTTCGATTTGCCAGTGTTGATATGGACAACTCGGATGTCTTCGCTTTTGTAATTGGGCGGCTCGGTTACGACAACCAACCACTTGGAGTCGTGCGACCATTGCGCGCGGCGAAACGCCAAACCAGATCCGGTATCGAGGAGGCGGGGAGGATTATCACCGGTGCTCTCGACGACATAGAGCTGTAAATGGCTGGGCGTATCGCCCGCGACGGTTCGCGGAAATGGAGATGCGGTGACAAAGCGTCCGGAATAAATGGGCAGCGGCATGATGCGTCCCGGTTGCGGCCGCACTTCGTAGCTGAAGAACTTACCATCGGGCGACCAATTGTAACTGGTAAGCGCAGCAGGAGGGCGCACATCGGTTCGCTGCTCGAGCGTGCCGGTCCCCAGAGTTAGAACGTAGATCTGGCCGGATTGCGTAAAGCCCACCCTGGTTCCATCAGGCGAAAATCGTGGATCCACTTCGGGGGCTTTCGTCTTCGTAAGCCGGGTTACGGCAGCAGTGCGCGTATCTGCGAGAAACAGGTCGCCGCGGTAAGAAAAGACGGCCTTTGTTCCGTCTTCAGACAGGTCGAAAGAAGTGAGTCCGGCGGCTGGAACCAAGTAGTTCCGGCGACGTTCGTCTCTTTCGGCTTCGCTGTCATTAATCGGGTCCTTTAGACCCTTTAAGTCCGTGAGCCGAGTCAGCTTCTTCGAATCGGCGTTATAGACGTAAAGATCTCGAAAGGTTTCTCCATGGTCATTCCAGAGGAAGCCAAGAACATGCGCGTGTTTGGCCCAGGTGATTTGAGTGGGCCAAGTTCCCCAGAGAAACGGCCGCGTGAACAGGCGGTCGATCGACCACTGCTGGGCGGGCAAGGCGAGCGCAAACGCGAGGAGACCGAGCGCGAAACGGAGCATGAAATTGACCATTGTACTTTCGAGCTTTTTGTAGCTCCAGATTGCCGAACTGAAGTTCGGCACGGCACGCTGAAGGCGTGCGCCACTGCATTTGTTGGGAAATCTGTTCGGGAGAGCCTCAGTCTTATAAGAGGAGAAAGTTATGGACGAGACGAAAGCACGCGAAGAAACGGCGCAAACTCCTGATCCTGGCGAGCGATTGGACGACCGGGACATCGGCGCCGGCCCCAAAGGTGGAAGCGGCGGTCTTGGCTATCCCACGCACCCCGAAGGAAGAAATGCAACGGAGCCAACAGAGGAGACGCTTTCGGAAGGAGGGCGCGGCGTGGATGTATCGGGTGTCCAGGTGGGCTCCGGAAATACGCGCATCACCGTGACCCCGAGCGTATCCAAGCCGAAGCGCAAGAAGAAAGCCGCCGGTTCGTAGACGGATGGACGCATCAGAAGAACAACTCCGTTATCCGATCGGCGGTTATCAGTCTCCGGCTGAGATTGGCCAAGATCAGCGTGAACTCTGGTTGGCCGATATTGCGACGCTGCCTCGAAAGCTACGAACGGCTGTCTCTGATCTGAGTGAGGAACAGTTGGACACGCCGTATCGTCCGGGCGGCTGGACTGTAAGACAAGTGGTCCATCACCTCGCCGACAGTCACCTCAACAGCTATCAGCGCTTTCGACTAGCCGTGACTGAGCAATCACCTTTGATCAAGCCATACGATGAAGCCGCCTGGGCCGAACTGCCCGATGCGAAGACTGCGCCTGTAACGTATTCGCTTTCCCTGCTGGATGGCTTACATGCGCGTTGGATCGCGTTGCTGCGATCCTTAGACGAGAGTGCGTTTGCACGCACATTCCGGCATCCCGAATTGGGGGAGAAGCGTTTGGACTGGACACTGGGACTGTACGCGTGGCATTGCCGCCATCATGTAGCGCACATTCACAATCTTCGTGAGCGGATGAGTTGGTAGGGCGACGGGCTTTTTTGCACCGATCGTCTAAAATAGGGAAAGAGGGCGCTGCACCCCGACTGTCATTCCTCCCCGGTCGCCAGGAAGTATTTGTGCATCATCGCGCTCCTCTTCACTACACAGAGAGGAATATGAATACCTCAGGAAAGAAATATTTATTTGTCAGCGATTTCGACCAGACCTTGAGCTTCAACGATTCGGGGCTGGTCTTGAGTAGACTTTTGGGCATTGACGGATTTGAAGAGCGGGTCGCGGGATTGTCACGAATTCATCTCGTTCAGCAAGGCGGGGAACTTGCTTACCTGCTGTTGCACGATCCCGAGTTTCGCCGCGTCCGCAAAGAAGATTTAGCCGCGGTCGGTAAACAGATCCGGCTGAAAGAGAACATCGGGCTGCTTTCGCAGCTTCTGAAAGATCTGGAAGGAAACGAGTTTGCGTTCCATGTAGTATCGGCAGCACCAGAAGAGGTGATTCAGTCCGCGCTCGAAGGAATGGTTCCCGCGGATCACATTCACGGCACACGTTTTCGCTACCATCCGGAATCGCAGGAGATCGAATCCATTGTTCGCCTTCCGGCTGGTTACGGAAAGGTAGCGGTCCTGGACGAGTTGAGATCAGAGATGCGGATTGGCCACGATAGCCTGGTATACGTCGGGGATGGCAGTTCGGATGTTCATGTCATGCTGCATGTCAACCGCTTGGACGGGCTCACGATCGCGGTTTCCGAGAACAAATACCTGACGCCGATTGCACGCCGGACAATTTTGAGCGAGAACGCGTGCAGCGTGTTGATTCCGATGTTGGAAGAGCTGTTCGAGTGGCCTTCGCCGAAGATCCGGGCTTTCTTTGAATCGCATGGCCTGGCGCTTCAGGAATGGGATAAGATCCGCACGGATGCGATCACGTTATCACCGACCCCGGTGCCGGATTCGTTGGTGGCGTAATGGGAAAGATGGGGCCGGTTGAGCCCGGCCCTCCGCTTCGTTGAAAGTGGCCCCTCGCTTACGCTCAGGGTTCCGATCTGTGGTCGCTTACGCTTCGATGGTTAAAAGTGGAACGAGAGGCCGGCGAATGGCTCGGCCAAGTGTGCGACCGATCCGGTCTTGATGGCGTCGATGCCGAAGCCCGGAGCTTCGAATACATGTCCGCGATAACCCAGACGTAAACTGACACGCTGGCTTACGGCGAAGTCCGCACCGGCGCTGTACACGAAATCCGGGGTGACGTACGTATCGCCGGCGCCGCTGCCGAAGGCAAATGCTTGTGGGTTAAATACAAGCACGCCGGTACCAGCGCTAACAAAGGGCCGCAAGCGATGTGTTGCGCTGAAGCGGTAGATGTACGACAGCGTTCCCTCATGCGTATCGGCTGGAACGCTGAGGCTGGTTCCCGTTACACCAAGTCCCGTGAGATTCAAAGGCGTTCCACCCACTCCTGCAAATTGCTGATTGAAGCGGGCGAAGCCGTAATCGAATTCCAGCCCCTGATGATCGGTCACATAGAACCGGTAAGTTGCGAGAACTCCCGGGCGGTATTCGCCGGACTGGTTGATACCATTTCCGGTCGTGTTCTGCTGGAAAACACCAAACGCGGAGACGGTTGCTTCGTTTCTGTACCCCTCCTGCGCCTGCGCGCTTCCAACCAATAAACCTAAAGACACTACGCCTGCAAAGATGGCGTATTTCATGGAAAGACCTCCTAAATACTTTCTAGATAGCGGCATCATAGAAAGGAATGCCGCCGATTTTTGGGTATTTGCGCTCAAAGCATGAGCGCTCTTGCTTTATCTGATACGCGTGGAGCGCCCCAGGTTGCGCTGAAGAGCGGAACAAATAAATTCTTTATCCGATCTGTCGATTTCGCGAACCCGGGACGTCATCCAGATGTATAAGGAGATTACGATGCGCTACATGTTCCTGATCTATTCCCGGGAGACACCGGATGGACTGGCACCGGATCAGATGGATCAACTGCGCAATGCGCACCGGACCCTCATCGAGGACGCCAAGAAAAAGGGGGTTTTCGTCGGAGTGGACGCGCTTTTACCGACCAGCACGGCGACTACCGTTCGCATGAATGGCGGCAAGGCAATGACCATGGACGGACCCTTTGCGGAAACCAAGGAACAGCTCGCAGGCTATTACATTCTGGACTGTCAGGATTTGGATGAGGCGATCGATTGGGCGGCGCGCATTCCCAGCACCTGCAGGGGAGAGATTGGCTGTATTGAGATCCGGCCGGTGGCGGATTTGGGCAAGCTTTGACGATGGAAGCACGGGCGGCAATTGAATCGATTTTTCATGAAGAATCCGGACGGATCATTGCTACCCTCATTCGCCTGTGTGGCTCTTTCGACCGCGCCGAAGATGCGATTCAGGACGCCTTTGCTTCCGCGCTCGTCTCGTGGACGGAGAAGGGCATTCCGCAAAATCCGGCGGCCTGGATTACAGCCGTGGCACAACGCAGGCTTATCGACCAGAGCCGCAGGGAACGGACCCGGCGCGAAAAGCAGGATGCCGTGTCTTACGAGACGCCGGATGCCACGGTACCGGATTATTTGACGGCGGAAGAGATGTCTGCACAGATCACGGACGACCGGCTGCGATTGATTTTCACCTGCTGTCATCCGGCATTGAATCAAGAAGCGCAGGTGGCGCTCACGCTCCGCACGCTGGGCGGATTGACGACTCCGGAGATTGCGCGCGCGTTTCTGGTTCCGGAGCCGACGCTGGCGCAACGGTTGGTGCGCGCGAAACGAAAAATTCAGGATGCTCACATTCCATACGAAGTTCCGCCTCCCGATCGTTTGCCGGAACGACTCGATTCGGTGCGCGCGGTGTTGTATCTGATTTTCAACGAAGGCTACGCGGCGGCGTATGGAGAGCAATTGGTGCGCACGGATTTGTGCGGCGAAGCGATCCGGCTGTGCCGCGTTCTGAATGAGTTGCTACCGGGAGATTCGGAGAATTTGGGGCTGCTGGCGCTGATGCTATTGCATCACTCCCGGCGCGATGCGCGTATGCGAGATTCGAAACTGATCACGTTGGAAGAGCAGGACCGCTCGCTGTGGCATCGGGATGAAATTGCCGAGGGCCTGCTGGTGCTTGAAAAGGCGCTGAAGCGCGGCGCGGCTGGTCCGTATACACTGCAAGCGGCGATCGCCGCGCTGCATGCTTCGGCAAATACACCGCAAAGTACGGACTGGCGTCAGATTGCCGCGCTTTACGAACGGCTGTTTGCGTTCAACAGTTCTCCCGTCGTGGCTCTTAATTATGCGGTGGCTATCGCGATGAGCGCCGGATACGAAGAGGGCCTGCGGCAGCTCGATGCCCTGGACGGTTCCGGCGAGTTGGATCGATATCATCTGTTTCATGCGGCCCGCGCGGATATTTTGAGAAGAATGAACCGGCATGCGGAAGCGAAAGAGGCGTACCGGCGCGCGCTGGCGCTGACGACGAATGCGATTGAGCAGCGGTATTTGGAGCAAAGGTTGAGTAGTCTGGAAGAGTAGGGGAAACCGCTCCGTTGAAAGTCGCGGCCCCTCGCTTACGCTCAGGGTTCCGATCTGGGGTTGCTCACGCCGACGTTGGTTTAGTATATCGTGGAACTCTAGTGCATATCGTCCATGTTCACGTAAGAGTTAAACAGGAATCCATCGAAGCGTTTCGCGCGGCCACTATCGAGAACGCGCGCAACAGTGTTCAGGAACCCGGCATCGCCCGATTCGATGTGATGCAGGATGCGGGCGACCCAAGCCGTTTTGTTCTGGTGGAGGTTTATCGGACGGCGCAAGCGCCGGCCGAACATAGGAACACGGCGCATTATCAGACGTGGCGCGATACGGTGGCCGATATGATGGCAGAACCCCGGCAACGCGCGGAATACAGTAATGTGTTTCCTGGCGACGAAGACTGGTGATGCGGTTCGAGTTCGCAACCTCCGCGCGGATTCTGTTCGGGCCGGGAAGAATTGAAGAATTGCCGGCGCTGGCTCGTCCTCTGGGTAAGCGGGCACTGATTGTAACGGGTAAAACCAGCAGCCGCGCGGCGCGGGTTGCGGAGAGTCTGGCGGGCTCTGGAATCCAAACGTCTTTGTTCCCTGTCGATGGCGAACCCACATTAGAAATTGTTCGCGGCGGAGCCAGGGCCGCGCGGGATTTCGATTTTGTGATTGGCTTCGGCGGTGGGAGTGCGATGGATGCCGCCAAAGCGATCGCAGCGCTCGCTACGAATTCCGGCGAGCCGCTGGATTATCTGGAAGTGATCGGAAAGGGCCAGGCGCTGGAACATGCGCCATTGCCGTTCGTTCTGCTCCCCACGACCGCCGGGACTGGAGCCGAAGTGACGCGCAATGCCGTGCTTGGATCGCCGGAGCACGGAGTAAAGGCCAGCCTGCGCAGTCCGTTGATGAACGCGCGATTGGCAATCGTCGATCCGGAACTCACACTGGGCGTGCCAGCTCCGGTGACCGCCAACACGGGCCTTGATACGCTGACTCAGCTCATTGAGCCGTACGTCTCGATTCGCGCCAATCCGTTTACGGATGCATTCTGTACGGCGGGATTGCGGCGCGTTCGGGAAGCCTTACGCCGCGTTTATAGCGATGGAAGCGATCGCGCGGCGCGCGAGGCGATGTCATTTGCAAGTCTGTTGAGCGGGCTCGCTCTCGCGAATGCAGGGTTAGGAGTGGTGCATGGGTTCGCCGGCCCTCTAGGTGGAATGCTGGGCGCGCCGCATGGAGCGCTTTGCGCCGCTGTGCTGGCGCATGGCATTTCGGCGAATATCCGGGCGGTGCGGGAGCGGGCGCCTGAGCACGAAGCGCTGCAGCGCTATGCAGAGGCGGCACGGATCTTAACTGGAGATCCACAAGCCGGCGCGGAAGATTGTGTCACTTGGTCAGCCGCGCTTTGCCGCGAACTCGGTGTTGCGGGATTGCGCAGCTATGGTCTGGAGCACGAGCAGATTCCTACTCTGGTTGAAAAGGCCGCTCGCGCGAGCAGCATGAAAGCGAATCCGATTCAGCTTACGGGCAAGGAACTGCGGGAGGTGGTGGAGCAAGCGTTGTGACGGGGAACATCCAGGAACTCTTTACGTAATATCTGCATATGACGGAACTGCGCTACGCCGTTCGCGCATTGTTTAGGAACCCGGGCTTAACACTCGCGGCAATCCTTTGTCTTGCTCTGGGAATTGGCGCGAACACCGCCATTTACAGCGTGGTGAATGCCGTGGTCCTGCGGCCGCTGCCTTTCAAAGATCCAGAGCGGCTGGCGCGGATTTATACCGAATTCCCGACGTACGGCAGCAGTGGAGGCTTTCACAAGTTCTGGATGTCTACACCCGAGCTGCTGGATTTGCGGCGGCTGACAAATTCCTGGACCTCGCTCGAGGCATACACAATCAGCGGCGTCAACCTGTCGGGCGGCGCCGAGCCAGTGCGCGTGACGGCCGCCAGTATCACGGGTGGAATGCTGCCGATGTTGGGCGTAGCGCCTCAACTCGGACGTTTACTCGGGCCGGATGACGACCGCTACGGCGCGCCGTTGACTCTGGTTCTCTCCGATGGCCTGTGGCGTCGGGCGTTCGGCGGCGCACCGGGCGTGATCGGCCGGGAGCTCAAGATCAACGGGCTGGCGGCAACCGTGATCGGCATCATGCCGCGTGGATTCGCCTTCCCTCCCGGTGAAACCGATCCACCGGAACTCTGGTATCCGCAGCAGATCAATCCCAATAATCCCGGCGGCCGGTCGAATCATTTTCAATCCGTCATTGGAAAGCTGAAGCCGGGCATCACGATCCAGCGCGCTCAAGCGGAATTCGGTCAAATTATGGCGGAGCAAGGCAGGAACAGGACGCCGCATTTCCATAGCTTCGATCCTAAATTCCACACCCTGCTCGCGCTGCCTTATCATGGCGAGGTCGTCGGCAGCGTTAAAACGGCCATGCTGGTGATGCTGGGCGCAGTAGCGTTTGTTTTGCTGATCGCATGCGTGAACGTGGGCAATCTGCTGCTGGCGCGCGCGGAGTCCCGTCATCATGAAATCGCGGTGCGCAAAGCGGTGGGCGCCAGCATGTGGCACCTCGCGCGTCAATGCCTGATCGAAGGATTTGTGCTCGCGCTATCGGGAGCGGCGCTCGGCTTGGCGGTGGCGTGGGGAGCTCTCCGCCTGATCCTGGCCTTTAATCAAGGCAGCATTCCGAGAGCGGAAGAAATCGGCATCCATTGGAGTGTTTTGGCGTTTACTGCCGGAGCCAGTTTCTTAACGGGCATCTTCTTCGGGCTCGCTCCTCTGGCACAGTTCGCCGGCGATTCGCAGGAATCTTTGAAGACCGCAACAGGACGTAGTACGGCGACACGAGGCGCACACTCGCTGCGGCGTTTGATGGTGGTGAGCGAGCTGGCGCTCGCGCTGATCCTGCTGGTAGGAGCGGGGCTGATGGTGCGGACGTTTTGGAAACTCCAGCAGGTAAACATTGGTCTCGATCCCGCCCGCGTGATCACGATGCGTTTAGCGCTTCCGCAGGCGCAATATACCCAATTACCGGCAGTGAAGCAATTATGGACCAGACTGCTCGAGCGCGTGAACGCACTTCCGGGCGTTCAATCGGCCGCGGTTCTCTCCGGATTGCCGCCCTTACGGCCATTGAACGCGAATGATATTCAAATCGAAGGATATGTGAAAAAGCCCGGCGGACCGGACCAGAACGTCGATTACGACCAGGCGGTCTCGCCTGGGTATTTCGAAATGCTGCACATTCCGATGGTGGAGGGCCGGGCGTTTGACGCAAGAGATGGAGCGAGTAGCAACGACGTTGCGATCATCAATCTGACGATGGCGCGCGCTTTCTATGGCAACCAAAGTCCGATCGGCCGCCGGATCAGGGAAGACCGCGACACTCCCTGGTGTACCATCGTGGGCGTTGCCGCCGATGTCAAGAATGGCGGTATCGACAAGCCGACCGGGACAGAAATTTACTTTCCCTATTCGCAAGTCAATGGCGGCATTCGCGCTTTATACATTGCCGTCAAGACGAGCGGCGATCCTCAACGGATCGTTTCCGCGGTGCGGCGGCGAGTAGCGGAGTTGGACCCTTCCCTGCCGATTGCCCAAGTCCGTCTGATGGAAGATGTCATTGCTGCGGCTAACGCAAGGCCGCGCTTTCTAACTGTCCTACTCGCCTTGTTCTCGTTTGTCGCGGTCTCGCTAGCGGCAGTGGGCATTTACGGAGTGATGGCGTTCCTGGTTGCGCAAAGAACCAGGGAGTTCGGCATTCGCATGGCCATCGGCGCCGAGCCGGCCGATGTACTGGCGCTTGTGCTCGCACAGGGCATGCGCATGGGATTAACCGGAGTGGCGTTCGGCGCTTTCGGAGCGTTTATACTGACCCGATTCATCCGTCAACTCCTGTTTGCGGTGCAATCGTTCGATCCGCTGACATTCTTGAGCACTGCGGCCATTCTGACTCTGGTGATAGCGGCAGCTTGCTATATTCCGGCGAGGCGGGCGACGCGCGTTGACCCGATGATCGCGTTGCGGTACGAATAATCAACCTGGTACCAAGTTGCAGAAAGCGTGTCCCCGCTCTTACGATCGGGGTTCTGTACTAAGCACTAGCGGAAGTTTTCAACCAACATCAACTCACTGCTAACGTTGTCCACCTGGCTGTACAGCACCTCTTTTTCATCCGGCGAAACCGCAAAACCAAGCTCAACAGGCTTCGGGATCTGAGCAAGCGTGGTCGTCCGGCCAGTTGCGAAGCTGAAAAAGGCCAGGCGCTGTTTCGCAATCTGGCTCGCCTGTTCTATGAAGTAGATGCCCTCACGGCCGGGCGCGTACGCAGACCCATTCGCAGCTACCGAATATGGCATAACCTGTTCTTCTCTTCCAGCGACAGAGGGCATTTGCCACAGATGAAAACCGCCGGATTTCGTATAGAAGAGATATTTGCCATCCAAAGATTCCAACGGATACCATCCGCTGTCTTTTGTCAGTTGCAACGGCGTTCCGCCTTCTGCCGAGATTTTCCATATCTGGAGATCTCCGCCTCGGCGCGACGCAAAATAGATCCATTTCCCGTCGCGTGACCAACTGGGCTGAAAGCCATTCACTGCCTTGTACGTCAGAGGTTTCGGTTGCGCGGTGGGGACGTCCAGTAGAAAGAGCGTTCCGTAACTTCGCTGGCGCGTGTGAAACACGATCGCCTGGCCATCGGGAGACCAGCGCGGAAAACCCGCAGCCGAGCTCCTCAGATCCGTTAACTGATGCGCGTGTGAACCGTCCCGATCAGCCACCCATACCTCGCCCCACCCCGAACTCGATGACTGAAATGCAATTCGCCGGCCGTCGGGCGAAAAGGCGGGATCGTTTGCATCACGGCTGGAACGAATCAACGGCCGAAGAGTCCACGTCGTGGCATTTGGCCGTGGATTTACACATAAGTCAGCCGCCCAAATATTTATGTTGTTTAGTTCGCGTGTGTAAACCAGCCGATTCCCCTTCGGCGAGAGAGCGACAAACGACGCGTTTTCCGCCTCAATCGGCAACGCTTCCAGCCGTTGCGGATTAGAAAGCGTGATGCTCCAGAGATTCGGGCTCCCTGGCCTCAAATACCGCGTAAAGAGCAGTGTGCCATTGGGCATCCATACAGGGCTGCCGATCGACCCGCGGTCGAAGGTCAGCCGTCTAGGTTCCCCTCGGCCCTGCAGGTCTGTCGTCAATTCGAGAACGTAAAGGTCACCCGCAACACCGGAACGGCGCACAAAAGCCAAATGCCTCATATCGGAGGAGAATGCTGGATCCAAGTCGTCCTCCATCGGCGGGGGGAGTGTTAGTCTCCGTTTGCTCCCCGTAGCGACCGACACCAGGAATAGCCCTGAGCTAGCATCGTTTCGGCGCTCATCAGACACAACCAGCCATTTGCCATCGGGAGACCAGGCGAGCAATCGGCGATCCAAGTAACCGTTGTAAGGTACCGCCAGTTCAGCCACTCGGTGTTCTGAGCCGCCACCGAGCGATGAAGTAAGCCAAATCTCCAGCTTTTCAGGAGAGGATAAGCGAAGAAATGCAATTGTGCGCCCATCCGGAGACCATGCTGGACTTAGATCTGGCATCGGATCAACAGTAAGTCGTAGCAGCCTCTCGACACCGATCTGCTTCACATAAATGTTCGGACTATCCTGTTTCTCACCGTCCCAGCTAAATGCGATGCGCTCACCATCCGGGGCGAACGACGGGCAGAGCTGGCGCCCAACGTAACTCGTGAGGGGCACCGCTGAGAAAACAGGGGCTGTGCGCACCCGGCGTTGCGACCAAGTCCAGCCGATAACAGCCACCACAATTCCGGCCGCCAGAACGGTCCATCTCCAGTGCGGCACCTTCAAAGCTGTTTTGTGTTCCGCCGCCGACGAGGGCCTTGAATCAGGAACGTGTCCGTTTACCGAGACGTCGACGGGCGGGAGCTCCTCTGCAACAGGTTCGAGTTTGCCTACAAATCGGTAGCCTTTTCGGGGCAAAGTCTCCACATACCGCGGACTTTCCGGCGCATCCCCAAGCGCCTGGCGCAGACGTAGCACCGCCAGATTCAGGCCGTGATCGAAGTTTACAAACGTGTCCGCGGCCCAGAGTCGCTGACGCAGATCTTCGCGGCTTACGAGTTCGCCAGGCCGCTCGATTAGCCTGAGCAGCACTTTCAACGACTGCTCCGGGACTCGCACGCGCGTGCCATATTTCCGAAGCTCACCAGTTTGTAGATTCAGCTCGAACGGGCCAAAGCGCACAAGCCCGGTACTGGCCTTGAGCGGATGCATTATCGAAATTCCTAGCCTGCGAGTGTAACATGAATCCCCAAGTCCACTGAACCTTGTTTCTTTTCATGTTCTTGCGGAGAGACACACATGTGACGCAAAAGAGACGCGGCAGGAATTGCGCTAACCAATGGCCAGTTTGAGAATACTTCACGGCCGCCCGATGCGGGGGCTATTTCAAGTCGAAAGGGAAACGAACCATGAAACTACGAACAATAGTCCGCGGTGCTCAAATAAGCCTGTGCGCGGCTGGACTGCTATGCGGTGGCTGGACCGCCAAAGCTGCTTGCGGCGAGCCGGAGCAGGCCGGCGGGAACGCCGCTGTGTTGCCGTCCATGGCGCAATCCAGCAACGACGCTAGCGCCTTGACGCGCGCTAGCGAGCGCGATCACCGCCATTCCATCGTGGGTCTCTGGCATGTCACGTTCGTCAAGTCGGACGGCTCGCCATTCTACCAGTCGTTCGATCTATGGCATAGTGACCGAACAGAGTTCGAGACTGCGAGCGCATCGCCGCTGAACGGCAACGTCTGTGTCGGAGTCTGGAAAGAGACAAAAGGCGGGAGCGTGCAGCTACATCATGTGGGATGGCATTTCGAGGCCGGCGTCTTGACCGCAACGTTCACCTTGGATGAAACGAACACGGTTGCCTCTGACGGTAAGACTTACAAAGGCACCTTTTTATACCAAAGGTACGATCTCGCTGGTACCCTTTTGCTACAGGTGGCCGGAACGCTAACGGCGGACAGGATTACTGTCGAAGCAGGTGAAGAAGATAGTTCGACAGAAGGTTCGGCACCCTAAGTAAACATCGCGGGTATGGCATTCGTTGCTCGAGTGCCAGACCCCGCACTACGGCGGAAGCCTCATTCGTTGCAGCAAGCCCTTGAAATGGGGATCGTTCCGCAAGCGATCAAACTTGGGATCTCGCTTCGCGATCCAGGCAAAAATCGGAGCACGGTTATCACAAGCCTTGTCCAACCAACGCAGCGCTTCCTCAGTCTCTCCAAGCGCCGCGTGGACTTCGGCGATCGTTTCGGGGTCTACGTATGACGTTGTGGAGCGATCCTTCAACTCCCTCAGCAGCCGTCGCGCATCGGTAAGTTTGCCACTCGCGGCGTACGCGCTGGCGAGTGCTGCGGAGGAAACGAAGCCTCCGGAGAGAGCCACAGATTGCTCAAATTCTCCGATAGCCTCCCGGAACCGCCCTTGCTGCACGTAGACCCTACCGAGTAAATGGTGAACGCGCCAGAAGTTCGGCTGAAGCTGTAATAATTTCCTTGCGTACTCCAGCACCTCTCCGTACTCGCGGCGATAGAAGCTGGCCAGCGCGATGTCTTCTTCGAAAACCGGAGAAAGGGGATCCAGTTCGTGTGCGCGCTTAATCTCTGTGAAACCTTCCTCGATCCGGCCCACCGCCTCCAACATATGGGCATACCAATGATGGGCATTCGAAAGGCTCGGATTTAAGCTGATAGCTGTTTTGAAATCCTTCTCCGCCGCCGGCCAGTTCCAATCAAAGAAGCCGCTGATAATTCCCAGGGAGATCTGTCCTTCGGCCAGCGTCGGATCGAGTTGCCGGGCTTTTATGGCGGCAGCTCCCGCCTTATCCAAAATGTCGAGCGGCGAAAGAGCTCCGAAAAGTGCAAGCGTGCTATAGCAGTCTGCCAAGCCCGCGTAGGCTGGCGCATAATTAGGACTTTCGTCGATTGAGCGCTTAAATTCTTCCGCGGCCCTCTTCAATTCCGGGATCGTCTGCCGATTCCAGTACTGGCGTCCTCTAAGATAGGCATCGTAGGCGTCGACGTTCACAGGTTGCGGCTTGGTTAGCATCGCTCCCTCTTGCGCGGCCACTGACACTTTGAGCGCGCGAGCTACCGAACGAGTCACTTCGCTCTGCAGCTCTGAAATTTCTCGCAGGTTCCGCTCGTATTTCCGTGCCCAGATAGGACGGCTCGCCAACGGCCGAGTCAATTCTGCGGAGAATCGCACTCGATCACCGAATCGCGCCACAGAGCCTCCCAGAACGGCGTCCGCATGCAGTTCGTGCGCAAGCTTTCGAGTCGGCTTGCTCGTTTGCCTAATCACTTCCAGAGCGCTGATTTTCGACAGATCAGTGATAAGCCCCTCGGTCATTCCTTCAGCAAGATAGTCTTGGGACGAGTCGCCGGACAGATTTTCGAGGGGAAGCACCGCAAGCGAACGAATCTCTGCGGAATTTCGGCTCGGCAGCAAGACATAAGCGATAATTCCAATCACGAAGGTGAGCGCTAGCGTTGCAAGCGAAATGCTCTTACGCCTGATCAAGACCCGCGCCGCAGATTGTTTTGGACCAGGCAGCGGAACTGGCGACCGCTCCCTGGCCTCCGACCCTCGTTTCAGAGCCTTTAAAGCGTCCCGCACCTCGGCCGCCGTTTGAACGCGTTTCTGCGGGTCCTTTTCGAGTGCGGACCGGATAATCTCCTCTAACTCAACCGGCACGTTGTCTCTCAGATTCCGGACGGGCTCCGGCTGCTGGTTCAAGATCGCGTCGAAGACAACCGCTGGAGTAGGCCCCTGAAAGGGCAGCTTTCCAGTTGTCATCTCATAGAGCAAAACTCCAAAGGAGAACAGATCCGACCGTGCATCCAGCCGATCTCCTCGCGCCTGTTCCGGCGACATGTTTGCAACCGTTCCCATAGCGCTGCCAGGCATCGTCAGAAGCGCCTCTTGGTACCGCGTGAAATCGTCTGGCGCAGCGGAAGTAGCTGCCGGACCAAACTCAATGATCTTTGCTATTCCGAAATCCAGCACCTTGGCCTCATGCCGGGTGGTAAGGAAGGTATTGGCAGCTTTGATGTCTCGATGCAGTATGCCGCGCGAATGCGCGAGGTCCAGTGCATCTGCAATCTGAATGGCGAAGTCAAGCAATTCGTCGAATTTCAGCGGCCCCGCGCGTAACCGTTCCTCGAGTGTCTGGCCTTCCAAACATTCCATGACAAGGTACGGGCGACCTTCGTATTCCCCGACGTCGTACACAGCGCAGATATTCGGATGATTGAGCGCGGATGCCGCGTGGGCTTCCCGTTGAAACCGTTCGCGGCTCCTCCAATCGACGGCAGTCCGGGTGCGAAGTACCTTGATCGCTACGGCACGATTGAGGCGCGTATCACGAGCTCGATACACCTCACCCATGCCGCCCGCCCCCAATCGGGCCTCAACTACATACGGTCCGAGCTGTATGCCGGCGTGGAAACGATGAGCCTCGCTCTCAAAAAGTTCAATGATCGCGGATTGTTCCCAAATAGGCTGCTGCAGCAGCGAATCTGTGCGAGTTGCGGCTTTCAGGAGCGAATCCACCTCCTCATAGAGTTTGTGATCGCCTGCGCACGCACTCAAGAGAAAGGTATGGCGCTCGTTGGGATGCCGCTCCAGCGCAGAGTAGTACAACGCTTCCACTCTTTGCCAGCGTTCCGAATCCACCTGAGAATGCAATTATATCGATTTCATGGGCATTACGTCTGTGGGCAGTCTTGTCTGGGTGTGTGACATAAATGTGGGAAGGTTGGGCCAAGGAGGACCCCTTGCTTACGCGCGGGGTTCTGTAGCTGCGGAATTCCACATTTATGTCGCACGGCCTAAGTCAGCCGCCTCCCGCTCGGCGGCTCGGGGACGAGTACATGCCGACAGATTTAGAAGTAGGGTAAAGAGACGGGCAGTGATTGAGCGATATCGCGGCTATGCAGGCAGGCTCGGAGCCTAGATTTAATC
This sequence comes from Bryobacteraceae bacterium, assembly GCA_035651215.1. Lineage (GTDB taxonomy): Bacteria > Acidobacteriota > Terriglobia > Bryobacterales > Bryobacteraceae > Bog-105. Next base: position 107,579 of record DASRGE010000035.1, read on the forward strand.
TCGCGATTTCGGCTTGCGGTCGATGAATTCGTGCACCTGGAAGGCGAGCTTCTCTTCTTTGACGACAATGCCGCCCAGCCACCGTTCGCGGTCATTCAGCATTCCGGTTAAGTGCCGTTCGGTGAGATGGTCCAGGACCAGCACATCGCCCGCTTCCAGATCGAAGAGAGTGCGCGTGGAGATCTTGCCGCCATTGATTCGGGCTTCGAAGTTCAAATTGGCGTGCTGAATCAGTTGGCCGATATGAAACTGGTCGTGCTCGGTGGATTCGGCGCGCCGCACTTGCTGTAACTGATCAAACTTGCTGCGCAGCCGTTTAATAAAGATGGAAGGGACGGCCAGGTTCATCAGGCCGGAACTCGATCCGACGCGTAACTCAACCGCAATCACGATTACGGCTTCGGCCGGAGCAAGCACCTGCAAAAGCTGCGGCTCACTGCCGAGCGATTGAACGGAAAATGAGATATCGGCGACACTTTTCCACGCCTCGCTCAAATCCCGCAGAACCACGCGCATCAGCGTCTGAACCAGATTCTTTTCGATGTCCGTGATCTTCCGCTGAACGGTAAGGGTTGAGCGCCCTTTACTGCCCAGCAGCAATTCGATCAGGCCGAACATCAGATTGAGGTTCAGTTCGAGGACCGCCGTGCCGTCGTATGGCTGGAGACCGATGTAGGCGATGCAGGTTGGCGTCGCCAAACCTTCCAGAAACTCCGCATAGGAGATTTGTTCGAGGCTGACCAGGTTGACAACTACATAGGATCGCAGGTAGGCGGATAAACTCGAAGCCAGATTCCGGACAAAGTTCTCGTGGACGAGGTGTAATGCCCGCAACTGGGATTTCGGGATCCGGTCCAATCTCCCAAAGTCGAAAACGGCAGCTTCTGCTCCAGGTTCCCTGCCACCTTCGCCGGAACCCTGAAAGACCGCATCGATTTCCTGCTGGGATAACTCACGTATCATGGCCTGGTTGTCACCTCGTCTTAGCTTGCTTTGAGCCGGTGCTGCCTGGCCGATTTTCCGTGTAAAGCGATACGTTCCTGACGGCTGATGATTTCCTTGATGCGCAGCCCGTAGTTGCCTTTGATGGAGACTACTTCGCCGCGGGCCACAACGGTTCCGTGCACCAGCAGTTCCACGTGCTCTCCCACATCGCGATCCAACTCGATCAAGGAGCCGGAAGTGATTTTCAGAATGTCCTGAATCGGCAGCACGGCCCGCCCCAGCGCCACGGATACCGGCAGTTCCAGATCCATTAACCGGTCGAGCATCGGCGGCAGCGCCTCGCCATCGGCCAGCACGGGAGCGACAGTTGTTTTTTGTTCCGGCTGTCTGCCTGCAGCCAGGACCGATGCCGCTTCCGCATCCAACGCCAAGATCAGCGGCGCCAAGTCCTGACCATCGATATTGATTTTAATGACGGACATTTCCAGTCCGGCCGGAGGCGGATTGGTTTCGAGGGCACCTGGCTCGCACGCAAGCGGTTTGGGCAACCCGCTGCTAAGCACCGTAGCCGCTCCTTGTTGCGCCTGTCCCAACATCTCGAGGTACATCTCTTGCGCTTCGCCGGTTTCGGATAAGTTGCCGGCCAGCGCGGAACGCGTGGAATCGGCCGCTCCAATCCAGGTGGTGAAAGGCTGGGCGCCTTGAAAGCGCTGCTTCCACCACAGAAGAGCGGCAGTATCGCCTGGCGCCGTTTCACTGTCTGCCGCCAGCCGGCTCCAGCTCACCGTGGGCTTGACGGCGGTGAACATTTCTACTGCACGCGTAAACTCGTCCACCCATACCCGGACAAAACGATCGATTGGCTGCTCAGTACTCATATTTCAGTTGTCAGTTGGCTGCGGCCTCATTCTGGCCGTCTTCGGTTGTCTGTTGTGGCCTGGGACCGCTCGGCCGGTCCAGGATATCCGCGATACGGACTGCCAGGCGAGCATCCACGACCAGAACCTCTCCGGATCCAATCAAGACTTCACCTGCGTACAAATCGATGTTTTCCCCGGCAGGCCTGGATAGCGTGAGCAGCATATCGGGCGCCAATTCCAACAGCTCGCGGAACGTAATGGTCCGGCGGTCCAGTTCCGCATAGATGGTGAGCGGAATGTCCGCCACCACCGAAAACTTTTCGAGTTGGGATAGCGCGTGGGATTTGGTTGTTGCCGGCACGCTCATGACAAATTTCGCCCGCTTAGCTCACGTACTGATCACTCGGTGAATTCTTCAGGCTGATAACTCCTTCCTTTTCCAGTTCGCGCGCGGTCGTGATGATCTTCTGCTGCGCCTCGTCCACGTCCTTTAACCGGACCGGTCCCGTGGACGCGATATCGTCCGCCATCATTTCGGCGCCCCGGCTGGATTGAGTTTGGAAGATCTTTTGCCGCAAGCTTTCATTCCCGCCTTTCAGCGCCAGAACCAGGACCTTGCGATCCACCCGGTCGATCAGAGTCTTGAGAGAGGTCATATCCAGGTCTTCCAGATCGCGGAAGACGAACATAAACCGCCGTATATTCTCGAACAGCGAAGCATTCTCTTTTTCGACTGCGTCGAGCAGTTGCGAGCACGTATTCGGATCGAGGCGGTTGAAGATATTAGCAACCGCCCGCACACCGCCATACGCTTCCCTGCTTAGCTCTCCCAGATTTCGAAGCTTTTGGTCGATAACCGAGGCGATGTTGCGGACGATCTCCGGAGAGATCTGATCCAAATCGGCCATTCGTATCGCCACATCGGTTCGGGCCTCCACCGGGAGCGAACTGATAAGAATAGCAGCCTGCGAGGGGTCGAGGTGCGAAAGAATCAGCGCGATGGTCTGCGGATGTTCGTCTTGAATGAGCTTGGCGAGCTGTTGAGGATCGGTCTTGCGGAAGTTATCGAAATTGATGGACTCTTGTCCCATCGATTTCACCAAACGCTCGATCAAACGACCGGCCACACTGGGGCCATAGGCCTCAATCAGCAGTTTGTGGGCGTAATCGAGCCCTCCTCTAATAAAAAGGTGGCGGGAGATGGCGTGCTGGTTGAACTCTTCGAGGACTTCCTGGACCTGGTCCGGACTTACGTTTTCCAGGCGCGCGATGCTCCTGGCGATTTTATCCGCATCGTCTTCGGGAACATGCTTCAGGATCGCGGCGCTCTCGGTTGGATCGAGCGCCATCAATACAATCGCTGCTTTTTGCGTTCCGGTGAGAGTGATTGAATCGTCCGGCATGTTTCCTGTTCCTGGCTGTTAGCAGGCGAGATGCACTCCGCCTGCGAGCCAGACCTGATATTCCAACTTGATCGTTCCCGCGGCGCCGCATCTTTCGCGACTTATTTTTGTCTTTTTAGAAGATTTGTTCCTAAGAGGACTAACGAAATTCCGTTCGGCCGACGATATGGCTATTGATCCGAGCGAAGACAGCGTCAGATGCGCACCGCTCGTTCGTCCAAACTGCGAAAGGAAACACACCGTGAAATTGAATGTCTTGATCGTCGATGACTCCGCAGCCATCCGCAAGATTCTCGTGAGAGTTTTATCCCAGACCGACCTGCCGATTGACCAGGTCCATGAAGCGAGCGACGGCATGGAAGCGCTAAAAATATTGGAAACGTCCCAGGTCAGCCTGATCCTGTCGGACATCAACATGCCGAACATGGATGGCTTGCAACTTCTGACAAATCTTCGTTCCACCGCAGGTTGGGATCGCCTCTCGGTGATTATGATTACCACCGAAGGAAGTCAGTCCCGAGTTCTGGAAGCTGTACAGCTTGGCGCCAAGGGTTACGTCCGCAAACCATTCACGGCCGAACAGATTAAAGAAAAAGTGATGGCCTGCCTGAATAACCCGAATTGATAGTGCCTCGCCGGGGAACATTCATCGAATCGGAAAAGCCCTAGCCCAAAATCCGGGCCGTAAAACCTCACCGGATCGCTTTTTTTGGGCGATATAGACCGGGAAGGCCACTACATAGTAGATCGAAAGATAAGCAGAGCGCCTGGGCGCATCGCTTTCAGGAACGGATACCAATGAATCAGGAGTTAATCGTCAAAGCAGCGTGCAGCGCGGCCGAAGAGGTGTTTACGACGATGCTCGGGCTACAGGTTACTCCTGGTCCGGCTCACGTCGAAATGGGCCCATCCGGAGAGGGCGAGCCGGTGGTTGCCTTGATTGGTTTGGCCGGCGCGTGGATGGGCACGGGGATGCTCTGTTGCTCGCCCGAATTCGCGTGCAAACTATCTTCTTTAATGCTCATGACCGAGTGCTCCTCGGTGGATGGAGAAGTGCTGGACGCGGTCGCCGAAATCTCGAACATGATCTTCGGAAACGTCAAGACGGCATTGGAAGAACATGTCGGACCGCTGGGACTCAGCATCCCAACGGTGATCTTCGGCAGGAATTTCACGACCAGGAGTGTTGGCCAGCAGCCGTGGACGGTGATCGAGCTGAACACGGACGCCGGTGTCATGAGTATGAGAATCTGCCTTACTCCGAATTCGAATAAAGGCTCGGTAGTTCGGGACTCGCAGCTTGTAACGGCATTTCGCCAAAGCGGCGCCGCGCGGTAATGTATGACGTCCCAGGTCATCGTGCCGGAAGCGCGGCAACCCAACTCGTCCGTGCGTGAGATGTTTCAGAATCTCGCGGAATCGGACCTGGTTGGGTTTACCGCGTTTTTCCGGGACGTGCGGGAGGAGTTCGCGGACGAGGCAGTGCGCTGCTGCTTGCGTTATCTGGCAACGCACGAAACGGATCAGGCAGCGCGTCAGATGATCACCTGGCTCACCTGGGTAAGATACATCCCTTTTCTGTTGGATGAAGAGATCCTGTCAAATTCTGAAGCCGCGCACGTAGCCGAAATTCTGAGGCAATCGGATCCGCAATTTTTTGTGAGTCTATGCCGCCTGACTGACGATCCGCAGAGCGATTGGAAGCAGGTTTCCCGAGCGTTGACGTTAGCCGGTTCGCTCGGCGATCCGAACGTGCTGATTCCCTGGATGCGCGGCCTCACGCGCCATCCCAATGAAAGAATCCGGTCGAAAGCGGTGAAGGGCATGTGCGAGATCCGCGCCAATAAGGCGCTGATCGAGCGCCAACTCCAGTCCGAGGATGCGCGCGTGCGGGCGAATGCTATTGAGGCGGTGTGGCATTCAGAAAACCCCGATGCCGAAGCGCTGTTTCGCTCGGCGCTTTCTGATCCGCATCACCGAGTGGTGGCCAACGCTCTCGTGGGGCTCTACTACAAGCACGATCCGGGGGCATTGGGAAAAATGATTGAGCTCACGAAACATCCCTCGCCGGACTTTCGAGCGGCCATGGCTTGGGCGCTCGGCCATATCGGGGATGCAAAGGGCCGGCCGGCACTGGAAGGACTCACGAATGATCCTGTGCTGCGGATTCGCGTCAGGGCAACGCGTACGCTGGCGGCGCTCCCGGCACAGAGCGAATAGAATCCTCCCGCCAATCACGAGAGCCGCGCCCGAAGGAAGCGGTTGCCGCTGCGTTTGTTCCTCCACCTGCCCGACAGATGAAGACACTTAGATGTCCAAACTCCAGATGCCGGCTCGAAAGCCGGCATAGCAGGCCAAAAAGCCTGCTCCACCTAATTAATTAAGCGTGCGCCACAGAGGCGGCGGGGATGATGCGGGCGGAGACATGGCGGAGGAGCCTAAGTACGGCAGCGGAGGGGGTATCCGATTCGCGCAAGTGCGCCATTATGCTGTCAAGGAGCTCCCGGTACTCAGAGTCGAGGGACCCAGTGCCGTTGCCGAGAGCTTTCAGAATTTTTTCCGCATGTTGCGATGCCAACATGCTGTTTATATCGTGAATTTACGCTAGCCGATATAGTCGAAAAGCGATTTATTGCTGAGACTCGCGTGCGCGGAAATGGCAGCTTGGAGCGCCGTCTGATCCATGCTGAGTTGCATGGCAGCAGAGGGGATATCGGTGTCGCGTACGCTGCTGAGCTGCTGCTGGATATTGGTGAGGGCCGTGCTCGCGGTGGAATTGGCCTGATCGATCCAGTTTTCGGTGTCGCCGATGGTCATTGAAGCCTGGTTGATTTGCCCGAGAGCCAAATGGAGCAACGCGGTCGCGTTCTGGATGGCCGACTGGTCGTTGTTCTGAAGCGCCATTCGCAAGTAGCCGACCGCGGCGAAGACGTTACCCGAGGGCGGTTCGCCCGGAAGAGGGCTGGTGGTCGCCGGGGCGGTGGCTGGCGGGTAATCAAAAACCTGTTGCGCGCTGGGAATAGGGACGATGCTTTGGCCGTTGATATCGCTGATGGTGCTCGTGTTGGCTTGTGTTGCGCCAGTGTAGGTGGCTGAGGCGCCCCAACCTGCTCCCGTCGCGCTGTATGGCGCTGTGGTCGCGTTGTCTCCGCCGAAGACATAGCGGCCGTTCACCGTGGTGTTCGCCAAGGCAATAAGCTGCTGCTGGATCTGGGTGACCGCGGTCAAGAAACTGGCGTTGGCGCTGTTGGAGGTGACCGGGGCGGCCGCGGTTGCGGTATAGCTGGCAGTGCCGCCGGCAGCAACGGTTTGCCGGAATACGCCTTCGGTACCGCCGCCGGCCGCACCTCCGGTGAGCTGATCGGTTACGGAGAAGCCGCTGGAGCCCTGAAATGCGATGGCGCCCGGAGTATTGCTGCTGGCCGTGGCGGTGATTCCGGTGCCGCTGAGCCCGGTGTTGATAGTATCGATCGCCGCCTGCAGGTTTGAGGCGTTGGCGGCATTCAATGTGATGGAAGTGGAGCTAGCCCCGATGTTAAAGGTCAATGTTTCGGTGTCGCCGCTGGCGGGAGCAGTGAACGGCTGAGCGGAGTCGACGACGAAGTTGGACGACGTGGTGGTGGTTCCCAGAGCGGTGCTGCCGGCGGCCTGCGCGCCGATCGAGACGAGCTGATCGATGAGTTGCGAGGCCGATTGGAGCGCGCCGTCGGCGGTTTTCGCGCTGAGGGAGGCGATATTGAGATTGGCCTGCACCTGCGTGATGTGATCGATCTGCTGCTGCGCGGACAGGATTTGCGATACGGCCGCGGGATCGTCGGAAGCCACATTGACGCGGACGCCCGAGGTGATCTGTTCGTTGGTGCGAGTGATGCGCGCTTCGATTTGATCGAGACTGGCGATGAAGTTTGGATTTGAGGCGAAGATTCCGCTGAGCATGATGTTTTTTGTATTAGGTGCGCGACCCCTCGCTTACGCTCAGGGTTCTGTTAGATCTGCTGCATGGCTTGCATGAAGTACTGCATGGTGCTACTGATGACCTGAATGAGCTGCGAGGATGCCTGGTAGGCTTGCTGGAATTGCAGCAACTGAGCGGCCTGGTCGTTCAGCGAGACGCCGGAGACTTGAGCGCGCATGTTCTGAGCTTGCGTGAGCAGATCCGTCTGGGTCTGTTGCGCCGTGGTCGCGGCCGATTCCTGGGAGCCGATAGTCGAGGCGATGTCGCTATAGAAATCGGTATAGCTCATGCCCAGAGTTGGATTGGTAGCCGTTCCAAGCTGGGCGAGCTGCGAGGCAATTCCGTTGGCGCTTCCGGAAACCTGGGCCGGAGCGAGGTCCGAGCCGGCGAGCGGATTGACGCTGAGCGTGGCCGCGACGGCATTGGAGGCGCCTGTGGCTGCCGTATAGGTTCCGGTGCTGCTGCTGAAAATCCCCGGTGCTGTGCTGGTGTCGCTCATCGAAAAGGCCGAATCACTTTGAAACGTGATTCCGGTGCCGGCCTGATTCAGGACGGCATGGATGCCGAGAGCGCTCGTCTGCTCATTGATTTCGGCAATAACCGTAGGCGGTTTGTCACCGGCGTTCACGGTCGCAGTGACCGAGGCTCCAGAGGGAGTAGTGAAGGTCAGGGTCTCGATTTGGCCGGTCGGCGGAGGCACATAGACGGTCTGGCCGTTGATGGTGTAGTTTGCGCTCGACACAAAGAGCGGCAGGCCCGAGACGCCGGAGGCGGTCTGGCCGCTGGTGAGAAGGCTGTTAATCTGGCTCGCGACGGCCTGCGCCAACTGGTTCAAAGTTCCCGGCTGAGTCGCATTTCCAACGACAGAGGGGAGAGTCTGGTTCCGGAAATTCACGAGCGCGGCAAGCTGGCCGTCCGTCAAGGTGGAAGTGACGTCCTGGTCATTGGCCATGATGGCGATGCCATTGGCACTGGTTGACGATTGGAGCTGGGTCTGGGTGGCGCCGCTGACCAGCGGGGTTTGGCCAGCCATCAGAACCGTGGCGGTGCCATCACTTTCGATCTGGACATCGACGGAAGTGAGATTCGACAACTGCTCCAGATCGTTGTATAGATTCGCCTGCAAACCGGCATCGTTCGGCCCGGAATAGCGGATCTGCTGGTTGATGCCGGCGATCTGGGAGGTGAGATTGTTGATCTGGTTGAGAGTCGTGGTCACCTGCCGGTCGGTTTGCGACTGGATCTGACCGATGTTCGAAGCAGCGCTGTTAAATGCTTGGGCGACGCCTTTGGCGGCGGTTAAGACCTGCTGCTGGGTGGTGGCATCGGCCGGAGAGGCGCTCCAGGCAGAGAAGGCGGAATAGAGATTGCTCAGTGCGGCCGGGATGCCGGTCTTTCCAGTGACATTGAAGATGTTCTGCAGCGAAGACAGGCTCGCAGCTTGCTGAGAGGCGGTTCCGAGCAGGGAGTTCTGATGTTGAACCGACTGTTCCGCGTACTGGTTCCGGGAACTGCTGACGGTCCCCGCCTGGATTCCACCGCCATCCTGAAAGGGCACCGAAGAGATATTCAGTTTTTGGGCCGCATACCCCGGGGTGGACGCATTGGCGACGTTGTTCTGGATCACGGACATCGCCTGTTCCATCACATCCAGTGCGTGGCCCGCGGTTTGAAGTCCGGAAAGTAAGCCTGCCATGATTCCTCCTTATTCTTGTGAGTGCAGAAGCCCATCGGGCGTGTAGACGGCCGGATCGGAGCAGGGCGGTGAGATGGCGCAGCCGTAGAATGCCGCCGCGGAGTCAAGAAGGCGCTGGGCGCGGGCCGCGTTGGTTTGCAGATGGTGAAGTAGAGAGGCGTCGACACGAGTGTCGGCGCGGCGCGCAAGAGTGCGTGCGCCACAAAGGAGGTCGGCGGTGGCTTGCAGGGATTGGTGGAAGCCTGGATTTTGAAGCGGGCCGGCGAGCAACTGCGCGACGGCTTCGGACAGATTCCGATCCGCCTGTTCGAGCTGCGCGCGTATTTGGCCGGAAGTCATCATCCAAACATGCCTTGAATAATGGCGTGGCTCACCTGCGATAAATCAGGCTTGTATTGACCTGCCCGAACCTGAGCGGCGAGCGAGTTGATCCGGGCTTGCCGGTCCGCAGACCGGACGTTCTTGGCGGCGGCCACGAGCGAACTGGCGTTGGAAAGGCTGACGCGATCTTCGCTGGTCCCGGTGGCGGCGGAAGCTCCGGAGCGCGATTCTCCTGTAACAGAGGAGGCCGATCCTAAGGAACTGCTGGATACCAGGCTGTCGCCGGCTTTATTATCGATTTTCATGTTTGCTTACCTTGCTGGCAAAGCCTTGCAAGAAATGTATCGGAAGATTTAAGAAAAAAGTAGAGAAAATTCACTTGGCCGCTCCTTCTTTGGCCGCTCCCTCACGGTCGCGGTTCTGATGCGAAAGTTGGTGGACCTTGAGCATGAGTAGGACCTCGCCCTGGGAGATGCCTAAGGTGCTGGCGATTTCGGAGGCTTGATCGCCGCGCTGTAAGAGGCGGAGGACCTGGCCGCGGCGGTTCAGATTGATGGGCATGTCGGGGCTATAGCGCGGGGCCTGTTCCAGCTCGGTGAGGCGAGCGCGCAACTCGTTGAGTGCGGGGGTGAGGTCGGGAGCCGCGGGAGGAGGCGGCATTGAAACGATCTGGCGCCGTTTGGTAAGTAAGTAAAGCGAGAGCGCCAGGAAGAGGCCGCTCAGGCAGCAGGCCAGGATCGGAAACAGAAAAGGATTGGTCATGAAAGGATTCCTCGCTCACTGGGCCATTTGCGTTCCATGTAGGCGCGCAGGCGGAGCATGGCCTGGGCGCGAAGCTGCGAGATGCGAGTGACGTGCAGGTCCATGATGGAGGCGATTTCGCGCAGGTTCAGTTCTTCCTTGTAGTAAAGGGCGAGAACGGTGCGCTCGTTCTCGGGCATTTTGGTCATGCCCTCGGCGATGACACGCTGTAGTTCGGCGCGTTCGAGGATGCGCGCGGGAGATTCCTGATCGTCATCGCAGATGAATTTGAGAAGGCTGACTTCTTCGCCATCTTCGATAACTTCGAGACTGCCGAGCGAGACGCCGCGCAGATCGACGGTCCACTGCTGGTATTCGGCGACGGAGATGCCGAGTTCCGCGGCGATTTCCTCTTCGCTGGGGGTGCGCTGGAGCTTCTGTTCCGCGCTGAAGATGGCGGCTTGCACCTGCTTGACGCGCTTGCGCTTGTGGGTCGGGATGCCGTCGAGCCCGCGGATGCTATCGAGGATGGCCCCGCGAATTTTGTATTCGGCGTAGGTTTTGAGAGACGCATTCTGGCTGGGATCGAAATTATCGACGGCCGCCATTAGGCCGATGATGCCGGCCGAGATGAGATCGTCGAGTTCCACACTGGGCGGCAGCTTTTCGTGAATCCGCGCAGCGATCCAGTTCACCTGGGGCAGATGCTCCAGGATGAGTTCATCGCGTTCTTCGGGCGATCGCGCAAGAGTCGCAGATGCGTACATAGACGAGTCCCCTGGGACTAGGCGGCGGATAGGGCGGCGCGCGGCGCGAGATTCGATAATCCAGCCGTGAGTTTCGGTTTTGCGGCTTCCTCCAGGTCTTCCGGAATCTGTTGTCCAGTCCCGAGATACGAGATAGGCAACTTCGTACGCATAGCGAGTTCGACCATAGCACCGAGATTTTCGGCTTCATCGAAGTGCGTGAAGATCAGCTTGCCGGGATGGAATCCGCTGAACCGTTTGAAGATGCGGGAGGCCGCACCGACGCGCAAGGTGGCCGGGAGGACGAGTTGTACATCGACGTCCGGCTGAGCGGAAAGAAAACGCGTCAGCTCGGCGGCTTCGTCAATGTTACCGGCCGAGTAGCCGGGCGTGTCGATGAAGATCAGTTTTTTCGAGCGGTTCTCTTCGAGCGCGATAGCGAGCGAAGCGGTGTTGTGGATGGCCTGGAATCCCACGCCCAGAATGCGGGCGTAGGCGGCTAACTGATCCGACCCGCCGACGCGAAGCGTATCGGTAGAAAGAATCTGGATGGGATTGCGCGCGGCTACGCCGTATTTCAGCGCGAGTTTAACGAGCGTGGTGGTCTTCCCTGCTCCGGGCGGTCCGATGAGGACCAGGATGCGGGGTCCGTTATCGTCATATCCAATGCCGGGCGAGACCTGGAAGCGGCTGCCGATTTCCTCGATGACGGGCACGTTCTGCTTATCGGCTGCGTGGAGGATTTCCTGGGCGACGTCTTCGGAGAAGCCAGCGGCACAGAGGCTCGCGTGCATTTCTTCGGATTCGGCGGAGTTGCGGACGGCGGCCGGGCGAGAGACGGAGCGCTTGACGGTTTCGATCTGGCGGCGAAGCTCGGCGATCTCTTCGATGAGGACGTCGGAATTGGGGACGGCCATGGTCTGCGATGCCGGAGCAAGGGGCTCGGAGGCGGCCGGGTTGTCGGCCAGGCCGAAGACCACTTCGTAGGTTCCCAACTGGCGCAATTCGGGATCGGTCTTGCGCGAGTTCATGAGCATGGCATCGGGACCCAGTTCGTGGCGGGCCTTGTCGATAGCTTCCTGTACCGAATGGGCGAAATAGGATTTGATTCTCATGGTTACCTTATTGGGGGCCGCTCCCTTGCGGTCGCGGTTCTGTAGGGGGTTGCTGGAACGTCATTAGATGGCTCCCAGAGAAAGGACTTTCACTCCAGCGGGTATTTCGTTGTGCGAGAGAGGGAATACGTTGTTGAGCGAGGGCTCGAGCATCTGGCGCAAGAAATGACGTGCGCCGGAGGTGGTGACGATCACAGTAGGAATCTCCCGGCGATCGAGTTTGTTTTCGATGCGGGTGACGATATCGCGAACTTTTTGCGGCGCGAGCGTGACGATGCTGTTCTGTTCTCCGTGTTGTACGGAGCTTTCGATGGCCTGCTCGGTGGCAGGATCGAGGAGGTAAGCGGGCAGTTCGCCTTTTTGATTCAGGTACGGTTTCACGATGGTGCGGCGGATGCTTTGACGGACGTATTCGGTGAGCAGCACAGAATTCTTCGTGGTTCCCGCGGCTTCGCCTAAGGCTTCGAGAATGGAGACACCGTCGCGGATGGAGACGCGCTCGCGGAGAAGATTCTGCAGCACTCGTTGAACTGTAGCCATTGGGAGCAGTTTGGGGACCAAATCCTCGACTACCTTCGGGCTGTCCTGCGCGACCCGGTCACAGAAGAGTTTGGTGTCCTGGCGCGAGAACATCTCGGAAGAGTAGTGCTTGATGAGCTCCGAAAGATGCGTGCCAATTACGTTGACGGGATCGACGACGGTGTGGCCGGCAGCGCGGGCCAACTCCACTTTATCCGCGGGAACCCAGAGCGCAGGCAGGCCGAAGGCGGGTTCGCGCGTTTGCTGACCCGGAAAATTCTTATCCGCTTTGGCGGTAGGAATTGCGAGCTCGCTGCCGGGGACGAGTTCATAGCGACCGATTTCGTTGCCTTTGAGGAGGATGATGTATTCGCGCGAGCGAAGGGTTAAGTTGTCGGTTACCCGTACCGGGGGAAGGAGAAATCCGAGATTCGTGACGAACTGCTTGCGGATGGCGGCGATGCGCTTCAGTAGCGGCGAGTTTGCGCCGCCTGCGACGAAGCTGGCGAGGCCGAGGCCGACTTCGATCGAGACCGGCTCGACGCGAAGAAGCGTTTCAAGATTCTCTTTGGCGGGAGCCGCGGCGGACGCACCAGCGGCGGCGGCCTCTGTCAATTTTTTGTCGCTGGCGTCAGTTTTCTTTTTGCGCATCCAGGCGAACGTGCCCATTCCGCCACCCAACAGGAGAAAGGGAATAGTGGGCAGGCCGGGGAAGGCGGCGAGGGCGAGCAGTACACCGCTTGAAAGAAGAAGCGGCTCATTACGGCCGAACAGTTGTTTGCGAAATTCTTCGCTGACGCGATTTTCGGAAGTGGCGCGCGTGACGATGAGACCGCCGGAGACGGAGATCATGAGCGCGGGAATGACGGTGACGAGGCCGTCGCCGATGGTGAGGACGGTGTAGGTCTGGAGCGCTTTTTTGAGTTCCATGCCGTGCTGGAGAACGCCGATCAGGAACCCCGCGACGATGTTGATGCTGGTGATGAGGATGCTGGCGACGGCGTCGCGCTGGGTGAAGCGAGAGGCGCCGTCCATGGCTCCGTAAAATTCGGCTTCGGCCGAGACCTGCTTGCGGCGGCGGCGTGCTTCGGCTTCGTCGATGAGACCGGCATTCATTTCGGCGTCGATCGACATCTGTTTGCCGGGCATGGCGTCCAAGGTGAAACGCGCGGAGACTTCGGAAATACGCACCGCGCCGTGGTTGATGACGACGTATTGAATGGCGATCAGGACCAGGAAGATGACCGCACCGATGACGTAATTTCCACCGACAACGAAACTGCCGAAGGCTTCGATGACGTTGCCCGCAGCGGCGGTTCCGCCATTTCCATTGAGCAGAATGAGACGCGAGGAGCTGACATTGAGCGCGAGGCGGAAGAGTGTGAGTAGCAGCAGGGCGGTGGGGAAGACGTTGAAATCGACCGGTTTCAGGATGTACATCGCAACCATGAGGACGATGACGGACATCATGATGTCAATGACGATGAGCATGTCCAAGAGGAAGGGAGGAAGAGGAGTGATGAGCGCGACGACGATGGCGAGAACAGCGACGGGTACGCCGAGTTCACCAAGGCCGGGCAGAGAGAGTTTGCCGAAGATGCCGGCCGAGCGGGGGGATGGGAGAGTTTGGACTTCGGTGGACATTTAGAGTGTAAGTGTGTAGCCGCTCCCTAGCGTGCCCTGAGGGCGCCCAGGTTCTGAAAGAGGTCTTTCGAAGACTGCCATTGGGACGCCTTGTTCGTGCACAACGTACTGGATGGCCGCTCTCACGGCGTTGTCTGTCCAGAGATAACCAGTGCTTCCGTGCCGCACCCAACGACGACGAGTTGATCGGTTCTGCGCCAATTGGTTCAAAGCACGGCTGCTGTGAGCTTTCAGCGCGTTCATCATCTGCTCCGGTTTGGTGTTTGCTGTTATTACGACATGGACGTGATTCGTGCGAACATGGGCGGCCCATAAGATCCAACTGCGACAGCGACAGGTGTCCCGTAGGCTTTGCAATATAACCTGTCTACGGCGAGGATCGAGAACATAGGGTTCCTGCGTCATACGATTTTTGGAGTGAGACTCTATATGGGAATCGGGTTCCGGGAGAGGAGCACCGTATTGATTCCGCGTCTGAGAGACGGCACCGGGTTGACCGGTCAGCCAACTTCCGTAGCAGGCCCATGTAAGCAAATACGTGGCCGCTCCCTTGCGGTCGCGGTTCTGTTCGGGTACAGGTTGCATCAGCAATATCTCGGATCAGGCGGGCAATTTGCGGCCCATCAGACGGTAGATATAGGCTAGGATTTCGGCTACCGCTTTGTAGAATTCCGGTGGTATGGTGCGGCCGACTTCGGCGGCGGAATAGAGGGCACGCGCGAGCGGCGGGTTCTCGATGATGGGGACCTGGTGCTGGGTCGCGACCTGGCGGATGCGCAGGGCGAGCCAGTTCTTGCCTTTCGCCACGACGATGGGCGAAGACATGGTTTCGGGCTCGTAGCGGATGGCGACGGCGTAGTGGGTCGGGTTGACGACGACGGCCGTGGCTTTGGGAACTTCGCGCATCATCTGGCGGCGCAGGACTTCGCGACGCAGGCGGCGGATGCGAGCCTTGATCTGCGGATCGCCTTCGGAGCGTTTGTGCTCTTCTTTGATCTCCTGCCTGGTCATGCGCAAGCCGGACATGTGCTTCCTGTACTGGCGGAAAAGATCGACGGAACCGAAGACGACGAAAAGGGCGGCGGCTTTCCACATCAGAGCCGTGAGGAACGCGCCGACTTGGGCCGAGGCGACACCGACGCTCTGAAACGGCATGCGCAGGAGGTCTTGGGCGTTGGCGCGTAGGAAAACAAAGATGGTGATAGACAGCAAGGCGAGCAGCACGACCGCTTCGAGAACCGCAAAGAGATTGCGCGAGGGCATTTCGCGCAGGCGCGACACGGGGTTCAGGTTTTCAATTTTGGGCGTGAGGCGCTTCAGACTGAAGCCGAATTTGGAGATAGCGAAGTGGACCGCGAGGCCAGAGAGCAGCAGGATCGCGCACATCTCGAGAACGGGCAACAGGGCGTTGACGATGACGGTATGAAAGAGGCGGATCCATTCGTTCGCGTTCATTTGCCGCTTGCCCGCTTGCTCGAATAAGCCGATGATGCAGAGCTGAAGCTGCATTTTCCAATTGGGGAGCATTTTTTCGAGCAGGACGAGTAAGACGACGAATTGCACGGCAGCGACGGCGCTGCGGGCGGAGACGAAGCGGCCTTCTTCACGCGCCTTTTTGAGGCGCTGCGGTGTAGGTTTTTCTGTTTTATCGGAGGGCAAAGAGTTGCCTCAGTTGGGTGAAGACGCTGGTGGCGATGGCCTGGTAGAGGGGTGGTACGGCGACGAGCAGCGCGCCGAGAGTGAGGAGCGTCAGGAGCATTTTGGCCGGAAAGGCGTGCGAGCTGAGGTGAAGCTGCGAGCTGATGCGGCCCAGAAGAGCGAGCGCGAGATCGGTCATGAGGAGCAAGCCGATCAAGGGGAAGGCGAGACGCAGGCCCACGGAGAAGACCGTTGCGCCGAAGTGAAATACGATTTCGGCGAGGTTGCGATTTAGCGTGAATTGGCCGGGCGGATACGCGTCGAGGCTATCGGCGAAGGCTTTGATGACGAAGCGGTGCAGGCCGGTGGTGAAGAAAAGCAGCCCGGCCATCATTTGCGCGAGCACGGGCAGGACATCGGAATCGGCCTGAGTGGTGGGGTCGACGACGGAGGCGTAGGCGTAGCCACCCTGCAGGCTGAGGATCTGGGCGCCGAGAGTGATCGATTCCGCGATGAAGCCGATCAGCAGGCCGATGCAGATACCGATGCCCAGTTCGGAGATGAGCCAGGCGACCATTTGTCCGAAGGTGAATTCGAATCCGTTTAAGACGGGCCAGCGAGGAAAGAGCGCGATGGCGCAGGCGAGCGCGAGGATGATGCGCGGCATACTGGGGCCGGCATCTTTGACCGGCAGCGGCACGAAGACGAAAACGCCCAGCATGCGGCCGAGCACGAGGACGAAAGCAATGAGAGTGGAGATGGAGAGGGTCAGCTCAGCGTGCATACCGGGCGAGGTCGCCAAAAACGGAGACCGCGTAGGACGACGCGTGATGCAACATCCAGGGCAGCAAGAAGACGAATGCGCCCAGGACGGCCGCGAGGCGCGGCACGGTGCTGAAGACCGGGTCCTGCATGGAGGTGGCGATCTGGATGATGTTGATAATGACGCCGAGAGCGAACGAGATGACGAGCAGGGGCGCGCAGATCCAGAACGTGGCCATCAGCGCTTCCGCGAGAATTTGAACGACAAATTGAGGTGTCATAGGGTCAGAAGAAGCTCTTCATTAAAGAGCCGATTAACAGGTTCCAGCCATCGACCAAAACAAAGAGCAGGATTTTGAAGGGCGCGGAGATCATGGCGGGCGGCAATTGCATCATGCCGATCGAGAGCGTTACGGATGCTACCGCCAGATCGATTACGAGGAACGGCAAGAACAGTACAGCGCCGATCTGGAAGCCGGCCTTCAGCTCCGAGAGGATGTAAGCGGGGATCAGGACCCGCAGGCTGAGGTCCGAGGGCGTGTGCGGCGCGGGTTCGTGGGCGATTTCGACAAAAAGCTTGATGTCCTGTTCGCGCGCGAAACGCAAGAGGAATTTGTGTAGGGGCTCGGCGGCTTTATCGACGGCCTGATCGGTGGTGATCGTGCCTTTCTCGAGCGGCTGCCAGGCTTGCGTGTACATATCCGAAAAGACGGGCTGCACGACAAGTAAAGAGAGGAACAACGAGAGTCCGACGAGGACCTGATTCGAAGGCGCAGACTGCGTTCCGAGCGCTTGGCGCAAGAAGTGCAGGACGACGACGATGCGCAGAAACGGCGTGATGCACATGATCACCGCGGGCAGCAGCGTCAGCAGGGTGAGGCCGAGCGCGATCTGCATGGGAGCGCTGAGCGTGAGGCCGTGACCCGCGCCGTTTACTGTGATGCCGAGGGAATTGAGTGTGTTCGTGGCGGATGACGGCGTACCGGCGAGGAGAAGGAGCGGGAGGTTCATTGAGTTTGGACCTCAGTGAGAGTGTTGCAGCCGGAGGGTGAAAGACCGATGAGAAGCACGCGGTCTTTTACGCGAACGAGATGCAGAGAATGGTGCGCGGTGAGCGTGAGACGCTCGATGAGTTCCATTTCCTTCGGCCCCGCGCTGCGTCTGGGGAGCGACAGGTTGAGGCTCGCGAGTCCCTTGCGGCGTAGCAGCCACAAGGTGGTGACGAGCAGCGCGAGGACGAGGAAGATGGCTAGGAGTTGTTGGAACATGTAGAGCTAGGCCGCTCCCTTTCGTGCTAAAGCAGGCGTGCTCTGCACGCCTCGGTCGCGGTTCCGTTTAATGGATCAGGTTCATCAGATCCTGGGTCATCTGGTCGGCGGTGGTGATGACGCGCGAGCTGGCCTGATAGCCGCTTTGATAGGTGATCAGCTTGGTGAACTCGGTGGCCATATCGACGGTGGAGCCTTCGAGAGAGGCACCGAGGATTTGCCCGCGGCCACCGGTCTCGGGTACGCCGATGGCGGGAGTGCTGGTGGAGCCGCTGGCGGCGAAGTTGTTATCGCCGACGCTCTGGAGCGAATCCGGATTCTGGATGGACGCGAGGGCGAGCTGGCCTTCCGTCTGTTGCGCGCCGTTTGAGAAGGTAGCCACAATCTGGCCGCCGTTCTGGATGGCGAAGCCGGTCAACTGAGCGGCCTGGCTACCGTCTACATTCTTGGTTTCGACGCCGGAGGCTTGCGCATACTGCGTGAGGGTGCCGGCTCCGGTCGCATCCAGAAGACTCCAAACAATCTGATGATTGGTGCTATCGCCAAAGGCGGCATGATCGGCCAGGCTTTGACCTGCAGGCAGGGCCAGAGTAATTGCATTCAGCGCGGAGCCAACGGAGGCAGACGTACCGGAGCCGGCCAACATGCTGCCGGACGAATCGGTAACGGTGAATGAGGTTGCACTCTGGAAGGTAATTCCGGTGCCGTTGGCATTTTTCACGGCAGTGATGCTGGAGCCCGCGGCGGCGAGCTGCGTGTTGATGGATGTGATGGCATCCGCGAGGTTGTCGCCTGTGGTGCCGTCAATGGTTGCGCTCACGGCAGGACCGGAAACAGGCGTAAAGGTGAAAGTGGTGGGAGCGGCAGGCGCGGCGTACGTTTGTACCCCGGCGACGTACTGCATCGATGTGTTCATGGAGCCGTCGGAATTGAACGTAATCGGCGGCAGCGGAGTAGTTGGCATGAGCGAAACATTCGTGCTTGCGGAGCCTCCCGAGAGGCTGCTGCCCGGAATGGTGACGCTATAGCCCCAAGAATTGGGCCCATTGTTGGTGAAGGAGACGGTCAAATTTTGATTGTTTCCGAGCGAGTCGATGGCGGGGAGAGTTTGGGTCCAGGTCTGGCCTACAGCGGTGGAAGAGTCCAGGTTGGCCGTCATGCTGAACTTGGTGGTGGGCGAAGCAGGAAGCACTTGCCCCGCCGGAAGCACGATGTTCGTGGGCGCGCCGGCAGTGGAGATCACTCCCTGATTGTTCGCGACCCAGCCTTGCACTGTTTCGCCGGTTTGGGTGACAAGCATTCCGTTCTTATCTATGGCGAAATCGCCATCGCGCGTGAAGAGCTGCTGTCCACCGCTGTTCTTGACCACAAAGAAGCCGTTGCCTTGAATGGCGCAGGCGAGCGGGGAGCTGCTGTTCTGGATGGGGCCTTGCGAGAACAACTGCTCGTTCACAGGCGTGCCGACGCCCATGCCGACCTGGAAGCCCACGCCCTGGCCCATGTGCTGGCTGATGAGCGTTTCGAAGTCGACGCTGCTGGCTTTGAAACCGACCGTGTTCATATTGGCCAGGTTGTTGCCGGTGGTGTCGATGGCTTCAGAGTTGGCTTGTAACGCAGAAAGTGCGATAGAAAATGCGCTGGACATGATTGTTCTCCTGTATTAGCTGTTGCTCGTGGTGACCTGCGAGGGCGGCGTGGTGGTGCCGAGGAATTTTTCGCTGATGGCATCCAGGTCCGTGCGTTGCGCGAGATTTTGCTCGACGTCGTTGAACTGAGCAAGCTGCGTGACGAAGGTGGTTCCGTCCATCGGCTGCATCGGGTTCTGGTTCTTGAGCTGGGCGACGAGCAGCTGCAGAAAGGCCGATTCGGTGGCCATTCCGTTCGTGCTGTTTGACACCGAAGAGTGCGAGTCGGAGCCGGATGTGCCATTCGAGCCGCTGGCGCCGATGTTGTTGTAATTCGAAAATTGGGTTCCTACGGTTCCCATGGTTAGTTTCTCCTTGTGGTTTGGGGACGGCGCGGGTTGTCTTCGAGTTCTTCTAGCCACTCCGGCCGATTTTGTTGCTGCTGTTGTCCGTTCTGACGGCCTCCGGGATTCCCGTCGCCGGGATTGGAGAAGCCGCTTGAAGTTGAATTGCTATTCGAGGAAGTGGAGGATGCGGTTTCTTTGGGCATCCAGACTTCGGTTCGATAACGCTGCTGGTCGAGACGAGAGGTCAGCTCCGGCATGTGTTCCTGCATGGTTTGGGCGAGCGCGGGGTCAGCGGATTTCACGCTTAAGCGCAGTTCGCCGCCGCGGTCCATGAGATGCACGTTGACGCGCTGGTTGTTGTCTCCGGTCAACTGAATGTGCATGTTGCGAAGCGGTTCGGTTGTGGGCGCGGCTGGTTTCGGTTCGATTTCCGGAGCAGGGGCGGGGGTAGCGGGTTGAGCTGTGTGCGCCGGGTGAGTTTCCGATGCCGGTGCGGGAGTGGATTCGGTTGGGGCTGCGATGAGCGATTCGGTTGGGTTGGTTGTGTGCTGCTCGGGCGCGGGTTTCTGGTCCTGCTGCTCCGGGTGGTTTGAAACCGCAGCGGCCGGGGTTATGAGATCCGACGGTTGCGACTGCGGAACGGCGGCGGTTGGTGTGCTTGTTTGTTGTTGCGGCGCGCTTTGGGATTTCGGATCGGGCGCAGGTTGCGCGGAATCCACAACGATGCGCATGGCGAAGCTCAGATTGCCGGGATTCGCGAGGGAAACGGCACTGTTGTTCGACGGGGGAGGCGCGGGTGCGGTGGATTGGTCTGTTGATTTAACGGGCGAGGAGGAGTTTGTTGTGGTTTGTGTGGGCGCTGGTTCCGGCGTTTGTGGCGCGGGCACAATCAGGGGGATCTGCGGAAGCTGAGAGTTTTGCGCGTGTTGAACCGGAGCTGGTTCCTTTTTCCAGGGCTTCGCGGGAGGAGCAGAAGGTTTCGTTGAGGGCGTAGGTTGAGCAGCCGAGATAGTTGCAAGCGGCGTTTGCGGCTCGGCCTGTGGCCTTTGCACGACCGGATCGGGCGTGGGTGATGGGGTGGTTGGTTGGGATACACCAGCCGGTTGCGGCGCGACCGGATTAGAGGGGAGCGTCTGCGGGACCGGGGTAAGGCCAAGCGTCGAGACGAGTCTCGACGCGGCAGCCTGAGAGGCCGCGCCACAAGAGGGCAGGGCGATTTGGTTCGATAAGTCAGTAAGGGCAGGCTGAGCCCACGATGGGTTCTCAGGGGTTTGGAAATTTGGGGGCGCTAACGCTTCCGGTTTCCGGGCCACCGGTGTATGCAGGGCTGTGCCCCACGATGGCTCGGTGTCAAGCGTGTTGGTGATTATGGGGGTGTTTGGTTGGGCGGCGGTTTGGCCGGCGATGTCTTTCGAGAGGGCGGCGAAGATTTCGGCAAAGAGGCCGCCATCGCTCGGCGCGGCTTGCGGAAGCGGGGCGTTTGCAAGCAGAGCGAGGCTCGCGAGATTTGCCGAAGAGGTGGCCTCGGATAATTGCACGCTGGTTGCGGTGCATGCTTGCAGCCAAGCGACTCGGGTCTTATTTCACAACAGATTGCGGCGAAACGGTGGGGCAACCGGCGTCAAGAAATTGAGTTCGCAAGCGGGCGCCGCGCGAATTCTTGACGGAGCGGCCAGTCCTCAAGATCTATATCGCGAACAAAACAGACGTTTTCTAGATTTTTTTCGGCTGGTATGGCATTTGCACCAGCAGATGGCATGGATCCACTGACAGCAGCGGCGGCCGGCGGCCTGCAGGCCCGCATGGAATCGTTCGACATGCTTGCCAATAATCTCGCAAATACGTCGACGAGCGGATTTAAAGCCGACCGCGAGTTCTACAGCACCTATCTTGCTCCGGAGATTGCAGGTCAAAACGAAGCCACAGTAGGAGCAGAACCGGTTGTGCAGCGGCAATGGACCGATTTCGGGCAGAGCACGTTGCTTGAAACCGGAAAGAACACCGACCTGGCGCTTTCGGGCAGCGGCTTTTTTGCAGTGAACGGGCCGAACGGTCCTTTATATACGCGGAACGGCAATTTTCATTTCTCGCCGCAGGGTGTTCTGGTCAGCGCGGAAGGGTATCCGGTGCGGCTGGTAGGCGGACAAACTTTGCAGACGCAATCGGCCGACGCGCTGCAGATTCAGCCGGACGGGCAGGTGCTGCAGGACGGCAACAGTTTGGGGCAGCTCGAGCTGACGGATTTCAAAGACGCGAGCAAGCTGAGCAAAGCGGGCGGCACGTACTTTCGGAACAACGATCCGCAGAATGTGAATCCGGCGGGCAGCAGCGCAGAAGTCTACCAGGGCAAGCTGGAGAGCTCGAATGCCACACCGGCCGAAGCAGCGGCCCGCATGGTGGTGTTGTTACGGCATTTCGAGATGCTGCAACGCGCCATTAAGGTGGGCACGGATATGAACCGGCAGGCTATTGAAGAAGTGGCCCGCGTAAGTTCATAAAAATTTCAGAAGAGGAAAGAAACCAATATGATTCGCGCACTATACAGCGCCGCCAGCGGGATGACCGCGCAAGAGTTGAACGTCGACAACATCGCGAACAATCTGGCGAACTCCAATACGGCGGGTTACAAGATGCGGCGCGCCGAGTTTCAGGATTTGATTTATCAGAGCATGCTGCAGCCAGGCGCCTCGGCCGGACAGCAGACGACAATTCCCGCGGGATTGCAGCTTGGCCTGGGGACGCGCGCGGCGTCGAACGAGATTATTTTTTCGCAAGGCACGTTTGCACAGACGGGGAATCCGCTGGATTTAGCGATTCAGGGGAACGGGTTCTTCCAGGTCTTGCAGCCCAACGGAAATCTTGCGTATACGCGAGATGGTTCGTTCCAACTCGATCAGAACGGGAATATTGTGACGGCAAACGGAAATCTTCTGCAGCCGCAGATTACGATTCCGAGCAATGCACAGAACGTGACGATTGCGCAGGATGGAACCGTAAGTTACACCATGCCGAATCAGACCGCGGCACAAAAGGCGGGGCAGATTCAGCTTGCACTCTTCCAGAATCCAGCGGGTTTGAACAGCATCGGCAACAACCTATACACGCCGACGGACGCTTCGGGCAATCCACAGGTGGCCGCGCCGGGGAGCTCGGAAGGGCTGGGCACGGTGATGCAGGGGTACACCGAACAATCGAACGTGGACGTAGTGCAGGAGTTCGTGAATCTGATCCAGAGCCAGCGCGCGTATGAGGCCAATTCCCGAGTGGTGAAAGCGGCCGATGAGATGTATCAGCAAGTCAATCAAGTGACGCAATGATCCATTTGTTGCTGGCGTTCGCTTTGCAAGCGCCGGCTTGCCACGCCATCCATACGGATCGCATCTATGGCCGCGATCTGGCGGCGGCGATTCCGTTGTTTGCCGCATTGCCGCCGGATCTGGCGGTGGGGTTCGCGCCGGTTCCGGGCATGCAGCGGATCTTCCATCCACCCGAGCTGCGGCGGATTGCGCAAGAGAATCACCTGGACGGCGACATTTCCGAAGACGTGTGCTTTGCGTGGTCCCTGGCGGTTCCGAACCGGCAAAGCGTGCTGGCGGCGATGCAGAAGTCGCTCGATGGCATGAACGCGCAGATTGAAATATTGGACCAGTGTCAGGCCGCGGCTCCGGAGGGCGAGATCAGTTTTCCGCTCACGGGGCTGAGTGCTTTTTCGGACGGGCCGGTGGTGTGGCGCGGGTACGTGACGTATGGCGGGAACCGGCGTTTCTCGACATGGGCGCGCGTGCGGGTCACGGTGAAGGGATCGCGATTGGTGGCGACCGAAGCGTTGCGGCAGGGCGAGCCGATCAGCATCGGACAAGTGCGCGTGGAGACGTATGAGGGACCACTGCAGCGGGACAAAGTGCTGACGAGCGTTGAGCAGGCGATGGGAATGATGACGACGCGGCCGATTGCGGCGGGAGCGGAGATCCGGGAGAGCGAGGTCGCGATTCCGAGCGAGGTGAGCCGCGGAGACACCGTGGAAGTGGATGTCCAGGTGAGTAGCGCGCATATCACGGCAGAAGGGATTGCCGAAGAGAGCGGACGGCGCGGAGCCGTGATCACTGTTCGAAATGCGAAGACGGGGCGGAAGTTTCGAGCGCGCATTGATGGGAAGGACAAAGTGTCGGTGCTACCCGGCGGAGGCGCGGGGCTGGTGGGCGACGACGAGGAGAAATCGTGAGAGGCTGTCAAAGAGCTGCCAATTCGACCGCTTGCTTACGCGCGCGGTTCTGTATCCTGCTGGTGATTTCCAGCGCTGCGCTGGCATTGGCGGCTCCGAAATCGAAACAGAAGCAAGCATCTGCAGCACCCTCGCCGCTCGATCAATACGTACAACAGGCGCACGAGAGAGCCGCTTCGGTCCCGCAGAGCCCCGGGTCGTTGTGGGCCGGGCCGACGGCGATCACGGATATGGCGAGCGACGTCCGGGCGCACAGCATAGACGACATGGTAACGATTGTGGTGAACGAGCAAGCGTCGGCGGTGACGACCGGACAGACGAAGACGTCGCGTGCGTCGAGCGCGAATGCGGGTGCGACCTCCGCCGCGGGGAAATTCTCCTTGCCGGCGCGGTTGTCGAATGTTGTGACCGTCAATTCCAACCGCTCGCTGGATGGCGAGGGGACAACCTCGCGGCAGACGACATTGACGACGACGCTCTCGGCGCGTGTGGTGGATGTTCTGCCGAACGGATACCTGGTGATTGAGGGATCGAAGACGCTGCTGGTGAATTCGGAGAACCAGGTGATTACGCTGCGAGGCGTGGTACGGCCGGCGGATTTGTCGAATGGGAATACGGTGCAATCGGGGAATGTGGCGCAGATGGAGTTGAAGGTGAACGGCAAAGGCGTAGTGAACGATTCGATTCGAAGGCCGAATTTCTTGTATCGGCTGCTGCTAGGGGCATTGCCGTTCTGATGAGCATGAAGATTTTGCGTCTCTTACCGCTCGCTAGCGGTCGCGGCTCGGTTCGCGGCGTGCTGGTGTGCATCGCGCTTCTTTCAGGAATGCTGCGAGCCGAACAAGGGCGCGGGGTGCGGTTGAAGGATCTGGTGACGATTGAGGGCGTGCGCAGCAATCAACTGGTCGGCTATGGGCTGGTGGTGGGGTTGAACGGCACGGGAGACCGGCAGCAGACGCAGTTTTCGGTGCAGAGTTTGACGAACCTGCTGCAGCGCATGGGGGTGAGTGTTTCGCCGCAAACGGTGACGGTGAAGAATACGGCGGCCGTGATTGTGACGGCTACGATGCCGCCGTTTGCGCAGCCAGGCGCGACGGTGGATGCAACAGTTGCGGCGATTGGCGATGCGAGCAATCTGCAAGGCGGCTTGCTGGTGTTGACCTCGCTGCGGGGCGCGAACGGGCAGGTGTATGCGACGGCGCAGGGATCCGTGGTGACGGGCGGATTTGTGGCGGGGCGCAGCTCCGCAAATTCGCAAACGGTGAATCATCCGACGGTCGGGCTGATTCCGAACGGTGTTTCGATCGAGCGAGCGGCTCCTTCCGTGCCGATTGGGACCGTGGTGAAGCTGCAATTGAAAGATGCGGATTTTACAACCTCTGCACGTGTGGCGGCTGCGGTCAACCGGCATTTTGGCAAGAACGAACTGGCGCATGCGGAGAATTCCGGGCTGGTTTCCGTAGTGGTTCCGCCGAATTACACGTCGCAGCCGACCGAATTTGTCGCGGAGCTAGAGGGCCTGAGCGTCGATCCGGATCGCGCGGCGCGCGTGGTGATCAACGAGCGGACGGGGACTGTGGTGTTGGGCAAAGATGTGCATATCGCGCCGGTTGCGATTATGCACGGGAATTTGACGGTCGAGATCCAAACGACTTACATGCCGGTGGAGCCGGGGCCGTTCTCGGCTGCGCCACCGGCGGTTGTCCCGCAAACAGCGGTGAATGCGAAAGACGAGAAGGCGCGCGATGTGGTTTTGAAGGACGGCGCGACGGTGGAGGAGCTGGTCAAGGCGCTGGCCGCGATCGGGTCAACGACGCGGGATGTGATTGCGATTTTGGAGAATCTGCGGGCAGCCGGAGCGCTGGATGCAGAGGTTGAGGTGATTTAAGAGGCCGCTCCCTCACGCGCTAAAGCGGACGTGCTCTGCACGCCAGGTCGCGGTTCTGTTGCGCTTACAGAACCACGCGCATAAGCAAGTGACCGGCACTTCAGTGGATCGGAGGAGATATGGAAATTACGGCGAGTAAGGATGCGCTTGCGTTTCAGACAAGCGACCCCACAAGCATGAAGAAGGCTTCGAAATTGCACGAAGCTGCCCAGCAGTTTGAAGCGTTGATGCTGGGTGAAGTCTTAAAAACGGTCCGTAGCGGCGGCGGCCAGGGATGGCTCGGGAGCGGCGATGGGACCGGCGATGATTCGGCGATGGACATGGCCCAAAACGAGCTCGCCAGTGTGCTGGCGAGCAGCGGCGGTTTCGGGCTGGCCCATATGATCGAACAGAAGATGCCGAAGCAATCCAGCGATCAGAACGATCAGAATGTGAAGGCGGCGCGCGAAAAGGTCTCCGCCGGTTCGTAGAGATAGCCAGCGTAGGTCAGCGGTTCTTCGGATTCGACCGGGGCATAGGGCGCAGGCGCTTCCGGTTGTTGTATTGGTTGGGACGCAGCGCTCTGCTCCGCAACGACGACCCAGGCTTCGAGGAGCTCGCCCAGCAACTTTTCCACTTCATCGAACGGTTCCTTGGTCTTCGTTGCGTGGGCTTCCAGGAGACGGCGCTGCATGTAGTCATATAGCCGCTTCAGGTTTGCGCTCACTTCGCCGCCCTTGGTGTGATCCAAAGAGCTTATCAGCTCGGCCAAGATATTGACAGCACGAGAGACTGCCTGGCCACGGCCCCAAATGTCGCCTTGTTCGAAGCACGTGCGCGCGCGCCGGACAGAATCGATGGCGCCTTCGTATAGAGCGACCACCAGGCGGACGGGATTGCCGGCCAGAAGGCTGCCCTCTACATAGGTTTGATATGGGTCTTGGTGTGTCAAGCTTCTCTCTCCGAGGTCTTTATCGGATTGTTTGTCAGCAAGTTAGATCTAAATTTCGGCTCGAAAGAGAGTAGCGAGTTCGCGATAAGCAAGTCAGGGAAGGGCCGGACGCTACATGCACACTCGCGATCGAATAGCATTGGAGACCTTAGTGGTGGGGCCTGGAGAGTGCGAGATTGCCACCGAGGGGCGGCTGGTCACGAGGCGGCTTGAATCGTGCGTGGCCATTGCGGCGCATATTCCGAGGCTGGGGCTAGCGGCCATGCTGCGGATTTCCCTGCCCGATTCGGCTATGGACCCGGCCTTAGCGTCGCGCGAGCCTTGTTTGTTTGCGGATATAGGCATTCCGGCTCTGCTGGAGCGGATCGCGCAGTACGGAGGGAAGAAAGAAGAGATGCTCGTGTGGGCCATTGGTGCCGCAATGGTAGGCGCCGGCGCGCTCACTTCGGTTGTGAAACACAATGAACTGGCGGTACGGCAAGCCCTTGCAAAAGCGGGGCTCGTGCTGGCCGGAGAGGATTTCGGAGGCAAAGCGTCGCGGTCGGTTTGGTTGGAAAGTATCGGCGGACGATTGATTGTCAGCGCCCAATATCAGGATTCGGGGCAAAGGAAGGCAGTGGCAGTGAAGACGGAAGACGCCCGCTCGAAAGCGGGCGTTGCAGGCTAGAAAGCCCGCTCCTCCTACGGGACAAATCCCGGGCCGCGTAGGACTTTGCCGGGGAGGGCGTCGGTCATTTTGCCTTGCTCGATCACCGGAACGCCGTTAACGAGTACGTACCCCATACCGACCGATAACTGGTTCGGATTTTCGAACGTGGCGATGTCGTGGATGGTGGCGGGATCGAAGACCACCACATCGGCCCACATTCCCTGCTTCAAGACGCCGCGGTCTGTGAGGCGCATGCGCTGCGCGGGTAAGGCGCTAAATTTGCGAATGGCGTCCGGAAGTGTTAAGAGTTTTTCCTCGCGAACGTATTTGCGCAGGATGCGAGGGAAGGTTCCATAGGCGCGAGGATGCGGATGTTCGCGGCCCAGGATACCAGTGGGCGCGGTGCCCTGTGAATCGTTGTCAATAGAAACCCAGGGTTGTTTCAGAGCAAGGGCGATGTCGTCTTCCGACATACCGAATACGGCGACTGACATCTCGGGGTCCTCGATCAACAGATCGAAGATGGTGTCGATCGGGTCTTTGTGCTCTTCCTGAGCGA
This sequence comes from Bryobacteraceae bacterium, assembly GCA_035651215.1. GTDB lineage: Bacteria > Acidobacteriota > Terriglobia > Bryobacterales > Bryobacteraceae > Bog-105. Next base: position 135,413 of record DASRGE010000035.1, read on the forward strand.
TCTGCTGGATGGTTTTGCCCTGTAGCGGAAGGAGCTTGGGATTCTGCACGACGCTTACGAGAATCGCTTGCGGGCCGGGCACTTCGAGCCACTCGTTGTCCCAACCTGTGGTGCTGGTTTCCATTTCTTTTTTGATTCGGGCACGCACGGCGGGGTCTTTGAGGCGGGCCACCATCGCGACATCGCCGCCCTCATGGGCCCAAGGCGGGATAAAGGCGGAGAACGTGTTGAACCAGGCCGGGTAGGCGTAGGTATCGGCTTCGACATCGATGCCGGAGTCTCTGGCGCGGTCGATGCGGGAGACGATTTCCGGCATACGGCCCCAGTTGCGCTTGCCCGCGGCCTTCAGATGCCAGATTTCTACCGGGATGTTCGCTTCGCGACCGATGCGGAAGGCTTCGTCGAGAGCGGCGTCGATTTCGTCGCCTTCGCTGCGCATGTGGGTGGCATAGATGCCTCCGAATTTCGCGGCCGCGGACGCGAGCGCGATGAGCTCTTCGGTGCTTGCAAATGGAGCCGGGGCGTATTGCAGAGACGAGGACACCCCGACTGCGCCGTCCTGCATGGCCTGGCGCACCAATGCGCACATTTTTGCGAGTTCTGCGGCGTTCGGCTGCCGGCGGCCTTCGCCGAGCACGATGCGGCGGACCTGCGTAGCGCCAACATAGCTCGATAGATTGATGCCCATGCCTTGTTTCTCCAGGCGGGCGAAGTACTGGCGGAAGGTGGTCCAATCCGGAGTGACCTGGTAGTGGGCGAAGCCGGCTCGGTCTGTCTGCAGGAGCCGCTGATTCAGCGGGGCAATGGAGTTGCCCTCGCCGGTGATCTCGGTGGTGATGCCCTGGAAGATTTTCGATGGGACATGCGGATCGACAAGCATCGAAAGCTCGGACTGGCCGAGCATGTCGATAAAGCCGGGCGCGACGACCAGTCCTTTGGCGTCGATTATTTTCGAAGCAGTGGCGGAGTTCAGAACGCCGATTTGCGCAATACGGCCGCTGCGGATTCCGATATCGCCGGAGTACCAGGGCGAGCCGGTGCCGTCGATGATATGTCCGTTGCGGATGAGGACGTCGAAGTGCTGGGCGGGGAGGGCATTTGCGATCACGAGGAGGATGAGGAGACAGCGAGACATAGCCATTGTGGTGCTAGCTTCGCCGCGCACGCGCACGAAATAGTCTCGGGGAAAGACCAAACTCCGCACGAAACGAATGGTTGAAATTCGATATATCCTGGAAGCCACAGTCCAAGGCGATATCGAGCACGCGCGCCGGTTCTAACAGCAGCTTGGCCGCGGCGTGGCACAGACGAGCACGGAGAACGTATTGATGTGGAGTAAGACCCGTAAGGCGTTGAAACACGCGCAGGAAGTGATAGGGGCTTAACCTTGCTTCCTGAGCAAGGGAGGCAAGGTCGTGTTTGGCGGCAGGACGGCTGTCGATCAGCCGAACGATTCGCGTAACCCGGCCCTCGGATGCAGGTGAGCTCCGGTGATTTGAGTTGCTGCCATTCGTTAGTTCGAGCGCTCGCACCGCCAAATCGGTCGCAATCTCGTGCCAGATTGTCGTCTGTTCTCCTGTTCGTGGGGAGCGGTCCGCTTCCGCCAGCAGGGCACGTGTTCGCGCAATCACGCCTGACATTTCCCGTATCGGCGGCAATCGAAGCGCGGAAAAAGATGGCTTGCGAATGGGGAGGCTCGCTTGAACGGCCAGGTTTTCCAGACGCTGCGGCTCGTACGCGAACGAGATGCAGCGATCTCCCACTCCATGTTCATGTGCGCACTCGAAATACTGCCCTGCGTTCCCCAGCAGCAGCGAGCCCGGGGTCATCAGTTCGCGGCCGCGGCCGGAGCGATATTGAAAGCTGCCGTTCACGACAACCGCGATGCAGAAGTTTGAGTGCTGCTCCTCGGAGGGATGATCCCGAGGTCCGGCGCGGCATATTACGTCACTGACGCTACAACCGTTTCCACTCGCCAGCACTCGCCTGGCAAGAGCGGGTTGCAAGATCGAATTGCCAGGCTTCTCAAGATCGCGTGCCGCAGCGAGCGCAATTTTCGCCAAGACTTTCTCCCGCAGCAAGAATACAACATGAACAAGAGCCTGACGGCAGAGCTGCCAGGGCTCAACTTACCGAAGGAGTGTTTGGAAATGTTTCTCACCTTGCTGGCAGCGACGGGCCGCTCGCCCGAAATTCCGGAATCGGACGATGTGTACGGCTGGCTGGTTGGGAGCTGGGAACTCGATGTGCTCCACTACCGTGCGGTTGACGTTTCTGCACAGGGCAGAACCGGCGAAGCCCATTTCGGCTGGACGCTCGAAGGGCGCGCGATCCAAGACATCTGGATCATGCCGCGCCCTTCGCACCGAAGCCCGGATTCCGATCGGATCAACAACATGTATGGAACCACTCTGCGCGTCTGGGACCCGGCAATTCGCGCCTGGCGTATCCGGTGGATCAATCCGGTGAGCGGGCATGAAGAGCGGCAGACGGGTAGAAGGGCCGGCGATGAGATCGTACAGATCGGCGCGCGTGCGGATGGCACACCAACCCGCTGGCGCTTTACTGAAATCACTGCCGACTCATTCCATTGGATAGGGGAAGCACTGGATCAGGATGGCAAAGCATGGAAACTGGAGGGGGAGTTCAGAGCGCGCCGCATCCGGTAAGCACCTAGCCTAGAGCACGAGATTTCCCGGGCATATGAGAGACTGAGGGCGTGTCGAACCGGCCCGGGAGTGTTGGCAGCGCGATTGTCTGGATGTTCCTCTTGTCGATTTTGTTGTTCTGGCTGCCCGTGGTGGGTCCGTTTATCGCGGGATTTGTCGGAGGGCGCAAGGCGGGCGGTGTAGGCAACGCAATTCTGGCCGTGTTTCTCCCGGCGGTGATTTTCGGCGTGGCTCTGTTTCTGCTCGCATCGTTAATGACCGGCGTGCCGATTTTCGGTTTGATCGCCGGGGCGGGCGGAGCGATTCTCGCTCTTGCGCATGTGGGACCGCTGCTACTGGGAGCAATTATTGGGGCGATTGTTTAATTGGTGATCCGCGGGCTGAAGCCCGCGGCGGCACGCTGAAGCGTGCGCCACCGCTCGGTCAGTTCGAGTACGGCGTTGACGACGGCGTCGGGATATTGCAATTGAAGCCAGTGACCGGAATTCGGGATTTGGATGTGGCGTCCGTGCTCGCTTTCTTGCGCCCAGCGTTCCCGTTCTTCGAGTTCCTGCGGAGTGGCGGTTTCGGCGGAGAGGATGGTTACCGGAATGTTCGCGGGGACCGGCATGTTGAGCGCAGTGCGGGCGCTTTCGGGCAATGCGGCGAGATGCTTCGCCATCGAATCGAAGCATTGCGGCCGGCTCCACTGCGACATGATGATGGGCCACATCGCTGGCGGGAGTCTACGCATTTCCCCGACGATGCGGTCGATCACCGTGGTCCCGCGGCCAGCGGTGGCGCGGGCGATCGCTTTGGGAAAGCTGCGGCGGCCAGCCGCCACCGCGGCCAGCGCAAAGCGCACCACACCAAAGCGGGCAAGCAGCGCGCCGCGTTTGGATAACGCCGTTCCTCTTTGTAAACGGCGGATTTCGCTCTCCGGACAGTTTGCCCAAAACTCGACCGATACCGGGTCAACGAGCACGAGCCCGGCGACCTTTTCCGGATGCCGATGCGCGAAGGCGCGAACGAGCAGGCCGCCGAACGAGTGCCCGACGAGAATATACGGCGTAGGAATAGCTGCACGCGAAAGCAGCGCATCGATTTCCGAGATCATCTGCTCGACGGTTCTGGGCGTTTTGCAGGGGCTGCTCCACCCGAAGCCCGCGCGGTCGTAGCTGCAGACGCGGACGAATTGGGCGAGCTGCTGTTGAACGAGCGTCCAGTTGATGGAACTAGCGGCGATTCCGGATTCGAGAATGACGGCGGGACTTCCCTGCCCCAGCTCGTGCAAATGCAGCACGGCACAACCGATATCGAAGCGCTTGCCGGGAGCGGGCATCCGGCGCTTATCGCGCCAGACCCCGGCGGCTTCGTACAGCATGCCCGCGGCGAGGAGGCCGGAAAGCAGATAGAGAAAGATCACGGAGCCGGTTAATCCGCCACCACGAGCTCACCGGGAAGGATGGGGCGCGTGCGCGGCAGGATTCCGAGGGCGGCAGCGGTGCCCATCAGCAGAATGGCGCTAATGAAGACGAAGAGTTCAAAGAGGTCCGAGGTGTGGCGGCGCGGGAGCGTTTTCCAGAGGATCAATAACAGAGCTTGCGCGAAAGTCATGGTCCACACGGCGCCGTAGAAATAGCGGCGCTCGATTCCTTCGTCGCGGGTGGAACGGCCGACGCGCGGCAGGGCTCCAAATAGACCGAGCGCAAGGATGACGCCCAGCACAGGGAAGTATCCATATGTATAAATTTGCTTGAGGTGCCAGACGCGCGTTTTCACTGCGTCGACGAGTCCGGCGAGATTCAGAAGACCGAAGTTCAGCAGCGCGTTCCAGGCGAAGGTGTAGCAGATTCTGCGATAGAGCGGATTCCGTTTATCTTCACAGAAGCGGAGAATGTAAGGGCGCGGCTCGACGCCGGGCAATTGGCCGAACAATCCCGCGACTCCCGTTCCGGCGAGAACAACGGCTAACCAGAGGCCATTGCGTTCGTTTGGGCCGTGAGCGAACAGTTCGAAGGTCAGCGGACCGGGCGCGAGGAAGAAGACCCAGATCCAGATAGGCCAGTGCGCAAGGCGATAAATTCGCTTATTTCGTTCGCGGATTTTGCGCTCATGCGCGTATTCAACTTTTATGGTGTATGGCAAAGACTGGCTCCTCGGCCGCTCCCTCGCGGTCGCGGTTCTGTAACTCTTATTATTTTCCGGAGAAGTCGGCGGCGCCGGCCTGGATGATGGTGCTGGGGCCGGTACCGGGCTTGCGGCCGGAGGTGGCAAGCGTCGCGGTCCAGGCGCCATACACATGGTTGTCGTACGCCGCGAGCCAGGTGTAATCGCCGAGGAATGCGCCATTCGAGTCAAACGGAGTGGAAGTCCAGGCGTAATTCGCAAAGCTTCTGCCGCCGTCCACAGAGCGCGCAAGCGTGATGCTCTGTTTGCGATCTTTGGGATCTGCACGGCGGTCGTAGAAGACAACGTAGATGGAGCCGGTTACCGGATCGACCGTCATCCACTGATAAAACTGGTCTTTTCCGTCGTGAATGCGATCATCGTTCACACGAACCGGAGCGGACCATTTCTTCCCGCCGTCGGATGACGAGGAAAGAAAGATATCGATGTCGCCATTGGTGTAGTCGCTCCAGCAGACATACAGCCGTCCACGCGAATCGATGGCGATCTGCGGGAATCCTTCGACGCGCGAGACGCCGGGAACTTCGCCTACGTAGGGAGGGCCGACCTCGATGATGGACCGCGAGGGCGTGAAGGTCTTGCCGCCGTCGCGCGATGTAGCGAGCACGATGCTGTGGGCGTCATCCCAGATCGCGTAAATGGCGCCGTTCGCGCCGATGGCGAGGACAATGCCGCCGAGCCCGCCGTTATCGTCGCGTGGTAATCCGGCATACGTGCTGATTCGAATGGGAGTGGACCAGGTTTTGCCGGCATCGGTGGAGCGCGAAAAGAGCATCACGGATTGCGTGAGCTGCCATTCGACCCATCCCGCGTAGAGATTACCGGCGTAGGGACTGGACTTGCCGTTATCGGCGAAGATGCGCGGCTCGTCTTCGAAGACGGTTTCGGGACCGGGCGCGGGAAAGGCCTTCACGGCCTGCGCCTGCGCTTCCCAGGTGCGCCCACCATCGGGCGAACGACGCACGTAGATGCCGTTGCGTCCCGCATCGTGAGCCCAGTAAGAGGGCGTGCCCAAACGGTCGAAGGTTAGGTAACAAAGAAAGGCATTGCCTTTGTTGTCGAACGTGGTGCTGACGTCTCCGGCCACGCGCCAATCGGACGGTTTGGTTCCAGCGGCGATGGTGAAGGTCCGGCCTCCGTCTGTCGACCAGGCGGCGTTGGCGCTGCCCTGGTAGTGCTCGCCGCCTTGCCAGACGGCGACAATCTGATTTGGATGATTCGGATTGATCGCGATGCCCGGCTCGGTGAATTGCCCGCCGGACTTCGAGATTTGCACCACATGGGCGCGGGGAGGCGGGGATAGGACTGTCTGCCCAAAGCAGGAGCCGACAATGATAAAGAGGGTAGAGATTCGGGACATTTGTTCCTGAGATACTAAGTTCGTGCCGTTCCAACTAGGCATTTCTTATCAGCCGCGGGGCGATCAACAATCCGCTATTGAACAGCTTACGCGAGGCATATTCGACGGCGAGAAGCACCAGGTTTTGCTGGGAGTAACCGGCTCCGGGAAGACCTTCACGATGGCAAAAATTATCGAAGCGTGCGGCCGGCCTTCGCTCGTCTTAGCCCATAACAAAACGCTCGCGGCACAACTTTACCACGAGTTCAAGAGCTTCTTTCCGAAGAACGCCGTGGAGTATTTCGTCAGCTATTACGATTACTATCAGCCGGAAGCGTACATTCCCTCGGGCGATATTTACATCGAAAAAGAAGCGACGATCAACGATGAACTGGACAAGCTGCGATTATCAGCCACTCGCTCGTTGTTTGAGCGGCGGGATTGCGTGATTGTGGCAAGCGTGAGCTGCATTTACGGCTTGGGATCGCCGGAAGCGTATTACGGGATGCTGCTGATGCTCGAAAAGGGGCAGCGCATGAGCCGCAAGGAATTATTGCAGCGGCTTGTGGAAATTCTGTACGAGCGCAACGACCACGATTTCCGGCGCGGGACGTTTCGGGTTCGCGGAGATGTGGTCGAGTTGTACCCGACGTACGATGACAACGCGTATCGAATCGAGTTCTGGGGAGACGAGATCGAGTCGCTGAGCCAAATTGACCCGCTGCTGGGGCAGGTGAAGCAGACCTATTTGCGATTGCCGATCTATCCGGCTACGCACTACGTGATGGATGCTCCGACACGCGAACAAGCGATGCGCAGCATTGAGAACGAGTTGCAATGGTGGCACAAGGAACTGGAAGCGAACGGCAAAGTCATCGAAGCGCAGAGGCTCTATCAGCGGACCATGTTCGATCTGGAGATGATCAAGCAGATCGGATATTGCCACGGGATTGAAAATTATTCGCGCCATTTTTCGGGGCGGCTTCCCGGCGAGGCCCCACCGACGCTTTTGGACTATCTGCCGAACGATGCTCTGATCTTCATCGACGAAAGCCATCAGACCGTTCCTCAGCTTCAGGGCATGTATCACGGCGACCGTTCGCGGAAGGACGTTCTGGTGGAATACGGGTTCCGGCTGCCGAGCGCGCGCGACAACCGGCCGCTGACGTTTGAAGAGTTCGAAAATCGCGTCGGCCAGGCGGTGTATGTTTCGGCAACTCCGGGGCCTTACGAATTGACGAAATCGGCAGGAGTGGTGGTGGAGCAGATCATCCGGCCGACTGGGTTAGTCGATCCCGAAATCGAAGTCCGGCCCATCAAGGGCCAAGTAGACGATCTGCTGCATCAGATCCGGCTGCGCAGCGAACGGAATGAGCGGGTATTGGTTACCACGTTGACGAAGCGCATGGCGGAGGATCTGGCCGAATATTACACAGAAGTGGGAGTCAAGTGCGCCTATCTGCACTCGGAAGTGAGCACGCTCGACCGGATCAAGATTCTGCGGGATCTGCGGCGCGGAGCTTACGATGTGCTCATAGGCGTGAATCTGCTGCGTGAAGGACTGGACCTGCCAGAAGTTTCGCTGGTAGCGATTCTGGACGCGGATAAAGAAGGATTCCTGCGATCGAGCGGTTCGCTGATTCAGACGATTGGCCGCGCCGCCCGAAACGTGAATGGCCGGGCCGTTCTGTATGCGGACGTGATGACCGAGAGTATGCAGCGCGCCATTCGGGAGACGGAGCGGAGGCGCGCGATACAACAGGCATACAACGAGGCGAACGGCATCACACCGCAGACGATTATCAAAGCGATCGATATGAGTCTGGTGGCGGTGGCCGAAGCCGATTATGTGACGATCCCGCTGGAACCCGAGCAGGAATCCGGCGCCGAGCTGAGCCCTGAGCAGCGGGATGCCTTGATTGCGGAACTCGAAGTGAAGATGCGCGAGGCCGCGAAGGTATTCGAGTTCGAGAAAGCAGCCCAATTCCGCGATCGAATCAAAGCATTGAAAGCGAGCGGAGTCTATGAGGAGCCAGTTACAACTCGGATTGGTGGTAGAGGGTAACTCCACCGAGTCCGCGGTTTTACGCCTGCCGAATTTGGCCGAAGAGCTGGGGCCTGTGAAGTCCAGCGCTCTACGGGTGGCGCGCCGCTTGTGCAATTTTTTGCATGCCGGCTACGCGGTTTCCGAATATCAGGACTTACAGGCGGCGCGGCTGATTCTGCTGCGAGTTTCAGACACGGCGGTTTCGCGCATTGTGGAGGAACTCTGCGCAGCGGAGCTGGTGTTCAAGGAATTATCGTTCGTCCTGTGCGAGACCTGGCTGATGAGCGATGTGTTGGAGCCGTTGCGCGCGCTGGGAGCTTCGGTTGCAACGTTAATAGCGGCGCGAACGAGCCAGCGGAAATGGTTCGTCATCGAGGGCGGCACAGCGGCGGTGCGGCAGGCGCGGAGATTGATTGAACGCAACGACGCAAGAGCGTTAGAGCTTCGGCCAGGAGCGAAGCATCTTTATTTCGCGGCGGATCTGCTGGCGACGGCGTTGCCGCAGCCGCTGCTGCTTGCGGCGCAACAATCGCTGCGATTGAGCGGAATCTCGGGAAAGCATCTGCACGGTCTGCTTGACGAGCTGGGCGAACAGATGTTTAAGACGTTCTTGCGAGGCGCGCGCGCCCGGTGGGGCGGCCCGTTGACGGAATGTCCACCAGAGACGGTTCAAGCGTATTTGGAGGCGCTTCGCGGGAAGCACGCGGCGATTGCGGAGTTGATCGATCAGGAGTTGCCGATTGCGGTGCAGAGGATGGGGGGAGAGGGGTGAGGAAGCCAGAGCTTTTATTGTTCGAGGATGACGGCGGCGGAGCGGGGAGGAATTTGAACCGTTCCGGAAGTGGGTTGCGCGCCGGGTTGCTCCGGAGTGACAACTTCTAGACGACCTGGGTGCGGGAGTTCCACGGCCGCGGAGATTGAGTTTTTCTGTTCCTGATTCACAACCACAGCGGCCCGCTTGCCTTCTTTTCCCACGAAGACGGAATAGCGATACGCGCCTTTCGCCAGCACCTTTGCTCCGACCGTGTCCTGGAAATCGGCATCCCAGAGCCATGCCTTGTATCTTCGGCGCAGCGCATCGATTTTCTTGCCGTAGGCGAGCGTTAGTGGGAAATCCGTGAGATGGCCTTTGAAGTTGAACGGCTCATAGCTAATGATGTAGCGGTCGAGCAGAATCAGGTTCAGCTTCTCGCGATCATCGAAGCCGGTAACCGCCACCATCAATGGGGCCTGTGGATCGATATAACGCGCCACGGGAGTTGAAGTATTGTCGATGCGGAAATAAGAGACCGAGTAATAGTGCATGAGCCAATCCTGCTGCCCCTCGCCGGCAAATACAAAGTCGCGGTTGACCTGGTCGGCGGCTGCGCGCAAACGCGCGGCCATGGGCATATCGCCGCCATAGATGAATCCCGGCGGTGTGTAGCCGTGATCGGGAGCGAAACTGTATTTCACCGGGCCGTGATGGCAGTTTTCGTCAAACAGCCAGCCGGAGGCTCCGAGCGCCAGCACCTTGCGGAACTCGTTTACCGCTACGTCGCGATATTCCGGGTCGTTAAAATCCATCACAGCGCGGCGGTGATTATTGATTCCGGCGAGTTGGGTAGGCGTGTAGTAGCTGTAGCCGCCTTGTTCGTAAGGAATTCCGAACGGGTCGGTGCATTGGTATTTATAGAGCTGCTTCTTGTACCACTCGGTGGTGAGATCGGCCCAATTCAGCTTTCCAAAGAGCACGATCTTTACGCCCATCGATTGTATGCGCGCAATCGCGTCGTGCAGTTGCTGCCACGTTCCTAATCCGGGATCGGTATCCTGCGACGGATCGCCGCCATCCTGCCCGCCGCGATTCCAGCCGACGAGTTGAATTCCGGTGACGCCGTTGCGGGCGCATTCTTCGCCATATTGGAGGATATCGGTGTAGTGGACCCGGTAATCCTGCTCGGGAGAATTGATCTGCAACTGCTGCCAGGAGTTTACGTCCATGACCCAGGCAGGCGGATGCGGTGGCTTAAACCACGTCGCGCGCCATTGTTTATAGATATCGACGCCGGCGTGCCAGTCGCCGGCATACGGAGTGATGACCACCGGCGCGAGTTTGGCGGTCGTGTGCGGATGCGCGAAGAGAAAGTGCGTCGTGCGGAATTGCAGGTGCGTTGCGTGCTTGTCGATCTCATCTTGTCGGGGGACCTCATTGTTAATGGAATCCACAACGCCGGGATGCTGCTCGAAGGTGTATTCGAGCAGATAGGGCTGCGTGGGATCTTTCATCTCGACGTACAAACCCTGACGAGGGCCTTGAATCAGGCAGAAGAGGCTGCGGTACGACTCGAACGTTTTCGTAGGGTAGAAAACGCCCCAGTAGCCTTTTTCGTTTTTGAAGTCTGGATAGATTTGGTCGGACTGGAGATTACCGTACCACATAGTTCGCACTTGTAGACGGGAATCGCGAGCTGGGGCATTGAGGTCGCCGAAATACGGGTATTCGAGGGTTTCGACCGTCAATGGAGAGTTATTCACCAGCGTGCCGTCGAATGTGAGCGAGCCGTTTTCGAGCGTAACGGTCGCGGTGAAGGCCATTGCTAAAACGCCGCCGCGCTCGCTGGCGAGATTTTTCCACTCGATGAGAAGTTTGTTATCTGCGAGCTTTTTGACAGCAGCGGCGCGTTGCTTCTGACCGAGCACGAAGTTGTAGCGCTCATTGGGCAACGGAGCGTGCAAGCGGAAGGAGATGCCAAGCTCGGGACGCCGCTCGATGACCCAATGGAGTGATTGGTCTTCAAGACGTGTAAGAGCGCCGGAAGTGGAATCGAAGCTGACGGCGAGGCGCGAGTCTTCGAGGGTGACTTCGGCGGCTGCCAGCGAATGGGCTAGGAGCGCGGCGCAGAGCAAGAATTGAATTCGCATTAACCTCAAACCGGTCCGCATGGCTACCAAAAGATCCACTGCAAAATCCCGAAAACGGCTCCGACGCCCAATCCCCAAAAGAGGGGACGTTGGTAGAATGGCACTGCTTTTTCGTGGGGCACAGGGGTAAATCCGTACACGAGCCCTTCGAGTTCTTTCTCGGGCTTGGGCTTGGTGACAAGGCTCACGGCCACCGTGACCAGAACGCAAACGACCCAGGCCCACAGGGCGCGATAGAGATTTTCGGCCATATCTTTGGCGTCAGGCGACAGCGCAATCCAGCGCAGTTTGCCGGGGTCCGCTTTCACCAGCGCGTACATGGCAACCGACGATCCGGTGCCCGCGAGCAGGCCCCAGAATCCGCCCTGCGGCGTGGCGCGTTTCCACAGCATTCCCAGGATGACGGTTCCGAATAGCGGCGCTACGAAAAAACTGACGAGCGCCTGCATGTAATCCATGATGCTTTTGAAGCGCGTGACAAAGTAAGCGGTGCCGATCGAGACCAACACTCCAAGGATGGTGCACCAGCGTCCCATGCTGACGTAGTGGGCATCGGAGGCGCTCTTCCGGAGATAAGGTTTATAGATATCGTAGGTCCAAACGGTGGCGAAGGCGCTGACATTGCCCGCCATTCCAGACATGAATCCGGCGATGAGCGCGGTGACTCCCAAACCCAGCAGACCGGGCCCGCAGTAGCGCGCAAGCATGAGCGGCAACACCTCGTTATAGCTGTGCTGGCCCGGCGCGGCGGCACTCGCGGGCACCAGTTTGAAAGGCAAAACGCCCATTGCGAGCAGGCCGGGCAAGATGACGATGAAGGGGACCGCCATTTTGAAATAGGCGGCGATGATGGGCGCGAGTTTGGCCGAGCGGAGATCGCGCGCGGCCATGGCGCGCTGCACGACCAGGAAGTCGGTGGTCCAGTAGCCGCAGGCGAGAACGCCGCCCAACCCGAACACGATTCCGGTCCAGTGGATTCCCATGGGATTGCCGGAAAACGTTCCGAGGGTCCGCCACAGATGGACGTAGTCGCCGTTCGGAAAATTGTGGTGGATGCGTTGCACCATGCCGCTCCAGCCGCCGGCTTCGATCAACCCCAGAATGGGGATCAGCAGCGCGCCCAGCCAGATCAGGAAGAATTGCAGAACCTCGTTGAAAATGGCGGAAAACAGGCCGCCGAGCGATACGTAGATGGCGACCGTGATAGAGGACGTCCAGATGCTGAAGTGAATGTTCCAGCCGAGTACGACCTTCATCACCAGCGCCATCGCGTACATGTTGATGCCGGACATCAGGACGGTCATGAACGCGAACGAGATTCCGGTAAGCGCACGCGTGGCTTCGCCATAGCGTAATTGCAGATAGCCGGGTACCGAGTGCGTCTTCGAGATGTAATAAAACGGCATCATGACCAGGCCGAGAATGACCATGGCCGGAAAGGCGGCGATCCAGTAAAAATGCGCGGCCAGAATTCCGTATTGATAGGCTGACGCAGCCCAGCCCATCAACTCCAGCGCGCCCAGGTTGGCGGAGAGAAAGCTTAGGCCCGCGATCCAGGCCGTCATTTCGCGTCCGGCGAGAAAGAAATCATTGCCGCTTTTCGCGAAGCGCTTGAGGTAAACACCGATGCCCAGTACCATCGCGAAGTAAACCGCGATGATGAGGATGTCCTGAAAGCTGAGCGAGATCAAGCGGGCGGCCGGCACGGTAAATACTATAGCGGCATCGGTAAACGCACTTTGTCATCCATCCTCATGGCGGCCCACACGGTCGTCACCCCAATCACCATTTGCAAAATAAATTTCGTCCCAATCTCCTCAAGTACTTAAGCCCGATTTTTGACCGCTACTGCACGCCTCTCGTGCGACGCTCGCGGCGTATGAGGCTCAATCTTTCTCAATACAGTCTGCCTTCCGAAAAACTCGCGCTTTCGTCCGAAAGCCCGGACGCGCTCGACACACTCAAGGCCAAACTCCGCACCGAACATCAGCCGGCCAACGAAACCGAGGAAATCCTGGTCAACGAGATGGCCGAGCAGTTCTGGCGTCTGCGCCGCGCCCGCGTCCTGGAAACTTCCTTATTGGATTCCGACCAGGTCCTGATCCCGCATCTCACCGCCATCCAGCGTATGATGACCTCGGCCGAACGCGGTTTCCACAAAGCGCTCAACGTCTTACGCCAATTACAAAAGGACCGTGGCTTCGTTCCGCAAAAACAGGAATCTGGCTCGCGTAGCGAGTTCGCTTCAGCGCTTGGCTTCGTTTCGCAATCCGAGCCGCCTCTAACCGAGCCGCGACCAGAGGGAGCGGTTGGCTTCGTTCCTCCACCTTGCCCCGCAGACGAAGACATCGACCCGGCCGATTGGGCTCGCGCCTTCGCAGCCCGCCACCGTGTCCATGCAAAAGTAAGCTCGTAAACCGTGGAGCGGGCGTCTTCACTTGCCGCGGGACGTGTATCATCCCGCCTTCCCAGCTTGCATATCTTTGTAGTAGCATTACAGATGCAAGTAGGAGAGTGCGATGGCCACCCGAAGACTGACACGGCTTGAGCTGCAAATCATGCAGACGCTCTGGGATCGCGGGCCGGTCCCCATTCGTGAAATTCAAGAGGCGTTCCCCGAGGCGAAGCGGCCTTCCTATACAACGGTGCAGACGATCGTGTACCGGCTGGAGAGGAAGAAGGCAGTCCGGCGCGTGAAAAAAATCGGGAACGCGCACATCTTTGAAGCCGTACTTTCACGCGATGCCGCCCAGCGGACGCTGGTTGACGAATTGTTGAGTTTTTTTGGCGGGCGTGTCCAGCCGGTGATGGCGCACCTGGTGGATTCCGGCAAGCTCACGCTCGAAGACGTAAAAGAGACAGAACGCGCGTTGCGCAAAGTTGCAAAGGAGGGTAAGTCCCGATGATCCCCGCCCACTTCTTAACGGCGCTGGCAAACCATGTGTGGCAATCGACGGCCGCGGCCGTTCTTATCGGTGTTCTGGCGCTGGCGCTACGAAGGAATCCAGCGCGCATCCGGCACTGGCTTTGGATGATTGCATCGGCCAAGTTTCTGTTTCCCATTTCAGTGCTGATTCTGGTGGGCGGTTCACTCCGCCCGGCTCCGCCCGTTCCGGTTGAACATCCGGCAGTCTCGGCTGTGTTGAGCGATTTCACCGCGCCGTTTTCCCGGCTGCCGCATCGCGTTCTGGAAGACAAGCCCGGACCGCCAGTTGCGCACGCAGCCAGTGGATCCTGGCTTGCTAGCGAAAACTTGCAACTCGGGCTCATGGCGCTGTGGGCGGGAGGTTTTCTGCTGGTTGCTCTCTCGTGGTGGCGCAAGTGGCGAATCATGCGCGTTGCGGTGGCCAGTGCTACACAGATCGGGACCGTAGAGGGCGTGCCGGTGATGGCGTCGAAGTCGCTGCTGGAGCCGGGAGTATTCGGCATCTGGAGACCGGTACTTCTACTTCCGGAGGGAATTGCAAAGCGCCTCACCACGCCGCAACTGAACGCGATTCTCGCGCATGAGATGACTCACATCCGGCGGCGCGACAATCTCTGGGCGGCGATTCACATGCTGGTGGAGGCGATTTTCTGGTTCCATCCGCTGGTGTGGTGGATCGGGGCGCGGATGGTGGAAGAGCGCGAGCGCGCGTGCGATGAAGCCGTCCTCCAACGCGGGAATGACCCGGAAGATTATGCCGAAGGCATCCTCAACGTATGCAAGCTCTATCTGGAGTCGCCGCTGGCGTGTGTTTCGGGAGTTACCGGGGCGGACCTGAAGACCCGCATTCTGCGGATCGTCAGTAAACAAGTCGCGCGCAACCTGGATTTCAGCAGAAAGCTGCTGTTATGCGCGGCCGGTGCGCTGGGCGTTGCGGGACCGGTCACGTTTGGTTTACTGCATGTTGTGGAAGCTCGGGCACAGACCCAGCAGGATTTGGCGGGCACCTGGCAGGGAACATTGCAGGCACCCGGCCACGCTTTGCGGACCGTCCTCAAAGTTACAAAATCGGGTCCCGGCTATAGCGCGCAGTTCTATAGCATCGATCAAGGCGGCCAAGCAATTCCGGTGACGTCGATCACGCTCGACGGCTCCGCCGTGAAGTATTCGATCATTGGGATTGACGGCAGCTATGAAGGGAAGCTGAGCCCGGATGGGAAGACGATTACCGGCACCTGGACCCAGGGCGGCCACCCGCTTCCGCTCAATCTGGAGCGCGCCACTCCCGAAACCGCCTGGACCATACCGGAGCCTCCTCCTCGCCCGAAGCCGATGGCGGCGGATGCCAACCCTACCTTCGAGGTCGCCACGATCAAACCGAGCAAACCGGGCGCTCCGGGGAAAGGGTATATGGTTCGAGGACGCAAGTTCTCCACACTGAACACGACTTTGACCAATCTGATCACCTTCGCGTACGGTGTTGAGAAGCGGCAGGTCGTGGGTGGGCCCGACTGGATCGCGACGGATAAGTTCGATTTAGACGCACAGCCCGATGGAGAGGGACAGCCGAACGACAAGCAATGGAAGAGGATGGTGCAGAAGCTGCTGGCGGATCGGTTTCAACTCAAGTTCCATCATGAGCAGCGCGAGCTTCCGGTCTATGCACTGGTGGTTGCCAAGAGTGGACCGAAGCTGACGAAGAGCCAAGGCGATCCGAACGGCCTTCCTGGACTCTTCTTCACAGGGTTGGGCCGCCTGACCTGTTCCAACGCGAATATGAACGATTTCGCCAGTGTCATGGAAAACGGCGTACTGGACCGGCCGGTCGTGAATCGGACCGGCTTGGAGGGAAGGTATGACTTTCTGCTGAAGTGGACGCCGGATGAGACTCAATTTCAGGATCTCGGGATGAAGGTGCCGCCGCCTAGTAATGCGCCGGATGCCCCGCCGAACTTATTTACGGCGATGCAAGATGAGTTGGGGTTGAAGTTAGAACCGACCAAGGCTTCGGTGGATGTGCTGGTGATCGATCACCTTGAAAAGCCGTCGGCGAATTAGCAAACAACTCCCATGAAGGGATGGCGAATTGGCGCATGCATTTGGCTCATGTGTGCCGTGGTGTGCGTGGCGGCGGGATCGGAATACCACGGAGAGCTTCTTCTCAACGGAGTGCCGGTCCCGGGCGTTTCGGTTATCGCGACGAACGGGAAGCAGGAGATCACCACGACTTCCGATGACCACGGCGTTTTTTCGTTTCCGGATCTGGCGGAGGGGACTTGGAATTTCGAAGTGTCGATGACGGGCTTCGCCGTCACAAAGCATGAGGTCACTGTCAATAAGCAGACACCTCCAGCGAAGTGGGATTTGACTTTGTTGCCGCCTGAGCAGACCATGAGCCAGGCCGCGCAAAGTAAGTCACAGAGGATCACACAGAATGCTCCGCTCGACCAGCAACTTGAAGAGCAAGCATTGGACGGGTTATTGATCAACGGCAGTCTGAATAATGGCGCGGCTTCTCCCTACCGGCAAAATGCGGCGTTCGGAAATAACCGCCGCAATCCGAGAGCGCTTTATAACGGTGGAATCGCGGCCATTCTAGGCAATTCCGTATTCGACGCGAAGCCGTTCTCTCTCACTGGACAAAACACGCCGAAACCGTCTTATAGCAATGTCACAGGGATCGTCACGTTTGGTGGCCCGTTGCGAATTCCGCACGTAATTCCGAATGGACCGAACGTCTTCATCGGTTATCAATGGACGCGAGACCATAACGCCGTTACGGAAACGGCCCTGGTGCCGACCTTGGCCCAGCGCAGCCATGTTATCAGCCGGCAAGCGGAGGCGCTGCTGGCGCTCTATCCTCTGCCGAATTTCACTGCGAATTCACGCTATAACTATCAAACGGCCGCCGTCAGCGCGAGACATCAGGACGCGCTGCAAGCGCGTTTCGATAAGGTGCTGAGTAAGAACCAGTTTTCGGGCCGGATTGCGTTTCAGGATACCCGGAGCGATACGCCGAACGTGCTCGGGTATTCGGATTCGAGCGATATTCTCGGGATCAACACGCGCCTGAATTGGTCGCACCGCTTACAGCGGGAATGGCTGCTTACTCTCGGTTATCAATTCAGCCGTTTATCTACGAAGCTGACTCCGTATTTCGCGTACCGCTCGAACATCTCGGGCAACGCCGGAATTACAGGAAATAATCAAGATCCGGTGAACTGGGGGCCGCCGACTCTGGTATTTTCGAGCGGTTTGGCGAGTTTGACGGATGGACTGCCTGCGTCGAATCACAACCAGACAAACGGCGAATCCGTCTCGCTGCTGTGGACTCATCGAACGCATAACGTAACCATGGGCGGCGATTACCGCCGCGAGCAGTTCAATTATCTGACTCAAGAAAATCCGCGCGGGACGTTCACGTTTACGGGCGCGGCAACTGGTTCGGATTTCGAGGATTTTCTGCTGGGAATTCCCGATACCAGTTCTGTTGCCTTCGGCAACGCCGATAAGTATCTCCGGCAAGCTATCTATGACGGCTATGTGGCAGACGACTGGCGCGTCAATGCGGCATTCACGCTGAATGCAGGCATCCGCTGGGAATATGGCGCGCCGATTACGGAGTTGTTCAACCGCCTGGTGAACCTGGATGTTACACCAGGATTTGCAAGTGTCGCGCCGGTGCTGGCAAGCAATCCGATCGGGCCGCTGACGGGCCAGCGATTGCCCAGTTCGCTCATGCGGCCGGACCGGTCGGGATGGGAGCCGCGCGTCGGGATTGCGTGGCGGCCGCTGCCCGCATCTTCGCTCGTGGTGCGCGCGGGTTATGGCGTCTACTACGACACGTCTGTTTATCAATCGATCGCGGTGGAGCTGGCGCAGCAGCCACCGTTCTCGAAGACGTTAACTGTACAGAACAGTCCGCTCGATCCACTGACCTTGGAAAACGGCTTCAAGGCTTCTCCCGCTATTGTCCCGAACACGTTTGCGATCGATCCGAATTTCCGGGTGGGCTATGCGCAGCAGTGGCAGCTCTCGATTCAACAGGATCTGCCCGGATCGATGCAATTGACGGCGATCTACTCGGGAATTAAGGGGACGCGCGGCTTGCAGGAGTTTCTGCCGAACACGTTTCCAATTGGAGCCGCGAATCCATGTCTGGCTTGCGATTCCGGATATGTCTACGTGGCTTCGAATGGCAATTCGATTCGCGAAGCCGCCCAGCTTCAGTTACGCCGCAGGCTTCACAACGGATTTACGGCGCAGGTGCAATATACCTTTGCGAAATCTATCGACGACGATTCGTCTTTAGGCGGGCAGGAAGTCCTCACCACCGCAACACCCACGGCGACTCCTGCGCCACAGAGTTCGACCCAATCCAATCAAACGAATACGACATCCACAATCGCCGCTGCTCCGGAAACCCCTACGCCGCCCGCCACGATTGCACAGAACTGGCTCAATCTGCGGGCGGAGCGCGGGCTCTCCAGTTTCGATCAGCGCCATCTTGTATCTATGCAAATTCAATACACGACGGGAATGGGCATGGGCGGAGGAACGCTGCTGAGCGGCTGGCGCGGGGCGTTGCTCAAGGAATGGACCTTCGCGGCGGAGATCACGGCCGGCAGCGGCTTGCCTCAGACGCCTATCTATTTGGCGGCCGTCCCCGGAACCGGCGTTACCGGATCGATCCGCCCAGAGTATAGTGGAGCCCCGTTGTACAGATCTCCGGCAGGTTTCTTTTTGAATCCGGCAGCATACATGGCGCCGCTTGTAGGCCAATGGGGAAACGCCGGGAGGAACACGATTACGGGTCCGGCGGAATTCGCGCTGAACGCAACGATGGGACGCACGTTCCGGCTGAAGGACCGGCTGAATCTGGACGTGCGGCTGGACGCGACCAACGCGCTGAATCACGTCACGTACGCGAGCTGGAACACAATCATCAACAACGCGCAATTCGGATTGCCGGTTGCGGCGAACGCGATGCGAAGCGTGCAGATGACGGCGCGCTTGAGGTTTTGAGATGCGGGCGCTCGCGATTTTGCTGGTGATTGTTCTCGCCGTGCCGCTCGCAGGCCAGAATCCGATTCTGTTTTCGACTACGACTCAATTGGTTATTGAGACGGTCAGCGTGACGGATAAATCGGGCGATCCGGTACACGGACTGAGCGCCAAAGATTTCACGATCACCGAAAACGGTGTGCCGCAGCAGATTCGATTTTTCGAAGAGCAGCAGCTTCCGGAGAAAACAGAGCCTCCGCTTCCGCGATCGAGCAACGAGCAGATTCACCTTTACGATAAGCTCACTCCGACACAAATCATGCCGGAAGTGCCCGGGAGCAATCGTTTTCGAAACCGGCGGCTGCTGGCGTTTTATTTCGATATGACGGCGATGCCGCCGACCGATCAGTCACGAGCGCTAGCTGCGGCCGAGAAGTTCATTCGAACCCAGATCACCGCGGCCGATATGGTCGCCATCCTGCGATATTCCGGGGGCGCATTAGATGTTCTGCAGGACTTCACGGATGATCGCAATCGCCTGCTCAGTATTCTGCAGACTATGGTCATCGGCGAACGGGAGGGCTTCGATGAGAGCGGTAACGATGCGAGTACGCCGGATGCCGGACTGGCCTTTGGGCAGGACGATGCCGAGTTCAACATTTTCAATACAGACCGCCAGTTGGCAGCTCTTGAAACCGCCGCCAAGATGCTGGCGCCGCTTCAACAGAAGAAATCGCTTATTTACTTTGCAAGCGGGCTGAAGTTGAACGGCCTAAATAATCAGGCACAACTGCATGCTACCGAGAATGCTGCGCTGCGCGCCGGTGTTTCTTTCTGGCCAATCGACGCGCGCGGACTGGTGGCCGAGCCACCCATTGGCGATGCGACAAAAGCATCGCCTGGAACGATCTCGATGTATTCCGGCGCATCGGCGCAAGCGCTGACAACAAATTTTCAGTTATCACAAGATACGTTATATGCGCTGGCGAGCGATACCGGCGGTAAGGCGCTGTTAGATTATAACGATTTGACGCGCGGGATTGTGAATGCCCAGCACGCAGTTTCGAGTTACTACATCATCGGGTATTACAGCACTCTGACGGCGCGCGACGGCCGCTTTCGCAGGGTCAAGGTGGCGGTGAATGAAAAGATAGCCGCCAAGCTCGATTACCGGCAGGGCTACTACGCCGATAAGGAATTCAGTAAGTTTACGGTCGCGGACCGGGAACGCCAGCTTGAAGATGCGCTGATGCAGCCGAACCCGATTACCGATCTGACGATTGCAATGGAAGTGGACTACTTTCAATTGAATCGCGCCGAGTACTTCGTGCCGATCATCGTAAAGATTCCAGGCCGCGAACTGGCGCTGGCGAAACGGCGCGGTGCAGAGCACACGTTGATTGACTTCATCGGCGAGATTAAAGATGCCTACGGAATTACGGTTACGAACGTGCGCGACAAGGTAAACATCAAGTTGAGCGATGAAACTGCAGCGCAACTGGCAAAACGCCCGATCGAATACGACAGCGGATTCACGCTCTTGCCCGGCAAGTACACGATCAAGTTTCTGGCGCGCGACGACGAGACGGGGAGAATCGGAACGTATCAAACCACTTTTGAAATTCCTAATCTGAATAAAGAGGTTAAACGGGTTGCCATCAGCTCGGTCATTCTAAGTAGCCAGCGCGTGGCCATGAAGGAAGCGCTCTATAACGCAAAGAATAAAGTCAACGAAGACGATACGAATCCGTTGATGCAGGACGGGCAGAAAGTGATTCCCAGCGTGACGCGCGTGTTCAAAAAGAGCCGCCCGGTTTCGGTTTACTTGCAGGCTTACGAGCAAGGATCGCCGGCGATCAAGCCGCTGATTGCGTTTGTAACGCTGTACGCCGAAGAAAAGAAAGTATTTGAAAGCGCGGCCGTGGAGGCCACACGCGGGAAGGAGAATACCGTGAAAGCGGTTCCACTCCAGTTAGGACTGGACTTGAGTAATGCGGCGCCGGGTATGTATGTGTGCCAGGTTAGCGTGCTGGAACCGGCGGAGCAGAAGGCGGCGTTCTGGCGCGTTCCGATTGCCATTGTGCCGTGACACTTCAGAAGCGCTAAATGCACACGTTTGCATCAATTTAGAGGAAAAAAGCATTGCAGCCGGCTAACAAGACGTGTTAGTGTAGTTTCCACTGATGAAGGTCCCTGGGATGTGGAATTCAACGGACACGCTCACCTGCGGCAGCTATACGTTATCAAGCGAGATTTACGGCATGCAGTTGTTGCCGTTTGGAAATAGCAGTGTCCCCTTAGGCCCGATCATCAAAATCCCCATCGGAGCACGGCTCGACATTTGCGGCGGCGGGTTTGATGAGCGAACCGTGAAGGTGCGGTGCGCTGACGCTTACTATTTTGTGTTCGTGCAGGATCTGGAGATGCAGCAGAGCCCGTTTGCCCAGCCAGAGTACGCAACCGCGGGGTGAAAGAGCGCTCAACGGCGAGATCAGTTTGTGCCCGAGCCCGCGTCCGGCAAATCGTTGGTCAACGGCGAGCCGCGCCACATACTTTTGGGGAAATGGATCGCGCGGCACGCTTGCCGTTGCCACCGTTGAAGTAACCGAGGACTTTGGGAGCACGGTCATTGACAGCAACATACGTTGCACCGATGGAATTGCGTTGTTGATTGGTCCAAGCGTGACGCTTCAAATAGTTGTTGAGGGGTTCGTCGCCGCAGTCAAAGCTTTCCACTTCATCGCGCTCTTCGAGCCGGCGAATCACGAGTGCCATTCAATCCCGCAGCGCACGTATTAGGGCATCGGACGGAGCATTGGCTCCGGCGCAGAGGCAAGTTTGGCGAGGCTTTGCGTTCCCCGCTTGCGCTCTCGCTCACGATGTAGCGCCAGTTTCCTTTCCGATACGGCCCAGCGAAACAGGGCAACCGCGTCATAAAGAAGATCCGTGTTGCTTGCAAGCTGCAGTTCTTCGCACGCCAGGCGGCTTTGCCCAGTTCTGCCGTGGGCCCTTCGGTTCTCACCACCAGGAATGCAGCCTGTTCGAAGGCATGCGCCGCCAAGTACACGTTCAGCGGCGGCGGCCCGTCCAGCGCCGCATGACGAACGCCGGAAACGACGCCGATGACACGTTTCCAGTTGTCGGGATGCGCTGGTGAACGACGAACTCGCGTGGCGCTTGCGGATGTCGCGAAGTAAAGTGTCGAGCTGATAATAAAAGGAGAGCGGCGGAACAATGGCGGCCACAACCAGCAATATAGCGGAAGGCGACCGAACTGTTTCGGTGGAGGAATACATCGCGCGCTTTGTGGACGGCGGGGAAAAGCCGACCTGCGAGTACCTGGATGGAGAGTTGTTGCCGAAATCCATGGGAACCAAGAAGCACAGCAAGACGCAACAGAACGTACAGTACTACATTCGCCAGAAGTATGGCGATGCGTTCGATCCGCTACCCGAGCTGACGGCGCGGTTGCGGAGGACCCGATTTTGCGTGCCCGATGTGGCCGTCGAAGATCGCGCGCGTCCGATCCAGGGCCGCTATCCAGGTCCGGACGATCCGGTATTTCTTTGCGTTGAAATTGTTTCGCCACCCGACCGCGTGGGAAGGCTATTCAGCAAGTGCGAGGAATATCACAAGTGGGGCGTTCCCTACTGCTGGATCCTTGATCCTGAACGGAAAGTGGCCTGGGAGTACACGCCCGGGGACGTAGAGCCGCGTCGGGTTGCGGATGCATTGACAGCCGGGCCAATCCGGCTCACGTTGGACGAAGTTTTCGAGCGGGTGTGAAGCCACTTCACTTGCCGATGCAGAACGTGGAGAAGATCCGATTGAGAATATCATCTGCCGTCGTCGCGCCGGTGACGGCATCAATTGGCCGCAACGCTGCGTACAAATCCAGCAACAGCATCTCGTGCGGGATGTGAAACTCAACCGCCCTTTGCGCATTCTCCAACGCTTCCAAGCTCTCGCGAAGCAGTGCTTCGTGCCGGAGGCTCGTGATGCTGCCGCTCTCGGGAGCAGCAATGCCGCCTGGCGCCAACCGGTTCAGGATTGCCAGCCTCAGTTCAGCGATGCCCTCGCCAGTTACAGCCGATACGGGGAACAGATCCAAATCCTTGGAAAAGCGCTTCGCCAAATCGCGCTTGTTGCCCACCAGTAGAGGCCGGCGGTCCTCGAGCTTTTCCAGCAGGGCTTGATCTTCACCGGTGAATTCCGCGGACAGATCGAACACGAGGAGCGTCAAATCGGCATCCGCTATTGCCTGATAACTGCGCTCGATACCGAGCGATTCGACGAGTTCCCCTGCTTCGCGAATCCCCGCCGTATCCACCAGCTTTACGGGTATCCCTTCGAGCGAAGTGGCTTCCGAGACCAGATCGCGCGTGGTACCCGGAATTTCCGTCACAATCGCGCGCTCCTGCTCCAGCAAGCGATTGAACAGGCTACTCTTCCCTACATTCGGGCGCCCGACGATCGCAAGCGTGAACCCTTGATAGACGAGTTTGCCCGCAGCGGCGCTCGCAAGCAGCAGTTGCAATGACTTCTGCACCGGGCTAAGCCGGCGCAAAATTTCTTCCGGCGGAGCAACGCTGATATCGTCTTCCGCGAAGTCGATCCCCGCTTCGAGCAGCGCAATCAGTTCAACAAGCTGTTCCTTAATCGGCCGGATGCGTCGCGAAACGGAGCCTTCGATCTGCTGGGCCGCGACACGTGCCTGATAGAGCGTAGTCGCCTCGATCAGATCGCGCACGGCTTCGGCGCGGGGAAGATCGATCCGGCCATTCATGTAAGCTCGCAGCGTAAACTCGCCGGGCTCGGCAATCCGCGCGCCTGCTTCAACAGCGCGTTCAACGCATAGCCGCAGCACGACGGGCGATCCGTGGCACCCGATCTCCACAACATCTTCCGCCGTATAGGAGCGCGGGCCTTCAAAAAACGCGACGACTACCTGGTCGACCAGTTCGCCTTGCGCATCGACAAGCTGCGCCAGCTCGCTCGACCAGCTTCGCCATTGCGGAGCATGCGGAAAACGAAGAATCCGGCCGGCGATTTCCCGGCTCAGCGCACCGGAGAGGCGAACGATACCAAGGCCGCCGCGGCCCGGTGGCGTGGAAACCGCGACAATCGTGTCGCGCAGATTCATCAATGACTAACTTTTACCGGGGACCGCGCCCGCGGCCGCCACGAGGACGATTTGCGCGGCCCGGAGCGCCGCGCCGAGGCTCACCAGAGCGATGGCCGTTGCCGCGATGCGCACCATGTCCACGAGGGGGAGCAGGCGGAGCGGGAGGGGTCGGCATGTCCGCGGGAATGATGACCACGGCACGCGATGGTCCAACACCAACACTTTCGCTGCGTAGGTCCTTTTCCTCGCGCAACGCCAAATGAATCACGCGCCGCTCACGGCTGCTCATGGGGTTGAAGTGAAACGGCACCCGTGTGCGTTTGACCTTCTCGGCCGCGGCCAAAGCGCTCATACGCAGTTCTTCGATCCGCAGCATGCGGTAATCGTTCGCGTCAAAAGAAATCAGCGAATGGTCTTCGGCCGGAAGGTGCAATGCTTCCATTGCGAGGTGCTCCAGCGCAAGCAGCAGTTCGGCACGATTTGCGAGTAAGAGATCCACGTCTGCGCCGGAGAAGCGAACGGTCACTTCGGGATTCTCCACTTCCGGATGGGGATTTTCCGCCTGCCGCAACTCGTAGGCGAGCTCGAAGCCGGCATTCTGAAGCAGCGGCGCCAGAAACTGATCCAGCTTCGGCTGTAGCGAGTCGGTGGTGTATTTCATGCAATTTATTTCTTGACCGTTCTCTTAACCGGCGCCTTCGGCGGGGCGGGCGGTGGAGCAGGGGGAGCCGGCATCAGCTTGTTGATCAAAAGCTGCTGCCCAATTCCCACCAGATTTCCGGTCAACCAATATAGTACAAGTCCAGCGGAGGCGGAATAGAACATGAACCCGAACAGAAGAGGCATGAACGCCATCATTTTCTGCTGATTCGGATCGACGCCAGCGGCAGGGGTCAGCTTTTGCGAGAAGAACTGGGTCGCAATCAGGATGAGCGGCAAGATATGAATAGGCAGCGACTCGGGCGAGGAGAGATCCGGCACCCAGAGCCACGGGGCGTGCCGGAGCTCGA
The DNA here is from genome assembly GCA_035651215.1 of Bryobacteraceae bacterium. Classification (GTDB taxonomy): domain Bacteria; phylum Acidobacteriota; class Terriglobia; order Bryobacterales; family Bryobacteraceae; genus Bog-105. The sequence goes on from DASRGE010000035.1 coordinate 160,606, forward strand.
TGGCGATATCGAGCACTCGGTAGAAAGCGTAAAAGAACGGCAGTTGCACCAGCATGGGCAGGCAGCCGCCCACCGGGTTGACGCCTTCTTTTTTATAGAGCGCCATGATCTCCTGGTTCTGCTCGGCCTTGCGCGGGTCGCGCAGACCGATGTTCTTGTACTTGTCGTTAATAGCTTTGATTTGCGGCTGCAACTTCTGCATCCGGCGCGAGGACTTCAAGCTGGAGAGGCGAAACGGAAACAGAGCCAGGTTGATGATGAGCGTGACCAGCATGATCGCCCAGCCATAATTGCCGGTCCAGTGCTCCTTTACCCAGTTCAGCCAGAGGAAGAGCGGTTTGGCGATCACGCCGAAGAAACCCCAGTTGATAATTTGGCTGAGCTTCGGGTTCACCGTGCGAAGGATGTCGATGTCTTTCGGGCCCACATACAGCGAGAAATCGTTCTGCGCTCCGGTCGAGAGGCCGGCGCCAACGTAGGCCACCGGCTTCTCTTCATTCGGCAGCTTCACTTCGTCACTGTAGGTACGGATTTCCAGAGAAGAGTTATCGGCCGGCAGGGCAACGGCGGCGAAGAAGCTGTCTTCCAATCCGCCGAACGTGTAATTGCCAGTATCGGTAATCGGGCCGTTCTTCGCGTCGCGCGTGCTCTTCACAATCAGCTTGCTGGAGCCCGGATCGTATCGGACAGTGCGTTCCGAGGCCGCGGCGCTATGCACCTTCTGGTCGCCGAACCCCCCGCGCCACATCAGCAGGGCCAGTACCGGAGTACCGTTTTCGAGCACCTGCGATTTCACTTCCGTCAGATAGCTGTCCTTGCTGAACCGGAACGATTTCGTAACTGTAGTGGTGCCATTCGAATACTGGTAATTCACCTGAAGGCCGCCATCAGAGATCTTGGGCTGGTACAGAACGGTATTCGGGTCCACGGAGAGCTTCTGGTTTCCGGTCACTTGGATGGTAAAGGGCAGTGGGACGTCGCTTGCCGCAGTATTGATCACCTGCAGCGGCTTGCCGGAATCATCTTTATATTGCTTCAGCACCCAGCTCTTGATGGCAGCACCCCGGTTTGTGAAAACGACGTGATAAAGGTCGGTATCGACGTCGGTCGTGATCTCGGATCCCGCTTGGATCTGTCCGGCCGGAATTGCGTTAGCGGGCACAGTCTCCACCTTTGGCACAGCGGCGGGTTTGGGCGGGGTGGCTAATTGTGCCGCCGCTTGATTGTTAACCGGTTTCACCGGCTTTGGGCCGGGAGCAGGCTTAAAGATATACTGCGATGCCAGCAGCACCAACATCATGAGCGCGAGCGCAATCGGCAAGCGCTTTTCTAACGAAGGCGGCTCCGGTTTCACGCCGCCCGACGGATTAGGCATAAATAGATCTCAAACTCTTCATTACCGGACGGGATCGTATCCACCCTCATGAAACGGGTGACACCGCCCGAGCCGTTTCAGCCCCATCCAGACGCCGCGAATGCTTCCGTGTCTCGCAACGGCCTCGAGCATGTATTCGGAGCAGGTCGGGTAATAGCGGCAAGCGGAGGGCAGAAAAGGCGAAATAAACAACTTGTAGCCGCGGAGGGCGGCGATCAAGATAACTTGCATCGAGCAAATATCCGGCCGACCTCGCGGCACAGATCCTCGAAAGTGGCGTTGAGAACGGTTCGTCTGGGATTAAAGACAATGGTCCAACTAGTGGCCAAGGCGTCAAGCTGGCTGCGTACGGCTTCCCGCATGCGGCGCTTCACGCGATTGCGCTGAACCGCTTTCCCCAATGCGCGGGGAACCGTGAAGCCAAACCGGGATGGCGCAGCAGGGTCGCTGGCAGATAGGCAGAACGCAACGAAATAGCGACTGGTCATGCGGATACCGGTTTGATAAATCGTGCGGAACTCAGACGACCGGAGAACCCGCCTTGGCTTAGGAAGTGACAGCGGACCAAATCGCCCGGCCGCGCTTACTTGGAGAAGCGAACGGCGCGCTCGTCGCTAACGGTCAGCTTGTGGCGGCCTTTCGCCCGCCGTCGCGCGAGTACCGCCCGGCCGTCCGCGGTCTTCATGCGCACGCGAAACCCGTGGGTCTTCGCCCGGTGGCGGTTATTCGGCTGAAAGGTACGTTTCGGCATTCTAAGTCCTCAGTTAAGATACGTTTTCGGGGTGACGGCTTGTTCCCGGAAGGGCGGAGCGTTCAGCCCCAAGCCGCGCGAAGGCGCACTGCTACTGCTCCACTCGACCCAAAACTTTAGTGTACAACAGGGGGGGATTTGGGGCTATGATTTGAGCAGAGGCGCAACCCCGGTTAACTTTGGCGAGTGGGATGGTGATGTGAGTCGGCTCAGATCTTCGTGAACAGAACGTCTTGCTGGATCAGTTCTTCTGCTGCAAGCCTAATTTGATCAATTGTGAAATGAGGTTTTACGTCGTGCACACGAGAACACAATTCTGATAGCGAAATCCTTTCTTTTTTTGCCTTTGCCTCTCGGTCGCAATAAATCAATGTACTTTTAAGCTCAAGTTCTGATGCACTCATTGAGCCGAATTTGTCGACAACCCAATCGATAGCGGCCCTGTGCGCATCCAGAAATTTAGAGCTACGGGCTTGAATGTACTGGGCTTTGGGACCTGGCTCGATTTTGTAGCCATATGTGTGGAAATAGGAAACTAGCGAACTGCTCACCCCGCCCAGTGCCGTTGCAGAATCGAGATCGGCAAGCACATCGGAGTCGAATGGGCCGTAGGAATAAAGGCTGAACCGATAGCCCAGCGGTACGCTCCGAAGTACCTGTAAGAAATAGCAAAGCTTCATCAAAGATGTACGGCCAAGTTGCGGAGTCTTTTCCGCAAGTGCTGTGATCACGGCTATTCGTGTCATTTGCTCAGTCATGCTTTTTCACCGCCTCCTCAACGCTTTTCCGACCGGCTGCAACATGCTCCGGCTTCACATAAAGCAGAACTTGATTGTTACTCCTCAAATTCGCGATTACGTTTGAATACTGGGAAAGCGGACGGATCCTGCCGCTCTCTTCCTGAACAACGGCGATATCGGGGGTGCCGGTCTTATACCAGCTTTTCGCAGCCGATTCCTCCGCGATAATCAACCCACCCAGTTCATTCTTCACGCGGTCTAGCTCGCTAAGGTCGCCTTCATTGCAGATTTCATTTGTCGCATAAATCCTTCTGAAATGATTACGCGTCCGTAACCGTTCACCGTGCTCACCACCTCGGCCAGCAGAAAGCTCGCCAAGAACGCGCCAGTCGTCCCAACTGAGAAAGTCTTTAAGTTCCTGTTCCCTCGGCTTTGGGAACACACCACCCGGTAAGATCTGCTTGAGTGCACCTTTCAAATGAATGTCATAGGCAACCCGAGTCTTATGGAAGTACACCTGCGTAAACATAAAATAGCGCGCAATCACAAGAGCTTCCGCTGCGTGCCAACCACCTTCGGAGATCCCGAGTCTGGGAGGCCGCTCAGGCAATGCAGGAGTCGCTTGCATCGTATCGATAACACGGTCAAGATCGAATCGGCCGTACTGCACTCCAGTGTGGTGGGAGTCACGAAGCAGATAATCCATTCGGTCTGCGTCCATCTGTCCAGATATGATGTCCCGCCAGAATAAACCTTGCTTCGCCCGAGCGGTTCCCTCGATCAATGCAGCTACATCCTCTGCAGTGAAGCCGTAATTGTTTGCAAGAGGATGATCTTCAATCGCCGACCGGAGGCAGCTCTTTACAATTGCCGCCGAGTAGTCCTCGTGTCGATAGAGATCCTGCGTATCTTCGTTTATAGGGAACAGATCTTCCGCAGCGTGTGAGAAGGGAGCGTGACCCACATCATGGGTCAGCGCAGCCAATCGCACGAGCTGCCGGTAGCGCTGTATGCCGGTGTCATCATAGGCTAACTCCGTAGTAAGGATATCTTTCGAGTTCCGCACGATGGCGTCGTAGAGCATTGTCGCCGTGTGCATAACGCCCAGAGAGTGCTCGAACCGGGTATGCACAGCACCGGGATAGATGTAATCGGTCCAAGCGAGTTGCTTGATTCGCCGAAGACGCTGGAAAGCCGGCTCGGAAACTATGGCCATTTCCCAATCGTTCAGCCGTACAAAGCCGTGCACCGGACACCTGACTTCATACCATTTATCTCCCCTGGTTGAATTCACAGTGTTTGAACCGACTAAAACATATCACATTAAAAATGTCATCCTAAGGATAGGCGAATGGAAAGCAAAAGTCAAGAGTCTGCATCCGTCTCTCTCGTTACTTCCCCCTTGCTCAGCTTGGCTCTTGACAGTTCCCGCCAGCCATGGGGTGGAGTTTTGAAACCTGTTGGTCTATGCTGCTGAGTTGTATGGAGGCTTGATGGAAATCGAAACCGCCATGGGAGAGATCCGAGACATGCTCGCTCACACCCTGCAGGAAGAGCGCGCTTACCGGCTATTACAGGCGTGGCTTGTGATCCTTCGTGAGGCGTACCACGCTGACCGAAAGCAGTTCTCGGATCAACAGATTGAATATCTAAAGCAGGTACGAGCTTTGGCGATACACTTACGTCGGTTCATCGAGCTTCAAGAAGAGTTGGCAGGTCCCATCGGTTGGGATGAGTACAACCAGGGAATACAAGACCTTACGCTCCTGGAGATAAATCTGGCCGAGATTGCTGTTTCCAAGCGCGTCAAGAAGGAGAAAAGGCAACTTATTGAGCGACAGAGGGAGGTGATGGACTTTGAACAATCGAAAGGCAGGGCCAAACTTACAAACCGGATCTTGACACTTGAGGAGAACGCGGGCGCTTGCCCAAAGAATAAAAATCACCGCCTTCAAATTAGGCAAGGGAAGAATGGCTACTTCTGGGGGTGCAGCGCGTTTCCCTCGTGCTGCTGGCACACTCAGCCACTCACGCCCAGCGAACTCGCCCAACTTGAAATCTGAGATCGTCATAGGAGGGATCGGTCGTGACGAGTTTGCGTCGCCTAACTGGTGCCCGGGGCGGGACTTGAACCCGCACTCGCCTTGCGGCGAAAAGGATTTTAAGTCCTTTGCGTCTGCCGATTTCGCCACCCGGGCTGCGGTCCTTTCATCATAATCAACGCCGCCCCCCTCACCAGTTCGTAATCGACCCATCCGGCCGGAAATACGTCTGCGCCCGCGCGGTCACGGGCTCCGTAAACTCAGCGACAAGTTTCACTTGCTTGAAATCCACCGTGACACCCAATCCTGGCCGGTCATTCGCGTATAGCTTTCCGTTCTTAAAATCCAGGCATTCCGGCAGATAAGATAAGGTCCGGCCGCCATAGTTATACTCCATCAGCAGCGGACCGGAAAACGTACCCAAACAGTTCACCAGCGCGGCGGTCGCGATCGGTCCGGTGAAATGCGGAATGATGCCGACGAAGTGCGTTTCGCAAATCGCAGCGATCTTCATCATCTCGGTGATGCCGCCCACGTTCGGCAGCGTGGCGCGTACATAATCGAGCGAATGGTCCTCCACCAGCTTGTTAAAATCCCAGCGATTGCCCCACTCTTCGCCCGCCGCAATCGGCACATTCACTTTCTGCCGCAAAATGGGAATGTCCTGCTGGAACGCTTCCGTGCGCACCGGATCTTCCACGAAATACGGCGCCAGGTTCTGAATTAGATCGCATCCGCGAATCGCTTCCGATAAGTTGAAGCGCTGATGGAAATCCACGCACCAGTCGCCATTCTTGCCGACCCCTTCGCGCGCCTGCACGCAATCTTCGTAAAGCTGATTCAGCCGCTCGTGTGTGTTGAAGGTCGAATAAATCGGCAAATCCGTCGCGCCCATGCGGAACGCGCGATACCCGGCCTCAATCGTCAGCCGCGCGCGCTCTTTAATACTCATGCCGGGCTCGACGCCGGGAATCTTTCCCGCCGTGTTGTAGCATTCGCAGTAATTGCGAACCATGCCGCCCAGCACCTCGTGCACCGGCAGCTTCAGCACCTTGCCTTTGATGTCCCACAGCGCGAGATCCAATGCGCCGATCGCATCCTCTCTCTCGCGCCCTGCCGGGTAAAAGAACGCGCGGTTCATGTCCTGCCAGAGCCGCTCGATGTACTGCGGATCTTTGCCAATCAGCCGTCCCGCCTCGGGCGCGAGCGTGTCTTTAAATCCACCTTCGCCAATCCCGGTAATGCCGGCGTCTGTCTCCACCGTCACCACCATGTCGCTCTGGTTGAAAAGCGGATTCTGGTTCGGTGGCGCATAGGCCCGCACCCGTGCGATCTTCATTTTGGGAAGCGCCGCTTGCACGTGCGGCAATCCAGCCAGGCTCGCGGCCGATGCCGCCGCCAGAGATTTCAAAAACGCTCGCCGGTTCATCGTGTCTCCTGCTTCTGAACAGGATGACAGATGCTACTGAGCGGTCGTCACAGCGTCATACCCGGCTGCTGGCGTACTTCGAGACATCCCTTCCCCGTCGGAAGCACCTTGCCGGGATTCAGCACACACGCCGGATCGAACAGCGATTTGAATCGCTTCATCAATTCGAGCGTTTCATCGGGGAAAAGATGGGACATCAGCTCCATCTTTTCCATTCCAACGCCATGTTCTCCGGTGATCGAGCCCCCGACGGAAATGCAGAAATCCAGAATCTCTTCGCCTGCCCGCTGCGCTCGTTCCAGGTCGCCCGGTTTGCGCGGATCGAACGGCAGGATCGGATGCATGTTGCCGTCCCCCGCATGAAACACGTTGCTCACATTGATGTCGTATTTCCTGCCGATCTCGCCGATTGCCCGCAGCGTACGCGCAATCTGCATTCTTGGAACCACGCCGTCCTGCACGTAATAGGTCGGGCTCACACGGCCGATCGCTCCGAATGCGTTCTTACGGCCCTTCCAGAGAAGATTCCGTTCGGCGTCTGATTGCGCGATCCGCACATCGCGCGCTCCGCTGGCCCGGCAGACCTCGCCGATTTGCGCGGCCTCTTCTTCCACTGCTTCGGTCAAACCCTCGACTTCGATCAACAGCACAGCCGCCGCATCCATGGGATAGCCGGCGTGTGTCGCAGCTTCCACCATTTGGATCATCGGCCCATCGAGCATCTCGATCGCAACCGGCGTAATTCCGCGCGCGGTCAGCTCGGCCACCGTATCGCCGGCCTGATCGGTTGAGTTATAAATCGCGAGCAGCGTCTTGACCGCTTCGGGTTGGCGCATCAGCCGGACTACCACCTTCGTCACCAGCGCCATCGTGCCTTCCGATCCGGTCAGCAGGCCGACAAGATCGTACCCCGGCAGATCGAGTTCTTTGCCTCCAAGCTCGATCACCGTTCCATCCATCAGCACGGCTTCCAACCCGATGACATGATTCGTCGTCACGCCATAGGCCAGCGTGTGCGGACCGCCCGCGTTCTCGGCGACGTTTCCGCCAATCGTGCAGGCCCGCTGGCTCGATGGGTCGGGCGCATAGAAGTAGCCCATCGGCTGCACCGCCAGGCTGATGTCGAGATTCACCACTCCGGGTTGCACCACCGCGCGCTCGTTCGGAATGTCGATTTCGAGAATGCGATTCATCCTCGCGAACGAGAGAATCATGCCGCCCGCGCGCGCAATGGCGCCGCCACTAAGGCCCGTGCCCGCTCCGCGGCCCACAATCGCCAGATTGTTCCGATGAGCTAACTTTACGAGCGCGACAACTTCTTCCGTAGTGCGCGGAAACACGACCACATCGGGCACGGATTTGTCCACGCCGCCGTCGTATTCGTACAGCTTCAGATCCTCCGGCCGCGAGAGGACCGAGTCTTTGCCAATTTCCGATTCGATGGCGCTCAGGACGGGCGCGCTAATAGCCATGGCTGAAGTGTATCGCTCAGAGCAGCCCTTTCACGTATTGCGTGATCTCGTTCGAGGTCCAGTCCTCGCCATTAGCGAACTTCCGGACCACGCGTCCATCCTTAATGATGTAGCTCTCGGGAATCTGGTACGTCCCGTACTCGTCGCTCACGGTGGCGCTCGGATCGCGGGCCGTTTCAAAGGCTACATGAAACCGGTCCAGAAACGCCTTGTACCGCTTCTCGCTCTTATCAATACTGACCGCCACCACCACCACGCCCGATTTCCCGAAGCGCTGTTGAAACTGGTCGAGGGAGGGGATCTCCTCGATGCAGGTGGCGCAGTAGGTCGCCCAGAAGTTCAGCACCAGCACTTTGCCGCCAAACGAAGCCGGCGTGATTCGCTGTCCCTGGTCGGTCACGATCGAAAAATTCGGCGCCGCCGCGCCCTCTTTTGCCGATGTATCGCGCAAGCTGAACACAATCAGCCCAATAAACAGAGCGGTAAAGAGCCCAAGGAGAGTACGTAAGGTGTTATTGGCGTTCACGGTAAAGCTGTCGCAGGCCGTTCAGCACGGGATAATTACAGTATCTAACGCCTGGGTTGGCGCATCCAATGGTTGGCGATGTACGTGACCCGCAGGGCCGAATTTTCGGCGTCCCACATCTGCCGGATCGCCTCTCTGAGCGAAAGCGAAAACCGGCAACTGTTCGGAGAAGAAGCCAATCCCAACGGCCACGGGCATAACTACGTCCTCGAAGTAACCCTGGAAGGCGACCCCGACCCGTTGACCGGCATGGTTATCGACTTGAAGGATCTGAAAGACATCATCGAGCAGGAAATCGTGGCTCCCATGGATCACCGCTTTCTGAATCACGAGATCAAACCGTTCGACGAGGTCATCCCAACCACGGAAAATGTGGCTCGTGAAATCTGGAGCAGGTTGGACCGGCGATTGAGCGGCTCCCGTGCGGCGCTCGCCAAAGTGCGGCTGTTCGAGGGTCCGGATCTATACGTCGATATCCAACGGGAGGACGTGGCTGCATGAAAGCGTCCATAACGCGACGGTACCGCTTTTCGGCTTCCCATCGCCTTCACGCGCCGGAGCTGAGTGCGGCCGAAAACCAGCGACTGTACGGAAAGTGCAACAACCCGTTCGGCCACGGACACGATTATGAATTGCAAGTCACAGCGTCGGGAGATATCGATGACCGCACCGGGCGCATTCTGCCAGTCCTGAAACTGGACCAGCTCGTGGAAGATAAGATCCTGCGGCTTTTTTCGCATCGCAACATGAACCTCGATGTGCCGCAATTCGAGCGCCTGGTCCCCACCACCGAGAACATCGCCCTGGTCATCGCGGATCTGCTCGCGCAAAACTGGAGCGCCTATCTGGGACAAAGCGCGGCGCGGCTATCCCGAGTTCATATTCAAGAAACCGGACGGAATGGCTTTGAGTTGTGTCTACGGGCTGGCGAAGACAACGCAAGCCAAACCGTCCAGAGCGAGAACTTTTTTGTCAATGCCTAAAGCGAAGAAGAAAGCGTCCGTTATCCAAATGGAAGCGAAGCCGTCCGGCGGGATCGCTTCGCACATGAAAGAAGTCATTCGCGCGCTTGGTGAGAACCCGGAACGCGAGGGCCTCGTCCGCACTCCCGACCGCTGCGAGAAGGCGCTGCGCTATCTAACGAGCGGCTACTCTGCCAACGTGCAGGACATCGTGAACGGCGCCCTCTTCGATGTGAAATATGACGAAGTGGTGATCGTGCGCGATATCGAATTCTTCAGCATGTGCGAACATCACATGCTGCCATTTTTCGGGAAGGTGCACGTCGCTTACTTGCCTGACAGCAAAGTAATCGGACTCAGCAAGATTCCTCGGATCGTGGATGTTTTTGCCCGCCGCCTCCAGATTCAGGAACGGCTCACGCAGCAGATCGCCGAAACCATCCAGGATTTGATTAAGCCACGGGGCGTGGCCGTCATTTGCGAAGCACGCCACTTCTGCATGATGATGCGCGGCGTCGAAAAACAGCATTCCGGCGCCATTACCAGCGCCATGCTGGGCGCTTTCCGCGAAAATCAGGAAACACGGAACGAGCTTCTGTCATTGATCGGCCAGCGGGCGCGAGCGATTTAGGGGTGAGTGCGGTACGGCCCTTTGTGACGCGGACACTCGTGTCTGCCGCGTCGAGAATCGTCTCGGCGCTCGTGCATCAGAGCTGAGAAATCCTTGTTTACGCAGCCACTCCCTAGGCATGTCTCTCGGGCTACGGCTCTCCTCCGCGTCTTTAACCATTGGATCGCGGGCCCCGCCCTTCTTCACTCCTCTAACGCCATTGAGATAAGATGTCTGTTATTTACGCGGTCGATGCTCATGCGCTCGTCGTCGACTGTCGCGGCCGCGTACCGAAGCGCCTGTTGCAGATCTTCCGACTCAAGAAACGGATACTCGGAGAAGAGAGCTTCACGATCGGAATACGTTGCAAGCAGTTCCAAAACGCGGCGGACCGTGAGCCGCATACCCCGAAAGCAAGGTTTCCCTGCACACTTATCGGATTCAACCGTTATCCGATCAAAGACCGTTTCCATGTGGTCAGTTTAGATTATATAGGCTGCTAGGATCACGCTGTCGCATCCACAAGGGCGCTCAAACCGGGTCGCCTGCCTATGCATGATGATGCGGCTTTGAAAAGCAGCATTCTGGCACGTCACGAGGCCACGCTCGGTGCTTTCCGCGAAAATCAGGAAGCCCGGAACGAGTCTGTGTCGCTGATCCGGCAACGTGCCCGAGCGATTCAGGTATATTTTTCAAACGCCAAGTGAAATGTCACAGCAAAGGCAACGCCGCCCGGATCTGCATGCTTCTTTGCTACAGTGCATCCGGGCGCACTCAAACACGATATTTGGGCACTTTGTCCCAATGTAAGCCAGAATGTCTACCTTAAACTAAACACCAATGGTGAATACTGCCGGAATTGTTGTCAAGTCCACGCCGTGGAAGATAAAAGCTCTTGCGCAGCTGAAGCGAGAGGGTCGACTTCGACTCCCTGATCTGCAGCGTGGTTTCGTTTGGTCGCCAGACCGCGTGCGCTACCTACATGATTCACTTTACCGAAGGTATCCTATCGGAGCGCTACTTCTCTGGAAGCCCTCGTGGGAGGGTTCGGAATCCCCCTTTCTGACCCGCGCTTGGGATCTGTTTCCGCCCAATCCCACAACGGACCGGGGTGAGCCTGAGCGGGATACGAGCGTTTCTCCCGGATCGATATTCGTTCTAGATGGTCAGCAGCGACTTACTTCGCTATTCCGCGTAATTTTCTCAAGTAGATTAGGGGGAAAAGCTACTCGCGACCCAAATCTGCTGGTTGCCCTTTCGCCGGACGAGGAGTGGGCGAGGGAGCCGTTCCGACTGTGGTCTCGTTCTTTGTTTCGACAGATGCGCAATGGTCTTTTGATTGATGCCGACGTCCTTTTTGCGGGTTTCAGGGGAGAAGACGAGAGCTTGGCAGTTCAAAAGGCCATTGCCAATTGGGTCCAAGTTACAGATGGGCTATTTTTTAAGGCTCTAGATCGAGCGAATGCAATTCGCAACACTATTCTGGAAGCCGAAATCGTCGCATACGAGATTGATGCCGAAGCAGAAGACGACAGTGTAATAGAGATATTTGCACGGCTGAATCAGCAAGGTGTACGCTTGAAACCCGGAGACTTGGCCGCTGCTAGGCTGACTGGCCGCATGAGGGACTTTCGGGAGCGAGCGCGCAGATGCCTTAGCGATCCGGACCTAAAGGGCTTCGCGACTCGCGAAGGCGAAGATGACGCCCCGAGGGGTGGGGCGATGATTGACACCGACTTACTCGTCAGGACTGCGCTTTTTCTGGGCAATAATGTGCTCCGATACAAAGACATAGAGGAGCGAAAAGTTAATCCAGCCGGAGCTGATGCATATTCCAAAGTAGGGGGGCAATGGGACGCGGCAGTCGGAGCTCTGAAGCGCGTGGTCGCCGTGCTCAAGAGCCACGGGGTCTGCAACGGCACTTGGATTCCATACAGGTATGTTTTGCTGCCCCCAGCGATCAGCTTTGCGAATTATAAAGATCAGGACGGCAGCTTCTGGATCGGATGGGCAATTATAGCGTCAATTTGGGGTCTGTACTCTGGAAGCGCGGATACCAAGGCCCAAAGTGACGCGATCGCCAGTCGCGACGATAATCGCAATCGCCTGCTTGACAACGTCCGCGGCCATGCCAAGCGAACTGAAAGTCTTCTGCCCGACGAGGAGGACTTCATAAACCAAATCGTACAGGTCGATGGAGTTCTTCTAGCCCTGTTAGTTGATTTTGTAACACGAAGCGCACGCTCATTGCCGGATGGGAAGTTTTTTCAACCCACACCCGTCGAAAGTATCGAAATTCATCACATCTTCCCGCGCGCTCGACTGAATCGTGGGGCTACCATGGAATCTCAACATTCCCCCGACCGCATCGGCAATCTTACTCTGCTATACCGAACTGATAACGAACACCTATCGGACGAACTGCCCGAATCATATCTGCAAGAGTGTTCACTTGAGGCGTTAAGAGAGCATATGATCCCGGAAGATCAGGAGCTATGGCGTATCGAAAACTATGCGACCTTCTGCGAACAACGCGAGAAGCAGCTAGCAGTCCGCGTAGGAGCGTTGTTACAGACATTTGGAATAACGTAACTCCTAGATTTGGAGGTTGAGAATTGAAACGGGGTCGGACATCGTGCGCACTCGGTGTAATTTACGGCCACGTGGGCTCTGCAGGCGAGCTCCGGAGCAGGTACGGCCAGAGGGCAGGAGTGCATATCTACGCAAATCACTCTGCGCGCGCCCGAACCAAGAGACCACCTCAACGCCGCAAGAGGTGGTTGGGGACACGCGGCTGTTTCGAAGCGGAGAGTGCTTGAAGTGCGAGCCTGAAATCCAGCTGCCAATTTCGCCGCTACTCTTCAAAACCTTTTCGAAACTGCCACAAAAGTTCTTTTGCGTCGTGAGGGCAGAGCGTTGCCGCGCATTGGCCTATCCGCTATCCGTGCCGCAATAACAACAACAAGCCGCCACCCAGTGGCCGGCGAGCGTGCACAATTGGCTACACGACATATCGAAGTAGGCCACTACAGAACCCCGGGCGTGACTGAAAACATCCTTGGCGTAACCTCCACATTATGCCGCACACCGGCAGACCCTTCTCCCTCCCCCAAGGCCATTGAGATAAGATGTCCGTTATTTACCTGTCGAATGCGAATCATCCGACTCTCGATCTGGCTGTGGCTCGCTCTGTATGCAGTCGCCGCCGCGGCTCAGCAACCCATCGCATTTCCTCATAACACTCACATGAAATTGGGGATGCAGTGCATCGATTGCCATATCGGCGCCGACATCCGCGACGATGCCGGTATTCCGTCCGTTCGGAAATGCATGCTCTGTCATGCCAAACTGGCGAAAAACAAACCGGAAGTGCAGAAGGTTCGCGGATACGCTGAGAAGAATATCGAGATTCCCTGGCTCCGCGTCTATGGCTTTTCTGCGGACGCCCATGTCAAATTCCGTCATGCGCCGCATTTCGAGGCGGGTGTCCCCTGCGCGAGGTGTCATGGAGATCTAACGAAAGCTACCGTCGCCGAGCAAACGGTCCACCACACCATGGGCAGTTGCCTGACCTGTCATCGTCAAATGCATGCCTCCCAGGACTGCGCCGCATGTCACTACTAACACCCGTTTAACGCATGGATCGCCGCAATTTCTTCAAGATCGTTTCAACCGCTTCCGCAACCGTCGCGACGGGCGCCTGCGGCAAAAAGAGGAATGCGCTCATCCCGCTGCTTGTTCCGAACGAGCAAATCGCGCCCGGCGAAGAGAGCTGGCATCCGGCAGTTTGCACCGAGTGCGCCGCCGGCTGCGCCACTATCGCGCGCGTTATGGAAGGGGAGCGCGTCATCGAGCGCAACGGCGAGAAATTTCGCCAGCGTATCGCCAGCATCAAAAAATTGGAGGGAAATCCGCTCGATCCGGTCAGCGGAGGCCGCCTTTGCGCTCGCGGACACGCCGCGCTCCAATCTCTCTACAATCCCGATCGCGTTACGGGCCCTTTGCGCAGAACCTCGGATCGCGGCAAAGCTGGTTTCGCTCCCCACTCCTGGGACGAGTCCATCGCTTATGTCGCCGAAAGGCTGAAGGCTTCTTCTTCCGGCGATCCGGCCAACATCTTATTTCTTACAACACCCCAAACCGGTTCGCGATCCGCGCTCATCCAGCACTTTCTCGAATCCATCGGCGCGCAGCCTCCGGTTGCGTGTTCCCTTGCCGATTTCGCCTTGGAAAGACAGGCTGCGGCTTCGGTGTTCGGCAGGAACGGGCTGCCGCGTTACGATCTCGGCAATGCGCATTATGCGCTCTCGGTCGGCGCCGATTTTCTCGGCGGGTGGACATCTCCCGTCTATTACGCGCGACAGTTCGGGCATTTCCGCCAAGGCCGTCCCGGCATTCGCGGCAAGCTCGTTCAAGCCGAATCCAGAATGTCCCTCACCGCCGCGAGCGCGGATGAATGGCTGCCCGTGCGTCCCGGAACCGAGCCTCTCTTCCTCGCCGCGGTCGCACGCATCTTGCTCGACGAAAAACTCGCCCGTAATGCCAACGCATTACCCGAGCCCGTCCGGAATTCGCTTCTTGCAACAAACTTAAGCTCTACGATTTCCGCCACCGGCATTGAGGAAAAGCGCATTCGCCTGATCGCTCGGGAGTTGGGCGAATCGGATGCGCCACTCGTCATCGCCGGCGCTTCCATCGTCCACACCAATTCACTCAACGCGCTGATCGCGGCGCACTATCTGAATCTGTTGTTGGGCAACATAGAAAAGCCGGGCGGCGTGTTCCCGCCATTTCCTTCGACCGTTCCGGCTCCCAAAACAGCAAACATTTCCGGCGCGCTCAAGAAAGCCCGGGTTCTTCTGTTGGACGGCGCGAATCCGGTCTACACTCTCCCGGCGGCCAGCGGCATCTCCGCAGAACTCGCGCGTCTGGACCTGATCGCCAGCTTCGGCATGTTCCTCGACGATTCCGTTGCCTACGCCGATGCCGTTCTTCCAACCCATCACCCGCTCGAATCGGAAATAGCGGTAGCTCCATCCGTTTCCGTCGCTCCGGTTTCCATTGCCGTCGCGAGGCCCTTTGTCCAGCCCCTTTACGACACCCGCCCGCTCGCGGAAATTCTTGCGGCCATCGCACGGAAAATGAACGTTACGTTCCAACCCGTAACTCCCGCGAGTCTCGTCCAGCCTCTGCTCCAACCTGATCAGACTTGGGAACAGGTGGCGCGCGACGGCGGCCTATGGGTGCGTGACATAAATGTGGAATCCCGGCAGCTACAGAACCCCGCGCGTGAACAAGGGGCCTCCGCGCCCGCATTCAGCTTGCGCAATCCTCAATTTGACGGCGCGCCGGAGCAATTTCCGTTCCTCTTCCAACCCTATCTCTCGCTGCAATACCATGACGGAAGCGGGGCCAACTTACCGTGGATGCAGGAATTGCCGGATCCCGTTTCCAGTGCCATGTGGGATCTCCCCGTCGAGATCGATCCGCGTACGGCTGCGCGGCTGGGAATCGCCACGGGCGATTGGCTCCGAGTCGAGTCGCCGCATGGCCGCCTCGAAGCGGCAGCTTACGTTCATCCGGCGGCGCTCCCGGGCGTCGTTAGCATGGCAATTGGCGAAGGACACGCGCATTACGGCCGGTACGCTTCGAATCGAGGCGTCAATCCTGTTTCCATCCTTTCACCGGCATGGGACGATTCCGGATCTGCAATGGCCTTCGGTGCGACTCGCGTTCGCATCGCGCGGCTGGAACGGCCGCCCGCTTTGATTCAATTCTCGCCAAACGATCGCGAACAAGGACCTTGGGGGTACAGATGACCGACACCAAACAACCATTGCACCGCTGGGGAATGGCCATCGATTTAGATCGCTGCACGGGCTGCCAGGCGTGCGTCGCGGCTTGTCACGCGGAAAACAATTTGCCGCTCTCCGATCCCGAATCGGCAGCGAAGGGCCGCGCCGTTCACTGGATCCGTGTGGATCGCTACTACGAAGGCGAGTTCCCGAACATCCGTGTCAAACACATGCCGGTCCTGTGCCAGCAGTGTGACGAAGCCCCTTGTGAGCCGGTCTGCCCCGTATACGCCACTTACAAAAATC
Source organism: Bryobacteraceae bacterium (assembly GCA_035651215.1). Classification (GTDB taxonomy): domain Bacteria; phylum Acidobacteriota; class Terriglobia; order Bryobacterales; family Bryobacteraceae; genus Bog-105. The sequence continues at coordinate 176,614 of DASRGE010000035.1, forward strand.
CCGAAGGGCTAAACGTCCAGGTTTATAACCGCTGTGTCGGCACGCGCTACTGCGCCAACAACTGCCCGTATTCCGTCCGCTTCTTCAACTGGTTCGATCCTGTTTGGCCGGCGCCTCTGGACCTGCAGCACAATCCCGATGTATCCATTCGCATGACGGGGGTCATGGAGAAATGCACCTTCTGCATCCAGCGCATCAAGCGAGCGGAAACGGAGGCGAAGGAAGAAAAGCGCGCGCTCGCAGACGGCGAAATTCAGCCCGCGTGCGCGCAGTCGTGTCCCGCGGAAGCCATGGTCTTCGGCGATTTAAACGACCCGGAAAGCAAGGTCTCGCGCATGGCCGGGTCCGGCCGCTCCACGCGTCTGCTGGAAGAGCTTGGAACGGAACCGAAGGTCTTCTATCTCAAGAGGTCGACGTAGCGTGGCAACCCTGACGAAGCCCGTTATTTACGAGGATGTGCGCCGCGATCTCTGGCGTCCACTCGCGGGCGCGAGCGCGCGTTATCTCATTGTGCTGTTTGTCCTCGCTGCGATCGTGCTTTGGGGGCTCTGCGCGTGGGGTTATCAGCTCCATGAAGGAATCGGCGTAGCCGGAATCCGGCGCCCGGTGTTTTGGGGCTTTTATCTGGTCAACTTCGTTTTTTGGATCGGCATCTCCCACGCCGGCACGCTGATCTCGGCCATTCTTCGCCTCACGGAGGCCGATTGGCGCAAGCCCGTCACGCGTGCCGCCGAGGCGATCACCGTCTTCGCGCTCATGATCGGCGGCATGTTCCCCATCATCCATTTGGGGCGCGCCTGGCTGTTCTTCTGGCTGTTCCCGTATCCCAACTCCCGCCTTCTCTGGCCGAATTTCCGTTCCCCACTTCTCTGGGATCTCACGGCTATCAGCACGTATCTCACGGGCAGCACGATTTATCTCTTCTTGCCGCTGATCCCGGATGTAGCTCAGCTCGGGCAGCACGCCACCGGCTGGCGTCGCCGCCTCTACCGCGCGTTATCTCTCGGTTGGACGGGCAGCGACCAGCAGTGGCACGCGCTGGAACGGGCCATGAAGCTGATGGCCGCCATCATTCTGGCGGTCGCCGTCTCCGTTCACACCGTCGTGGCCTGGGACTTCTCCATGGCCATCGCGCCCATGTGGCATAGCACGATTTTCGGTCCTTATTTTGTGGTGGGCGCGATCTTCAGCGGGATTGCGGCTCTCCTCGTCGCCATGTCCATCATCCGGAAAACCATGCATCTGGAACAGTACCTGACGCCTCATCACTTCGATAACCTGGCCAAACTGCTGCTCCTGATGAGTCTGCTTTGGCTCTACTTCACGATTTGTGAAAACCTCACCGCCTGGTACGGCAATGAGGCGAAAGAGATGAATGTCTTCGGGTCCCGCATCCGGGGGCCGTTCGCTTCTTACTTCTGGATCATGGTCTTCTGCAACTTCGTCGTGCCGTTTGTGCTGCTGGGCATCAAAAAGCTGCGGACCATTCGCACAGCCACCATCGCATCCGTAACCGTCCTGATTGGGATGTGGCTTGAGCGTTTTCTGATCATAGTTCCCACTCTCAGTTTCGGCCGCCTCTATGCTACCTGGGGCCAATACGCGCCGACCTGGGTGGAAATCTCCATCACCTGTGCAACCTTCGCTGCGATGGCCCTGCTGTATCTGCTGTTCTCCAAGCTGTTCCCCATCGTGTCTGTGTGGGAATTCAAACCGCATCAGGAGCCGGAGGACTAACAGCCATGTTTCTCACAGCAGAGTTTTTCGACCGGGAAGCGCTCGTCCGCGCGTTGCGCGATCTTAAATCAGGCGGCTGCGGCTCGGATGCGGTAGCAGTTTTTTCCGACGAGCCGATCGAACTGCCTCGCGACGCCCTGCATCGCCCCAGCCACATGTCCCTTGCAGTGGTTATCAGCGCCATCACTCTTTGTCTGCTCACAATCGGATTCGTTTATTTCACGCAGTACAACTATCCACTCATCACCGGAGGGATGCCGCTCTTCTCCTTCTGGGCGACCGGCGTCATCTTTTATGAACTGACCATGTTCGGCGCGATTGTCAGCACATTTTTCTGGTTTCTTCGGGAAAGCGGCCTGCTGCGCCGCGGCCCGCGCAAACCCGCGCCCGCCATTGAACCCGGGCTGATTACGCTCCGCGTCGAATGCGGCCCGAATCGAGCGGACGCCCTCTATCAATTGCTGGAGTCTGCCGGCGCAGTCAATATCAGGAACCTGGAGCCGGTGAAATGAATTGCAAGTGGGTCCTGTTTCCCTTATTTGCTCTGGGTCTATGCGCTGCCGAAATCAAGGCGCCGCCCTGGGAAAAATCTCCGCTGGTTCACGGGCGCGATCTGTTCCGCGAGAATTGCGCAGTGTGCCACGACATTGACAAAGATCAGAAACACACCAGAAAATTCGGCCCCAGCCTGAATCATCTGTTTCAGAATGAGAGATTGCCGCTCAGTCATGGAAAGCCAAGCCGGCAGTATGTAGTGGTCAGGATTAAGTTTGGCGGCGCCCTCATGCCCGCCTTCAGCAAGCAGTTGACTGATCCCGAAATCAATACTTTGATCGACTATATCGCCTCGAAATGATGCTTTCCCATCCATCCCCGCCCCGCGTGTTAGCATCGGGTCATGAGTGACCAGAGCCGTCTGTTCGAGGCGGGTCCGGACCCGTTCGGCCGGATGTGGAAAGTGCAGTTTCGGTGGCTGCAAACCGGTATTTCCATCCGGCACGCGGATACGGTGGATGTTAAGTTTTTCGTCACGCCGGAAGGCGGCGAGCCCGAAGAAAAAGTCATCGCGCTCCCGCACCCGGAGCTGCTGCGCCTCACCGCCGAGCGCGGCAGAAAACTCTCCGATCCTTACTGTATGCGTCTGGCGGCCGCTCACTTGCGCCATATGATTGAGACATCGGAGGATATGGACAAGACTCTGGTCACCTTGACCCCCGCGGAACTGGCCGCCTATGACCAGCAATTGCACGGTGAAACAGTTCCACAACTCCGATGATCCATTCGGGCGTACGCACCGCGCGTGCGTGCTAGTTTAAGGGTTTGTAACGGGGATTTCGATCCGTAACGCATAACTCCAGAAGAAGGAAGTTTGTATGGTCAGTTGTCCGAAATGTGACGCGCCCATTGATGTCGAGGAAGAAGAATTGGACGAAGGCGATGTCCTCTCGTGCGATGAATGCGGTGCTTCGTTGACCGTCGCCAGCGTCAATCCGGTCGAGCTTGAATCGGAAGACGAGGAAGACGAAGAAGACGAAGACTACGATTACGACGAAGACGAGGAAGAAGGGGACGAGGACGAGGAGGAAGAGGAAGAAGAGGACTGGCATTGAGAATTGCGTGCCGGCGTTGTTAGGGTCGTGAGAACGTTAGTCATCCTCGGTCTGGCGGTTGGGCTCGCACTGGGCTGCTGGGGACAGCAGCCGGGGGAAATGCAGCCTTCCGTAACGCCGCCAAATCCCGAGGGTGGGTCAACGGTCCGTACGGTCCATGGGGTTGTAGTCAATGGCAAGGGAGCTCCCGTGCCAGGCGCGATCGTCCTCCTGAAGGACATGAAGACGCTTCAGGTGCGTTCGTTCATCGCCCAGCAGGATGGCAAGTATCGATTTTACGGCCTCAACCCGGACGTAAATTATCAATTGCGCGCAGAATACCAGGGACAGACGAGCAAAACCAAAACCGTGAGCGTTTTCGACAGCCGTAAGATGGTGAAGCTGGACCTGAAGCTTTCGAAGAAGATGAAATCATGAGCTTGAAGCGCGACGAAATCGTAAAACGGATTAAGCAGATCGCGGTGGTGCCCATCGTTCGGACAACTAATAAAGAAACAGCCATCGCGGCGGTTGAGGCGGTTCGCGAAGGCGGTATCGATTGCGTCGAAATCACCATGACGGTGGCCAACGCCATCGAGGCGATTGAGGCGGTTGCCGACCGCTATGGCGACGGCATTCTGCTCGGGGCGGGTACCGTTCTTGATTCCGAAACAGCGCGAGCCTGCATGCTAGCCGGCGCTCAGTTCTTTGTCACGCCCAGCCTGAACGTCAAGACCATCGAACTCGCCCGGCGTTACAGCAAGCCCATCTTTCCGGGCGGGCTCACCCCGACCGAAGTTCTGACCGCCTGGGAAGCCGGAGCCGACGGCGTGAAGGTGTTTCCGTGCAATGCCCTCGGCGGAGCCAAGTACATCAAATCCCTGAAAGCGCCGTTTCCGCAGATCGAGCTGGTTCCCACCGGCGGAGTCAATCTCGAAACGATTGCCGATTTTCTGGCGGCCGGATCAGCCGCAGTGGGCGTGGGCAGTGAACTGATCGACGCGAAATCAATCGCCGAAGGCAATTACCAGTTCATCGCCGAAAAAGCTCGCAAATTCCGCGAAGCCGCCCGTCCGCCCGTGCTTGTCTAATACCGCGGAATCCCCGGATCAATCTCCCGGCTCCAACGATCCAAACCGCCGGTCACACTGTAGCAGTTCTCGATTCCGTGCTCCCGCAGCCAGTTCACCACCTGCAAGCTGCGCACGCCGTGATGGCAAAAGACCAGTAGATCAGCGTCGTCGGATAGCGATTCCAGTCGCTGGAATTCCGCCGGGATCGCCTGCATCGGGATCAGCCGGGCGTTTTCCAGGCGCGCCAGCGCAAACTCCTCCGGCTCCCGGACATCGATAATCGCGGGCGGGTTCTCTCCTTTGAGCCGGGCCGCTGCTTCCTGGGGCGTTAATTCGAGTGGATCCGGCATCGACACCTTCAGTATCGCAGCCGGTCTTGCTATCCTCTGTATCCAGAACGATGGGCGTCCATTTCCCGACTAGACGAGCGTTTCTCCAAACTGCTGCCGCGCTCCCAGCGGTTGCGCAGCAAATTCCACAAACGAACCCACCGGTACCGCCGCCGCGCGCGGCGCGGGTTACATCCGGAGTCGTACTCTCCACGCTCCCGGGTTCCGTCGAAGAAAAACTCGCCATCGCGGCCCGGGCAGGAATTCAATCCGTCGAACTCGCGGACGAATACCGGAGCTGGTCTGAAATGCAGGCCACAAAATACAAGGGTCTGGCGGAATCATATGGGCTGGGAATCAGCGCTCTAGCGGCCCGCAACATGAACGAGGCCATCGACTGGGCGAAAAAGCTGAACGTGCCGCAGATCATTCTTCCGAATGGCAACGAACAGTCGACACAGGTAACCGATCGCACTCTGCTTCTCAGAAACTTGCAGGCTGTCAAGGACGCGAACAACCCGCATCTCCGGCTGCTCTTCGAGATCGATCGGGAATCGATTGCGGATGCTATTCCCTACGTAAACGTGTTTCATGTGGGCAATGCGCAACTCAACTGGGACAATGTCTATCGCACCCTTGGGAAGGCCGGGTATGCGGGATACATCACTTTCAAAAACGAACCCAAAGGCGATCCCGTGGAGAACCTGATCCGGTCCGTCACTCAGATGCGTAAGGCATTGAACGCAGCGTCGAGCCCTTCGTCGGTGAACCCATCGAGTTGAACGTTCCGCCGGAGAAACCAGTCCTCGACATGGGTTACGGAATCGCCGGGCGCAACGTCCGTCAAGGGACCCAACGTTTCGAGCTCCAGGAAATCGCCATTTGTAAACAATTCGCAGGAGCAGTGGAAATCCGGATAGATGGCCTGCGGATTCGCTTGGGTTCGTTTCGCAAAAAGGTCGGTCCCCAGCAGATAGGCAGCAAAGGTATCCGGGTTGAAAAGCCCGGCTTTCTGCGGCGAGTGGTTCGCCGCCTCCTGCCGGAGGATCAGATATTGGCGCGTAAGCCGCCAGCGCTTATCCGAGAAATCCGTATAGAACCACATCGCCAGCGGATTGGTTGGAAGTAGCCGGTCATGATGGTGGCCGCGCGGCGGGAAGGCCGCAACCCCGACTCCACCCGGGGCCATTTGGGTCAGCGCCCAGGGAGCAAATCGCTTTGGCTTCGTTCCACAATTCTTGACCCGGTGAACGACCCGGACCTCAGCCTCGCCTGTCAATTCGATCGAGAGCTCTTTCTGGAGACCGGTTCCCGGCTCCACTGGTTGCACCAACGTGATCGTCTCGCCCGAGAGGCGCACGTCGACAGGGCTGTTATCGAGCGCATACGTGTCGGGCACGAGTTCCGGCGCGATCCACAAACGGTGGCCGCCGCGCGGCATCCAATACGGCTCGCCTGATTTGCCGAGCTGATCGGGAAACTCGGCAAACAGATTCCGCCCGCCCACAAAGCCGCACCGGATGATGCGCGGGCCGACATCCGCCGTCACCACCAGCTCCACGGTGCCGTTGCTCAATCGATAGCAGTTTGGCCACCCGGCGTAATGGGTTCGTTCCGTCATTTCGTGGCGAAGACCGCGTCCACTGGCGTTCCGGTGCGCTTATATTGGACATTCGAGAATCCCGCTGCTTCGAGCAACACGCGATATTCGTCGAATGTTCGCTCCCGGCCGTCCGTGCAGACCAGCATGTTCAAATCCTGCATCGCCGCGTACACCGGCCCCGAGTGATCGTCGTTGAGGAGAGCTTCAACGATCAAAATGCCGCCGCCGGGTTTCAGATTCGCGGCAATCTTTCCAAGCAGAAGCTGAATCCGCTCGACATCCCAATCGTGGAGAATCCGACCCAGCGCATAGAGATCGCCGGGCGGAAGCGGATCGGCGAAGAAATCGCCTGCTACGAAATCGATTCGATCCCCAGTGCGCGCGAACGGCTCAATGCGCGGCAGGTCGAATATGGTGGCCTTCATGCTGGGATACCGTTCGCAGACGGCGACAGCCAGATGCCCGGTGGCACCGCCGAGATCCACCACACGATTGAACCGGCTCAGATCGAAAGCCGCTGCGATCGAAGCCGAACAAAGTTGTCCGAAGCCGTGCATCCCCTGCATGAAGCTGGCCGTCGCTTCCGGGTCGCGGAAATAGTAATCGAAGAGCGCGTCGCGGCTGCCGAACGCCTGCGCCCAGCGGTTCGTGCCTTCGCGGACGGCATCATCCAAGTGTCCCCACAGCGCATAGAGCGAGCGATCCGAATAATTGATATAGCCGGATAATGTGTGCGGGCTGGATTTGACTAGAAACCGGGAGGCAACCGGCGTGTTGTGATATTCGTCGCCGGCGCGCACTAACAACCCGAGCGCGACACAAGCGTCCAGCAGCCGTCGGAGCGCATCGGCATTAAGATTCAGCACGCGGGCAAGCTGCTCACTCACTTGAGGCTGCTGCTCCAAGCGGTCGAAAATTCCGAGTCGCACGGCGGTGAACATCGTCTTCGAGCGCCGGAACGCTTCGATCAGGTCCAGAATGACATTCATCGAAAGTGGTCGAATCCTTTGGGTTCGAGTGGCCGCCCGTCCAGCCGGAGCGACCCAGACTGTCCGAATGTGATCACACCGATGCATGCGATAGGAACGTGTCCGATCACAACCGGAATTCTCGTGCGGGGTGGGGCAGTAAAGAGAAGCTCATAATCCTCGCCGCCATGGAGAGCCTCATCCAAGCTCGCTCCTCGCGCCAGGGGCAGGGGCAAACGAAGCTCGGCGCTGACTTTCGATTCGATGCACAGGCGGTGGAGATCGAGCGCAAGCCCGTCGCTCAGATCCATGCAGGACGAAACGCGAAAACGGCGGAGCGCCAACCCTGCCTCTATGCGCGGTTCCGGGCGAAGATGAGGGCTCCATTTTGCATGCGCGGGGCCGCCAAGTGTACCCGTTACATAAATAAGGTCGCCCGGTCTTGCGCCACTGCGCAGGATCGCTTTCCCGCGCCTGACCCGGCCGCAGCACATCACATCCGCAATCACCTTTTCAAAGCGGGCGAGATCGCCTCCCGCCAATGTCACCGAAAAGCGATTCGCCAGCTTCAGCAAACCTTTGTAGAAGCGCGTAATCCAGGAGCTTCCGAGCGCCGGCGGAACTCCGAGCGAGACCAAACAAAACACCGGCTCCGCTCCCATGGCAGCTACGTCCGACAAGCTCCGCGCGAGCGCTTTGTGGCCGATATCCGCAGGCGTATGGGTGTCGAGCGTAAAGTGACGTCCCTCCAGCACGAAGTCGGTTGTGAAAACCAGATCCTCGTTCGGTCGCGGGCGCAGCACCGCGCAATCGTCACCAATCTCCGTGATGATCTGATTGCTCTTCGGTCCGCGAAGCGCCAGTTTCCGGATGCGATCAACAATGCGCGTTTCAAGCATTCGGGAGTTATTCGACTCCCGCGCCCGCCAGAATGAGGCCGGCGGGCAGCTCTTCGCCGAAGATGCGGCTCGACGAGGCAAGATCCGGTTCCTCACCCGCAAGTTCGCGCAGCAATTCCGCCGCCCGCGGCGCGCCATCGCAGGCGCGCCGCACCGCGTCCAGAATTGCCGGCGGAAGGTCCCGCGCTACGTCGCCTGTCTGCTGCGCGATATGCACGACTGCTTCGAGCAGCGCCGGGCTATGTGGCAGGCGCAGCATCGTCTCCACCCAACGGCCCGCAATCGTAGACGACAGCACCAGATTCGCCGGTGCGCTGAATAACCGCCGCGCGCCCAGCCGCGACAGACACCAAACGCTGGTATCCTGCATCTCGCCGCGCTTTGCCATATCGAGCAGCAGTTCGCCAAGCTGCCCTTTCGTTTGCTGCGGCAAGAGTTCCAGGCTCGCGGCGGTGCGCCACATTTCGCGGTAAAGACTCGGATTCAGGCGCTGCTTGCGTTTTTGTTTCGGCATCAGGATCGGCGAGAGGCGTTGAAAGATGTCCGCCTGCTGATTGCGATTGAACCCTCCCGCGATACGGCCGCAGAAAATCCACCAATCGATCTGGCACTGGATTTGATTAGCGAACGTCAGACCGGATGCATATACCCGCCGCGCCTGTTCGACACGGTAGTCGTCGCCCGGAAAGCCGAAGCCGGGGCGGAGACAAAAGCCGGTGAGGTTTAACCAGCGTGCTTCGTGAGCCGCATTTTTGCGCCGGCCTTCCGCAAGCGTCAGCAGTTTATCGCCGAGCGCGCGAACCGTCGGAAGCGGCCAAGACAGGCGGCCCAGACCCAAAGCCTGTTCCAGCCGCGCGGGCAGTTGTTCCGGCGGCAGCGTGATGTCCGGACCGCCAAACACTTCCTGAATCAGCGATTCGGCGTTACCTTGCGCTTCGGGGCTGATGATCGCGGAAGACCGAATGCCCGTCGCGGCAGGCGCCTGCTCCAAAGCGTCGCTTGTTTTGCGCAACTGGAATTGCAAACGCCAGCGATGTTCGCTGATCTTCGATTCGGCCCAGGTTTCGAGGGTGCCGACCTCGCTCAGGCGCGCGCCAAGCGTCACGGGAACGCGCCGCTCGCCCCCTTTACCAAAACGAATCACCGCGCGCAGCGGAGCGTGCAGGCGCGGATCGCTAGACGGATCGTACATGTCGTCGGTGGGCGTAAATTCGACCAGATCACCGGCCGCGTCATCGGCGCGGCTGAGCGAGCTGTAGAGTCGGAACGCCACGGGCGTATTGGCCAAAAGCTGCAATTCGGGCTGCTCCAGCCTGATCTCCTGGCCTTCTTCCGTACCGCGCGGCATCAAACACACGGTGCGAATCGAAGACGAACCCGCATCCTGCAATCCGAGAAAATACGCGCGCGGCAAACCGCCGCGCACCAGAACGCCGCTTCCGGAGGCCCGCACATACGAATAGTAAGCGGCGCCGATCGCTACCGCGAGATCGAGATCGTGGTTTTCGAAGACCAGCGGCTTGCGACCAAACCAGTGCTCCACCACATCGCGTACGCGATCGCGAAAAACCTGCGGAATGAAGAAACCGCCGTTAAACAGAATGGCGTCGATGCCGTGTTCGGCTGCGGGCGAGTTGCTCAAAAATTCCGCGAGATGCCGCGTGATGGCCGGATCCGAGACATACGGCAATCCGAGTTCGCGAAATACGCTCTGCTTCTCCTGCTTCGGGCGGTCCGTCAGATTGCATGCGGGAAGGAATCCGCCGAGCGCCAATTCCAGCACCTCATCGCGCGTAACGGATGTTTTTAGCGTTCCGCCGATCAGCGCCGCGCCCGAGCCAACCACGGTGACATCCACACTGGGCGGACTGCCCGGAGAAAGCAAGCGTTCCTTGGCCGCCGAGCACTGGCGCCGCAACGCGCTACGCTGCCGCAAGGACAACGTTTTACCGAGCTTGGATTCGGCCAGCCACGAAATCGTCAGATCGAGATTATCGCCGCCGAGCAAAAGATGACGCCCCACTGTCGTGCGAGTAAACTCGACGCGATCGCCTTCGCGATTGACCCGCACCAGTGTGAAGTCCGTCGTGCCGCCGCCTACATCGCACACCAGCACCACCTGCCCGTCGAACAGTTCCTTGTTCGAACGCGCGAGATGGCTGGAAATCCACGCATAGAACGCAGCCGCGGGCTCTTCAAGCAGCGTGAGGTTGTCGATCCCCGCGTCCCGGGCCGCTTGCACCGTGAGTTCGCGGGCTTCTTCGTCAAAACTCGCGGGTACAGTGAGAACGACGCGCTCGCCGGACAGGGATCCGCCTTTTGCGCGCTCCCAGGCTTCCCGCATATGCGCCAGATAGCGCGTGGAGGCAGCCACGGGAGACAACACGCGCCCCTCTTCCTGCGAATCCCAAGGAAGAATGTTAGCGGTGCGATCCACCTCGGAATTCGAAAGCCACGATTTCGCCGAATGAACGGTTTTCGTGGGAACCAGCGCGCCCTGATCGCGCGCATACGCACCCGCCACCGGCGGCTCGCTCAGGTATAGAAACGAAGGCAGCGTGCGCAGCGCTCCCGTGCGGTTGGCATCGATCTGCTGCTCGATCGGCAACACATGAATGGGCGGAAAATCCGCTTCGGCCGCCTCGCGCGGATCAATATATGCAAGCGCGGAGTTCGTTGTACCGAGATCAATCCCGACGTTCATGCTGCCGCAGCGCGCTCGCGAACGTTAAACTCCAATTTCCAGCGCCGTCCATCCGCCGCCACGCACCATAGTTCCAGCATCCCGGTCTCGGTCACGTTGCTTTCGAGCGTCACGGGAACAATCTCTTCCTGCGCACCGTCGGCCGCAGGCAAAAACACTTCCATCGGCGCGAGTTCTTCGATATCGCTTCCGATCTCTTCCAGCATTTCTCCAGGAGGATCATTCTTGCGCGTCACCGACGAAAAGAAGCGGAACTCGGCAGGCTCGCCCACCACCAGCGCGAATTTGCGCTGCGGCAGCTCCACTTTCGATCCTTCTTCGAGCCCAAACGGCACCACGACAAACGCCTTCATCGGCGGCGGCACGCCGGGAACCGCAGGCAACGAACTCTCCACGCCGACATAATACGTGCGCGGAACGCCGCCGCGAATGCGCACGCCGCGGCCGGTCCGGGCCAGTCCATAATAAGCAGCGCCGAGCGCGACGGCATGCATCAGATCGGCGTGCTTGGTTTCACTCACCAGTTCTGTGACCGGATTCGCTCCTGCTTCCTTCAGCCAGTTGTTCAAGACTTCGAAAAGGCGATGCTCAATCGCGCCGGCCTGCAAGACTCCGCCATTCAGCAGCAAATGCGTCGGCCGGGCCGCCCCGGCGTTGCGGAGAAATTGCGCGAGATGCTTCGTAATGGCGGGATCGGATGCATAGTTCAATCCGACTTCCATCAGCGCGGCGCGACGCTGGCGCTGTGGAGCGGCATCCGCCCCGACAGCCGGGAAAAAGCCGTCCAGCAGAAGCTGGCGAACTTCATCGCGCGTGATCTTGCCGCGAATCGTCCCACCCACCACACCGGTTCCCCGCCCCAGAATCGTGAGCGGCTGGTCTTTCGCGCTCTTTGCCTCACTCGAGAGCAGCACCTCCTTCGCGGCCCGGCACTGCTGCCATAGCGAGTGGAACTGGATGGCATCCAGCTTGGTGCCCTTCTGCCCGAACTGCTGCTCCGCGTAACGGGCCACCGCGAGATCCATATTGTCGCCACCCAAAACCAGATGTTCGCCGACGGCAACGCGTTCGAGCTGCAGCTCGCCATCGCGCTCGGTGACAGCAATCAACGTGAAGTCCGTTGTGCCGCCGCCGATGTCCACCACCAGAATCAAATCGCCGGGCTTAACCAGTTCGCGCCAGTTCTGGTTACGCTGAATCCACGCATAAAACGCCGCTTGCGGTTCTTCGATGATGATCACGTCGGGATACCCGGCGCGTTTCGCCGCGCGCTGCGTCAGTTCACGCGCAGCCGCGTCGAAAGAGGCCGGGACTGTAATTAGGACCGACTGATCTTCGAGCTTCGCATCGGGATGCGCAAAATCCCAGGCCAGGCGCAGATGCAAAAGATATTGGGTCGACGCTTCGACGGGTGAAATTTTCCGGATGCCCTCGGGCGCCGCCAGCGGCAAAAGCGGCAGCGTCGGATCGGCGGTCTGGTGCGAAAGCCACGATTTCGCAGAGCTGACCAGCCGGCTCGCGTTCTCCACGCCACGCTTCCGTGCAAGCTGGCCCGTAATATAATCAGGCCGCTCGCTCCACGGAAGTGCCAGCGCTCCTTGCACAAACTCGTTCTCGCCTGGAATATATAAAGAGGATGGCAACAGATCAAGTTCCGCCACTTCGCCTGGATTGACAAGCTGCGGAACTTGAAAAAGATTTACCTGCGGCTGCTCGGTTTCCTCAGTGCGCGTGTAAGCGAGCGCGCTGTTTGTCGTGCCAAGATCGATTCCAATAATGTATTGCGGCATGGGCGGCTTGTTTACTCCACTTCCAGTTCCGCCGGTGCAATCACGGAAATATTCTGCTTGCCGATAGGCGGCAGATTCACCGCCGAAATCATCCAGCCGCGATGACGCAGTGTTCCCCCCGCCACCTTGCCGCTTGCGGGAACATTGCCGATCAGCTTGATGCGATTCGGGTCGGGCGCTTTCGATGGATCGAGCTTCTGAAAAGTTCCTTCTACGCCGTCGATCACGGGAGCGAGCGTGACATGGCGATTGAGCGTAGCTTTGCAATCCGCATGCAACGTGCGCACGGCCGCTCCAACTTGATCGTCCGAATAGCTTGCGATATCTTCCATGACAAAATCGATCAAACGCGAATCGCGCTGCAGAATTTGCAGCATCTGCAGCGCGCCATCGCTCACTTTCGGCAACTCGACCGGCACCGCGGGCTCTACCGGTTCCGGTTTCTTGAAACCAAATCGATCGGTAATGTCCTCCGGCAAACGGCCAGTAAATAGGATGTAGAAAAAGCTGCGAATAGCAGCCCAGATGCGCGACAAATAAGGACCTCTGGTTGTCAGGATAACAATCGCCCCTCATCAAAGCGCTTGCATTGGCAGTAGTTTTGGTGAAACATTTTCCTGTGGGCTTGTCTCCAGGGAGTAGAAGTTCCCCAAGAATTTTTGCGAGGACCGTATAGCAGATGGCAACCAAGAAATCATCGAGCTCACGACGATCGTCATCGTCCGGAAGGAAATCCACTGGATCGACGCCGAAATCGAAGCGCATCGTCAAAAACAAAATGGAGAAGGTGATGCATGAATTCAAGCATCACCAGTTGAGCCGGGGACGCGGCGGAAAGGTGAAGAACCCGAAGCAGGCCATCGCGATTGGCCTGAGCGAAGCGCGCAGGTCCGGCGCCAACATTCCATCGAATCCGAACCAGAAGAAGCGCGCCTCCAAAAAGACCGCGAGCAGGAAGACAACGGCTAAGAAGAGCACTACAAAGCGGACCACCGCGAACAAGAGCACCGCCAAGAAGAGGGCTTCGAAACGGACCACCAAGAAAGCGGCAAGGAAGAGATAACAGACCCGCGCGGGGGTTTCCCAACGGTCGTTAATCTATCGTAAATTCTTTGCTGGCTGGCCGGCGACTCATTCGCGTAAACCGGCGCGTTCTGTGTGTCACTAGCTCTTTTGTGCGCCCGAATCTCTTCCGGTGTTCCGTGATTCCATTCAAGATCTCTTGGCATACCATTAAGTTCGACCCTAAGAAATGTTGAAACGTATAGCGGTGCCCGCTTGCCTCCTCCTCTCCGCGTTGGCCGCAAGTCCAGATTCCGTCCAAAATGCCGATAGTCCTAGCCGCACCGTCGGTCCTCAAAATGATGGCTCGATCGTCGCGTCGAACAATCAGACCCTGACGCCCGCCGGACACATCGTGCAGCTTGGCTCACCGGTGCGTGCGAAAGCCATAGCGCTCAATCCGAATAGCAAGACCGCAACCGCCGCAGTGCTCCTCATGGGCTCGCCGCAGCCCATCATCGTCTTCAACACCGCCACGTGCCAGGTTCTCCAGCGATTCATCCCGACAATTGTGAACGGCGCCACCTTTACCTCCGACAAGACCGGCTCCTTCACTGGCATCACCTATTCGGCGGACAGTTCGAAGCTGTTCTTCAGCCAGGATGACGATCATGTGGTCATCGCGAGTGTGGATCCACAGACCGGCCGTATCAGCAACAGCCAGAGTGTGAAGCTACCGCCACCGCCGGCGGATGGCCGCGCGTATCACAATGCCAAATCCATCAATCCTGGCGGCATTGCCCTATCCGATGACGGAAAACGCGCCTATGTCGTGCTAAACGCGGCGAACACCCTGGGTGTGTTGGATCTGACCGCTGGTCCGGCAAAGCTCATTGCCCAGATCCCCGTCGGCAATGCGCCGAATAGTGTGGTGATTCGAGGCCAATATGCCTATGTGAGCAATGAAGGCGGCCGGCCGGCGAGCAGCGAAGATTTCACCAACGATTCCGATGGCACACCCATCGTTGTCGACCGGAAGAATGCCTTCGCAACCACCGGCACCGTTTCCGTGGTAGACCTCGCGAAAGGCTCGACCGTAAAGACCTTTAGCGTCGGCCTCCACCCCGCTGGGATGACAATTTCCGGGTCAAATCTTTATGTAGCGAATGCGTATAGCGACAGCCTTTCCGTCGTCGATCTCAACACCGACCGGGTCCGCACGATTAATCTCAGCGTGCCCATTGGGAGCGGCGCCTTCGGGTCCGGGCCTAACGGCGTTGCGGTTGCCGGTGACAGCCGCGCCTTTGTCACTCTGGGGGAAGCAAATGCGATCGCCGTCGTCAATCTTTCCGGCCGGGATGCACACCCGGTCATTGGCTATATTCCGACCGGCTATTTCCCAACTTCCATTTCATATGACGCGGTTCACAAACAGCTCGTGGTCGCCGATGACAAAGGTCTGGGCGCGCAAGGATCACTCGGCACCGCGGTGGGAGTCACTGGTTTTAACACCCATCAGGATACCGGCGTGGTCAACCTGATTCCGTTGCCCAATGCAAGTCAGCTTGCCAGGTACACGGAACAGGTGATTCATAACAACCACTGGAATCTGACTACGAACGTCCAGGTTGGGCCGGAGTTCGTAGACCACAACGCCAAACCCGTCGCAGTGCCCAAACATATCGGCGAGCCCTCGCTCATCAAGCACGTGTTCCTGATCATCAAGGAGAATCGTACCTATGACCAAATGCTGGGGGACGTGCCGTGGGGAAATGGAGATCCGTCTCTTGCCGTCTTCGCCTCCGCGCTGCCGAATCAGCACGCCTTCATCAAGCGTTTTCCACTACTCGATAACGTTTATGCTCCGAGCCGGCAATCGGCCGACGGCCACCCCTGGATCGTCATGTCGGGCTCGTTCTATTCGAACGATATTCTGGCGCCGGATTGGATCCGTTCGTATCCCGGCGGCGATGCCGACGATCCGCTGACCTATACACCGCGAGGGTTCCTGTGGACCGCCGCGGAAGCGAAAGGACTCTCCGTCAAGCTCTACGGAGAGTGGGCCGGCGGAGGAAAGGTCGCGACGAAACCAGATGGCGCCAAATATACCTGGAGTGATTTCTACAGCACCGCAATGTGCAAGGAACACAAAGCTGCGGCGTCCAGTTGCATTGTTCCGGATGACGCAGTGACCGTAAGCTCTCCCGTCCCCTCAGCAGCCAAACTCCTGGACCCCCACTATCCACCATTCAATCTGACGATTCCCGACCAATATCGCGCAGACTATTGGCTACCGCTCTTCCGGCAGCAGGATGCGACCAACCAGGTTCCCAACCTGACGATTCTATGGCTTCCGGACGACCACACCGCGGGAACCAAGAAAGGCCTTCCCTATCCGATCAACTATGAAGCGGATAACGACTTGGCCCTCGGCCGCATTGTGGAGGCGATTAGCCACAGCAAGGTGTGGGCGCAAACCGCAATTTTCGTTGAAGAGGATGATAGCCAGAATGGTGTGGATCACGTGGATGGACATCGCCAGCCGGTGTACGTCATCAGTCCCTATGCGGCAGCTCCGCAAGCTGCCGGCCAGGGTAAAGCGATCCACACCACCTACACAGCCGAAAATATCAACCGCACGATTGAGAATATCCTGGGCATGCAGCCTTTGACCCAGTTCGACCTGGTGGCCTCGCCGATGTTCGATGCTTTTCAGAATACGCCCGACCTCACGCCTTACGATCATTTGCCGGCGGTCATCGCCATTGACCAAGGCCCGGATCTGCCCCATAAAGACGGTGTCGCGTACAGCCCGGTCCAAAAGGCCTGGCTCAAAGCAACGGCGGAAGTGATGAAAGACAAATACGACAAAGCCGACGCGGTTGACCCGAATTTCCTCAACCATGTGGTCTGGTATTCGGCGACAGGCTGGGCGCGTCCGTATCCGGGGGAGCCGAAGGTCGAGATGCCTGGCCCGTTCGTCAAAGCCGCCAAGAAGTATCACGATGACGACGACGACGATCAGTGAGTAGCTGGCCTTTATCCGCCAAAGGCAGCGTCATCAAACCGCTTCGTCAAACGATGATACTTTGTCAGAACATGAGAAAACTGATGCTTGCAGGCGCAATCCCGGTAATCGCGGCCGTGGTTTTTTGCGTCAATCCTGCCAGATCCCAACAGCCTGCCGAAAAAGCGCCACCGCGCCGCTTTCCGGGCTTCACTCATCCCGAGCCGGTCAATTTCGCCGACCATGAGGGCTGGACCTCCCTGTGGGATGGCCAAACACTTAACGGGTGGTCTGGCGATTCAAATTGGAAAGTGGAGAATGGCGCCATCACCATCGAATCCACCTGCGAGAAGCCTACCGGAACGATCTATCTCGTCTGGCAAGGCGGTGAGCCCTCGGATTTCGAGTTGAAGCTGGAGATGAAGGGCGACGGCAATATCAATAGCGGCATTCAGTACCGCAGTTGGATCGCTCCTCCCCAGCCCAGGCCAGCTAGAGGCGGTCCTCCGGGCGCGAGCCAAACGTATCCGAGCGGCCAGCCCCGCGGAACACCCCCCGATCCGGCATCCGAAGCGCGATGGAATCTTGCCGGTCCGCAGTACGATTTCGATGCCGGAAACCGTTACACTGGCCAGTTCTACGAGCAGGACACCGGCCGCGGAATCATTGCCTGGCGCGGCGATGTTGTCCACACGGAGGAAGGCAGGAAGCCGCGGCTCCTCGCCACCCTCAGTGACACCAATGAGCTCGGCAAGTTCTACAAGCGCGAAGATTGGAACCAGCTTCACATCATCGCTCGCGGCCACCAATACACTCACATTTTGAACGGCCATGTGATGGCCATGCTTTTTGATGACGACAAAAGCAAGTTCCACAATAGCGGCAAAATCGGTATCGAAGTAGAGGCTACAGGCAAGCTGTGGGTGCGTGACATCTGGCTGAAGAAACTATAAAAGCGGAAATCGATTTTTCCCTTCCCTTGTGGAAGCTCAGCCGCAGCACTCACGGAACTCGATTGTCGAAGGTAATCTCGGGAGCTGCCATTCGGTGGCGTTTCCAAAACCAACTTCCGGCTAACGACCACACTGGAGGTGATCCGGACACAAGCGCGACGCACTGCGGAGTTTCCAATAGCGCCAGCTTGCAGGCGGTCAAGAGTGCGAACCGAAATAATCGGTTGGACCCACGAATATAGTATGACCGGACGGAAGACTCTTGTCAGATGCGGCGGCAGCAATTGCTTCGGCGAAGTCGTCTATTGTGGACAATTTTTCGGCTTGCAGCCGGCGATGTTCAATCAGGCCTGGATTTTTTCGCTCCAGGAGACGCGGGGTAATCGTGCCCTCAATAATGTCACCGCTAACGACCACGAGTGATATGCCAGATCCATTTAGCTCGGAGGCATAGTTGCGAAGTGCTTGTTCCCCCGCACGCTTACTTCTTGCCACCACTTCGTACCCGGCAATCACCGGCTTTTGGGCCATAGAAGTGAGACCAGTGACTCGTCACAAATACGATTCGGCCTCCGTCGGGCATCAACTTAGTGGCAGCCTTTGCAGTCTGTAACTGCGCCGTGTGGTTCAGGGTCATGGCATAATCTTCGGTCTTTCCCTGCTCGAGGCCGCCACTTGCGTTCAAGACAAGCACGTCCAAACGCTTATAGAACTGCTGAATGGTCCATGTCATCGCGTCCAGTTCGGAGTCGACGGTCAGGTCGGCTCGGACCGCGAGCGCGTTTCTCCCGAGATTTGCGATTTCGCGGCATACCTGTTCGGCGCGTGCGGCTTTGTTTCGATAATTGATGACGAGATCGGATCCGAGAAGGGCTAGCTTCGTGGCTGTTGCCGCTCCGATTCCCCGTGACGCGCCGGTGACGAGAGACACCTTTCCACACAAAGGCAACGACATAAATTTAAAGGATATCGGCCTCGAGGTCTAAATTGGGCTCCCTACCGACGCGAATACGTCATCGTAATTTCGAATCGGAGTACTAAGTTAACGCTTATGGAGTGTCCCCTGGGCCAAGCGGCCACAAAAAAGCCCGCTTGGCTTTTGACCAAGCGGGCGAACCTAAACTAAACTCGACTGAACTAACTAATTAGTAGTCCATGTCGGGGCCGTGGCCGGCAGGCGGCCCGGCAGGCGCCTTCTTCTCCGGAATCTCGGCGATCATCGCTTCGGTCGTCAGCATGAGCGCGCTGATCGAAGCGGCATGCTGCAGCGCGGAGCGCGTCACCTTGGTCGGATCGATCACGCCCGACTTCACCAGGTCTTCGAACTGGCCGTTGGCTGCGTTGAAGCCGAAGTTCTTCTCGCCATTCGAGCGCACCTTCTCGATCACGATCGCGCCTTCAAAACCGGCGTTTCCGGAAATCTGGCGTAACGGCTCTTCCGTGGCCTTACGGATGATGTCGACGCCAATCTGCTCATCGCCGTCGCCTTTGAGGCTCTTCAGAGCCTCGCCCGCGCGCAGCAGCGCCACGCCGCCGCCCGGAACGATGCCCTCTTCGACGGCCGCACGGGTCGCGTGCAGAGCGTCTTCGACGCGCGCCTTCTTCTCCTTCATCTCGGTCTCGGTGGCAGCACCGACCTTGATGACGGCTACGCCGCCGGCGAGCTTCGCCAGCCGCTCCTGCAGCTTCTCGCGATCGTAGTCTGAGGTGGTCTCATCAATCTGCGTCCGGAGCTGCTTGATGCGGCCTTCGATGTTCTTCTGCGTGCCGGCGCCGTCCACGATGGTGGTGTTGTCCTTGTCAACCGTGACGCGCTTCGCGCGGCCCAAGTCTTCGAGGCGAACACCTTCCAGCTTGATGCCGGTCTCTTCCATCAGAGCCTTGCCGCCGGTGAGGATCGCGATGTCCTCGAGCATCGCTTTGCGGCGATCGCCGAAGCCCGGAGCCTTCACAGCGCAGGCGTTCAAGGTTCCACGCAGCTTGTTGACCACCAGAGTCGCGAGCGCTTCGCCTTCCACTTCCTCGGCAATCACCAGGAGCGGCTTGCCCGAACGCGCAATCTGCTCGAGCAGCGGCAGCAGATCCTTCATGTTGCTGATCTTCTTTTCGTGGATCAGAATGTAGGGATCTTCCAGCACCGCTTCCATGCGATCCGGATCGGTGACGAAGTACGGCGAGAGATAGCCGCGGTCGAACTGCATACCGTCCACGGTGTTCAGCTCGGTCACCATGGTCTTCGACTCTTCCACCGTGATCACGCCGTCCTTACCGACCTTCTTCATCGCCTCGGCAATAATGTTGCCGATCGTCGAATCGCCGTTGGCCGAAATGGTGCCGACCTGCGCGATGGCGTCGCCCGAAACCGGCTTCGAAAGCTTCTTGACTTCCTCGACAACCGTATCGACGGCCTTCTCAATCCCGCGCTTCAGAGCCATCGGATTCGCTCCGGCAGCAACCGACTTCACACCTTCGCGGAAGATCGCCTGGGCCAGAATCGTCGCGGTCGTCGTACCATCGCCCGCGATGTCGGAGGTCTTCGAAGCAACCTCGCGCACCATCTGGGCGCCCATGTTCTCGAGCGGATCCTTCAGCTCGACTTCCTTCGCGACGGTCACGCCGTCCTTGGTAATCGTCGGACCGCCGAACTTCTTCTCTAAAACCACGTTGCGGCCCTTGGGGCCGAGCGTCACCTTCACGGCATCCGCTAATTGATTTACGCCGCGAAGAATAGCCTGACGCGAATTTTCGCTATAAACAATTTGTTTTGCAGCCATTGCTCCTGAGTCCTCCTTTACTTAGCCTTTGCGCTTTTCGCACCGTTGGTGAGCACGCCCAGGATCTCGTCCTCGCGCATGATCAAGTACTCAGTGCCGTCCAGCTTGATGTCATTACCGGAATACTTTCCAAACAACACGCGATCGCCAACCTGAACGTCCAGCTCGATCAGTTTGCCGCTGTCATCTCGTTTGCCCTTGCCGACGGCGACCACTTCGCCCTGCTGCGGCTTTTCTTTGGCAGTGTCCGGAATGTAGAGGCCGCCCTGCATGACCTCTCCTTCTTCGATCCGTTTAACCACGACACGGTCGTGAAGCGGACGAATGTCCATACTCAAAACCTCCAGTGAATTGTCAGAACCTGTGAATTTCTTCGATTGAGGTCGGGCTTTTCTGAGCCGCGACCACCCACAGAATGTTTTAGCACACTCGTCAAGAGAGTGACAAGATGTTGTTGTAAGTTATTGTTTGCTGGATGTTTATTCTGCTGGCAGTCTAAATATTGATAATGCTTGACTCAGATTTGCTTCGGCATCACCGCGCGCGAGTGCGGACGTGACGACGCTCCAAGCCCGGCTGGCTAACGTTCGTCGGGGTGCTCCAGCTTGTAGAGGCGCGCATCGTGACTGGCGAGCATTTCGATGATGCGGTCCAGTTTGGTATCCAGCAGCTTGAATTTGTCATCGAGGTGCTGGTTCACGCTATTGCGCAGGTCGTCCATGCGCTTATCAATGCCGCTGAAGCGACCGTCGATGGCAACACGCAGATCGGTGATGCGCGAATTGTTGTACATGATGGAACCGATAGCGGCAATGAAGATGATGGCGATGCTGATGATGTGGGCGTCTGTCACTTTGGCGGCTTCTCCTTCTAGCTTAGCCGCTACGCATGATCTAGTGGCTAAAAACGGAAAGGGTTTCTTCAAGCGCTACCGGGGAGTCCGACGTTACCTTGTATCCTGGAACTGGATTGCAGTCCTAATCTATGCGGCGAATTTCCCTCCTGCTGGCCGTCGCCGCAGTCATCCTCGCGGCGCTCGTCGGCTATACCTATAAACTGCGCATGGAGACTGTCCAGGCGCGCCGGGTTGCGCCCGCACCGCCGATCAAGACCGGGCTGGAAGCCGTGGCGCGCGGCGGGTGGCACGAGTACAAGCACGATCCCCGGACGAACAAAATTGTGGTTCAGGTGGACGCGAAGGGATTTCAAGCGACCAAAGATCCGTCTACCTTCGAGTTGCAGGATCTCGCGCTGCGGCTCTATAACAAGGACGCGAGTTCCTATACCTACATCCGGACGGATCGCGCGCTGTTTGATGAGCGCTCCGGCGTGATGAAGTCCCAGGATCCGGTGTCGATTGTGATCGATGTACCGGCGGATAAGAATGCCGCCGACAAAGACGTAGCCGAAAAACGCGTACGCATTCAGACCTCCGGAATTACGTATGAGACGAAATCGGGCAAAGCCACCACAGACCAGCCCGCGTCATTTCTGTTCACCGAGGGCGACGGCCGCGGCGTCGGGGCGGATTACGATTCGAACGCTCAAACGTTACATCTGAAATCGCAGGTCGCTTTGGATTGGATCGGAAAGGGCCCGGCCGAGCGCAAGATGCATGTGGAAGCGGGCGATCTGGTCTACAAGGAAAAGGAAGGCAAGGTCTATCTCTCGCCGTGGTCGAAGCTGCAGCGGCAGAGTACGGTGATTCAGGCCGGAAACTCGGTAGTCACGCTGGTGGACGGCGTTCTGCATCAGATCGATGCGGAGAATCCGGTCGGGACCGATACGCGCGAAGATCGCCAGACCAATTACTCGGCGCAGCAGATGACCGCGCTGTTTGATGACGACGGAAATCTGATCCAGATCATCGGGAATAAGGACGCGCGGGTCGTAACCACCGAGCCAGGCTCGCGCACCACGATCACGGGGGACCGCGCAGATCTGCGCTTTACGATCTCGACACAGCAGAAGAACGGAACCGCAGAGAATGAAAGCGATCTGGCGCTGGTGCTGGCGGATGGACACGCGGTGGCGGAATCGGACCCGCTGCCGCAACCGGGCGAGCAGATGCCCGAAACGCGCATTCTACGGAGCGAACACATCGAGCTTGCCATGAAGCCAGGCGGTGAGGAAGTGCAGGAGATCCGCGCTCCATCGAAGGCGCAGCTTGAATTTAAGCCGAACCGTCCGGAGCAGTCCCATCGCACGCTCGATGCTTCGCGCCTCACAATTATCTATGGCCAGAACAGCTATATCGACAGCTTCACCGCCTGGAACGCTGCGACCCACACCGACAAGCCCGCGCAGCAAACAAAAGACCGGAAGGCGCCAGCTCCCGCACTGACGTGGAGCGACCTGCTCACAGCCAAATTTACTCCGGGTACAAACAAGCTTGCCGATATTGAGCAGACCGGCAATTTCCGGTATCAGGAAGGAACGCGGAAAGCCTGGGCCAAGAAAGCGTATCTCGACCAGACCATTAATAAGATCACACTGATCGATCAGGCGCGGGTCCTGGACGATACCGGATCGGCCACCGCGGACAAGATCGTCATGAATCAGGCCACGGGCGACATGGACGCCGTGGGGCACGTCTTCTCCACGCATCAACCGGACCGCAACGAGAAGCCCGGCACCTCCATGCTCGACACGACTCAGCCGATGCAGGCGACAGCGGACGAGATGCAGACCCGCGACAACAATACGAAAGTTCATTACGACGGACATGTGGTGATGTGGCAGGGCGCGAATCGCATTTCCGCGAACGTGATCGATGTGGACCGTGACAATCAGTCGCTGCAGGCTTCCGGGAATGTAGTCAGCGAGCTCGTCGATAACAGGAACAGCAACGCGCAATCGCCGGTGTTCACGACGGTCTCTGCGCCGGAGCTCTCCTACCGCGACGATACGCGCATCGCGCTGTACACCGGGGGCGTTAAACTGGTCCGGCAAAAAATGACCGTGACCGCGAAGCAAGTCAAGGCATTTCTCACCCCAAAGACCGCCGACAACGGCAACGAGTCTTCGCTCAATCACGCGATTGCCGACGGCAATGTCAGCATTTCCGACCAGGTTGCCGCCAATCGCACCCGGACTGGAACCGGTGAGCATTGCGAGTACTACACGAAAGAAGACAAAGTCGTGTTGAACGGCGGCGCGCCGCAGATGGTCGATAGCCACAAAGGAACCACCCGTGGCCGCCAGCTTACCTATTACAGCGGCGACGACCACATGATTGTCGACGGCGAAAAAAAGGCGCTGGCGTTCACGGATATGAATAAGAAGTAGGCGCTCCCTTGCGGTCGCGGTTCTGTTGCTAACCGCTTCCCGCTTCTCCAGTCTAAGGACCAGCCGGATGGAATGGACCGATGCGGCGGCGGCCGAACAGGCACGGAAGGGCGATCAGCACGCCTTTCGTGTCCTGGTAGAGCGGCACAGCCACGCGGTGTTCCGCCTGGCCTATCGCATGACTGGCAACGAGCAAGACGCAGAAGACCTGGTGCAAGAGACTTTTCTGCGCGCGTACAAGCAAATCCGGCGCTTTGACGGACGCGCCGCGTTCACGACGTGGCTGTATCGCATTTGCGCGAATTGTTCGATCGACCTGATCCGCGCCAGGAAGAACCGGAAAGAGCAACCGCCGCCGCCGGCATCCGATGACGGAAACTGGCACTGGCTGGATCAGGTTGCCACGCGCGAGCCCTCGCCCGAACGCCTGATGCAAAGCGGGCAGATTTCGGACTTGCTCGGATCGGGCCTGAAAGAACTCACGGAAACGGAACGAACGGCCTTCATTCTGCGGCATTACGAAGGCTGCGATATGGACGAGATCGCCTGCATCCTAGGCGTGCAAACCAACGCCGCAAAACATAGCGTGTTCCGGGCCGTGCAGAAACTGCGCCGCGTCCTCGAACCGGCCTGGAGGACGCGATGAACCATCTTCAGGAACACGAACTGCTGGAGGCCTATTACGGCGAACTGACCGGCTCGCAGCAAATGCACCTGGCCGAGTGCCCGGAGTGCCGCGCCGGCTTGCAGCAATTGAAGGATTTGCTGGACGGCGTTCGGGACTTCCCCGTACCGGAACGCGGCGAACGCTATGGACGCGAAGTTTGGGCCCGATTGCAGCCTCGGTTGGAGCGTCCGGCGCGCCTGCATTGGCGTTCCTGGCATCTGCTCGCGCCCGGTTTCGCTCTTCTATTGCTGCTTGCCTTTTTCGGCGGCATGTTCACGCAGCGGCAACGCCAAGCCGGCCTCTCGGCTCAAGATCGCGAACGAATTTTCCTGCTAGCTATGAGCGATCACCTGGAGCGCTCCCAGATCGCGCTGACGGAATTGCTCAATGGCATGCCCGAAGCGACAGATCTCAACATCGAGCGGGTGCGGGCGCGCGATTTGCTGGACGAAAATCGTCTGCTGCGCGAGACCGCATCACGGGACGGAGACCATGTACACGCCGCTTTGCTTGACGATCTGGAACGCGTGTTGCTGGATATAGCGAACAGCGGTCCGAAGCACGCCTCGCGCGATCTCGAAGACCTCCGCGAGCGCGTGGACAACGAGGGACTTCTATTCAAAATTCGAATCGCGAGCGCGAACACTCGCGAAAAGGAACAGAAATTATGATACGAGCCATTTTTCTATTCATCTTCCTGACAAGCGCCGCCTGGCCTCAGAAGCCGGCGGACGATACCAATTACCAGCGCGGTTTGGCCAAGCTGGATGCACGGCAATGGGATCAGGCGATCGCGGCGTTCACGACGGCGGCCCAACACGACCCGGCCATCGCGGACGCGGCACTGTATTGGAAGGCCTATGCAGAGAATCGCGCGGGTCAGCGCGACGATTCGCTAGAGACCTTGAGTGAATTGACGGAAAAGTATCCGTCGAGCCGCTGGCTGAAGGATGCGCGCGCGCTTCAAGTGGAAGTGCGGGCCAAGGCGGGAGATCCTGTCAACCCCAGCGCGGAATCGGATGAAGAACTGAAGCTGATCGCTCTGAACAGTCTGATGCAGAGCGATTCGAAAGATGTATTGCCCGTTTTGCAGAAGCTGCTCTTCGGGAACAGTTCCGAAAAAGTGAAAGACCGGGCGCTGTTTGTTCTTACCCAGAACTCATCTCCTGAAGCGCGCAAAATTCTGGATGGCATTGCGCGTAATCCCGCAAATCCGGATTTGCAGCGCCGCGCCATCCGCTACATGGGACTGCTGGGCAATGCGGATGCGCGCAACGAGCTAGCTTCGATTTACAAGAATTCTTCCAATCCCGCCATCAAACGAGACATTCTGCACAGCTTCATGCAGTCCGGCTCGAAGGATTTTCTACTGGATATCGCGAAAACCGAGCAGAATCCGGAGTTGCGCCGGGATGCCATCCGGCAGCTTGCCTTAATTGGCGATTCGACAGATTTGGCGGAAATCGCCCGGAACGAAAAGGACCCGAAGCTGAAGATTACGGCCATTGAGGCGCTGGGGTTGAGCGGGCACCGGAGCGGCTCGAATACCGGAGATGTTCTCGTCGCGATCTACCGCGGCGATCAAAACCCGGAGGTGCGGTCGGCGGTGTTGAATGCGCTGGGCATTGCGCAGAACGGCAGCGCGCTGGTTGAGCTGGCGCGCAGCGAGAAGGACCCGCAAATGAAACAGAAAATCGTCCAGCGAATGTCAATGGTGCATTCCAAGGAAGTGACCGACTACCTGATGGAGATGCTGAAATGAAGCTCTTCTCATTGTTCTTTGCCGTAGGCTTCGCATTCGCTCAGAACGGGCCGCCGAGCGTGGTGAATGCGCATCGGGAAACCCGGCCGTTCTCCGGAACGCTCGAAGCGCAACTGAAAACGACCCCGGCCACGTGGTTCGGCTATGCCATTAAGACCACGCGCGGTGATCACGAAAACTGTTGCTGGAATGGCTCGGGCCATGCCGGCTGCTGGCTTGAAGGAGGAGACCACACAGGCACGATCAGCGGCGTTCAGCAAAACCGTCCGGTGCAATTGGAAGGAACCGATACGCTCGCGGTTTTGTTTCGTGTCGAGAATCAGAGCGTCGAAAGAGTGCAGGTCTATTCGCTCGAGTGCCCCTTGGATGCCGGCGGACTTCCGTTCGTCTGGCTCAGCGGAGTTCCGGCCGGCGAAAGCATTGCGTTTCTTCAGAAACTCGCGAATGATCAAACCTCGAATCGTGTTATGAACGGCGCCATCTTTGCTCTGTCGCAGCACGAAGATCCGAAGGCGCTTGACGTGCTGATTCAGTTGGCGAAGACCAGCCCATCGCCGCACGTGCGCGAACAGGCGCTCTTCTGGATGGCGCAGAAGGCCGGCGCGCGGGCAGCCGCCGCCATTACCGATGCTATTCAGAACGACCCGAATACCGAAGTGAAAAAACGCGCTGTGTTTGCCCTGTCTCAATTGCCGAAAGATGAAGGCGTTCCCAAGCTGATTGACATCGCGCGCACGCAGCGCAACCCCGAAGTGCGCAAGCAGGCGTTCTTCTGGCTCGGCCAATCGAAAGACCCGCGCGCGATTGCGTTTATCGAACAAGTCCTCACGCGTTAACGTGTGTTATCCATACCTGAGTGGGAACGCATGCTATCCGAGCCGCTCTACTCGTCATAACCACTTTAATTACTACTGTTCACGTCCGTTCCGCTGAACTTTCAAGCTTTGACGTTGTTATTTACGGCGCAACCGCCGGTGGAACCATGGCCGCAATTGCCGCGGCGCAAGAAGGCATGCGCGTTGCCTTGATCGAGCCTGGCCGGGATGTGGGCGGCATGGTCTCGGGCGGATTGAGCAATAGCGATGTCGAAAATCAACAGCAGCTTATCGGCGGCTTGGCGCGCGCTTTCTTCCAGGCCGCCGGTGAGCATTATCATCAGCCCCTCGCGTGGGCGTTCGAGCCGCATGTGGCCGAATCCATTCTGCGCGAGATGCTCAGCGCCGCGCACGTAAATCTCTTTTTCAATTGCCGCCTCGCCGGGCTGGTCAGAAACGGCTCGGAAATTCAGACCATTCGTATAGAGAACGGGCGGAGTTTTCAAGGCCGCGTGTTTATCGATAGTTCTTACGAAGGCGATTTAATGAAAGCCGCGGGCGTCTCATACGTGGTTGGGCGCGAAGGACGGTCGAAATATGGAGAATCGCTCGGCGGACGCGAGGATCTGCTTCCTGGTGCTCATCAGTTCCGATACCCCGTCTCGGCAGACAGCTTGCCTCTGATCGTTCCGCAAAATAGAGTGGCCGATACGGGGCAGCCCGACGGGCGTTTTCAATCGTACTGCTTCCGGCTCTGCTTAACGGAAGATCCGGCGGACCGCTTGCCGATAACGCAACCAGCCGGCTACGACCCCAATCGTTATCTGCTCGCCCGGCGTTATCTGGAAAGCGCCAAAGGCGCTCTGAAGCTGAGCGATTTTCTCGGAATCGTTCGTATTCCGAATGGCAAGTCCGATGTCAACAGCACCGGCCCCGTTTCCACCGACTTACTCGGTGCAAGCTGGGACTACCCGGAAGCAAGTTACGCGCGCCGCCGGCAAATCTGGCGAGAGCATCTTATGTGGGCGCAGGGACTCATCTACTTTTTGCAAAACGATCGGAGCGTGCCTGATTCCATCCGCAGTGAGATTCGCAAATGGGGCTTGCCGAAAGATGAATTCACCGATACAGGCCACTGGCCCAATCAGCTATATGTGCGCGAGGGGCGCCGCATGCTGGGCGAGTATGTCTTAACTCAGCACGACTTACAGCAGTATCGCGATAAATATGATTCCATCGGTATGGCCGGATACAACATCGACATCCGTGAGGTCGAGTGGGTGGCTCATCAGGTGTATCGTTTTCCGAAGGTCATCAACCAGGTTTTCACGGAAGGGTATCTCAGTATGCCCGTCCAGCCTTGGGAAATTCCGTACCGCGCGCTTCTGCCGCGCGAACACGAATGCTCGAATCTGCTCGTAACGGTTTGCATATCAGCCTCGACCATCGCCTACGGTTCGTTTCGCATGGAACCGAATTATATGATCGCGGCAGAAAGCGCGGGGGCGGCCGCTGCTCTCGCGATCAAGACCCAGCGATCCGTACACCAGATAGATCTAGTCTCGCTCCAAAATCTGCTCCACCAAAGAAAACAGATTCTTTCCCTCAACGATGTTCCGGCAGCGCCCAAGCATACAACACCTCGTGCGCTCCCATGAGCACGTATTGCCGGCCGTCCAACTTATACGTGATCGGCGGACCTTGCGCCGGCCCGCCGCCGAACGCATGCCAGAGCGTCTGGCCGGTATCGGCATCCAGGCCCAGCATGTTGCCGTGAACATCGCCGGTAAACACCACGCCGCCTGCCGTACTCAGCACGCCGGCCCAATCCCAGCCCGGACCCAGGTCATGCTTCCATTTACTTTTTCCCGTCTGATAATCAATGGCTCGCAGATAGCAGTGCGACCACACTGTTAAGTCGCGCCCGCCAAATCCCTCTGGTTTGCCGGTCTCATAGGCGTAATACAAGCTGAACGAATCGTGACTGTCGACGTACAGCAATCCGGTATCGGGATCGAAGCTTGGCGCCATCCAGTTCGTCGCGCCAATCGCGTCCGGTTCCACCAGCGTGCCCGCAGGAGCCGGATACTTTTCCAGGTTGCCCGCTGGACGGCCGCGCTCATCGACGCCCTTGCTCCAGTTGATGTTTTCATACGGAACCGAAAGGAGCGGTTTCCCGTTGGTGCGATCGAGCACAAAGAAATAGCCGTTCCGCGAGGCTTGCAGCAGCAGCTTCCGCGGCTCGCCGTGAAACTTTGCGTCCAGAAGGACGGGCGTCTGCACGGCATCCCAGTCGTGCACGTCGTGCGGCGATGGTTGGAAATACCAGACCAGCTTGCCGGTATCCGGATCCAGCGCGACAATCGTGCAGGTATACAGGTTGTCGCCCGGACGCGTGCTGCCATCGAGCACCGGATTCGGATTCGCTGTGCCCCAATAGAGCAGGTTCAGATCCGGATCGTACGTGCCGGTGATCCAGGTCATGCCGCCGCCGTGCTGGATCGCATCGCTGTTTTTGGGCCACGTCTCGGAGCCCGGTTCTCCGGGCTTTGGAAGCGAATTCCAGCGCCACTGCAACTTGCCGGTTTCGGGATCGAATGAATCGATGAACCCGTGTAGGTCGTTAAAATCTCCGGACACGCCCGCGAGCACGTGATTGCGAATCACGAGCGGAGCCATCGACGCCCAATAGCCGAGTTTCACATCGGCCAATACGACGTCCCAATGCACTTCGCCGGTGCGCGAATTGAGGGAAAGCAGGTGCGCATCGGGCGTCTCGAAATACAGCTTATCTTTGTACATCCCAAGCCCGCGCTGTCCGATATGCAGGCCCTCGTTTGGATGGTAGTGAAAATGCCAGATCTGCTGACCCGATCGCGCATCCACCGCCCAGACGTCATCCGGTTCGGTGAAATAAAGAACGCCGTCGGCCAACAAGGGAGTGGATTTCAGACCGCCGTTCGCTCCCGTTTGGAACGCCCAAACCATGGTCAACTGTCCAACATTCGTTTTGTTGATTTGCCGAAGCTCGCTGAAACGTTTTCCGGAGTAATCGCCGTTGTAGGTCGGCCACGCATCCTGGCCATACACAACCGCGGCAGCCAGCGCCATCGACATGACCCACTTCATTTCAAGGTCTCCAGATACGCAAACAAGTCGTGAATGTTCTTGTCCGTATACGTATGGAGCAGGCGTTCATGTTCCGCGAGTGGGTCGTTCACTTCCACCTTTACGCGATCGCGCTGGAACGTGTGCACCACGCGATCTTTATCGCGCAACGAGACGATAAATTCGTCCGCATACACCTGTTCGCCCTCGAACGTCTTCCCCGAACTATCGGTCACCTTAACCTTTGGCACCGCCCCGGACGGAAACGCAATCCGCGTCTGTAAATCGAATGGCTTGTACTTCGAGGCAATATGCGCCAAGTCGCGGTCTGGCGAATGACACCCGCTGCAGTGTCCCTGGAAGAATTCCTTTCCGCCCTTCGCATTTCCGACGAGAAGCTTTTCAAGCGGATACTCGGTGGGAATCCGCCGCACCACCGAAGCCGCAATCTTCGCCTCGGCATGCAGAAAATCCGCGATATTGCGGATTTCCGTGTCGGAGAGGTGAAACGCCGGCATACCTTTTTCCGGGCGGCCGTTCCGGATTACTGGCCCGATCAAATTGCCGTCAACATCGTGGTTCACTACCGTAGAACGAATCAGGTCGGGTCCGCTCGCGCCGCGCGCATCGGGACCGTGGCAAAACCCACATGTCTGCCGGAACTGCGTTCTGCCGGCTTGGACATTCGCCGATTCGGCTTGCTGCGCGCGAATATCGTCCGGGTCCTGCGCCTCCAGCACGGCCGCGCAGAATAGGATCAGGATCGCTGCGCGCACGCGAAACACTCTTGTGCAATCCGCTTTAAGATCAGCGACTGTTCCCACCGGTCGCTTTCCTCGACTCCATCAAAGGTGCGTGCATAGTAAATGTCCGGGGCAAGCAGCTCTGGAGTGAAACAGATGTGATTCTCTGGCGCGGCGCGAAAAGTCTCGGTCCAAAGCTGGCGGAAGTGCTCTACATAGAGCGCGCCATCTACAACCGGCACCTGAATGCAGCCTGGATTGGCGATTCTGCCATGGAGGAAACCAATGCGCTCCAGCACAGGACGGATGAACGCAAGCTTCTTCTCAAACCCGCCGTACACCATCTCCTGCCCGGTGTACCAGTGCGAGAAATCGCCATTGAAGCGCATTTCGGGAAACCGCTGGATGAACTGCACGGTCCGCCACATGTCCTGGCAGATGGTCGCGCGATGCGTTTCGATGTAGAGCGGAAAACGAAATTGTGCAGAGGCCGCGAGAATGCTCTCGATCAGCCGCCCGGCTTCGCCATCGTCTTCGAGCCCCCAACCCACGTGCAACGTCGCGCACTCATAGCTGTCTGCCGCAAACTTCTCGGCGAGTGGCCCCGCTTCTTCAGGCGTGTTCACGCGCCCGCTTGCGGCAACGCCTAACCCCAGCTCGCGGCACGTTTGCAACTGTTCGGACGTAGCGGGCGCAGCGAATTGAACACCCTCAAACCCGGCCGCGCGCAAGGCCCGCATCCGCTCCGAAAAGCTGCCTTGTGGCGCGCCCGGCATCGTGTCGAACGCCATTAAGTTCATGTAGCACCGCAGTCGCGGCCGGCCGTGCGTCACTGCGCTTTTTCGGCGAGACTGCGGGCGCTCTGGTCCTTCTGATCTTCGAGCCACGCCACGTCCGCGTGCGAATCAGCGAACCGCTTTAAGCCTGCTTCTTTAATCGCCGAATCCGGCACTTTATGCAGCGGCGTGTAGCGCGGATGGTGCGCCTCTTTATACGGATCATTGCGCGCGGCGTTATAGCAGCAGATCATGGCCCAGCGCGGCTTTTCCGAGCGGTTCTGGTCCGAACGGTGCAGCAAGTTCGAGTGGAAGAACAGTACATCGCCCGGATCCATTTCGACATACACCAATTCCAATCGCTTCGAAGCTTCGAGCACGCGCTCCATATCGGCGCCGGCCTGATCGCCGGTCAAGACATGATCGATGCGGCCCATGCGATGCGACCCCTTCAGCACCTGCATGCAGCCGTTTTCACGCGTGGCCGGGTCGACCGCAATAAACGCGCTGGTGAGATCCGGAAACAGCACGCCGTTTTGATACCAGTAGCCGTAATCCTGATGCCACGCCCACGCGCCGCCCACCTTCGGATCTTTCATGATCATTTTCGAGTGGTAGTGATACACTTCGCCGTCGAGCAGCATCTCGGCCGTGTTCACAATCGTTTCGCAGCGCGCGAACATGCCGTAGATGGTGTCGCCCGGATGATTCCATAGCGACAAGCGCACTGTGCCGCCTTCGCCGTCGCCGCGGCCGAACGAATGCTGATCGAGCGCACGATCTTCTTTCGCGGCGCGCCGTAACAGGCCGATCTCTTCATCATCGAACATGCCGCGCGCAATCACAAACCCGTTGCGCTCGTATTCATTGAGTACATCCTTAGACAGCGGACCGGATGCCATACGTTAACTCCTTATTCCTTGCTCACTCATCAATTGATTCGTCGCCTGATATGCCTCGCGCACCCAGTCGACAATCTTGCCGGGTTCGGGCGAATACTCCAGCTCAATGCTCACCGTACCGTTGAAACCGGTATCCGCGAGCGCTTTCAAATACGGCGGAAAATCGACCACGCCTCGGCCGGGCGGCAGATCGCCGTGCTTATGGCCGTCGCAATCGGAAAGATGCACGTGCGCGATCCGGCCATTCAGTCGCGAAATCTGCTCCGCGCCGTTCTTCACTAACGCCAGATGCGAAACGTCGATATTGGCCTTCACGTTCGCGAGCCCCACATCCTTCAGAAAGCGATCCATCTTGTCGATGCTGTTCACAATCGACAAATGAAACGGCTCCAGTTCAATGGCAATTTCGAGTCCTAGCGCGGCCGCATGCCGCCCCAGCTCCTGCACGCCTTCGACAGCCCATTTCCATTGATCCGCCGGTGCAATCACTTCCTGGTTCCAGATATATTCGCCGACAACCAACAGCGTATTTTTCCCGTGCAGGTCATAGGCGAGGTCGAGATATCGCTTCACCCGATCAATATGAAAATGCCGCACCGGAGTATTGAAATCCGCAATCCCCAGCGCGCAGCAAACCGTTGAAATCACCGGCAACTCACACGCCGCGCAAGTTTCCCGAACGGTGCGCAGCTCTTGCGGCGTTGTTTCCAGTGGATCGGCAAAGATATCGATGGTATCGAAGCCGATTTCTTTCGTGAGCTGAATCCCGCGCGCGGTATCGATCTGTGTCCCCAGCCAGGCGGAATTGATAAGGCCCAGTTTCATCCGGAAGATCCTATCATATAATTCTCCGTTGACGTCATGAACGTTTAATGGAAAGTTCATAGCAGCATCGTGCCCATCGATCTCGATCTGAACCATCTCCCGCCCAAACCCGCCCGCAGCGATTTTGGAATCGGCGCGGTCGGCGCCGGCTTCATTATGCGGGACGTGCAGTTGAAGGCTTATCTGGATGCCGGATTTCACGTCGCTGGCATCACTTCGCGCACGCCGGAAATTGCGCGCGAAGTAGCCGATCTGCGCGGCATTCCGCGCGTCTACGAAACGCTCGGCGAGATGCTGCGCGACCCCGCTGTCGAAATCCTCGATATCGCCGTGCCGCCGCACCGTCAGTTGGATATAGTGCGGCAGGCCGTCGAAGAAGGCATTCATCTGAAAGGCATCCTCGCGCAGAAGCCGCTCGCGGTCGATTACGAACACGCCTGCCAGACGGTTGCACTCTGCCAAAAGCGCGGTCTGCCGCTCGCTGTAAATCAGAACATGCGCTACGACCAGTCGATTCGCGCACTGAAAGCGGTGCTCGACCGTGGCTATCTCGGAACGCCCGTGCTGGCCACCATCGAAATGCGCGCGGTGCCCCACTGGCAGGCCTGGCTGCGCGATTATCACCGCCTGACGCTGCTCAACATGAGCGTTCACCACATCGACTGCTTCCGTTATCTTTTCGGCAATCCGCAGTCGATTTTCCTCACTGCTCGGAAAGATCCGCGCACGCAATTCCCGCACGAAGACGGCATCTGTTTATACACGCTCGAATACGCGGATGGCCTGCTGGCCACGGCCTGGGACGACGTGTGGACCGGACCGCGCAGCGCGGGCGACGATTTGAAACCCTATATCAAGTGGCGCGTCGAAGGCACGGATGGACTCGCGGAGGGCACCATCGGCTGGCCCAGTTATCCAAACCGCGCTCCGAGCACGATCACCTTCACCACCACTGCCCAACCGGGCGTTTGGTTTACGCCACGCTGGAACGAAGTCTGGTTTCCCGACGCGTTTCTGGGGCCCATGTCCGAAATTATGAACGCCGCCGCGACGAATTCGGAGCCGCCCACCAGCGGCGCCGACAATCTGCATACTATGGCCATCGTCGAGGCCGGATACAAATCGCTGCGCGACCGCCGTCCGGTCGAAATTTCGGAGGTCGCGCCCATTTCTGTCGCATGACCCAGAACCGAGCCGTACGCCGTCGCGGGTCATCACCCACCATGAAAGATATTGCCCGGCGAGCGAATGTCTCAATCGGTACGGTTTCACGTGTTTTGAATCGCCATTCCGATGTGGACGAGCGTCTGCGCGAACGCGTCGAAGCCATTGCTCGCAAATTGGGTTATGAATTCAGCGCGCGTACGCGCACGGCGATTCAATCGAAATCGCGCATCATCGGCCTGATCCTTTGCAACGATTTCGGGCTCAGCGCTGCGCAATCGCTGCTGCTGCTCGGAGTCGAAGAATATTGCACGGCCGAGGGTTACTATCTGCTCTTTGCCCGCCACAGCCATTCGCCGGCTGCCAGCGCGGCGTCGCTCGGAATTCCGCCCGTCGTGCAGACGCCCGGTTTGGCCGATTGCTTCATAATCGCCGGCACCGTGCATCCCAATCTGCTCACGCTTTTCGACCGCCACGGCCTGAACTACGTCGTTCTCGCCAATCACCTTGCTGCCGGCCGCGAACACGATCTCGCGCACAGCCACATTGTCCAATACGACGACACGCGCGGTTGTTGTGATGCTGTTCGCTATCTGGGACAGCTCGGCCATCGCGATATCTGGTATCTCGGAGACGATTCGAAGCCCTGGCACCGCAACCGGCTGAACGGATATTTGCAAGGCATTGCGGAGCTGAAGCTCGATCCGCACATCCACACCATCGCTCTCTCCGATGACGAGTTCGAAAGTGGACAGGCAGCCGTGGCTCACATCCTCGAACAAGGCTGGCCCATGACCGCCATTCTCGCCGGTTCCGATGAGCTGGCCTTCGGCGCACGCGAAGGACTCCGCCAGCACCGCCGCGAAGTCCCGAAAGACGTGAGCCTGATCGGCTTCGAGCACGAACGCAGCCGCGGCCGCGCGTCGAATCTGACCAGTGTGTCCATCGATATGGCCGAAGTCGGACGCCAGTTGGCGCGCGCCGCCATCGACAAAATCGAAAAGCGCGAAAAAGAATCGCGCGAAATCGTCATTCCGGCAACGCTCGTCAAGCGCAGCACCTGCCGGCCGCTCCGCAAAGAAGAGCACATGGTTCTATGAACGTTTCCATAAAATTTCATATTGACAACTCTGCGCATTTACAGTAAACCAGACTTACGGTCTTTCATGTCGTTGCGCCTCTGCGCTCTCGTTGTTGCCAGCGTTCTGTCTCTGTATGCTGCCGGCGTTACTTACCAAGGCTCGACCGGGCCCGGCCATGGAAAGCACATCGTCCTGGTGGCGGGGGATGACGCCGAATACCATTCCGAAGAAGCGCTTCCGGCACTCGCAAAAATTCTGGCCGTCCGCTACGGATTCACCTGCACCGTTCTGTTTCCCATCAATCCGGACGATGAAACCATCGATCCGCGCGAGAAACGCAATACGCCGGGACTGGATGCGCTCGACACGGCGGATCTCTTCGTCGATTTCATGCGCTGGCGCGACCTGCCGGACGATCAGATGAAGCATATCGTCGATTATGTAGAATCCGGCAGGCCGATTATTTCGCTGCGCACCGGCACGCACCCGTTCTGGTTCAAAACCAGCAATACGTACGCCAAGTGGTCGTACAACAGCACCGCCCCCGGATGGGAAGGCGGCTTCGGACGCAGAGTTCTGGGCGAGACCTGGATCGCACATCACGGCGAACATGGCAAGCAAAGCACGCGCGCCCTGTTTGCCGAAGGCGCCGCGGACAGCCCGATTCTGCGCGGCATCCAGGGCGGCGAAATCTGGGTCCCGAGCGACGTGTACGAAGTCCGGCTGCCGCTTCCCAGCACATGCCACGTCCTGCTGCTCGGGCAAGTCTTGTCCTGGGTAGGCCCTGACAGCGGACCGGCTCCGGGCAAAGTAAACAATCCCATGATGCCGGTCGCGTGGACGAACAGCTATACGGGCGCGAGCGGCAAAACCGCGCGCGTGTTCACTACCACGATGGGCGCGGCCGACGACATCGAAACCGAAGGTTTGCGCCGCTTCATCGTCAACGCGGCATTCTGGGCTCTCGGCATGGAGG
Source organism: Bryobacteraceae bacterium (assembly GCA_035651215.1). GTDB lineage: Bacteria > Acidobacteriota > Terriglobia > Bryobacterales > Bryobacteraceae > Bog-105. The sequence continues at coordinate 213,150 of DASRGE010000035.1, forward strand.
CGCAGATCCCCGCGAAAGCGGACGTCGCCTTTATCGGCGTCTACAACCCGCACTCCTTCATGTCGGAAGTCTACACGGCGGGTGTCAAACCGTCGGATTTGGCGCTGAAATCCAGCGCACGGAGGAAATAGTTGTGCATCTCAGACTGATTCGTTGGGTTTCCTTGATCGGCCTCCTATCCTGGGTCTGCTTCGGGCAGACGTTCTCCGCATCCATCTCGGGCGTCGTCACCGATCCGAGCGGAGCGGTTGTCGCCAACGCCCAGGTTCATCTCAAAAATACCGGCACCAACGACACGCGCGAAGCTGTTTCGCAGTCGAACGGAGCCTACAACTTCGACAACCTCCTGCCGGGCACGTATGAGATCCGGGTGGAAGCGCCAGGCTTCAAAGCCTACGTTCAATCCAACATGATCCTGCGCGCGAACACTGCTGCGTCCGTAAATGTCGCGCTCCAAGTCGGCAGCACGCAGCAGCAGGTGTCGGTGAGCAGCGAAGCCGTGTTGATCGATACGCAAAGCGCTAACAATTCAGTCACGATGGATAATCACCTGATTGAAGCGCTGCCGAACAGCTACCGCAACCCGCTCAATTTCGTCTTTGCGCTGGCCGGCACCACGGACGCGCAAAGCGGCCTCACCTCGCGCTCCGTTAGCTTCGACCAATACGGCAGCGCCTTCGGCCTCAATGGCGGCCGCAGTGGTGACGAGCAGATCCTCATTGATGGCGCGCCTTCCACCGCTGTCGACTGGGGCGGTCTGCTAGTCGCTCCCATTCAGGATTCCGTGCAGGAACAACAAATCGCACAAAACGAATACGACGCGCAATACGAGCGCGCCGGCTCCGGTGTCGTCACGCTGATCACGCGTAGCGGCACCAACACGTTTCACGGCGAAGTGTACGATTACCTTCGCAATTCGGCGCTCGATGCGAACACCTGGTCGAACGATCAGAGTGGCGCTCCGAAGAACGAACTGCATCGCAATCAGTTCGGCGTGAATTTTGGAGGACCGCTCTGGAAGAAAGCCAACCTGTACTTCTTCGGCGCATACGAAGGTCTGCGGCAACCTGATACCGAGAGCAGCGGCTTCCTCACTGTTCCTACAGCCGCCGAACGAGCGGGCGATTTTTCGGGTACCTACAATGCCGATGGCACTCCGGCTGTGGTTTACAACCCGTTCTCCACGCATCTCGTGACGGATGCGTCCGGCAACACGTATTACACCCGGAGTCCCTTTCCCGGCAACAAAATCCCTTCGAATCTGTTTAATCCGGTCGGCCAGAAGATTCTCAACTTGTATCCGCTGCCAAACCGCCCCAGCCAAGGCATCAACGATCTGAACAACTACTTTGCGCAAGGCAAAGGCCTGACCGCCAATGATAAGTTCGATTGGCGCGTGGATTGGAATCAGACTTCTACGAACCGCATCTTCGTGCGCATGTCGGACCGCGTACGCCAGGATTATACGCCCGCCTGCTTCTTCTGCAATGGTGCCGATAATAACGCCACCAACGACGATTCCGGCTTTCAGGTTGTCGTAAACGATACCGCGACTCCGAGTCCCACCTGGGTCATCGATTCGTACATTGCCTATGGTCGTTGGAAGGAGGGCCAGACCTCGATCGGCTTTGGTGTCGCGAACGCGAGCAATATCGGGCTGTCGCCCAGCCTGTTCCAGGCGCCGCTTCTGCCGCTCGTGAATGCCGACCTGTACCAGACTCTCGGGAGCACGTATTCGAGCTACAACCGCTATATCCGGAGCAACGACACAGCGCTTGTGAATTTCACGAAGGAATTCTCGCGCCACACGCTTAAGTTCGGCGCGAATTACGATGTCGCGCTGATGAACAACATTCAGGAGAGTCCTGGAACGTTCAATTTCAGCCGTTCCATGACTTCGTGCGATCCGGGTCCGGATGGCGGGCCCTGCCAGGCAATGCTTAGTTCGATTCTGAGCGGTAATTCAATCGCCTCCATGCTGCTGGGTACCGGCAATGGCTCCGCGAACGTCCAAATGGACCCGGCCATGAGCCTGCATACCTATGGCGTTTACATACAGGATCAGTGGCGCGCCAACCAGCGTCTGACCATCACGCTCGGTGTGCGCTACGAAAATCAACGCCCGGCCACCGAGCGCCTGAATCGCTTGGCGTATTTCAACACTACTGCGAGAAACCCCATCAGCTCAGCGCTGGCCAGCCCGGTATTCGGGCAATTTGAATACGCCGGACAGAACGGCAATGACCGTTATGCCTGGGCTCCGGAGAACACCGACCTCGCTCCACGCCTCGGCATCGCCTATAAAGTCACTGACAAGCTCGTCGCGCGCGCCGGAGCGGGCATTTTCTTCGAGCCGGCCTCGGCGATGATTAGTTTTGACAATCCGGGACAATTCCTCGGATTCTCGTCTACCACGAATTGGATCGGAACACAGAATGGAGAAGGCTACATTCCGTCCAACCTGGTGAGCAATCCCTTCCCGAGCGGAATCGTACAGCCCACCGGCTATTTGCAAGGGCCGTTAACGTACGTGGGCAACGGCGCGAGCCAAATTTGGCCGAAGGGCAAGCACTCCATTGGGTACGCCGAGCAGTGGAGCTTCGATCTGCAATACCAGCTCAGCCCTCACTCGGTCCTGGAGGCCGGCTACACTGGCGTGCGCGGCCGCAGGCTCATGTACGGCAACCCGAACATCAACGCCGATCAGCTTCCCACTCAGGATCTGGCGCTCGGCAACGCCTTGAACAACATCGTGGCGAACCCGTTCTATGGCGTCATTACCGATCCAAACAGCGCGCTCAGCGGCCCGACCATTACCTACAATCAACTTCTGCGCCCGTATCCGGAATATACGAACCTGACCTGGACACGTTCGTTGCCCGGAGCGCGATCGCAATTCGACGCGCTGAACCTGAAATACACGCACGCCTTTAGTAACGGGCTTAGTTTGATCTCCACCTATCAGTGGTCGAAGGCACTCGATAACGGCTCGGAAGACTATCTGGGATGGGCGATCGGCAACATGTGGCGTGATTCTTATAACACGAAGCTCGATTACGGCATCAGTGCGCACGATGTGCCGCAGAGTTTTGCCACGGCCTTCGTCTATCAACTTCCGTACGGGAGTGGAAAGAAATGGGGAAGCGGCGCGCCTTGGATTGTGAAGCAGGTCTTCGGGAACTGGGAGATCTCTGGCGTAGTCCGGCTCACGAGCGGCCTGCCGCTGCTGCCCGTGCAATACTCTTCGAACCCGCTCAGCCAGTATGGCTTTCCGGGACCGGGACTGCCGAACCTGATTGGCAATCCGAAGCCCGCCAACCAGAGCGCGAATAACTGGATTAACGCGGCGGCATTCGCCGCTCCGACTCCGTTCACCTACGGCAATGAGCCGCAGCACATGACGCAGCTCCGCGAAGCCGCTACCAAGAACCTGGATATTTCGATTGCGAAATACTTCGGTCCGGAGCGCTTCCGGGCACAGTTACGGGGCGAGTTCCTCAATGTGTTCAATCATCCGATTTACGGCGGTGAATTTTACGGAGGCTCCAGCAATATCGGTAACTGCCTGGATTGCGGAGGACTCGGCCAGGTCTACGGCACGCGCAATGACCCGCGGAATATCCAGGTGAGTTTGAAAGTCATGTTCTAAATTCTCGGCCCATCCAGCCTGCGCTACACTAAGGCACACCTGGATGCCACTCGCGACGGGAACCCGGATGGGGCGTATGCGGTCCTCGCTGTCATGGGCTCCGGCGGCATGGGCGGGGTCTACCGCGTGCGACGCGCGCCTCGGCCGGGAGGTCGCGATCAAGATGCCTGGTTCGCGGTTCCAGGCGCGCAAGGATGGACACGAACGTCTGCTCCAGGAAGCGCACGCTGTCTCGGTTCTGAACCATCCGAACATCGTGCTCCTCGTGTAATCCTTAGCGGCGTTCTTTCATTTTACTGCCTTCCTGCGCTCGTTCACAAAGTGTTACCATTCATCCCCATCGCGAACTCCGAAACGCGAAGGGCAGACGCTTGACCAGGTAGGGAATCGAACCCCAGGCCGGTTCATGGACGCGCGAATATCGCCGGACCAGCAGAATCTCGCCTTTGCGCGCATGGATCGCAACTCCGATATTTGGCTCGCTTATGTCCGGCACGAAGGCACTACGGGGCTGACGTTCAACGAAGGGAATGCATTAAGTCCCGTCTTCTCGCCCGCAGGAGACCGGATCGCGTACGCCTCCGCACGAAGTGGCGGGTCTGCCATTCTGATTCGTTCTGTGAATGGGACCGGTACTCCACAAGCGCTGTTCCAGACCAGGGCAGAGATGCATCCTGCCAGTTGTTCTCCGAATGGTTCGCGCTGCTGAAGCCGGTTAGCGGTGTTGCGCCTCCGCTGAAAGTGATCGTCAATTGGGCCTCCGCATTGACTGCTGCGGGAGTCTCCGCGCCCGAGCCTGCCTCGATGGCGCTGCCTTTCGGCGGTTTGCTCGTTATCGCCGCCCGGCGAAAGTTAAAACATTAGCGGCCAAACCCCGGCGCCGCTGCTGCCCGCTCGTGCCCAGCGCCAGCATACGCAGGCCTTGGAAGAGCCTCGGCCCGCTCCACAATATCCTGCGGAAACATCAAAACGGTTTTCTCGTTCCAGTGGACTTCGACAAAAGGCCCCATTTCCGAATTACGCTCTCCGACGGAAATAACGGCTCCCGCCGGCACATACAGCGATTCCTTTCTTCCATCCGGGCGCGGATACACTGAAAGAGTATCTGCTTTCAAACAATAGAGCGCACAGGGCAGAGCTTCTGACACCATAAAAACCAACTTTTTATAACTGCTACTTTCCGCGGCCAGACGGGGGCCGCAACCTGCTATACGGAACCTACCTGCCTCACCCTGCCGCAGCCGCCGACGCCAATGGGCGCCGCGCCGGCTTTTGCAGCCGCTTGGCCGTATAGGCTTCCAGCTTTTGCTTGCTGCGGCTCTTCATCAGCCGGAACTGGTTGTCGGTCAAATTCATCTGCTCGCAGATGTACTCCTGCTTTTCGCCATTTAGATAGAAACGAGCCAGAATCTCGCGCTCGCGCGGCTTCAGCGTCTTCAATCCCTCGTGCATGATCTGGGTCTTTTCCCGCAACTCGAGCTGCCGCTCGGGGTCGGCATGCTCGTCGGGCCGGGTCTGGACAATTGTTTGAAAAACGGCCGTGTTTCCTTCAAAACGCTCCGATTTGACCTTCCGGTTCCACGCGGTTCGCTTTAAAACGATGGTGAGATATCCTGGGAGCGCCGCCGGATTCTCCAATTGGTTCTGTTGGATCTGCTGCACCACCGTCAAGATCGCGTCGTGCATACAATCTTCCGCGTACTGCGGGCAGTATCTCAGGGCGAGGTAGCGCAAACCTCGCGAGAACGTCTCGTACAGCAGTTCTGCTCCCCGCGAATCTCCAGCCAAGATATAATTCACAATCGTTTCGCAGGTTTCGCTGGTTGTCGTCGGGGTCTGAAATGTGGCCATCGCCGAAGTCTCTCTCCAATTCCAAACAATATTTCGTGTCGGCGCACGGTCCGCGGTGGCATCGAGGTTTCCTTACCCCCACGAAAAGCCCTAGTGAAGTAGGTCTAGGAATAAATTACCAGAAGAATCTGAGCTTGTATAGGAAAAAATTACTTATTTTTGAAAAAACTTGCAAATTTTTCCTGGAACTATATCCCGCGCATCAAAATGAAGCCCATTCAATCTTATTTCACTCGTCAGAACGCATTTCATAATAAGCGATGATTATGGGACAACGTCGCCGGATGAGGGCCATTTAACAGAAAAAATCCGCCCTTGTGCGTACTAAATATAGATAGCCTTGAAGCGGACCCTCTACATCCTGATTGGCTTGGTGTTCGCGGCCGGTCTGGTGGGCGTGCTCATCCAGCAGCGGAGTCAACTCCTGGAGGATCGCCGCCAGATCGATATTCACTGGGCACAAGTAGAAGAGGGGTTGAAGCGCCGCGCCGATCTGGTCCCGGCTCTCTTGGCGGCCTCCCGATCCTATGCCGGCGAGATCCAGCCCGACGAACTGGCCAAAGCCCGCGCCGCCCTGCTCGCCGCGCGCAGGAGGCAGGATGAAATCTCGGCAAATGCCCGGTTGGCCGCGGGGCTCCGGCGCCTGCTAGCTGATCCTGCGCTGAAATCGAGCCCCGATTTCGAGCGGCTCTCGGATGCCTTGGCCGCTGCCGAAAACCGCATCGCGGTAGACCGGCGGGACTACAACGACGCAGTGAAGAAGTACAACATGGACCTGCAGTTGTTCCCCACCAACATCGCAGCCGCCCTGTTCGATTTCCACCGCGACGATAACTACCTCAAAACAGAACCCCGACCGTGAGAAACTGCGGAAAATCGTAATTTGACCCCTTGCTTACGCGCGAGGTTCTGTAGGCTGCTGCAAACGTCGGACCAGCGTGACAGAACCACGCCCTTCGCTCCCGAACCAGGCAGCAGCTCTCCAACTTAGAATCGAGATTCAAAAGCCGCTACTCCTCTTGCTCCTTCCACTCCTCCAGCTCCCGTGCATACCGCTTTAAAACGGAAAACGACCCGGCGCTCGTAAACCCCGCAGTTCTCAATCTGCGATACGCGCTCGCGAGATTCTTCTCTTCGCTCAGAAACTCCTTCAAGTCTTTGCCGCGGTATTTCCGCGCCAAAAACTGCTCAATCAGATCCTTCTCTTCTGTCCCGGCGAAGACCTTGCTGACGGCCTCTTCGGCAATCTTCGGCGCTACGCGTTTCACGCGCAGCTCACGAATTACACGAAATTTCCCGAATCCCTGGTTCTGCAGTCGCGAACTGGCAAAGCTCTCGGAAAACTTCTGGTCGTTCACCAGCCCGTACTCCTTGAGTTTGGTGATCACCGGCGGCACATCGGCTGCGGCCTCCGCTCGTCCGGCCAGCTTCTTTCTGAGGTCCGCGACGGAATAGGGGCGCTGTCCCAACAGTCCCAGGGCATACTCCCAAAGACCTTCCTGGTCTAGTTTTTTCGGCTGTTTGCGTGCCGCCATCTCACTGAAACGTTTGCTACTCTACCATGCTCTAGAAGATGTAAACTGCAAGTAAAAGGCCTACTGGGACCTTAAAAAAGGAGAGGTGATATGGAGGAAAGAAGCGGCTTCGGCTACTTTTTGCTCGGACTCGGGATTGGGGTAGCCGCCGGAATCCTTTGGGCTCCGCGGTCGGGGGAAGAGACACGCCAGATAATCGCCGACAAGGCGGGTGAGAGCGCCGATTATCTCAAGAACCGCGCGCAGGAAGGGTCGGAGTATGTCCGCCAGCGCACGGAGGGATTGAGACAAAGCGCCAGCGATCTTTACGAAAAAGGCCGGTCCGGCGTGCAGCGTCAAAAAGACGCGCTCAATACGGCTAAGGATACTCTCAGCGCTGCCGTCGAGGCTGGAAAGCAAGCCTATCGCGACGCAGTCGGGGACGTGAAAGCGGCCGCGGCTGGTTCCGGTTCAAGTACAGGTGGAACCAGACCTAGCAGTGGTACACCGGAAACCGTCTAATCTGTAGAGTCCGGTCACCAGGCTGTTGCGCCCTTATGGATCAAAATACGCTCCTCATTATTCTCATCATCTTCGTCGCCCTCGCCGCGATCGCGATGATCATTCAGGCCGGTACACTCCTCGGTCTTTTTCTGGTCGCTCGAACATTGCAGCAAAAGCTGCTGCCGCTGTGGCCGGAAATTGAGCGCATCATCGGAGTCACCCGGCTGACCACTGAACGCGTCGAAAAGCACGTAGAGAAGATAGGGGCAAGCAGCGGCGCCATCCTCGACGTTACGAAACAGCAGCTCGTCAAAGTCGACGAGCTGCTGACCGACGTAAGTACCCGCGCCCGGATACAGATGGACCGCGCGGAACTCGTTCTGGACGATAGCATGAGCCGTTTTCAGCAAACCGTCACCATGGTGCAAAGCGGCATCATGCGGCCCATCCGGGAGTTCCAGGGCATCGTGAGCGGCATCCGCACTGGTTTAGCCTATCTTGGGCGCCGCGGCCGGCTCACTGTCGACCACGCCACTTCCGACGAAGAAATGTTTATTTAGCAGAGCCGCGATCAAAGGGAGCGGTTTGATCCCTCAGCCCGGCTGCGTCATCGTCTCCGGCTTTACCCATTTATCAAATTCCTCCCCGCTCAAATAACCCAGCTTCTCTGCGGCTTCTTTTAAATTGGACCCCTCCAGGTGTGCCGTGTGCGCGATCTTCGCTGCGTTGTCGTACCCCACTATTGGGCTCAGCGCGGTCACCAGCATGAGCGAGTTATGAACGTACTCGTCAATCTTGCTGCGATTGACCTCGATCCCCAACGCACAATGTTCCGTAAAACTCCTGCAGGCGTCTGACAACAACCGCACCGAATGCAGAAAATTATGAATAATGACCGGCTTAAACACATTAAGCTCGAAATTACCCTGCGACCCCGCGAACCCGATCGCCGCATCGTTTCCCATCACCTGCACCGCCACCATCGTCATGGCTTCGCATTGTGTCGGATTCACCTTGCCGGGCATGATGGATGAGCCCGGCTCATTTTCGGGAAGAATTAATTCGCCCAGGCCGCAGCGAGGCCCCGATGCCAGCCAGCGAATGTCGTTGGCGATCTTCATCAGCGAAGCGGCCAGCGTCTTCAGCACACCGCTCGCGGCCACCAGTTCATCATGCGCCGAAAGCGCGGCGAATTTGTTGGGATGCGAGCGGAACGGAAGTCCGGTCAGTTCGGAAATTTTCGCCGCCGCCCGTTCGGCAAACTCCGGATGCGCATTTAGCCCGGTGCCCACGGCCGTCCCGCCAATCGCCAGTTCGTAAAGCCCGTGCAACGCTGTGCGCAGCCGTTCGATGTCTCGATCGAGCAGCGAAACCCAGCCCGATATCTCCTGTCCCAGCGTCAGCGGAGTAGCGTCCTGCAAATGCGTTCGCCCGATCTTGACAATATCCGCGAACTCTTGCGCCTTTTTATCCAGCGCATCACGCAGCTCTTGTACCGAAGGGATCAGATTCCGCTCCACCTGCTCCGCCGCCGCGATATGCATGGCGGTCGGAAACGTGTCGTTCGAGGACTGCGACATGTTGACGTGATCGTTCGGATGGATTGGCTTTTTGCTGCCCATCGTGCCGCCCGCGAGCTCGATGGCCCGGTTCGAAATCACCTCGTTCGCGTTCATGTTGGTCTGCGTGCCGCTACCGGTTTGCCAGATACGCAAGGGGAAATGATCGTTCAATCGTCCGGAGATCACTTCATCGGCGGCCTGCACAATGAACCGCGTCTTTTCCTCGTCCAACTTGCCCAGATCGCGGTTCACCAGGGCGGCGGCCTTCTTCAAAACACCAAATGCCCGGATCAGCTCCGGCGGCATCTTATCGATCCCGATATCGAAATGGATCAGGGAGCGCTGTGTTTGCGCGCCCCAGTATCGGTCCGCGGGAACTTCAATCGTCCCCATGCTGTCTGACTCTTTGCGCTTCTCGCCATCCATGCTTTCTATTGTGTAACGTTACAGATATGGTTTATTCACGTAGAGAGTTGAGCTTGCTGTTGCCGGCGCTGATGGCGGGAGAAAATAACGTACTCCCATCCAAGGTATATGAGTTCGACCAATTGCCGGTAAAAACGAACTCCAAGACCCATAGCGAAAGCCGGCAGGTGTTTCACGGCAAGACGCACACCGGCTGTCCGCTCGATCTGCACATCACGACTCTTCCGCCGGGCCAGATGCCCCATCCGGCACACTCTCATGAGCACGAAGAGATGATGTTCATCAAGCAGGGAACTTTGCAAGCAACCATTAACGGCCACACGTACACAGCCGGGTCCGGATCCGTCATCTACGTCGCCTCCAACGAGATGCATGGGCTCAAAAACGTAGGCGATGTACCTGCTCAATATTTTGTCCTTGCCATCCAGGGCTAGCTCACTGAGCCCGCAATTTCTTTACGACTCTTTTACACATCAGCCTCCACCTTTCGGCAGCCTCCAACTCTAGTTAGCAGAAAGGGGTTGCGCATATATGAGATGGAGCATGTCGTGCCTGCTGGTCATCGTCCTCGTCGGACTCATCGTGCAGGAAGACGAGAATCAATCGAAGGATAAGGATCCCGCCGCCGGCAATGCCGTCCAGTTGGTAAAGCAAGGACGCCAAATGAATTTTTGATATCAATAACGATGGCGATTGGGACATCCCGCATGCCCTGCACCAGACAGGGCATAGCGTGGACGTCAATGGTGCCGGAATGACCCAAGCCAAAAGAAATGTCTTTATCTTCTGGCGAGTAGTTTCGGTATGCTGCCTGTCGCGGAGCCGGTCATTCACTATGAGTTACGACCGTAAACTTTTCGTTCTAACCGCATTTTTGCTCGCCTTGCCGATTGCTGCTCCTCTCGGACTGGATGGGCAGCAGCTGCCGACGGTAACTGGGGTGAAGGTCCAAGCATCTGTCCAGCAACAAATCCCTGGCCAGTTATTATTTCAATATGCAGTTTCCAATCCGAGCTCCAATACGGATTCCGTTATTATGATCGGCTTGGATGTGAGTCAGGGACCCGGTACACAAACGCTAGCGACGGATGATCTTCCCACTGTGAGTAACGGATTTTCACCTGCCGTCGCGCCAGCGATTCAGCAGAGCAAGCACTTTGTTCCTGCAGTTGGCGTAGTCGCATCAGCACCGGCAGGATGGATGGTCACCCCTTCGGTGGACGGAAGAATCCTATGGGGGCAGTTGATGGTTCCATTGATCCGGGACAAAGCCTTACAGGGTTTCAAGTATACACTCACGGCTTGCCTGGACCGAGAACTTTCACTGCGGAGCCTTACATAGATGTGACGACACTCAATGTCGTACCGCCCTCCGGAGACGCTGCCGATTTCGATCGTTACAAGGCCGATTTGGAAGCTGCCGAGGCACCGGCTATCACAAAAGGGCCTTACAATCGCGCCCGTGGCGCCCCCACTGAACTTTGTAGCCGCAGATTTCCTCAAAACGATCCAATCCTACAAAGAACAGGCCGCGGAACAGGGTTGGATTTCAGGTGCTGGAATTGTCACAAGTCTGGACGTAAAATTGAATGTGGCCAGTGCCGCTCTCGCCCGCAGCGATAAGGCGACAGCGACAAATGTTTTGAATGCGTTCCTCAATGAAGTAAGCGCCCAGACCGGAAAGACCCTCAGTCCTGAAGCTGTTGCCCTCTTAACCTTTAACGTCCAATATCTGATTACCAAACTTCAATAGCAGGGCTCTTTGCGTGGACGACTGAACCGCTCATCTGCCGACACCAATTGCTAGTAGCCCTGTTAAGAAGATCGAGATAAGAGCAGCCGAGAACAGCCAAAATCGCGTAGAACCGACGCGGACCAAACGATTTGTCGTGGGGCGTCCGCCTCCACTCCAGCGCTGGCTGGTGCGCCAAAAATATCGATCCATGTCGTTCTGGTTCATTGCGCCTCTTGCTTCGTTTAGACACAGTTCAGATCAGATGGGCTACGGTAGCGTATCCTCCTCGGAGTCGAAACCGTTCACCCGGTGCCATGCCTGCTGCTCTTTATTGCGGCTGTATTGCGGATTCGGCCGGACTCCTCCGCAGTCTGCTGAGCTAAGTTGCTGATTCTGTTGATCCGCTTGGGCCTGCAAAAAACTCTGGATCTGCGTATCGGGGTTCGAGTCCCTGCCTCCCAGCCATTGATTCCGAAGAACTTCCTGGCTTTTCCCTAAATCATCCTGAACGCTTTGTTGCGGCTGTATTGCGGATTGTTGCGCTTGCCGAGGCGAGTCTAATTTGTCTACGAACCCGATATTCGCGCCCGGAATAAGGTGCCCGTACACATCCACGGTTACCTGAATCGAACTGTGGCCCATGCGATCCCGCACATAGGCCAGGGAAGCGCCGACTTGGATTAAGAGGCTGCCGAATGTGTGGCGGAGATCATGGAACCGAATCTTTCCGATCCCGACTCGCGCAACCAGAGGCTTGAAAACGCGGGCGTAGAAGTTGTTCATCTCCAGGGGCGTACCCGCTTCTGAGGGGAACACCAACTCCTCCGAGATATCTGCTTTCCCTTCGAGACGCGCAGCGGACAAGCGTTCGGCGCGCAATTTTAGGAGAACGGCGCGCAGTTCACGGCTCATGTCGACCCGGCGAGGCTTCTTGCTCTTGGTGGTGAGCATCTTGCGCGACCAGCGCCGATCATAACTGCGCTGCACCAAAAGGTACCGGGCTGATGCACGCTCATCTTCCCCGAAATGAAGATCCATCCACCGCACACCGGCAAGCTCGCCTTCGCGCAGGCCGGCGCGCAATGCTGTCAAGATGAGGGCGTAACCACGTAGACTGAGATCGTTTTCCGCAGTGCCGAGAAGACTCTCGACCTGATGGGGGGTGAGCGATGTAGCCTCTCGTTCCGCCTCCTCGGATTTCACGAACCGGCCGAGGCCACGCGCGGGATTGTCTTGGATAAGCCGATCCTCTTGTGCCGCGCTGAGCACGGCTCGCAATGTGGTGACGGCCCAGCGAATGGCGTTTTTCGACAGTCCTCGCGCCCGCAAGTCGGAGATGAATTGCTTGTCCTCCTGGCGGGAAACACTGTCGAGCGGGAATTCGCCGAATCTCGGTAAAACGTAGAGCCGGAGATACTGGCCGTAAAACCCGGCTTGCTGGGCTTGCACTCGTGCCCACGCCGTCGTGCCACGTCCCGGCATACTCGCGTAACCTCGGTAGCGCTCGCTCCGGCGATCCCAAGACACCGAGGTCGCCCAAAGTTAATCGGGCTTCGACTTCGCGCTTCACTCGTTCGGCCGCTTCGCGAGTACCGATGGCTTTGGTGCGACGCTGACCTGCGTGGTCAATGACCACGCACCAGGACTTGTGGCCCTTGGGCCTTCGAACCTTTACGCCCATGCGATACTCCTCGCAACGCGTCGTTTACAATTGCATCCAGATCAACGGTTACTGCCGGCAAGGGCTCCACAGGCGAATGAATCCAGCTACGCAGCGTCCGCTCAGAGACGCACGCGTACTCGGTCGCCTGCCGTATTCCCAACCATTCCAGTCCGATCCTCGGGGCTGGGCTCGTATCATCATTTCTCGTCATCGCCGGCGATCAGCTTTCGAATGTACATGCGAAAATTTCCTTCGCTTGCGCTCGCTGGCGGGTAGGTATCGGTGTTGATGGCCGTTCCGTATTCGCGTCCATCGAGATCCAAAGCAGACGCCGCGATCCGCGACACATCTTCATAAGCGGATAATTGCTCCTATTCACGGTCTCCTACGTGCTGCCGGTCGATTTTAGATGGTTAATCAGGACTTGCTGCTCGCGGCGCTTCTCCAGAATACGTCTCAATCCCCGCTTCATACCGCTCGATTTTCGATGTGGCGCTCTTACCGTCGTTGGTGCGCGCGCTGGTTTCTCGCTTTTACGCTGGATGACCTGCGCCTCATGCTGAGCATTTCGGGTATCCTCCCAGCAGATCGTTGGCGGAGCAGCTTGTCGAATATCGGCAAGACACCGGGTGGCCATGGTTTTATGGCCACGAGTCCCCCAGAGACTTCAGCTGTGAATGGTGCTCGAGCGTTGCCCAAACTTCAAGCGCTTGCCGGACAGCTTCTTTGACTTGCTGAATGGCCGCCCGGCATTGCTCCGGCTCCTCGACTGACCCCAGACATATTTCGCGCACTTGCGTCAGCGCCTCTCTCAGGATATAAATTTCCTTCTCGTAGCGGTCTGCCATAGACTTCGCCAAGCTGTATTGCTGAAGAAGCTGGCCATAGTAGTCAGGGATCTCGGAGTCGTACCGCACCATTTACAGTCCTCTACTTCTTAATGATCTACAACCAGCGGAGCGTTTCCAGTGGCTCGCTCCAATCCACCATACTGTCGAACCGCCGCAACTGGATCTCATCAAAGACCAGCTCGCCTATAAGCCCCGCCTCTCGGGAGCGCGCTCGTATCAATGCTTTCGCTTTCCCATACACCTCAGCCGGCAAATCACTAACGGGGTACGCCAACGTAATGTGACCGAAGAAATCAGACGGCTCAAGACGTGTAAAGGGAATCCGATAACGTTCTAGCTCTTCTGCCACGACCGCCCGCATCTCGAATACTGTCGAGAGGCTCTCGTGATTAACAGGAGGCAGAATCGCAGCGAAAGAGCTCTCTCCCATAAATGTGAGGTCTTCAGCCTCCATTCTGGGTGGTTCCTTTCGCAGCGCCTGTATCCGATCAAACGCGGAGCATACCGCCTGCGTCAGGTGCTCTTTGCTGGGCGGTGCGCCAAGGAGCACATCTTGGACAGCCGCATGGAACGTGCCGCCGGGCAGGAAGTAGAAGTAGGGTTCGATTCCTTCGCGGCCAAAGTCCTCCTGCAAGGCTTGGCTGGAAGTGCTCAATTCCTGCCACAGCTCGCTCTCACGCGACACCCACTGAACCAAGCTGTAGCCAATAAAGGGCAGCGCCTGGCCTTTTTCAAATTTCTTCAGCTTAGCCGGTGGAAGCGTTCGCAATCGTTCATGGTACTCGGCGCTGGCATCGATGCGCGACTCGTAACTGCGAAGGAAAGCGCTAGACGTGGTTGCAAATCGGTTCTTACTGGGTCTTGCTTTATGGTCCAGTGGAACTCAGAAGAGCTCATCCGAAACCGAAAGTAAGTTGGAACAATCTGGTCAGGTCAGATATCGAGTTCACTTCGGGAGCGTAAGTAAGACGCTAGGAGAGTTGGTGAAGGCAATAAAGCCAGCGCGGCTTCTCGTTGTTCTGGATGAATGGAGTACAATCCCGCTGGACCTCCAGCCCTATTTGGCTGACCTAATCCGCCGGGCGATGTTTCCAATATCCGGGCTGACCGTAAAAATTGCCGATATCGAGCAACGTTCTAATTTCAAGATCGGGTCTCCGAGCGACTATACGGGAATCGAGATCGGTGCAGACGCTTCTGCGGACGTAGACCTTTGACGACTACATGGTCTTTGATAATAACGCGGACAGAGCCATTGAATTTTTTCAGCAACTGCTGTTCAAACACTACAGCTCGGAGCAGATCGAGAAGCCCGTTTTTAGAGATGCCGAAGAGCTGATCCAAGCGGCGTTTACACAGCGCAACGCCTTCGATGATTTTGTTCGCGCTGCCGAGGGAGTCCCCCGCGACGCATTCAACGTCCTTTCTATTGCCGCACAGAGGAGCTTAAACGACAAGATCTCCATTCCGACTGTGCGCGTTGCAGCCCGGACGTGGTTTCAACGAGATAAGGAAGGTGCTGTTCGTTCCAACTCGGAAGCCGAAGAACTCTTACATGGGATAATCGACGAGGTGATCGCGCACAGGCGAGCGAGGGCCTTTCTGCTTCGATCCAATACGCGCAATGCACTCATCGATGCTTTATTTGATGCTAGGCTACTCCACGTCATTAAGCGAAGCGTTTCAGGTCACGACGAGCCGAGTGTCCGTTACGATGTATTTAAGCTCGACTATGGCTGTTGCGTGGACCTTTTGACAACCACCAAGGCGCCGGACAAACTGCTTGATTTGGAAGACGCTGGATCATCGGTCAGCGTGCCTCTCGATGACTACAGGGCGATACGGCGTGCAATTTTGCACCTTGATAAATTTGACCAGCGGTCTCGATCGCTACCTTTCAAATACTTCAGCGGCTGAAGTTTTAATGTGTAGAATGGCCGGTACTGTGCATAAGGCTGTTTCAGCGTGATAATGCGAAGTCACCATCGGACTCGAAACTTTCGACGGTCACTGGCTCGCCAACAATCAACGCTTTGAACGGACACGGTATGTTATCCCCCATCATCACCTCAAATCCCATTGCCTACTCGGAGTCCTCATAGGAATCAACCGTTGCTTCATCGATCATCTGCTCGATCTTCCGTCTGCGCAATTTCCGGCGTTTCTTGGCCATGGCGAAAGTGAGTCCTGTTTTGCAGATGCTCTCGGTGAAGCCCACACGATCCTTGTTCACTCCGTGCTCAAGGATGCGGCTATTAGCTTTACAGGAGTAAGCGAATAGCTCCCGGTGGACAAATTCAACACCGACAAAACGTTGCTAGCCGCGCTTGACCCGCGCGCAGCCCAAAGCGCTCTGACTTGAGAAGGTGCAGCAGATGGGCCGCTTCGTGCGCGACCACATCACTGTTGGGGATTCTGCTATTCATAAGCGGGCCAACGCACGCTGCTGGAGGAGTGCTGCTCTATGCGTTAGTCCGGGCAAAATCCTGACGTATAGCGTTCGGACTCGCAGGCGATCACCTCCCCTCGTCGCCAGAGGGTCCGTAACCCGGTGATCTACGCTCTCTGCCGGCGCAATGGCAGGAAATATCGAGCCGAAGTGACAACCCTTGAGTGGGAAGGAAAGCCACCCAAAGGCGCCGAATGGATCGAGGCGTACAGAATCTGGAACGAAATGGGTGGCTGATCCTGACGGCCTGTGTCGGCAGACGTCAGCTGCTCCCGAGCGGATTCTCACGAACCGCAAGTTCACGAAGTTTTAGGCCCTGCACCCGATGAAGTTTCTTATCGTTCGTCAGCAGTTCCGCGTCGAAGACCAGTGCTGTTGCAGCCACAATTGCATCAGGGAGTTTTAGGTGCTCTTGTTGGCGCAATTGGATTGCTCGCTCTTCCACATCGCGTGTCAGGCCAATGACAGCCACCTCGGTTAGAAAATCTGTGATCTGCTTTTCGCTACGAGAATCGAGTGAAGGGTAGGAAAGCAGCTCCATTTCGGTGATGACAGAAATCAAATACTCGCCTGGTGGTAGCGGCGCTGCTAGCCGGCCGCCTAGCAGATAGAGAACAGCATTCGTATCGAGCAATCTTCTCACAACCACTCGTTACGCATGCGTTCCTGGTAAGCGAGCGGGTCTTCCGTCAACCGCAGAACACCGTTGTAGCGCGCCAAGTCGATTGTGTCATGGGTCTGAGAGGGATCAACTTGGATGACTTCCACAATCTGGATGACTTTTTGTACCTGTTCTTCACTTAGTTGATCAATCGCGTGATGTAACTCTTGCCTCGTTGTCATTATTCTTGCTCCGTTCTATTCAGATGGTTCAATGCAATTTGTCCGGACGGGTATATTGCTATCAGGCAATCCTCAGGAATCATTGGTTTCCGGCACGGCGATAAATATTCTCGCGGCTGATAGCTTGGTCGGGGAGCGATGTCACTCGTCTGTAGGGAAACTGGCTAGCCCAATCACGAAGAGCGTCGGCCGCGTCTTCAGACGCCTTCTCATTAGGCACTGGAAGGGTAGGAATTGCGAGAGATTCCAGAAGACCCTGAACATATTCGTTCAGAGGCAACCCTTTCATGCGAGCCAGCTCTGCTACTGTTGATTCCGCGCTTGGCGCGAGCTGTATTTGTATGGTCATGGCTACGCTCCTCTCATCGTATCGGTGTCCGTGATGGATCGGATCTTGCAGCAACACCATTTTTTACCATTACGTCGCATCGCCTTCAAGGCCTGTCCTCCAGCCTCGATTGCCATCGGCTAAAAGCCGGGAGCCAGTGTAGCGTTTTTGTAGCGGTCGCTTGCGGAAAATGGGCTAAATTGGGCCAAAATGGACAACACGCTAGTTCGCCGTTGGGTCATATTTCCGTCGAGAAATGCATTCTAGGCCAGAATCTGCCTCGTCCGGACTCCCTCTTTCAAGGCCAGGGGACGGGTTCGATTCCCGTTGGGGGCAGATTTTCAAAAACCCCTCCAGAAATGGAGGGCTTTTGCTCTCTCGCGGGGTGTCATTTTCGGGGATGCTGGAGGTCGATTGTAGCGGTTTTGTAGCGGTCAGACGCTGCCGGGGCGCGGCCAGCTCGACAGACGCCTTCAGATGGGCGGAGGACAAGTGACTGTAGCGCTGTGTCATGCGAATCGTCTTGTGCCCGAGCACGGTGGCAATCGTTTGCATGTCCACGCCACGCATGGCCGCGTGACTTGCCCAGGTATGCCGAAGATCGTGAAAGCGGAAGTCTGTCAACTCCGCCCGGCATACCGCCTTGTCGAACTCCTCCTTGAACCAGCCGTCGCGCTTGAGCGCCACGCTACCATCGGACGGCACCTTAATCGCTCGGATGGGATCTTGGCTGACATGCCGGAAGATATATCCCTGTCGCGCGCTCAGGAGCGTATTCGAGAGCATTTGAACAATTTCAGTCGAGAGCGGCACGATGCGGCTTTCGCCCGATTTCGTTTGCCGCAGGTGGGCAAATCCCCGTTTAATATCGATGTCCGCCCAGCATAGGTGAAGTATTTCTCCCAGGCGCATGCCGGTGTAGCGCGCCATCATCAGTATCGGAGCCAGATCCGAGTGAGAATTGGTTAGCAAGCGATAGAACTCAGTGTCCTCGATGAATCGTGTCCGCCTGTTATCAGCGTTTTCAAGTTTGTAGCCGGCCAAAGGATCGCGAGCCATCATTTGCCACTCAACGGCTTTTCGGCACACCGCGTGTAAAACAGTAATTTCGCGATTGACCGTTGCCGCGGAAACTGTCTGTCGGCGCCAGGCTTTGTATTCATCCGTCCGCGGCCGGAGCGTGGAAAGCTTCATCGCGGACCCGAAATGCCGGTAGCAGTACCGCTTCACTACCTCCGTTTTCTCCAGGCTGGCAGGTCGGTTGGGCTTGATGTGTAGCGTGATATAGCGCGCAAAGGCTTCTTCCAACGTGCAGTCGGCGTTAAACGGATTGGTGCGAAATTCATGAACGGCTGCTCTATATGAGGCTGCCCACTTCTCGGCTGAGCGTCGATCGGTGAACTCGCTGCTTTTACTGACCCGGCGGCCTTGATGAGAAAAGCTCAGCCACCAAATCTTGCCGCGCTTGTAGAGTCCGATCTTTTTTCGCCTCCTTTGCCGTCCTCATCGTAGAAGTTTCGATGAGCTTGTCCAAGACCTGTCTGTCCAATCTCACAGCTTTACGTCTCAGTCGCACGACTGGAATCTGCCGACGCGACACCCAGTGATAAAGCGTGGTTGCGGAGATTGCCAGATATCGGCTTGCTTCCACAACAGTGAAAAGTCGCTTATCGATCGGCGGCGCACTGTTCAAAGTACGTACCTCCTCCTCACGACAAATGTGTAGGCACATAGTAAGGCAAAATTGCACAAATGCGCTCTGCCGGGCTCGCTACATTACCTGCGGCGAGTCGTTCGGAATGGCTGAACTGCTAGCGACGCGGGCGAGCATTTCCGGTGCTTGAGGTTATCGAGTTTTCTTGACGGCAGCATCCCCTGGGAGGTATGTCATGCACCAAGTATTGAAACGGCCTTATTGCCTTATCTGCATTACCATCCCCGGCCCGACAACACATGGGACGGTTTCCAATTGTGCAGGACCCAAGCCGGACCTAAGCGCGTTTCTCGGGAGTATTCACCTTGCTTGTGCAACGTCGAAGGTGCCGCTGGGATGACGTTATTCATACCCGTCCGGGCACAGCACAATGAGGTATTCGCTAATGGCACGACGCTTGTTCGGGTCGCGGCTAATTGTGCTGATGCGATGTAGCGTTTTGAATTTCGCTGGCTCGTACAAGCGCCTGATACAACTATGATGGGCGTTCGAGATAAGCACGACCGCACCGCGGTGGGCGGCGGCGTGACTTGCACTTCTAAGCCTCTCTTGGTCCTGCCATGAGAAGTTTCTCTCGTTGTACCTCACGAATCCATTGTTTTCGTGAGCTACCGTGTATGTGGGGTCGCAGTAAACAACATCACCTTTCCCCGCTTTGTCCAGTATCGGCTCGACGTCACTGTGAATTAGTCTCGCAGTCTTGAGAACGGACGATGCCTTCTCGAGCATAGGGCTTGTGACAAGTACTTCAGGCGTTCGATCGCCGCCGCCGTATGGGACATTGAACTCGCCGGCCTCATTCGTTCGATATATACCAGCGAACGAGGTGCGATTTAAATAAAGCAGGCGAGCCGCCCGGTTCGATACGTTTGGTGATCAGGCGTTTTGGGGGGATGCGCTTAAACTGCACCAGGCGATCGAGGGATCCGCACTCGGCGGAGTGGGGCCTGGCGTTAGTCCGAAATCAGCCCTCTCCGTCGGGTTTAAGGTGGACGTGGATGCCCTGCCGCCGGACCTCTTCCAGCAGCTTCAGCGCGGAAAGGTCAATCTCGATGATCCGGCAGTTACTGTCGGGCTGCTCAAATTGAATGCGGTCGTGGGCCTCACCGGGTCCTTCAATTCGGCGGGAGCTCTCACTTCTATCGGTGTTCAGTGCGCGTTGTGCCACTCCACTGTCGACAATTCGCATCCCGAGTTCTGCGCTGATGTAGTTCATCCCAACCCGGGCACGGGCTGTATAGGGCACCGCTTGGACGGCTGGCCCAACCGTGATTTGAACATCGGCGCAATTATCGCGCTCGCACCGGATCTCAGCTCTGTTGCGAATCTCTTATCCACCGTTCAGCCGCTAACTCAAGCAACTGTACGAAACGTGCTCAACAGTTGGGGTCCGGGAAAATTTGATGCTGAATTATTCCTGGATGGCAAAGCCGTCAATCCGCGGCAAGTCACGGACGGCGTCGTCACCGGAACAAATGTACCTGGAGCCACGCTGATTCCACCCGCCTTCGGACTCGGTGGAGTGAACCTCCATACCTGGACCGGTTGGGGATCGATTCCTCACTGGAACGCGTTCGTCGCCACTCTGGAAATGCACGGAAAAGGCCGCTTCTGGGACCCGCGGCTGAATGACCCGGGCAGTTCCCAATCGCGGCAGCCAACGGCTTCGGAGATCTGCGGCTTCCGAACGGGCAACATATCAGCCCCGATGACGACCTGATTACTTCGAAGCTTCAGGCTCTGCAGTTCTATCAACTCGCGCTTCCTTCCCCGAAGCCTCCCGCGGGCAGTTTCGATCCGGCGGCTGCCGCTCGTGGCGACGAGCTCTTCAGCGGGAAGGCGCAATGCAACAACTGCCATGTGGAGCCTCTCTGGAGCGACCCTGGCTGGAATCTGCACACTCCGGACGAAGTTTGCATCGACAGCTTCCAGGCCGATCGCGCTCCGGACCACCGGTACCGGACCTCGCCCATCGGAGCGCTATTTACGCATTCGAAAGGCGGGTTCTATCACGATGGGCGCTTCGCTACGTTGGCGAATGTCGTCGATCACTACAACAGTTGCCTTTCGCTAGGATTAACCAGCGGTGAGAAGAGCGATCTCATTCAATACTTACGAAGCCTAACCTTTGGATCGCAGAACACTGAATCTTCCCGACCGGATACACACTAGCATGTCTTGATTCAGCGCCAACATGAGAACTGCTAAAGTCGTTGCCGCCACAGCGATCACTCTCGTGCTGATAGCTGGGGTGATCTGTTAGGTGTTCCTCCGGTCAGAAGGCTTGAGCGCCCGCAACAAACCAGGCAAGCTGGAGTATGTCATTGCGAATCACGCTCTGCGCATCTCAATTCCAGCAGCCGCAAAGAACACCAAAAATCCCATCAAACCCAACCCCGATGCGCTGACCGAGGCAGCGAAAGATTTTTCGGACCATTGCGCTCCTTGTCATGCCACCGACGCCGCTGGCACCGAGATAGCGAGAGGCCTGTCGCCCGAAGTGCCCGACCTGCGATCACGGCACATACAGAGGCTCAGCGATGGGGAAATGTTCTACATCATCAAAAACGGGATACGCTTCACCGGAATGCCCGGGTCGCATTTCCAAGATGAGCGCATTTGGAGACTGGTGTTATTGATACGGAACCTTGCCGGCAAGAAGAACCGCGCCCAGTAGTGGTGAAGCCAATTTAGTATTCCACCTCTCCTCCGGGCTTTTACCAAAACATTACAGCCCCTTGACTACTAATCCCCGCTTTGCCCTCACACTGAAATCTTCCTCACTACCAGCAACATGAAGAGCAAATCATATGTCACCAATCGCTGAATTTGTTATCTACGACTTAATGGCTTGGTCCTTTGTAGGACTCTTAGGTGTGCTCGTATGGCTTTGTGCGCAGGGCCGGCCGGCTGGAATCGATCCACCGTTCGAAATTCGTTCGGAACAGACGTGTGATGTCCTGCTGAATGTCGCCGCGTGTCACCGGCCAACCATCTTCGGCTAGTAACTTGTAAGTGTTTGCAAAGAGCGGCGCCATGGTTCTGCGGGTATTCCGCCATTTGTAAATGACTTGTTCCAGCACGCGTGCATCCGAATGTTGTGGAATGAAGGTAGTCCCGACCATTTCCATCCGTTCCCGCGTGATCTCTTCGACAATCGATGGCTGATTCAGGAACCACCAGCAGCCGAATGGCAGCAGATTCGCGAACTTTCTCGTGTAGACGCACAACTCGTGCTGATTTTCCCGGCTCAGCACACTGACCAGAAAACGGTTTTCCGGGAATGAGGCGCAAATGTGCTCTAACGCGCGCAGGTCCGCCTTGCCGACCGCGTCTCCTGCCAGCCGGATCGCCGGGTTCACCTGATAGCGCACGCCGAGCATCAGCGAAAGCGGTATGTTGTGCTCGCGGCACGAGGGAATGACTGCGTCCTTCAGCAGTTTGCCGCGGACGCTGTCCTCCGGATACTGAAACGTGTCCGGCAGCGAACACGCCATATACACCGGCTTCATGCGCTTGCACCAATCGGCCAGATAACGCCGCACCTCGGAAATCGTCTCCGCTGTAATGTTGCTCTCCACTTTATAGCCCTGGCTCTTGATAACCTGCCAGTGCTCCGGCCATTTATTCAGGATGCGATCGAGACGCAGAACGGCGCGGAACTGGCGGTCAGGTTCGGGATTCTGCTCCCACAGTGGCCCTTCTTCAGGATCGAGCGGATCGTTCGTCATCACCACTTCGCTGATGCCCGCTAATTTCAACACCTGCCGGATATGCGACGTGAGCTGCTGTTTGCCGAAGAACTCGCGCGCCTGCTTCAGGTCATTGACGCGCGTATCCAACCCGAGGGCGTCAAGCACCGCCACCACCCCACGCGTGGACTCCGACACCGGCGGATTCTCCACGAAGAGCGTGCGCCAAATCAGATCGGCTTTGCCCTGTTTGTTAAGCGCAAAGTACTCCGGCGGCTTCACCTTGGAAGACCGGAACAATTCGGCCTCTAAATAGTGATACGTCAGCAGCTCGTCAATCCCCCAGAGCCCCAACTTGCCCAGGGAGGGCATGAACAGATGCGTGTGGACGTCAATGAACAGCGTATTGCGCAGCTCTTCCTGAACGGCGCTTTCAATTTCGGCGGGCGCCAAACCAGTGGTGCGCTCTTCAACCGTTGTGCTCTGCATATAAATTCTCTCCAGCTTTATAAAGGATTGGCTCGCGGTCTGCGCGAGCGCCACGATACACAGTCCGTTCCATCGCCAGCAGCACCACCGAGATCCAGACCAGATCCGCCACCATCAGATGAAAAAGCTGCATCCACACGGGAGCGAGCAGCGCAATGTTGATGGTTCCCGCGGCTACCTGAAAGATCGTAAGCGTTAGAACACGCGCCGCCGCGGCGTGCGCCCCCCGTAGCGCCTTCGCCGCAACCCAAATCAGGTACGCAGATCCCAACACGGCGATCACAGGATGCAGCATTCGTAGCCGCAGCAGGACGCTCGACGCGGCCGCAAAATCCTGGCGCATGCCCGCGGCGAGCGATGCGGCCGGAAATAGCGTGTCTCCCAATGCTGCAATTGCGCCCGTGATGCTGACAAAAATTGTTACTAAAAGCGCCCCCGATAACGCCGGTGGCACATTGCGCCAGCGGAATGCACTATCGCTGCGCCGGTAGGCGAGCCAGGCGGTGGCGGTCAGGGCCGCCAACAGCAGCATCGTGTTCGTCAGATGCGCGGAAAGATACCCCGCCCGCCCCGCGGATTGATCTCGGGCTACGTAACGCAGCAAAACAAGCCCGGCCCCAAGCAGCGCCTCAATCAGTAAAAATACGAGCGACAGAATCGAATACAGGCGCACCCGGTGCTTCTTCGGATACGCCAGGAATGCCCAGATACACATCGCGATCACTGCAAATGAATCCACGCTGGTCATCAGGCGATGGGTGAACTCAATGGCCATGGGAGCGGCCATGTGATGCGGAATCACCTGCCCATTGCAGAAAGGCCAGTGGTCTCCGCATCCATCTCCGGAAAAGGAGACGCGCACATAAGCGCCCCACAGGATTACGGGAATGTTGTAGGCCAGCACGCCCCACGCGAAGCGCGAAAACCATTGCCGCGAGGCGCTGCTTCGAAAATCCATCTATCTCCTACTATTTCGCATGAAGGCGACGCGTAAAATCGCCGCGACGCTACACACTTCGGTAATTCTCCCGTCCAGGGCCATTTCGACCGCCTCTGCAAACGGCTTCCACTCGACACGAATATCTTCTTCCGGGTCCAATTTGCGCTCCGTGGACGAAAGATCGGTCGCCAGAAACAGGCTTTGAACGTCGTCGGCCACGCCATTGCACACATCCACCGGGCCGAGCGCTTTCCAAATTTTCGCGCACACTCCCGCTTCTTCGGCCAGTTCGCGGCGCGCCACTTGCAGCATATCGGTTTCGCCGGGATGAGAACCGCCGCGTGGAATCTCCCACGAATAGCGGTTCACCGTATATCGCCATTGGCCTACCAGCACCACTTCATCGCGCTCGTTGATTGCCACGACGCCGATCGAAGGCCGGATCTCGATGACCCCATAGATGCCCGGCCCGCCATCCGGCCGGATCACCTGATCTTCGCGAACGCGAATCCAGGAATTCCGGTAAACCGTACGCGAAGATTTCGTCTGCCAGGGATTACGACTCACGAGCAGAACCCCGACCGTGAGGGAGAGGTTTCCTTGCAGATCGCGGACAACACATCCAAATCTATATTCCCACCCGAAAGAATCACGCCGGCTTTGCCTGTTTCGCCCAGTAACTTCCCATGCAGCAACGCCGCTGCCGCCACCGCGCCGCTAGGTTCCACCGACAGTTTCAGCCGCGTCAGCAGAAATCGCATCGTTGCTTTGATCTCTTCTTCGGACACCAGCAGCACGCCGTCGCACAGCGACTGAACGATAGGGAATGTCACCTTTCCCGGAATCGTGGTTCGCAGCCCGTCGGCCATCGTCGGCGGCACCGGGATCTCGACCCGTTCCCCGCGTTGCAACGAAAGAAACCAGTCATTTCCGCTTTCGGGCTCCACTCCGAAAACGCGGATGTTCGGCTTCAACGCCTTTGCTGTGATCAGGGTCCCGGACAGCAGCCCGCCGCCGCCCAAGGGCACGACGATCGTATCCAGATCCGGCACTTCTTCCAGCAGTTCGCGCGCGGTTGTTCCTTGTCCTGCCACAATCCAGGGATGATCGTAGGGCGGAAGCACCACTGCGCCGGTTGTCTCCGCAATCCCGCGCGCAATTGTTTCCCGGTTCTCCCGCAGCCGATCGTAGAACACGATTTGCGGTCCGTGAGCTTTCGTCGATTCGATCTTCGCCTTCGGCGCATCGGCCGGCATCACAATCGTCGCCGCTACTCCCAGATGCTCCGCCGCGATAGCGACCGCCTGCGCGTGATTCCCGGAGGAAAACGTCACCACGCCGCGCTTGCGCCCCTCCACGCCGAGCGACATTAAGAAATTCAGCGCCCCGCGCAGCTTAAACGATCCCCCGCGCTGGAGATTCTCGCATTTGAAATACGTTTGCGCTCCCGCGGCCGCGTCGAACAACCGTGACGTCATCACCGGCGTCCGCTTGGCGATCTCCTGAATTCGCCCGGCCGCCGCAACAACATCCCCGAGCGTGATCGCCTCCTCTGTTACGGCATTCATCAATACCCAGCCTTTTTATCCACGATGTTGAGAAGCGGCTCGCCTTTCACATAACGATGAAAATTTTCGACAAAGCACTGCATGCTCAAATCCAGCCAGTCGGGATCGTGAGTCCGGTCCGTGCAGTGCGGTGAGATCAGCACGTTTTCCATGTCCCAAAACGGATGATCCGGAGGCAGCGGCTCGTGTTCGAAGACGTCCAGCGCCGCTCCGCCAATACGCTTCTCCTGCAGGGCCCGAATCAGCGCCGCTTCGTCGATCACCGGGCCACGTCCGACATTGATCACGATCGCGGATGGCTTCATTACGCGAAACTCCGCCTCACCGATCATGTGCCTGGTCTCGGGAGTTAGTGGCGCGGCCGCCAGCACTACGTCTGCTTCAGTAAGCATCGCATTGAGCTGGTCGACCGGAAAGATGCGGTCCAATACCGGATCGTTGTTGGAGAGCTCTGGTTTCCGGCGCGTGGCATAAATTTTCAGTCCCATGGCTTTGGCGAGCACGGCGCACTCGCGCCCGATTTCGCCGTAGCCGATCACGGCCATAATCTTCTCCGGAACCCACTCCACTGCGAACGGATCCCATTTGTGCGCCCGCTGGCTCTCGATGAGGCGGCGTACGTGTTTATAGAAATAGAGAATTCCCAGCACCGCGAAATCTGCCAACGATCGTTTGAACACGCCCCTCGCATTCGTCAGCGGTACCGGGCTTTCAATTAACTCGGGCGTCAGCAATTTGTCCACACCGGCCGAAAGACAATGTACCCACTTCACTTGCCCGGCTTGCTTCCACACCTTGCCAAGCGGAGTCACTTTGGGGCTGAGGTTCGACGTATGCAGAATGATCTCCGCGTTGGGGGCGCATTTCCGAACAGTTTCTTCGTCGCCTCCAATGCAAATGTTGGCTTGGTCCCGAATAGGCGCCAGATTTCGCAGCGCATAAAGATCGGGAGGAGCGACGACGAAAAGGTTGGGTTTCACCATGCGGCTCAAACATTTATGTTAAACAGAGCCGCGACCCCGAGGGAGCGGTGTTCCGGGTTTTGCGACAAGCTACAATGCCCTTCGTTCATGCAAACCGGACAACCCAGCCGGACCGCTTTCGCCGCGGCCGCTCATCGCGCGGCTCACCAGGTTCTCGAAAATGGCCGCATCTTTGCCGATCCGCTCGCCGTGCGCATCTTGGGGCAAGATGCGGAAACCATCGCTTGCGACGCGAACGAGCATCCATCCCGGCGTAAGATGCGGCTGTTCATTGCCGTCCGGACGCGTTTTGCCGAAGATGCGCTGGCCGCTGCTCTCGAACACGGCGTTCGCCAGGTTGTGGTGCTGGGCGCGGGTCTAGATACCTATGCGTATCGCACGGCCGTTCCCGATAACGTGCGCATCTTCGAGGTCGATCATCCCGCAACACAAGCCTGGAAACGCGAGCGCCTGATGGAGGCTGCTATCCCAATTCCCGATTCACTCACCTTCGCTCCTGTCGATTTTGAACGCCAGACTCTGGCTGCGGGTCTGGCAGATTCCGGTTTCGACACTGCTCAACCAACCTTCTTTACGTGGCTCGGGGTTGTCCCTTATCTGACGGAAGAAGCGATCTGGTCCACTCTGACCTTCATCGCAGAACTGGCGGGCAGCGCGCACGTCGTGTTCGATTACGCCGATCCGCCGCACTCGCTTTCGCCGGAGGCGCGTCTGGAATTCGAAGCAAGAGCGGCGCGGGTGGAGATCTTGGGTGAGGCTTGGCTAACCCACTTTGATCGCGATCAATTCCACTCGAAGCTGCGCGCGCTGGGATTTGTGGAGATTGAAGACCTGGGCCCGCCGGAAATTTACACCCGGTACTTTCCGGCACACCACGGCCCTGTTCCAACCAAAGGTGGGCATGTCCTTCGTGCTGCAACGCGAAGCCAGTCTCGAGCGAACCCGAGACTGGCTTGACGGTTCACCGTGCGTGCCGGTGCGCTTCCGCAGGCTGTGAAACCTGCTTTAATACCTCGGCTGCATGATGGTCGATTCTCCTGGCTACGTCGGCTTGAGAAACGATGCCGCAGCACCTTCCACGCGCATCCACCACGGGTATGCGCCGGATCTGATGTTCTTCGAGTAGATGAATGCAATCTACTATAGATGCGTTCTCCGATACCGTGACGCAAGGCTGTGTCATGCAATCGGATGCTTTCAACTCAAGCGGATTTCGCCCCTCGGCCAGGGCGCGAATCGTAATATCGCGATCCGTGATCGCCCCGATCGGCCGCATCGACTCGCGGCTATCCACTACCGGGATCTCTCCACAGTCGCAGCGCAGCATCATGCGCGCGACTTCCTGTAACGGTGTGTCCGGCGTACAACACGTCGGTTTGCTGGTCATCAATTCACGTACTTGCATGCTTGTACCTCAATGGACCTCGCGGTCCGAAAAATGGGACTACGCGGCGCCGGAGAAGGTAACGAGTTTCGTCAGAAATAGACCAGCCTGGAAAGTGCACTACCTGAACCTGGCAGGCAGATCCTCGGGATTGTTCTCCTGGATCTTCAGATGGGGAGACACATTTTTCAAACTGACGTGAACGTGTCCGCGAGGCTCGAGCGAACCGCTGATGGGGTTATAGTCCGCTTCATCCGCCTCGATTGTGACTGTGCTGGTAGAGATATGGACATGCCCGCGCAGCCGGATCAGCGCGCCATCTTTGATCTCTTGTTGCGCCGTCAGGATCACTTGATCAGACGGCAAGGGCGCTGGCCGGTCCTGCCTTGCAAAGAGCAGGAAGCCAGACGCCAATAAAGACACGAATGCAACCAGTTTCATCGCGTCCTCCGTTGATAATCGAAATTATCAGATTTTTTCGGGTGCGAACTCGGGTACTCACCGGGCCGCTTCAAACAGCCCCGCCGCGCCCTGCCCCCCGCCCACGCACATCGTCACCACCCCAAACCGCGCACCCGGGCGCCGGGCCATCTCATTCGCCAGCGTGCCGGTCATCCGCGATCCGGTCATACCGAAAGGATGCCCGATCGAAATCGACCCACCATTCACGTTCAGCTTCTCCATCGGAATCCCAAGTCGGTCCCGGCAATAGACCACCTGTACCGCGAATGCTTCGTTTAACTCCCAAAGATCAATGTCCTCTACTTTCAGCCCATGCCGTTTCAAAAGCTTCGGCACCGCAAACACCGGACCGATACCCATTTCGTCCGGCTCGCATCCCGAGACCGAAAATCCGCGAAAAATCAGCTTATACGGCACGCCCAGCTTCTCCGCGTGTTCGCGCGCCATGAGCAGCGTGGCCGAGGCGCCGTCCGATAGCTGCGAAGAGTTCCCGGCCGTGACCGATCCTTGCCCGCTATCTGGATCGAAATACGGCTTCAGCGCGAGCAGCCCCTCCAATGTCGTATCCGGCCGGTTGCATTCATCGCGGTCGCAGCAAACCTCTTTCGTCCCGATGCGCTCGCCCGTTTTCTTATCGACGGTCGCCATCGTGACGCGCATCGGAGCAATTTCTTCCCCGAAAAATCCCTCCTGTTGTGCTCGTGCCGTGCGCTGCTGGCTGATGAGCGCGTATTCGTCCTGCGCCTCTCTGCTGATCCTGTAGCGCTTGGCGACTATTTCGGCGGTGACGCCCATTTGCATATACAGGCCCGGCTTCATCTCCAAAAGGCGCGGATGCGGATCGGACTCGCGGCCGACCAGGCTGATGCTCTCGACACCGCCGCCAATTGCCACGTCCGCTCCTTCATGAATGATTTCGTGCGCGGCCATGGCGATGGCCTGCAAACCCGACGAGCAGAACCGGTTTACGGTGGTCCCGGCCACCGAAACCGGTAGTCCGGCCAGGATCGCTACACGCCGTGCGACGTTCATTCCCTGCGCGCCATATGGACAAGCGCAGCCCAGAATCACGTCTTCGATTTCCGCCGGCTCAAGCTGCGGGGTTTTACGCAGAAGATCCCGAATGCAATGTGCGGCCAGGTCTTCCGGGCGTGTCATATTGAATGAGCCGCGAAAGGATTTGGCCAGTCCGGTCCGGGAACTGGCTACTACGACGGCTTCTCTTGCCTTCATGCGATCACTATAGGAGATTCTCATGACTGAACTTGTGCGGTACACGCGCCAGGATGATATCGCGATCCTCACCATCGACAATCCTCCGGTGAATGCGCTTAGTCCCGGCGTCCCCGAAGGAATGCAAGCCAGAGTAGAGCAGGCGGCGGTCGACAAACCCGTTCGAGCAATCGTCCTCATTGGCGCGGGGCAGACCTTCATCGCCGGCGCGGACATTCGCGAGTTCGGCAAAATCGTGGCCGGCACCCGTCCCCGCCTCAGCTTATTGCCCTATCTGCGCAGCATCGAAGATTCGCCCAAACCGGTCGTGGCCGCCATTCACGGGACCGCATTCGGCGGCGGCCTGGAAACTGCAATGTCGTGCCACTACCGCGTGATCGCGCCGGATGCACAAGTCGGCCAACCTGAGGTGAAACTGGGCCTGATTCCCGGAGCGGGCGGAACCCAGCGGCTTCCGCGCTTGGCCGGAGTAGCGAAAGCTGTCGAAATGTGCGCATTCGGAGAGCCGGTGAAGGCTGCCGAAGCAGTCGAGCTCGGAATTGCCGATCGTCTGATCGAAGGCGACCTGCTCAGCGGAGCCATTGCGTTTGCGCGTGAAATAGCGAACCAGCCTGCCCCAAGAACGCGCGAGCGCAATGCAAAGCTGCACGATGCAAGCTCCGCCATCTTCGACCAGGCTCGCCGCCACGCGAGCAAAGTTCGCCGCGGCCAGACTGCGCCCCTCGCCGCCATCGAAGCTGTGCACGCCGCCACGCAACTCGATTTCGAAAAAGGCTGCGCGCGCGAGGCCGAGCTATTCAACGAGTGCCTGTTCTCGAATCAAGCGAAGGCTCTTATTCATGTCTTTTTTGGCGAACGCACCGTCTCCAAAATCCCCGGCATTCCGAAGGAAATCAAGCCCGGTGAAATTCAGCGTGCGGCCGTAATCGGCGCTGGCACCATGGGCGGAGGCATCGCGATGACCTATGCCAACGCTGGCATTCCGGTGATTGTAAAAGACACCACCGAAGAAGCGCTCCATCACGGATTGGAAACCATCCGGAACAATTACGCGAGAACCGTCTCACGCGGCCGGTTAACGCAAGCAGCCATGGATCAGCGGCTCGCGTTGATCACCCCGCAACTCAATTACGACGCCTTCGGGCAAGCGGACATCGTGGTCGAAGCTGTGTTCGAGAACATGAGCGTGAAAAAACAGGTGTTCTCCGAAATCGACAAAATAGCCAAGCCCTCCTGCATTCTGGCTTCGAATACGTCCAGCCTCGATATCGACGAAATTGCCTCCGCCACAAGCCGCCCGGAGATGGTGATCGGAACACACTTCTTCAGCCCGGCAAACGTGATGCGTCTGCTCGAAGTGGTGCGCGGAAAAGCGACCAGCCAGCAGGCAATCGTCACCTGCATGGCCCTCGGCAAGAAACTCGGCAAAGTCGCCGTGCTCGCGGGAAACTGCTTCGGCTTCATCGGCAATCGCATGGTCTTTCCATACCTTCGCGAAGCACAGTTTTTAGTCGAGGAAGGCGCAACGGTCGAGCAGGTCAATCAGGCGCTTTACGATTTCGGCATGGCCATGGGGCCGCTTGCCATGGATGATTTGGCCGGAATCGATGTTGGATGGGCGATCCGCCAGGAATACGAGCGCTTCGAAAAGCCAGGAGTTCGGAAACCTCTCGTGGCCGACCGTCTCTATCAACTGCGCCGCTTTGGACAGAAGACCGGCAGCGGCTGGTCGCGCTACGACGAGAATCGCAATCCCTCGCCCGACCCCGAAACGGCCGCTCTGATCGAAGAAACCGCCCGTGAGGCCGGAATCGAGCGCAGGACCATTACCGATCAGGAGATCGTCGACCGGTGCGTCTACGCATTAATCAATGAAGGCGCCCGCTTGCTCGAAGAAGGCATCGCGCTGCGGGGCGTAGATATCGATATCGCTTACGTTTACGGCTACGGCTTTCCGGCCTGGCGTGGCGGCCCCATGTTCTTCGCAGACACGCTCGGGTTGGATCGAATTCTCGCCCGCATTGAAGAATTCAGATCGCAGCATGGGGCAGACCTCTGGACGCCGGCGCCGCTTCTGCAAAGCTTAGCCGAATCCGGCAAAACCTTCAGCTCGTTTGATGAAGGAAAGTGACAGAGCCGCGACCGCAGGGAGCGGTTTTCGTGGCGCGCCCCTACCCTCCCTGCACCCTTCTCTCCTTCCCTCTCCAGAACGCCTCGCGCAAATCGCGCTTCAAAATCTTCCCCGTGCCGGTCTTCGGCAGCGGGCCCTCGGCGAATTGAATAATCTGCGGCATCTTGAACTTCGCAACGCGCCCGCAAAGAAATTCCACCAGTTCCTCTCGGTCGAGTTCCTTGCCCGGTTTCAGCACCACGATGGCGGCCGGCACCTCGCCCCACTTTGCATCGGGAGCCGCCACCACCGCGCACTCCAACACCGCCGGATGCGCGAAAATCGCCTTTTCCACCTCAATGGACGAAATATTTTCCCCGCCGCTGATGATGATGTCTTTCTTGCGATCGACAATGTGGATGTAGTTCTCTTGGTCCCACATCGCCATATCGCCGGTATGGAACCAGCCATCCGACATCGCAGCGCGCGTGGCTTCCGGCTCCCGGTAGTACCCCTCCATGACGTTGTCGGA
Source organism: Bryobacteraceae bacterium (assembly GCA_035651215.1). Taxonomy (GTDB): domain Bacteria; phylum Acidobacteriota; class Terriglobia; order Bryobacterales; family Bryobacteraceae; genus Bog-105. Next base: position 245,632 of record DASRGE010000035.1, read on the forward strand.
GCGAACCACCACCTCGCCTACTGCTTCGCAATCGCGTGGAACATCATTCATATGCGAATCCACCACGCGGATCTCGGTTCCCGCTACGGGCCAGCCCGCCATGGCTGTTCGGAACAGCCGGCTCGATTCGCTTGCGTAGTGAACCGTCCCCTTCTTGCGCGAAGTCGTAACAATCGGTGCCGTTTCAGTCAATCCATACCCAACCAGCACGCTGCATCCGAATGCCTGTTCCATGCGGCCAATCAATTCCGGCGAGGAAGCCGCGCCGCCCAAGTGGATCTCGCGCAGGCTCGCGGTATTGAACCGGCCCAGTTCAGGGCAATTCAACAGTGAGTTCGCCATCACCGGAACCAAAGACATCGTAGTGACCCGCTCTTCCTCTATAAGCCGCAGTACGTGTGCAGGCTCAAACCTCCGGATCATGACTTGGGTAACTCCGGACATCGTGGTCGTATGTGCTTTGCCCCAGCCATTGGCATGAAACAGAGGAATCGTGTGTAACTCGACGTCGTTGTCCGAACCTGGAATGCTGGCCAGCGCGTTCAGGGCGTGCAGATACAGCGTGCGGTGCGAAAGCATCACACCCTTGGGATGGCCCGTGCTGCCACTGGTATAAAAAACTTCGGCTATCTCATTTTCCTCAAATGAAAGCAGATCGGGCCGCTCGATACGCCCGCGCGTTAGCAATTCCCCAAATGGGATATCCGCTTCGGGCATGTGCTCGTCAGCCGCTACGTATCTTGCAATACTCGGACAAACTTTCCGGAAAGCCTGGATCAGCGGCGCGAAATCGTTCTCGAAGATCAGCATCCGCGGCTCCGCATGATTCAGAATTTCGATCATCTCGTCCCGCGCCAGCCGCACATTCAGCGGCATCACGATCGCCCGGATCAGCGGCGCCCCATAATAGCCTTCGAGTAACTGGTTGGTATTGAAGCTGAGATACGCGACGCGATCCCCTGGGCCGATCCCTTGGGAATGCAGCCCCGCCGCCAGCCGCTCGCATCGTTCCCCGAACTGCGCATACGTGTACCGGCGTTCACCGGAGATCACGCCCATTTTTTGTCCGTAAAGATCCATCCCACGGTACAGGCAGCGAATGGGCGTGAGCGGAATGTGCATAGCGTAAGCTCTGCGATTCTATCTCAGACCGCTTCTGCCGCCTGCTCCAACCGTGACCGCAACTCCTCCGGAATCGCCGTTGCTCGCTGCGTCTTCCGGTCCATGCACACAATCACGACCTGGCCCTTGGCCGCCAGCTCGCCACCCTTGAAGGTCTGAAACTCCAGCGTGGCGGACGATCTCCCCAGCCTGCTCAAAGTCACTTCAATATCGACCACGTCGTCATGGACCAGCGCCAGCATGAAATCGCACTCCACGTGAACACGCGGAAAACTGTATTCGCGCTGAATATAAGTGATCCCCAGCGACCGCATGAACTCGATTTCCGCCGATTCAAAGTACCGGAACATCGCCGTATAGTGAATGCGCCCGCTCGAGTCCGTGTCGATAAACCGGATGCGCGTCTGGAATCGGAATGGCCGAGATTCTGGCATCTAGATCACAAACTGAATTATCCCAACGGTTATGATTGACTTCAGTTGACCTGGTGGTTTATCGTGGGCGATTCGGCCTCACGGCTCAGTGATGTTCGAAATCATAGCAGCCTCTCTGCCTATGGCTTGGCGAAAAAACGGCAAGATGGACAAAATTCAGAAAACACTTGATTCAAACTTGCAAAGCGTGGACAAGGCGGAGGCGATCGTTACTGAGGAGGCGCACAAGCTCGGTTTCGACGAGGATGACCAGCACCAGATTGGTATGGCGATCCGCGAATGCATGGTGAACGCCGTCGTCCACGGAAACCGCTACAGCCAGAAGAAAAAGGTTCATCTCACGGTCGAGCGCGCAGGCAGTGTCCTGACCGTGACAGTCGGGGACGAGGGGGAGGGCTTCGATATTAATTCCCTGCCCGATCCGACCTCGCCGGAGAACCTGCTCAACCAGTCCGGACGCGGTATTTTGCTGATACGCGCGTTCATGGATGAATTTGATGTCCATCCCAGGCCGGGCGGCGGTACCGAAGTGCGCCTGACCAAGGCGTTGGGCGCGCAGTAGAGTTTCATTATCGGAAGTCAGGAAGAATGCAGAGGAGGCATATCAGTGAGCGTTAAATTCACATCCCGCCAGGTGGGCGACGTGACCGTGGTCGACGCGGCGGGACGCATTACTCTGGGCGAAGGAGCGAGCGCCTTTCGAGACACCATCCGCGACTTGGCGGCGAAGGGGAACAAAAAGCTGTTATTGAATTTGTCCGACGTCTCCTATATCGACAGCTCCGGCATCGGCGAAATGGTTTCCGGCTTCACAACCATGACCAACAACGGCGGCCAGCTAAAGCTGGTGGGCCTCTCCAAGCGCGTAAAAGATCTCTTGCAAATCACCAAGCTGTATACCGTTTTCGAAGTCTACGACGACGAAGCCGACGCCGTCCGCAGCTTCACCTAGTCCCAACCGAGCCGTGCGGGGCACCTACGCCCCTAGGCGCGGGTCGGGGAGCGGTTTGCCAGAATACTCCCTGCTACCCCTGCACGGGGCACGCCATCTCCTTGAGGCTCCATGAGAAAACTGCTTGGTCCGTGGCACTGATTATCAGCGAGACCGTTACCAAAGTGTCCACTATGACCTCATTTACCGTGCCCGTTGCCGCGCCCCAGGCTCTGGCCTTGCCTTCCCAGGAAGGCTTTCCGACCGATATCCTGATTGCCGAGGAGTTGACCCTCGTTCGCGAAGGCCTCGCGGCTCTTTGCAGCCGGATGCCGGGCTTCCGGGTCGTCGCGCAGGTCGGTACCGCAACCGCTGCTTTGGCCGAAATACAGCGCCTCCAGCCCGCCGTTGCGCTTCTGGATCTGGGCCTTTCCGATCTCGCCGCCACCGAAGTAATCCGCCAGGTTCGCGCCCTCGGCCTGCGCACCCGTTGCGCCGTAATCTCCGTTCGCAAGGACCGCAAAACCGTGCTCGAAGTGCTCCGGACTGGGGCCTGCGGCTTCCTGCTGAAAAGCTCCTCTTCCGAGCAGATGGCCGATGCGCTCGGCCAGTTCACCCAAGGCGGCATTTACGTCTCTCCGCAAATTGAGGTGATGTCGCTGTTCGGGGAAACCAGCGGTCGGAGCATGATGGACGACCCCCTGGAGTCGCTCAGCAGCCGGGAATTCCAGGTGTTTTCTCTGCTGGTGGAAGGTGTTCGCGCCAAGGAAATCGCTGCCCGGCTCTCTTTGAGCCCCAAAACCGTCGATACCTATCGCTCCAGTTTGATGCGCAAGCTCGACATCCACGACGTGGCCGGCCTCGTCAAGTTCGCAATAAAGCGAGACTTAGCCGACCTCAAAGTCTGACCATATATTGCTCTAACTCCTTGCAGCTCCTAGGTATGCTACCCTACTGGTTGCTCACCAAGTAGAAAGGCAGTAGTCCGTCTTGACCCGTCATGAATTAAAGGAGCAGCTCCAGCACGACCAATTCAGCGACGCAGTTTCCGATGTTGTCGGTTATGCGCTCTCGCACCGTCAGGCCTTTATCCGGTGGAGCATCGTGGCGATCGTGGTGCTGGTCTTGGTCGGCGGGGGGTTCTGGTATTCGTCTTACAAGCGATCTCTCAGGGTTCAGGATCTGCAGGCCGCCTTTGAGGTCGCCAATGCCCAGGTCGGGCCCGCCAATCAGTACGCCAAGACCTTCCCCGCTCAGGACGCGAAGACCGAAGCCGCCATCAAAGCTTTTACAAACGTCGTCAATAAAGATGCCGGTACGCGCGAGGGCTATATCGCCCAATACTACCGGGGCACCTTGCTGGCCCAAAAGAACGATCTGAAGGGCGCTGAATCCGACCTTCGGGCCGTGGCCGCTTCCAACACCGAGAGTGCGGCGCTGGCGAAAATCGCTTTGGCGCAAGTCTACGCCGGAGAGAACAAAATCTCGGAAGCGCGCGCTTTGCTTCAATCGCTCGTAAACAAGCCGGCCGATCTCGTCTCCAAGGCGCAAGCCCAGGTTTTGCTGGCCCACCTGGATGAAAAGACCAACCCCCAACTGGCCAAGAGTATTCTGCAATCGCTGAAGACCCCGACCCAGGATCCAGCCGTGACGCGCGCCGTCGACGAGTTAACCAGCCAATTGAACCAGTAGCTCCCGCACGAATGCTGGCCCGACTTCGACTGGGTCCAGACAGTCTGCGCGGACGCAGATTCCCGGAACCACGCCATCCTTATCGAAGCGATTTCCAACGTGATCGCGACCGCATCATTCACTCCCGCGCCTTCCGTCGCCTCGAAGGGAAAACCCAGGTGTTCGCGGCCGGCTTCTCCGATCATTTCCGAAACCGCCTTACCCACACCATCGAGGTCTCCCAAGTCGCGCGAACCGTGGCCGTGGCTCTTGGGCTCAATGAAGAATACACCGAGACGCTGGCGCTTGCCCACGATTTAGGCCATCCGCCCTTTGCCCATGTGGGCGAAAAAGAACTCGACCGGCAAATGCGCCGCTTCGGCGATTCTTTTGAACACAATCGCCACGCGCTCCGCATCGTCGATGTGCTGGAACAGCGCTATGCCCGCTTCGATGGCTTGAACCTGACCTTCGAAGTACGCGAGGGAATCGTCAAGCATTCGCGCGAAATCCCGCGCGATGCGGAACCGGACCTTCAGGAGTTTCTTCCCGGGCAACGCCCGGCCCTCGAAGCACAACTGCTGGATGTGGCCGATGAGATTGCCTATCTTTCGGCCGATCTGGACGACGCCTTCGCCGGCGAACTCTTCTCCATCGAAGAATTGGCGCGCGCGCTTCCGGCCTTTGCCGAACTGGCCGAACACGTCGAGACGCAGTTCCCCGGCGCCTCCGATCGCATCCGCTTCTGGGAGATCCAGCGCCAGATTATGAATCTGCTGATCGGCGGTCTCATCCAAGGCACTATTCAGGAAGCAGAAAAAGCTGGCGTCCAAACCACGGCCGATGTGCGGGCCGCCGATCGCCGTCTGGCAACACTGACTCCGGATGCCGCCCAAATCGCGGTTCAGTTGCGCAAGGTGCTGGTTGCGAAGGTCTATTCCTACGCGCAACTCGTGGAAGAGCGCAGCAGAGCCGTGGCGAAGCTTGGCGAGCTTTTCGAATTTCTGCTACAGAACCCGGATCACATCTCTCCGGGCTACCGCGAGAGCTTGGCGAATGCTCCAGTTCACCGTGTCGTGTGCGACTACATTGCCGGAATGACCGATGCCTACCTCATGCGCATCTACCGCGAACTCCTCGGCTAATCTACTTCACACACACGATCCTTTGAATCTGAATCGCCTTGCCCGTGCTTTCATCCGCGGTAATCATTGCGCCATGCAACTCAATCCCGTGCCGCGCCGCTTCCATCCTCCCGGTCAAACCCGTCAGAAACCGCCGCAGAATAATGTCCTTATCGACCCCGATCACCGATTCATACGGCCCGGTCATCCCGGTATCCGTCTGATACGCTAGTCCGCCCGGAAGCACGCGCTCATCTGCCGTCGGAATGTGCGTGTGCGTGCCCAGCATCGCAGTGGCGCGCCCGTCCAGATACCAGCCCATCGCCACTTTCTCGCTCGTCAGCTCCGCATGAAAATCCACAATTCGAATTTTCACCGCCGGATCGAGGGAATTGAGCAGTTCATCCGCTTTGCGAAACGGGCAATCGATATTCGCCATGTGTGCCCGCCCCTGCAGGTTCACCACGGCATATGGCACGCCGTTGCGCGCCACTCCCTGATATACGCCGCTTCCCGGCAGCCCGCTCGGATAATTGGCCGGACGCAGCAGCCGCGGCTGGCGGATCAGGTAATCATGGATCTCGCGCTTATCGAAGCTGTGATTGCCGCCCGTCAGTACATCCAGCCCCAGCGATAGCAGCTCTTCCGCAATCAGCGGGGTAATCCCGAATCCGCCCGCGCTGTTTTCCGCGTTCGCGATCGCCAGATCCACCTTGTACTCGCTAACGAGCCGGTTCAGGTTCTCGGCGACAATACCGCGGCCACCCGAGGCGAAAATGTCGCCGATAAACAGAATCCTCATTAATTAAGATTTCATGTAGCGCACGCTTCAGCGTGCAGGCGGGCAGCTCACTGCCCGCTGAAACCAAAAAGCGCTCTCCGCGAGAGCCTTTCCCGGACCACCGTCATTGACCCCTATGAATCCAGGGGGGAACCTTCCGAGCGCCTTTAGGCTTCTCCATGGCATCGGTTGACACCGGAGCCTGCACACCAGCGCTTAATTCGAGTCAGATTCCATGACATTGACTATCGGATCAATTATTTGGAGGCCCGGAGAAAAGCCCTCGCGGAGAACGCTTTATGGATTAGGATAACAGACAGATCGCTCATGCAAACCACCCGGCGTGACGCTCTCAAACTGGCAGCCTCTCTCAGCGCTGCTTCCCTCTCCGCCCAACCATCCCAAAAATCACAACCTCACATCCTGCTTCTTATGGCCGACCAGTTCCGCGGCGACTGCCTGGGGGCAGATGGCAACCGCGTCATCCGCACACCCAATCTCGACCGGATCGCCGCCGAAGGCGCGCGTTTTTCACACGCCTATTCATCCACGCCCACTTGTACGCCGGCCCGTTCCGCGCTACTCACCGGCCTTTCTCCCTGGAACCACGGCATGCTCCAGATGATCGCCATGGCCATCCGCTACCCGTTTGAGAAGCCCCGAGCTATGCGGGACGCCGGCTATAACACCGCCGTCATCGGCAAAAATCACTATCATCTGCAACGCAATGCGCACGGCTATGAAGAAATGTTGGTGGACGAATCCGGCCGCGTGGAGTCGCCCGAGTTCCGCAGCGATTACCGCAGTTGGTTCTGGTCCATGGCGCCCAACCTCGATCCCGATGCCACCGGCCTGGGTTGGAACGATTACCGCGGACGTCCCTATGCGCTCCCTGAGCGTTTGCATCCCACCGCCTGGATCGGCGAAACCGCGGTCCGCTTCATCGAAAGCTACACTCGCCCCCAGCCAATGTTTCTCAAAGTTTCCTGGGAACGTCCGCACAGTCCTTACGATCCGCCCGAGCGCTTCTGGCGCATCTACCAGAACGCGAATCTGCCCCCGGCGCATGTCGGAAAATGGGCCGCCAAATACGCGCCGCGCAGCGGTTCGGATAACGACATCTGGCACGGTGATGTCGGGGCCGCCGAAATCCGTACATCACGCCAGGGCTACTACGGCTCCATCAGCTTCGTCGATGAGCAGATCGGACGAATTCTGGAAGCTCTCGAAAAGCGGCATCTCCTCGACGAAACGCTCATCCTGTTTCTTTCCGATCACGGCGATATGACCGGCGATCAGAACTTATGGCGCAAATCGTACGCCTACGAACCGTCCGCGCGCATCCCGATGCTCGTGCGCTGGCCCACCGGATTGCTCTCCGCCTCTCGCGGACAAGTGCTTTCGCAGCCGGTCGAAATTCGCGATGTCTTGCCGACCTTTTTGGATGCCGCTGGAGTCTCCGAATATCCGAAGCTCGATGGCAAAAGTCTCTTATCGCTCATCGCCGGAAAGACGGAAAACTGGCGTCCCTATATCGACCTGGAACACGGCGTTTGCTACAGCCCGGCGAACCACTGGAACGCCCTCACTGACGGCCACGAAAAATACATCTATCACGCCTACGATGGCAGCGAGCAATTCTTCAATCTGAAGCGCGACCCACACGAGCTGAACGACCTGGCCTCGGAGCCCTCCGCCGCGCCGCGCGTCTCGGAATGGCGCAACCGCATGATCGCCCATCTCGCCCCACGCGGCGACGCCTACGTCAAAAACGGCCGCCTCATCCCGCGGCCCCAAAACATACCCACTTCCCCCAACTTCCCGGGCAACCACGCCCAGAGTTGTTAAGCTCTCGCGGCGCGCCCTCCTTACGCTGCCAGCGGCATCGCCACCACGTTATCCTCGGGCAGCCTGCTCGCGAGCGCGTCCGTCGCGATCCGCAGCAGCTCTTCCGCCCGCGGGCTCAGATCGAATTCGTCGGAGAAACGGCCCAACTGCGTCCGGAACGCCCGCCGCAGCACCACCACCGCTTCCTCCAGGCCCATCTTCGGAATATCGATTAGCGCGAATTTCAAAATGCTGTCCATCAGCACCGTCTCCACATTCAGCATCTTGTAAATCGCGCGGCGGTTCTTCATCACGTACTTGACTACCTCTTTGCTCCGGTACGCGAAGTAGTACTCACGCGTGAACCAGGCGAAGCTCTTGGTATCCAGCGTCTTCAATTCGCGTCCTAACCGGTAAGCCGCGGAAGAGAACGCGCGGTTCAGAGCCTCGGTCTGCTGAATGTCATAGGTGAAAATGTTGGTCGGCTTGCCCGAGAACGGGTGCGTGCACTGGAAGACCAGAATCGGATACGCCGAGTGCGGCCGCTTCAGAATTTCGGGGTTCGCCGCGAACCACTCGCGCACCCAGCCGCGCAGCGCAGTCTGCATCGCTTTCGACACCGTCGAATACGTCGGGAAGTACGCCGCGGTCCGCTCCTTCGGGGCGCGCTTCCACAAGCTGAAATTGATGTCGGACGGCTCCGCCGAGCCCGTCGCCGCTTGCTGCTCCACCGCCTCCGCGACTTCCGCGTTCCGCTTCGGCATCATGATCAGTTCACCCATTCTGGTTCCTCCCAAAAAGTAACGGCCGGGAGCGGTGTCCCGGCCGTCGATTTTTTCTCACTCGCTCGCGAAGTTCTCGCGAGCGATACGAACGTAGCACGCCCACCCCCCGAAAACGAACGTCCAAGCTGCCGAGGGGCCGTGCAAAATCCCGCTAAATTTCTCATTCTGTGGGAGAAAAAATTTTTCGAGATTTTTTTAAACTTTTGTGACTACACTTTCGGAGCCGGTCAAAAAAGCCGAAAACTGCCTCCCTACCACCTGCCTTCGGAAGCTGAAGACTTGTGGGGCGGCCCCTCGGGCTGCGCCGGGGCCCTCCTGACGTAATGGATACTCGGTGCCACCTCCTACCTGGCGCCACCGTCCGGCCTGCTTAGGCGACCGCCTGAACATCGGCCGTGCCGTTATCCAACAACGACCCTCCGCCGTTTCCAGGTTGCCGCTCCCGCGCCGAACGCCATAGCTACGCCGAACAGAGCGAGGCTACCCGGCTCCGGTGCTACCTGCACCAGGAACTCTTGTTCTGCATGCGGCGTCGTATCGGAGACGAGTCTGTATCCACTTAGGTCTATCTTGTTGTAGTTGGCCAAGGCGGCATCGATGTAAGCGTTGTCGCCAATCAGGTGTGTGTAAGAAGAATCGGTGATGCCATAGGAGGTGATGTCCCAGGCCGCCTCCTGCAGACCCGTGCGGTCGGCGCCCGGTTTAATAATTTGGCTGAACAGATAAGCCTCTTCTTCGTATTCCGTCTCGAACGTCGGATGATAAGTATGGCTAAGATCGGAACTGGCTACGGGCGTGATATACGCGTTCCATCTATCGTTTATGTGACTCTCATCAGTAAACGCGATACATAGAGCAGCGAGGTTTTCTCCGTTCATCAACAACGTGTATGGCCCGATATACACGTTCCTTTCGGTCGAGCCGTCGATCGTAACCGAATGGGCGACGACGGCAGGACTGCCGGCATTGATGAGTTTTACTTGCGTGATAGGAGCCGCTAAAGCGGCAGCGGCAGTAAATAAAAATGCGCTAAGAAATCTCATGACATTTCGAGCTTAGGGTCGAATGCGTGCAATCTCCATTGCCCGGGAATAACTAAGGCGGCCCAGAACCCCCTAGGTCCACGGCTTTTTCTTAGGCGAACCGGCAGAACCTGAGCTGGCGTGCAGGGTACCTCCGCTTTAGCGCGCGAGCGAGGGTTTCTTGCTAGTATGGTGAATGGTATGGCGACCGTTAAGGTGACCATCACACTTCAGGATGAAAGGCTGCAAGAAATCCGAGCTTTGGTCGCATCCGGGCAGACTGCCAGCATCTCAGGCTTCGTTCAGCACGCCGTCGTAACTGCGCTTCATGATGCGGCGGGGTGGAGGGAACTGCTCAGCGAGGCATTAGACAAAACAGGTGGCCCACTCACGAATAAAGAGCGCTCTTGGGCCGATTCGGTTCTGTCGGGCAAAGCGCCAAAGCGCAGCTCCAGAAAACGGACCGCCGCGTGAATGGCATCACCTTCGATGCCGGTGGCCTAATCGCATTGGATCGGCGAGATCGCAGAATACTGGCGCTGCTCGCACGGGCGAAAGAAGTTGGGGCGCGCATCACAATCCCGGCCACCGCGCTGGCGCAGGCCGTTCGGAATCCAGCCAGGCAAGTTCTCTTGTCCCGCTTAGTTCGACAAGTGGACACCGATCTCATCGCCCTCGACGGGCCGGATGCGACGATGGTCGGCCTTCTATTAGCGCAGACAGCGACGGCAGATATTGCCGATGCGCACGTTGTGATTTGTGCGCGGCGGGCCGGCCAGGTAGCGATTACAAGTGACCCCGATGATCTCCGGCGCATAGCTCCTGAATTGCCTTTGTTGACCATCTAATTCAAACCCCACCTCCCTCCTCTCCGCTCCAAACCCCTTGCCTCACAATGAGAAATAACCGCCCATGGAGAGCGCACACGTCCAGGAAAGCCAGCAAACTGAACTGGAACGGCAATTATTACTGCTCGTCGAAGCGTCCAGCCGGCTGCTTTCGTCCCCCGAATCACCGGATGTCCTCAATACATTGCTTGCGCTCGGCCAGAAGCTCATCCGGGCCGATGCTTATGCAGTCTGGTGGAGGCAGGCAACAGACGAATGGGACATGATTGCCATGACGGGCCTGTCCAATTCGTATAGCCGCACCGTTCTGAACGCTCACGTACCCCCGGGGCTGCTGGAGGCGGAGCCCGTCGCGATCGAGGAAATCTGCTCGTTTGAGCCGTTCGCCCATCGTCGCAAACAGTACGAAATAGAAGGCATTCGTTCCTTGCTCATCATTCCTCTTCAGATCCGCGGGAAACCGGCCGGAACGATTGTTTTCTATTACCGCGCTCCGCATCGATTTTCGGATTCCGAGAAGCGCCTGGGAGCAGCGCTCGCAAACCTCGCCGCGGCGGCGCTCACCACCGCAGATCTGTACACCGAACAGAAGCAGATTCAAGTGGAAGCGGCGCGCTCCGCGCAACGAGCGACGTTCCTTGCCGAAGCCGGGGAGGTCATCTCGTCGTCGCTCGAATACGAAGACACGCTGCGCAGCATCGCCGATCGGGCTGTTCCATTCTTTGCCGATTGGTGCGCAGTCGATATTCTCGACAACGCAGAGGTCCGGCGCGTTGCCCTGAAGCACCTGGATCAGGAAAAGCTGCGGCTGCTCGAATATCTTGCCACGCGCTTTCCGCCCGGTGAGGATAATGCGATTCTCGTCGCTCTGCGGTCAGGTAAATCCCTCTTAATAGAGGAGATACCGGATGCGCTCATCGCCGCGCGGGCAAAAAGCGAAGAGCATGCGGCGCTCATCCGGCAGCTCGAACTAAAGTCGTTGATCGTCGCGCCTATGGTGGTGCGCGGCCGTACTCTGGGCTGTCTGACTTTTGCAACTGCCGAGTCCGGCCGCCGGTACTCGCAGAGCGATCTGCAACTCGCCGAAGAAATTGCGCGGCGCGCGGCCATCGCCATCGAGAACGCCAGGCTGTACCAGCAGGTTGTCGCTAACGAGCAGCAATGGCACATGCTCGCCAATTCCATCCCGCAGCTCGCCTGGATGGCCGACGAGAAGGGCTGGCTGTTCTGGTACAACCAGCGCTGGTACGATTACACCGGCACAACTTTCGAGGAAATGCAAGGCTGGGGATGGGAAAAGGTTCATCATCCGGACCATCTCCAACGTGTGGTGGAGCGTGTCAGCCGCGCCTGGGAAACGGGTGATCCCTGGGAGGATACCTTTCCGCTGCGTAGCAAAGACGGGGAATGGCGCTGGTTTCTCTCGCGGGCGCTTCCCATTCGCGACGCCTCCGGGCGTGTTGTCCGCTGGTTTGGAACCAACACCGATATCACCGAATTGAGGGATACACAGCGCGAACTGGAATCCGCCAATGAAGAATTAGTCCGCGTCAATCGCGATCTGGAGCAATTCGCTTATTCGGCATCCCACGACCTCAAAGAGCCGCTCCGCAACGTGGCCATTTATAGCCAGATGATTGCACGCAGGTATGGCGGCGTATTGGATGCCCAAGGGCGGGAATTTCTAAGCTGTGTCACACAGAATGCCCAGCGCATGGATGCGCTTGTCAATGATCTGCTTGCCTTTACGCAAATCGGTAATACAACGAACAAAGACCAGGCCGGAAGCACAAACGCCACAGAAGCTCTGGAGGCAGCCCTGGCCAATCTGTCCAGTAGCATCGCCGAGCTTGGCGCGGACATCGCTTACCACCCTCTTCCCGATGTGCGCATCGCCAGGGCCCACCTGGAGCAGTTATTCCAGAACCTGATCAGCAATGCGCTGAAGTATAGATCGGACGCGCCGCCAAAAATTCAAGTGGCAGCTCGGAGGCAGGAGCACCATTGGGTCTTTTCCATAATGGACAACGGCATCGGCATTAAGCCTGAATATCAGGAGCGTATCTTTGGAATCTTTAAACGCCTACATACAGCAACCAAGTACCCCGGCACTGGCATCGGCCTTGCGATCTGCAAGCGCATCGTGGAGCGCTATCACGGCCGTATCTGGGTCGAATCCGAACCTGGGCGAGGGGCCACGTTCTTTTTCACACTCCCGGCCTGAATCGGCTGGTGACGCTGAGCAACCTCACATTCTGCTCGTCGAGGACAACCGCCTCGATGTCCTCTTGGTGCAAGAGGCTCTTGAGCTGCATCGCGTTCCGGCTGTGCTGCATGTGGTCGAGGATGGGGAAGCGGCGATGCGGTTCATCGATGCCGCGGACCGGGACATCCAGTCGGCGTGCCCGGCGCTCGTTCTGCTCGATTTGAATCTGCCCAAACGCACCGGCACTGAGGTGCTGCGGTATCTCCGCCACAGCCGCAAATGTTCCGGCGCAAAGGTCCTGATCGTTTCGTCGTCGGATGCTCCTGCCGAAAGAACCACCGTGCAGAGCCTGGGCGCGAATGGATACTTCCGCAAGCCTTCGAGCTACGACCAGTTTCTGGAAATCGGACAACTCGTGCTGAAGCTGCTAAAAGACGACCCGGACAAGTGAATGGCAATTTCATCTTCCTACGATGAAATCGCCGGAATGTATCACGATCTGTGGGCCGATTGGTATTTGCCGGCTGCCCTGCCCGCGCTGCAGAAATTGTTCTTTTCACGCTTACCGCCGCAGGCCCGAGTTCTCGATTTATGTTGCGGCTCCGGACACGTGACGAAAGAACTCGTTCGAAGGGGATACCGCGTGACCGGCGTCGATTCCTCCGCCGAGCTGATTGCGCTCGCGAAAAAAGATCTGCCGGGAGTGGATCTCCGCGTTCAAGATGCGCGCCGCCTCGATTTGCAGCAGACGTATGACGCGATTCTCTCCACCTTCGATTCGCTGAACCATATTCTGACCCTGGAGGATCTCGCCCGTGTGTTCGCCGGAGCGCGCCGCGTGCTGCGGTCTTCCGGCTTTTTTACGTTCGATATGAACTTGGAGGAGGCCTACACCGCCGATCTGCGCGAATGGGCCGTCACGGTCAATAACAAGAGTGTAGGACTGGTCCGCGGCCGCTATGATCCCCTGACCAGAAACGCCGAAACAGAACTGATCTGGTTTACCGATACAGGCCAGGATCGGCTCTGGAACCAGCGCCGCAGCATCGTAAAAGAGCGCTGCTATACCCAGTCCGAAATCTTGACCGCTGTGCGAAACGCAGGCTTCACCCGCATCGAAGCCATCCCCGCCCGAGACGCCGGCGTCACCTCGGAGATCGGCTTCGGCCGCATCTACTTCGTCGCCGGATCAGAACCCCGCGCGTAAGCAGGGGGTCACCTTTTCCTCACCAACTGGATCTCAAACAACTTCGGCCACAACTTTCCCGTCACAAACAACCGGTCCCCCATGCTGTCGTATGCAATCCCATTCAGCACATCCACCGGTTGAGTCGCCGTGTCTTCGGGCGCGAGCAACCCCGCCGCGCCAATCCAGCCCACCACCCGTCCATCCACCGGCGATATTCGCGCAATCCGGTCCGTCTGCCAGATATTGGCATAAATTTCACCTCGCACCCATTCAAGTTCATTCACATTCTCAATCTGCTGCGAACCATCGTGTACCGTGATGCGCTTGCGCTCTTCGAGCGTTGCTGGATCGAGCAAACGGATTTGCGCTGTCCCGTCGCTCATATAAATCTGCTGCCCGTCATTCGTCAATCCCCAGCCTTCGCCCGGATACGCGAACGTACGTAGCACCCGAAACGTGGATTGCTGGTAAACAAACCCCACGTGCGCCTTCCAGGTGAGTTGATCGATTCTTTCGTTCAGTACGGTGATTCCTTCCCCGAAGTACTGTGAGGGAATCTGGATCTCTTGCACCACTTTGCCGGTTTCGAGTTCCACTTTACGCAGGGTCGAATGGCCATAGAGCCCTGTTCCTTCGTAAAGATATCCGCCCCGGTATTCCAGCCCCTGGGTAAACGCACTGCGGTCGTGCGGGTACACGTGAATGACCCGCACACCATACTCAGGCACACGCGCCCAAACAACGAAGCTCAGAAGGCTACAGAACCCCGCGCGTAAGCAAGGGGTCAGGGAGCCAATCGCAATTTGCCGCATCAAAACAATAATGCTATGACGCAGTCACAGCAGGAGAAGCCGCAGCCCGGGCCGCGCGTGCCTTCTTCCCGAACCGCTTTTGCGCCTGTGCGGTCCCAAACAGCGCGGCCATGGTCAAGATCAGCAGAAGCGTCTGCTGCCACCAGGGAAGGTGCGGGTCGGCATCCCGGCTGAGCGCGTCTCCGGCGAGGCAACAAAGTACATGTACGGAGAAAACTTCGATGGAAGCCTGACCGAGCGAGGCAAGCGGAGAGAAGATCGGGAATTTCGCAATGCGCGTTCCGTAGCGCACCACAAGAATCGTCAGAGCGGAAAAATTAATAACCCGGGCCGGTCCCAAATGCCACTTATCGATGAGCCAGCCGTAGACATTCGGGTCCATCCAATGATCCACCGGACTGTATCGCAGCACGAGGAAGATCAAGGCCAGTCCGCCGCATAGTTTGAGCAGCCAGCGGGGAATGCCGGCCCCTGCCGGTGCATTACCCGTCAGTCTGTCCGCATAGATGCTGCCGAGCGCCAGCCCCACCATCCACAGCAATTGCCAGCTATAAAGATCAAATGCGCCGGTAGAGGTCTCGGGCACTCCCAGGCCGAACAGATTCACGTGCGTATAAATCCAATGCCGCAGGCCGAACTGCGCGCACGCCCAAATGCTAAAGCTCGTGTAAATCACCACATCCCAGCTCCAGCGCTGCGCCGCCTTCCGGGCCAGCGGCGTCAAAGCCAGGAAAATAATGTAAATCGGTAATATGTCCAGCAGCGATGGACGATATTCCAGCAGTGCCGCGGCGATCACGGCCGGTTTCGGGCTCTGCAGATAAAACGACAGCAGATTCTCGAGCGCCAGGCGGTGAAATTGATGGCCGATTTCTGCTACCAGCGTGAACGCCACCAACAGCAGCCCGCAGTGGTAGAAATAGACCCGAAACGTGCGCTTGATCAGGTCCCGGACACTCGCCGCCTCGCCGCGCTTTTGTTGAATCCGGTATTCGAGCTGCCCCACCATAAACGCCGAAAGAAAGATGAACCCTTCCGCGCCGGAAACAAAGCCAAAGGTCTGATTCGACACAATGCTCGCTTTGGTAGGCAGATGCGTGAGGGTCATCCACACCAGCAGAAAACCACGCAAAATATCCAGTTGAATCAGCCGTCCGCTCGGGCGGTTGGCTGGCAACGCGTGCGTAGGTGAGGACAAAAGCGCCATTACTGGGGTGCTGTTAATTGGATTCGCGGCCATTCTATTCCGGAACGCTTTTCTTCGTCAATTTATGCAAGGATGGCCCGGAAATTAACAGTGCGCTACTCGACGCCGATTTCTCTCGGCTGGTTGCCGCCGTGGGGGTTGGGAAATGTTAATTAAACTTTCGGCTGCGGAGGCGCAAGATCCCGCGCCTTGCACTCCGAGGAAAATCCGTTCCGCTTGTGCGAACCGTCGCAAAAAGGCTTGTTTTCCGCCATCCCGCAGCGGCACAGGGAAATGACGGTCCGGCCGCTGAGGCCGTAGGAATTGCCCTCCGAATCCTGAATGACAAATTCACCCTCGATCCGAATCGGCCCGTTGTTGACAATCGTAACTTTCGTCGGCATGCAAACCCCGATCCTAGCAGAGCCACGACCGCAAGGGAGTATCCCATGGCCCTTCGGACCGCAGAATTGCATGAAAGTGCACCCGTGGCCCGGAAATCGGAAGCGTGAGCGACCCCGGATCGGAACCCTGAGCGTAAGCGAGGGGCCGCGACTTTCAACGGAGCTGCGTTGTGGGGCAGGATGGTATCCTGCGCAGCGATTGTCCATCGCCGCTCTCTACGATATCCACGGAAACCTGCCGGCTCTCGAAGCCGTGCTGGACGAAATCCATCAGCTCGATGTCGACCAGATCGTAATCGGCGGCGATGTCCTCCCAGGGCCGATGCCGCGCGACACGCTCAAACGCCTGCAGCATCTGGAACTCCCCACACACTTCCTCTACGGCAATGGCGAAATCGCCGTACTCGAACAGAAATCGGGCTGCATCCCCAGCGCCGTCCCTGAGCCCTATCGCCCCGTGATCCAGTGGACGGCAGAGCAGCTCGACGACAGCCATGCGCGCCTGCTCGCCACCTGGCCTCCCAGGATACGCCTCGAAATCGCCGGATTGGGCAGCGTCCTGTTCTGCCACGCGACACCGCGAAACGAAAATGAACTCTTCACCAAGCTAACGCCGGAGCCGCGCCTGTTGGCGGTATTTGAAAATATCAGCCCATCCGTAGTGGTCTGCGGCCACACCCACATGCAGTTCGATCGAACCGTGGGGAACATCCGTGTCATGAACGCCGGCAGCATCGGAATGCCGTTCGGAGAACCGGGCGCCCATTGGTTGCTGCTCGGACCGGACATTCAATTCCGGCATACGTATTACGATCTCGCGAAAGCCGCCGAGCGTGTGCGTGCTACAGAATATCCCCAAGCGGAACAGTTCGCGGCCACAAACATCCTGCATCCGCCCTCCGAAGCAGAGATGCTCGAACTATTCGCCCCCGCGGAGTTGAAATGACCCTCCCCTATAATGTCAGCGCGGGTGATTGAGTGATCCAATTCGTATACGACTCAGACAGAGAACTCTTCCAGAACGCGATCAACTTCGCACAAAAGCAGGTGCGCCGCGTCATCGAAAAGTACCCGGATTTTTATCCCATGTACAGCGAGAACGGCAAGTGGCAGCACGAAGGCGCCGCCTGGACGCGCTGGTGCGACGGCTTTTTGCCGGGCATGATGTGGCTCTTCTATCGCCATTTAGGACCCGACAAGCCGGAATCGAAATACTGGATGGAGCAGGCCATCCGCTACACCAAACCCCTCGAGCCCCGAAAGATGGACACCGACGTCCATGATCTCGGCTTTATCTTTCTCTCCACCTATCACCGCTGGTTTCAGATCACGCGCGAGCCCGGGCTGCGCGAAGTAGTCGTGCAAGCCGGCCGGACGCTGGCCCAGCGTTTTAACGAAGAGGGCCAATACCTCCGATCGTTTGTCGCCGAAAATTCCCTGTTCATCGATATCATGATGAACGTCGGCATTATCTTCTATGCGGCTCGGGAGACCAATGATAAACGGCTGCGCGACATAGCGGTCCGCCATTGCATCACCACTCGCCGTTTCCTGGTGCGGGGCGATGGTTCCACCGCGCACGAAGGCATTTTCGATCTCGCCACGGGTGAATTCCTGCGCCAATCGACGCAGCAAGGTTATCGCGGCGATTCCTGCTGGTCGCGCGGCTTAAGCTGGTCGCTCTATGGCTTTTCGACTTCGTACGAATACAGCCGCGATCCGCGCTTTCTGCAAACCGCCGAGGCTTGCGCCGATTACTACATCACGCACACGCCCGCCGACGGTGTTCCGCCGTGGGATTACAACGCGCCGGCCGAGAACCGGTCGCTCGTCGATACCTCTGCCGCGGCGATCGCGGCTGCCGGCCTGCTGCGGCTATGCCGCCAGACCGCCGATCCCATGAAAGGCCATTTCTACTGGTCCACGGCCATCCACATTCTGCACAGCCTTTGCACCGAGTATCTCGCTACCGCCGACCCGGCCTGGGAGGGCGTGCTCAAAGGAGGCGTCTACCACATTCACAAAGGACTGGGTGTGGATGAATCCGTCATGTGGGGCGAATACTTTTTCATCGAGGCGCTCGAAGAAGCGTTACGGTTCGTTCAGTAGCTCGCCAGCTTTTCGATGGAAAGTTGTGCCGAAGGTGTCGTGTCCGCCTTCAGCATGCACTCTAGTTGCTCGATAGCGAACTGGTGCTCGTGGCTGTTGCACGCCGCCACGCAATCTTCCGGCACCATCAGCTTCATATCGCGCATGTAAGCGTCGCCTGCGGTAAACAGGATGCAACTGTTCGTCGAGACTCCGGCCAGAATCACGCGCTCCGTTCCGAGATGCTTCAGCAGCAGTTCGAGCGGAGTCTGATAAAACGCCGAGTGCTTCGGCTTCAGCACAAAATAGTCATCCGCTTCCGGAATCAACTTTTTCACAAAAGGACGCCCGCGTACATCGTCCTCCGTGCAGCGTTTCACTAAATCCGCAAAATTCGATTGCCATCGCCCGAAGTTGTCGTTCACGTAAATGGCAGGCACGCCCGCCGCGCGCGCCTTGCGCTTCAGCCCGGCAATACAGTCCGCAATCGGCATCGCCTGTGCAAACAGCTCATCCCCTCGCGGAAATTCGAAATCGTTAATAACGTCGATCAGCAGAAGCGCCGTGTGATGCGAGTCCGGCGCGCTGCCATGCAGATCGTTTTGCTCCCCCGGCTGAGTGGTCACGCTACCACTTTAGCCGCCTGTGGCGCGCGCTTTAGCGTGCTGTCGTGGGCTTCAGCCCACGATCTTCCCAACGGCGACTTCACCGCGCTGATCCACGCTCCGATGTAAAACAATCCGCCGATCACCAGCGTCGTCTGCAATCCCAAATAGATCGCCAGAAACATGGCCGCCGCCGACCCCATCACGCTCGAAGCCGCATTAATCGCCCAGGCCCAGCGCACCGAAGCCGGCATGATGCGTTCCAGCAGCGTAAGGCCCGTCGGGAAAGGCATGCCCATTAGAAACCCGATCGGGCTGATCAGGCTCACCGAAACCAGCACTTTCACCGGGAATGGCAAAGCCACGCCGCTTTCCGCAATCGGTGTCACAATCGCCGCAAGCACCATAATGGCCGCTGTAATCAGAATCAAAACTCGGCTCAGTTTCCCGATATCGCCTGCGATGAACCGCCGGCTTGCATAGCTGCCGAAACCGCTCGAAAGCAGCATCGAAAAGATGATCACGGTGAGCGCGTAGGTGGGGTGCCCCAGGAACAGGACAAACTTCTGAATCAGCGCAACCTGGATCAGAATGTACCCAACTCCGATAAACAGAAAAAACAAAAGTGAGCGAATCGCCCCGGGACCGTGCGGAAGGCGGTGGCCCAATACCAGCGGTGGCAGCGACAGGATCACCAAAGTCGCGACAATGCTGATAGCAACCAGCCCGAAGAGCACTGGAATCGCGCTGTTCACTTTGTAATCTTCCGTCTCCTGCGACGCATGAAAAAAATAGCTCCAGAGATCGCGCGGCTGAACGGTGTAGAAGAAAAAGGGCCGGTTATCGCTCACCGGGCGTACGTCGAACGGATATTGGCGATAGAAAACGTTTGGGTTCGGAGCGAGCAGCAGATTCCGGAACGCGCTCGGCGTTTGCGTGCCCGGAATGTAGACCACTTCCATCTTCGCCTTAGCCGCGGCGTCCTGAATCTTGCTGAGATCGGTTTGAGTGAAGGGATGGCGGGCAATCAGAATCGTGTCCTGCGCGCCCCAGGCATTCAATTGCTGCAGGTGCTCGCGAACCACCGCAATGTTTTCCGACGGGTGCTCCTGCCCCAATTGCGTCAAGGCCGCATAAGCCAGCGAAACCACGCGCAACGATTCGCGCGGGGGAACAAAGCCCCAACGGGTGAAAGACATCACGCCATCGTCGGTCAAGTGCTTCAAATAATCGACGAATGCATTCGTCGTGTACAGATTGTTTTCGGAAAGCGCGAATGCGCCCGCTGCGGTAGAGGCCCACGTATCCACCAGCGTCGCCTGAAGCACTTCATACTTTTCATCCGAACGCCGCACAAACGAGCGTCCGTCCTCGATGACAATCTTCACTTCGGGCCGGAAATAGAGCCGGTTGCTGTATTGCGGAAAGCGCTTCCGCATAATTTCGTCCGCGATGATCGGATTGATCTCGACGCCGGTAATGTCTTTGCCGCCGGCCGCAATCGCGCGCGCAACATCCCAGCCACCGCCAGGACCAATCACCAGCGTTTTGGCGCCCGGCCGCAGAATGTACGGGAATCCGGGCCCCGAATAGGCCAGGTCGAACTTTTCCTGTGGAGTGAGATGCGCGAAATCGAAGCGCGCCACACCCGTCGCGGCATCCGCGTCGATTACGATGCTCTTCATGTTCCGGCCGGGCTCCGGCTTCAGCGCGATCCGCGAAAAGCTGTTCCACTTGACAAACTCTTCGTTCTTGATCGGCTGGCCTTTGGCGAATTTCACATCGATCAGCGAATATTTCGAGTTGTACGTAATCAGCCCGACCAGCAACAGCCCCAGCAGCACCGCCGCCACGCGGCCGCGAGCCTCGCCCGCCAGTGCAAACCAGACTGCCGCCGAAACCGCAAACAGCACTGCCGCCACAATGATCGTGTTCGGCCCGCCTACCCAGTTGAGCAATTTCACCAGCACCGCGCAGCCGCCCGCCGCCCCGATCAGATCGAAGAAATAAACCCGGTTGACGCGCTCGATCGTCTCCGATATCACCAGCGAGATAATCGTGCCCGACAGCAGAAACGGAATGGCCGTAATGAAGTAGGCCGCCATTAACTGACTGGTCTGCATCTGACCGGTTTGGGTCAGCAAAAACCAGAGACAAAGCACAATAGCCACCGCATTCACCGCGGCCAGAATTCCCAGCTTCTCGAAAAACGGTTTCGACCAGCCGGCGATCACATACGAGAAAACCCCTCCCGCGCCGAGCCCAAATAGTGCGATCGAAATGGCGAGAAACGCGAAGTGGTAAAAGTACACCACCGAGAACACGCGCGTCAGCGCCAGCTCCAAAAGCAGTGTCGCGAGGGAGGTGGAAGCTACGCCAAAGTAGATCAGAGGCCAACTTCTTCGCCGTAAAGACGAAGGCGTCTCCTGAAGAACTGAGTTGAGGGGTGACAACCTCTTATGGTAGTGGACGGCGGCCATCAGCGGCGGGCTTTGTTTCCCTTCCGCGATATTTGTTCTATCAGATAAGCGCGCAGATGCCCGGCAATGCGCTCGCTGGCTCGCCCGTCCCCATACGGATTGTGAACGCGCGCCATGGCCTCATAAGCGCCCTGGTCCTCGATCAGCCGCAGCGCCTCCCGAACAATCGAGTCGCGGTTCGTCCCGGTCAGCGTGGCCGTTCCCGCGTGAACCGCTTCCGGCCGCTCGGTCTTGTTCCGCAAAACGAGCACTGGCTTTCCAAGCGAAGGGCCTTCCTCCTGTATCCCGCCGGAGTCGGTAATGAGCAGATAGGCGCGGCGCATCAGGTCCACAAACGGTACGTAATCGAGGGGTTCGAGTAAAAGGACGTTGCACCTCCCCCGCAAGGTTGCGTCCACCACGCTTCGCACGTTTGGGTTCGGATGAACGGGCCAGACGATCCGGAGATCCTCGCGTTCGGCGAGCACTCCGATTGCGTTGCAGATCTCCCGTAGATCAGGGCCGAAGCTCTCCCGCCGGTGCGCCGTGACGACAATCGTCTTGCGGCCGTTCTCTTCTGGAAGCTCTAGCCCCGACAACCGGCCCTGACCAAGCGCTTCTTTGATCTGAAGCACCGCATCGATTCCGGGATTCCCCGTAACGTAAATAGAATCTTTGGCCACGCCTTCCGCCGTCAGATTGCACGCCGCCGCCTCAGTCGCGGCAAAATGCAGCGCGGCCAGCCGTGTCGTGAGCACCCGGTTCATTTCCTCCGGAAACGGCTCGGCCGGGTCGCCTGTCCGGAGTCCTGCTTCCACATGCGCCACCGGAACGCGGGCATAGAACGACGCGAGCGCTGCGCAAAAGGTGGTCGTTGTATCGCCTTGCACCACCGTGATCGAGGGCTTCACTTCCCCCAATACAGATTCAAGCGCCCCGAGCAGTTGCGAACTGAGCCCGGTCAGCGATTGCTCCGGCCGCATCAAGGCAAGATCGTAATCGGGCTGCACATCGAATGCGGCCAGCACTTGGTCCAGCATCTCGCGATGCTGTCCGGTGACACAAACGATCGTCTCGATCTCAGAGGAATGCGATTGGCGAAGAAGTTTGACCAGCGGGCATAGCTTAATCGCCTCCGGACGGGTACCGAAGACGACAAGAATTCGGTGGAGGCGCGTGGAAGAACTATTTATGCCGGTACGTGATTCGTCCCTTGGTGAGGTCATACGGAGACATCTCCAGGGTCACGCGATCACCGGCTAACACTCGGATTCGGTTACGGCGAAGCTTTCCTGCCAAATGCGCAAGAACTGTCTTGTCCTGATCAAGCTGGACGCTAAACAGTCCGCTCGGAAACTTCTCGACTACGGTTCCTGTTACTTCTATGCTGTCTTCTTTGCTCATTCGCCTCGAATAAGGAGAGTGCGGACTCGCCGCTGTTCGCAATTATAACGCAAATTTAGCAGTTGTGGGCGCCTCAGGTGCCGGCGGGTAGAGTCGAGGAGAGGCGCGGTGCCGAGGCCCGTTTCCCCTCCCCGCTCATCAAACCGGACGTGCCGATCTCCAGCATCCGGCTTTCCGACAGACTTCACGCGCAGCACACGCAGTCAGCGTCGGACCGTGCTCAT